>NZ_JAPNXS010000004.1 GCF_030397575.1 Psychromonas sp. 14N.309.X.WAT.B.A12 | reverse complement strand
AAGCTAAACCTGAGTTTGATCCAATTCTTTTACGCCCAGTAGATGATTTAGAACTCACTGTTCGTTCTGCGAATTGTTTGAAAGCGGAATCGATTCATTATATCGGTGACCTAGTACAATGTACTGAAGTTGCACTTCTAAAAACGCCTAATTTAGGTAAGAAGTCTCTAACTGAAATCAAAGATGTACTTGCTTCACGTGGACTGTCTCTAGGCATGCGCTTAGAAGATTGGCCACCAGCAAGTTTAATCGAAGATTAGACTAAAGCCGATTCACGAATAATAAGGATTAGGTTATGCGCCATCGTCAAAGTGGACGTCAGCTTAACCGAAACAGTAGCCACCGTCAGGCTATGTTTCGTAATATGGCAATCTCTATTGCCACGCATGAAGTTATTAAAACTACAGTGCCAAAAGCAAAAGAATTGCGTCGTGTAATTGAGCCATTAATTACATTAGCTAAAACGGATAGCGTTGCTAACCGTCGTTTAGCATTTGCTCGTCTTCGTGATGATGCAGTAGTGGCAAAATTATTTAATGAACTAGGTCCTCGCTACGCGACTCGTCCTGGTGGATACACTAGTATCATTAAATGTGGTTTCCGTACTGGCGATAAAGCTCCAATGGCTTATATCCAGTTTGTAGACCGTCCAGTTGTAGCGGACGAAGAAGCGTAAGTTTCTTTTAAGGATTAGCTTCAAAGTTACTTGCGTTTTGTTTTCAAAATAATCAGTTATTTTAGTTTTTTTGAAAAATTTAGCGCAAGTTATTTTGTAACGATTCCTAAGTCGCAATAAAAAAGCCGAACTTATGTTCCAATGCCGTTCGGTTAAGAGATTTTAGGCTTAAATCTTAACGGATATCTAGATGGAATATAGAACACTGAACGTGAAAACGTTCAGTGTTTCTTTTTTTGGGCAAAAAAAATGTTTAACATCTTCTCGCATAAGCTGAAGCTTTTTCGAAATAGTGCCATTACCTAATGGTGCATAGGCTCTTATTTGCGTATCTATAATACAAATGGAGGCCGTGAAACTGATCCGAGTAGGTTCAACCTGCGCTTCTAGCGCAATATTAACCATTTCAAGTCGGATCAAATTATAACCCAATAGTACCCCCATAGTTTCTGCCATCTCTCTTCTAGAAAACGAATTCGTAGTGTTATTTCCCCATTAAGCTGATTATTTTTAAGCTCGCCAAAACTCTGCTCTATTTCCCATTGTTCCCAGTACACAGATAGTAATGCATTCATTGAATACAGTGTCGGATCAATTAATGAGGTAATAAAGCCTTTAATATCACTCTTTGGATCTTGGTAACATATCATTCTTACTTACCAAGTCTCTGGTAAGGTTGGATTTTTAGCTCTTGCTTGCGGGGATACTGGCATTTCGATTAATAAGTCATTATCGGTATACCGATCAATAACTTAATACCGCATAGCTTTTTTACCGGTGTTAGCCAATGTGCATTGATACCGAACTGCTGCCAATTGAGCATTAGGTCTGCTGAAAAATAACAACGATCGAATAAGGTTAATAAATTTTCTGGAATATCGCTCAGTAGCCGTTTAGCTAAGGTTATCTCGCAGACACTACAGCTATCAAATGCATCGACAAGTAGCATCCGAGTATGCATTGAATGCAAAGAAACCATACGAAGTTGCGGATAAACAGGATTAGATTTTGAGATAAAACCAAATGTTTCTCTATTTTCTGGCGTGTCTTGCGACCTAAAGGTCGTGCCATCTACGGCTAATAAGTTTAAACCGATACTATGTTTTTAGCGATGATAGATTTATCTCAAGCCGCACAAGTTGTACTAAAAAGGTAGCTCATAGGAGATTTACCTAATCGCTTTCGACAATCGGTGAGTACACTTGGGGCAACATGGTCATAGACTTCGTCAGGGTTAGTTTGCAAAGCAATATCGAGTGAACCACAAACTTATTTTATTGAGCAATTTCACATTAACCCCATCATGATGATTAGCCAAACGGCTTGCTCTGCAGGTAAGCGGAGACGTCGAACACTCGCTTTTTGAGTACAAAATAATACTTCTTCAATCCATTTAGAATCAATGGCTGTTAATACGCTGTCGTAAGCCTCTTTATTTTCAAATGACTCATACACCAATTCCATCTCTTGATTAAACAAAAAAATCCCCAATCTTATTAAATAAGGTTAGGGATTATGATCTATCTGAAAGATCGTTCAAGTTTTCTTCTTAGATCTTTAACCGATCGGCATTAAACTTATGTTCGGCTTTTTTGTAACGATTCGAAATGCTTTAATATTCAGTCACATAATTGAATTCCATCACAGTTCCTCATCAACTTTTTGATAGTATATAAAGCGAATATGTTAAGAATAAGTAATTTTTTTAATATACTGTTCTTCGGATTACACTTCGAAATTATCAATCACATAAAGGAAAATTTTTATAATGAGACAAGCTTTGATTTTGAACCACGCATGCGTAAAAACTTTATCAGCAGTTGAAACTGAACCTAGTCGTTCAAACCAACATGAGTTAAATGGCGTAAGCCAACTAAAATCATTATTTGGCACAGCTCGTCAAAGCATATCAGCAAATTTTTCAATTCGTGGGGAAGCTGGCTTCATTCCTGTAATATTGACTTGGTATGACGCTCGAGAAGCTCACCCGACTCGTTCTGAGTATCGATTGTACTTTCCAACCAACACTGTTATGGCCCAAGCACAAGAAGGTTCTACATTGGTTTTTGGAAGTGATAATTCAGGACAATTCTGGGGTGAATTAATTCGTTAGATTGAAAGATTCACTTGAATATATTTTCAAGTGAATCTTTGTGCGACGTATAATTTTTATTATATGGGTAATTTAAATTACTAAAATATAGGTTAATTTAAAGAAAAATTAACAAGTAATCTAATTTCTAGAGTTTTCAGCTTTAGCTAACGTTTTAACCATTTCAACTGCAACCGCATCAATAACTTTCATACAAACTGAGTTACCAAACTGTTTATATATTTGCCCTTTCGATACTGCTTCTACAATGAACTCTTCTGGGAAGCCTTGTAAACGAGCGCATTCTCTAGGTGTAAGCATTCGAGGGTTCTTCGCTAACTCATCTTGACTAATCAAAATCTCTGAGCCATCCTTATAGTAACGCGCGCTTATTGTATTTGTATAAACATCATCCCTATTATTCACCGTACACCCAAAACCATTACCTTTGGTTTTATGTTGTTCTTTTCTTTTTTGATGCCCTTTCCACAATTTATCTGAGATAGTGAATCTATCTTTTTGTTGTTCTTGAAAATCAATTTCAAGTTCTTTCTTTGATTGTAAGATATCGCCCACTCGAGTCACTTCTTTGGAACCAACAGGCCAAGTAAACAGATCATTAAAGCTTAAATCATTACCAAAATAATCACGATCAAAACCAATGATAAAAACCCTCTCTCTATTTTGTGGAACACCAAAATCCCCAGCTCTTAATACTTGTACATCAACACTATATTTGAGCTTTTTAGAAAGTGCATTCCTAGCGTCTTCACTCATAGGTACGTCATCAGAAACTTTTTGATCATGTTCTCCACGTAGAATAGCAAGTATCGTTTCTAACGTGCGGCCTTTATCATGTCCTCTTAGCTGCTTTACATTTTCAAGTAAGAAAGCTTTAGGTCGTTTTTCGGTAAGTATTCGTTGAATCTCAAAAAACATAGTTCCACGAGTATCATCAAAGCCTTTACCTAAACCAGCTTGTGAAAAGGACTGACAAGGAAACCCACCAAGTAAAATATCATGATTTGGAATTTCTGAAGACGCTATTTGGGTAATATCACCATTAGGCATTTCACCATAATTGGCTAAGTAGGTTTTTTGAGCAAATTTATCCCATTCAGATGTAAATACGCAATGGCCACCTAACTCTTGAAATGGTAATCGTATGCCTCCGATACCAGCAAATAAATCAATAAACGTAAAGTCAGAGTCTTCTATTCTCTGTTGCTTAAATGGAGCATTTTCATAGTGAGCCTTTAAAGTAACCTCTAATTTTAGAATTGCATCCCACTTAGAAACCGTTGGTTCATGCTCACCATTTATCCAACCACGTACTGTTCGCTCTCCGGTAACATTCATTCCTAAAAGATTAGCCAATTCTGTTGGCCCTAATCGCAGTTTATTACTTAAGTTTCTGATATATTCAGCTTTATTTATAATTTTAGTTGTCATAGTGACCCACTTATCCGATTTTTATCCCGGAATAATATCACTGTGTATTAAAACAGGCAATAGGGTGGAATATGTTTACAGGCTCACTAGTACAATTTATTAAAGAATGTTCTGATTTAGAAAGTGGTATGGGGGTAGAATATGCCCCTCTTTCTCCAAGCTTCATTTTTTCCAACACAGGTAGAGGAGGTAATCCTAAACACTTCTCTGTCACACTCCAGCAATTAATTGGCGTTATGGAAAATATAAAAAGCAATCTTATTTCGTTTAATAATTCACCAAATTACGTAGAAGGAACTTGGAGAGATCTCTTTTCAACTCACATCCAAGATTCTGTTGTAAATGCATTATCTACAGTCCAGACATTACCCCTCTATACGTTAATCAATAAAACAATTTTTATTGCGAACGGGCTTAGTAACTATCAAGAAAAACTAATGCAACTATCTGAAAGCCACTTAGAAACAACCATACAATATTTAAGTAGTGAGCAACCTGATGATGTTGTAACTACGAGCCAGCCAACAAACAAAATTCAGGGCACAAATATTATTTTTTATGGGGCCCCTGGTACAGGTAAAAGCCATACGATCGATGAAAGTACTAAAGACTCTCGAAAAACAATTACTGTTTTCCACCCAGATACACAATATAGCGACTTTGTTGGTTCATTAAAGCCAAAGATGGAAGAAGACCCTAACGACTCCTCTAAACGTCAAATCACTTACCAGTTCCGCCCAGGGCCTTTCACTAACGCATTAATTGAAGCATTAACTTTTTCTAGCGAGCACGTATATCTAATTATTGAAGAAATTAATCGAGCACCAGCGGCAGCTGTTTTTGGTGAATTATTCCAGTTACTAGATAGACTTAATGGCGCAAGTAAGTACGAAATTGATGCTACAGATCCTGATATGCTTGACTACATTAATAACCAGTTACCCATTGATAAGGTAATTACAAAGATCTCTATTCCAGCTAATTTATCCTTGTTAGCAACAATGAACAGCAGTGACCAAGCAGTTATGCCTATGGATACTGCATTCAAACGCCGCTGGAACTTTAAGTACATTAAAATTGATTTTGATAATGTAGATGTTCCTAGCAATAACTTCAGAATACCTACAATTGAAGGTGTTTACGATATTTCTTGGTCTAACTTTGCCCAAATCATTAATGAAACCTTAATTAAATGTCACGTTGCAGAAGATCGTCTATTAGGACCATTTTTCTTAAATAAGAATGAGGTGGCAGATGAAGAATCCACTAAAAATACCTTAAGCGGTAAATTATTCGTCTACCTCTGGGATGATATCTTGCGCCATTTAGGTCATACAAAAGTGTTTTCACCAAGTTATAAAACATTTGGTGACTTATCTAACGCCTTTCATGAGGATCAGCCTATATTCAACTCACAAGTAGAAGATGCAATTAAAGAAAATGGAGAAGAAGTGATAGCAGAAGACTTACAAGGTGAAATCATTAGTGAGTAATATTCGTTATTTCACTGATCGTAGCCTTTTAAAAAAGATACCAGAAGAAATTCTGTCAGTTATGCGTTCATACGGCCTTATCGTCATAGATGATGTGAAAATCCATTTTTGTGGCGTACTTTCCTATGGGGATGATTTAGCTATATTTCTTCCTAGAAACCATAAGGCTCTTGATGATGAATCAAGCATGGCAGGTCACTACTTATTGAAAGCCTTGCTTAAGTACTTTCGTGAAAAAGAAAGTGGTGTTTATTCTCAAGAACAAGGTGATACTGTCATTGGTGGCAGATCATTCTCACAAGTAGCTCAATTGCTTGATGACTATCGCACTAATGGATTATATGTGCGCCGAGTAAAAGAACAAACAATCAATGCAGGAAAGGTTCATTGGCCTCGTACCATTGCGAGAAGCACTGCTTTTCCCGCTAATGGCAGGCCTGTTTATTTAGACTTGGCCACTTCTCGATCTCGCTATATAGCTAATTGTGAAACAGCAAAAATTCATGCTCAGGTAATTCGAGAGTTATTTACAACTTATGGACACTTATGGTTTGGTAATTCTAATTTGATTGATGATCGCCTATTGCAGATAGGAGATCCAGTTGGAGATAAAACTACCCAAATTGCTTATTTAGAACGTGAGCTTCGCTTAAGTTATTCTGAACGAGATATTTTTCTAATTAAAGGTTTGATTAAATACCTTCGACTTGAAAAAGGTACAGCAGTAAGTAACGTACTAATCGGGGTTCGTAAATTCCATACCCTATGGGAAGCAATGCTTGATGAGTGCCTAATTGGAAAATATCCTGTTAATAGTAAATTACCTGTGCCAATTTATCGAACCAAAGAAGATAAATTTAAAGCGATGGCTAGAAAAGGCCAAAGAACAGATACTGTTCTTAAAAGCAATGAAGGTAAGAAATTTGCTATAGTTGATGCTAAATATTATGAAGCAAGTTCACCGCAAACAGCTCCAGGTTGGCCAGATTTAGTTAAGCAATTTTACTATCAAGATGCTCTTTCAATACTTGAAGGTAATGATTCAAGTATATCTAATCATTTTATTTTTCCTGGAACTGTAAAGCACATCAAATCGGTACATGTTGCAGGAAGACTTAAGGAAATTAAATCAGAAGGAGATTGTTTACCTGAATACCAACCTATATATTGTCATTATCAAGACCCAGGCCAATTACTTGAAGTTTATGCAAAAAACAAAAAATTAGAACACCTTACTTACAAGTTATTTAATATAAAAATCTAAATTAAATAGTAAAAAAACAGGCTTTTATCATATGATTAAAAATAATAAAGCTTTTACCAATTTCCCTAAGATATGGTTTTTCGATATGGAAGGGACGATATTGAAAAAGGACATTTCTTTAGATAATGGTAAAGTCGCACCAAGTGCATGGACTGTATTAGCAAAAGAGCTTGGTGAACAATGCTACCTTGAAGAAGAGAAGACAAAGGACAAATGGTTAAATGGAGAATATATAGGTTATCTTGATTGGATGAAAGATACTGTTGAAATACATAAAAAGTACGGTTTGACTGAAGATATCTTAGGTAAAATAACAAATAATTCAGAGCTTCAGCAAGGGGCAATCGAACTACTTTCTTTCTTGAAAACTAAAGGAGTGACTACGGCCCTTATTACAGGTGGCTTTAAATGCTTAGCTGATAAAGTTCAAAGGAAACTAAAGATTGATCACGTACTTAGTGGATGTGAATATTTTTTTGATAATAGTGGAAACCTAGAGTTCTATAATTTACTTCCATCAGATAACGAAGGAAAAGTTACCTTCATGCAACAGATCGCTGCAGAGCATGGCGTTTCCCCCTCCGAATGCATATTCATAGGGGATGGAAAAAATGACATATATTTGGCAGAAAAAGTGGGGGTTTCAGTCGCATTTAATGCACAAATTGAGCTACAAAGAACTGCAACTCACATTTTGAATCAAAAGAATGGAGAAGAAAACCTACTTAGTATTCTTGATTTACTAACGTAGCTAGTTTTTACCTTTTTGAGGCTTCTAGCTGTTGCTTTATGGGCGGAATAACCTTTAATTTTATATTTGATAGCTCATGATTCAGAGCTTCAACTTCTGCTCTCAATTCAACCAGTTGACTATTTAACTGTAAATTATGATTATATAATATGTTAAGTGAGTCTTTCACTGAAGATTGATCAGCTTGGCTCATAAACAAATCAAATTTTTCACTCAGTTCTATAACTTTAGCTGAGTATTTATTTTTGTTTTCAAAAAAATAATCGCCAGTCACTTTACTTAATGGAGGGATAAAAACAAACAAAAGTGACATTATAGCAAATAAAAGAGTTAGTTTTTTATAACCAAAATCCATTGCTTTATCAGAAAGTTCAGAGTTTATTTTTAATTTTAATTTATCTTGATCTAAAAATAAACGAGGTAAAAATGATAATTCTTTTTTCTTATTCTTTTTATAGCTATCATACTCATATTTTCTTCCTTTAAAATCTGACTCGGACTCACCACTAACTAAGTCTATTTTATGAAATACAACTCTAAAAAAATAACTTTTTCCATTTTCATTAACTGGAACATCTTGTTTAGAGAAGTTTATAACTAATGTTGAAAGCGGACCATGAAAGCCACTGTCAAGAATGCCAGTATTTAAAGCTAATAAGCCTTTAGATGATAATCTATTTTTAAGAAATACATATGCAACATACCCTGCTTTTACATTAATTATTTCCTCAGATAATAAATACACCGTCTCTTGAGGTTCAATAAAATACTGTCCAACTATCTTATCTCTCCCTTTTTCATTTTTATGGATAATTTCTCGTACCGATAAATCAACGCTTGATCTTCCTTTAAATAAAGAATCATTTAAACGTTGTCCATTTTTTCCTACAATCAAACTTTTTCTTATCGTATCAACTGCTGATAATTGCATTTTTCATCCCTAAATAACTGTAAATTATACTCGCACACTAAAAGTCGAATTATTTATTACCACTCTCTCAACTGCTGCATTTCTTTCAACCGCCCTCTTTGTAGCAATAAAGCGTCAAAAAGATCATCGACTGAATTATTACTTGACGCTAAATCTGGTAAAGCAATATTAGCTTCTGCGAAAAAACGTTTTTGGTTTATTTCTCGGCTAACATCAATTGAATCACCGGTTAGCCAAGCATCTTGCCACCAATCTGTAATACGTGTTTTCGCATTTTTCATCTTATGTTCTGTCGGTAAACGATCGCTCTTTTGTCCGTTGGCTGTGACATCGCTAGGTAATAAATTCCATAGGTCGTTATTAGGCCAACGTGCAAATGGCATGCAATGATCGATTGCGTATTTTTTGGTTAAGCTTTTATTTGTCCAAACACAGTTGTGTTGGCTGTTGTTCTGTTTTTTCAGCGTTTCAAAACGGTTTCGGACTTCGGTGGTACTGCGTTTTGCTTCTAACCAATTTAATGCATTTGCTAATTTATGTTGTTGCTCTGGTGCTTGATATTGTCGATTGCCTTGATAGCTAGCCATGGTTTTAGTCCATTCGGAAACTAACACAGGTTCAATCCAACAAGCATAACGGCTAAAAGCAATCCATAGGTGTTCAGGTAATGAAAATTCACCCCAATGTTTTAAGGTGGTTAAGTCTAAAAATAAATTGTCTTTAGCGCGTACTGATTTACTGCTCACTTCAAATACACTTTCTGTACTATTAGGAAAAGTGATGAACTTACAAGGCATGTTTTTGATGTTAGCGACGCTTGCAGATAGCATTTTATGCATTGCAATTGCTTGAGCACCTTGGAACAAATTCCCAATACGATAATCTGATGATGATAAATGCGTTAATTTATGCCAACCATCTTCCTTCATAAATCCCATGTTGTTATTTTTGTTAGGCGTTTGAAATAAATGATGTTTATCGATTAAATCTTTATATTGATGCGCCCAATAAAGCGCCACTAAGCCCATTGGTAATATGACGCGATTATCTTCACGTCGAATAACAGCACCGGGGTGTCCGTCAGCTATACGTAATAACACGCGCATTAATGCGAGTTTATGTGTTGCAGACTTACCGTCATTCAACGCAACATGACGAATGAATGGAAATGCTCCGCTCCCATCGTCAGGTAGTTTTAGTACAACCGTTTGCCATGAGACATTAGCTCTGCCGATTACATCAGGCTTTTTATCTGTGATTAATAATGGAGATAGTCCGAGTTTTGTAGACATTTGTACTAAAGCATAGCTAGAAACTTCATACATATTTCGTTCATCGCCACTTTCACCATGACGTAATGAGATAACTAATAGGCCGCCGGGCTTTAATAAGTTAGCGAGTTTTCGTAATGAACGAGTGCGTTGCGCATCTGGAATATGCATCCAAACGGCACTTAATAAAATGAGGTCGAAACTGATTTCTTTACGCGTGACGGCGGTGAGATCGGGAAGTGAATCTTGTAACCAGTTAATGTTCAAACCTTGGGTATGATTTTTACCGAGTTCAGCTAACATTGAAGCGGGTTCAATCGCAGTCACAGAAATATTATTATCAGCACCTTTCTGTGCAAAGTACTTGCTATCTCGCCCTGCTCCAGCGCCTATATCTAAAATGCGGGCCTCTTTCTTATTTAAAATAGGAGTCAGATAGCTTAACCAAGATGCGTGGACTTCCTCAAAGGTTTTTGATAGGTACATTTCAGCTAGTTTATTGGCGTTTTTATTGTAAAAATTAGCCGTCATACCTGTCCTTATTTTAGGTATAAAAAGTAGATAAAAGACAATACGTCAGTTCGAAAGAGTTTGGTGTTGAATGGTATGCATAAGTACCTAATATTTAAGATATTAACACTTAGTAGTTATACATGAAAAGTATAAATTTGAGTTTATTTTATGTTTTTTTATACAATATATTGAATTTTAGTGTTCATTAGATACAGGAAAGTCATTCAGCAATATTTGTAAATTTTGCCTCACTTTGTCGGGTAAAAAATAATTACTCTACTGTTTAAAAAACCTTTAACTATTTACAAAAAAATACCGCTTCTGCGTTTAAGCATGAAGCGGTATTCTTAATGTGGTAGATTGTAGAAAAAACGAACTTATCAACACCCTAGTTTAATGATTTTCCATAATCAAAGCAGTGAGTGGTTGTGGCACTATAGTTATTTCAATCTTTGAAATTAATACTAATGACACAACCACATTTTAAGCTTTACACTTTAATACGGAACTTAACGTTAATCGATGGTTAACTCACGAGAGGTACTTTCTCCATTAATATCCACAGTTACTTGCATCACATCCCCTGTTACCAGTGGTTCGCTCAAAGTACCGTTATAATTAAAAGATGTTTGTGTCGACAGACCATCAAAGAAACCTGAAAGATCAGTTACATTCGAAACCTCTAAATATTGACTCCCCGTTTCTGTTGCAATTTCTTCCATTCGAGAAGAATAATACGATGAAATTCCACCACCTATCGCTAAAACACTAATTGGTATGTTTTTGTCTTGTGTTTTTGTAATTACATCAGTATATGTAACAGAGCTGCTATTATCAGCACCATCAGTTAATACTATAATTTGTGGGTTTGTAATTGATTCGCAATATTCTAGGCTAAAGTAGGCCACTGCCACCCTTTATTAATCTCTTCAAATTGTTTAGCTAGATTTAACAATCGTTGTTCTTGATGCCAATCAGCAATCAATTGCATGCCAATAGGGTTATTCAATTTGTTTGTGACGGGTAGGTTAATAGAAGGGTTACCAGCCATATTCACCCAACCAGTGAATACTGCATGCCCTCTTTCACCAACAGCTTTCCCAGCTATTTCTTTCGGATATTTTGAGTGTACAGGCCAAGCTAAAGCGGCTATTGAAGGCATTAAAATAATATCCCACTCTTTAAACATTAATTTAACTTTTTGTCTAAAGCGCATTGTTTCTTGCCATAAATGCATCATATCTAACGCATTATACTGCTGACCTTCCTTCGCCATCGCCTTGAATTTATCTTGTGCGCTTGCAGCCGATTGGGGAAAATTCTGCATTGCATAAGCTATTCCTACCTTACCTAATATCGGCCAAAATTCCTCAAAAATATTAAGAGAAACAGGAAGAGTAGAATACTCAATAGTATGTCCTAATTGAGCTAGTTGCTTTGCCGTATGCTCAGTGGCAGCAATAATATCTGGGTCAACTGGGTGAGAAGCTAACTCTTTCACGACCAAAATTTTTAATGCAGGTTTAGGCTCCTCCATGACCTGCTCTGGCATCATCACCTTAAATAAGTTAATGACGTCCTTGACGGTTCGCCCAATTGGGCCTACCACTTCAAAATCAAACATAAAACGAGGAAGGCCATTTTCTCTACTGATCAACTCAGCGGTTGGTTTTAACCCCACTAACCCCGTATGTGCACAAGGTCGTCTTATAGATCCACCACCATCAGTACCTAATCCTGCAAATGCCATTCCACTGGCCACAGCTGCAACCATTCCACCTGAAGAGCCTCCCGTTGTTAATTGCTCATTCCATGGATTGCATGTTGCCCCAAAAGTAGGGTTATCTGTCACCCCTTCGGAAGCAAACTCTGGTACGTTCGTTTTTCCTATAATAAGTATGCCAGCAAGTTGGCATTGTTTCACAACCCATTCACTTTTTTCTGCAATATTATTTTGTAACCCGTCATTCCCCCAGCTAGTTGGCATCCCAGCAACATTGATATTATCTTTAATACCAATCGGTACACCATCTAACTCGCTTAAAGGTTCTCCCTTTTGCCAGCGATAGTCACTTTTTTGCGCTTCTTCTACTAGTTTAGGGTTTAAATAGACATAAGCATTTAAACGACTATTTATTAGTTCAATTTGCAGTAAAATTTGCTTACAAACATCACTGGGTTTAAAGCGCTGTTCTTTAAAGCCTAAACTCAACTCAGTTAGGCTTAACATCCATAATGGCGGAGTGTTTAAACACTTGTTGGTAACCATAACACCACCTTAGGCACTAAAATTATAAACAAAACAAATAGCATCATAATGCCAACATAGGGTAAAGCTCCCCACATTACATCTCGAATATCACCATCATCGCTGCGTACGCTATGCACTACAAATAAATTCATACCCACTGGTGGTGTGATCAAAGCAACCTCACACATCACCACTAAGAAAATACCATACCAAATGGGGTCAATGCCTAAGCTAACAATCACAGGATAAGTGATAGGGATCGTTAATACTTGCATTGATAAGACATCCATAAACATGCCTAACAATAAATAAAATAACGCTAATATCAGTAATAAAGTAAAGGTAGAAAATTCAAAAGAAACCACCACTGCGGTTAGCTGATCGACAATACCTGTCATACTGATTGTAAGATTAAGAATAAAGGCTGCCGTAATAATTAATAAAATCATGCCTGATATTTGTGCTGTTTGGCGGAAACATTCTAGGAAAAACTTTTTACTCAAAGAGTTATTGCGATAAGCAAAAAATAAAGCACTTACAACACCTAATGCCGCTGATTCCGTTGCGGTTGCTAAGCCCGTATAAATGCCGCCCATTACCACACCAAAAATAACTAACGGTGGCACCAGGTTCTTAGACAGTTCCATTTTTTCTGCAAAGCTAATACTCGTATCTTCTTTTATTTTTTCATTTCTATTTGAAATCGCAATATAAGCGATAAAGAAAAGTGTTAATAAAATTCCAGGAACAAAACCGGCCAAAAATAATTGGCCAATAGAGTTATTTGTTAATGAACCATAAACTAATAAATTAACACTAGGTGGGATTAAAATGCCCAAGGTACCACCCGCGGCCAGGGAGCCTAAAGACTTGCGCATACAATAATTTCGTTCTTTTAATGAAGGTAAAGCCACCGTACCAACCGTTGCCGCCGTTGCAACAGAAGATCCGGATGTTGCAGCAAACAGAGCTGAAGTGCCTATGTTTGAATGCAATAAACCACCGGGCAATCGACCTATCCAAGCTGACATCGCAATATACATACGATCCGCTATACCACTTCTTAATAACAATTCACCTAACAAAATAAATAAAGGAATAGCAGTTAATAATGGATTATTTAATACACTCCAAACGACTGAACCAGCAGTAGAAACAAAATACGGCCCAAACTCAGCAATGCCTCCCACCAAGCCAGCACCTGCCATTACAACGGCAATAGGAAGCCCCATGATCATTAATAAAAGCATCACCAAAAAGCCAATGACTGCGGTTAAAATACTCATATATTATCCTTAATTAACTCTTCACTTACATTGCTTGTAGGCTGTTTTTCTTGCTTCTTTTGTCTCGATTTGAAATCAGAAACTTCGCTTTTAAGTTCTTCAATGACCCCTTTAGGACCAAATTCATTATTTAATTGTGCAGTTTGTCCTTTTAATACCAATATAAATGACCTGATCAGCATGCACAGAGAAACACTAGCAAAGATAATAGAGCCCATTAACCAAATACTTTGTGGAATAATTAAAGGTGTTCCCCAGGCTGTTGCTGCTGTGCTTTGGTATTCGTATGTTTCTAAAATGACCTGCAGGCTAACGTAAGCTAAAAACATAGCAAAAAGCGTTAAACTTAACATAGACAACAAATTGATCACGTTACGTATACGCTTAGAATATTGCCCATACAATAAATCTATTCGCATATGGCTTCGTCCTATCAAAGCAGAACTAAATGCTAATGTCGCACCAATGGCAAGGGCATACCCGCTTAATTCATCCACGCCTTGTAAAGATACGTTAGCGATTTTTCGCAATAATATTTCACTTACAATTAGCAACGATAGTAGTAGAAATAACCCACCAAATAAGATGTTAACTATCTTTTCAACTTTTTTCATAACATTAGGATCTCCAATTAATCAATAGGTCTGGGGTAATGGGCCTTAATCCCCATTGTAGTAAATATATGATCTACGTTTTGCACAGGAAAAATTGCTTAGCTCGAGGTTAACTCGTTAATGTTTTTCTTTTTATAAAACGTTCAACAAAGAAATAAGCAATGTTAGCCAGTAAAATAAATCAGCTAATTAGTACAATGGGTATAAAACCCATTAAATTGATTAATTATTAAGGGCTTTTTTCCAATCCGCCGAACAATTTTCATTGGTTTTATCACATAACTCAGCCCACACCGGGTAAGAAACATCCATTAACGTTTTTGAAACGATACTTAGATCTTCCTCTGTAATAGGTAAGCCAACTAAGTTATAGGTTTTTAAGTTGTCACAAGGTGCACCGCCAACATTACAACGTAGTGCATCTTCATGTAACTCTTCAGAGTATTTCCAAACATCTTTAACAAGCCCATTAATTGATGTTTGTAATGTTTCTTGTTGCTCTGGCGTAAATTTATTCCATGTTTTCAAGTTAATACCGTAACCATTCATACCAAGTTGGAATGCAATTGGTAGCATATGAGTAGAAACTTCAGGCCAACCTGCTGAGTTAGCAGAGCTTGCTCCTGTGATAGCACAATCAACAACACCTAATGCTAAACTCTGATGTACGTCACCAAATCCGATTGGCACCGGTACTCCGCCAACAGACTCAACAAACTTAGCAAGATTTTGATCATAAACACGTACTTTTAAATCTTTAATATCTTTTAGACTTTCAATTGGGTGATTACAAAACAAGACTTGTGGACCAAACGGCCATAACCCTAATAATTTAGTGTTAAAACGTTCTTGTAGTCGCTTATCAATCACTTCCTGATAGCCCGCAACTGTTTTAGCACCTGCTTCATAAGTTGGGTTTAACCCCACCAAGTCTAATCCTAAAATAGTTGGTTCATCGCGAGAAACTTGAGATAAACGTAATGAAATTAAATCAAATACACCTGATTTTAATACACGTAATTGTTCTTCATCTTTTATACCCGTTGTATCTGCTGGTTTATAATTAACGCTAATAGGTAAACCTGATGTTTCCGATAGTGTTTCAAAAAAAGGCTGCTCTACATTTTTTTGAATTAAACCTGTTGATAAAGGCTGGCCCATAACACGTAAACTTATCGTATCTGCGACAACGGCAGTTGAAGCGAAGACAGCACTTAAACAAGTTGCAACTAGTAATTTTTTCATATTTAACTCCATTAAATATCATTGTTTATATCAAGAAAGATCTATGTCTTTAGTAAGTACACATATCTAAATGAGCATGAAGTGTGCCAAATTGATTGCAGATAAAAGTAATCACTGGATAAAAAAGTCTAAAAGAGAAAGAAACCTTTGAAAAACATATATTGCATGCAATATAGCCAACAATAAAATAAATTAAAAGCCAGCATAAATGATAGAAACAGGAAGGTAGATTGATTAAAAAACGCGCCAAATAAATGCAAAAAATTCATTTGGTGCACCAATCTAGTTCAAAATTGATTATAAAAATTATTATATTGCATGCAGTTTCTAATGATATAATCAAGAAAATAAACATTATCTCCCATTTATATTTAATATAAGAGCGAAGCATGGAATCCGTAAAACTACCAAAAATTCAAGCAGAGAAAATAGCAGAGTCGATCACCAATGCAATCATGGAGCATAGGATAGCGCCTGGTAGTAAGCTTTCTGAATCACGCATGGCAACTGCTTTCGAAGTTTCACGCACTAAAATAAATCAATCCTTATTAATGCTTTCTGAAAGCGGCCTTGTACAACAACTTCCTAATCGAGGTTTTTTTGTTAGCAGCCCTTCTATTGACGAAGCTAAACAAGTATTTTTTTTACGACAGCTACTTGAACCAGAAATCATAAAAGAGCTTTTAAAAAACATTAAATTAAAAGATATCAAAAGGTTACATAGACATTTAAATGCAGAAAAAGAAGCAAGAGCTAGCTCAAATAGGCGTTTAATTATTCGTTTGTCGGGTGAGTTCCATATGTTGTTAGCGGAGATGTGTGGTAATCGTTACATTAATAAAATGATGGCAGAACTGTGCCCATTAACCTGTTTAATTATTGCTTTGTACGATGTACCTAATACACCGGCTTGCCCTGAAGATGAGCATACTACTATTGTAGCGGCTATTGAATCAGGTGATGAAGAGCAAGCGATTTCTTTAATGAAGCACCATTTAACCCATATAGAAATGGCTTTAAACTTAGATGGTTCTAACAATAATAATGAAGTCGATTGGGATAAAATTATTGGTTAAGGTTTCTATTTACCCGTTTTTTATTTAAAAACTTGATCATGGCACAATTAATGCTTTAGTAATTGCATTATATATTGCATGCAATTTATTAAACTATATTGCAATAGTATATAAACATACTATTAGGAGCGTGCCAATGAACAAAGAAAACCATGCAAAACGACTTTTGGTCGGTGTATTAACCCCTTCATCTAATACTGCATTAGAGCCTTTAACCTCTGCTCTATTAAGCCAAGTAGATAATGTGACAGCACATTTCTCTCGATTTAGGGTGACAAAAATAAGCTTGGATACTCAAGATTTAAATCAATTTGAGCTTTCCCCTATCTTAAATGCTGCGTCATTATTGGCAGATGCCAAAGTTGATATAATTGGTTGGTCAGGCACTGCAGCTGGCTGGATGGGTTTTGAGCAGGATCAAACACTTTGCCAAGCTATTACAGATTCAACGGGTATTCCGGCAACCTCTTCTGTGCTCGCCTTAAATGAAATACTAAATAAAATGGCAGTAAAACGTATTGCTATTGTTTCCCCTTATACTGTAGATGTTCAAGAAAAGATCGTCGCAAATTACCAATCAATTAATATTAATACTGTCGCAGAAAAGCACTTAAATATTAGTGATAACTTTGCCTTTTCTGAAGTAAGCACCGAACAACTAAAGTCCTGTGTAATGGAAGTTTCTAAACAAGCTCCTGATGCCATTTTACTTTACTGCACTAATTTATGCTCCGCTGACCAAGTAAGTGAATGGGAGGCAGAATGCAATATCCCTATCATCGATACCACTTCTACTGTTATTTGGAAAATGCTTCGAGAAGTTGGAGTCGATAGTACAAAAGTAAATAATTGGGGTCGCTTTTTCCAGGAGGCAAAATGAATAATCAATTTGACTTAATAATTAAAAATGCACGTTGTGCCACAGCCGCTGATATCTTTTCTGCAGATATAGGAATAAAAGACGGCACTATAAAAGCACTAGGAAAAGACCTCGGTAGCTGTGATGATGAGATTGACGCAAAAGGTGCTTGGGTTACTCCAGGTGGCATTGATGGACACTGCCACTTTGCAGAGCCGAGTAAAAATGGTGTAAAAATGGCCGATGACTTTACTTCAGGCTCTCGCTCCGCCGCTTGTGGCGGAACAACAACGGTTATTCCATTTGCAGTTCAACAACGTGGGCAAACATTAAAAGATGCCGTTGCAGATTATCATCGTAAAGCAAACAAACAATCCTATATTGATTATGCTTTTCATATCATCATCACAGATGTCAATGAACAGGTTTTGCAAGAATTACCTGATTTAATCAATGAAGGTTATACCTCATTTAAAATATACATGACTTATGATGATATGAAGCTATCTGATAGTGACATCATTAAAACGTTAGCGGTTGCTCGTGAGCATGGCGCTTTAATCATGGTGCATGCTGAGAGCTCCGATTGTATCACTTGGTTAACAGAGCGTTTATTAAGTGCCGGGCATACAGCGCCCAAGTATCATGCAGAATCTCGACCTATGTTAGTAGAGCGCGAAGCAACACATAGAGCCATTACTTTTGCAGAGTTAGTTGATGTGCCTATTTTGATCGTGCATGTTTCAGGCAGAGAAGCGATAGAGCAAATACGATGGGCACAAAATAAAGGTTTAAAAATTTACGCAGAAACTTGTCCGCAATATTTGTTTCTCTCAACAGATGACTTAGGGGGCGAAGATGACTATGAAGCAACTAAGTGTATTTGTAGCCCACCACCAAGAGACCCAGATAATCAACGTATTGTTTGGGAAGGTCTACAATCAGATAATTTTTCAATATTTTCGTCAGATCATGCTCCTTTTAGTTATGCTGATCCTAACGGTAAACAAGCAGAAGGGAAAAAACCAAGCTTTAATAAAGTGGCTAATGGTATTCCCGGTGTAGAAACTCGCCTTCCTTTATTGTTTTCACACGGCGTGATGTCTAACAAGCTTAATATTGAACAATTTGTACAAATAACCTCTACTAATGTCGCTAAGATGTATGGGTTATACCCTCAAAAAGGTTCTATTGCGATAGGAGCTGATGCTGATTTAGTGATATGGGATGATCAAAACTCACAAAAAATCACCAATGATAAATTACATCATGCAGTAGATTACACTCCCTATGAAGGTATTAATGTAGATGCTTGGCCAGCGATCACTATCAATAGAGGCAAGATCATCTGGCAAGACAATCAATTTCATGGGACGGTTGGAAATGGACATTTCTTACCTTGTCAGAAACCAACTCCAGCTCGTCCTAAAGTTCACTCTAGCCCCTTTAAGCGCGAGGCTGAATAAATGAAAGCAAACGAACAGTTAGTCAATGCTTTAGTTAGGGCAAGAAATAGCAAACAACCTATTGCACTTAATGATGCCATTAGCTTAACACCTGACAATGAAACAGCGGCCTACGCAGTTCAGAAAGAGGTTGCTCAAGCTTTAGACTGGTTTAAAGACCAAACGCCTAAATTGTGGAAACTCGGCGGTGCTCCAGGTCAACCAAGTGCCGCAGCTTTGCCTCAATCAGCATTACAATATCATGATACGAACAAAACACTTATGCTTGAGCGGGAAGATGAATGCTTATTCACGGGCTTAGAATTAGAGTTAGCGGTCAAGTTAAATAAAACATTATATGCAGGTGATAATTTAGATGATGCGAAGGCGGCTATTGGTGAAGTTTATTTAGCATTAGAAGTATGCGACCAGCGAGCTCAGCAATGGCAATCTTTACCTAGCTTATTCAAACTAGCAGATCACCAAATGAATCGAAGTATTATTTTATGTGGCATGCCTTTATCTGAATGGGACGAACAATTAATGAATATCGCCCCTTTTATACAACTTGGCAAAGAGGTGATTAATGACAATACATTAATCACTCACCCACAAGGGCATCCACTAAAAATGCTGCCATGGTTAGCGACACTGAGCGAACAGCTTTATCAGCAACCTTTACAGGCTGGCAGCATTATAGCAACAGGTGCTTGGGCTGGGATACAAACCATCAGTGAATCAACCCCATTCAAAGCCACTCTGAATAACTTCCCAGAGATTAGGGTCGCACTAACAGCATAACAATAATTTTAACTTTAAATATAAATAACGCAGTTAAAAAAATAGCACTGTGTTTCAGCAATCAAAGGAAAATAAAAATATGAAAAAATTTGGATTTATAGGTTTAGGCATTATGGGTAACGCAATGGCTTTAAACTTACTCAAAGCAGGATTTGATGTCACTGTTTGGAATCGCAACCCTGATAAATGTACAGAGTTAGTTAACCAAGGCGCACATCAAGGTAAATCACCAAAAGAAGTTGCAACACATTGTGATGTTACTTTTACTATTGTTTCTGACCCTGCTGCTGCGATGGCTATTTGTAATGGTCCTGAAGGGGTTGCTGCTGGTATTGGAGATGGCCGTTGTTATATTGATATGTCAACGGTAGACGATGCCACTTCTCAATCGATTGCAACAACGATTATTGAAGCAGGTGGACGCTTTTTAGAAGCGCCAGTTTCTGGTACCAAAAAACCAGCAGAAGATGGTACGCTCATTATATTGGCAGCAGGAGATAAATCAGTCTATGACGAAGCATTACCAGCCTTTGAAGTCATGGGTAAAATGTCACCTTATCTTGGTGAAGTTGGTCAAGGTGCTAAAATGAAATTAGTACTAAATATGGTGATGGGAGGCATGTTAAGTATTTTCAGTGAAGGGCTTTCTTTAGGGTTAAAAGCAGATTTAGATGGTCAGCAAATTTTAGATATTTTAGATGCAGGAGCTATGGCAAACCCAATGTTCAAAGTGAAAGGACCGATGTTGTTAGATGAAAACTATACAACAAGCTTCCCTCTTAAACATATGCAAAAAGACATGAGATTAGCAGTCGATTTAGGTGACAAATTAAATTTAACCTTACCCACTGCTGCTATTGCCAATGAATCATTTAAACAAGCACGTAAAGCGGGTGCAGGTGATGAAGATATTGCTGCTATTTATAAAATAATAAAATAACATCTAACTAAACACCCAAAACATATAGTCGTTAACTAGTTAGGTTTTAAGGGGAAAGAGGTAAACAACTTATTGAAATAACAGGTTATATATAACTTTTAAAAAGCATCTGTAATCTAATGAAATGAATCACCTAAATTTAGGTGTTTCATTTTTTAAATAAATTGAGCGTACTATTATGAAATTATTAATAATAAATCCCAACATTTCAGAATCTTTAAGTGATTTGATCGAACAGGAAGCGAGACTAAGTATATCTAACGATACAGAGTTAACTGTATTAACTGCTCCGTTTGGAGTTGCTTACATAGAAACACGAGCAGAAGCGCAAATTGCAGGATATGCAGTAATGCAATTAGCAGCTGAAAATTATATGTATTATGACGCAATTATAGTTGCTGCTTTTGGAGACCCAGGCCTTGATGCCCTACGTGAAATATTACCTATTCCTGTTATTGGCATGACTGAAGCGGCATTAGCAAGTGCAAGCCAATTAGGAGGTAAGGTATCGATCATCGCTATTTCCCAACGAATACAAGCTTGGTATAAAGAAACAGTTGAAAAAGAAGGTTTTTCTTTAAAACTAGCTTCAATCAGAGCGTTAGATGAAACACTCGCAGACATTAGTTTAGTACAAGAAAACCAAGGTACTCGTCTCATTCAACTTGCCAATGAAGCGATTAAACAAGATGGTGCGGATGTGTTAATTTTAGCAGGAGCCCCATTAGCCGGCCTAGCCAGAAGCGTTCGCTCACAATTACCTGTTCCAGCACTGGATGGTGTAAGTTGCGCGGTCAAACAAGCAGAAGTTCTGGTACAACTGTACCCTGACCAATCATCACGTTTAGGGAGTTACGCATCTCCACCTAAAAAAGGATGTAAAGGGTTATCTACAGAACTATCAAATTTAATTGGAAGAGAAATTTTCGTTGAATAACTATAAAAGTGATAAGTTTTAATTGAAAAAAGGCTATTGATAACTGGCTCATGTTAGTAGCCACTAACGAATTGGCCTATAACTTAAAGAGTGATGCCATGTATCACTCTTTATTAAATAGCATTTAACGCATCAGCAAGGTCAAAACTTGTTTCTTTTTCATCAACCAAAATAAGATGCTCTTCTATTTCTTCGATATGCTTGACCATCAACTCAACAGCCTTTTTATTATCACCTTCCTGCAATGCGCTGAGGATATTCTTATGCTCACATGAAGCACAGCTTGGGACAGCATTACGGGAATAAAGCATCTCTATCATTGAGCTACGAATAAGTAAATTATCTAAAATGTCCATCAGTACAGAGTTCTCTGATACCTTGGCAAGGAGGCGATGAAAGGAAGTCAAGATCAATACAATTTTATGTGGGTCACCTTTTTCTATAGTGAGGCTCTCTTCTTCAATATGTGTAGTAAGCTCTTTTTGATAAGTGTTTATTTTTTCTGGTGTAATTTGCTCTAAAATTCCAAGCTCTACAACTCGGCGTGCTGCAAATACATCTCTAGCTTCCTTCGCGCTTGGTTGAGAAACAAAAGCCCCTTTATTTCGTTCAATATGGACAATATTCGCTAGTGCCATCTGTTTCAAAGCAACTTGAACATGGTTTCGGTTCGCATTTAAAATTTCTACAATCTTTGATTCTACAATACGTTGCCCGGGTTTAAGACGCCGCTGCGCAATTGCATTAACTAGTGTTTGAACAATACGCTCAATTTCACTTTCTTTGCTGGCTGTCACTTTTTTACTCATAAATCCTATTTTATGCTTAACAAAATAATGGCTTATTCTAGCATGCGTTAACAAACGATATAAACTATATTTCTGGCAAGTGAAATTGCTAATACACGATGATTTTCTCTAGACTTTACCTATTAAAACAATACTAAAACACTGTTAAATAGAGCTTAATTTTCTCTTAAATATTCAATTATTTATCCATAAAAGCCACTGTAGGCCATTGGCCTAACCAACTTTGCTTATCTTCTATTTGTTGTGCCAACTGCAGCAGCAACTCGTCTTGACCAAAACCTCCAACAAACTGAATACCTATTGGCATCGATTTTTGAGTCATTTTTCCCGGCAGGCTAATTGCTGGATGACCGCAACCATTGACCCAACCAGTAAAAACAGCAGAACCACGAGGGCCAACTGGTTGCCCGTCTATTTCTGTCGGAAAGTCCATTGCAGTAGACCAAGGCATAGCGGCACAGCAAGGGGTCATAATAATATCGAGAGTATCAAATACCTGAGCGGCCTGGTTCCTCAATTCTGTAATAATTTCAATAATATTTAATAAATCAGCTGCACTATGCTGGGTCTCTGCCCATTGAATATATTTACTAGATGCTAGCTTGCGTATATCTGGCTCACGTTGAATCAGCATGTTTAAACTAATACTGGCGATTGAAGCCCAGTGTTCGCTTAGTGGTTGAATATCTAATGGCAGTTCACCTGTCTCAACTTGGTGCCCCATCGATTTCATTAACTCGATCATTTGTCGGAAGCTATTGCGTATATCGGGATCCACAGGGTCACCAGCAAATTGCTCAACGGCGAGAATACGTAGTGACTTAGGTGCTTTTAATAAGTTTTGCATACTATTAGCAGGGGCAAATTGCAAAGAGCGATGATCTCGAGTATCTGGTTGTGCTAATACATCAAACAACATAGCTTGATCGCGTACACTACGGGTCAGTGGGCCAATTACTTCCATATCTAATAACAATGGCGGTAACCCACCTCCCCTAGGAATGCGCCCTAGTGTTGTCTTCAAACCAACTAAGTTAGTATAAGCTGCTGGGCGACGAATAGATCCGCCACCATCAGTACCAATGGACAACGGTATCATCCCTGCCGCTACAGCAGCAACACTACCTCCACTTGAGCCACCAGGGGTCATTGATGTATCCCACGGGTTAACCGTAGTACCGAATAATTTATTAGCAGTAAACCCTTCAACAGTGAACTCTGGTACATTAGTCTTACCTACAATCACAGCCCCAGCTTGGCGTAATTTTTCTACTGGAATTTCATCCTCACAGTCTATTTGCTCTGCGTAAAATTGGCATCCCCAAGTGTTTGGCATACCTTTAACAATTAAATTATCTTTAATCAAAATAGGTAAGCCGTCGATCAAGCTCAATGGCTTTTTCTCGGCTATCCGTATTGCACTAGCTTGAGCATTTTCCAGCGCTTCTTGACTGAGAAAAACAACAGCATTTATAGCTGGGTTTAATTGATCTATTCGTTCAACAAACTTCATTAATAAA
The DNA here is from genome assembly GCF_030397575.1 of Psychromonas sp. 14N.309.X.WAT.B.A12. Classification (GTDB taxonomy): domain Bacteria; phylum Pseudomonadota; class Gammaproteobacteria; order Enterobacterales; family Psychromonadaceae; genus Psychromonas. The sequence goes on along the minus strand of NZ_JAPNXS010000004.1, from coordinate 283,639 downwards.
TCAACAGGATCGAGCGTACCTGCACGTAGTTGGCTGGCTAATGCAAAACCATCTTGTTGCCAGAAATCTACCTTCATTTACATCGTTCCCGTCAAGAACAAAGAGATAGGAGGAAAGAAGGTCACCAGCAAAATAACAACCGCTTCACAAATAACAAAAGGCAATGCCCATTTTGCTGCAGTTTCAAAAGGAACATTACCAATTTTAGCTGCAAGCATTAAACCAACTCCCACTGGAGGTGTTAAATGTGCCATCGACAAGTTAACGGTCATAATCGCACCAAAATGAACCAAATCAACACCCGCTGATAACAAAGCAGGCTTAACCAACGGTACTAATAAATACATTGCTGCAATAGGTTCCAAGAAAGCCCCTGAAACTATCAACAATCCATTAATCATTAAAAGCATTGCAGCAGAACTCTCACCGGACCAGGCAATTAACTTGCTAGTGACTAAAGCAGCTAACCCCTGTGTTTGCCAAATCCAAGCAAAAACTGATGAACAAGCAATAATTAAGACAATAACACCAATTGTTTTACCTGACTCAAGTAGTAAGTTTGGATAATTTTTGAGTCCTATTTTGCGGTAAATAAGCATATCAATCAGAAAAATATATACCACTGCAACTGCTGCTGCTTCTGTTGCAGTGAAAAGACCCGAATAAATACCACCTAAGATCACAACAGGTGCCATCAAACCCCAAAATGCATCCACAAAGGCAACTCTAAATGATTGCCAAGTGCGCTCAACCGCTAAACCTCGATAGCCATTACGTCTCGAAATAAAATAAATACAAAGACCTAATACCAAAAACATTAATAACCCTGGCCCTATACCTGCAAAAAACAGCTTAGGAATAGATTGTTCCGTGATCACACCATAAATAATCATACCGAGGCTTGGTGGAATCACCACTCCAAAAGTACAACCTGCGGCAACAACTGCGACAGCAAAAGGTTTGGGATAACCAACACTGGCCATAGCCGGAATAAGAAAACTTAATGCGGCAACAGTAGCGATGTTTGACCCAGACATAGAACTAATAACTGCACCAGTTAAAAGAGTCGCTAAAGCTAACCCACCCGGTAGTTGCCCGAGTACAACTTGGGCTAAATTAACGATTCTCTGTGACATACCCGATTGAGTGATCATTGCCCCAGCAATAATAAATAATGGTGTCGCTAATAGCGGGAATTTATCCAGCGAGCCACCTAAAATATAAGGAACAACCACCAAAGGGGCCGCATCAAAAAATATAATAGTAAAGAGAGCCGCTAAAGCCAGTGATGCAAAAACTGGCATATTAAACAGTAATAATAAAAGAAATACTGCAAAACCGATTACGCTTGGATTACTTAAAATATCCATAAAGTGAGTTCCTAACCTTCTACGTCTAATTTTTTACTTTCTGGTCGTTGCTCAGCTTTAAATGCGCCAAGAAAAAAACCTTGAATACAACGAATAGCACCAATGACAAAAGCGAGCATCATCCCAAAATTTATAACCCAAACAGGAATTTCAGTAGTCGTACTTATTTGCCCACTTTGGAAAGACTTTAGAGTCGACACCCCAGACATATAAATTAAATAAGACATAAACACTAAGATACCTGTAGCAACAAATATCTCGACAACGCGCTGCCACCGAGGACTAAACCGGTTGACGATAAGAGGGATACCGTTATGTTCACCAGTTTTAAAGGCTGCTGATGCACCTAATAAGCCACCCCATAAAAAAATAAATCGAGCAAGCTCTTCACTAAATGCAATTGAATAGTGAAAAACAAATCTTGATAATACACCCGAGAAAATCAGCACAACAACACCAATTAAGAGTGATACCAACGTCCATTTTTCAATGGCGTCGAGTGCTAACCCTAATCGTGTCGCTATCGTTTTAACTAAAGAGGAGCACCTGTTATAATTAATAATCATCTGCATTAATACCAAACGTTAGTGGTTAAAATTATGACTTTAAAAATTCAGATTAAAGTGGCTACTTTACAATTAACAAAGCAACCACTAAATCAGATCTTTCAGTTGAATAACTAACAATAAATTTATTTAGTTAAAGCTTTAACTTCTTCTTCAACCTTAGTAACTAACTCGCTACCAACAGACTCTTTAAATTGATCGTAAATTGGTTGCGCAATTTGTTTAAATTGGCTTAGCTCTTCATCCGTAGGTACATAAATTCTTGAACCTGCAGCGGTCATCTTAGTTAAGTATTCACTATTTTCTTTAAGAGCCAGTGCTCGTTGTGCTTTCATACCTTCGATAGCAGCTTGTTTAATAATGTCTTGATCTGCTTCACTCAGGCCATCTAACATCGCTTTATTTGCAATCATGCCAACAGATTCAAATGAGAAGTTAATAACTGAAACATACGGAGCAACTTCGTAAAATCTCTTAGCATAAATCAAAGGTGTTGTTGCTACACCACCATCGATAGCACCAGATTGTAATGAAGAAAATATTTCAGAAAAACTAATTGGTGTTGGCTCAGCCCCCACTCCATTCCATGTTTTAACAAAGATAGGGTTTCCAGGTACTCGAATCTTTACACCTGCGATATCGTTTGGAGTTTTAATAGGACCCTTTTTTGAATAAAGCTGGAAAAACCCCCCATCCCCCCAAGCTAGAGCCTCAAGACCAACTTTATTAAGGCTAGTAGAAAGTTGCTGACCAGTAGGGCCGTCCATAACTTCCATTGCTACTTCTGCATTTGGAAACATCCACGGCATTGCAGTTACTAAAAAGTCTTGGTTCAACTGTGACAGCCAAATCGTCGTTTTCATGATGATGTCTACTGCACCCGCTTGAGCCATTTCCAACTCAACACGATCGTTCCCACTAGCCAATACACCATTAGGGTAAATTTGAACAGTATGGGGGGTTTTACTCTCCACTATTTCTTTAAATGTATTAGCAGCTTCCATCCAATTTGATGTTTCTGGAACAGTCGTACTAATTTTAATCGTATTTGCCAAGGTTGAACTAGCGAAGGTCGCCAATGCCAGTGACAGTATTCCTGCTTTTAATCTACGCATAACTTTACCTCTATTTTATTATGAAATATGTGAATACATTTTATTTAGCTGTAACGTAGAATTAAATCTTCATTCATTACTAGCAATATCAATTATTACAACAAACTTAACAAGCAGCTAACGTGCCAAAAGATAAAAAAATTATTTTTTGATATAACTCTTTGTTTATAAATTGAATTTTAAAATTAAAATATAGAACTGAGACATTGTCATTTGCATAACCTGCCCTAAAAACCACAATTGCTAGCCATTTCAGCACAACAAAGGTGCAAAAATCAAAAATAGCTAGCAATAAATAAAACAACTAACCTCTTAAACTTAAAGTACTATTTAATACTTACTTTTTAGTTTCGATATTTTATAGTTATGCTCACCTCAGATTAATAGAACGTTTTGTATATAGCATTAAAGTAACTTTCATATATCTAGCTAGGAGTGGTATCGTTTTCTAGTTAATTAAACGGTCAAAATATGAAGAAAACACTCAAAATATAGTCTACCAAACAGCACTAACAACCAAAATCATTATTTGCATTTTAGAAAAAGAGACTGAGGTTTTAAAATGCGAAAGCCCGCAACATGATTAAATATTACGGGCTTTTCAAATGTGGTCGATGATAGATGGAGCGAATAAGCGACAGCTTAATGTCTGAGCTATCTTTTCAACTAATCTCGTACTTTCAAAGCCATAAACGAAAAAATCCGCTTAACTATTTCTAGCTAAGCGGATTATGCGGATTTTTTTTAATGTGGTAGGTGATAGATGGAGCGAATAAGCGACAGCTTAGTGTCTGAGCTATCTTTTCAACTAATCTCGTACTTTCAGAGCCATGAACGAAAAAATCCGCTTAACTATTTCTAGCTAAGCGGATGATTCTTAATGTGGTCGTGATATTAGACAGGAACCTAAAAACACTCTGTTCCAACTCTTTTTCAAAACACTGGAGATGCGCTACCAAACTGCACTAATCACCGAATATTGTTATTTGTATTTTAGAAACGAAAAGTAGAGGTTCTAGAATGCAAAAAGCCCGTAACATAATGAATGCTACGAGCTTCTTTAATGTGGTCGGTGATAGATGGAGCGAATAAGCGACAGCTTAGTGTCTGAGCTATCTTTTAAGCTAATCTCGTACTTTCAGAGCCATAAATGAAAAAATCCGCTTAGCTATTTCTAGCTAAGCGGATTATTCTTAATGTGGTCGGTGATAGAGGATTCGAACCTAAAAACACTTCTGGTCCAACTTTTACCCAAAACATGGAGATGCGCTACCAAGATGCGCTAATCACCGAGAATTTATTTCTAAAATGCAAAAAGCTCGTAACATAATGAATGCTACGAGCTTCTTTAATGTGGTCGGTGATAGAGGATTCGAACCTCTGACCCTCTGGTCCCAAACCAGATGCGCTACCAAGCTGCGCTAATCACCGAGTTTTTTATTTGTGATTTGTAATAATGGGTCAAACCCTCTGGTCCAACTTTCATCCAAAACACTGGAGATACGCTACCAAGCTGCGCTAATCACCGAGTTTTTGTTACATTTTAATCAACCGTGAGTGGTTGATTTTAGTTTAAATGGTGCGGAAGGAGAGACTTGAACTCTCACACCTTGCGATACTAGAACCTAAATCTAGCGCGTCTACCAATTCCGCCACTTCCGCAACTACTTAAACTTTTTAACTTAAGATTTAAAAAATGGGGCGAATGACGGGGTTTGAACCCGCGACAACCGGAATCACAATCCGGGGCTCTACCAACTGAGCTACATCCGCCACTAAACTTTTTTAAAAATGGTACGCCCTACAGGATTCGAACCTGTGGCCTACGGCTTAGAAGGCCGTTGCTCTATCCAGCTGAGCTAAGGGCGCAAAAGCAGGATTTATACCTTTATAACGATTTCTCATTATATTTAAATGTGGTCGGTGATAGAGGATTCGAACCTCTGACCCTCTGGTCCCAAACCAGATGCGCTACCAAGCTGCGCTAATCACCGAGTATTTATTTGCGCTTTGTAATAATGGGTCAAACCATCTGGTCCAACTCTTATCCAAAACACTGGAGATACGCTATCAAACTACGTTAATCACCAGTTTTATGCTTTAGCAGCAAAGGAAACTAAACAATCATTTCGTTACCTTTTGTGTTGAAACGCTTAATGCCTGTCAACGAGGCGAGATATTACTGAGTTGCGGACTTATCGTCAAACTTTATTTACATATATTTTGTTGCTTGCCGAATAATTAAACGCATTGCACAATATTAATTCACATATTAATTAAAAATGCTTTTTAATGCTATTTTTTAAACAGGTTTAACTTTATTTATCTCAATTAATTTATATGCTTAAGCAAAAAATCTACATAAACTGTTGTTAAATTCAGATATAGTGAATGTGCAGTTGAGTTAATGTCTTATCTCAACATGTTAACTACTTTAAAATGGAGTAAATAACACATGCCCTACCCTGACTTCCCAAAAGAAAAATCGTATTCATGGCTAAATATTCTATTAATTGTCATTTGTGTCTCAATATTTGGTTACAGTATTTTTTATTTCACTTACCCAGACCAGCACCATAGGCTAGTTGAAAGACTTGAATTATCTTCCTTATTTAATAATAACCAACAAGTTAGCAATGAAGATAAAACAACGGTTATCACTCAACCAACAGAAAGTGACACTAGCATGACTAAAAATGTAGGTGCGCCTTTAGTTTCATCCGCAGAACCTACAATCATAGCGCCTGTAGATCCTGATTTGCCGACATTGATGGAGTCTGACCCAGACGTATTATTATCCATTGAGGAATTTAGTAAGCCAAGTTTAATGAATAACAAGATTCTACAAAAAGGGATTATTAGCAGTACTGTTGTATTTATTGATAATTTTAGTCGAGGTGATTTCATTGCTAGTTTCAGCCCATTACTTCCACCTAAGTTACCTTTTGTCATTGATAGGGAAGCAGGACAGGCTATTTTATCTCAACAAAGTTACCAGCGTTATGATAAATATGCGGCTTACATTGACTCATTAGATGTTAAGAAGTTGATAAAGGCTTATCATACTTTTAAACCTTTGATAGACGAGTCATATCATGAAATCGCTCGTCCAGGATCGGAGTTTCATGATGTGTTAAATAATGCGATTGACGTTGCTTTAAGCGTCCCTGTCATTGAAGAGCCAATTACTTTGCATTCACCTTCTGTTATGTACCTATTTGATGATCCGACTTTAGAGGATTTAAATGATGCACAAAAGCTGTTGCTTCGCTTCGGTCCTGATAATTTGATCACTATACAAAATAAATTAGCAGAGATTCAATTGGAATTGAATAACCCCGAATCAACTGACGCATCTTCTTCCTTATAAATGAAAAAGCCAATCGTATTATCGCGATTGGCTTTAACATTATTGGTGCTTAAATGGTTAAGTCACCTTTCTTGAACATATCTATCACATCATAGACCAACCACGTATTAAACTGATTTCAGTTAGTATATCCAGTTATGCGCTATAGCAACTTTATGAGTGATTATTCATATAAAATATTACTTATCCAAACTGTTTGATACGGTGCAAGCATCATCATATCTGCCTGTACATCTATGACCTCGCCAGAGATTAATTCATACCAATTATCTGTCATAATAAGGTTGAGGTCATGAATAGCAAGTTCCATTTCATGACTTGTAATATTACTGATACAGAATATGCTTTGTTTTCTATCTAAGCTTTGACGCCAGAAACCAAACATTTGTAACCCTAAATGTAACGTAAATTGCGTTGCATTAGGATGGAATGCTGGTTGTTTAATACGAATATCCAATAAATCTTTTAATGAGTTTAATACGATTGAATGGTGGTTAGTTTCGTCATCTAGATTATCTTGTAACTCTTCGTAATCCCAACGATGTCTATTAATAGAGCGATTGTGCTGTGTATTAGCCACTTTCTCATAATCGTTTTGCGTTCCTAATAAACTATGAATGTAAACGCCAGGCACCCCTTCTAGCCCGAACATAATGGCATGAGCACACAAAAAGCGTTGTAGTCCTAATTTATCTTTGCCTTTGGTTGTTCCTTGTAATGCATCGTAGAGTGCAATATTAATTTCATAAGCTTTAGGTGCACCGGTTTCAGTGGTACGCCATGAAACCTTACCGCCAAATTGCTGCATGGTTTCTACTAACGTTGTTAATTCATAATCATTTAATAACCCTTCAGCTGGACGTAAACCGATACCGTCATGTGATGCAATAAAGTTAAAATAGAAAGTACCATTTTGTGAAGGAGGCATACTCATTAACCAGCGTTTTAGGTATAAGCAGTTGCCGGTTACTAACGTATTAATCAGTAAAGGAGGTAATGAGAAGTTATAGATTGCATGGGCTTCATTAGCATTACCAAAATAGGTCAGATTTTGAGTATTAGGGATGTTTGTTTCCGTAATAATCACTGCATCATGTTGAGCATGCTCTAATAAGGTTCTTAATAAACGAACTACTTCATGGGTTTCAGGTAAGTTGATAGAAGTGCTATTAAGTTTTTTCCATAAAAACGCTACGGCATCAAAACGGAAAATTTTAACTCCCATATCCAGATATAAACGGATAATAGACACAAAGCTTTTGAGCACTTCAGGGTTTCTAAAGTCAAAGTCGACTTGGTCATGGCTGAAGGTACACCATACATGTTGAGTGCCTTTACCTGTTTCTGTTTCTCTTAATAGGTCAGAGGTTCTTGGACGGACCACATTTGATAAGTCATCATCAGGTGATGCGGTATAGAAAAAGTCACTACCAATCCCTTCGCCTTTAATAAAATTATCAAACCATGCACTTCGACTAGAACAATGGTTAATCACTAAATCAGACATTAAGCGACGATCTTTCGCGATTGATTGAATTTCTTCCCAACCCCCTAGCGATTCATTAACACTAGAGTAATCAATAACTGAAAAACCATCATCTGAGCTATAAGGGAAAAAGGGTAAAATATGTACACTATTAACGCTATCACCAAGGTAATGATTCATAAAATGCTGAAGCGTCACTAACGGTTTTTCATCCGCTTTCATAACACTATCACCATAGGTGATCATGATAATATCTTTCTGTGACCAATGATTTTCATGAGGAACTGGCGCTGTGCAGCTTTCATTTAAACGCATCAATTCAACTAATTGATCGCTTAAATCTTCACAACTAATACTTAGCTCAACATCTTTATAAATAAAATTAAGCTGTTGTGTTAATTTACTTTTTAACAGTAACAGTTCATTTTCTGCTGCACTTAATTCCGCCATAAAACTCCCCTTATTAACACCAAGTAATTAACAGTGATTGCTTGGTGTCATTTTATTATTGATTTTAATATGAGTGATGCTTTTACTCACTGAACTCTTGATAATCTAACTCTACCGCTTCTTTCAGCTGGTCCAACACATCTGGCATCGCACTGATAACACGGCTCCATGATGGAATGAAAGGCGTATCCATTGGCTTATCTAAGAAGATCTGGCCTGCAGTCATGACATTCTCAGCAAACATCTCTATGGCTTTTTCTTCATTATGGATATCTAAACTTAACCCATTCATTAGTGCATCACCACGATACATTTCTAAATAATCTAATGCGATACGGTAATAAGTTGCTTTTAAAGTACGAATACTTTCGGTACTAAATGTTTCACCCTGTGTTGCCAGTTTACGAATAAAGGCTTTAGTAATGTCCACGGACATTTTAGATAATCCACCTTCTACGTTGTCCAGCGATAAATCTTGGTGTTTATGATCGTATGCATCTGAAATATCAACCTGACAAGTGCGGTTACTTGCATAGTTACGGTGCATTTCAGATAACACACCTATTTCAAGACCCCAATCGCTTGGAATACGCAAATCACTTAATACATCTTTACGGAATGAGAATTCTCCTGCCAATGGGTAAAGGAAGCTATCAATAAATTCTAGATAATCATTATGGCCAATAGTTTTCTTTAACGCTTTAACTAACGGCGTAACTAATAGGCGTGATACACGACCATTCACCTTGCCATCGGCAACCCTAGAGTAAAAACCTTTACAAAACTCATAGTTAAAACCAGGGTTTGCCACTGGGTAAATTAAGCGTGCTAATAGGGCGCGATCATAGGTTACGATATCACAATCATGTAATGCCACTGATTCTGCTTTGCCTGAAGCTAATGTATAGCCCATGCAATACCAAACATTTCGGCCTTTACCCAATTCTTTTGGTGCAACGCCCAGTGCTTGTAATTTTGCATCTAAGGCTTTTAATCTAGGTCCTTCATTCCATAATACTCGATGATGCTGTGGAAGCTTTTTGAAAAACTTAAGTGCATGACGATATTGCTCTTCATTAGCTCGATCCAATCCAATAACAATTTCGCTTAGGTAAGGAACTTCACAAAGGTGATCGACGATATCTGGGAATGCATCGCCTTCTAATTCAGAAAAGAGTGAAGGTAAAATTAAGCCCATTGGGCGTGCGGATGAAAATTTTTGTAGCTCTGCTTCTAGGTTTTCATTACTACGCTGTCTCAGGTTATGCATTGTAGTGACAATGCCATTTTGATAAAAATCAGCCATTATACAATTCCTTAATTTAGCAAATTAGTGTCGAAGATAAAATTTCATGTAACGATTCGGCCCAGCCAGCGGGCCCATACTGACGGCTTTGATAAATATTATTTTGTCTATTGAGAGTTGGAAATTCATGCACTGGGGATTTTATTTGGACAGCAAAAGTAGCCTGTTCCAGCATCGCGATGTCATTTTTACCATCCCCTAGTGCAATTGTGATGATATGTTCTTGTGGTGCGATGAAAGATGTTTGTGAAGAAGATTTTGCAGCATATTGTGAATATTGCTCGCTAAGCCACTGTTGCGCTTGCCCTTTGTCGCAATGTCCACTGATATGCAAAAAACGCCCTCCTTGTAATACTCTTGCACCATGAGACTCCATACAAGTAATAAATTTAGCTTGTGTTTGTTCATCTCCCTTCCAATGCAGAGGTTCGCTAAATTGTCGTTGCTTAGCCATTGACGCATTTTCATGACTTAAATCGGTTAACGCCATAAGATCTTCAACAGACATTTCAGAAAAACCTTGGAAATAAGGTTTAAAGTCTTGTGCATGTTGTTTTAATAGTGATTGCCAATGTTCACTATCATATGAAAAAGATTTAACCCAGTATTGCCCTGATATTACGGTGTCTATAGGTTGCTTTTCGAAATAGTCGATTGGGATGTAAATGGCCGCGCCATTCTCGGTGATAAAAGGAGAGTGAAAAGAGAGTTGTTGTCGAATCAGTTCGATTTCGGGTAATGTTTTACTGCTGTTTGGGATAATGGCAATGTCACTTTGCTTCAACCTATCCATCATATCTTGTGCATCTTCTGTTTGATACGTGTAATGGTCTAATAATGTGCCATCTAAATCAGTAAAAACTAATATTTTTTTATTCATCTATATTCCATTTATTTGATGAGCCACTTCTATTTTTTACCCTAATCAATATATTAATTCCATTAATATTATGCAATTTTCTGACTTTTAATAGATAAAAATCAATTTCAGAGAAAAATTGATAATCCTTATTTATTAGTTATTTAACAACAAATACCTCTTTTTTGTTAGGGCCAAAAAATGAATAATTTATATTATTTCAATTTCTATGGTGCCAACAACTTATTTCTAGAGATTTTAATACGTTAAAATATAACAATACATTAAATAGATAAATTGTACTAATTTTCGACAATTAACTGAGGTAACAATAGAGGTGTTAAAGCGAGCTTAATGGCGACTAAGCGCCGCCACTAAGTGATTAAAAAATAATAAATATTTAAATAAAAAAATGAATTAAGCAAAACAAACTAATACTCGAAATGAGAATTGAATTAACTAATTCACCCGCATTAAACGTATCATTCATATTTGATTGGTTATCTTGTTGTGATGACATACATAACTCCCTTTATAGTGAATAACCTGAGGCATAAGCCAGTGACTCAGGTTCATTTAGTGATAAAGTCGATACTTGACTAGTACTGATACTATTTTGAGTGTTAAGCAGGTTACTACCATCATCCACCAGCAACTCTTTATTGTTATTAATTCGATGGTTTGAAAGTGACTGTTTCATGCTAACTTCTTGTTCTTGCAAGTTTATATCACCCAAATTTAATTCAGTATTTAGTTGTACCGTATTATTATCTTCCTTTAATGTTTCAGTGATGTGTCGAAACTCCTTTTCGATTACATTTTTTTGATTATTAAGCTGTGCCTTAACCAAGCGATATTGCTCTGCTTGTTGGTTATCTCTCTTAATCATTTTAGCTAACTTTTCGATACTCGATTCGTAAGGCATCACCTGCACTTTTCTTAAACTTGCGTTATAAGTGCTGTTTTCAGTATGCCCTGCTTCATATTCACCTAAGGTGAATAAGGTTAGCTGTGTTTGTTGAACGCCATGCTCAACAAGAAATCGAGCGACATTATTAGCCCTTTCTTTTGCTAAATCTAAATTATAACTAGCACGTCCTGATTTATCGGTATGCCCTACCACTTGCCACTTTGTCTGGTCACCATGGCTATTAATGTAATCAGCAACGTCCAATAATTGTAACTTATATTCAGGTGTAATCTGTGAAGAAGATAACGAAAATAAGACATTCATATCATTTGGATCTATTTTCTGGGCTTGTTCTTCATTTAGATCTTGCTGTGAGATCGACTTATTTAATGCTATTTTTTCTGGTTGTACGTCTAATGGTTTTGACATCATACTTGTCTGTTTAGCAACTAAATTTTGCTCTGCAATTTTCGCTAATTCATTAGCATCAGTCGTCAATAGACTATCATCCTGATGTTTTTTAAAGAACACTTGCTCATGACCCTGCTGTGATTTTATTGTGACAGGATGACTAAATTGTTTTAAATGCTCTGAAAATTGCTGTGCTTCCCTAGTAATTCTGTAATCCTCTAAAATGACTAACCCACCAGTTAGTGCAGACAAGGCAACAATGCATACCATGGATTTTTTTAAATTAGCCGATAGTTTTTGAGATGATGTTGTCATAGTGTGACTCCTTAATAATAAATGCAACTTAGGTTGTTGTTTTGATGTCTGTATTAAAACAAACCTAAATGGCAAGATTAGGGAGCAAAAAAGGCAAACTACTGATCAATTATGTTCAAAAAGTGGCGGAGTCAATCTCTAGCTTGCATTGATACAAACCAAGAGGACTTTGTAATTTATGAAACGTATTGCCATCATTGAAGATGACCTTGCTATTCGAGAAAACTATCGTGATGTAATGATCCGTCATGGTTATCAAGTCGATGGCTATCAAGATCGTGAGCAAGCCATACAAGCATTTACAATTCAACTACCCGATTTAGCGATTATTGATGTGGGGTTAGGTCACGAATATGATGGTGGCTTTCTCCTTTGCCAACAATTACGCCAACTTTCTGCAACAGTTCCAATTATATTTTTAACTGCCAGAGATAATGACTTTGATACTATTTCAGGGCTGCGTTTGGGGGCAGATGATTACCTTAGTAAAGAGATTGGATTGGAACATTTAATGGTGAGGATCAGCGCTTTGTTTAGGCGAGCGAGCTTACATGAATCTGTCCCGCTTACTGAAAGCTCAGTCGTTATTCGAGGGGCGTTAATTATCGATAACGACAAAATGCAAGTTAGTTGGAATGAGACTTTATTGGATGTCACTATCACTGAATTTTGGATTATTCACGCGCTAGCGAATAAACCTAGTATGGTGAGAAGCCGTCAGCAATTAATGAATGAAGCTAATATGCTTGTTGATGATAATACTATCACTTCACATATTAAGAGGATTAGAAAAAAGTTTATCCAAATTGACCCCGGTTTTGATGAAATTAAAGCCATTTACGGTATGGGTTATCGTTGGGATGTCAGTACAGAGAGTGTTAAATAATGGCTATTAAAGTTGGCTTAAGAGCCAAACTTTTAATCTTGAGCAGTTTATTTTTATTGCTACCTTGGTTTGCCTATCAATTTGTCACTGAAATGGAAAGCTTCTTAAAATCAGGCCAACAACAAACCTTATTAGGTACCACTAGTGGAATAGCAGCAGCTTTGCATGAACGTTCAAGCTTATTTAATACTGATATCAACAATAATGACAATATTAAACAAGGTCATGACTTATATGTTTATAACCTTGAGCAGCCGATGATATTAGATGGAGAGGAAGATGATTGGCAAAGTATTATTAGCTTTAAGAATCATTACTCAGCAACAACATCAACAACAAAAGTTAACAACCCAGTACAGTTTGAACAGATATTAGGTAAATATAATGGTTATTTATATGCTTTTTTCAAAGTAAAAAATCAACATCCACTTATTCGTAGTATCGATACACCTCAATTGAATAAAGCTGACCATATGATCATCGCCATGAGCTCTCCACAAGGGAAATTGATGCGTTATATTGTTTCTGTCACTTCAGATGGTTGGTTTAATGCATATCGTTACCCTGAGCATAGCCTTTACACAACCCCAACTAATAGAGAAAAATCAATTCAAGGCATCTGGAAAACAACCAGCACTGGCTACGATATAGAGCTTCGTTTACCACTTGAGTTACTAGGTAATAAACTAGGTTTTCAACTTAATACTAGAGCCAACATTAATAGTAATAAAATCGATCAACAAATCATGACCTCAAATTTATTAGATGTTAAAGGCTTAGGCAGTGTTTTAATTCCATCTCCAGAGATCAAGAGCCTTCTTCAAGCTATGAGCCATACCTCTTCTCGATTGTGGGTCGTGGATAAGTTTCAACGAGTTATTGCGAACACCGGAGATATTCACCAAGCAAAAGGTATTTGGCCAGGCAGCTTGAATGATATAAACCAGAATAAGCAAGAGCATAACCTTTGGGAAACGATACAAGAACAGCTTTTATCACCTATTTATGGGCTGTTTTTAGATAAACCGGACCCTAGCTTTACTGATATTAAAATAAATCCAACGCACTTAAATGAGACGCTATTAACTCAAGCTTTATCTGGTATTGCTGCAACGCAGTGGCGCTCAACCAAGGACCATAAGGCATCCATTTTAAGCGCAGCACACCCTATTTTTGTCAATGGAAAAGTAGTTGGCGCAGTCTTAGCTGAAGAAACCAATCATGGATTACTAAGCTTACGAAATGAAGCGTTACAGAAGTTATTTAATGTATTGTTTACCGTACTCATTGTGGTTGGAATATTGCTTTTTGGTTTTATGTCGACAGTGGTTAAACGCATTAGACACTTACGCGATCAAAGTGAATCAATGCTCGATCAAAATGGCCGTTTAACCGGACACTTTGTTGCCAGTGGACAACAAGATGAAATAGGTGATTTATCACGCAGTATGGAGAATATGATAAAACGCTTAGGTCAATATCATCAATATGTTGAGCAGTTATCAGCAAGGTTATCCCATGAATTACGCACTCCTGTTGCGATAGTGAGGTCGTCTCTAGAAAACCTTTCCGCACTTCCGTCTGATTTAGAACAGCAGAAATATGTAATTCGCTCTCAACAAGGCATTCAACGTTTAAATAAAATTTTAACCAGCATGAGTGAGGCGAGTCGTATCGAACAAAGTTTATCTCATCTTGATAAGCAAAATATCGATCTGAATGAGTTAATCAAAGGTTGTGTACAAGGTTATCAGATGATTTATCCTAATAATGCCTTTACCGAACATCAGTCGTCGGCATCTATTCTGATAGAGGCAGATCCTGACTTTATCGTTCAATTATTAGATAAATTAGTGCATAACGCCGTTGAGTATTCTCCGCAAGATGAAGCAATTGTTTTTGAGCTACAACCCCACCATCAACATGCGATCCTTAGTATTAGTAATAAAGGCCCTTTACTGGTGGAAGGAACACAGCAAGATCTATTTCAATCTATGGTATCAATTAGACCCGAAGCACATCAACATGATGCTCACTTAGGGTTAGGGTTATATATCGCGAAAATGATTTGTGACTATCATGATGCAGATTTGAAGATCGCAAATAATACAAACTTGACTGGGGTTACAGTAACCATTACCTTTCCTATCATCCAACATTAATCCATGATTGACTCGATACTATAGGAAGCTCATGCGCGTACTCGCCACATCAGAACAAGCAAAATTTGCATTAACCGAACTTAGTCAAGTACAACATTATTTTGTAGATAAATTGTCGACACTTTCGACAGGCACTAAATTCTCACCTGTTGAATGGCTACGTGATGAGGGTTCTCATGGCGGAGGGAAACGCTATGAAGCTAGCAATAACAGTGTTTTTAACCGCGCTTCCGTCAATATATCGCAAGTACAATATGAAGATAAGCCTGATAAGGCCTTTTTATCTGCTACCGCATTATCGACAATTATTCATCCTCAACACCCTTTAGCACCTTCTATTCATATTCATGTTAGTTGGACTGAATTGAAGAATGGTCAACGCTACTGGCGACTGATGGCTGATTTAAATCCAGCTATCGAAGATGCAGCAGATAAAACCTTGTTCAATGAAACATTAAGGCATGCAAGTGGTAAATATTACGATAGCGGTATTGAACAAGGCGAACAGTATTTTTATATACCAGCATTAAATAAACATCGTGGTGTTTCTCATTTTTATTTAGAGGGATTTGTCGGCGATGAACAAACACCAAAGCACTTTGCCATTAACTTCGCTAAGCAAGTTATCGATTGTTATATCGCTATATTAACCGATAAATTTAGTAGCCTTCCACCTCCTTCTGACCAGGAGCTTGCTCAACAATTGGATTATCATACCCTGTATTTTTATCAGGTATTAACACTAGATAAAGGAACCACTGCAGGCCTATTAATTCATAACCAAAATGATGTTGGTACGTTGGGGTCTCTGCCCGCTTATATTAATCGTCATTTACTTTTAAGTTGGGTTGAGCAATCTGAAACAGCACAACAACCTTTGGTACAAGCATTAGTTAATTTGTTCCCAGAGCAACAGGCAGTTCATGTTAGCGCAACTATTAAGGCAAAAATTGCAGAGGCTATTCGAGCACATTATGCTCAATTAAGTTAACCAACAACTACACCGCTTGTATCTTAAGTATAAGCAGTAATATTGTTAAATGATTAAACCGGCCAGTTTGCTCTTTACTTAACTTAATGTAACTTCTAGAATCAGCCTCAACTTCCCCAGCCTCTATCACACGGAGTATTATATGAGCACTAAACTAACGATCACACGACCTGACGATTGGCACGTACACTTACGCGATGGCGAAGTGTTGGCAGATACAGTTCGCGATACCAGCCGTTATATGGGGAGAGCGATAGTCATGCCTAATTTAGTGCCACCGGTGATGACAACTGATAGCGCATTAGCATACCGCGATCGTATTTTAGCTGCACAACCAAAAACGACTTTTACACCTTTAATGGTGCTTTACCTAACAGACAATACAACACCAGAAGAGATCAAAAAAGCCAAGGCATCAGGCCATGTTTATGCAGCTAAATTATATCCTGCAGGCGCAACGACTAACTCTGACTCAGGTGTAACAGATGCAACTAAACTAAAGGCGACTTTTAAAGCAATGCAAGAAGTCAACATGCCTTTGCTGGTTCATGGAGAAGTGACTTCAAATCACGTTGATATTTTTGATCGTGAAGCGGTATTTTTAAAAGAGGTGTTATCACCAATTGTTGCTCAGAATCCAGATCTCAAGATTGTTTTAGAACATATTACGACAGCCAATGCTGTCGAGTTTGTTAATAAAGCTGGTGATAATGTGGGCGCGACAATCACGGCACATCATTTAATGTTTAATCGTAATCACATGTTAGTGGGCGGTATTAAACCACACTTTTATTGCTTACCAATTTTAAAAAGAAACACACACCAGGCCGCGTTAGTTAAAGCAGCGACTAGCGGCAGCAAAAAATTCTTTTTAGGTACCGATTCAGCGCCTCATGCTATTGGCGCAAAAGAGTCAGCTTGTGGTTGTGCAGGGTCTTATACCGCATTTGCTGCGTTAGAGCTCTATGCTGAAGTATTTGAAGCTGAAAATGCATTAGATAAATTAGAAGGCTTTGCTAGTTTCAATGGTCCTGATTTCTATGGCATTCCTCGAAATCAAGATACTGTAACATTAGAGAAAACGGCATGGCCGGTGCCAGATTCATTAGCTTTTGGTAATGATATTGTAGTGCCTATTAAAGCCGGCGAAGATATGACATGGAAAGTACTTTAATCGTCATTGAATAAAAAATTTAGTATTGCTAAAGGCCCTATCACTATTGAGTGTTAGGGCCTTTATAATTTTTGCATATAGTTCGTTGAATGGTTAGTTCATGTAACTGATATTACTTATCTTCAAACAAAGGCATCTTTTTAAGGTAAGTTGTTAACAAAACAATGCGTACGCCATTAACACGCCCTTCTATGTGCTCCGGGTTATCAGTCAATGAGATATTACGGACGGGAGTACCACGTTTTGCGGTAAAGTTTGCGCCCTTGACTTCTAAATCTTTAATCAGAGTTACATTATCACCCGCCACTAAAATTGTGCCATTAGAGTCACGTGTTGGTGCTACTTCCTCGATATCATCAGCTGCAACTCCATAATCAGCCCATGCTTTTTGTTCATCTTCCATGTACATCATATCTAATAAGTCTTGTGCCCAGCCTTCACCAGCTTTACTTAAACGAGTTAACATACGGAAAGCCGTTACTTGTACTGCTGGCACTTGGCTCCACATGCTATCGTTTAAACAACGCCAATGGTTATTATCCATTTCAGCTGTTTTAGCAATTTGCTCAGAACAGGTCGCACAGACTAATACTGACTTATCCGAATTAGGTTCTTTAACTGGTGGGACTTCAAATATAGACAATTCGTTGGTAGATGAACACAATTCACAACATCCGTTGCTACGTTCAGTTAAAGCGGCTTTAATCGGCATAATTCGACCTTAATGTGGTTAGAAAAAATAAGGGCGCTATTATGCGCCCTTTTAACCACAAAAAAAACCATGGAATTATATTTTATAATTAATCACAAATATCGTTTGCACTACCTGATACTTGCCAATCAACTGCCGCTAATATTGAGAAATAATCACTATCAAAATAGTCCTGCTCTAATGACGTAATAATTACACCGCCCGCATAAGACTGGGCATACTCTGTTTTATCGTTTACTGTTGGAATACCGTTGTAGTTAATGTCATCGTAATCATTACCGTCTTCATCTTCTACATTAGAAGCTTCATCAACACAGGCATTATCATCATCGTCATCAACAATTTCTCGGAAATCCAGCACACCATCACCTTTAGAATAAGCTGGGATTGCTAATACTAGTCGGTTTTTAACCACGCAACGATCAGTCCAATATTCAATGGCATCTTCCGCATCTTCCAATGAAGAATGTAAATCGTCATCATCGGTTGTATTTAATGCCATCACGTTCATAAAATCAGCATAATCTAATACATCATCTTGAACGCCATCGTCTGTGTCATCATCATCTTGCCCAGTATCAACCACAAAACTAAAGATTTTATCTTCGTCTTCTAATGATTCACTGACCTCTTTGACCAAGTCTTCAAAAAGATCACCTTCATCATCACCTTCTGGAAACTGCCAATTGATATCAATACCATCAAGGTCATAATCATCAATTAGGTCTTCCATGTTATCAATAAAATTACTCATAGCAGAGTCACTAGCAGCAATCGTATTAAATGCGGAGTCACTTGAGTTACCAATTGAAGCCATAGCATAAATACCCGCATCATGTGCGGCCTCAATCATATCTTCAAAATCGTCAGTGTCATCCGGTAATACTAATTCGCCACTAGAGGTCACACCAATTTTGTTATAGATAACATGAGTTAACATAGTAAAATCGATATCATCTAGCGTATCTTCATCATTCTCGCCCCAATAGGCAATCTGTTTAAAGTTAACGGTAGTCGTATCAGTGCCACAAACGACTTCATCTTCTCCATCGGCAATATCAGATAAAATATCATCAATTTGGTTATCACAAGCTGTTATAGTGAATAATGAAATACACATAATTAGTGCTTTCATTAATTTATTTTTAGTTATTATTATATTCACAAAGCATCTCATCCTTATTCATTTTGAGTACAGGCATAATATCACTTACCTTAAGCAAGCAAGCAAGTTAAAATAGCACATTAACTTACACTATATACATAACTAGGCTAAACCTATGAATGAAGCATTAATCATTGCAGATCAAACATTAATTTTACATCGTCACCCACGCAGAAAAAATGAAACCTTACAAGCATGGGATTCAGCAGATGAATACCTGATCAACCACTTCCAGGATAATGAATTAGGTAAATACATTACCGAAGATGGGCAATTATTAATTATCAATGATGGTTTTGGTGCACTAAGCTGTTTTTTTAAAGAGACACAAAGAACCGTTGTTTCAGATTCATTTTTATCTGTCAGCTCTATTAAACTCAATATGCAGCGTAATCAATGTCCTACTGAGACACTATTAATTCAAGATAGTTTGCAGCCATTACCAACAAATGCAAAAGTAGTGCTAATTAAAGTACCTAAGACGTTGTCTTTTTTAGAGCATCAATTACAACAATTAAGCACTGTTATCAATAAAGACACAATCGTTGTTGCTGCCGGTAAAGTTGATGCGATTCATAAATCAACATTAGCATTATTTGAAAAATATATCGGTACCACTAAAACTTCATTAGCTAAGAAGAAATCTCGTCTTATATTTAGCTTACCTGATCAAATAAACGTTCCAGAAAAAGAAGTAGCAATCACTTGGGACATAGAACGTTTTGATTGGAAAATACACAATCACGCCAATGTATTTTCACGCAACCACTTAGATATTGGTGGCCGTTACTTGATGGATAACCTTCCTGAAGGCGATTTCACTAAAGTTGTGGATCTGGGTTGTGGTAATGGTGTAGTGGGTATGGCTGCAGCACAAGCTTATCCAGATGCGCAAATTACCTTCATTGATGAGTCATATATGGCTGTTGATTCCGCACGTATTAATATGCTGAAAAACTTTGAAGAAGAGCGTTCAGATAACACGCGTTTTGTAGTGAATAATGGTTTAGTTGGATTCAAGTCTCGTAGCTATGATTTAATTTTATGTAACCCACCGTTCCATCAACAACATGCTATTACCGACCATATCGCTTGGAGCATGTTTAATGATGCACACTTCTGCTTAGCAATTAATGGTGAATTAGTTATTGTTGGTAACCGTCATTTAGATTATCAAGATAAGTTAAATCGTATCTTTGGTAATTGTGAGTTAATTGCAGAAAACAAAAAATTCGTTATTCTGCGTGCAATTAAAAGAGATTAACCTGCATATAGATCAGTTGATTAGGTCAGTGAAATTGACCTAATCATATTAAGCTCTAACGCATTGAATTAATTCACTGTAAGCATCTGACTTAACCGTTAACTCATTCTTGCTTAAGTTCACAATCTTTCCTGATTCATTAACCGTCGCTGGTAATATCTTCTTTAAATTTAAAATTGATTCTAGTTCTGGATGACTGACATTTTTAAAGTCTATATTTTGAGAATTCATGCTCAAAACGTCTTCTTTTAACTGCCACGTAGAGCTATCCGTTATACTGTATTTTAATTTTGGCATACCGCTTAACGTAAACAATAAAATCCCATAACCTTGCGAGGTATTATCTTGGTTATATTGGATACGGTAATTAACATCAACCACCATATTAGAGTTAGGCTCTTCAATTTTATGCTGACAAAACCAACTGCCATAGAGGTTGCTTGGATTGATTGGAGTTACATTGGTAACGCTTGTTTCTGCCATACTTGGGATTGCATAAAACAATAATAACGCAGGCAGTGTTTTAACTAAGTTCATGGATAACCTTGTCACAGACTAAATAAGAAATTAACAATAAAGCTTAAGTGATAATTAAGCTTGTCACAGTACTTAGTCAACAAGTTGGGTAAATAAATCCCATTATTTTAATAAATATTTTTTATAAAAAAGTCCGGTAAAATACGCGGCCCAATGTGATATGAATATCTATTATAAATGACCTTTCTTCCGATACACGGCAATAACTAGTTCAGTAAAGGTATATAAAAAGCATAAAGTAAATCGACTCGCTCTTTGACAAGAGTGCAGTGTCACTCTCAGTCAAAAAAGACTATGTAATAAGGAGAGAATAAAATTTGAGTGATAAAGTGAATACATAAAAAACCCCGCATAAGCGAGGTTTGATAATGAGATGGTAAAATTAAACTAAGTTAATTACCAACCAGTAATTTCACGCAATGCTTTGCCGATATCCGCTAACGATTTAGTGGTTTTAACACCTGCATCTTCTAATGCTTTAAACTTATCTTCAGCAGTACCTTTACCACCAGCGATGATAGCGCCAGCATGCCCCATACGCTTACCAGCAGGTGCAGTTACACCAGCAATGTAAGAAACAACAGGTTTAGTCACGTTAGCTTTAATGAAAGCAGCCGCTTCTTCTTCAGCAGTACCGCCGATTTCACCGATCATCACAATCGCTTCTGTTTCTGGATCTTCTTGGAACAGCTTTAAGATATCAATAAAGCTTGAACCAGGAATTGGATCACCACCAATACCTACACACGTTGATTGCCCAAAGCCTTCGTCAGTAGTTTGTTTTACAGCTTCATAAGTTAATGTACCTGAGCGAGAAACAATACCTACTTTACCTTTCTTATGAATATGACCAGGCATGATACCGATCTTACATTCATCAGGTGTAATAACACCAGGACAGTTAGGACCAACCATCACAACACCCGCTTGATCTAGTTTGATTTTAACTTCAACTAAATCCAAAGTAGGGATACCTTCAGTGATAGTAACAATCAACTTAATGCCTGCGTCAATTGCTTCTAAAATAGCATCTTTACAAAATGGAGCTGGTACATAGATAACAGAAGCTGTTGCGCCTGTAGATTGTACCGCTTCGCTTACCGTATTAAATACAGGTAAACCTAAATGCGTTTGACCACCTTTACCTGGTGATACACCACCGACCATTTTTGTACCGTACTCAAGCGCTTGCTCAGAATGGAATGTACCTTGTCCACCAGTGAATCCCTGACAAATTACTTTAGTATCTTTATTAATTAAAATGCTCATTATTTGCCACCTACCGCTTTCACAGATTGCACAGCTGCATCTGTTAATGATGTTGCTGCAATAATATTTAAACCAGACTCCGCTAAAATCTTACGACCTAATTCAGCGTTGTTACCTTCTAAACGAACAATAACTGGTACTGATACACCGACTTCTTCAACAGCTCCGATAACACCGTCAGCAATTAAATCACAACGTACAATACCACCAAAGATATTCACTAATACCGCTTCCACTTTATCGTCAGATAAAATAATCTTAAACGCTTCAGTCACACGCTCTTTAGTTGCACCGCCACCAACATCTAAGAAGTTAGCCGGGTTACCGCCATGCAAATGTACAATATCCATTGTACCCATTGCTAGACCAGCGCCGTTAACCATACAACCGATGTTACCATCAAGTGCTACATAGTTAAGTTCCCACTGAGCAGCATGCATTTCACGTGCATCATCTTGAGTAGTATCGTTAATTTCATTTAGTGCTTTTTGACGATACATTGCATTAGAATCAATGGAAATTTTGCCGTCTAAACAGATCAGGTCATCGCTACCAGTCACAACCAGCGGATTAATCTCTAATAGAGATAAATCTTTATCTTGGAAGATAGTCGCTAAGCCTAAAAATATTTTTGTAAATTGACCAATCTGCTTGCCAGAAAGACCTAATTTAAATGCTAATTCACGACCTTGATATGCTTGCGCACCAACCAATGGATCAATCGTCACTGTATGAATAAGTTCAGGTGTTTCTTCAGCAACCTTCTCGATTTCAACCCCACCTTCAGTAGATGCCATGAACGTCACACGTTGTGATGCACGGTCAATAACTGCACCTAAATATAATTCATTGGCAATATCGCTACAGCTTTCTAATAACAACTTGTTCACTGGCTGACCATTGGCATCAGTTTGATAAGTTACTAAGTTTTGACCTAACCATTTATTAGCAAATTCACGAATAGACTCTTTTGAATCAACTAACTGCACGCCACCCGCTTTACCGCGACCGCCTGCATGTACTTGGCACTTGATAACCCATTTGTCGCCGCCTAACTTAGACGCGGCATTAACTGCATCTTCACCACTATCACAGGCAACACCCTGTGGAACTGGTAGACCGTACTCTTTAAATAGCTGTTTTGCCTGATATTCATGCAAATTCATGTTTGATTTCCATTTGTTGAGTTAAACTTAATAGCCCGAAAGCTGTGAGTGTAAAAACAATTTATGAAATTAGCTGCCTACCAATATAGGCAGCTAAGGAAGGGATACTGAAGCGTGGAATTAAATGTCTAATAATAGACGAGTTGGATCTTCTAGTAGCTCTTTAATTGTTACCAAGAATCCTACTGATTCTTTGCCATCAATTAAACGATGATCATACGAAAGTGCTAAGTACATCATAGGTAATATCTCAACTTTGCCATCAATAGCCATTGGGCGGTCTTGAATTTTGTGCATACCTAAGATAGCAGCTTGCGGTGGATTAATAATTGGCGTTGAAAGTAATGAACCAAATACACCACCGTTGGTTACAGTGAAGTTCCCCCCCATCATTTCATCAACAGTTAATTTACCGTCACGGCCTTTAATTGCAAGGTCACGAATGCCCTGTTCAATCTCAGCAACGCTAAGTGTATCTGTGTCACGTAATACAGGTGTTACTAAACCACGTGGTGTAGATACTGCAATGCTAATATCGAAGAAGTTATGATAAACAATATCATCGCCATCAATCGCTGCATTTACTTCTGGGTAACGTTTTAACGCTTCAGTTACAGCTTTAATGTAGAAAGACATAAAGCCTAAACGAATACCGTGTTTTTTCTCGAATACTTCTTGGTATTGCTTACGAAGATCCATGATAGGTTTCATGTTCACTTCATTGAAAGTGGTTAACATTGCAGTAGAGTTTTTCGCCTCTAACAGACGTTCAGCAACACGTTTACGAAGACGAGTCATTGGAACTCGTTTATCACTTCGTGCGGCAACAGCAGCAACGATATCAACCTTAGGCGCAGTTTCACTTTTGTTCTTCTCTGTGCGGAATTTCTCAACGTCTTCACGAGTAATTACGCCGCCTTTACCAGAGCCTTTAATATCACGAGCATCTATATCTTGCTCTAACATTAAACGACGAACAGATGGGCTTGCATCAGCAGCTTTAGCAGGAGCTTGCTCTTCGACTACTTCCTCTTCTTTCGCCGCTGGCGCATCACCTTCTTCAAGTTTTGCTAACAATTGCTTAGATAAAACCGTTGCGCCTTCATCTTCAATAATTTCTTTTAAAATACCTGTCACTGTAGCAGGTACTTCAAGGACTACTTTGTCAGTTTCGATTTCAACTAAAACTTCATCGCGCTCTACAAAATCACCAGGGTGTTTATGCCAAGTTGCCACTGTTGCATCTGCAACTGATTCAGGCAATTCTGGAACTAATACTTCAATCATAATTAATACTTCCTACAATAAATTTTTATATAATTAAATTTAATTTTGATTACTGTTCATCAAAACCAAGTGCTTCATTAACTAATGCTTTTTGCTGCTTCACATGCAGTGACATATAACCTACCGCTGTTGATGCTGATGCTGCACGACCTGCATATTGCAAGTTAGCACCTTCTGGCAGAACAGTTCTAAAGTTATGTTGACTACAGTACCAAGCACCTTGATTTTGTGGCTCTTCTTGACACCAAACAAAGTCTTTAACATGCGCGTATTGTTCAATTATGTCGTTTAGCTCGTCCATTGGGAAAGGATAAAGTTGCTCAATACGAACGATAGCAACGTTATTTAATTCTTCAGTGCGACGTTTGTCTAATAATTCGTAGTAAACTTTACCACTACAAAGCACAACGCGATTGACCGATTTTGGATCTAACTCATCCACTTCACCAATTGCATTTTGGAATGTACCAGACGATAGTTCATCTAAACTAGATACGGCCATCGGGTGACGTAATAAAGATTTAGGTGACATAACGATTAATGGACGACGCATAGAACGAATCACTTGGCGACGTAACATGTGGTAAACCTGTGCAGGTGTAGAAGGAATACATACTTGCATATTATGTTCAGCACATAATTGTAAGTAACGTTCCAAACGTGCAGATGAATGCTCAGGTCCTTGACCTTCATAACCATGAGGTAACAACACAGTTAGACCACACATACGGCCCCACTTCTGTTCACCTGATGATAAGAACTGATCAAATACAACTTGCGCACCATTCGCAAAATCACCAAACTGCGCTTCCCATATACATAGACCTTTAGGTGCAGCTGTTGAATAACCGTATTCAAATGCTAAAACCGCTTCTTCTGATAATACAGAATCATGTACATCAAAATGGCCTTGCTCATCTGAGATATTTTGTAGTGGAATGTAACGACCCGCTTCAGATTGCTCATGTAAAACAGCATGACGATGGAAGAAAGTACCACGACCAGAATCTTGACCGACTAAGCGAATGTTGTAACGAGAATCGAGTAACGTTGCGTATGCTAAGTTTTCAGCAAAGCCCCAGTCACATAGTTTTTCACCACGTGCCATCATCAAGCGATCTTTATAGATTTTTGCAACACGTGAATGCTGTACTTGATCTTCAGGGTATTGACTAATAGATTCCGCTAATTCTCTTAAACGCTCTTTTTGGAAAGAAGCTTCGTAAGGTGATTGCCAAGTATGTTTAAGGTAAGGAGTCCAATCAATAGAGTTACCTTGCATCTCTTGCCATTCTTTAACAACACACTCACCGTTATCTAACGCATCACGATATGTGCTAATTAAACTCTTAGCATCTGCACTGCTAATCACACCTTCGCTTTCTAACTGTTTAGAGTAGATTTCGCGTGTAGTTGGGTGTTTTTTGATTTTTTTGTACATCACAGGCTGTGTTGCACTTGGCTCATCAGCTTCATTGTGACCATGGCGACGGTAACACACTAAATCAATGACAACATCACGTTTAAATTTATTACGGAAATCAATTGCAATTTGCGTTGCATGCATTACCGCTTCAGGGTCATCACCGTTAACATGGAAAATAGGTGCTTGGACCATTTTCGCGATATCAGTACAGTAACGCGTAGAACGTGTATCTTCACGATTAGAGGTTGTGAAACCAACTTGGTTATTAATCACAATGCGGATAGTACCGCTTACTTTGAAGGCTCTTGCTTGTGACATATTGAATGTCTCTTGCACAACACCTTGACCAGCAATCGCCGAATCACCATGAATAGTAATAGGCAGTACACTTTCACCGATACCGTTTAAACGTTCTTGACGCGCACGAACCGACCCAAGTACCACTGGATTAACAATTTCTAAATGTGATGGGTTAAACGCTAGTGATAAATGAACGTTACCTTTAGGTGTTTTAAAATCACTACTGAAGCCTTGATGATATTTAACATCGCTTGAGCCATCAATATTGTCGTGTTTACCAGCAAACTCATTGAAAAGATCAGTTGGCTTTTTACCTAATACATTAACCAGTACGTTTAGACGACCACGGTGAGCCATACCAATAACAACCGCTTCAGCCCCTTGCTCTCCAGAACGACGGATCAATTCTTTAAGCATTGGAACAAAAGAATCACCACCTTCTAATGAGAAACGTTTTGCACCTGGGAATTTCGAGCCAATGTAACGCTCTAATCCTTCAGCTGCCGTTAACTCTTCAAGGAAGCGTTGTTTTGCTTCATTACTGAAAGATGGACGACTTTCACTTGATTCAATACGATTTTGAATCCAACGCTTTTCTTCAGTATCCGTGATGTGCATATATTCCACACCTAACGAACCGCAGTAAGTACGTTTTAAAGAAGCCACTAAATCTTTTAAGATCATAGTTTCATTGCCAGCAGCAAATGAACCTACATTAAAGTTGGCATCTAAATCAGACCCTGTTAAATCATGGTAAAATGGGTCTAATTCTTTAATTGTTTCGTTTTTAACTAAACCAAGTGGATCTAAGTTAGCGGCTTCATGACCACGATGACGATATGCCCCGATCAATTGCAACACTTTTACTTGTTTAGCATCATTATGAACAGCACCTTGAGGAGGAGTGAAACATTTTGGCGCTTTAGCCGCATGTTTCATCTGTTCGCGGATAACGGAGTGACGCTCTTCAGGAGTGTCGCTCACACTTGGTAATTCATCAAAGACTTCTCGCCAATTAGCATCCACAGAGCATGGATCGTCTAAATAAGACTCATAAAGGTCTTCAATATAAGTGGAATTTGCCCCGGAAAGATGCGATGAGGCTAACCAAGTTTCCATAACATTAGTTGGCATTAACGTTCCTTATATTATTATGATTATTTCACTAATCATGTGTAAATTAGTAATTAAACAGCGCGCTGTAATAACATCGATTTTATTTTACCAATCGCTTTGGTTGGGTTTAATCCCTTAGGACAAACACTAACGCAGTTCATGATACTGTGACAACGAAAAACACTAAAAGCATCATCTAAATTCGATAAGCGTTCTTCTGTTGCACTATCTCGGCTGTCAATGAGAAAACGATAAGCAGCCAATAACCCAGCTGGACCAATAAACTTATCTGGGTTCCACCAAAATGAAGGACAAGAAGTTGAACAACATGCACATAAG
Source organism: Psychromonas sp. 14N.309.X.WAT.B.A12 (assembly GCF_030397575.1). Classification (GTDB taxonomy): domain Bacteria; phylum Pseudomonadota; class Gammaproteobacteria; order Enterobacterales; family Psychromonadaceae; genus Psychromonas. Next base: position 255,687 of record NZ_JAPNXS010000004.1, on the reverse strand, counting down.
ATACATTCGTACAATCCATCAAGTTTTTCACGCTCTTCTGGTGATTGTTTAAATTCACCAGCAGGTGGAGTTCTGTCATCGTTAATTAAAAATGGTTTCACTTTTTCATACTGAGTATAAAATTGTGTCATGTCGATCACTAAATCGCGAATCACAGGTAAGCCTGGTAATGGACGAATAATTACTTTTTTGCCTGTTGATAACACCTCAGACAATGGCGTAATGCATGCAAGTCCATTTTTACCATTCATGTTAACGCCATCAGATCCACAAACCCCTTCACGGCATGAACGACGGAAAGAAAGTGACGCATCTTTTTCTTTTAGCAAGATAAGTGCATCTAACACCATCATATCTGAACCTTCAGGTACATCTAACGATGTATCCTGCATATAAGGTTTAGCATCAACATCAGGGTTGTAACGGTAAATTGAGAAATTAATATTCATATCTATAAACCTTCTAGTAAACACGCGCTTTAGGGGGGAAAGCTTCACGTAGTACTGGCGCCATATTAACGTCACGTTTACACATACTTTCTGTTTCTGCGATATACATACTGTGATGTAACCAGTTTGCATCATCACGATCAGGGAAATCGAAACGGCTATGCGCACCTCGACTCTCTGTACGGAAATTAGCTGATTTAGCAGTTGCCAAAGCAGTTTCCATCAAATTATCTAACTCTAAACATTCGATGCGATCAGTATTAAATTCACTACTCTTATCGCTTAATTTAGCATTTTTCAAACGCTTACGAATGTTTTCAAGTTCAGCAAGACCTTCTGCCATCGCTGGACCATCACGGAATACACCGAAGTTATTCTGCATACACTCTTTTAGGTCTTTACGAATTTCGTTAGGGCATTCAGTACCATCACCATTTTCCCAACGATTATAACGCTCTAATGCAGCTTCAATATTTGCTTCAGTTGGTGCTTTAGAAGTGTTTTCAACGCTCAATACTTTGCCTAAGTGTTTACCGGCTGCACGACCAAATACCACTAAGTCTAGTAAAGAGTTACCGCCTAAACGGTTAGCGCCATGAACAGATACACATGCGATTTCACCTACTGCAAATAACCCTTTCACTTCTACATCTTTACCATCTTTATCAAGTTTCAATACTTGACCATTAACAGTTGTAGGTACGCCACCCATCATGTAATGACAAGTAGGAATGATCGGAATTGGTTCATGTACTGGATCAACGTGTGCAAAAGTACGTGATAATTCACATACTCCTGGTAAGCGACTTTCTAGCACTTCTTTACCAAGATGATCTAATTTTAATTTAATGTGTGTACCCCAAGGTCCATCACAGCCACGGCCTTCACGGATTTCGATCATGATTGAACGAGCAACCACATCACGACCCGCTAAATCTTTAGCATTAGGCGCATAACGCTCCATGAAGCGTTCACCATCTTTATTTAAAAGGTAACCACCTTCACCACGACAGCCTTCAGTAACGAGTGTTCCTGCACCTGCTATACCGGTTGGGTGAAATTGCCACATTTCCATGTCTTGTACAGGCACGCCTGCACGAAGAGCCATACCAACACCATCACCAGTATTAATATGTGCATTAGTTGTTGATGCATAAATACGACCCGCACCACCTGTAGCAAGCACGGTAGCCTGTGCTTTAAACATGCACACTTCACCGGTTTCTATTTCAATAGCAGTACAACCAACAATATCGCCATCATCATTTTTAACTAAATCAAGCGCATACCATTCCGAGAAAACGGTTGTTTTATTTTTAATATTTTGCTGGTAAAGCGTATGTAACAAGGCATGACCTGTTCGGTCTGCTGCTGCTGCAGTTCGCGCAGCTTGTTCACCGCCAAATTCTTTAGATTGACCGCCGAATGGACGTTGGTAAACTGAACCATTTTCAAAGCGAGAAAATGGTAACCCCATATTCTCAAGTTCACGTACCGCCTCAGGGCCTTCATTACACATATATTCGATAGCGTCTTGATCACCGATGAAATCTGAACCTTTAACGGTATCGTACATATGCCACTGCCAATCATCTTCATGTGCATTACCTAGAGCAACGGTAATACCACCTTGAGCAGATACAGTGTGTGAACGCGTTGGAAATACTTTACTAATCAACGCACAGCTTTTGCCTTCTTGCGAAATTGATAATGCTGCGCGCATACCTGCACCACCAGCACCAATCACAATCGCATCAAATTCTCTAATTGGTAAACTCACTTAAACACCCCACAAAATTACAAAGCCAAAAATAACATACGCAAATGCCACTGTTGTTAGCACAAATTGCAATGTGCCACGTAATAATGTGCATTTAACGTAATCGGTCAGTACTTGCCATAGTCCAATCCATGCATGTACTAACATTGCAACTAAAGCTAACAGGGTCATCACTTTAGTAAATGTTAATGAGAAAAAGCCTGTCCAAACTTGATAAGTCAAATCAGCAGTTGCCACAAAACCCACAAGATACAAAATGTAGGCTAATAAAATAACTGCACTGGCACGTATCAGGATGTAATCATGTACACCACTGCGTCCAAAAGTACCTGCGATGTTTACCATACTAAAATCCCCGCTAATATTGATAATACAACAGTGATACCGAAGCCCACTTTTGCACTTAATGAAGCACTGTCTAACTCTTCCCAATGACCCAAGTCTTGAATCATATGGCGAACACCAAATACCGCATGGTATGCCAAGCCAGTTAATGCTCCCCAAAAGATAAACTCAACGATAAACATATCAAGGTAACCTTGCACACGTTGGAAATCTTCAGCGGATGATAATGAACAGTTTAGAAGGATGAGGAATATTGCTAAAGCAATAAAAACGATGATCCCAGATACACGATGCAAAATAGAAGCAATGGCGGTAATGGGAAATTTAACCGTGGATAGGTCTAAGTTTTTGGGTCTCTCTTTGCGCACAATTTATCTCTTTATTAATGGCCAAAAGTTAGGGGTTGGTTTACAGACGCTATTGTTATCACAATGTTAACAAGTTGTGATGGTCAATTCTATCTTTTGTGAGCTAAGCACGAAAAAAAATGAACTTTGTGACAGATAAAACACAAAAAATAATTAACTCAAACATCAGGATATCAGAGACTTGAACGAACTTGTAGTACTAATTTTCCTAATAGATTTTAAGGTGTCAAAGACGCCTAGTAACTCGCAAAGTTTAAATGTTAAATTTGACAAGCTTAAATTTAGACTGTAAAAATATGCCATCAAAAAACAGTCTAAAGAATACAGAATATAAGAATCATTATAATTTACAGACAAAGGGGAAAATAATGTCGGATAAAATCGCAATACTTCAGTTACCAGGGCAAGAGCCTGTTGAACTTCCTATCCATAAAGGATCTGCTGGTAACGATGTAATTGATATCCGTAGCTTAGGTCAATCAGGCTACTTCACTTACGATCCTGGTTTTCTAGCAACAGCTTCTTGTGAGTCTGCAATTACTTACATCGATGGTGAAAAAGGTATTTTGTTACACCGCGGTTACGCAATCGACGAATTAGCAGATAAATCAGATTACCTAGAAGTATGTTACCTATTACTAAATGGCAAACTTCCTTCAGCAGATGAATTTGCTAAATTCAAACATACTGTATTACATCACACTATGTTACATGAGCAACTTGTAGCATTCTATCGTGGCTTCCGTCGTGATTCACACCCAATGGCTATTATGGTCGGTGTAGTTGGTGCCTTATCAGCCTTCTACCATGACTCTCTTGATGTGGCGAACGAATCTTGTCGTGAAATTGCAGCTTTCCGTCTAATCTCGAAAGTACCAACGCTTGCTGCAATGAGTTACAAATATTCGGTTGGCCAACCATTTATGTACCCAGATAACACATTATCTTACGCGGGTAACTTCTTAAAAATGATGTTTGGTATTCCATGTGAAGAATACGTAGTTAATCCTGTACTTGAGAGTGCAATGGATAAGATTTTAATCCTTCATGCTGATCATGAACAAAATGCTTCTACTTCAACAGTACGTTTAGCTGGTTCTTCTGGCGCAAACCCATTTGCTTGTATTGCAGCTGGTATTGCATCTTTGTGGGGCCCTGCTCACGGCGGTGCAAACGAAGCTTGTTTAGAAATGTTAGAAGAAATTGGTACCGTTGATCGTATTCCAGAATTCGTTGCTAAAGCAAAAGATAAAAATGACCCATTCCGTTTAATGGGCTTTGGGCATCGTGTATACAAAAACCATGATCCACGTGCCACTGTAATGCGTAAAACATGTCATGAAGTACTAGAAGAATTAAATATCGACGATCCATTGTTAGATGTTGCGATGGAATTAGAGCGCATTGCTCTTGAAGACCCATACTTCATTGAGAAAAAGCTATATCCGAATGTTGATTTCTATTCAGGTATCGTATTGCGTGCAATGGGCATTCCTCGTACTATGTTTACCGTTATCTTTGCGGTATCTCGTACTATTGGTTGGATTTCTCACTGGAAAGAGATGCTAGATCAACCTGGCCAAAAAATCGGTCGTCCTCGTCAGTTATACACTGGCCAAACAGATCTAAAGTACCCTGAAAAATAGATACAAGTAGTATCACGTAGTGGTATCAAATAAAAACAAGCCAGTCATGTGACTGGCTTTTTTGATGGAGCTTATAAATAAACAATGACTAAACGTTTAATTGTTCTTTCTGAAGATAACCTATCATTCCCAGATCCTGAAAATGCATTAGACGATCCTGATGGCCTACTTGCCATTGGAGGAGACTTATCTGTTGCACGTTTACATAACGCATATCAACATGCGATTTTCCCTTGGTTCTCTGAAGGTGAGCCCATTTTATGGTGGAGCCCTAAACAACGTGCAGTGATCAAACCACAACAGGTTCATATCAGTAAAAGTATGGCTAAATTTATTCGTCAAACCGCACTAACACTGACTATTAATCATGCCTTTGTTGATGTGATTAATGCCTGCTCTATGCCTCGTAAAACACAAGCGGAAACATGGATCAGCTCCGATATTATTAAGGCATACCATCAATTACACCTACAAGGTAAAGCACATTCAGTTGAAGTTTGGCTTGATAATAAATTAGTTGGCGGTTTATATGGAGTGAATGTGGGCAGTGTTTTCTGTGGCGAATCGATGTTTCATCAACATAGCAACGCATCTAAATTGGCTTTTATTGGATTATGCCAACATTTTCAACATCATGGCGGAGAAATTATTGATTGCCAAATGATCACTGCACATCTAACAAGCCTTGGTGTTAAAGAAATATTAAGAGGTGATTTTCTTGAACAGCTTAATCAATACAAAACGTCTAAAGTTGAAGCACAATGCTGGAAACCACAAAGTATATTATTGGGATAACGCAATAATATATTCTGATTAAACCTGGATTTTGCTAAAGATTAATACGGCGTACTATTAAAATACGCTGTATTAATGATTATTTAATTGTCTCTTATTAACTAAGGCTAAGTATTTAAGTATTTAAGTATTTAAGTATTTATATTCATTAAACCCTTTTATTTTTAGTACTTTAAGCGCCCTGTTTAGAAATAAATATTTAAGACTGACTTATCACTATTCAGTTTAGAGTTGAGTTTTTATGGCACCAAGCACCATTTTACGAGTGATTAATCCAACATAGACCTTGTCTTCATCTAATACTGGGTACATTTTAGGTTTCTCATTGATCATCTTTTGCGCTAAGTCGACAATACTTAATGTAGAAGGAATACTTAAAGGAGCACCAGACATAACATCCTCAACTAAAGCAGAATGATCACTGTAATAACTTGCTTCAATTAATTTAGCTAAACAATCTTGTTCAGACAACCAACCTACAACATGTCCTTCAGAGTTGACCACGGGTCCACCAATTAAATTAGATGCTAAAAGCTTGTCCACTGCTGTTTGTAAATTCATTTCTTTAGTAAATGCAATCGTCTTACCTGACATGAATTTCTTCACCTGTAAATTATCTAACATATTCAGATCCCTCATTTTTTATGTTGTTTTTTAAATCTAGACCATTTTAATCACAAAGTCGACATAGCACATTCTATAGTGTGATAAACTAATCTTTTCAAATTTTACCAAAGGGTTTCAATATGGCTTCATTACAAGATCAATTAATGAATTCAGGATTAATCAATAAACAAAAAGCGAAACAGGCGCAAACTGAAAAACGCCGTCAAGCGAAACAAAAAAAGAAAAAAGGCACTGTCGCTGTTTCTGATCTTCAAAAAGCAGTACAAGAAAAAGCAGAATTGCAAAAACAAAAAGATTTAGAAAATAATCAACAATCGCAACAAGAGCTAGCAGCACGTGCCGCACATGGCAAGCTAATACAAATGATTGCACAACATTGTGAAAAGGATTATCAAGGCGAACTGGATTATCATTTCACCTATGACAATAAAGTGAAACGTATTGCTGTAACACCTAAAATTCAACAAGGCTTAATTAAGGGTAGTTTTGCAATTTGTGTTTTAAACGATGAGTTTTATTTAATTAATAAAGAAGCAGCAGAAAAGTTACGTGCCATTGATGAGTCAGTATTAGTTGCATTACACGACCAAAGTGAAAATGACACTGCAACTGATGAAGATGATCCGTACGCAGAATTTGCAATTCCTGATGACTTAATGTGGTAGATAGCCACTATAAATGACTTATTGCTAGTGGTAAGTAAATTAATTACTATCTACTTACCACCATATTTCAACGCTTTACCGAATACATGAGATACTAATATTTATGAACTTTAAGGATTACCAACCTCAAATCAATGCATTGATTCCCTATAGAAATAAACCAGATTTTAATAGCATGCTTGATAAGATATTTTTTGGGGAAAGTAATAGCGATAAATTCCTAATTAAGATGGAACTCAATCGTCTTGTTAAACCTTGTACACGGATTATCGATTTACGTGAAAAAGTCATAGAAAAAACCGATCAATATGTACATTTTGAAATCACCCACTACCTTACCTTATCGGCAAATAGAGCTCTTAAATCAGCAATTAAGCTATACGGAGGTTATACAGTCGGTGCTTATGAACATGTCATCGAGCATGTACAAAAAGTAAAGCAGATTCAAAATGCAAAAGCACTACAAGCCAGTGCGACTGAAATAAATGAAAATATCACTGAAAACATAGAATTAAATAATCATCGCAGGCAAGCGGCTGCACGTATGTTTTTTGTGTCTAAGGTCAGTATCATATTAGCGGATGGTACCAACATCGAAGCTGCTACCTCTAATATTTCAGTAACTGGTATTAAAGTTAAATTACCTGAACAAGAACAATACTTAGAAGAGCAGTTAGTTAAAGTCATGTTTACTGCTTTAGGCAGTGAATATAAAGACAAAGCCATCACCAACCGTAAAATTTGCTACCGTTTAGTTAAACAACAGCAAGAACGAACTGGGTTTTATCTTTACCTCAATTTAGAAGATGACAAACCTGAATTTGTTAAATTTATTCAAGGGTTTATACGTGCCAACCAGCATAAGTATAAGTTAGATGTACTGTATTACTTTAGCATTGCGCGTGAAAAAGCATTAAAGAATAGCACCTTAAATGCATTAAACACCTTACCGATTTTTCTAAATAGCAATCAAGAAAAGCCGATTCTTTTTATGCTGCGAAATGCAGTAAATAAAGAGATTCTGAATCAATGGCGTTGTAATAATACCAATCAAATGCCCTTTCTGTTTACTGCTCAACGTTTAAAATCCTTTGTGGATTTGTCTCAACCTAAAATGAGCACTACAATTTACAGCTTTACCTACATTAAAGAGGGTGAAGAATATCTGCTATCTGCTACAGAGCAAGAGCTACAACAAAGTGGCTTAAAACATCTTTTTATTGAATATGGTAGAAGCAAGACTAATTGGCACTGCTACCACCTAACACTGCAAGAATACACCTATGAAGCCATCAAAAATTACAAGCTAACGGATGTGCGCCCTAAAATTTTTAATGATATCACTCATGTTGCAACGTTAACTGAAATCGCAACACATGAAATGATAGAAATTGATCCAAGAGCAGAAAAAGGTAACCCCAATTTACTCAATAAGTTTGTTCATAAAGATACCGAGAAAGGCTTTACTCCCACTTATGACCTATTTCCAGATGAATTACGTAAAGAAGAGCGCTACAGTTATACAAGTAATATCGAACTCAAAGTCGCAGAGCAAGTATTAGCCGCGAAAGTCGTTGATTTTTCAGGGTCTGGTTTAAAGATTGAATTAGCAACCCCTAAAGCGATTGCCAAGCGTAGTCTGGTCAGTATTAATTTTATTGATTTACAAAAAGTCACAAAACAGTTCACTTTAGCAAACATTAATTACCGCGTTGTTTCAGCCAGTGCAAAGCATATTTATCATTTACAAATAGCTTCACGTGATAGCTATATGACAATGCAGCAATTCTTTAGTTTACTAGTGAGAAGTAACCCTGCCCACTTTAACGAAATCCCATTAAAGTCATATAAACAACCGGTTACACCGCGCTTACATGAGGCAGCAGAGGTCGCATTACATCCTGCTTTTTTCTATGTTTCAATCATTAATGGTAAGCCTAAAATTAGCTTTTCTTCAATTACGAGTACTTCATCCGCACTGAAACAAATTTTTAACTTTGACTGTAAAAGCAATAATCAAAATAACCATATTCCGCTATCCAATAATCGATTACTCGATCGTCTCTTGGTTACGCCATTGCGACACACTAATCTTGGTGAAACCGTCTCCAATTTTGAACGCACGCTGTACGTCAAAAAAATTAAAGATGATAATAATAAGTGGTCTATTGAAACTTATTTAGATGAAGATTTTGAGTCTGAATTTGCTAAACGTGAATTTATTGTTGAACATAAAAAACTTGAACAGTTGCAGATACTTCACTATCGATTAAGCACTATTGATATCCCTAATTTGGCATTAGTTAAATCAGAATTAGATATTATCTCTTGCCATGCTATGCACCTTAGTAAGCGTTTAGAAGAAGAGTTATTAAATGTGAAAGCAATCATACAGGTCATAGATAGAACAGAACAAGTGTTGTAGCCGTTGCTTTTGAAAGTATGTGGGTTGTTAGATTTGTTACCAAGCACAGGGAAATGTAAAGGTTGAGTAGCCTTTTAAGTAGCTACTCAACATATAAGACTAAGCTAAAGGTAAAGAAGCTTGTAACAAGCCTAACGCCCCTTCCAAATCTAAGTGATTAAGGGCCACAGAAGCTTTCTCTTGTACAATCGGTTTAGCATGAATGGCAATGCCTAAAGAAGAAGCAGCCATCATAACCAAATCATTAGCGCCGTCGCCAATCGCAGCAGTTTGAGACATAGGTATATCAAACTGTTCAGCCAACTCATTTAAGGTACGTGCTTTAACATCTGCGTTAACAATCTCGCCAATAACTTGACCGGTTAATGTATTATCTACAATCTCTAGGGTATTAGCATAGGCAGCATCAAACCCGTGATCGTCCTTTAATCTGTTAGCAAAATAAGTAAAGCCCCCCGATGCAATCGCTACTTTCCAATTTGCAGCTTTTAATCCTGCAATCAGTGCTAATAAACCAGGCATTAATGGCATATTATCAGCGACCTCTTTAATCACACTTTCTGGTGCATTCGCTAATTTACCAACACGAGTACGTAGACTTTCATTAAAGTCTAACTCACCTCGCATTGCAGCGGCTGTTACCGCAGAAACTTGATCACCCACACCATATAAACGTGCAATTTCATCAATACACTCAATTTGAATTGTCGTTGAATCCATGTCCATTAGGACTAAACCCGGCTTAGAAAAATCTGGTAATTTAGCTACCAAAGCAAAGTCACAACCCGTATCAGTAGCAAACTGCTTAATCACTTCTTGTAACTCATCTTTTGTTTTATCTAAAGATAACCTAACTAAATCAACCCCTTCGACTTGGCTTAAATGGTTCAATTGTGCTTTAGACACTGACTGCTTAATTAATAAATTAGTTAACGTTATCAGTGTATTTGTGTTTAAATCTCTTCCCATTAAGACTAACTCAGATTGAGTAGCTATATCATTTGAGCCATTAATCAAGAATAATGAATGGTTATTTTCAATCATTGACTGTAAATCAGATTTCCATTGCATAATTGAAAGAGGGTTTGAAGGGAGTTGAAGTGTTATAGTCGTTTGCACTGTAATATGCCTATGGGTTAATTGATGTAAAATTCTGTTATAAAAATAGAATAAAAAGATGAGTCACAAGATAACGATTGCTAATTTATAATGCAAGTAGAGATAGTGTAACGTAAGGGTTAAAGATATGGGTAAAAAAATTTTTTGGATAGTACGACTGTCACAAATAGCCGCAATACTGTGTCTATTTGCGATCATTGCTTTCCAATTTAACAGCCTACAAAATGAATCCAACGGTGTTCGTTACCAACAAACAGAAAAATTTTCCTATTCATTGACTAACCTTGCAGCAGCTGAAGCTTCGCGCTATCTAGCCCAACAAAACCAAGAAGATTTAAAGTTATTAATAGATGATTTAAGCGACGATCCTATTGTTCGAGACGCAACTATCTATGATGAATTTGGAAAAATTATTTATCAATCAGAACAAGTGCTTCCTTTACCTGAATTACTACAATTGAATGATGAAGGCTCACATGCTGTTGATGGTGTGATTCCACATATTGCAGAGCTTTATTCTGATCAGACAAAAATTGGTTATATTCGTGTGACATTAGAACAGGGAAAAATTCTAAGCTTGATCGAAACTTATCAAGAGCGCGGCCTGTCTATTTTGAGCCTATTAACCTTGTTAGCTTTTATAGCTGGTATGTTATTAACCATCGTTTGCTATAAAAGAGTTAATATTATTTACAAACAATCCTTAGCAGAGATACCTAAATTGATTGAGCGTACCAAATCAGAAGCCGCCAAATGGCAGAAAACGGAGGATAAATAAACACTTAAGCCTTTCGCCGCACAAAAATACATCAAACAGTCTAAACTTAGTAAAGTTTTATTGACAGTCTCACCAAGATGTCGCAAAATCACTTTGCTTTCAACAGCTTCTTAATAAGCTCGCTTAACTCAGTTGGTAGAGTGCCGCCATGACATGGCGTAGGTCACTGGTTCAAGTCCAGTAGCGAGCACCACTTTTTAGTCTCAAACCGCAACAAACATATTTTGATTTAACAAGCGAATACCCTATTTTTGTTTAAAACACCTAAACCTCTGTTAAATTTTACTTTTAATAAAAACTCAAAGTAATATGACTAAAACTATCTATTGTTCAATTAGCTAGTATCTATATTTCCTATATTGATATTTAATGCTCAAATACACACCTTCATGTTACAAAACACCTCTCTCCTTAGATCAGTGCCTTTGAGCATACAGACTACACTAAATTATGACCTTATCCCCTGAACGGGGTAAGTAAACTCATCTCTTGCTAATGAACTCCACACCTAAAACGGCAGAAACTAACATAGTAAATTTGAACACATCTAGTTATTGAATTAATAACACTCTCCAATTAATTGGTAAAAAAGTGCTTTTCATTTTTAGAATACGATTTGCTAAATTGCCAACATAGCGCTGCTAAACAGCAAGAAGAAAATAAAAAATGATAATCAACCTGATGATGCCAGGCACAAACAACAATAAATTAGTTACTTTAACTTGATGTTATTAATGAAAATATCGAGAGTTTTAAATTTAATATTTTTTAAATGAAACTATTAAACCTATGTGCAGTCTTTATTAATAGTATGTATTCATCATAAACACAACAAGTTAAACGATAAACATTCTCATTATGAAAGCCATCGAGAATTGACTTTTAATTAATGTGTGATTGATGTTAAATGTTCATATTATAGCCAAATAAAAAAGCTTTCTATTTATTTATATAAACCTAGTTTCACATTAAATAAAAATGTAAACCACTTATTAGTAACATCTTATTGTCATCTATTAGTTAATATATTTTGGTCATCACTGGAGAGTTAAATTATATGCCATTGTTATCTACAAGCATGCGTCATTTTACTTTAAAAAAATTGATAGTAGTAAGCAGTTTGTTGCCCGGTTTGGCAATCTCTGATACCACTTTTATTAATGAGACTTTACCAAGTGCACAAGCGGCAGACACGCCGAATATCATCTATGCAGTAAATGGTGAATTTAATCGTAATACGGTAATTAATTTAGCGCGTGATTTGGCTAAAGAGTCATATCAAGAGCCTGACTCTACACTACCTGCTGAATTACAAGACCTAAACTATGACCAGTACCGAGATATCCGTTTTAACCCAAATGCGTCTATTTGGAAAAATCAATCATTACCTTTTCAAATGCAACTATTTCATCGCGGCTTTTACTTTAAAGAAACGGTAGAGGTAGCTATCGTTGAAAATGGCCAATCACAGCATTTACGTTATAACCCTGAAATGTTTACTACAGGAGAAGTAATGCAACGCGCCTTGCCTAATGCTGATGTTGGTTTTGCAGGTATTCGTTTACATAACCCTTTAAATTCAACAGATTACTATGATGAAGTCGCAGTGTTTCAAGGTGGCAGTTATTTCCGCTCTCTCGGTAAACATCAAGGTTATGGTTTATCAGCACGTGGTTTGGCTCTGAAAACTGCCGATCCTGAAGGCGAAGAGTTTCCCGCTTTTCGCGCATTTTGGATTGAGAAACCAGCCAATGATAATAGCTCGATCGTTGTTTATGCCTTATTAGATAGTCCAAGTACCACAGGTGCTTACCGCTTTACTATTCGCCCTGGCGATAATACTGTGATGGATGTTGAAGCCACCCTATTTCCTCGTGAAGATTTAGATAAAGTAGGCCTCGCGCCCGCAACCAGTATGTTTATGTTTTCTTCTTACGACCGAGACCAAGTAGATGACTTTCGTCCTCGTGTTCACGACTCAGACGGATTATTGATGATTAACGGCCGTGGAGATAGATTATGGCGCCCTTTACGTAACCCTAATAACCTAGAGGTCAGTGCGTTTAGTGATAATGGTCCCCTTGGTTTTGGTTTAATACAACGCAACCGTGATTTTAATAATTTTCAAGACTTAGAAGCTAAATATGAGCAACGTCCTAGTTTATGGGTTGAACCTTTGGGAGACTGGGCAAGAGGCTCTGTTGTATTAGTTGAAATCCCAACAGACTCTGAAGTTAACGATAATATTGTTGCTTATTGGGCACCTAACGAGGTGATACCTGCAGGCTCGGAATACCATTTTGCTTATCGTTTATTGTGGGGACAAGCTCCCTCTGCGAATAAAGGTGAAGCGATCGTTGAAGCAACACGAAATGGTCGAGCAAGTATTAATGGTCCAACTGAAAAACGTTTGTTTGTTATTGACTACCGTTTTCCAAATCCAACTGACAACACCAACAATCAAAACCCTACTGCGCACATCGAAAATACAGCGGGTGAAATCCATAACGTGGTTGTCGCTAAAAACCACAATAATGGATACCGCGTCACTTTTGAACTTGATCCACTTGATGCAGAATTAATTGAATTGAGATTGGACTTACAGTTTACCGATGGTAGAAAAGCGGAAAATTGGATGTATCAATGGACAAAATAATAGATAAAAATGCAGCTCAATCAGTGTGGAAATCCGTGGAACCTGGCATGCCAGATGAGCATTTCAAAGAGATGCCTATTCAGTCATTAAGCCAGTTTGATGCCAGCAGTAAACGGGCTAGCGTTAATCCTAATGGGGTTAGTTCTCAAGTGCTAAGAAGATGGGTCGTGCTAGGGTCATCATTGTTATTGTCTGTTTGGGGCATTAATGAAATGCATGCGGTGCTAGGGGCGAACAACATGACCTTTATCCAATATGTATTTCTGGTTTTATTCGCCTTAACCTTTAGTTGGATCACCATCTCTTTCAGTGCGTCGATTGTTGGCTTCTTTTTAGTGTGCAAACAACGCCGTAGCAAGCCTAAACGTTTAACCAATCAATTAGCGGGTCGCACTGCGGTATTGATGCCAACCTATAATGAAGACCCTGACCGTATTTATGCCTCTATTGAAGTGATGGCAACGGCTATTTATCAATCAGAAGAAACCAATGCCTTTGACTGGTTTGTTATTAGCGATACCACAGACCCAGAGGTTGCGTTAAAAGAGGAAGCTTGCTTTCACCAGCTGCGCGAGCGGTTAGACAAGGATATCAATGTTTATTACCGCCGACGTCAAAAAAATACAGCCAGAAAAGTAGGTAACATTACAGATTTTTGTACTCGTTGGGGAGCAAATTACGATCACCTATTAGTGCTAGATGCTGATAGTTTGATGGAAGCAGATACCATGTTGGAATTAGCTCGTCGTATGGAAGCAGATCCCGATGCGGGTTTGATTCAAACCATACCACAACTGATTAACGGCACAACATTAATGGCAAGATTACAACAGTTTGCCGCTTGTGTTTATGGCCCTGTTGTTGGTGGTGGTCTTGCTTGGTGGAGTGATAAAGAAGGCAATTTCTGGGGACATAATGCCATTATTCGCACTGAAGCACTGATGTCTGCTGCTGGTTTGCCCAGTATTAAAGGTGCACCACCCTTCGGTGGCCATATTTTAAGTCATGATTTTGTTGAAGCCTCTTTAATTAGACGAGCAGGCTGGAGCGTCACCATTGCAGCGGATCTCTATGGCTCTTTTGAAGAGTGCCCTCCCTCTATGACTGACTTAGCTATTCGTGACCGTCGCTGGTGCCAAGGTAACCTTCAACATGGTCGTATTATTACGGCAAAGGGTCTACATTGGGTGAGTCGTTCGCATCTATTAACGGGGATCATGTCCTACATCTCTTCCCCATTATGGTTGATGTTGATTCTTGTTGGTTTAGCACTGTCATTACAGGCGGAATATATTCGCCCTGAATACTTTGGTGATGAATTTTCATTATTTCCAACTTGGCCACAAATGGATGCGGCTCGCGCCTTAAGCTTATTTGCTTTTACCATGGTGATACTGTTTACGCCAAAAACCTTAGGCTTGATTTCCTACATAATTGATGGCCGATTAAGAAAAAGCTGCGGTGGTTTTTTCATGTTAATCATCAGCTTTATTGTAGAAGTTATTTTATCAGCGATGGTCGCGCCTATTATGATGCTTATTCATACTGGCGCTGTTTTGTCGATTTTAATGGGTCAAGACTCAGGTTGGAATCCGCAACGACGTGACGATGGTAGCTTGCCCATTAAACACCTAATTTACCGACACCGTTGGCACATGATTGCAGGACTATTACTCACCCTTGCAGGTTACCTCAACTCATTAGCTTTATTAGCTTGGCTATCACCTGCCATTATCGGCATGTTGTTATCGGTACCTTTATCTATGTTTACAGGATCATGGGCCGTTGGGGATTTTATTAAAAGATGCAGAATATTGTCCACACAGTATGAAAAAGCAGAGCCAAACATTCTAAAAGCAATGAATGAAGCAAGAAGTATTTATGAGCAGTCGGTGAATGATGCTCCTGATTTAGCTCGAATGGCTTCAGATCCTAAATGGTATGCACGTCACCTCGCAGTAATCGACGCAATTCCCATTAGAAAGGCTGGACAAGTCGATATCATTGAAGCCACAGCCACAATGAAAATATCCGATGCAAAAAATGTAGCTGAAGCAGTTAGTTACCTTAATAAACAGGAGCAAGCCTATGTACTGGCAACACCTGATTTATTTAAAGCATTGTCGGCTTTAGCGAGATAAACCTATCAAACATGATCATTATTTAAAAACACATATTTAGTTAAAGCTATTTCTAAAATAGTTCAGAGAGTTAATAAATGAAGTGTGGAAAACACGCACGTTTTAGAGTCAACTTATTGGAGTTTTTATGAAATCACAATTACTTGCCGTCATCATTATTTTTACATCAGCTTCTATCTCTATGCTGTCCTCGGCAGCAGAAGTGTTAGATGGAAGGGAGTTTACCTTCGAAGACTTAAAAGCACTTGCCAAAGAGGCTGCAAGCAAACCTTACTCTCCATCGGTCAACCCTGCCCCAGAGTTAATCGATAAAATGACTTATGACCAACACTGGAAAATAAGTTTTAAGAATGAAAAAACCCTCTACCCAAGTGGGAAAAATTCGCCCGTACAATTATTTTACCCCGGACGATATTTTCCAGACCCAGTGAGAATCTACATCAGAGACAATAAAAACTGGGTTCAATCCGTACCTTTTAACAATGAATTTTTTGATATGCCGGCTGATAGCCCAGCCCACGACCTACCTGAAGGCTTTGGATTTGCAGGCTTCAGAATCATGCGTCCGAAGATGGAGCCTGATTGGATATCATTTCTTGGTGCATCCTACTTTCGTACCGATGGTCCTGAAAGGCAATATGGGTTATCAGCCAGAGGTATTGCTATCAATACAGGCATGAGCCAACCTGAAGAGTTCCCGCGTTTTTCTGCATTTTGGCTTGGCCCTGCAGAACAAGAAGGAGAAAGCTTGTCGGTTTGGGCATTACTTGAAGGGCCTTCCATTACTGGAGCCTATCGTTTTGGCTTAAGTAAAGATAACAAAAATGCAAAAGGGCATATTACCTCTGTGAGCGCTAATTTATATATGCGTGCAGATGTTGAACGATTAGGCATCGCACCGTTAACCAGTATGTATTGGTACTCAGAAACCAATAAAACCATCGCTAAGGACTGGCGTCCTGAGATTCACGACAGTGATGGTTTGGCTATCCACACAGGTACAGGGCAACATATTTGGCGTCCACTAAATAACCCGAAGTCAGTATCCACCAATAGTTTTATCGATGAAAATCCAAAAGGATTTGGACTCATTCAAAGAGACCGTAATTTCAATCACTACCAAGACGACGGCGTATTTTACCATAAGCGCTCTTCAGCTTGGATTAAACCTCTTGGAAATTGGGGTAAAGGTGCCGTTCAATTAATCGAAATTCCAACAAAGGATGAAACCTTCGATAATATTGTTGCTTACTGGGTACCTGAGAAACCCGCTCGTAAAGGCGATGAGTTTAGTTTTTCCTATGATATTGAGTGGCGTCCACTAGATCCAAAATCACAAGCCTTAGCAAGTGTAGTCAGTACTCGACAAGGTTTAGGCGGAATTCCAGGGCAACCAATACCTGAAGACATCAATAAAATGGTCATTGATTTTGAAGGGCCTGTACTGGAAGGGCTTGATCGAGACAGTGAGATTCAACCTATTGTTGAAGCCAGCAACGGTGAAATTCTAGAACCTATACGCGCTTACCCGATTGTCGGTACAAACCAATGGCGATTAACCTTTGACTATAAACAGGTTAATAAAAACCCGGTGAGTATACGAGCTTACTTAGCTGATAAAAAAGATCAAGCGATAACAGAAACGTGGGTAAGTGATGCAACAGTCACTATTAAATAAGCTCCATTCTATATGGCCAAAATGATATAAGATCATCTAATGTTTAATTTACGTGGCAGATTCATTCTTGAACTGCCACCATAAACATAATAAAACCTGAGCAATTCAATCTTTATCTGCTTAGCAATCAATCTCTGAATATTGCATAATTTGATTGGTTAAGTTGCTTTGAAAACTAACATAAAGTGCTTCTGTTAATTCTGGGTAAGACATAATGACTAGCGAATGTGGCTCAGTCTCATTACGATAGGATGGGTGGATATGCTCTTTATCGCTAACCACAAAACCAAGGCGCTGATAAAAGGCTTTACGCTTTTTAGAGACGGTATCCACGGGCGGATCTATTTCTAACAAAATGGTTTTATCTGCAACCTTCTTAAGGTGTTTTAAAGTACGAGTCCCTAAACTTTTCCCCCTTGCTAAAGGCGTAATAGCAAAATGCTCAATATAAATAAAATCTTCTTTATTCCACGTGAGTAAAATTCCTAACAGATCCCCTTCTACCTTTTTAATAACAATAAAATGGTATTCACTGTCAGTTAAAGCAGCGACCTGATCATACTTCGCTCTTCTTTCAAAAACCGGAAAGCTCTTTTCATAAATTGCAAAAGCTTTTTCAAAATCAGGATGATGCTTATCCTCTATTCTTTCGAACATTAACATAGTTTTTACCTTATTATCGCCAACAAAAACTCCCTGAGATGTTGGCTATGACTTTAATCAGAAACAGCCGATTAAGCACTATTTACTGCTGATGGCATAAGCATCTATAACTTATTACCATTAATTATATTTTCTCTAAACCACACCAGTTAGCAATAAACACAGCTAAGACCTGTGCAACTTGTACTGTGCTGTTAATAGATACTCGCTCATTAAAACCATGTATGTTTTCAGCAACAGGACCATAGCAAGTAGCAGGTGTGTTTCCGTATAACTGAAAGAAACGTGCATCAGTTGTACAAGTTACAGCTAATGTTTCGCAATCTTTATTCGCGACAATGCGGTGTGCTTCTTTGATTGATACAATTAATGGAGCCTCTTCTTCGATGGCACAACCTTCAGCTTGGAAACCTGTATAACAAAGCTCAACCTTGATATCACTTGCAACATCCGCTTCGTTAATAGTTTGTTGTAATTTTTCTTTAACATATTCAAGCGACATTCCTGGATAAAAACCCACACGAAAATCAGCCTCACAATAACAAGCAACCGTTGAAGCCCAGTCCCCTCCTTGTACTTTACCAAGATTAAAATTGATAGGATGATCATGTCCGCTGTAACAAGGATGACGATGCTCGTGTTTATTCCACTCTTCTTCTAATGCTTTTAATTTATTTGTCACCACGTATAGCGAATCAAATACGTTACTACCATTTGAAGTATCGAGTACGTGTGCAGGTTTACCTGTTAATTTTAACTGAAACCACATCACCCCTAATTGAGCAACAAGACAAGACTGCCCGAAAGGCTCAGGGATAACAGCCGCATCGGCAGTATAACCAGCATCTAGGCACGCTAGTGCGCCATTACCGGTACACTCTTCTTCTACTACGCTTTGTAAAATAACTTCAGCTGCAGGTTGATAGCCTAAATCTTTTAATGCTGCAAAGGCATTACAATAGGCAACAATTCCTGCTTTCATGTCGCCACTACCACGCCCATAAAACCAGTCGCCCTGTACATGTGGTGAAAAAGGATCAACTTCCCAAAGGTGACGTGGTCCAGTAGGAACAACATCCATATGGCCATTTAAAATAAGTGACTTACCCACTGTATTTTTAGGCTTATGAATGCCCACTACATTAACTCGACCATCAGTATCATGAGTCACTGGTGGTGAAAAACCTGGTAAGCTAGCCAATTTTTCAAGGTCAATAGTTACCTCTTCAACTTCGGTGCCTAACTCTATAAAGGTTTCTTTAATAATAGATTGCGCATGCTGTTCATTACCTAAAGTACTATCAGAAGACACTAAGTCAGTTAATTCATGAATAATATTGTCACGCCTATCTTCTACAGCTTTGAGGATTGCATTTAATAATGATTTATCCATTTTACTTTTCCCTATTGAGGAATTAGACGTTCTTGCAAGGTAATTAGTGAAGAACCATTTTATAAATTGAAGTAAAGGTGGATTAACATCTCAGCTATTCCACCATACCAGCCAAACTATCTTAATAAGTTAGTCCATAAGCGGTCATATAATTTAACGACTTCAGGACTACATGGTGGTACAAATTGTGGTGTTGCAGTACCTTCAGGAAGGTTTAATTCATGCGCGCCTTTAAACTCTTTTACAAGGTAAGCGTCAGCACCTTTCACACCGGGTGTATAACCTGTGACATTAGAAATAGCGGCTGCATTTTCAGGGTCTAGCATAAAGTTTAAGAACAATTTTGCATTCTCAATATTTTTTGATCCTTTTAACACAACAAGGTTGTCGGCCCATGCTGTCATCCCTTCTTTAGGATAAGCATACTCTAAGGTTGGTTTTTCTAAACGTGCTTGCAATGCCATACCATTCCATGACATTGATGCGGCAGCATCTCCTGAAATCAACATCTCTTTTGCACCATCAGACGCAATACTTAACCAGTGTTCTTTCGCTTCGCTTAACAGATCATTTACTTCACTTAATTGTTGACGATTACTATTACAAATTTCATAACCTTTATAACGAAGTGCTGCATTAATGACTTCGTTCACATCACGGAATATGTTAATTTTGCCCTTAAGCTCCTCAGGTGGATTAAATAAAATATCTAAGGTATTAATATCACCATCGTACACTGCTTTATCAACGACAAATGACGTAGTACCAGCTTGGTAAGGTACTGAATATTGATGACCAGGATCATAATAAACATCTATTAATTCTTCCTTAACGTTACTAAAATTATCTAATTTAGACGCTTCGATATTTTCAAGTAACCCTTCATCAATCATAATTTTAACCATATAATCGCCCGGAACAGCGACATCATAGCCCGTAACGCCAGACTTTAATTTAGACAACAATGTTTCATTACTATCATATGTGTCGTAAGTTATCTTGATATCGTACTTTTTAGAGAACTTATCTAATACCGCTTGATCCATATAATCAGACCAGTTATAAATATTTAATTGCCCTGCAGCATTAGCTGCTGTTGCCCCTAATAAACTCGCCGTAACAGCCATTGCCAATACTTTTGCCTTATAGGGAAATATACCTTTTACTTTTAACATAATAGAACTCCTTTCATTTAGTTTATGTAGTACTTTTACTTGAACGATTGCACCACCAAGAGGCAGTAACAAACAAAATTGAAATCAATAATAAAATAGTCGATATAGCGTTAATTTCTGGTGTTAATCCAATGCGTAACATACTGTAAATGGTCATTGGTAAAGTGCTTGAGCCCGGTCCAGCAACCATATTAGCGACGATAAAGTCATCTAATGAAACAACAAACGCAAGCATCAAACCAGAGACGATACCCGGCATAGCCATTGGCAAAGTAACATGACGGAATGCCTGCCAGCGTGAGGCGTATAAATCATAGGCAGCTTCATCAAAACTCTGCTTGATATCCTTTAGTCGTGTTGAAATAGGCAAGTACGCAAAAGGAATACAAAATACAATATGAGCTAATAAAATCGTTCCTAATCCCAAGGTCATATCGATAGCAATGAAGAAGATTAAACTTGCTACTGCCACTACAATCTCCGGCAGTAGCAAAGGTAAGTTGATCACTCCCACGACTATTTTTTGCTTTCTTAATGGTGCACCTCTTAACATCCCCATCGCTGCAGCAAGTGCGATTAATGTCGCAATTGAAGAGGCTAAGACGGCGATTAATAAAGAGTTCATCGTGGCATTTTGAATAGCAGGGTTACTAAATGCTTTTATGTACCAATCAAATGTAAACTCTCCCCACGTAGTAATCGAACGTAACGAATTAAAAGAATACAAACTAATAACGATAAGTGGCGTATACAAAATAAATAAACATAATATGGTGATTGGTTTAGTACCCGGGTAATAACTTATGCTGTGTTTCATTGTTGCTCTCCTTTTTTACGTAGAGAGAAAATCAGTAAAGTGATCAGTATGATGGTTAATAGAATAATCGCGATGGCTGCACCAAATGGCCAGTTACGTGAACCTTGGAATTGTAATGCAATCAAATTACCTATCATTAATTGTTTCCCACCTCCTAATAAATCTGGCGCAATAAATGAGCCAATTGAAGGGATAAATACCAATAAACAACCCGCATAGATACCATTCGATACACTTGGTATGAGTACATTTTTAAGCGCAGCCCAACGACTTGCATAAAGGTCATGTGCAGCAGTTAAAAGTGACATATCAAAACGAGACAACGCGGTATAAATTGGCAACACCATAAAGGGCAAGAAGGAATAGAATAGTCCTAGTGATACAGCAAACGGAGTGTAAGCTAATTTGATAGGCGTATCGATCCAATCTAAGTACATTAAAAACTCATTGAGCGGACCTTGATCTCTAATAATGAATAACATGGCAATGGTACGTACTAATAAATTAACCCAGTAAGGGATAGTGATTGCGAATAACCATAAGCTTTGAGTATTAGCAGGCCTTGTGGCAATAAAATAAGCGGTAGGAAAACCAATCATAAAGCACAATAAGGTGGCGATAGCGGCTTGTAAAAACGAACGTCCAAAAATCTCTAAGTATGCAGAAGTAAATTGTAGCTCTTCAGTTAAAAAATCTTCTTGAAATAAAAACTGTTTATAAGCATCTAATGAAAATACCCATTCCACTCCGCCGTATGTACCCGGTTGTAAAAATGAATAAACAAATACAATTGAGATGGGTATCAGTAGGAAAAAACCGATCATCAACATCGAAGGAGAAATCAGGCCATAACGCACTTTCTCTTCTTTTGATAATTTAAATATATTCAACATCCCCCTACCCCCTAATTAAACGAGCTGTAGATAGATCGAAACTAATATTTACTTTATCGCCCTGCTCAAAAGTCTTTTTCTCACTAGTAATATTTTGACTACGTATTAATAATTCACAGCCCGTATTAAGAGTCACAATATATTGTGTATCAGTCCCCATATAAATGCTTTGTTCAACAATCGCAGTGAGTGGGGTTTCTCCGGTCAAAGGGCCAATCGTAATACGTTCAGGTCTGATTGATAACTTTGCAGTTGGGCCTAAAAATAGTCGATTAAAGTAAGGTACCTGAATAACAGCACTGTCGTGGTGCTCTGTATCGTATGCCTGAATAGTGACATCAGCAGAATGTTCTCCTTTCTTTAACACATTAACGTTTAATAGATTTGTTTCACCAATAAAATCAGCTACAAATTCATTTACTGGCTCTTCATAAATTTCTGATGGTGTGCCTAATTGTTGTAAGTGCCCTGCTGACATGACAGCAATGCGATCCGACATGGTTAATGCTTCCTCTTGATCATGGGTCACAAATACAAATGTAATACCTGTTTGTTGCTGAATTTTTTTCAACTCTAAACGCATGTTTTGACGTAATTTAAGATCCAATGCAGAGAGAGGTTCATCTAATAATAATAATTTTGGTCTGGGTGCTAAGGCTCTCGCTAAGGCAACTCGTTGTTGTTGTCCACCAGATAATTGATTAGGTTTACGGTCAGCAAATTTTTCAAGCTGTACTAGTGCTAACATTTCGTCGGCACGTTTAACTCTTTCCGCTTTTGCAACACCTTGCATTTTTAAACCAAATTGCACATTTTCATGGACGGTTAAATGTGGAAAAAGTGAATAATGTTGAAATACAGTATTAATTGGACGTTTATTGGCTGGCAGGTTTTCTATTTTTTCATCAAACAACTCGATAACACCTGTGCTGGTTTGTTCAAATCCCCCTAATAGGCGCAATAAAGTCGTTTTCCCACATCCTGAAGGACCAAGTAGTGTAAAGAATTCTCCCTCTTGAATATCAAAAGATATTTCATTGAGAGCCTGAAAGTCTTTAAACTTTTTGGTCACTGACTTAAGCGATATTGCAGTCGTCATAATAAGTTCCTTTTTCAACTTTATTTAGCCATCAAACAAAAACATAACCCGAATATTATGGAATTAATCATAAAACTTGTTCAGTAAGGGGTATATAACCCCAGTGTGGTATGGTTTAATAAATATACATAATTTAATTATTTGATTAGGTAAAGGAATGCAAATAACCAGCAACCTGCAAAGCAAGCAAGATAAGGCATTAGGCGAGTTAGTGCGTCACTTGGATACCGCGAACTTTCCTGAAGCATTAAGTCACTTTGTAAGTAAGATTGTCACTTTCGATAACATGATCATCATTGCTTATCATAAAGATCACAATCCCGAAGGGTTATATCGAGAGAGCAATGATGACAACGTTTATAATCAAGTAGATAACTACTATGTTAAAGCGGCTTATTTATTAGATCCTTTCTATGAAGGGGTATTAGGAGGAATACAATCAGGTATTCATCGTATCTTTGATCTTGCGCCAGACCAATTCAAACAAACGACTTACTTCAAACAATATTACAGTAACACTACCTTAGTGGATGAATTTGCTCTGTTTTATGGGATTGCTCATGAAACAACCTTAACAGTCTGTTTTGGTAGAGATGAGAGTAGCGGCGTTCAATTTAGTAAAGGTGAGCTGAAAAGAATTAAATCCTACGAAACTATATTGTCAAGATTATGTGCATTCCATTGGCGACACTATAAACCTAAAGAGGGCATAAATATTGTCCTGCAACCAGTCACCCAACGCCTAAGAGCGACCTTAAAAGAACAACATGATATTAGTCTCAGTCCAAGACAAGCGGAAGTTGCGCTGTATATATTACAAGGCCATTCCTCGCTTTCGATATCCCTTAATTTAAATATTAGTAAGGAAACAGTTAAAGTATTTCGTAAACAACTTTATGCAAAATGTAATATCAGCTCACAAGCTGAATTATTTGCCTTATTGATGCCGATTCTCTCTTTATTGTAACTTAAACCTCATTAAAAACTCGGTTAAATACTTCGGTCAGTAATGCAACTTTATTAGCTTCACGGGGTGTTTTTTTAGCCACTAAAGATAAATTAAATGGGTAAGTTATCTCACTAGGGCGAATGATGCGCATCTCGCCTTGATTTAATTCCTCCTGAATATAACTTTGCGGCATAAACCCAATGTAACTTCCAGACATAATCATCGCTTTACGTGTATCAAATTGATACGACTTGGCCATTAGGTTTAATTTTTTCAATTGCTCACTACCAGAAGGCTCAATATCCACCCCAGGATGAATGGCAGGTACCTCAGCCAAATCAGCAGCACTAATTACAGTATCAACTTTATTAAAAAAAGGATGATCTTTACTGCAACATAAATAAACAGCCTCATCGGTAATATGTTGGTAGGTCAAGCCTTCTATTTGTTGATATCCAGGAAATAAACCAATATGTGCTTTATCTTTTAATAATGACTTTTCAATATTAGCGATAGGTTCACTGTCTAATACCAGGTGTAAGTTTGGTGAATCTTGATGAATTATTTTAATCACTTGAGATAATTTATTTTGCGTTGTTTGATTTAATTGGTCAGCACATAAAATGACTAACTCACCGCTTAATTCATTACTCAATGAGCCAACTAATAATGAAAAATCATTCAAGGAATCAAAGAGATTAATCACTGCGCGATAAACAGTGTGCCCATCCTCAGTTAAAGCAAAACCACCGCGGCCACGCAAACATAACTTCAGTTTCATACGTTCTTCAAGATTAGACATATGAATACTAATAGTAGAACGGGTGATCCCTAAAGCAGATTCGGCGGCAGAAAATCCTCCATTCTCGACCACAGAAACAAAGATCCGTAGTAAACGCAAATCATACTCTGCGATAGGTTTAGGAATTATCGACGATTTCTTCATAGTTTTACTCGCTTCAAACTTATTGTTTAAAGTTTTGTATTTAACCTTATTTTAAATTGTTATTCAATAAGCTCACAGAGCAAGTCTCGCCAATGAGACTAGTGGCAAGTTCAAACTGTTAAGCATTTTTAAACATATATAAGCTTGGAGATAACCATGAACGCATTACAAGATAAGCATTTACTCAAAACATTTTCCTACATCGATGGTAGTTGGCATAGCAGCGATTCATTCTTTAGCGTGACCAACCCAGCAACAGGCGAAGAACTTGCAAAGGTATGCAATGCTGGTGTGGCAGATACCAAACTTGCCGTAAAAGCAGCTAAAAAAGCATTAAAAAAGTGGTCGGCAAAATCAGCTAATGAGCGTTGTACTTTAATGCGAAACTGGTTCAATTTAATGATTCAACATCAAGATGACCTTGCACGTATTCTAACCTTAGAACAAGGTAAACCCTTTGCTGAAGCAAAAGGCGAGATTGGCTATGGTGCAGCATTTATAGAATGGTTTGCAGAAGAAGGCAAACGCGTTTATGGCGATACTATTCCAGGTCCATCAAGTGACAAACGTATTGTTGTTGTTAAACAGCCTGTGGGTGTTGTCGCTTCTATTACACCCTGGAACTTCCCTAATGCGATGATTGCACGAAAAGCAGCAGCTGCATTAGCGGCAGGTTGTACTTTTGTCGTTCGCCCAGCGGCATTAACACCACTTTCTGCACTCGCCATGGCTGAATTAGCAGAGCGCGCAGGTATTCCAGCAGGCGTATTCAATGTTGTTGCAGGTGATGACTCTAGAGGGATGGGTAAAGTGTTGACGCAGCATCCTGATATTGCAAAATTCACTTTCACTGGATCAACAGCAGTGGGTAAAACATTAATTGAACAATGTGCTTCAACGGTAAAAAAAGTATCAATGGAATTAGGTGGTAACGCACCTTTCATCGTCTTTGATGACGCAGATATTGACGCAGCAGTGCAAGGAGCAATGGCTTCTAAATACCGTAATGCAGGTCAAACTTGCGTTTGTACTAATCGAATTTTTGTACAACGTTCGGTATTAGAAGAGTTTACTGAAAAATTTAAAACAGCCGTTGCCAGTCTAAATATCGGTGATGGCTTAACAAAAGACGTAGACATTGGCCCAATGATTTCTTCAAGTGCAGTTGATGGCGTTGAGAAATTAGTAACCGATTCTGTTGCTTTAGGTGCTAAGGTTTTATTAGGCGGTCAACGAGATAGCGCAGGTAATACTTTTTACCAACCCACCATTTTAACTAATGTGACCAACCAAATGCCCATTGCTCGCGAAGAAATTTTTGGCCCTGTTTCTCCTATCATTGCATTCGAAGATGAAGATCAAGTGTTAGCAATGGCCAACGACTGTGAAGTCGGATTAGCCGCTTACTTTTATTCTCGTGATATTGGCAGAGTATGGCGTGTATCAGAAGGTTTAGAATACGGCATGGTTGGTATTAATGAAGCAATGATTTCTAATGCTGCAGCACCGTTTGGTGGTATCAAACAATCAGGTAGTGGTCGCGAAGGATCAAAATATGGTTTAGATGATTACTTAGAAATTAAATATTTATGTATGGGTGGTTTAGATAAATAAGCCAAGCAAACTCTCTGACAATACAAACTATAAATAGCCAAACTCTTTATCTATCAGGAAGATGAACATGACAAACAGCAGTTTACAAAGTAGAAAAACACAAGCCTTCGCACGTGGGCAAGGCAACATTTATCCAATATATGTAGAGCATGCTAAAAATGCTGAGCTGTGGGATGTGGAAGGTCAACGTTATATCGACTTTGGGACTGGAATTGCAGTCTGCAATACCGGCCATAGCCATCCCAAAATTGTTGAGGCCGCAAAACAACAGATCGATAAATTTAGCCATACATGTGTCATGGTTAATCCTTATGAAGTTGCAGTCACGTTAGCGGAAAAACTAACAGCAGCAGCACCAGGTAACTCACCTAAAAAAGCAATTTTTGTGACTACGGGTGCTGAAGCAGTGGAAAACTGTGTGAAAATTGCCCGCGCACATACTGGTCGTCGTGGTGTCATTGCTTTTAATGGGGGGTTCCATGGCCGTACGAATTTAACCATGGCATTAACAGGCAAAGTAACACCTTATAAAAATTTATTTGGTCCGTTCCCTTCTGATATTTTCCATGCGCCTTTTCCTATGGATCGTCATGACGTATCTGTTAAAGATTCACTTAAAGCATTAAACAACTTATTTAAGGTAGATATCTGCCCTACTGATGTAGCTGCTATCATTGTTGAACCCGTTCAAGGTGAAGGTGGTTTTTACGTGGCCCCACCTGAGTTTCTGCAAGCATTACGTGAGCTTTGTGACCAACACGGGATCATGTTAATTGCAGACGAAATTCAAACTGGCTTTGGCCGTACTGGTAAAATGTTTGCATTTGAGTATTCTGGTGTTGAACCTGATTTAATGACCATGGCCAAAGGTATTGCTGGCGGTTTCCCGATTTCAGCAGTTGTAGGTAAAAGCGAGATTATGGATGCACCACTGCCTGGTGGCTTAGGCGGTACTTATGGTGGTTCACCAGTTGCTTGCGCGGCTGCTTTAGCTGTTTTAGAGGTAATCGAAGAAGAAAACCTAGTACAACGCTCTGTTGAGATAGGTGATTTGTTTCATCAACGTTTAAGTCAATTACAACAACAGCATCCTGACGTCATTCTAGATGTCAGAAATCAAGGTGCAATGATAGCCATTGAGTTTGTTAAAAATGGTGATGCTGAACAGCCAAACACCGCATTAACCCAAGCTATTATTGCTAATGCTGCTGAACATGGTTTAGTACTTCTTGCCTGTGGTTTCTACGGTAATGTTATCCGCTTCCTACCAGCATTAACTATTTCAAACGAGATTATTAATGAAGGTTTAGATAAATTTACTCGTTTATTTAATAGCGTGGTAGATAAAAATAGTTAGTTAAATTGCTCCTCTTCCTAAACCTATCCGCGGTATTCCCTGATAGGTTTTTATAAAGGCTGCTAACAAAAAATCCCCCCTAATGAATGCATTAGGGGGGATTTTTATGAGTAACAGTATTATTAACGACTATTAGCTTAAATCAATCCAAGTGGTTTTCATCTCAGTATATTTATCAATAGAATGAAGAGATTTATCCCGTGCATTGCCTGACTGTTTCACACCACCAAAAGGTGTTGTCGAATCACTGCCAGCCCAATTATTTATCCATACCATACCCGCTTGCAATACGCGTGCTGTTTTATGTGCTTTTTTCAGGTTATCAGTCCAGACCCCCGCTGCTAAGCCATACTTACTATCATTTGCTAAGCGAACAGCTTCTTCCCATGTTGTAAAAGTATTCACAGCAACAACAGGTCCAAAGATTTCATTTTCAACAATGTTCATGTTTTGTTGCGTATCGGTAAAAATAGTTGGTTGTACAAAACAGCCTTGACCATCCACTGTGGCTTGTTTACCTCCGTACAATAAATTAGCCCCTTCCCTAACGCCAGACTCAATAAAGCTAAGAATATTATCAAGGTGCTGCTGGTCAACAATAGCGCCCATATTGGTCTCTGGATTAAGGGGATCACCAGGAATAAATTTGTTCGCTTGTTCTACTAATAAGCTGATAAATTTATCTTTAATAGACTCTTCTATTAATAGCCGTGAAGTAGCAATACACACTTCGCCTTGATTTGAAAAGATACCAAATGCAGCAGCAAACGCAGCAGCTTCTAAATCTTCACAATCGGCAAAAATAATACAAGGTGATTTACCACCAGCCTCAAGCCAAGTCCGTTTTAAGTTTGATTGCCCAGCATAGCCCATTAACTGACCCGCTACCTTGGTAGACCCAGTGAAGGTGATCACATCAACTTCATTATGTAAGGCAAGTGCCTTACCGACTGTATGACCAAAGCCAGGTAAAACATTAAAAACACCATCTGGAATACCAGCTTCTTTTGCTAGCGTTGCTAAAAACAGTGCACTCAATGGCGATTTCTCAGAAGGTTTCAAAATGACACTATTACCTGCCGCCAATGCAGGAGCAATTTTCCAACTAGCCATCATTAATGGATAGTTCCAAGGAACAATCGCCGCTACTACCCCAATCGGCTCATGGGTCATTAACGCCATACTGTTAGTATTAGTCGGTGAAATTTCACCATAAACTTTATCAATTGCTTCGGCAGTCCAACGAAATGTTTCTACTGTATTAGGTAGATCAAAGCCAACGCAATCTGAAATAGGTTTCCCCATATCTAGGGTATCAATTAATGACAAGGTATCGGTATGTTGTTCGATTAAATCGGCAAACTTTAATAATATTTTTTTGCGCTCTAAAGCAGGCTTTCTAGACCAAGTACCAGAATCAAATACCTGCTTCGCTGCTGCTACAGCAATGTTGGCATCTTCGCTATCACAACTTGCTACCTCAGCAAGTACATTTCCTGTAGCAGGGTTAATTGATGAAAATGTTTCCCCTGATTGCGCAGGAACAAATGTGCCATTGATAAAAGCATCCGTGTTAAATTTGATTGAGCTGGCCATCTCTTGCCATTGTGAGTAACTTTTCATTCCATACTCCATGTTAAATGATTAATTTATTCAGGTACCAACTCAACACATATGAAGTTTATGTTGGTAAATAGTAGCTAGTTATAAAGTAGTTAATAGACAAGAGGTGATTGGTTATTAAATTTTCTCTTGTTTATTAGTTTATTTAGCGCCTTTATTTATTCGCTTCATTAAGTATCACATCAAACAG
Organism: Psychromonas sp. 14N.309.X.WAT.B.A12; assembly: GCF_030397575.1. GTDB lineage: Bacteria > Pseudomonadota > Gammaproteobacteria > Enterobacterales > Psychromonadaceae > Psychromonas. The sequence goes on along the minus strand of NZ_JAPNXS010000004.1, from coordinate 225,496 downwards.
AATCTGACAGCCATCTCCCACTTGATCTGGGCTAGAATATTCTGATTCATTGTGACTAATACCGCCAATAGAGGGGATAAAGATCATAGAGGTTGGCACTACACTGGCGATATTAACAGCGTCATGTCCAGCACCACTGACTAAGCGTTGGTAAGTTAATCCAGAGTTTTCTACGGCATGACTAACAGCGGCAATACAATCATCATTAAAGGCAACAGGAGGACTATCCCAAATATTATCAAGCTTAATTTCTACACCAGTGCTTTCTGCCACGTTTTTAATAACTTGTTTCGCTTGTACTTCTAAGTCAGATAAACCCGCTAACTCAGCATGACGTAAATCTAGTGTAAAGGTTACATCTCCGGGAATAACATTGCGTGAACCTTTGATTATAGCTAACTCACCCACTGTACAACGCGCACCTTCACCTTCACCTCTTTCAGCGATTTGATAAAGTTCGTTAAACACTTGTGTTGCAGCATAAAGAGCGTCTTTACGGTAACTCATTGGTGTTGGGCCGGCATGTGCAGAGGTACCCGTTAGGGTAACGTCATACCAGCGCATGCCTAACACACCCGTAACGATCCCAACTTGTTTATTTTCTTGCTCTAGTACTGGGCCCTGCTCGATATGTAACTCGAAGAACTTATGCAGGTCACGTTGCCCGACTTCATCATCTCCCATGTACCCTATTGCACGCAAAGCTTCTGCAATGCTGATACCGTCACTATCTATTTGTTGATGTGCGTATTCTAAATCAAATTTTCCACTGTATACTCCAGAAGAAACCATAGCAGGAGCAAAACGCGAGCCCTCTTCATTAGTCCAAACAGACACTTCAATGGGACGACTGGTTGTGATGTTTTGGTCATTTAAACTACGAATCACCTCTAGACCTGCAAGACAACCATAAATACCATCGAACTTACCACCAGTAGGTTGTGTATCTAAATGACTTCCTGTGCCAATAGCTGCAACTCTTTGTTCACTGCCTTCACGGCGAGCAAATATATTACCCATTTTATCAATATGAATTGAACAACCAGCTTTAATACACCAGTCAATAAATAGATCACGTCCCTGCTTATCAATATCAGTCAGAGCAAGACGACAACAGCCTCCTTTTTCTGTGGCACCAATTTTAGCCATTTCCATCAGGCTATCCCAGAGTCTACTTTGATTAATTCTTGGGTTGTTCATTACACCTCCTTATATCTGTTTGCCTTGATAATAAGGAGCATGCGATAGCAAACCTATACCCCTACAGGTATAAGTTATCTAGAATGGTTGCTTAGAGAGGGGTATATTTATGAGAGGGTGCGTAAATGATTAATAAATTGTGAGAATAATTCTGACTCTCTACAGATATCCAGTTTCATATAAATGCTTTTACGGTGCACCTTGATTGTTCCCACACTGATATTCAACGACTCAGAAATTGATTTAGATGAATGTCCTTGCAATATCAAACCAGTTATTTGTTTTTCACGAGGCGTCAATACGTTACTATCAAAAGTATTAATTGCATATTCTAAGGAGTAACGTGATTGCTCATCATGCACATACTGGGAAAATTGTGTATTCCAAAATTGTTTACTCATTGCTTGTAAAATAGGCTGGACACTCTTTAATCGATTAAGCTCAACACGACTAATTCCACCTAATTTTGATGTTCTACCTAAAGAGATAGTAAACACCACACCATTATCAAAACGGGTGACAAAAATTATCTCATCACTTAAATCAAAATCGCTGTAACAACTTTTATATTGCTCTGTATTATTAAATTGATCTGGGGCGAGATCTCGCAAACGGTATAAACCGTCGTTCAACCCATTTTCTATAGCGTTAAAAAGCGGATCTAATAAATAGGCTTTATTAAGAAAGCGATGAATTTTCTTCTGCGATTCAATCTGATACGAAGTGTGAACAACGATCGGTTTGAATTGTTGTTTATAGGTAGCAACTAACCAAGTATCGAAATGCGCTAAGTCTTGTAGACTTTCAATCATGACACCAGGCCAACTCTGTAGCGACATATGATTGATCATATTTGCTATTGATTTATTCCAATCCATAACTGTCCTTTAGTGTAATAAAAGATGAATAAATTAACTATTTACCCCCCTAGCGGTATATCAAACATCTTAGCACTGATAGTAATTTAAAAAGCATGATATATCTTCAATGATACTTACTTCATAATAAACAATGGGTTATAAATATGCAATATGATGTTAAAGCACTATGGCAACAAGATAAAGACCACTTCGTACATCCATTTACTGATTTCTCAGACTTTCATCAATCTGGCTGCGATATCATCGCTCACAGTGAAGGTGCGTATATCTATGATATCAATGACAATAAGTATTTAGATGGTATTGCAGGATTATGGTGTGTCAATATAGGACATGGACGAGCTGAGTTGGGTCAAGTAATGGCTGAACAAGCAACTAAAATGGCTTATTACTCACCTTTTAATAACTTATCTAACATCCCTGCAATTCAACTTTCAACCAAACTTGCTTCCCTAGCACCATCTAATTTAAATCATGTATTTTACAGCTGTGGTGGTTCAGTCGCGAATGATCAGGCAATACGCATTGTCCATTATTACTTCAACCAGATTGGTAAGCCAAGTAAAAAGAAAATTATGTCTCGCCACAGTGGTTATCATGGCACCACTTACATGGCATCAACTCTTACTGGGACTGTCGGTAATAATGAAGGATTTGATGTAGTCAACGACTTAGTGACGCATATTAGTGAAGCCAATTGTTACCGCATGCCTGAAGGAATGAATGAAGCAGAATACTGTGACTATCTAGTCAAAGACTTTGAAACCAACCTTTCTGAAATGGGAGGCGCAGATCAAGTTGCCGCCTTTATAGCAGAGCCAATTATGGGAGCAGGCGGTGTTTTAGTCGCACCTGAAGGTTACCACAAAAGAATTTTTGATTTATGTAAAGCCAATGACATCCTATTTATTTCAGATGAAGTAGTGACCGCATTTGGACGTTTAGGACACTTCTTTGCTAGTGAGTCAGTATTTGGTATTCAACCTGACATCATCATTTGTGCAAAAGGAATAACTTCAGGTTATATCCCATTAGGTGCAACATTATTAAGTGATGAAATTTACGATGTAATCAAAAAACCACAAGCCAAAGGTGCGGTTTTTAGTACTGGATTTACATACTCTGGTCACCCTGTTGCCTGTGCTGTAGCATTAAAAAATATCGAAATAATGGAACGTGAAAAAATATGTGAAAACGTATTAGCAGTAGGCCCTTATTTAGAGCAACAACTTAAAACATTAAAAGAGTTATCAATTGTAGGTGATGTACGTGGTAGTCATTTTATGATGTGCATTGAGAGTGTTGCTAATAAAGAGACAAAAGAACTTATTCCTTATGAAGCCAATGTTGGAAAGCGTATTGCCCAACATTGCCAAAATTTAGGATTAATCGTTAGACCAATAGCACACTTAAATGTACTTTCACCTCCACTTATTTGGACACGCGATACAGTAGATGAGGTTGTGTCTATTCTTCGTTCTGCAATCGAATCGACTATTGAAGACTTAAAAATAGACAAATTCATATAGGTGGTGGCCATGACAAATAACAATAGTTTGGTAGAAGCAGGTTTTCGAATGCCCGGTGAGTTTGAACCTCACGATGGCTGTTGGATGCTGTGGCCTGAACGTAATGATGTATGGCGTTTAAACGCCGTACCTGCCCAAAAATCTTTTGTGGAAGTTGCCTGTGCAATCGCTAAAAGTGAAGAAGTGACGGTGGCAGTGAGTGATCAGCAATATGATAATGCCCGTAACCTATTACCTGACCATATTAAAGTAGTGGAAATGAGTAGCAATGATGCTTGGATGCGTGATATTGGCCCAAGTTTTTTAGTCAACGACAACGGCGATCTTGCCGCTGTCGATTGGGACTTTAATGCATGGGGTGGTGAACAAGGTGGACTTTATCCTGATTGGTCTAAAGATAGTCGCGTAGCACAAAAAGTATGTGAAATTACCGATGCAACGCGTTTTGATGCCCCACTCGTTTTAGAAGGTGGCTCAATTCATGTTGATGGCCAAGGAACATTAATTACAACAAAAGAGTGCCTACTTAACCCAAACCGTAATCCAAATCTAAGTAAAGAGCAGATTGAACAATTATTAAAAGCCTATTTAAATGTAGAACGTATTATTTGGTTAGACCAAGGCACCATAGAAGATGAAACGGATGGACATATCGACAACCTATGTTGCTTCATTAAACCAGGTGTTGTAGCTCTTCATTACTGTGATGATCCAAATGACCCTCAACACGCAATATCTAAAGATGCTTATCATATTTTAACCAACAGCATTGATGCGCAAGGCAGACAATTAAAAGTGGTCAAATTACCCCACCCTGGCCCACTCTTTATCAGTAAAGAAGAAGCCACCGGTATTGATGATAATGAAGATAGTCAACCACGCGAAGAAGGTCAGCGTTTAGCAGGCTCTTATGCGAATTTTTATATTGCTAACAAACATATTGTCTTTCCAAAATTAGATCCTAAAAAAGACGAAACAGCAGCAGCGATTTTAGCGGAACAATTTCCAGATAGAGAAGTCATTGGTATTCCCGCTCGAGAAATACTGCTTGGTGGGGGCAATATCCACTGTATCACCCAGCAACAACCTAAAGTAATTAATACCGAAAAATAACCCCCCTTTAATTAAAAAACATTAGATTGCCAAACATTGCAATTTAATGTTTTAAAAATAATACCATGAACCATTATCATTGCTGATGCATCATGGTTCTGAAAGAGAATACAAAGGAAGTTAATCATGACAAGACCAAAGATGGGTCCCGAATTAGGCCGTATACAAAAAAATCATATCAATATTAAAGTAACCATTATCGCATTTATAGTCGCCACCATTGCCTTAGCTTGCTACCACGTAATAGGCGCAGAAAAATCTGAATATGGTGCTTGGAGTTTATTACCCGTATTGGTTGTCGTTACTACAGCTATCTACACTAAACGTACGGTTGAGTCTCTATTTATTGGGGTTATAGTAGGCTTATTAATGACTAAATCACCGGCTGAATTTATTCCATCATTAGGTGATATATTTTTAACCGTATTTCAAAATGATGTTGTTGCGTGGATATTTATTGCCTGTGGATTGATGGGCAGTATGATTGCTTTAATAAGTTGTGCTGGTGGTGCAGACAGCTTTGGTAACTGGTTATCCAATAAAGTGACTAGTCGCAAAGGCACATTATTCTCTACTATGGCATTGGGGTTGGTGATTTTTATTGATGATTATTTAAATGCCCTAACCATTGGTTCATCAATGCGTAAAGCAACCGATAAAGTTAAAGTATCTCGTGAATTCCTCTCTTATATTGTTGACTCGACAGCTGCACCAGTGTGCATCATTTTACCTTTCTCAACTTGGGCTGTATTTTTCTCTGGCTTGCTTGAGGAAACTGGCGCTGTAGGAGAAGGTGGAGGCATGGATCTATTTATTAGCGCTATTCCTTATATGATTTATGCTTGGGTTTGTCTTATTGTTGTTGCTTTAGTTATTAACCGTAACATTCCTTTATTCGGTAAAATGAAAGCCGCTGAAGAACGTGCAATGACTACTGGAGCGGTATTGTGTGAAGAAGATGCAGCAGCAGAGCAAGAAATAAAACCAGCAGTGAAAAACAGTAATATGCTTAACTTCTTTATCCCAATCGGTGCGCTTATATTCTTTACTTGGTTATTTGATATCGACGTTATGGCCGGTGCAATGGCTGCCATTTTTTTAACTGTAGGTTTATATGCAGTACAAAATATTATGCCTATCGGAAAAATGTTCGATGCTATTTTAAGTGGCTTTATCGATATGATTGCACCATTAGGCACCTTATTTTGTGGTTTTATGTTAGCACAGGTAAATGATTCATTAGGAACAACATCCTATGTGATTGAATCCGTATCTCAATTCATGACAGTGGCTTACTTACCTGCCCTTGTATTTATCACCATGGCAGCATTGGCTTTTGCAACAGCATCATTCTGGGGCATATTTGTTGTGGGGATGCCGATTGTTATACCACTAGCAATGAACTTAGGTGCAGATTTACCCATAGTCGTAGGTGCATTAATATCCGCATCGGCCTTTGGTTCACATGCTTGTTTCTACGGTGATTCAACGGTGTTATCTGCTAAAGCATGCGGCATTAGCCCAATGAATCATGCTTTAACGCAATTACCTTATACGTTAATCACAGCGGCAATATCTGTTGTGTTTTTTCTTATTCTTGCTTAAAAGTCTATAAAAATAGTTAAGTAAAATGACCAAAGAAATTAGCGAATAATCGCATCATCCCCCCTTAAATAGAAGTGCACAGACATCTAAGCGATTAAGCTTAGATGTCTTTATATTTTAAGGTTAGACTAAATAAGGTTTTCTATGACAGATAAAATAGGCTTTTTATACCATGACATTTGTATATAGCACGATACAGGCAATCGCTCTATTTATGATGACCGTGGCATTTATTTTCAAGCAACGACTTCCTATCAAACCCAGAAACCAAACGTCTATTGATTCATGTTTAGCAACAATATAAGCATTACAACGGTTTCATACAGAACGTTATATAACTTTCTTTCACAAGAAAGTACAAAGGGACCAGGTGAAGGTAGCCCATTTACGCAATGGAATCAGTTTTAAAAGGTGAAGTTAAAAATGCTTACTGTTTAAGCCGACTACCAGGGCATCATGTAAAACGCCATACAGGCAGTGGTAGGCTGATGTTTTAACGTGCCTTTATTTTAAGTAGCGCTTGCAGATATAAATTTTGTGACTATCAAGCTCTAGCTATATAGCGTCAATTCTGGTTAATGAAAGGGGAATTATGTTTAAAATTATAATATTTTTTAGATTATACAATGACATCAGTGTTACGCGGTACGAGGTGATTTATTGAAACTATAACTGAAATCATTTAACCACTTATTACCCAGCAGAACAAATGTCTACTTAAGCCTCAAACTAAGCCTGTACCTACTTAAATTTAGCTCTCTTCATTAATATATTTGGCATTATTCAAAAAAAGCATAAGAAATACCCTAAATAGTAATTTTACAATCATATTAGCAACGTCTGTTTAAGGACGAAAATAATAACGAAAAATCAACATATCTCTATGGGAAAATTAAACAAATAAAATCAATTACTTAAAGTGGCCCTATAAATTTTAATATGATTTTTATTATTTAGTAATTTGCTCGGACAGCATAAGAATAAAATGATTGGTGCAAAAAATGCCACAATGAATGGAAATATAATGTGATGACGATCACAAAAAATAAGCTCATAATGTTTTCCATCGAGTGAGAGGAAAGCCTATAGGGATATGCTACTCACTCTATAAATAGAAGTAATAAACAAACTTTCTGAAATTTTATAGAGGCAACAAACATGAAAAAATTAACTACTTTAGCAGCAACTTTACTTATCAGCACAAGCGTATTTGCAAGTACACAAGTTGTTCACTCTGACAAGAATTTTAACACTGATTCTTTCGATAATAAAGAACAAGCTTATGAAGCAGGTTTTGATTACCTAGATAACTTAAAAGATTTATCTGACGCTCAATTACGTCAAAAATTATTAGTTATCTCTCAAACTCCAGCGACAAACATTGAAATCGACAACTCTAAAGTATTTGTTGAAGAATTCTCTCAAGCTCGTGGCGAAGTAGCTTACCGTGCAGTTGTAGATGTAGATTACCACTTTACTACACTTAAAAACGACAACTAATTATATGAAGTAGCTCCGCGTAACGGAGCCTTTTAATCGCCACACACGGTACAGAAACGAACAGAATTAAGGTATAAAAAATGAAAAAATTAACTACATTAGCAGCCGCTTTATTAATCAGCACTGGCGCACTAGCAAGCACACAAGTTGTACACTCAGAGAAAAACTTCAACACAGATGCATTTGCTGATAAAGCACAAGCATACGAAGCAGGTTTTGCTTATGTCGATAACCTAGAAAATTTATCTGATGCTCAATTACGTCAAAAATTATTGATCATCACTCAATCACCGGCAAACAACATTGAAATTGATAACTCTAAAGTATCAGTTCAAGAATTTGCTCAACAACGTGGTGAAATTGTTTACCGTGCTGTAGTTGATGTTGACTACCACTTCTCTACAATTAAGTCTGAAAATCATTAATCTGATTGCTAAACTTAATTGAATCAATGCCAGCTTTTATGCTGGCATTTTGCTTTCTACTATTTATACATCTCTTTATAGTCATCTATGTACGACTCCCAAATAGGTGGTGTTCCTATCATCTTTTGCACTGTATCGATAAATAACTTTACTAATGGCGTTTGATTTCGGTGTGGATATACTGCATATAATCCCCAATTTGTTTCAGGTAACTTATAATTAGTTAAAAGTGGCACTAAGCCTTTTTCTTTAATATTTTTGTCTAATGCAAATAGGCTACGTTGTGAAAAGCCTAGTCCTGCTTCCACTGCATCCATCAATACACTCAGTTCATTCACCTCAAGTCTCCCAGATAAAACATGTGTCTCCATCTGTTCACTATTCGGTTTATCTGAAATAATTAATTTATTGGCTGTAATTTCACCATTAGAATAGATAATAGCCGGTAACTTAACTAACTCTTCAGGTGTGGTAGGCTCTCCATAAGTGTCGATAAAATGTTGTGAGGCTAAAATAGCGGTATTATTATTCGCCAGTTTACGTGCAATAAGGCTAGAATCTCGTGGAGGCCCTATACGAAATGCAATATCGAAACGCTCACCAATAATATCTGCGCGTCTATCTTCTAAAACAAGTTTTATATGTGTCTCTGGATACTCCGCCATAAACTGGGTAACTGCATCTTGAATATACATTTTCCCAAACAGAGAGGGACTAGTAACTCTTAATAATCCTTTGGGTGTTGAATGATAAGATTCCGCTAAACGTTGTGTATTAGCTAATAACTCACGCACTGATTCGGCTTGTTTTAAAATCTCTTTGCCGGCATCAGTTAAAGATAAAGCGCGTGTTGAACGATTCAGTAATCGCACACCTAAATCATCTTCTAATATTTTTATCTGCTTCGATAACGCAGAACGATCAATGTTTCTTACCCCTGCAGCTTTAGCAAACGATCCATGCTGTACAACATCTAAAAAGAGATCGAGTCTCGTTGACATACCCATTATAATTAATCCTTTAATAAATCATTAGCGCAAACTAATAAGGCAAACAGCTAGCCTATAACAAAACAGTCGAATACACGAAAAGCTAAATAAAGTCAGACTGGATGTATACATTTTCTTACTTAAAATATCTATATTTATCATAAATATAGTCTTCTCAACACTGCTTTCTTCGTTGAACATTTGTAAATGAAGACAAACTAATGTAATTCAATATTTTTACTTATTTATAGCGATCATTGATCCTATTATTTTCTTTATTCACCACTAACATACTCAAATAAACTTGTGTAATATCGGCATTAATCTATCCCCAACATTATCGAGAACACCATGGAAGTTGAGTTATTAGAAATTCAAGACTTTATCAGCCAATATCCCCCTTTTGATGAGCTTCCTGAAGATGCCCTGATAGAGGTTGTTAAAAGCATAGAAATATCTTATCAACGTGCGAATACTAATATTGTTGAGTTCAAAGATGAAATCAATGAATTATATATGCTACGCAGTGGTGTTGTTGAGCTTTATCGACGTAACGGCAACCTTTATAACCGATTAGACCAAGGCGGTTTGTTTGGTCAAATGGGGTTACTAACTAATAATAAAGTTCGCTTTCCAGCAAAAGCAACTAAAGACACCTTGCTCTATTGTATTCCAGGTCATATTTTTTATGATTTATGTGAACGTTTTGAATACTTTGCCGATTATGTAGAATCGGAAGATAGCGCACGCTTAAAACAAGCAGTAACCAGTAAAAATCAAGGATCTGATTTAACCACTTCTAAAGTAACCACACTGTTAACTCGTGAACCATTGATCCTTGCTAGTGATACAACTATTCAACGTGTTGCTCAAATTATGGCAGAAGAAGGTCAATCTGCAGCCTTAATTAACGACCTTAACAATGAGCAAGAAAAACACTTTGTGGGATTAATTACAGAGCACGATCTTTGTGCCAAAGTGATTGCCTCAGGTTTAACGGTAGATAACCCTGTTTCAAGTGTTATGTCTACGGATCTTATCTCACTGGATCACAATGCTTATATTTCCGAAGCTATGTTGTTAATGCTACGTAATAATGTCCATCACTTACCCATTTTAAAGAAAGATCGCCCGATTGGTTTAATCGAAGTATCTGATATCGTAAGGTATGAATCGCAAAACAGTTTATTATTTGTAAGCAGTATTTTCCAGCAACAAAGCACCGAAGATTTAGCGCAATTATCTAACCAATTGAAAGATTGTTTTATCCGTATGGTTAATGAAGATGCTAACTCGCACATGGTGGGAAGAGCGATGTCTGAAATTGGACGGAGCTTTAAACAACGTTTACTTGAACTTGCTGAAGAAAAATTTGGCCCACCACCTATACCATATTGCTTTTTAGCTCTTGGTTCAATGGCACGTGATGAGCAACTCTTGGTAACAGATCAAGACAACGGTTTAATACTGGATAATAACTATGATCCAGAAATACATGGTGAATACTTTGAAAAACTAGCGCATTTTGTGTGTGATGGATTGGATGCTTGTGGTTACACTTATTGTACTGGCGATATTATGGCCACTAATCCAGAGTACCGTAAGACACAAATGCAGTGGGAAGCCTGCTTTGGTGAATGGATTGACGATCCTAATCCGAAAGCGTTATTAAACTGTAATATTTTCTTTGATTTAAATGGAGTGTATGGCCGTACAAAATGGGCTGAACAACTGAACCGCTTTATTCTTAGCCGCACTAAAAACAATAAACGCTTCTTAGCTTGTTTAGCGCGTAACGCATTGAACCGTAAACCACCTTTGGGTTTCTTCAAAGATTTTGTTATGGAAAACGATGGACGTCATAATAACTCTATTAATCTTAAACGCCGTGGTACTGCACCATTAGCAGATTTGATACGTGTTCATGCATTAGCCATTGGTTCACAATCTCAAAACTCATTTCAACGCTTAGATGATATTATTGAAGCAGGAATTTTACCAAAATCTAAAGGGGCTGATTTACATCATGCAATGGAATTGATATCAATTGTCCGCTTACGTCATCAGGCGCTTGATGTCGAATCAGATATTGAACCAGATAATAATATTGAGCCAGAGAATATGTCTGACCTTGAAAGACGTTATTTAAAAGATGCCTTTCTAGTATTAAGTAACGCACAAAACTTTTTAAAATACCGTTATACGGCTAATACTTTTTAGGGTTTTATATGCATAACTTTATTAATAAAGAGATTTTAAATTGGAATGCTTATTTACAATTGCAGGGGCGACATTGTAAAGATAAACGATTAGCTGAATTCTATCAGGCCGGCACTTACAACGATGACACCCCACTGAAAGAGATAGAGTTTGTTGCGTTAGATTTTGAAACTACAGGTTTAGACCCCAAACAAAACAGTATTATTAGCATTGGTTTAGTGCCCTTCAATTTAAATCGAGTTTTATGCCGTAAAGCCAAAAAATGGTATATCACTCCGCAAGATAAGTTAGAGGAAGAATCAATTATTATTCATGGAATCACTCACTCAGATTTAAAAGGTGCACCAGATTTACTACGAGTTTTAGGGCCCTTTTTAGAACAAATAGCTGGTAAAGTGGTCGTGGTCCATTACCGCAACATTGAAAGAGCTTTCTTAGACTTAAACTTAAGAGCGCTCATCGATGAAGGTGTCATTTTTCCAGTCATAGATACCATGCAAATTGAAGCTACTATACAAAGCAAACAATGTGAGGGATTTTTAAACTGGTTAAAACGTAAAAAACCGGGATCGATTCGTTTAGGGAACAGCCGTTTACGTTATAATCTACCCAGTTATCAACCTCATGATGCCTTAACTGATGCCATCGCTACTGCAGAATTACTACAAGCTCAAGTGCGTTATCATTACAGTCCAGAAACACCAATCAAAGACTTATGGTTATAGTGTTAGAACGATAGTTGTACTTGCTTGTTTTGATATCCACTAAATATAAAAAAACCGATTAATCACAGATTAATCGGTTTTTAAGTCACTTTAATGTAGCTTAACGTTTCTCTATTTTGTTAATTTAGGCTCTGTTCTCATTCCCATAATCAAGCTTACACACATGATTAATAGAATAATTGTGAACGGTAATGCCGTTGAGATCGCTCCCGCTTGTAACGCTTGAATTGATGATGTTCCTCCAACCCACAATAATGCAATAGCAATCGCCCCTTCTACTGAAGCCCAAAAAATGCGTTGTGGAACAGGGGCATCAACTTTACCACCAGCAGTAATACTATCGATAACCAATGACCCTGAATCAGAAGAGGTAATGAAAAATACCAAGACTAATACAACAGCAATTAAAGATAAAATATTACCCAATGGTAATTGGTCAAACATTTGAAACATCGCAAGTGATACATCGGTTAGCCCGTTTGTACCTAACTCACCAACATTATTCATAATTTGATCAATTGCAACACCACCAAATACAGACATCCAAAGAATAGTCACTAATGTTGGGATAATTAATACTGCAGTCAAAAACTGACGTACTGTACGACCACGTGAAACACGCGCAATAAACATACCTACGAATGGTGACCATGAAATCCACCAAGCCCAGTAAAACACTGTCCAACCATGCATCCAAGCTTCATCTTCACGACCATGTGGGTTACTTAAAGGAATAATATTTTCAATGTAACCCATGACCGTTGTTGGGATAGTTCCCATAGAAACCGCTAGAGTGACTAATGCAACAAACACCACTAACACAATTGCCAGTAGCATATTGATGTTACTAATTAATTTAACACCACCGTCAATGCCACGTACAACTGATATGATGGCTAAAATAGTTACACCAACAATGATTGAGACTTGTGTAGTTAATCCATCATCAATACCAAAAACGTGATGAAAACCACTTGCTGCTTGTTGTGCACCTAGCCCTAAAGATGTTGCTAAACCAAATAATGTCGCGATGACCGCAAAAATATCAACAATGTGGCCGGGTAAACCCCAAGTACGATCGCCTAAGATTGGATAAAAAATAGAACGCATTGAAAGCGGTAAGCCTTTATTGTAAGCAAAAAAAGCTAATGACAATGCAACAACACCATAAATTGCCCAAGGGTGAAGACCCCAGTGGAACATAGTTGCACCTAGTGCCAGTTTAGCAGCCTCCGGTGTATTAGGTTCAACATTCAACGGCGTTTCATACCAACCAGTGAAATAAGCAACTGGCTCTGCAACCCCCCAAAACATTAAACCTATCCCCATACCGGCAGCAAATAGCATAGATAACCATGATAGTGTTGAATAATCACTTTTTGCTTCTGCACCACCAAGACGAATTTTACCAAAAGGTGATACAATTAATGCAAGACAGAATATGACAAATATATTGGCAGACCACATAAATAGTCCATCAAATGAACCAATTATTTCCCATTTTAACCCATCTAATGTTGCTTTAGATAACTCTGGGTCAACAAACATAATCGTCACTAAAAATAGTGCGATAAAACCTGCACTAAACCCAAATACAGGGTTATGAACATCAAAACCCCACTTTTGTACGTTATCTTGACCTACTGTGTAGTCAGTATTATCAATACTGTACTTATCCTTATTTAAACTCATTTTTCCTCATTTAGAGTATTCACTCTGTTTGTGTATCTTTAAAACCGTGACTATGTTAACAAAACCAATATGACATTTCAGTGATTTAAATAAATTTAGTTTTTTAACCTATTCATAAAAACGATTCGTATCACTCTGCTCCCCCTAGTTTTACTTATATTAGATGAGCACCAATAAGTAATAAGCGCACTTTTAATTAATTGATTACTTTCCATAAATTCAGACAGTTTTTTCTGTGCTTCAGATGTTTTTGTTTTACAATGTGCTTTTTATAGCATTTCTATTCAGCATAGCGTTTTCTAACATAGTTAACCGCCATATAAATACCTGAGCACAACATAAGTTGTCTTTATCAGTGATGATCTGCTATCCACCTTCAACTATGGAACAATAAATGTCTCTTCGAATTGCAATTAATGGTTATGGCCGCATTGGCCGCAGTGTGGTGCGCGCTTTATTTGAAGGTAATCATCAAACTCAAATAGAGATTGTGGCCATTAATGAACTAGCAGCTGCGGATGCTATCTGCCATTTAACACAATATGATTCAACCCATGGACGCTTTCCTTTTAGCGTAAAACAAAGTGAGCAAAATCTCATTATTGCCGATCATGCTATCAAGTTGTTAGCCTTTGAAAAGATCTGTGATTTGCCATGGGAAGCATTAGATATCGATATAGTCATCGACTGTACTGGGATTTATGGCTCAAAGGTAGATGCTCAGGCACATTTAACAGCCGGCGCTAAAAAAGTTATTTTTTCTCACCCAGCTGATCAAGATGTAGATGCAACGGTTGTTTATGGTGTTAACCACTTATCATTAACAGGACAAGAAACCTATATTTCAGGTGCTTCTTGCACTACTAACTGTATTGTACCAGTAATTGCCAGTTTAGATGCTGCCTTTGATATTAAATGTGGCACGATCACCACCATTCACTCTGCTATGAACGATCAACCTGTGATTGACTCTTATCACCATGATTTGCGCAGAACACGCGCGGCGAGCCAATCAATTATTCCCGTTGATACTAAATTAGCGGCAGGTATTGAACGTATTTTACCTAAATTTGCAGATAAATTCGAAGCCATTGCAGTACGTGTTCCCACCATCAATGTCACTGCAATGGACTTAAGTATTACTGTTGATAAAAAAGTATCCATTGATGACATTAACCAATGCTTACAACAGATCTCAACAACATCTTTATCAGGGATTTTAGGGTATACGGAAGCACCTTTAGTATCGGTGGATTTTAATCATGACCCACGATCTTGCATTATTGATGGAACACAAACACGTGTCAGTGATGGCCATTTAGTAAAATTGCTAGTGTGGTGTGACAATGAGTGGGGATTTGCTAATCGCTTAATTGATACCTGTTTGTATTTCAAACAACTAGCGACTCAATAATAAAAAAGGAGGTTGGTTAGTTAATCTACCTCCTTTTTACTGTATTAACTTACTAGCTTCAACTCATGTCAATTTGCTGGAATAAACTCATCGCTACACTCGTAGGACCCCATTTCAAAAATTCTACAAACCCAAGGTCTATTTTCATAAATAGTGCACAACTTGGTTTCACGATCGACACAGATACACCAGCCATCATCTAATTTTTTCATAGTTTCACCACCCCATTGGTCGCGATCAATATACTGTTCAGGTACACCCGTATCAGTAATCAACATCACTTCTAACTGACAGCAGGCAGCATTACATTTAGCACAAGTTAATTCACTTTTATCTATATTGGTCACTGCTATCGATTCAGCAGTTGGAGTTGAGTTATCGTTTGGCATCTGTTCACTGGCGTTAAATATAAAATACTAAGCCTATAGACCTTGGCGCTTAAAAGATACCGTTCCCATACAATTTTACTGGGTAAAATAACTTATTTCTTTATGGTAAGTTTCGTAAAGGGAAGTACCATTTAATAATTATCACCTTTCCTTATTCCTCCGCCGAGAAATTAACCGAGTTAATTTTATGAGGTTCAAGCTGCCCTCTTTAACTATGGCTATTTCCTTGCGTAAAATTTAATCTAGTCGTTTAATATAATTGGCATAAAATGATTAGGTTGATTAACGCCCTGTTGCACAAACAAAGAAAATTGCGTCATTAGTTTTTGTAAAAAAGGGGAAAAATTATCAAAATCAATATTATCTAAAAGGTTCTTCACTTCTAATCCTAGTTCAGTATCTCCCTCAATGTTTAAGCGACGCTGAAAAAACAATGTATCTGGGTCTTCTTTTCGCCCTGCTATTAAAATCAAGTCATTAATATTAGAGGTGAAAGTAACATCCGGTGTACCATCATTTGCTCTAATAACCAGCTCCTTATTAAAACTTACTTGCCAGGATACAGACAGGTCATCGATAGCAATCGTCAGCCACTTACCCTTTAAAAAGTCTAAATCCCCCTCTTTAATCTGTTCATCAAATAATCGATTTAATATTACAGTTAATCCCTTTTGCTGCATATAAAAAGGCATCAACCGAGACGGAATAGCTAATACTTTAGGTGCGTTAATAACAAGTTGATGGTGTATCTCTTTTTTAAACAAGGCCAACATAATCATTACTCTTAGTCTATGACGAATGGAATGTTTACTCTAATCTGTTCCGCTAAAAACAACTTGCTATACATCAATTAATCATGTTTTTTTCGCATATCTCAATTATTTGATGGGATCACTATTAACCCTACAATGTATGCCCTACATCAATAAAACCATCCATTTACCCACTACAATAAGTGGTTAAAAAGGAGTAAGTATGGAATTATTATGCCCTGCTGGCAGTTTACCTGCGTTGAAAGTAGCCATTGATTGCGGTGCGGATGCTGTTTATATCGGTTTAAAGGATGAGACTAATGCACGACACTTTGCAGGACTTAACTTTAATGCATCCAAGCTAGTAAAAGGTGCGCAGTACGTTGCTGATAATAACAAACATTTACATGTGGCAATCAATACCTTTGCTCACCCAGGTCAAGAAAAACGTTGGTATAATGCGGTTGACCAATGTGTTGACCTAGGAGCAAATGCCGCAATTATTGCAGATATTGCCACCTTAGATTACGCCACCCGAAAATACCCAGATTTAGCACTGCATTTATCTGTACAAGCTTCTGCTACTAATACCGCTGCTATTGAGTTTTATCAGCGTAATTTTAATATCAAACGCGTGGTATTACCGCGTGTTTTATCGCTGCATCAAGTTAAACAACTCGCTCGTAACAGCCATATTCCTTTAGAAGTATTTGCCTTTGGTAGCTTATGCATTATGGCAGAGGGACGATGTTACTTATCTTCTTATTTTACGGGTGAATCACCCAATACTGTTGGAGCCTGTTCTCCCGCCAAATTTGTTCGCTGGCAAGAAACGTCACAAGGTTTAACATCGCGTTTAAATAACATCTTAATCGACCGATATCATAATGATGAAAAAGCAGGCTATCCCACTTTATGCAAAGGTCGTTTTAACCTTGATGGGCAGATATATCATACACTCGAAGAGCCTACCAGTTTAAATACCCTATCACTTTTACCCGACTTAATTGAGATGGGTATTAGCTCAGTAAAAATTGAAGGTCGTCAACGCAGCCCAGCTTATGTGGAACAAATAACCAGAGTGTGGCGAGCAGCCATTGATAGCTACATGCAGTCCCCAGCCCAATATCAAGTGAAGCCACAATGGGATCAGCAATTAGAAAATCTCTCCGAAGGTAATCAAACTACGCTTGGTGCCTATCACCGTAGCTGGCAATAAAAAGTCACGACAGGAAATATATGAAAGTATCATTAGGCCCATTGCTATATTATTGGCCAAAACAGCAAACTATAGATTTTTACCAACATGCAATCAGCAGCGATGCTGATATTATCTATCTAGGTGAAACCGTATGCAGTAAACGCAGAGAGCTAAAAACCAGAGATTGGATTGAATTAGCTAGCTCACTGAATAAACATAATAAGGAGATAGTGTTATCTACTATGGCGCTATTAGAGGCACCATCTGAATTAAGTGTCATAAAAAAGCTTTGTGAAAATGGAGAGGTGAGTATTGAAGCCAATGACCTAGCGACAGTGCAGATATTAACCGAAAAGAAATTGCCCTTTATATGTGGGCCCGCTATCAACTGTTACAACGCACAAACATTAAAATTACTGATTAATCAAGGTATGCAACGCTGGGTGATGCCTGTAGAGTTATCACGAGATTGGTTAGCGGACCTAGTTGAAGACTCCCATAAAATGGGATTGCGCGACCAATATGAAGTAGAGGTGTTTTCCTATGGCCACTTACCCCTAGCTTATTCAGCTCGGTGTTTCACTGCTCGTTCAGAAAATAAAGCAAAAGACGATTGTGGTTTAACCTGCATCAACTATCCACAAGGTCGCCTGATTCATACTCAAGAGGAGCAACAAGTTTTTGTACTAAATGGTATACAAACCTTGTCTGGATATTGTTATAACTTAATTAATGACCTTGAAAGCATGCACGATTTAGTGGATATCCTTCGGATCAGTCCAAACTCCCTAAACAGTTTAGAAACGGTAACTGAGTTCAAACGACAACTATTGCAGCAAAACCACTACCGCCCACTAAATAGCTCACAATGTAACGGTTATTGGCATAGCATCCCCGGATTAGGGCAAGGTTAAACCATACCAATAAACATAACTAATTAACAATGCTCATGGTTTTTACATGTGCAAAGACTTGACTGCCTACCGCTAACTGCAGTTTGTTAAATGACCGTAGGGTGATGTAGGCATACAGATATTGTGAGTCGAACTGTAAGGTCAATACCACCGCTTTTTGCGTATCAATGGCGAACTCCACTATCTTTGCAGATAAACAATTTAATAAAGAGCTACCCTCAATAGGCTGTAGTGCCACAATGACATCTCGGCTATTAATTTTGACTTGTACCTGCTCAGAGAATGGTGAAGTTTCAGCTGAAATATACAAATTTTGACCATCTAAACAGCCTTTAATTAATGCTTCATCTGGATCATAACTTTTTACATCTACGCTTAATATTAGCCCTTGATGTGCCAATTTAATTAATGATAAATCACTGTTTAAAAACAACTGTTGCGGTTCGCCACTCGCTTCTATTTGCCCATCATTCACTAGCAACATATTACGACTAAGATAAAACAGTTCTTGTTCAGAATGAGTAATATATAAAATAGGGATTTGCTGACTAATCTCTTTGATGAAGGGTAATAACAATTGCTTGCTACCTTGGTCTAAGGATGAAAGTGGCTCATCCATGACCAATAACTGAGGATCTGTTAATAAAGCACGCGCAATAGCAACACGCTGTTTTTGCCCCCCAGACAACTGAGTGGTTTGATGTGCTAAAAGTTCAGAAAACCCTAGTTTATTAGCAAGTTGTTCAATATTGAAGGTATTTGAAGACGCTTTATTCACAGCTAATTGTAAGTTTTGCTGTACATTTAAGTGGGGAAATAATCTTGGCTCTTGAAATACCACACCAATACGACGCTTTTCCGTTGGCACATATTGCTTTTGATACTTAGATTTCCAAACCTGTTGTTTAAATTGAATATCACCAACGCACTCCTCTAAGCCAATCAAACAACGCAATAATGTTGTTTTTCCTGCACCTGAGTCGCCAAAAATAACACATACCCCAGACAAATCGATATGAGCTTTAAAATGAAGCTCGCTACTCGTCCCAGTATGTTGATTGATAAATGACTTTTGAATATCAAACTTAAGCATTTAATATCCTTTGTTGTCTTTTCTGTAAAAAGCCATAGATCACCACTAACAAAGAAACAGAAAAGGCCAATAACATAAGAGATAGTTGATGCGCTTGGTCATATTGTAATGACTCCACGTGATCAAATAATTGAATTGATAGCACCTGTGTCTCACCAGGAATATTACCCCCTATCATCAACACCACCCCAAATTCACCAATCGTATGGGCGAAACCTAATGCTGCTGCAATAATAAAACTAGGCAACAACATCGGAAAAATTATTTTATATAACCGTTCATACTTTCCATAACCTAAGGTAGCGCTGACCTCAAGATAACGCTTGTCTAAATGCACAAAGGCACTTTGCAGAGGTTGCACCACAAAAGGTAAAGAGTAAACAATGGAGGCAATCACTAATCCAGTAAATGAAAAGGCCAAAGATTGCTCATTAAAACTTAACCACCAACGGCCTAGAAAATGATTAGGGGAAAATGCGATCAATAGATAAAAGCCTAGCACTGTGGGTGGTAAGATCAATGGTAACGCCACTAACGACTCCACTAAAGGTCGAATTTTAGCTTGGCTTCGTGCTAACCACCAAGCTAAAGGTGGCGCAATAATCATTAATAAAAGCGTCGTTAGCCCTGCTAATTTAAGAGTAAGCCAAATCGCTTGTAAATCACCATCACTTAACACTAATTATAACCTTGTGCATGAATCAATTGTTGGGTTGGTTTTGAAAGTAGAAAATCACGAAATAAGTTTGCTTGCTCAACTTGTTGAGTATTTAAAACAATACCAGCTTGTATGATTGGTTGATGCCACTTAGCTGGAATCAACAGATAATGTTGTTGATTTTTTTGTACTAACGTAGCAAAAGCAACCATGCCTGCAGCAACATTATTTGACTCAACAAACTGATAAGTTTGACTAATATTACTGCCCTGTATGTATTGTTGTTTACCCCATTTACCTGCAGAAGTTAAAGCTTGTTGTGCCGCCACTCCATAGGGTGCAAACTTAGGATTAGCAATGGCCAAACGACCAGCGTAAGCCATAAAATCTTCAATAGTAGGATCGCTTTCAGCTGAAGGCATCCAAAAACCTAACCGTCCTTGAGCGTAAACAAAACTTTGGTTATTACCGACTTTATTCGCCTCTTGCAGTAACTGTACATGTTGTTGATCGGCTGATAAAAAGAGATCAAAAGGTGCACCATGTAAAATTTGTTGATACAGAGTTCCAGTTGATGCACTAGAAATATTTACCTTGATATTATATTTTTCAGTAAATTGCTCAGCTATCTCCATCGCAGATATCTTAAAGTTACTGGCAACAGCAACATTAATTGCCGCTTGACTTGATATACTAAACAAACTGAAGACTACGAAATAAAAACACGCAACATAACCATACATTTTTGAGCACCTTCATTACTATCCATAACACGGATTTGTGTAGGATATGACTAGAGAAATAAATGGCAGCAATGACCTACAAGTTCATTACAAAGCCCACTTAGAGAGTGTCTTTTGATCGCTTTCCCTAGCATCAACCCATTTTGTTTCGCCACCTTCCATGGTTTCTTTTTTCCAAAATGGCGCTTCAGTTTTTAAGTAATCCATTATAAATTCGCAAGCCGCAAAAGCATCACCACGATGCTGACTGGCTATACCAACAAATACAATTTGATCATTAATAGTTAAATGCCCAACTCGATGAATCACGGTAGAAGCAATAATATTCCAGCGAACTTTAGCTTTTTCAACTATATCAACCAAGCACTTTTCAGTCATACCAGGATAATGCTCTAGAGATAAATCACTGACTGTATGCCCGTCATTGATATCTCTCACTAAACCTGTAAAAGTAACGATAGCACCAATTGATGACTGACACCGTAAACGTTCATACTCAACCTGTTGGTTGAAATCTTGCTCTTGCACACTGATCATTTAACCGCCTGTAACAGGTGGAAAGAAAGCAACTTCATCACCTTCCTTTAACGCAATATTATTATTAACCATAGCTTGATTAACCGCTTTCAGACAAGGTTGAGAAGTTAACGTAACCGCCCACTCTGCTTTGTATTCAGTTAAATATTGAAATAGTTGATCAGTATCTTGTGCTTGTCGCCATTCAACTTGCAAACTTCTAACGCCTAATTGCTCGCTCAATTTAGCAAAAAATAAAACCGTAATCATGCCTTATCCTGTTGTGCATTCTGTTGTGATGAATAATGCCCAGATTTCCCGCCGGTTTTTTCAAGTAATTTAACCGCTGAGATCACCATATCCTTTTGAATGGCTTTGCACATATCATAAATGGTTAAAGCGGCAACAGAAGCAGCTGTCAGCGCCTCCATTTCAACACCCGTTTTACCAGAAAGTTTGCATAAGCTTTCAATTCTAACCCGATTAGATTCAGGCTCAGCATTAATATGCACCTCTACTTTGGTCAATGCTAATGGATGGCATAATGGGATCAAATCAGCAGTCTTTTTAGCCGCCATTATTCCAGCAATCCGTGCAGTGGCAAAGACATCACCTTTATGGTGGTGACCGTTAATAATTAGGTCTAATGTTTCTGTAGACATGTCAACATAGGCCTCTGCAATAGCTTGACGAACTGTGCTGTCTTTGCCTGTTACATCAACCATATTCGCTTTACCATCTTGGTTAATATGTGTAAAACCGCTAGACATTATTTAGCTCCTACATGTGGCATAAAATTACAGGGTTTATGTTGAGAGTTTATTTGCTCCTCAATGATATTTGTCCAAGCAGTTTTACAAGCACCTGTTGAGCCCGGCATACAGAAAATAACTGTATTATTAGCAAACCCAGCGAGCGCACGGCTTTGAATTGTTGATGACCCAATTTCTTGATATGAGACAGCACGAAATACCTCTCCGAAGCCTTCCACCTGTTTATCGAATAAAACAGATACTGCTTCAGGCGTTGTGTCTCTTGCTGTAAAACCAGTTCCGCCAGTCGTTAAAATAACTTCTATGGCAGGGTCTGCAATCCATTGAGATACCACGGCACGTATTTTATAGGGATCATCGATAACGATCTGTTTATCTGCAAGGTGGTGCCCAGCTTTTTTTAAAGATTCGACTAAATAACCACCCGAGGTATCTGTCGATTCATCACGGGTATCTGAGACAGTTAATACGGCAATAGTAGCCGGTGTAAATGCTTTGGTTGATAGATGGCTCATGTTAATCCTTGTCACTATATAAAGTTATAAAAATGTTTATTTGAACTGACTTGGCTTCGAAAAATTGCTTAAACAGCGCAGCCATTGTTCAGGTGTATTGGTATTTTCAAATCGCTGTATATTATTCGCATTAGTTGGAATACCTTGTACTGAAAGGGTTTCAAATAAGCGATATAAAGAACGATGTTTTTTATGAGGTGTTTGAATGATATCTGACAAATAATCACGTAATGGCTTATTTAGGGTCAAAATTAATGGGAAAATAGCCTCTTGATAATAAACGCCAGCTATTTGAGGTAATGATTGTGGCGAGCTTGCTTGTTGCGACAACCTTTGTGAATAAGCCTCAATTAATGTAATACAATCTTGTGCTGCCAAAAAAGGCATATCCACTGGCATGATAAATAGTGCATTATAATCATCAAAAAAATGTTCAGTACAAGCTGCAATACCAGCAAGTGGGCCTAACCCGCTATGCTTATCTGTAATACAAGGAAAATCAGGATAATCCCCGCTTACAAAGCAATCGCTTAAGCCGACCTGCTTTAGTAAGTTAAATGCACGTACCAATAAGGTATGTTGATCAATGGTGAGCATGGCTTTATCTTGTCCCATTCTCAAAGATTGTCCGCCCGCTAGGACAATACCCGCTATTTTTACATTCATGACTTTCTCAATACCCACTCTCATACTCAACATTAAGAGTCCGAAAGATAAGCACTACAATTAAATTATGTTCAAAATAATTTTTCAATAAATAAACACTATCTTAACCACCAATTGACGCTAAATGAGGCGTGCCACCGGTGAGTCCTAAATCGAGGAAATGCGATGATTTCTTCTCTTTTAGAGCGGCTAATATAGTACTTTTGAGTTCTGCTTTATCTTTGCTATCTTGTAATAAATGCCTTAAGTCGACACCTTCTTCACCAAACAAACAAAGGTGTAAACGCCCTACTGCAGACACACGTAGACGATTACAATTATCACAAAAATCTTTACTGTAAGGCATGATTAAACCAATTTCACCTTGATAGTCTGGGTGTGAAAAAACCTCTGCAGGACCGTCGTTAGCAATACGCGGTTTCTGTTGCCACTGTTGCGCTAACAAAGCTTGCTTAATGGTTTCACCAGAAAGATGATAACGACTAAAAAATTCATTATTATCATCGGTTTGCATTAATTCGATAAAGCGTAATTGAATAGGCTGCGTTTTTATCCAGGACAAGAAAGTATTAAGGTCGTTATCATTTAACCCTTTCATTAATACACTGTTGACTTTCACCTGCTCAAACCCTGCTTGAACGCAAGCCTCGACACCTTCCATCACTTTATGGAAGATATTTTTACCGGTAATAATATTAAACGTATTAGCATCTAAGCTATCAACACTAACATTAATAGTATTCAGCCCTGCTTGATACCAATCAATAGCATGTTTACTAAGATTAAAGCCATTCGTTGTGGTGGCGACTTTTTTTATTCCTGGCACACCAGAAATTTGTTCTATGATTCCAGAAAAGTCTTTACGTAAACTGGGCTCACCACCTGTGATCCTAACTTTACTGGTTCCTAATTCTGCAAAGGCAGTAATTAAGTTTTGTATTTCATTTTGTGACAAAAATTGTTTTTGATGAGTACGTTGGTATCCATCGGGTAAACAATAATTACATTTAAAATTACACTCATCGGTGATCGATAGGCGCAAATATTCAAACTTTCGATAAAATTTATCGACTAATTGCATGGTCAGTTCCTTTCCAAACACGGGAGGCAAACTCATTTCTAAGCATACCCTTCTTAACCAAAAGTTCAGTTAAGCGGCTAGCATCACATATTTAAAACAAAACGTGCTAAACTTAGTGATAAAAGCTCGGAGCTAATTAATATATGAATGAAATCAATTCCCTACTTGGGCCTCTCAATCAACTTGTAACCTTTTATTTTTAACTATCTATGAAGATTAATCTACTATTACATTCACTTTCTATAACAAAAGTGATTTCGACGATTGCTTTACTGATCTTAATTTTATCAGGGACGCACGTTTTCATTTTTATGACAACGTCACAGAGCCAAAGCAGTAATGATGATGCTATCAAAAGTTTAACGACTCTTCGATATGAGACGGAAAGTTTTATCTCTCCTAATCGATTAGATCGTCAAAAAATTCAACTAATAATCAACGAGTATTCCCCTTTAGTCGCAAATCAGCTTTTACAAAACAAATTCTTTGATGTTAATCAAATACACGAAGCTAATATAGAGT
Organism: Psychromonas sp. 14N.309.X.WAT.B.A12; assembly: GCF_030397575.1. Lineage (GTDB taxonomy): Bacteria > Pseudomonadota > Gammaproteobacteria > Enterobacterales > Psychromonadaceae > Psychromonas. The sequence goes on along the minus strand of NZ_JAPNXS010000004.1, from coordinate 200,380 downwards.
TAAGGTTTGAACTCATCGCCATTCAACAACAGCTTGATCAGTTGTCCGATGAAGAGCTAACCCTAAAGTTAACACATTTAAAAGAAAGTATTGAATTTACTATCACGCAATATCAAGCTTTGGTCGAAAAAGAGTCATCGGTTATTTTTGTATCGCAGATGATAATGTTCAGTTTTATGGTACTCAGCGCGATATTTCTGCTGTTTTACTGTCGCCGTTGTATTGTCACACCACTTAACAAACTGGAAGAAAACGTATACTCCATTTCTAATCACCACTTTAATGTTGATTTCATAGAAACCAGTAATGAAATTGGATTTCTATCGACTGGCTTAAAAAGTATGTCCGAAGAGCTTGAGTCATTAATTACAGCAATGCAAAAGAAGGTATTTGATAAGAAGACGGAATTAGAAACGGCCAATGAAAGTATTCAGTTTTTATTTACCATCTCTCAAACCCTGAGTACGGTTAAATTGACCCATCCAATCATTATTGAAGCTTTAAACGCTTTGGCCAAACAAACTAATTTAAGTAAGTTATGTTTAGAACTAGTAAACGGGGTTGAAATAGATAGTGATTACGGCTGTGCCACAAAAAATAACCAGAATAACAAACGTATTCCAATCATGATTAATGGAGAACCTTTTGGGTATTTAAATTATATTCAAGCAACTCCAATGGCTGAGAACACCTCAATAATCGTAAGCTTTAGTAGTTTATTAGCCCGAGCCTTATACCAAGAAGAATACAGCTTACAAGAACAAAAATTACTATTAATGGACGAACGTGGCGTTATTGCCCGTGAATTACATGACTCCATCGCACAAGCTTTATCTTTCCTTAAAATACAATGCACTGTGTTAAATAGACAAATAGACGCTGACAGTGAAAAGACAGCGGTCAAAAATTCTGTCAGTAATATTGAAGAAGCGGTTAGTGATGCTTATGTTCAACTACGCTCATTACTCTCTACCTTTAGGTTAAATATCAGCGAGTCTGATTTTAAAGAAGCTGTACTAGTGATGATTTCTCAATTGCAGAAACAAACTACCGCTAAAATTCAATTAGGTGAATTTGAGTCTAATTTCCAAACACATGCAAACCAACACATACATTTATTGCAAATTATTCGCGAAGCCATGATCAACGCAATGAAACATGCAAATTGTAGCAATATTATTGTAAACTGTGTCATTATAGATCAAAAAGTTATCATCACTATTACAGATGATGGTATCGGTATTAAAGAGAAGCCAGGTAAAGACAATCACTACGGTATAGAAATTATGAATCAGCGCGCTGCTGAACTTAATGCTAAATTTGAGATAACAAACTTACCACTTGGCACTGAAATCAAACTTATATTTGAAATTTAAGATTCACAAAAATCACTTATATTTCATTTTTCTTACTATTTTTAATTTACATTATATTGTTTTCGATTATTGTATTTTAACTATGACTCGATAAAGGAATTACAAATGAACAACGTATCTACCGTTATTGTTGTTGATGATCACCCACTTATGCGTAAAGGTGTGACACAACTACTCAGTATTGACCCAAATTTTGTGGTAATAGATGAAGCAACCAACGGCATTGAAGCTGTGAGCATGGTTAAAAAGCAACACCCTGATATGGTACTGCTAGATTTAAACATGAAAGCAGTTTCAGGCTTAGAAACTTTAAAGGCATTACGTAACGATGGCATCAGCAGTAAAATTGTTATTTTAACTGTTTCGGATGCAAAACAAGATGTTATTTCATTAATTAACCAAGGTGCTGATGGCTATCTTTTAAAAGACACAGATCCTGAGATTTTGCTGGAAAATTTACACCGTATTCAACAAGGTAAATTAGTCGTTAGTGAAGAACTAACTGAATACCTCGATTGCTTAGATCAAGAAAATAACATCAGAGAAAAGATTGCGACATTAACCCGTCGTGAGAGCCAAATTATGGGAGAAATTTCAAAAGGATTAAGTAACAAAGAAATCTCAGATAACCTTAATATCTCTGAAGGTACTGTGAAAGTACATGTAAAAAGTCTATTGAAAAAGCTTGAAATTAAGTCTCGAGTTGAAGCTGCTGTATTGTTTTTAGAGCAACCAAAATAAGTTGTTTATAAACGGTTTTTAACGCTTACAACCTCTTCAATAGCAAACAATATCGACATATCATATAGCGATATTATCGCAGATAATGAACCTTTATTTTGGTACACTACCAGATAAAGGTTTTTTGCGTTTAATTCCACCCTAATTTCTGCACAATGACATTGAGAAACAGTAATAGTAGCTATGCTTTCAGACTCACTAAAAAAAGAAATTCGTACCAATTACGAACTCATCACACAGGCATTACCGCAATTTAAAGCGCGTAAAGCACAAAACTATTTAGTGGCTGAAATCGCAAAAGTTTTAGCAGGGAACTATGATAAAGCACGTCGTATTTTAGTGGCCGAAGCAGGAACCGGTATTGGTAAATCCCTAGCTTATATTTTAGCAGGATTACCTGTTGCATTGCGCGCTAATAAGAAACTGATCATCTCAACCGCGACGGTGACACTTCAAGAGCAGTTGATAACTAAAGATCTGCCTTTCTTTCTCCGTCACAGTGATTACAAATTTACATTTACCCTAGCTAAAGGCAGACAACGATACTGTTGTGAACACAAGTTACTCAACCAACAAGTAGACAATACAGAACAAACTCAGCTATTTACTGAAAAGCCACAAGCGGGTGACCGTGAGTTGTTAGATCGACTTAGAAATGCTTACTTAGACGGTAAATGGAATGGTGATCAGGATAGTTGGCCAAAGCCGATCCCGCGTCGTGTATGGCAACAAATTATCTCCGATAAGCACAGCTGTAAAAAAGCCTTAACTAACCATCGTCAGTGTCCTTTTCATCGTGCCCGAGACAAGATCAATAAAGCAGATGTCATTGTAGTCAATCATGCCCTGCTATTAGCAGACTTAGAATTAGGTGGCGGTGTTATTTTACCTGAACCAGACGCGTCTTTTTATGTGTTAGATGAAGCGCATCACCTACCAAAAATTGCTCGAGACTTTTCTAGTGCCAGTGTTAATATTAAAACCAGCCAAGACTGGTTAAAAAAGATTAAACAAGTCAGCACCCATGTCAATCGCGTGGTACATAGACAAACCACTATTACACCCGGCTTAAATATGCTGGAAAGTGCGAACGAAATGGTTAAAGATTTAAATAATATTGAGCTTTACTTTAGAAACAACCCTCTTAATTATAACAAGTCTAATCAATATCGTTTTAGCATGGGTGAAGTTCCGCAAGGTATTGTTAACTCATTGATTAGCTTAAAAGAAGAGACTAAAAAGTGCCTAAGTGCGGTAAACAAACTTTCTAATATTACCTCTGAAGAATTAAAAGACGACAATATTAAACTAAGCGATGCAGAACCAATATTGATTGAAACGGGTTTCTATATTCAACGCTTAGAAGCGCTTTCTGACCTGTGGAAAATGCTTTTAAAAGATCGCAGATCAAATCAAGCGCCAATCGCAGCCTGGATAAATAATGAAAATGACGCTTATACGATATGCGCAAGTCCTTTAGAAGTCGGAGGCTTGTTAGAATATATGCTGTGGTCGCAAGCCGCAGGAGTTGTATTGTGCTCAGCGACCTTAACATCACTAAACAGTTTTGATTATTTCATGCGCCAAGCTGGCCTAGCACAAAATGACGGCACACAGTATTTACGTTTAAAATCACCTTTTGATTATCCCAATATCAACCTTCATGTAGCAGCAATGAAAAACGACCCAACAGAGTCAGGTTTTGATAACGAATTAATCGACAACATTGCTCAACGTATTGAATTGAAAGAAGGTAATTTAGTTTTATTTGCCTCTTATTGGCAGATGAATTTAGTGGCCGAGAAATTAAGACGTAAATTTCCTAAATCATTATTAGTACAAGGTGAAACATCACGCACTAAAATGATTTCTCTGCATAAAAACAATTGCGACCAAGGTTTGACCAGTATCTTATTTGGTACTGGTAGTTTAGCCGAGGGTTTAGATCTGCCTGGGCATTACCTGACTAATTTAATTATTACTAAATTACCCTTTGCTGTACCAGATTCCCCAGTGGAAGAAGCCCATGCTGAATGGATCACCTCAAAAGGTGGTAACCCATTTATGCAAATTACTATTCCAGAGGCCAGTAAAAAACTGATCCAATCTTGTGGACGTTTAATTCGTAAAGAGACTGATACTGGTAAAATCACCTTGCTAGACAAACGCGTGATCACTAAACGTTATGGAAAAAGCCTTATTGATGCTCTTCCCCCCTTTGCTTTAAAGATAGAGAAATAAATGACTGAATTTGTATTAGATCCACATAGTTGGATGGCATTAGCGTTTGTTGGTTTATTAGCAGGATTTATCGACGCCGTTGTTGGAGGTGGTGGTATGCTAACTGTCCCTACACTATTAAGTGTGGGCTTACCGCCCCATTTAACATTGGGCACGAATAAACTTTCCGCTAGTTTTGCCTCTGGTACAGCCGCTTTTACTTACTTTCGTAAAAAATTATTTGATCCCGCTTTCTGGAAACATTGCTTTTATAGCACTTTGATCGGCGCCTTATGTGGCACCATTTTCGTCAACTACATATCAGCTTCACTACTTAATAAATTTTTACCTGTTGTTATTATGATAGCCGCTGTTTATACATTAATCAGTCGAGTTAAAGAAATTGACAATGCGATATTACCTAAAAAGTCACCAATGCAAAGATTCACCCAACGAGTTCAAGGGTTTATCTTAGGCTTTTATGATGGTGCCTCTGGCCCTGGTGCTGGTGCTTTTTGGGTGATATCAAATATGCATTTATACCGTTTAAATATACTACTTTCTAGTGGTGTAGCGAAAGCTATGAACTTCACTAGTAACTTTGTTTCTCTATTAACTTTTATTTATTTTGGGCAGGTTAATTGGTTTATCGGTTTAACCATGGGAGCATGCCTAATGCTTGGTGCGTTTATTGGTGCGCACTCAGCGATCTATTTTGGTGCTAAATTTATTCGCCCGTTATTTATTATTATTGTCTTAATCATGGCACTTAATTTAGGATACAATGCATGGTTCAGCCCGTCGATTTAAAACACTTAGCAGCGTTAGATGAACAAGTAAAAGCCTTACATTTACGTTGCCAAGAATGGGATAGTAAAATAACGCTTACGGAAAATAAATCGTTCCGATTTGAAGTACATCTTTTCAAACAAAGTAGCTTAACTTTAAGCGGTTACAGTGAACAATTATCAAATACCCTTTCACATTTACGTTATGTGATCAGTCATAATATGGGTGAAATCATTATTAATTATGAGTGTGAGCAATTCGTTAATCAATTTTCTGCCCTGCTTAATATCGTTAATCAATTGGATGCTGGTAAAGCCGAAGGATTATATAAACGATACTCAACGCAACAGGAAAAAGTATATCAACAGCTACAGCGTCAATATCAATATGAAAAAAGGCTCTTGACCATGATTGATGAAGAAAATATCTTATACGAGGCTGCGCCACTGGCACATAAAGAGATTCATAGAAGTCGTGTCAATGTATTAAAAGAGCGCTACCAAAAATGTAATGAGTTTACTCAATCCTTAGAATTTAAAATGGACGCCTTAGATAATGACTAAAGAAGTTACTGAAGCTAGGACAACTCTAGCCAATGCCCCTATTGAACTTAAGTTAGCTGTGGACCTTATTCAATTGTTGGAAGAAACTGATGTTGAGTTAGAAACGACCATCTCAGCTTTAGAAATTGCATTAAAGGACTTCAAAAACAAACGCGCACACCCTATCTCCGAGTAAAATAACCTCTTGGAAATTTGCAAATGATGAACCCATAAACAAGCCCCAAAAAATAAGCAATTGTAAAAAAAGGAGAACCTGAGTTCTCCTTTTTTTATCTATGCAACAACAAAGTACCTACTTAACCTCGATATTGTAAAATTTAACATAAATTATAGTGGCTTATACTTTACGCCAAGTAGTGCCGTTAGCACCGTCTTCTAAGACAACATTTAAAGCGGCTAATTTATCACGAGCATCATCGGCACTTGCCCAATCTTTATTTGCGCGTGCTGTATTACGTTGTAAAATTAATGATTCAATTTCAGCCACTTCATCCGATGTTCCCGCATCACCTTGTAAAAACTGCTCTGGTGATTGAGATAATAAACCTAAGACGTTAGCGAAATTTACCAACATGCTAGCCAATAATGACGCTTGTTGTTCATCATCGGTTTTGGTGCGATTTATTTCTTTAGCTAGATCAAACAATACCGCTAGCGCTTCAGGTGTATTAAAATCATCATCCATGGCTTTCACAAAACCTTGGTAGAATTTACTATCTTTAACTTGTTGATCAACATTAGCAAGATCAACCAATTCAACATCACGAATCGCTGTATATAAACGCTCTAAACTAGCTCTCGCCTGTTTAAGGTTATCTTCAGAATAGTTTAGCTGGCTACGGTAATGACCTGAAATAAGGAAATAACGTACTGTCTCACTGTCATAAACTTCTAATACATCTTTAATAGTAAAAAAGTTATTTAAAGACTTAGACATTTTTACTTTATCAACTTGCACCATACCGGAATGCATCCAAGTATTTACGTATTGACCGTGATGAGCACAACATGACTGTGCAATTTCATTTTCATGATGAGGGAAACTTAAGTCTGAACCACCACCATGAATATCAAACACTTCACCTAAATGTTTTTTATTCATTGCAGAACATTCGATATGCCAACCTGGACGACCTTCGCCCCATGGAGAAGACCAAGATGGCTCGCCCTCCTTAGCCATTTTCCACAATACAAAGTCTAAAGGATCATGCTTGCTATCTTCTACTTCAACGCGAGAACCTGCTTGAAGCATTTCTAAGTTCTGACCACTTAATTGTCCATACTCTGGAAATGAAGAAACAGAAAACAACACGTCGCCAGAATCAGCAACATAGGCATGGCCTTTTTCAACCAACTTTTCAACCATTTCAATAACATCTGGCATATGATCCGTTACACGTGGCTCGATATCCGGGCGAATCATATTTAATGCATCAAAGTCGGCATGCATCGCATCGGTAAAACGTTCGGTTAACTGATCACAAGTTTCACCATTCTCTGTTGCTCGTTTGATAATTTTATCATCGACATCGGTAATGTTACGGATAAAGCTTAAGTCATAACCACTGAAGCGGAAATAACGAGCAACAGTATCAAAAGCTACAAAGGTTCGGCCATGGCCAATATGACAATAATCATAAATAGTAACACCACATACATACATTCCCACTTTGCCGGCAACAAGGGGTTTAAATTCTTCTTTGGTTCGAGTTAGGGTGTTATAGATCTTTAACATTTTCCATCCAATACGATTACTGTAAAAATCTTATTCTAACCTGCAAAAAGGACAAATTCACCCTTTCTATCACTTCATTGAAGTAATTAATCAATTTCTGTTGTCAATAATTTATCTGAAATACTAAGCCATTAAAATAACGTTAAAAAAGGTCTTATTTTACCAGTATTTTATGTTTCCAAAGTTACCTGTCTTTTTAATTTAAAGGCGTTTAAGGTATGATGAAACTCTTTTTATAGATAGGATTTAACAATGATTACTTTACATACAAACTTCGGTGATATCACTTTAGAAATGAACGAAGAAAAAGCGCCAAAAACAGTAGCCAACTTCATTAATTACGCAACAAGTGGTCATTATGACAATACAATTTTCCACCGTGTTATTGACGGATTTATGATCCAAGGTGGTGGCTTTGCACCTAACATGGAAGAAAAAGATAGCCAAAAGCCAATTAAAAATGAAGCAAATAATGGTCTATCAAATGTAAAGTATTCAGTAGCAATGGCTCGTACTATGGAACCACATTCAGCATCAGCTCAATTCTTCATTAACGTAGGTGATAACAAGTTCTTAGACTTTAAATCAGAAACCACTGATGGTTGGGGTTACTGTGTATTTGCTAAAGTAGTTGCTGGTGAAGAAGTAGTAGATAAAATCAAAGGTGTTGCAACAGGTAACTCTCATTTTGTACATCAAGATGTACCACTTGAAGATGTAGTGATTAATAAAGTTACTGTAGCGTAACATATTATGCGCACTTTATTCATTGCCGACTTACACTTAAGTGAGCATCATCGTCATATTACCGACGCCCTATTTGGTTTTCTTGATAAAGAAGCAACCAATGCAGAGACCCTGTATATTTTGGGGGATATGTTTGAAGTTTGGATCGGAGATGATGAACATACCCCGTTAATGGATGAAGTTGCGCAAAAATTAACGACCTATGCCAAAAAGAATAATACTAAAATCTATTATATTCATGGTAATCGTGATTTTATGCTAGGCAAACGATATGCGAAACAAGCTTCGATGATACTTCTTCCAGAGCACACTGAAATTGATTTGTATGGTACCAAAACCTTAATCATGCACGGCGATACTTTATGTCTTTTTGATAAGAATTATCAGCGTATGCGTAAGGTGATCCATAACCCAGTTTTACAGTTTATTTTTAATTGCTTGCCATTGAGCTTACGTAAACGAATTGGTTGGAAAATTCGTACTGCAAGCCAATCAAAAAAACAATATAAAAATAATAATATGATGGGAGTGACAGAACAGGAAGTGATCCGCCTAATGGAATACCACGGTGTCCAGCAATTAATTCATGGACATACACACCAAGCCTTTAACCATCAATTTGAAGTCAATGGTCAAACAGGCAATCGCTTTGATGTTGGTGATTGGTATAAAAACTTAAGCTTTGTAGATGCAAACCCTGAAGGTACTGAATTGGTTGTATTACCAATTGATTATTACCAACAATAAATCTCATCGATTAAAAATAAACCTGTTACAGCAATTATATTAAATAAGTTATGTTAATAGATAAGTTAATTGCTGTTATGGTTTTTCTTTTAATAAACGCCTTAGTACTTTACCCACATTATTCTTAGGTAACTCATTAACTATTTTGATTTTTTTAGGTTGTTTATAACCTGTTAAATAATCGCGACAATGGGCCTTTATCTTATCAATGGACACTTGCAGATCATTGATAACAACAAATAATATAACCGCTTCATTACCGTCTTTATCTTTTTCGCCAATTACTGCAGCTTCATAAACACCAGCTAATTTCAGTACTGTATCTTCAATCTCATTAGGATACACATTAAAGCCAGATACTAAAATCATATCTTTTTTACGATCAACTATACGTAATAAACCATCATTATCAAATAATCCAATATCACCTGTCTTAAACCAACCCTGATCAAAAGCAGCCTCAGTTTCAGTAGGGTTATTCCAGTATTCAGTCATAACTTGTGGTCCTTTGACTTGAATTTCACCGACGCAGTTCAAATCTTCAACTACAAAGTTGTTTTGATCAATTAAACGTACGTCAGTGTTTGGCATCGGTAGGCCTACTGCCCCCGTATGCTTAGCTAAATTATAAGCATTAACACTAACGATTGCTGTTGTTTCGGTTAATCCATAGCCTTCAATAATGGTATTACCAGTTATATTTTTCCAATCTTCAGCAACTTTATGTTGTGTAGGCATTCCTCCTGCAATTGTAAATTTTAGGAGAGAAAAGTCCACCTTTCCGATCTTAGAGTGGTTAAGTAATGCATTAAATAAAGTGTTAACGCCTGTAATTGAAGTAAATTGGTACTGAGATAAGATATCAATAAAAGAATCTATGTCTCTAGGGTTCTCAATTAAGAGGTTAGAATCTCCTCTTTTTAGGAAAAAGAAACAATTAATATTTAATGCAAATGCGTGATACATAGGTAATGCGGTTACTAGTAACTCTTTTCCTTGAGTTAAACAAGAGCCAAATGTTTCTTCAACTTGAGCAAGACTACTTGCCATATTACGATGTGTCATAGCGACACCTTTAGGTACTCCTGTCGTCCCACCTGTATATTGAATAAATGCGATATCATTAATACTGATCATAGGACGAGTATATTGCCCTTTAGCGCCTATTTTTAATGCCCTATGATAATCACAGGTATTCGCCAATTTAAATCTAGGTACCATACGTTTAACATGAGCAACGGTAAAATTGACCAAGCGACGTTTGATGAATGGCAAGCCATCTCCTATTTTGGTTAATACGAGATGTTTAATATTAGTTTCTTGAATAATACTTTGCAGTGTATGTGCAAAATTTTCAGCAATAAAAATCGCTTTTGCACCGGAATCATTTAACTGGTGTTTTAGTTCAAAAGGAGTGTATAAAGGATTGACATTAACAACGATTAACCCTGCTCTTAATATACCGAGCAAGATAATCGGATATTGTAATAAGTTAGGTATCATAACAGCAACCCGATCACCTTTATTTAAGGTTGTTGCATGCTGTAAATAGCTCGCTATATGACGAGATTTCACTTCTAACTCAGCAAAAGTCAATTTATGCCCCATATTAATGTAGGCAGTATGCTCAGGATGGCGTTCAAAGGTATCTTCCACCATATCAACAAGATTGATTAATGTGCTTTCATTAATTTCAGCACTGACACCGGGCGGGTAATTATCTAGCCATGGTTTATACATGAGTCATTCCTACTGACATAAAAAAGCCGACTAGCAAAGTCGGCTTTTAAAATTAATTTTTAACCGAAATTATAAATTAGCATAATCCAAAGTGATATGTGCAGCTTCTATTAAAAAAGCATCAAGCGGTTCAAAATCATCTGGCACATCGTCTAATGACTTAACTGTTTTAAGCCCTGCACGTTTAAGACGTTCGTTAGTACGAATTAGATTTTTAGCTTTATTTTTTTCACGCTCGGCTACACGTTCTTTTTCTACTAAAGAGATACTCTTATCATCTTTTTCTAGACGATACTCTTCGATATCTTCAGCTAAGTAAGTAAACTCAACTTCTTTTTTAATACGTTGTTGATGCTCTGCTTCAAGGATCTTAACATCCTTGCTCAAATCATCGACTTTGTTGTATTTAGCTGATTTAATATTATCCCATGGTAGTGCATTTTTCGCTAAACTTTCACCTGTGTCTTTTGAATCAATTGCTGTCGGGAAAGCAATATCAGGTACTACACCTTTGTTTTGTGTACTGCCTCCATTAATGCGATAGAACTTAGCGATAGTATATTGTACAGAGCCTACAGCATCTTGATTTGTATCATAGTAGCGAGCAATACGACGATGTTGTTGAACGGTACCTTTACCGTAACTTTGCTCACCAATAATAATTGCACGGCCGTAATCTTGTAAGGCTGCAGCAAAGATTTCAGAGGCAGAAGCGCTATTACGATTAATTAACACAGTCAATGGGCCATCATAAGAGATATCTTCATTATCATCGAATTGTACTGAGATTTCTTGGCGGCTATCTCTAACTTGCACAACAGGTCCAGTTTTGATAAATAAACCTGTTAGTAATGTAGCTTCACTTAACGCACCACCACCATTGTTACGCAGATCAATCACTATACCTTTAACATCTTTCTTCGCTAATGAAGCCAATTCACGTTCAACATCTTTACTTAAATTAATATAGAAACTTGGAATCGAGATAACACCAATATTTTTGCCATCAATCACTTCAACAGACGACTTCGCTTCTCTGTCTTCAAGGTGAATCTCTTCACGCACAATTTTAATGACTTTGTTCACATCACCGGTTTTGCCAGATAATATTTGTAATTGAACCGTAGTGCCTTTTGGCCCTTTAATAAGCTCAACTATGTCATCTAAACGCCAGCCAACCACATCAACGATCTTCTCGCCTTCTTGTCCGACACCGATAATTTTATCGTCTTTTGCTAATAGTTTGGATTTTTCAGCAGGTCCACCTGGCACTAAACTACGTACTACAGTGTAATCATCTTCTAGCTGAAGCACTGCACCAATCCCTTCTAATGACAGATTCATTTCCATTTTAAAACGTTCTGCATTGCGAGGTGATAAGTAACTGGTATGCGGTTCAATAGTATAAGCATACGCATTCATAAAAGTTTGGAATACATCTTCACTTTCAGTTTGTGTTAGGTATTTCAACGAATAATTATAACGTTTAGTTAATAACGTTTTAATTTCAGGCCATTCTTTACCAGATAGTTTTAAAGTGAGTGCATCAGACTTAACACGAGCTTGCCATAACGCATCTAATTCTTGCTTATCTTTCGGCCAATCCGCATCGGTACGATCATATTGATAAGATTGCTCTGTATCAAACGTGATCTCTTTATCCAATAACGACAATGCATAGCTGAAACGCTCAAATCGACGGGTTAAGTTTAACTGGTAAATAGCGTAGATAGAATCTAACTGACCAAACTTCAAGTTATCATCGAAGCTGTATTGATAAGCTTTCATTTCATCGATATCACTTTGCATAAAGATTTGTTTATTAAAATCTAACTGCTCAATATAACGATCAAATACTTTTTTTGATAATTCATCATTTAGAGGAATATATTTATAATGAGAGCGACTAAATAAGTCACTCACTCTTTTCGCCACTTTTGCATGTTGAGACTCTTGATGCAGCTGTGGAATCTCGTTTAGTGTTGTACTATCAGAGGCGGCAAAGGTGACCCCAACAAAACAGAGCTGGGATAAAATTAATACATGACGAAAGAGTTTTTTCATTAAAAAGACCTTTTATACGATTAAATGCTTAGCTTTCACTTTCACAACCATTCCTGAATCTAGTTGCACTTGAACTTCTTCTTTTAAGATTTCTACTACTGTAGCAGAGACGGGAGACTTACCTAGCAAGACTTTGACTGGCTGAGAAACTTTAAGTTCATTATGGTTAGCTTCTTTATATTGGCTTAAGTCAATTTCAGGTTTCTTAGCAGCTTTCTTGGGTGCGTCTTTTTTACGCGTTGGAATAGCCACTTTTTTAGCTGCACGATTTGGCGTTTTAGCCGTCTCGTTTTTCTTTTTATTAGCAAAGGCTTTTTCTTTGCTTTCTTTTAATGATAACTGTGCGTGATCAGCATGTTCTTGTGATACTTCATCACCTTCAACACCGTCTAAATCAACACGTTTTGCCCCGGCTTTTACACAGTGCAGGTAACGCCAGCTCATTGTGTATTGACGTAATGCACCACGTAATTGTGTTTTACTAACACGAGGTTCATTTTCTAGACGAGCAGCTAATTCTTGAAATACACCAATTTTTAATGGTTTTGCAGACTCAGAACCAGCGATAAAGCAAGCTGGGAACTGTTCTGTTAAGAAGGCAATGATTTGTTTGTTATTTGTAAACTTTTCTGTGTTTTCCATGTAAAACCTAATATTTAAAAACGATGTTGAAAGATAGCCAAAGTAAATCTCTGATTATCATTAAGAAAATTATTCAGTAGTATAATGTTGCGTTTATTAAATGTGAAACGAATTATCGCTCTAGCCGCTTATTCCAGCTAATTTAATGATATTTATTATGAATAGTTAATGTTTATCTACTTGTTCTACCCCTTTTTTATAAAAACAAGTAGAATCTTCACATTATTTACAAGTTATTTTGTTTGATTTTTAACCTAGAGGGACCGATGAAACCTGAACTATTATCGCCAGCAGGCTCTTTAAAAAACATGCGTTACGCTTTTGCATATGGTGCAGATGCAGTTTATGCCGGTCAACCTCGATACTCTTTACGTGTACGTAACAATGAGTTTAACCTTGAAAAACTACAAATAGGTATAAATGAAGCCCATGCTCAAGGCAAAAAACTGTATGTCGTGTGTAATATCCAACCACATAACTCTAAATTAAAAACATTTATCCGAGATATGAAACCCGTGGTTGATTTAAAACCAGATGCATTAATTATGTCTGACCCTGGTTTAATTATGATGGTACGTGATGTCTTCCCTGATATGCCAATTCATTTAAGTGTACAAGCTAATGCCGTCAACTGGGCTACCGTTAAGTTTTGGTATCAACAAGGTATCGAACGAGTCATTCTTTCTCGTGAACTTTCCTTGGATGAAATAGAAGACATTCGTTTCCATTGTCCTGAAATCGAAATTGAAGTCTTTGTACATGGGGCATTGTGCATGGCCTATTCAGGACGTTGCCTATTATCGGGATATATTAATAAACGCGATCCAAACCAAGGTACATGTACTAACTCGTGCCGTTGGAAATACGATGCCCATCAAGCAACACAGAATGAAACTGGTGACATAGTTGCCATCCAACCAGTAGAGCCAACATTAGGTGAAGGACAACCAACGGATCAAATGTTCCTTTTACAGGATCAAGGGCGTCCAGGTGAGTACATGCCAGCTTATGAAGATGAGCATGGTACTTATATCATGAACTCTAAAGACTTACGTGCAATCCAGCATGTCGAGCGATTATTAAAAATGGGCGTACACTCCCTAAAAATTGAAGGTCGCACTAAAAGCTTTTATTACTGCGCACGAACTGCTCAAATTTACCGTAAAGCCATGGATGATGCGATCGCCGGTAACCCCTTTGATCCATCATTAATGTCATCATTAGAGAACCTTGCTCATCGTGGTTATACGGAAGGCTTTCTGAGTCGTCATACGCATGATCAATATCAAAATTACGACTTTGGTTATTCGGTGAGTGAAACGCAACAGTTTGTCGGTGAAATCATCGGGCGTGATAGCAATGGCTTAGCTGAGGTAAATGTAAAGAACAAATTCCTAGTCGGTGATAAATTGGAGTTAATGACCCCACAAGGTAATATCAACTTTAAACTTGAGGGACTACAAAACCGTAAAGGTGAGCAAATAGAGGTTGCACCAGGATCAGGCCATACCTTATATATGCCAATAGCAAAAGAGATTGATTTAAACCATGGATTATTAATGCGTCACTTAACTCAGGGTAACGATACCCGTCAGCCGCACAAAAACTAATATGGCACTATTAATAGAAGACAGCTGTATAAACTGTGATATGTGTGATCCTGAATGTCCTAATGAAGCGATCACCTTTGGTGCTGAAATATACGAGATCAATCCGGATTTATGTACTGAATGCGTCGGTTTTTATGAAAAGGCAACTTGTGTCGCAGTTTGCCCTATCAACTGTATCATTATCGATCCAAAACATATTGAAACCCAAGAGCAACTGCTTGATAAATTTGCTAATTTGCACGCTAGTTAATGACATCGATCACAGCTAAATTTACACAGGGTGATATTGCACAGCATATTACGAAAATGGCACTAACCAACGTGATTGGTTTAAGTGTCTTTTTTATGGTTGATTTAATCGATATCTATTTCATTAGTTTACTAAAACAACCCCATTTACTATCGGCCATTGCTTATGCGGCCGCCATACTCTTTTTCACCACCTCTTTTACCATTGCAATGATGATTGCTAATTCAGCAGTAGTAGCTCGGCAAATAGGTCAAAAGCAATATCAAACAGCACAACAGTCAGCGATGACTAGTTACCTAATAACCTTTGTTATTAGTATATTGTTGAGTGGATTAGTATTCTGTAACGCAAAAAGCTTACTTCAAATGATAGGTGCCGAAGGTATCGCATTGCAAGCAGCTTACGATTATCTCACTATCACTATCCTCACCTTTCCAGTCGTGGCACTTGGTATGCAAGCTATCGCGACCTTACGAGCGCTGGGTAAAGCCAAAATTGGCATGTACTGCACTATGTCAGCAGGTATCGTTAATTTACTGTTAGATCCTTTATTTATTTTCTATTTTGATTTAGATATTAAAGGTGCGGCAATCGCTTCATTAATTGCCCGAAGTACTATGGTTTGTTTAGCCGTTTACTATCTATTAATAAAAGCTAACTTCATTACTAAAATCCCGCTTAATAGCTTAATAAAAACGATACCAGAGATTACCAGAATTGCTTATCCTGCATGTTTTACACAACTAGCAACACCAATTACCCATTTATATGTCACCTATGAAATAGCGAAATTAGGTGCTGATACAGTGGCAGGATGGGCAGTAATCAGTCGATTAATTCCGGTCATTTTTATGATCTTATTTGCGATGCCCGGTGCTATTGGTCCAATCATCAGCCAAAATATGGGAGCAAAACAATTCAAACGAGTAAAATTGACCTTGAATCATTCCTTAAATTTTATTATCCGTTATGTATTTGTAGTCGCTTTACTTTTATCATTTTCCCAAGAATTAATTGTAACGCTCTTTAATGCAACGGGTGAAACTGCGAGCTTACTACGCTTCTTTTGCCAATATATCTGCATAAGCTTTATTTTTGTGGCAATGAACTTAGTGGCAATGTCATTTCTCAATAATGTTGGTCACCCCAAATTAGCTAGTCTGCTTAATATTGGAAAAATGTCTTTAGGGACAATTCCTTTTGTCAGTATTGGTGCTTATTACTATGGCGCACATGGTATACTTATTGGTCAAGCACTCGGTAGTATTAGCTTTGCATTCATCGCCATTATATTGTGCTATCAAATCCTAGGTAAGTTAGATTATAATTAACTAATATCAGTGTGATTGATTTTACTAAATAATTGAATTAACTTATTAAATATTAAGTTAACCTGATACCGTTTATCTTCTAAAGGTGAACCGTATTATTATCATAATGGAATAAAGTAATGCTATGCGTTTAATATGCTTATTGTCTTTGATTGTTAGCCTCAGCGGTTGTTATCAAAACAAAACGTTAACACAAAATACGCTTATCTATTGTACTGATAGTCAACCGACGTCATTCAATCCACAAATAAGCGATGACATAGCTAGTTTAGATGCCACAACACATCAACTGTTTAATCGTTTAGTAAAAGTTGATCCCAATACAAATGAGTTTGTACCTGATTTAGCTGAAAGTTGGGAACAAAGTGACGACAAGCTACGCTATCGTTTTACCCTCCGAGAGCATGTTAGTTTTCATCAAACCGACTATTTTACACCAACCAGATATTTTAATGCAGATGATGTGTTATTCAGTTTTAATCGTATGTTTGATCACCAACACCCTTACCATATGATCAATAATAAAACCGTGAATTACTTTTATAACCATCCTTTCACTGATCTGCTTTCCTCTATAAATAAAATAGATGAGCATACAGTTGAGTTTGTTTTGTCGAAACCAGACGTGACATTGCTCGCTAATTTAGCTGCACATTATGCAGTGATCCATTCCGCTGAATATGCACAACAATTATTAGCAGAAGGTCATCCGGAAAGAATTGATTTTAAACCTATAGGTACAGGCCCATTTGTATTCAAAAGCTTTGATAACAACGGTACGATTCGTTATCAAAAAAACAAGCAATACTGGCATTCGATCAGTAATATTGAAAATCTCATTTTCTTCACTAATCCAAGTGCAACAAAACGCTATACTAAATTATTATCCGGTGAATGTGATGCAATCTCTTACCCTGCGGCCAGTCAATTAGAAACGATTAGTGAAAATAAACAAATCAGTTTAAACAGTAAATCAACAGCAAATATATCCTTATTGGCATTCAACACTAAAGCAGAAAAATTAGGTGATCCTCGGGTTCGTCAAGCATTAGCTAAAGCAATAGATACAGAAACCATTCTTAGGGCTGTTTATTTTCAAAGTGCAATGCAAACCGACACATTGTTAAGTAAACAATCTTGGGCATTAAAACCACGGTTTAATGAACAACTATTTAACCCAGAGCAAGCTAAAAAAGAGTTAAATGCAGCGCAATTTAATTTCAACCAATCTTTACAAATTTTGTTGCCTGATGGTGCTAATGTCTTTAACCCTAATTTTCATAAAACAGCGGAATTAATTCAGGCTAATTTACTCGCAATAGGGGTAAAAAGTACGATTATCAGCCTTAACGACAACGCATTACAAAGCCATTTAAATAGCGGGGATTATGATGCTTACCTGACTGGCATCAATGTACATATTAACGATCCTGATAGCATATTCAGACCATTACTCAGTTGTCATTCAACGCCAGAAACGGGTAATACTAGTTATTGGTGTGATACGATGACTCAAGATTTATTGGATGACTCATTAACTGAGGGTAATTTTGCGCAGCGTATTAAAAACTACTATCAAATTCAGGATATAGTTTATCAACAACGACCTTATCTGCCTATTGCACATGTTTTAAGATTAGATGCGATTTCTAAATCTATTTTAAACGTAGAAGTCAATCCATTAACTGGCATTAACTTTCAAAATGCCATCAAACAAGATTTGAACTAATATGCTGTCATTCTTAATAAGACGTTTAAATTTATTGTTAATTACGGCGTTTATTCTAACTATTATTGCCTTTGCAATCGATCGAACTATTCTTGTTCACCATCAAACACAGCCTCTTGTGCAACAAGACTATGTGCTACAGTATTTTTCATATTTATGGCACATATTTAGTGCTGACCTCGGACACTCAGCTTTAGATCAACAACCACTGCTACAACGTGGGTTAACCTTTTTTGCTTCAACCTTAGAACTGTGTTTTGTTGCACTTCTATTTTCTTGTATTATCGCTATCCCATTAGGTTTATTAGCGGGTTTATTTCGAAATACTAAATTAGATTACGCAATCATGACGGTGGCAATTATTGGCTTAGCTTTACCTGTTTTTTGGGTTGGTGTGATGGCTGTATTATTACCCAGTGTGTGGGGTGATATATTACCCGTAGATGGAAATATGAGCCTAGTTTACGACATTCCAGTGGTGACCGGTTTTCTATTAATAGATACCCTATTTGTTACTCCCGAATACGGTTTATTTGCCTTTTTTGATCGGGTTGCTCACCTTATTTTACCAGCGGCGGTATTGTCATTCTTTTTAATTGCTGAAATTGTGCGTTTAACACGTCATTCAATGACCATGGTAATGCGTAGTAACTATATCCAAACTGCTTATGCAAAAGGTTTTTCTCGTACTAAAATTGTCTTTAAGCATGCACTGAACAATGCATTACCTCCGATTATCCCGCAATTGAGATTACAACTAAGTACCATCTTGTCTTTTGCGATGACTATTGAGATTGTATTTAATCTTAACGGTATAGGTACTTGGCTGTTTAATTCATTGAAAACCGGTGATTATCACGCGTTACCCGCTGGTATGTTAATTATCACTGGCTTTATTTTAATGTTCAGTATCGCGATAGAAATTATTATGGTGATTATAAGCCCAATTAGAAGAGGTTCGTTATATGCTGATAAATAACGGCTTTAATGAAGATAAAATACAATCACCACTACGTTATATCTGGTCGATTTTTAAAAGTAAAAGTATTGCTGTTGTCGCAATGTGGGTTATTGTGTGTTTAATTTTGATATCACTCTTTGCCTCATGGTTAGTGCCTCACTCACCTTTACTTCAAGATCCCGATAAAATGTTACTCCCGCCTTATTGGGTAGATGGAGGCTCTATTGACCATGTATTAGGTACCGATGACCTTGGGAGAGATACCTTGTCACGCCTATTTCATGGCATTCAATATACCCTAGGTGGCGCGCTATTAATTACGTTTTTTGTATCTATTATAGGCATGTCAATTGGTGCAGGTGCGGCTCTCACTAAAGGAGTGAAAGCTAGTATTTTACACCATTTGTTAGATGCCCTTCTCGCGATCCCTTCTTTACTGTCAGCGCTAATCTTAATTACTTTCTTTGGTCCCAGTTATGTTAACTGCTTATTAGCAATCGCCTTATCTTTATTACCTCAATTCATCAGAGCAAGTTATCTGGCCATTGAACAAGAGTTGAATAAACAATATATCATTGCCTTACAGTTGGACGGTGCAGCCAAAACACGCTTATTCAGATATGGTATATTGCCCAATATTCTTGAGCCAACGACCACTATCTTAAACCGGTTATTTACCATGGCGATTATAGAAATTGCGACCTTAGGATTCTTGGGGTTTGGTGCACAACTACCACAAACAGAATTAGGCTCCTTGATTGCCAATAATATGGAGTTAATCTATTTATCTCCTTGGTTAGTCGCTTTTCCTGGGTTAGCGATCTTTATCATCATTATTATTGTGAATGTATTTGCAGAAGGTTTACGTCACGCGGTGATTGAGGGAGAAGAATAATGGCTTTATTAGATATCAGGAACCTCAGCATAGATATAGAAACTGCCCAAGGCACAATTCGGGTTATCGATAAAGCGACACTTAATATTGTTGATGGATCAATCCATGGTCTAATTGGTGAGTCTGGTTCAGGTAAAACCTTAATTGCCAAAGCTATTTTAGGCTTACATAGCAGTAACTGGACAGTAACCGCAGATCGTATGTTCCTCGATAAAACCGATCTAACGAAACTATCTCAAAAAGAGAGAAGAAACATACTAGGTACTGAAATTTCAGTTATTTTCCAAGAGCCTAGCTCTTACCTAGACCCTAGCCAAAGAATACGTACGCAAATTGAATCCGTACTACCTAAAAAAACCTGGCAGCAGCGCTTTAGACCTATTTTAAGTAAAATAAAGCGTGTGACAGTGCCTTCTAGACGCTTACAAATTAAAGAACTATTACATAAAGTCGGCATACAAAACGATGTAGCAGTATTAAAAAGTTTCCCGCATCAATTATCTGAAGGTGTTTGCCAAAAGGTAATGATTGCTATGGCGATTGCTAATAATCCACGTCTCATCATTGCCGATGAGCCAACAACAGCAATGGAATCAGTGACACAATCGCAGATCTATCGTCTTCTTTATAAACTTAATCAACTCAATAACACGACTTTATTAATACTAAGTAATAACTTTGCTAATACCAGTAGTATCTCAGATTACATGACACTGGTTTATTGTGGACAAACCGTTGAGTCAGGCTCTTATAAACAAATCATGGGTTCCGCAATGCATCCTTACACACAAGCGATGCTTAAAACCATGATCAATAATGAAGAGATCAACGAACATAAAGCACAACTATATACTTTGCCAGGTAATATCCCTTCATCAAACCAACTACCTATCGGGTGCCGATTAGGTCCTAGGTGTCCAAAAGCTCAAAAAATATGTGTTAAAAATCCAGCCTTAACCATTAAAAAAGGACACAGTTTTCGTTGCCACTACCCAAGTAAGCTGAGTTAGTTATGTCGTCATTATTAAAAGTAAGCGATCTGTGTAAAAGCTTTAAGCAACCCTTTGGTTTCTTTGGAAGTAAAGAAAAAATAGCCTTTGGACCAGTAAGTTTTACCTTAGAAAAAGGTGAAACGTTGGCGGTTGTAGGCGAAAGTGGCTCAGGTAAAAGTGCCTTAGTAAGAACCATTGCAGGTGTATTAACTGCAAATGCAGGTGATATTTATATCAAAGGCCACTCCATTCGTACTTTAAGTTCACAAAAACGTTGTGTATCAGTCCGTATGATATTCCAGGATCCAAGTAGTTCACTTAACCCTAAAATGACCATAGGGAAAATCTTAAATGCACCAATTGAGTTAAATACGAGTTTAGACGCAAAGCAGCGTTATCAACGAATTATTGAAACTTTAAAGTTAGTAGGTCTATTACCTGATTATTTAGCATTTTACCCTAACATGCTCTCAAGTATGCAAAAACACCAAGTTGCTATTGCCAGAGCTATGATCTTAAATCCAGACATTATTTTAGTCGATGAGATCTTAACCACACTAGATATTTCACTTAGATTTAAGATTGTTAATTTACTATTAAAGATTCAACAAACTAAAGGGACTAGTTATATTTTTGTTGCACACAATATGCACCTTGTTAAACATATGAGTGATCAAATCATGGTCTTGCATCAAGGAAAGATTGTCGAAAAAGGCTCTTCAGAAGAGATTTGTGATAACCCACAACATGAGCAAACAAAATATTTACTATTAACGCACCAACCGGATTATCGCAAGTAGCAAATATTAAACAAAAAAACTAAATTATGATTTTAAATTGCTATATAATAAAAAAATTAATTATTAATCATAGCACTATTGAAACGTGACACTCTTCATTCATTAAAATAGTAAATGAAACTATTTTCTGCAATTAAAGAGTTTCTAACTATACTTTACCCTAGGTGGTAATAAAGCGAGTTTCAATAAGTCATTAAGATCAAAGGAGGTTACAAATGAACAACCTTGGACGAAATTTTTGGATCTCTAATTTTCTTATTGCTGTAATTATCATCGCCTTGGTTTTTGTTATAAAAGCATTATTCAACCCTATTTTATCAAAACAACAGCACTTATATGGTCTTGATAAAAGATTAGCGGTATTAAATGACATCACCTCTGAAGCTGACTTAAAAAACAAAATAAATACTAAAGATTTTAGTTACATTAAGATCACGAATGATCAGCTAGCAGCTCCCCTGATCTTATCAGAACAACCTGATAATGAGCTTTTTAGTAAAGTTTTGCCGATCTCCACCTCAAAGCAATATTCAATTTCAACAAATCAAGTAATCGAATATACGGCTAAGAATGTCGAATACTCCAAGTTATACCATCAAATTATTTTGTTAATTATTGCCGCTTTAGTCATTGCGACACTATTTTGCAATCTTATATATCTGACCTTATTCAGAAAAAATGAACGCCTATTAATTAAAGAAACACTCGATGACGAAAGTGTAAAGTCCATATTTACCATAGCCGCGAACACGATTAAGAAAAAAATAAAACAATTAACCCATGACTTAGCGGAAAAAAATGAACAAATATTTAAGTTAACTACCCAAGCCAATAAAGACAGTTTAACGGGCTTGAATAACCGCCATGCATTTCGTAGGGAGTTAACTGACCTGCTATCAGCCGAAAATAATCAGGATCATGCTATTTTATCGATTATAAGGATTTTTGAATTATCTACGGTAAACGCTAGCCTAGGCTTTCATCAAGGCGATGACTATTTATTAAGTGTTTCGAAAATGATTAAACAAGTGTCAGCAAACTTTGCGAATACTGAAGTATTCCGTATTAGTGGGTCAGATTTCGCAGTGATAGCCCATAATATGACCACCCCTCATGCACATAAATATAGTGAGGAGTTAAAGTTTAAATTTGACCAATATCAAGCAACGCATAATCTAGAAAGTGTCGCTTTTAATGGTATGACACGTATTTCTGCCAAACAGTTACCTGAACATGTTCTTGCTAGAGCAGATATCGCATTAGCTAAAGCACAAATTGCAGGCCCTAACTCATGGGTGCTTGAAGAAAATACTGAGTTCCAATTAGGTGAACAACACTGGCGGACGGCGATCAATGCATTGATGACTAATCGTTCATTTGAATTTTTACAACAGCCGGTCCATGCCATACACCGTAACATGAAAGGATACCAAGAAATATTCACCCGATTTTTAGGGGAAACGGGTAATGTTATTCCTGCAAGCACTGTTTTTTCAATGGCTCAACGTACCGATACTATAGTCAAACTAGAACAATTGATTATTGAACGTACGATAGCGAGTTACCGATTGAAAGCAGACTTAAATACACACTGGGGAATTAATATAAGTTATGCTTCTTTACAAAATAGTGCATTTCTTATTTGGTTAGAGCGCCTATTATTGCGTGAAGCTGATATCGCGGGATCACTAGTATTTGAAGTGCATGAAAAACCATTAGACAACCACCTTACAGCCAGTAAGCGATTTTTTGATATGTTAAAACGTGCAGGTAGCCGCTCTGCGATTTGCCGTTTTGGCAAAGGAATCGGTTCATTCCGTTTATTCAAAGAGTTAAAGCCAGATTATATTAAAATTGATTCAAGCTTAATTGTAGATATTGAGCATGACAGTACCAATCAACAGTTTATTCGCATGATTATTGATGTTGCTCACCGAATGGAATGTCAAGTGGTAGCTGAAGGTATCGAACGCCTTGAGCAAAAGCATATCTTAGAACATATGTATATTGATGGCATACAAGGCTTTCTAATCGCTCGCCCCTCACCAATATAAAGGGCTCAGCTCTTTACATACACTCATCTCTTTTTATACAATGCGCGTGCTTATAACTCTCCATAAACAAGGTTTACAATGACGCAGCAACTTTCAGAAAAAGAATTATTTAACCTCAAAAAATTAAACAAAGTGTTGCGTAGACAAACAGGTCAAGCTATCGCAGATTACAATATGATTGAAGATGGCGATAAAGTCATGGTATGTGTCTCTGGTGGTAAAGACAGTTACACATTATTAGAGATGTTGAGTCAACTTAAAGCTGTTGCACCGATTAACTTTGATATCATTGCTGTTAACTTGGATCAAAAGCAACCGGGTTTCCCTGAGCACATTCTGCCTGAATACCTGGCTAAGTTAGGTGTTGATTATAAAATTGTAGAGCAAGACACTTACAGCATAGTCACAGAAAAACTAGAACCAGGTAAAACCACCTGTAGCCTATGTTCTCGATTACGTCGTGGCATTCTTTACAATACTGCAAAAGAGCTAGGAGCAACAAAGATTGCACTGGGCCATCACCGTGATGATATGCTTGCGACTATGATGCTTAACCTCTTTTTTGCAGGAAAAATGAAATCAATGCCAGCAAAACTAGTCTCTGACAATGGTGAACATGTTGTGATCCGCCCTTTGGCTTACTGTAAAGAAAAAGACATTGAAGCCTTTGCTAAATTACAAAAGTTCCCAATTATTCCTTGTAACCTGTGTGGTTCTCAGCCTAACTTACAGCGTAAATTAACTGAAGAGATGCTCAGCGAATGGGACCAAAAATTTCCTGGTCGTTTAGAAACTATGTTCACCGCGATGCAGAATGTAGTCCCATCTCATTTAGCAGATACTGATTTATTTGATTTTAAATCGATAGATAGTAATTCAGGCGTAATTGATGGGGGAGATATCGCTTTTGACAAAGAAGCTTTCACTAATCCAACAAAAGTTGAAGAACAAAATGACAACGAGTTCTATCAACAGCAACCTGCAGTGCAATTTACGCAAGTAAACTAAGGCTTTATTGATTGAACACAATAAAAATGGGACTTTCATTGAAGCCTTACTTGTATTTATAGTAGATAACAGATAATTTACTGGGATAGATCACAATATGGTAAGTAAAGTGATTTTTAATTACCAAAATGTCTGAAAAGCATACAATTTAAATAAACTAACGGAGTTAAACATGAGAACACCTCTTGTAATGGGTAACTGGAAACTGAACGGTACAAAAGAATCAGTTGCAACTTTAATCAAAGGCATTGAAGGCGCAGCTGATGCAGCAAGCAATGTTGAAGTTGCAGTATGCCCACCGGCTATCTTCATTGAGCAAGTTGCTAACTTAACAGCAAGCAACAGCATTGAATTTGGTGCTCAAGATGTAAGCACAAATGTTTCTGGTGCATTCACAGGTGAAACTTCACCAGTAATGGTTAAAGAGTTTGGTGCTAAATATAGCCTAGTAGGTCACTCTGAGCGTCGCCAATACCACAATGAAACTGATGCAGTTGTTGCAGCTAAATTTGTGGCTATTCAAGAAAATGGCCTGGTTCCTGTTCTTTGTATCGGTGAGACGCTAGAAGAGCGTGAAACTGATAAAACATTCGCAGTAGTTGAAGCACAACTTAAAGCTGTTATCGACGTTGCAGGTATTGCAGCAGTTGAAAACTCAGTAATCGCATATGAGCCAGTATGGGCAATTGGTACAGGTAAAGTTGCAACTTCTGAGCAAGCTCAAGAAGTTCACGCACACATCCGCTCATGGTTAAAAGCACAAAGTGAAGTAGTTGCAGAGAAAGTGCAAATTCTTTACGGTGGTAGTGTTAAAGCAAACAGTGCAAAAGAGCTATTTGCTCAAGCTGACATCGACGGCGGTTTAGTAGGTGGTGCAGCACTAATTATTGAAGAGTTTGTTGGTATCATCGAAGGCGCTAAATAAGCCCTTTTAAAAGACCTAATACTATGAAGGCACTTCGGTGCCTTTTTTATTTTTATCATTGCTCAGCTACCAATGTCTATATCACTGATATTCATTTCCTATAAATCCTCATAACTAATTGTTATTACTTAAAAAGTGTAAATAGTCCTTTTACTTGCCCTAAACACTATCTTTTTAAAATTACTATTACATATATCACACTCTGTTAACTAATCTCATACGAAAACACTACACAAGCTAAATCCAAGTGTTATGATGTTTATTAATTATTATTTAATCAACTGGAGTACATTATGAATTCTTCAATTAACACTCAAACACGTGGTGCTGGTGTATCGATCAATAAAGTATTAAAAAATACTTACATGCTGTTAGGGATGACACTTGCATTCAGTGCCGTTACTGCAACCATAGCAACCATGGTCGGCATTGGGCCTATAATGTCATTAGTATTAATGCTAGTTGGCTTCGGTTTATTATTTGTTGTTTCTAAAACAGCTGATTCAAGCAAAGGTCTTTTCTGGGTATTTATGTTTACTGGCGTGATGGGTGCATCACTGGGTAACATGTTAAATCACTACCTAACAATGGCAAACGGCCCTGCACTAATTATGCAAGCACTTGGTACAACGGCTATCATCTTCTTTGCTTTATCTGCTTATGTACTAACTTCTCGTAAAGACTTCTCATTCATGAGTGGCTTCTTAATGGCTGGTATGATTGCAGTAATCGTTGCGATGATTGCTAACATATTCTTACAAATTCCATTAATGCAACTGGTTATCAGCAGTGTTGTAGTTATGATTATGTCTGGATTAATACTAGTCGATACAAGCCGTATTATTAACGGTGGTGAAACAAACTACATCCGTGCAACCGTTTCATTATACTTAAACATCTTTAATATCTTTGTTCACCTATTGAGCATCCTAGGTATTTTAGACGATTAATTAATATAAAAATGCCCATAGCGCACTGTATAGTGCGCTTTTTTTTGCCTATATTTTATAGCACTCAGCTGTTTTTATTATTGTTACTATCGAGCCTAGTCCATGAAAATACCCCTTTGTTTAATGTTTACCTTACTATTAATGGCCTGTAGTGACTCTCCATCTTTAACTCCTCTAAATGAGCAGCAACCTATCTTAGCTTTTGGTGATAGCTTAACCTCTGGTCGCGGAGCTAATAAACAAGAAAGTTATCCGGTCCAACTAGGCTTGCTGTTAAACAGACAGGTAATCAATGCAGGTATTAGCGGCGAAACTAGCCTACAAGGACTTAAACGCTTACCTAAACTATTAGATAAATATCAGCCACAGTTATTGATTCTTTGTCATGGTGGTAACGACGTTTTACAAAATAGAAATTTAGATAAAATGCAGGACAATCTTGCACAGATGATTGAAATGGCTCAAGACAGAGATATTCAAGTTATTTTATTGTCCGTGCCTGAAGCCACGATCTTTTTGTCTGATATTGAGCAATACCAAACGTTAGCAACACAGTACAAGATTCCACTGGGCAATGGCATTATGAGAGATGTCTTAAAGAAACCAGCGTTACACAGCGATACAGTTCATCCAAATGCACAAGGATATCGATTAATTGCGGAGGGAGTATATGACTTACTGGCAGAGTATGGTGCGTTGAATTAACAACACACCATATTTTAATCTTGTATTTAATAGCTAAGTTTAGTGGCTATAGCCTAACTCTTTAGCTGGTTCAATATTACTTGCTGTCCATGCAGGGTAAATAGTCGCTACAACACTCATA
Source organism: Psychromonas sp. 14N.309.X.WAT.B.A12 (assembly GCF_030397575.1). Taxonomy (GTDB): domain Bacteria; phylum Pseudomonadota; class Gammaproteobacteria; order Enterobacterales; family Psychromonadaceae; genus Psychromonas. The sequence goes on along the minus strand of NZ_JAPNXS010000004.1, from coordinate 172,685 downwards.
ACAAAAGCAACAATAGTTATAACAACTACTTGTTGATAATCGATTTGTGATGGTAAGTAATCAATGAAATAGATATCACCAGATAGAAATTTACGTCCTAATAAACTTTCAATTGCAGCAAAAATAGAACTTAAATTTAAAGAAAGATAAGTACCTAATAAAGCGCCAAAAAAGCTACCCATCAACCCATTAAATGCCCCTTGTACCATAAAAATAGCACGTAAAGACCATTTATTAGCCCCCATTGTTTTTAAAATAGCGATGTCACCTCGTTTCTCGTTAACTGCCATCACTAGTGTCGAAACGATATTAAAACAAGCCACCGCAACAACTAACAAAAGGATTACATACATCAATGATTTAACCATTTGAATATCTTGGTATAAATATCCTTGGCTAGTGATCCAACTCTTCACATACATGTACACAGGGATGCTATAGGCCACTTCGCGAGCTAATGTCTGTGCCTGCAAAACATCATCGACTTTAAAAGCAATGCCTGTTGCATGCCGTACATCTAATATTTGTTTGGCTTTATTAATATGGATGAAGCCTAAGGTCGTATCAACTTGCCCCCCCATTTTAAAAGTCCCGGTCAGCGTAAATGCAAATTTACGTGGCGCTCTTAATTTAACCGTACTCGGTTGAGGTAATAATAGTGTTACCGTATCACCAACAGCTAGCTTAAGCTGTTGAGCAACAGGCTCTCCTAATATGATGCTGTTTTCTTCACTGGATAATAATTCCCAGCCCCCCTGTTTAATATACTGCTCAACCGCAGTCACTTGAGTTTCAGTTTCAGGATTAATCGCACGCATTTGTAATGCTTTCATATTAATATTATTTTGTAACAGCGCATTCATCACGATATACGGGCTAGCACCCGCTACGCCTGGGTGTTCTCTAACTTTAGATAACACTGTTTTTTCGTTTTCAAAGTCACCCTCTACTACTTCAAGCTCGGCATGGGGAATAACCGATAACAGCTGGTCTCTTAATGCTTTTTCAAAACCATTCATGGTAGAAAGGCCCACGATCAATACCGCCACACCTAAAATAATCCCAAAAATCGAGGCCATGGAGATAAATGACACAAACTTATTTTTATGCTTTGCTTTGCTGTAACGTAAACCAACAAATAATGATAAAGGTCTAAACATTACTGCGTATCCTGTAAAATGCCGTTACTCATATATAACTGTCGATCTAATTTATTAGCCAATTGCTGGTCATGAGTAACAACAATAAAAGCAGTTCCCAGTTCCGCATTGAGCTCTTTTAATAACTGATAGACAGACTCTGCACTTTTTGCATCTAGATTACCTGTGGGCTCATCTGCTAATACTAAAGAAGGCTTGTTAATAAGTGCTCTTGCGATTGCAACACGTTGTCTTTCACCACCAGAAAGCTCCGATGGACGATGTGCAACTCGTTCACTTAAGCCAACACGGGTTAATAAATCTAAGGCTTTTTGCTGTGCTACTTTAATCGGCTCACCAGCAATTAAAAGCGGCATTGCGACATTTTCTAAAGCCGTAAACTCAGATAACAAATGATGAAATTGATAAACAAACCCTAGCTCTTGATTACGCCACTTTGCTTGTTGTTTTGCAGATAACTTATGAATATTTTTACCATTAAAAATAACATCTCCCGTTGAAGGAGCATCTAAAGCACCTAATAAATGCAGTAAAGTACTTTTACCTGAGCCTGATGTGCCTACAATTGCTAATAACTCACCTGGTTCAACGGCTAAGTTAACACCTTGCAACACCGATGTTGCTAAACGCCCTTCTTGATAAACTTTACTTAAATCCTGACAAACTACTATTGAATTACTCATATCTTAATGCCTCAACTGGGCTAACTTTACCCGCTCTGTAAGCCGGATATAAAGTTGCTAATAAACTTAAAAACATTGCACCTAACATAATGGATACTATTTGCACAGGCTCATGTACAACGGGAAGAAGTCGGGTGCCGCCTGATGCATTAGCCAATAAATGTAGGCCTAAAAACGACATAATTTCATTGATGTAGGTGCTCAATAATAGCCCTAAACCTGTACCAATTAATGCTCCAACGATGCCACTAAATGCCCCCTGAATAATAAATATCAAATTAATCGTATTGGCGTTAATGCCAAGAGTCTTTAATATCGCTACTTCGGCACTTTTATCAGTAACCACCATCACCGAGGAAGATAAAATATTAAATGCAGCCACTGCTATAATTAAACACAGTAGTAACCAAATCATATTTTTTTCCATTTTCACCGCCGCAAATAACTCTCCATGTGTGCTACGCCAATCAATAATCATCTCATCTTTTTGTAATGCCGGAGGTGTCCATGACTCCACCGCAAAAGGTTCAGTAAAATAGAAACGTAAGTCAGTCACTTGGTCTGTCTGAATACGAATTAAACGTGCGGCATCTTGGGCATGCATCAGCACCAGATATTTATCAACATCTGAGCCAACATCAAACAAGCCCGCAACAGTAAAGTTGCGTTGGCTAGGCACTTGCCCTAAAGGCGTATAACGTACTCCTCTGGTAGATGTTATTCTTACCTTATCGCCAATCGTCACGCCTAACATGCGTGCTAACTGGTCACCAATGATGATCTTATATTCGCTTGCAACTAACTTATCTAAACTACCTACCACTATATTGCTTTTGACGGTTTCACTGGCATATTTATCAGGATAAACACCTTCAATTTTTACTCCTTGTAAACCAACCTTACTTTGCAAAATCGCTTCAGCATTAATCATTGGCTCAACATCAACAATTAAAGGATCGTCAGGAAGTTGATCTATACGCTGTTGCCAGTCCGTAATAGTATTAGTTTGGTTAGTTAACTTAGCTTGGGGAATTGCTCCTAAAATTCGCTGCTTTAATTCAGCTTCAAAACCATTCATCACCGACAATACAGTGATCAATGCTAAAACGCCGAGAATAATGCCACCAGTAGAAAATAAGGAAACAAACGAGACAAATTGGTTATTACGCTTTGACTTTGTATAACGTAAACCGATGAAAACACTTAAAGGATAAAACATAGTTACCTTTTATAATAATTATCTTTAATTCAGACTAACGTGATTAATATGAAGAAATGTGCCACACAATCCATCATTAACCTCACTAAATTAGACTTAACTTATTGATTACATTTTAATGCAAGCCATTCTAATGTATCTTTATTCGCTAAGACAGACAAAACTCCTAGAATAAGGTGTTTTGCCACCACTTAATTACTGCTTGGTTTGTAAATATGAATAATAATGAATATTTTTTGGTAGAACATACACTTTCAATCAACTTAAAATCAATTGGTAAAGAGGAAATCCCTCTCAATCAACAGGCTTTTGAGCAAGAGATTCCAGGCCCATTTAGAATGGCCAGTGACTTAGCACAAGCCGATGCAAACATCTTGACACCATTAAAATTAAACAATGAAACCAGTAAAGCGCTATGGCAATATCTGCAAGCCCAAAACCAAAAAATTAATACCCTATTAAGCTATGTACTAACCCAACAAGATGAAGAAAAATCACGTCATCAAAGCATTAAGTTTAGTGCGGGTAGCTTAATCATAAAAAACAATAACACACTGAAAAAAGAAGATATTGTCAGGTTAAAAATATTTTTACCTGAAGAATCCTCTGCTATTTATTGTTATGCTAACGTCACAGAAATAAGCGCCGAGCAGTGTACATTAACTTACACTCTTATTCGAGACCAAGATCGTGAGCTATTAATTCGTGCCAGTTTACATATACAATCTCAACAGCTAAAAGACAGAGCGAAATTACGGGAAACTAACAGTTAAAGAGTGCTATAACTATGCATTACAATTACCTATACGCACTGTTTTCACACGCACTTTTCTTAGCAATTAAATAAATAAAATAAGTCAAAACATGAACAATTTACTCGACATACAAACATTAAAATCAGCAACCGACACACAACAACTAGCCAATTTAGTCGGTAGTAGTCAAAGTTTAGTGATCAGCCAATGTGCCCAGGCTAATCCACAAAAGTCGCCGTTAATCGTCATCGTTAATGACACACCCAGTGCCATTAAGTTGCATCAAGAGTTATTATTTTTTGCCGAGAACAAATTTGAAGTTAATCTATTTCCAGACTGGGAAACATTACCTTACGATCATTTTTCACCGCATCAAGATATTATCTCAACACGTATCGAAACCTTGTATCAACTGCCTTCTATGAAAGAAGGTATTTTGATTATCCCAGTAACGACTCTACTGTTGAGATTAGCGCCGCCTAGTTATTTAAAACAAAATACATTAGTGGTTAAAACCGGACAACAATTAGAGTTACAACTGTTACGAGAGCAATTACAAGAAGCTGGATATTACGCAGTGGACCAAGTACAAGAACACGGTGAGTTTTGTGCAAGGGGCTCATTACTTGATATTTACCCAATGGCTAGCGACACTCCTTACCGTATCGATTTTTTCGATAATGAAGTTGATTCCATTCGCCCTTTTGATACTGAAACGCAACGCTCTTTACCAACTATCAAACAGATAAAGATGTTACCCGCTCATGAGTTTGCAACAGATAAACAGGCTATCGAAAACTTTAAACAAGCTTACCAAGATAAATTCCCAGCAAAAATATGTACCAGTAACGATTCGATTTATCAGCAGATTTCACAAACAAACTTACCTGCTGGTATCGAATATTATCTGCCGCTATTTTTTAATGAGACAGCCACTTTATTTGATTATTTTCCTAAACAAAGTCGTTTATGTATCCTTGGTGATATTGGTACTGCTATCGACGAATTCTGGAAAACCATCACACATCGTTTCGAAGAGCGAGGCGTTGATTTACTTCGTCCGCTATTGCAGCCCATTGAACTTTACCTTCGCCAAGAACAATGTTTCAGACGACTCAATGAGTTTCCAAAGTATCAGTTACAAAACGCCTCTTTTGCATTACCTAAAGCTGGTAAAACTAATTTACCGCTGACCACATTGCCAGATATTAAGATCCACCATAAAGATAAAAATCCATTAGCTAATATCAGTGCTTTTATTGAAGGTTTTGATGGCACCATTTTACTCAGTGCTGAATCGGCAGGTCGTAAAGAAGCATTATTAGAGTTACTCAGCCCACTTAAACTCAACATAAAATCAGTCAACCACCTAAGTGAATGTAAGCCAGATAAACACAAAGTGTATATCACCGTTAGTCGTGTTGAACATAGCTTTTTGATCATTGATTCCGCTTTTGCCTTTATCACTGAAACAGAATTATTGGGTAACAAAATAACCCAAAGACGACGCCAAAATAAAGATAATAATGGTGAAGAAAACTCAGAACATATCGTTCGTAACCTAGCCGAATTAAAAGTAGGCCAGCCTGTTGTGCATATTGACCACGGTGTTGCTCGATATTTAGGACTACAAACTATCGAAGTCTCTGGCAGTGTTAATGAGTTTGTAACATTGGAGTACTTGCGTGGTGATAAACTGTATGTACCTGTTACCTCATTGCACCTGATCGGTCGTTACAGTGGCAGTGACGTAGAAACCGCGCCTATTAGTAAATTAGGCAATGATACCTGGGCAAAAGCCAAAAAACGTGCCGCCGAAAAAGTTCGTGACGTCGCCGCTGAACTACTTGAGATTTATGCACAACGCGCAGCTAAAAAAGGCTTTAGGTATCAATTAAATAAAGAAAACTATGCATTATTTAGTAATGACTTTCCCTATGAAGAGACACATGATCAAGCGCTGTCCATCAACTCAGTTATTTCCGATATGTGTTCATCACAACCTATGGATAGACTGGTCTGTGGTGATGTAGGCTTTGGGAAAACTGAAGTTGCAATGCGTGCAGCCTTTATGGCAACCGACAATGCGCGCCAGGTGGCTTTATTAGTACCGACCACTTTGCTCGCTCAACAACATTTTGAAAATTTTCGAGATAGATTTGCTAATTGGCCAGTGAGAATTGAGGTATTATCGCGCTTTAAGACAGCTAAAGAACAGAAGCTGATTTTACAAGATGCCGCTGACGGTAAAGTGGATATTCTAATCGGTACACACAAATTACTAAGTGATGGTATTAATTTCGCGGATTTAGGCTTACTAATAATCGATGAGGAACATCGTTTTGGAGTACGCCAAAAAGAAAAAATTAAACGTTTACGAGCGCAAATCGATATTTTAACGCTTACAGCAACACCTATTCCTCGTACTTTAAATATGTCGATGAATGGAATGCGTGATCTCTCTATCATCGCCTCCCCGCCAGCCAAACGTTTAGCTGTGAAGACCTTTGTAGAACAACGCAGTGATCAAACCATCAGTGATGCGATTACACGTGAGATTATGCGTGGTGGTCAAGTGTATTTCTTACACAATAATGTCGATACTATCGAAAAAGCGGCAGCTGATTTACAAACTTTATTACCGCAAGCAAGAATTGCCATTGCCCATGGTCAAATGAATGAACAACAGCTAGAACGCGTTATGTCTGATTTTTATCATCAGCGCCAAAATGTATTAGTTTGTACGACTATCATAGAAACTGGTATCGATATACCTACTGCGAATACCATTATCATTAACCGTGCCGATCATCTTGGTTTAGCACAGTTACATCAATTACGTGGTCGTGTTGGTCGTTCGCACCATCAAGCTTATGCTTATTTATTAACACCAACACCTAAGTTAATGACTAAAGATGCTAAAAAGCGTCTTCAAGCAATCGGTTCACTGGATACTTTAGGTGCAGGTTTTACACTTGCAACACACGATCTAGAAATTCGTGGTGCCGGTGAATTACTAGGTGATGAACAATCAGGGCAAATTACCAGTATTGGCTTCAATCTATATATGGATATGCTTAATCAAGCGGTGGAGGCTTTACGTAATGGTCAAGAACCAAGTTTAGAACACCTATTATCAACTCAAGCAGAAGTTGAGTTAAGAATTCCTGCACTTATTCCAGACGATTATATTCCGGATGTGAATATGCGTTTATCTTTGTATAAACGTATTGCAAATAGTAAAAATAATAATGAACTTAATGAGATACAAGTAGAACTAATTGATCGATTTGGATTATTACCAGATTCAACAAAAAATTTAGTGGCAGTAACAGCAATCAAACAAAGATGTTCGAAGTTAGGCATTGCACGTATTGAAGCACATGCTTTAGGTGGCGCCGTAACTTTTACGGAGCATTCAAAAGTTGATCCAATGTTCCTTGTTTCATTACTGCAAACACAATCAAATACCTTTAAACTTGATGGACCGAGTAAATTAAAATTCAGTATTGCATTAGAGAATAGTGCAGAACGCTTAAACTGGTTGAAACAGTTACTTGATAGTTTTAAATTAAACCTTATTAAATAAATCAAAAAAAGGATAACCTTTTGAATTTACGTTATATTTTATCATTGTTTTTTGCCGCAACTTGTTCTTTAAATGTGCAGGCAGCTGGTGACCGTTGGTTTGACGTTGAAGTACTCGTATTTAAACGTAATGTTGATGTAAAAGATAACAGTGAACAACTCGACCAAAATAATGTTTATTTAAAACAACGTGATCGCTTAGAAGTTATTAAAGCCAATCCAGCGACAAGCTGTTTAGCTGGGGAGCCTTGTTTACATCAACAAAACCCGGTACGTCTCACTGATGCTCAAATGGTACAGGGAGGTCATCGATTAAAGCGATTAAATGGTACAAGACTTAACGAGCAACTTAATAGACTGAATAATCATCAATTGTTCACCCCTTTATTGCATACAGCTTGGCGTATGCCAATACAAAGTAAACAGAATGCATTACCTATTCATCTTTTTGCAGGAAAAAACTATGCTTTAGCCATGGAGCAAACTGGTTTATCTAGCGCACCTTCAAGTACAGACAAAGCACAATCAGATGAATCGTTGGATGTCTTAGCTGCCTTACAAAAGAAAGAGATACTACAAGACCTTTATGAAATCGATGGTAATTTACTGATTTATGTAGAGCGCTACCTGCACATCGATAGCCAATTAATAGTAAGAACTGAAACAGAAAAGGCAGTTTCATCACCTTTATCTGTTCGAGCTCCAGAAACAAAAGCAATTGAACAAGATGGTGTAGTACAAATTGTTAATCAAGAACCAGTACAACGAAATGTACGTACTGAAAAAGTAATTACTGAAACATTATTTGATCAATCAACCCGTTTGCGTAGTGGCGAGATACACTATTTTGATCACCCTCTATTTGGCATGATCATTCAAATCAGAAAAATCAGATAAAATTAACAGACATCTACTCTTAGCGTTTTAGCTATTTAAGAGTTAGTCAGTAGAAAGTAAAAAAGGAAGCTATTCGCTTCCTTTTTAATAGAGCATTTAACAACTGGCTGACTAAATAGTTCTAGTTTCCCATAACTGTTTTGCTTTTTGTAACGCTTCATCCTGTGAGCATGCCGGCTGCATCTGCTTTAATACCATCGCCATAGTAGTAATAACGGCAGCATCACCATATACGTCTTCAATTTCTTTGTTCCATACTTTTAATAAATACTCTGCAGAGACTTCGGTGTGTGCTCCGGAAAAGTCTGCTAGGTAAGTTGGCCAATCTTGTTCAATATAACGAGTTTGACCATCTACCTGTGTCACACCACAAGCTAAGGTTGAAACGCGTGGGTTGACTTCACTTTCCCCCCCTTCACCTTTAAAAGCGATGATACTATGCTCATTGTTTAATAGTGCAGCTTCAGCATGTATTTTTTCATAACTTTTATGAAAAACGCCGTGAATACTATAGGGTGCTTTAGTAGGGTTAACACTTCGAGCGACTGTATTTAATGGTGTGCGTAGGCCAACTTGTTCACGCAAGGCTAATAACTCAATTAATTCAGGACAATATGCAGATAAAGGAACATAAACTAATGCCTCTTTTTCTAAAGCGAGTTTAGCTTTTTCCGGTGTATCTGCAATTTCAATCCCTAATAGCGGACAAGCTGATTCCACTTGGTATTTGATTAAATCGACTGTCATGTGACCGTGCAAAAAAATCTTAATACCATTTGCTGCTAATACTTTTGCAGCCAATAATAGCCAAGGTGGTTGTCTTTTTTTACCTGCGAAACATGGCCAATCTAAATCGACAGGTAAAGTTTGCCATTGCTCAGAGACTTGTGCACGTAGCGCTTCAATGTAGCCAGCCGCTTCCTCTGGCGTTTCACATCGCACTCGTTGTAACATTAACAACACAGCCAGTTGCAAAATACTGGCATCACCCTGTAAATAATCAGTTAATGCTTGCTTTGCTTCAGCCATGGTTAAAGGACGACGACCTTTTTCACCACGTCCAGTTAATTTTATATATTCGCTAAACAATACTTTATCTTTCAAAGCTGATTCTTTCACAATAAACCCTTCATAAATAACTTAAATATAACTATCTAGCTCAGTCGCAAGACAATTCAAAATGGCTTTAGGTCTAGCTTGCATCAACAGCTCTGCACTGTGCACACCATAACTTACACCTAAACTATCAACCCCTGCGTTTGCGGCCATCTCTAAGTCATAAATAGAGTCACCTATCATGATAGCTTGGTCCGCAGAAATGCTTAACTTATCTAATAACTGTCTAATCATTAACGGATCAGGTTTAGAATTAGCTTCATCTGCGCAGACAGTGGCATTAAACAAAGTAGACGTGTTAGTTTTGGCAATCATACGATCCAAGCCAACTCTGATATACCGTTATAGAATGGCGTATCAATGTGTTGATTAGCATGATATTGGTCTCGGTAGGCATCCACTAAAGCTTGTTGCTTACCATAAGGTAATGCAGGGAACAATTGCTCTGCTGCTTTTTCCAAACTCAAACCGATAATATGTTTTACTGCTTCTTCGCTTGGCACTGGAATCGCAACTTTTTGTGCCGCCCGTTGCATACACAGCACAATTTTATCAAGCGAATCCATTAACGTGCCGTCCCAATCAAAAATAATTAATTGATATTTCATCTTAGCTTCGTTGTAATTTGCTCAAAAGTGCCTCTAAGCGAGGACAAAGTGGTGCACTAACGGTCATTCTTTTCTCTAACACAGGGTGAAAGAAAGTAATATGCGCTGCATGCAGGAAAAGACGGTTTAATCCTAGTGCCGTCATTTTACTATCAAAGGCACTGTCACCATAACGTTCATCACAAGCAATATTATGACCTTTACATGCGCTGTGCACACGAATTTGGTGAGTACGTCCGGTGACAGGGCTTGCTTCGACTAATGTTGCGCCTTCATAGCGCTGTATAATTTTAAAATGAGTTTCAGATGCTTTACCTAGTGGACTGACTTTGACCACTGAATCTTGGGCATTTTTTAATAAAGGTTCACGTACCAAACGGTCTTTTTTATCCCATTGGCCTTTTACTAACGCGAAATACTGTTTTTTCATGGTTTTCTGACGTAATTGCTCATGTAATGCACGTAACATACTGCGCTTTTTGGCAATCAATAAACAGCCAGAAGTGGCTTTATCTAAACGGTGAGCTAACTCTAAGAAGCGTGAATCAGGGCGTAATGCTCGTAAGCCTTCAATTGCGCCAAAATCAAGTCCGCTACCACCATGTACAGCCAGCCCAGAAGGCTTGTTTAAAATAATTAGGGCATCATCTTCATAGACAATAGCGGATTCTAAATTTTTAATGCTGTTGAGTTTGGGTGAAGGTAATGCATTTTCCGGATCTACTTTAACAGGCGGAATACGTACACTGTCGCCTACCTGCAATTTATAATCGGGTTTAATGCGTTTTTTATTAACTCGAACCTCTCCTTTACGCACAATTCGATAGATCATGCTTTTAGGCACGCCCTTCAAATGTAAGCGAAGAAAGTTGTCGATACGTTGTTGTGCATTTTCTTGAGCGATGTCAATAATGCGTACTGAGTGATTTATCTGTTCCATTCGTTAAGTTTATCATGCCTGATCGCATAATATGCAAAAACTTTGTTGCTTGTAAGTAGATATAAATGCGACAATAACAAAGTTAATGCCTCGCAATTACTTCACTATAAGATTGCTGGTAGGCATGGCTATTATGAAAGCAAATCAAATGATTAGAATGTAACGCTGATGTGTTGAATTAATTTTGATTTAACCTTTTTTGTATCCGCTTTTTAACGCACCTCTGAATACTTCCAGTCGAGAGATTGTATAACCAGACATGAGGTCAAGCATGCAGAAAAACAGTTAGTACATATAGAAAATAACGAAAAAAATACTACAAGAGTTCACAAATGAAAAGAATGTTAATCAACGCAACTCAAGCAGAAGAGTTACGTGTAGCCCTCGTCGATGGGCAAAAGCTGTATGATCTTGATATTGAAAGTCCTGGTCACGAACAAAAGAAAGCAAATATTTATAAGGGTAAAATCACACGTGTAGAAGCAAGTTTAGAAGCTGCATTTGTAGACTACGGCGCAGAACGTCACGGTTTTTTACCACTTAAAGAGATTGCACGTAACTACTTCCCAGAAGGATATTCATTCAAAGGCCGCCCAAACATTAAGGATGTGATTAAAGAAGGCCAGGAAGTAATTATTCAAATAGAAAAAGAGGAACGTGGTAATAAAGGCGCTGCCTTAACTACTTTCATTAGTTTAGCTGGTAGTTACTTAGTATTAATGCCAAATAATCCTCGTGCTGGCGGTATTTCACGTCGTATCGAAGGAGATGACCGTACCGAGTTAAAAGCAGCTTTATCTGATCTTAAATTACCTAAAGGTATGGGATTAATCGTTCGTACCGCAGGTGTTGGCAAATCAGCTGAAGAACTTGAATGGGATTTAAATGTACTGGTTAATCATTGGCAAGCCATTGATCAAGCATCAAAAACCAAAGCAGCACCCTTCTTAATTCACCGTGAAAGTAATGTCATTGTACGCTCTATTCGTGACTATCTTCGTCGTGATATTGGCGAAATCGTTATTGACCACGCTAAAACCTTCGAGCTGGCTAAAAGCCACATTGAAATGGTACGTCCAGACTACGTTAACCGTTTAAAACTATACCAAGGTGAAATTCCATTATTTACTCACTATCAAGTTGAAAGCCAAATTGAATCGGCATTTCAACGTGAAGTGCGTCTACCATCAGGTGGTTCAATTGTTATTGACCCAACTGAAGCATTAACTTCAATAGATATCAACTCTGCACGTGCTACACGTGGTGGAGACATCGAAGAAACTGCCTTTAACACTAACTTAGAAGCAGCAGAAGAAATTGCACGCCAATTACGTTTACGTGATTTAGGTGGTTTAGTGGTGATCGATTTCATCGATATGACCCCTGCCCGCCACCAACGTGAAGTTGAGAATAGAATGCGAGAATCTGTTCGTCAAGATAGAGCTCGTATCCAATTAGGTCGTATCTCTCGCTTTGGTTTAATGGAGATGTCACGCCAGCGTATTCGCCCTTCTTTAGGTGAATCAGCGTCTCGTGTATGTCCCCGTTGTCATGGTCAAGGTACTATTCGCGATAATGACTCATTATCATTAGCGATTCTTCGTTTAATCGAAGAAGAAGGCCTAAAAGAAAACACAGCACAGATTCAAGCGCGTGTACCGGTAGCTGTTGCAGCTTATCTGCTTAATGAAAAACGTAAAGCAGTCGCTAAAATTGAAAACCGTCACGGCTGTGAAGTGTATATCGTGCCTGATGCCAACCTATTAACGCCGCACTTCGAAGTTAAGCGCACGCGTAAAGATGGTAAAGAAGATATCAACTATGATGCACTTGAGAAGCAACATACGGTATACATTCCAAACAGTGCCCAGAAAGAACATGAAGAGCTTGAAGAGCCACTATTAAATGGCTTCAGTGCGCCGAAGAAAGATGCAACACCACAAGCAGAAGTTAAACCGAATGCACCAGTGAAAGCTGCTGAGCAATCGCCTTCTTTTGTTGCTAAATTGATTCAGTCTATCGTTAAGTTCTTTAGTGCCGAGCCAAAAGTTGAAGTAGAGAAAACACCTCAACCAGAGCCACAAACTAAAAAAGAGCCGACACGTAATCCACGCAATAATAAAGGTAATCAAAACCGTAATCGTCAGCGTAATAACCGCAATGACAAATCGGCTGAGCACTCAAATGAGCGTCGAAATAATCGTAAACCATCAGATCGTAAACCAACGCAACAAGCTAAAAAATACGAAAGCGAAGGAAAACCAGCTCAAGATAATAACGAGAAAGGTAATAACCAAGAAGTGATCGTAGCACGTCGTAAACGTCGCAATATGCGTAAAAAAGTACGTGTGCAACAGCCTGAAAATGCTGTTGAAACGAACGTAAATGACGCAGCTAACGTCAGCAATGAAGTTCCTGTTAAAGCCGCTGAGCCTAAAAAGCCAAAAGCTAAAAACAAAGCTAAAAAAGCACCTGAAGCCGCTAAAGAAACGAAAAAGCAACCAGTGCCTAACGTTGAAGATAAAGCAACGGAAGTAGTCGCAGAAGAAGTAACAGCGAATACAGAAGAAGCGTATACACCGGTTGAAATTCCACAACGTCGCTCTCGTTACCTACGTAACAATGGCCAACGTAATAAGCGCGATCAACAGAATGATTCAGCTAAAGAAGCAGTAACATCACGCTATCCTGAGACTGAAACAGAGCAAGTTGAAGCACCAAAAGTGCAATCAGCAGCGCCAGTGGCAGAAACAGTAGATAGCATTGCTCCAACTGAAGCCCCTCAACAAGAAGCTGAAAAGCTGCAAAAAAGTGTTGAAAATTCTGTAGTCACTCCTGCTCAAAAAATCTTACCGTTAGCAGAAAAAGCGGCAGCACCAGCAGAAACTGTACCTGAGCAAGCTAAGCCAGTTGAAACTGTAGTCGTTGAAGAAACACCAGAGCCAATTATTGTAACACCTGAATCGGCACCTGAAGTTGAAACGGTAGAAGAAGCGCCTACGGAAGTATCTCCAGTATCAACTGAACAAGAGACGCCAGTAGCCGTTGAAGCAGCACCGGTTAAATCAACACCAGTTGACACTGTAATAGGTAAAACGGGTACGGTCAGTATCGCTAAAGGCTTATCAACTTCAGCTATGGTTAAAACGATTTCAGAGCCTTTAGATCTTTCTAAAGAGATAAAGATCGTTGCAGCGACTGAACGTCAAGCGATTGTGAAAGCATCACAACAAGCTGGTAGCTCTTTTGCTAGTAACCGTTCAAGTAGTGAAACAGTTAAAACATCATTATAATTAGTAGATAATAACTATTGATAAAAACGGATATTCCTATGGAATATCCGTTTTTTTTACTGAAGTTTGTCACCCAACAGTTTAGAATCAATAGCATTTATCAACAATCAATTAATCAACCTCACTTCATTACTGGTGATGGTTTAAAGGTTCGATTGAGTAGCATTATTCAAGGTAATAATATGAGCGAAGCAATACATAACAAATTGTTAATTTTAGGTTCAGGCCCAGCTGGTTACACTGCGGCAGTCTATGCAGCACGTGCTAACCTAAAACCAGTTTTAATCACTGGTATGCAGCAAGGTGGACAATTAACCACAACAACTGAAGTTGAAAACTGGCCTGGTGGCGCAGCTGATATGACGGGCCCAGGTTTAATGGAAAGCATGAAAGAACATGCTTTACGTTTTGATACAGAGATCATATTTGATCATATCAACGAAGTAGAATTGACTAAACCTCCATTTACTTTAAAAGGTGATACTGGCACTTATACTTGTGATGCATTAATTATTGCTACAGGTGCATCAGCACGTTACTTAGGTTTAGATTCTGAAGAGGCATTTAAAGGACGTGGTGTTTCAGCTTGTGCAACCTGTGATGGTTTCTTCTACCGTAATCAAAAAGTTGCGGTTGTTGGTGGTGGTAACACGGCTGTTGAAGAAGCACTTTATTTATCAAATATCGCATCTGAAGTTCACCTTGTACATCGCCGTACTGAATTCCGTTCAGAAAAAATTCTATTAGATCGTTTAAATGAAAAAGTCAAAAACGGCAATATCATTTTACATACTGACCGCACTTTAGAAGAAGTCTTAGGCGACGATATGGGTGTAACAGGTTTACGCCTGAAAGATACGTTATCTGAAAAAACCGAAGAAATTGATGTAATGGGTGTGTTTATTGCAATTGGACATAAACCAAATACCGATATGTTTATCGACCAATTAGAAATGAACCATGGCTACCTTAAAGTACAAACAGGTAGCGAAGGTAATGCAACTCAAACTACTATTCCTGGTGTATTCGCTGCTGGTGATGTGTCTGATCACATCTATCGCCAAGCAATTACTTCTGCTGGGACAGGTTGTATGGCAGCTCTAGACGCTGAAAGATATTTAGATAACCTAAAGTAGTTAATCCGCTATTTTGGCTCTGATACAAAAAAGACTGCCTAGGCAGTCTTTTTTATTACTAACTTAAATAAACTCACTAATTATGAATGAAATTCGTTACAAGCAAATAACGTATTTTCAATCAGAGTAGCCACTGTCATTGGGCCAACACCACCTGGTACAGGCGAAATGTACGCAGCTCTTTCTTTAGCTACTTCAAAATCAACATCACCAGTAATTTTACCATTCTCTAGACGGTTAATACCTACATCAAGTACGATCGCACCTTTCTTAACCCATTCACCAGGAATAAAGTTAGCTTTACCGCGAGCAACGACCAAAATATCCGCTTGGCGCACATGATGCTCTAAGTCAGTCGTAAAACGATGACAAGTCGTTGTTGTACAGCCCGCTAACAATAACTCTAAAGTCATTGGACGACCAACGATATTAGAAGCCCCGACTACTACTGCATGTTTGCCATGTAGGTCAACATCGATAGTTTCTAGCATAGTGATCATACCACGTGGCGTACAAGAGCGTAATTTAGGAATACGTTGCGCTAAACGCCCTACGTTATAAGGATGGAAGCCATCTACGTCTTTGCTTGGTTGAATACGTTCAACCACTAGCGTTTCATCTAATGATTTTGGTAATGGGAATTGCACTAAAATACCATCAATGCTGTCATCATCATTAAGCTGATCGATCAAAGCCAATAACTCATCTTGTGTGGTAGTGTCAGGTAGGTCATAGGCTTTAGATGTAAAACCAACTTTTTCACAAGTACGACGTTTACTTTGAACATAAATTTGTGAAGCAGGATCACCACCTACTAACACAACAGCGAGACCGGGAGCGCGAAGGCCCTTTGCTATACGTGCTTTCACACCTTCAGTTACTTTATCAGTAACCTTAGCCGCAATCGCTTTCCCATCAATGATTTGTGCAGACATCAAGCAATACTCTTTGTAGTTAAGAAATTCTCGCTATTGTCGCAAAACTCACTTAAGAAGTCACACCAAACATACAAAATTTAATAACTAAAAATAAACCTTAAAAGTTCAAATTATCCCTTTGATTGTGAGGATTTTTACTATTTCATTCTGATCCTGATAATGTCTATAATGCGCAGCTTGAAAATGATCATTAAGAGACTCGCTATAGGCTCATTTTTTGTCATCAAAATATGCTTAAATGAATAAGAAATTAGATCTATTAATTTATCTGATTAGTATAAAATAACCTTTCTATTTGACCCATTTCACTCTCATGAGAAGTCTTGCATGCAACACTCTTTTACTTTAATGCTCAGACGCCTAGTTACAGATTCTAATACCCATTCCGGCTTTAGAATTGTAATCGCAATGGCTTGTGTATTTGTCCCTGCTATTTTTGATCTACAATTTGGTTTCTTTAAACAATCAAGTTTAGCAATTTCGCTATCATTATGTTTAGGTGTGTTAGCGTCAGCTATTGTAGAGGTTGATGAGAACACTAAAGATAGACAAAAGTTTATAGCAACTGTCATTGCCTGCTTCTTTGTAGCTTCATCGAGCGTTGAATTGCTTTTACCCTACCCTTTTTTATTTGCAGCGGGTTTAGGGGTATCTACTTTTGCCTTTATGATGTTAGCAAGTTTAGGTATGCACTATAGCCGTATTGGATTTGGTGCAATCCTTATTGCTATTTATACCCTGATTGGCCATCAACCAGAGGCTGCATGGTTTGAATCCCCACTACTATTAGCCTTAGGTGCTTTATGGTACGGACTGTTTGCTATTGCTTGGTCACATTTGAGCCCTAACCGAACACTGCGCGAACAATTAGCACAGTTATTTTATGCATTAAGCCGCTATCAATTACAAAAATCGGAATTGTTCGATACTCAAAAAGGAAACTCTCGACAGGCGATTACCGATACTAGACAAAAATTAGCAGTATTAAATATTAGTATTGTGGCTCGCTTAGCTTCTTCTAAAGATATGGTAAAAGGCCAATACCAAGCCAATAGGCGCCAACAGGAGTTAGCACGCCTTAATCAATATTACCTCGTTGCAGAGCAAATCCATGAACGCATTTGTGCCAGTCAATATCTATACAGTCAACTAGAGCATACCTTTGGGCGTAGTCAGATTTTAGAAGGTTTCCACCAGCTATTATTACAACTTAGTAGCGATTGTCATCAAGTTGGTAGCTGTATTAAAGATAAAAAACCGTATCTACATAGCAAGCGATTAAAGTGGACAGTTCAAGCCTTGTCAGATCAACTGTTATTATTAAAACAAAAATTACAATTGTTCGATAATAACCAGGAAGCAATGCAAGCATTACAGGCAATCTATGACAATTTAAATGGGATAGATGCATTATTAATGTCTTTAACCGATGTTAAATCGCAACAACATCCAATTATTGTAGATAACGAACAACAATTACCACGTTCATTTTGGAAGGTGCTATACAAAGCTTACCAACAAAAAACACCTGTTTATAAACATGCCGTTCGTATAAGTGTGTCATTAGTAATCGCCTTTGCGATTCAAGCTAAGTTCAACCTCAATAATGGCTACTGGATATTACCAACCGTTTTATTTGTTTGCCAACCTAGCTTTAGTGAAACACGAAAGCGATTAATGTTAAGAAGCTTTGGCACCTTATTAGGTATTTTGCTCAGCTTCCCCATCTTCTATTTTCTGCACGGAACTGTTTCACAAAGTGTACTAATGGTTTTAGCTGCATTTTTATTTATCACCTATGTCAAAACCAATTATGGACTCGCGGTTATTTTTATTACTATCATGGTAATGATCTTAACAAATCTATTGGCTCCTTCTGGTGTCGCGTTTTTATACGCTCGTATTTATGAAACCTTAATTGGTTGTGCCTTGAGCTTTGCGGCCATTAGTATTATCTATCCCGACTGGCAATTTAAACGTTTTCCTGGCTTGGTAAATAACCACCTTTTAAAAACGAGCCGTTATTTTAAGCAAGTTGCTCAGCAGTATCAGTTTGGTCGAAGCGAAAGTATTATCTTCCGTCAAACCCGTTTTGCCGCTTTTAAATCTGATTCTGCGTTAACCAATGCTTGGCAAAGCATGTTGTTTGAACCCAACTCTAAACAACACCTTAAAAAAGAAGTCTATGGGTTGGTTAATCGATGTGATGCTTTATGTTGTTATATTGCCGCACTCTCATCGCATCGCCATAAAATAGAATCTGTAACTGAATTAGCCGTGTTATCAGAGTTATTTGAGGCAACATCGCAACAAATTTTATATACCTACCGTCCTGAATTAAAACAATCATCGGACACTAAAATCGACATTGATAGCTTTGAGAAATACAAACAAAATATGTCTGATGAAGCTAAGTTAATTGTTGAGCAACTAAGGTTGATTGCATTTTCAGCAATGGATATACAGTTATTATTAGCCAAGATTGAAAGTGCTAATGAGAAAAATAGACTCAATGCACAGTAGACAAGCTTAAGCGTGCTTTTAAGATAGGAAATTTGCGACTTTTATTATAGAATTTTGCAGCAATCAAGCGCCCAAAGATTAGAGGAAGACAACTTGCTTTTTAATGGTCAAGAAATTGCAACAGATGCCCAAGGTTACTTGCTCGATTCCACTCAATGGGATCTTGCCTTAGCGGAATCAATTGCAAATATAGAAACAATTACAATGACAGATGAACACTGGCAAGTGGTTTACTTTGTACGCGAATTTTATGAAGAGTTTAATACTTCTCCAGCGATTAGAGCCCTAGTAAAAGCAATGCAAAATAAATATGGTAAAGATAAAATCAGTAGTCGTTACCTGTATAAATTATTCCCCGATGGTCCTGCAAAGCAAGCCACGAAAATAGCCGGTTTACCAAAACCTGCTAGATGTATTTAAGTACTTAATAAAGGAAAGATAAGATGCCTAAGGCAAGTGATATCAAGAAAAACACCGCGATTGAATTTAATAACAGCGTTTACATTATCAAAGACATCGAACGTTCTGTCCCACAAGGGCGTGCTGGAGGTAGTTTATACCGTATGCGTATGTACGATGTTGTAACTGGCGCAAAAACCGATGAAACGTTCAAAGACAGCGACATGTTAACTTTGGCTGACTTAATTCGTCGTAATGTTATGTTTTCTTACATTGACGGTGAAGAGTATGTCTTCATGGATAACGAAGACTACACTCCTTATAACTTAAACAAAGAAAGCATCGCTGAAGAAGTATTATTCATTGATGAAAATACACAAGGTTTACAAGTAGTTATCGTTGATGGTGCACCAGTAGGTGTTGAGTTACCTGCAAGTGTTGATTTAACTATCACAGAAACTGACCCATCAATCAAAGGCGGCTCTGCGACGGCACGTACTAAACCAGCAATCTTAACAACAGGATTGACAGTACAAGTACCAGAGCACATTTCAACGGGTGATAAAATCCGTGTGAACACTACAGAAAAGAAATTCATGGGTCGTGCTTAATCCTAGCGATTAGTTACCCCATAACAGCTAAAACAATAAAGCCGATATAATTATCGGCTTTATTTTTGGCTGAATGAGTGTCGTTAAATTACATCTACTGTTCACTTAACTTTATTGTTAATCAAAACCATCTGAACTAAACCGATTCCACCGTTAATACACCCACTTGCATATTGACTATCTTAACTTCAGTGCCTGCCGATAAAGCTTGTTTAGATTTCACTTGCCAATCAATTCCTGAATATCGATGATTCACTGTTTTGCCTACCAGTAGATCTTCCTCTAAGGTGAATGTTTCTCCTACCATACCGTTATCGACTTGATGAGATTCTACTTTGTTCTGCATACGCTTCATGGGCTGCCAACTCACTAAAGCCACCAACGACGATAAAACCGCCGTCGCGAGTAATGCGTTTACTAATGTTTCAGGTAAAAAACCTAGTGCCATTAATAAACCAGTAACAATGGTACCTATACCAACAAATAATAAAACAAAAGTTGAGAAGCCCAACACTAAGACCTCAATCACTAAAAAGATCAAGCCTAGTACGACGAGTGTTTGCGGGAGGTGTGCCAGTAGATATTCCATAATTAGCCTTTATTATTATTCAAGCTAGTAATTATTGTCATTGCTTGCGCTACCATTGAAGCTGCATCATTGCCGCTATCAGGCAGCAGTACTACTGAAGATTCCTTGGCAATGGCCGCTTTAGCTTGAATCGCTTTGGTTGCGAGGTCTAACTGAATCGCTTTTTGACCTGATTCTGTATTCGCAGCTTCACCTACTTTATTTAATGCTTCAGCTTGTGCTTCTGCAACAGCAATGATCGCTTCTGCTTCACCTTGTGCACGTAATACTTGCTCTTCTTTTTCAGCCTGTGCTTGTAATACTACTGATTGTTTTTGCCCTTCCGCAACGTTAATAGCCGCTTGGCGATCACCTTCTGACTCCAAAATTTGAGCACGTTTAACACGCTCTGCTTTCATTTGAGTTTCCATGGCTTCCATGACGGTTGTTGGTGGTACGATATCTTTAATTTCGTAACGTAAGACCTGAATGCCCCAAGGGCCAGCAGCTTCGTTAATTGATGCAACAATATTAGTATTTAATACATCACGCTCTTCAAAGGTTTTATCTAACTCCATTTTACCCAACTCTGAACGCATCGTAGTTTGTGATAATTGCGTCACAGCAAACACATAATCATCAACCCCATAAGTAGCTTTATACGGGTCTAATACTCGGAAGAATAATACGCCATCCACACTCAATGAGATGTTATCTCGTGTAATAGCACTTTGGCTTGGTACATCAACCGCTTGTTCTTTCAAAGAACGGTTTGCACCAATATGATCAATAAATGGCACTAAAAAATTTAAACCTGCTTCACGTGTTGACTGATACTTACCAAAACGCTCAATTAAATAGGCTCGATTTTGTGGTACAAAAATAATTGATTTCTTTAAAATGATCACCACTAATATCAAGATAAACACTTGTATATTCAGTACGTATTCCAATAAGATATCCATGTTAACTTCCTTAAATAAAAAATAGATTTAAATGCTTGGTATAAATGATAGTAACTGGTTGTTTAACAAATAAGACAAAGACTCTGTAATGCGTATTAAATACCTAGAATTAAGCTCAATATCATCAGTGTATTTTAATATCATACAGTAAAGGTTAAGTGAAATACGCTAGACCTATAACAATATTCAGAATGACGTTGATATTATTGATACGCGTCATACCACTATTTAGCTCACAATGTATTAAACATACATCCTATGATGTATCTGTCCCGATAGAGGAAAAATAATGTCACAAAAAATTTATTGCATCGCTATGTTTCGCCCTAAACCAGACAAAGAAGAGCAGTTATTCAAGGTACTTCAATCACTAGAGCCTAACTCTCAACGCGAAGATGGTTGTATTCAATACTTGGTTACAAGACAAATAGATAATCCTTTCGCGACAGGTGAAAGCTTTCCCTTTGTATTTAATGAAATTTGGGCAAATAAAGCAGCTTTTGAAGCACATTGTCAACGAAAAGAGATAGTGGCATTTTTTGAACAACAATGTGTTGCCGAAGACGGCTTAGTGGAAGCTCACAATGTATGTGTTTATAGCGATCAACCCGCTAACTTCGACGCACCACAACTATAACTTAAATTTCAATTTGCCGGCCAAAGTCACGAATTTGTGCTTTGGTCACTTAATCAACTAATTTTTGATTGCCCCTCAAAGTAGCTTTTTCCATCACCTTGTAAGTAATACTGTATTTTGACCTAATAATTTTGTTCACCACCCCACAAACTGTTATTGTAGCGGTCATTATTAGCCGATCAGGAAATTATTATCGTGAGTGACACCTCTTTTGCAAGTTTGCCTTTATCAAAGAGCCTTTTAAGCAACCTAGAATCATTAAATTATCAGCAGATGACTGAGATACAGGCGCAATCTTTACCACTTATTTTAAAAGGTGAAGATGTTATTGCACAAGGTAAAACCGGATCAGGTAAAACTGCGGCATTTACCCTAGGTATTTTACATCACTTACGTGTTAAGCAATTTAATATTCAGTCGTTAGTGATTTGCCCAACTCGAGAACTAGCCGACCAAGTAGCCGCTGAAATTCGAAAATTAGCACGCGCTATTCATAATATTAAAGTACTGACATTATGTGGTGGTACACCATTAGGTCCACAGGCGGGGTCGCTAGAGCATGGTGCACATATTATTGTTGGCACACCAGGACGTATTCAAGACCATTTAAAACGTGGCTCACTAAACTTACAAAACTTATCTGTTTTGGTGCTTGATGAAGCAGATCGTATGCTAGAGATGGGCTTTCAAGATGCGATTGATACTGTTATTGAACATTGTCCGAAACAACGACAAACGCTTTTATTCAGTGCCACTTACCCAGAAGGCATTCAACAAATTGCCAAGCGTATATTAACCGAGCCAAAGCAGGTAACTGTGGCTGCAACCCATGATAATGCGAGTATTGAGCAAACCTTCTATTCGGTGCAAAATAATCAAGAGCGTATGTTAGCGTTACGTTTATTACTTAACCGCTATCAACCTGACTCAAGTGTGGTCTTTTGTAACACTAAACGTGAAGTGCAAGAGGTAGCTGAAGAACTGGCTAACCGCGGTTACAGCGCGTTAGCGTTACACGGTGACTTAGAACAAAAAGATCGCGATCAAGCTTTAATTCGTTTTGCTAATAAAAGCGCACGTGTCTTAGTTGCAACCGACGTAGCAGCACGAGGTTTAGACATTGATAATTTAAGCGCAGTGTTTAATTTTCATGTCGCACACGATCAAGAAGTTCACGTTCACCGTGTGGGACGTACCGGACGAGCAGGCAGTAAAGGTCTTGCATTTACCTTCTACAGCAACAAAGATGATTACCGTATCAAGTTATTAGAAGATATTTTAGATCGTAATATTAGCGCCAGTGAATTACCTGATGCGAGCTTTTTAGACGTTGTGCCTGCACCATCAGAAATGGTTACCATCCGTATTGAGGGTGGCAAAAAACAAAAAATTCGTCCTGGTGACATTGTGGGCGCATTAACTGGAAACGATGGCATTACAGGACAACAAGTCGGTAAGATTTCTGTTTCTGATTTCTGGTCTTATGTGGCCGTTAGTCGTGAGCATTTAAAAATTGCCTTCAAAAAACTGAGCGAAGGTAAATTAAAAGGCAGAAAATTCCGTGTGATGGTTGTACGTGGTTAACCTTTTTTGCTACTAATCAAGTTAGCTGTTGAGTGAGGTCATTACTCAACAGCTAATTATCGATAATCTTTAGCACTTTTTCATCCAGATAACACATAAATACAGCCAAAAACATCAACCCTAACCCAACTATCAACCTTTCCCTACCCATTCAAAATCAAGCAATTATTTCTTTTGTAACAGAATGTATCATCGTAAAATAATAAAGTAATTAAATGTAACTTAATCGATTTTAGTGTTTGGCTTCAATAACGCCTTTGCTTTATCTCTATATACTCCATCTCAACTTAGAAGCATCGCTTTTAATAATTTAATCAACGACGATTATGAGCAACAATGGAGAATCACTCATGAACTTATTCGGCAATTTACAAAAAGTAGGGAAGTCATTAATGCTTCCTGTATCCGTATTACCTATTGCAGGTATTTTATTAGGTGTGGGTGCAGCTAAATTTAGCATACTACCTGATGTTGTATCACAGCTAATGGAACAAGCTGGCGGCGCAGTATTTGGTAACATGGCATTATTGTTTGCTATCGGTGTAGCACTTGGTTTTACTAAAAATGATGGTGTGTCTGCTTTAGCAGCCGCAGTAGGTTACTACATCATGATGCAAACTATTGAAACACTAGCGCCAGGCGCGAACACAGGTGTGCTAGGTGGTATTATTGCCGGTGGTATTGCAGCAGCCATGTTTAATCGTTTTTATAATATTTCACTGCCTGATTACCTTGGTTTCTTCGCAGGTAAACGTGCAGTGCCGATTATGACTGGTTTTGCAGCGATTATTATGGGTGCAATATTAGCGGTAGTTTGGCCACCAATTGGCGCTGGCATCGCTTCATTCTCACATTGGGCTGCAAACCAAAATCCAACAGTTGCATTCGGTCTATACGGTGTGATTGAACGTTCACTAATTCCATTTGGGTTACACCATATCTGGAATGTACCTTTCTTCTTTGAAGCAGGTTCATGTATTAATGCTAACGGTGAGCAACTGAACGGTATTTTAACTTGTTACTTATCTGCTGATGATGCAAGTCGTGCTGCAGGTAACGGTTTCGGCCAACTAGCAGGCGGTTACATGTTCAAGATGTTCGGTCTACCAGCTGCAGCAATTGCCATTGCACACTCAGCTAAGCCTGAAAACCGTGCAAAAGTAATGGGTATCATGCTATCAGCTGCACTAACGTCATTCTTAACAGGTATTACTGAACCAATCGAATTCTCGTTCATGTTCGTTGCACCCGTTTTATACGCAATCCATGCGCTATTAGCAGGTTCTGCATTTGTTGTAACAAACATGTTAGGTATGGTTCACGGTACTTCTTTCTCACACGGTTTAATTGACTTCTTAGTACTGTCAGCAAACGCTCAAAAAATCGTTTACTTTGTGATTATTGGCCTAGTATACGCAGCGGTTTACTACACATTATTTAGAATTGTAATCAAAGCGCTAAACCTTAAAACACCTGGTCGTGAAGACGAAGAGCAAGAAGTATCTGCGGTATTAAACAACGAAGAGATGTCATCTGCTTTAGTTACAGCATTCGGTGGTAAAGAGAATATTTCAAACCTAGATGCATGTATTACACGCTTACGTATCAGCGTTGAAGATATCAAGCTCGTTGACCAAGCAGGCCTTAAAAAACTAGGTGCAGCGGGTGTTGTTGTGTCAGGTAATGGGGTACAAGCTATCTTTGGTACTCGCTCTGATAACTTGAAAACGGATATGGAAGCTTACTTAGGTAAATAATCCAATCCACTAAACTCACTTGCTATGTTCAATATCATAGCAAGTCACCTACCTAAGCGATCATTGATTCAGATAACCCTGAATAGATGATCGCTTTTTCATTTAGCATCATGTCATTTCTATTTTTAACCTCCCCTAACACCTTAAACTATCAAACTACAACATTGTGTGTTAAAAAGTCATATTGTTTATTGTTCTACGCTCACCATAAAGGATGCGCTATTGACTTCACCAATAACTATTCAATTCAATGATGCTCTCAGTAAAATCAATGTGCAAGACTGGCGACATTTAAACTCTTCGAATAACCCTTTTGCCGAATATCACTTTTTTAATGCACTTGAAACGAGTCAATCCGTTAGTATCAACAAAGGCTGGCAAGCACATCACCTAGTTGCAAGATCACAAGCACAATGTATTGCGATTATGCCGATGTATTTGAAAAATCACTCTTGGGGCGAATATGTATTTGATTGGGATTGGGCTGATGCGTTTGAACGATACAATTTAAATTATTACCCTAAATTAGTGGCAGCGATCCCTTTCACACCAGTAGAAAGTAACAAAATATTATCCTCTAGTTTACAGGTAAGCGATTTATTCTCGACCTTGATTGAGCATTGTGAACAACACAATATTAACAGCTGGCACATCTTATTTAATGAACAAATACAAACGTCCTTGCCTGAAGATGTTTACCAACGAAACACCGTTCAATTTCATTGGTTTAATCGTGATTACAACAGTATTGATGACTTTATGAATACCTTCACCTCACGTAAACGCAGAGCAACAAGGAAAGAAAGGTTATCCATTGCTAAACAAGGATTAAGTGTTCGCCGTTTAAATGGCCATGAAATTACTGAACAAGAGATTGAGTTTTTCTATTTAACCTACCAAATAACCTATTTAAAGCGTGGTCATCAACCACATTTAAACAAGCAATTTTTTACTCAAATTATCTCATCTATGCCAGATAACATATTATTAATCATCGCAAGTGATCAAGAAAAAGATGTAGCTTGTGCCCTCTTCTTTCATGATGATTCGCAGTTATACGGGCGATATTGGGGAGCAACTCAATACTACAATAACTTACACTTTGAGCTTTGCTATTACCAAGGGATTGAGTTTTGTATTGAACATAACCTCAGTCGATTTAATCCAGGTACACAAGGGGAACATAAGATCCAAAGAGGCTTTGAGCCCGTACTAACCTATTCATATCATTGGATTATGCATCCTAGTTTTAAACAGGCAATCAAAGATTTTTGTCAACAAGAGAGAACTCATATGCTAACGTACCAAGCGCAATGTCGTGAATTATTACCCTTCAAACAATTAGATGAATGACTATGACAAACAAACCATACTCTCAAGCCTCTGAAAATAACAAAATACCAATTTTAGCGATATTAGAAAATGTCTTTTCTGATAATAAGCACATCTTAGAAATTGGATCTGGAACAGGTCAACATGCCGTATTCTTCGCGCAACACTTACCGCATCTGTTATGGCAAACCAGTGATTTACTGAGTAATCATCAGGGCATCAACATGTGGTTAGATGAAAGTACCCTAACCAACGTACAACCACCGATTTTACTCGACTTAAATGAAACTTGGCCAACACCAACAAATCATTTACCGATCGACGGGGTTTATACTGCCAACACACTACACATTATTAGTTGGGCATTAGTAGTGAAGTTATTTGAAGGATTATCACAGAACTTATCATTAGGTGGGAAAGCTTGCTTTTATGGCCCATTTAAATATGAAGATGCATTTACCAGTGACAGTAATGCGGAGTTTGATTTATGGTTAAAAGACAGGGATAGCAATAGCGGCATTCGTGATATCGAAGATATCCTATTGCTCGCCGATTCAGTTGGCCTTGAATTGATAGAAGATCACAAAATGCCTGCCAACAATCAATTATTACACTTTGAAAAAGTACAATAATAGCATCTGCCTTACACTACTTATGTGTAAATGAATTAAATGCCAGTGATGTGTCAAATCGGCATAATAAATGAAATAATTATCACAATAATATGTAATACTCAGCAATAATAAACGCATTTATTAATTTAAATATAACTGATCAAGATAGCAGTGAGAGATAAGATGAAAGAGCCGGAAGACTTCACCGTCCGAGTTAACTTTAGACCGCACCAAAATGTTGTTGCGCCAGTTGAACACAGTTTACATTGGGGGAGGATCATCACTTGCTTATTAATAGTTGCGCTTATTATTGCTGTAATAATGATGCTTGCTCAACAATATTTTACTGAACAAAGCACAACACCATTAGTTAACACTGATCAATTAACCAATAATACAACTACAACAAGCCAAGCTAACCCTGTTATCGATACCTCAACTATCGAACAAAACCAAGCTACAAATGAGATTGTAGCCTTGACCGTGGAGCCTCAAGTCAACCAGCAGAGTGATAATAATAACTTAGTTGTTGATATAAATGAGGTAAATTCCCTTAATACAGAAACAACAACCTTCACTGATAGTAATGCTTATCTTGTCACTGATTTAAAAGCAGAAGAATCGACAAATACAGACTTAAAAGACTATTTAGGAAATGATGGAGAAGCGGATCTAGAAACTAACTCAGTCAATGAGGTCAATAATCTAGCCCTTACAAACCAAGCATTGGACTCATCTACACAAGAAACGATAGATGACACTAACTTTACAGATGTAGGCACTCATGTTTCAGACCTTAGTGTATCAGGAAGCACGAATTCAGATTTTGGCACTGTAGAAGAAACACAAGTGTCAGAGATCGAACGTAATCAACCTATTGCAACCAATAATGAAACAAGTATCAACGAGCAACATCTATTTGCCGAACATATCACCCTGCCACCTTCTACCCTATTAATACAAGGTTCTGTGCAACGCTTATCTGACAATATTAATCGTTTCCAAATCACCCCAATGGTAGAAGATCATGAGCCCCTTGGCACGATAAATGATATCGAAGTTGAAAATGGTACATTGACTGTTTATGCTTTTTCAGAAGTCTACAACCTAAAAGATACTGTGCTCTATTATGTTTGGAACTTAAATGGGAAGGACGTTGCCACTGTGCCTATTACCATTGGTGCAGATCGATGGAGAAGTCATTCAACTAAGTTTATTGGGCCAAGTATGAAAGGACAGTGGGCAGTGAAGTTACAAAATGCACAAGGTGATACCTTAGCAGTTAACGAATTTACCTATGAGCCATAATAATAAATAAAAATAACCAATAAAAAGCCACTGCTAAACTAAACAGTGGCTTGATTGTTTATATCAAAATAACATTTAATGTAGCTTAGGATCAAAGGGCTTTGATAAGCTCATTGGTGTTGATAGTTTCTGTTTCAGAGAATCAGAACTGATTAATACCATCACAATCAAGGTAGCTAAATAAGGCATCATAGCTAACAGGTTAGGTGAAATATCAAATCCAAAACCTTGCATCACTAAATGTAAGATAGACGCAATGCCAAATAAATAGGCACCTAGCATCAAATACCCTACTCGCCATGAAGCAAACACAACTAATGCAAGTGCAATCCAGCCTCGCCCTGCACTCATATTTTCCATCCACATAGGCGTGTAAGACAAAGATAAATAAGCACCAGCCAAACCAGCCATTGCACCACCAAATAAAGTTGCTAGATATCTGATTTTAATTACCTTAATGCCCAATGCATTAGCTGAATGTGGATTTTCTCCTACGGCTCTTACTGTTAATCCTACACGCGTTTTGTGTAATACCCACCAAGTAGCACCGGCAATAGCAAAACTGAAGTAGATTAAAATATCCTGATTAAATAGTAAGTTGCCAATGAAAGGAATATCACTTAAAAATGGGATAGCAATCGACTTAAAGCCCGGGATAGTAGAGCCTACTAAACTACCGCCTAAAAATGAACTTAATCCAATACTAAAAATAGTTAATGCTAAACCGGTCGCCACTTGACTAGTATTAAGGCTTAACGCTAGCGCACCAAACAATAACGCCATGGTAATGCCAGCAACCATTGCTAAAGACATACCTAAAAACAAATTACCTGTATAATACGCGCCAGCAAAACCTGCCATTGCGCCCATCAGTACCATCCCTTCTTGTCCTAGATTAAGGACACCTGATTTTTCGGTTACCAGTTCACCTAATGCGATAAGTAATAAAGGCGTTCCTGTTTTCAGTGCAGCAATTAATATTTGTTGAATGAGTTCCATATCCATGTTCCGTTCCTTCCTATTTATTGCTTTCGCTGCTAGAGACTAATTCACTGTCAGCGGATGATGCTAGTACTGGTTTTTCAGGTATTTTTTTAGACGAAAATGATATTTTATAATTAATTAAAAAATCACATGCGAGCATAAAGAACAATAAAATACCTTGAAATAAACCAGTGATAGCCGTCGGTAGACCTAACTCTATCTGTGCTAAGTCGCTGCCCATATACAAACAGCCCATAAATAACGCAGAAATAATAATACCGAAAGGATTTAATCGACCAAGATAAGCCACAATAATTGCTGCATAACCGTAACCAGGTGACACCGATGGGATTAACTGGCCAATGGGCCCTGTAACCTCTGCCGCACCAGCAAAACCTGCTAATGCTCCAGCAAATAACATCACGCCCCATACGACTTTATTACTACTAAAACCAGCGTAACGCGCTGCTGCTTTATCTTCTCCATAAACGCGCACAATAAAGCCTGGCAATGTTTTAAACAAAGCAAGGCCAGTAATAAGTGCAACAATAATAGCAATGACAATACTAATGGAAGCTCGCCCATCTTCTTGAATTAATGGCAACAGGATCGCATCAGCAAACATAGCCGATTCAGGAAAACCAAAACCTTGTGGATCTGCTAAGGGTCCATGCACTGCCCATAACAAAGTATATAAGCCAATGTAATTAAGCATAATGGTGGAAAGAATAATATTGGTTTTGAAAAAACGGTCTAATGCTGTAGGGATAGCAGCCCAAAAAGCACCGGCAATCACCCCTGAAGTCAAGATCAAGATCATCATTCCAACGCCTGCATTTTCACCTGCTTGTATTGCAAAATAACTGCTGACCACTGCGCCAATTAATAATTGACCTTCCGCCCCAATATTCCAAACATTAGCGCGAAAACAGATAGCTAATCCGGTCGCACACAACATCAAGGGTGCAGCTTTTACCATTAATTCACCGATATTATAACTATCGCTAAGCGGCATGATCACAAACACTTCAAAGGCTCTTAGTGGACTCACATCTAATAAGATAAACATCAAACTAGACGCTAACATGGTTAAGCAGATCGCAATAAAAGGCGATAACCAAGCCATTAATTTCGCACTTTCTATACGAGGTTGAACATTAAGCATGGTTCGGCTCCTTGTGTTCAATGAAGCCACCAGCGATCCATTTACCTATCTCTTCGATATTCGTATGTTGCGTTTCAACAATCGGTGACAAGCGGCCTTCATACAAAGCGGTTAATCTATCGCAGACCACAAACAATTCATCAATATCTTCCGAGATAATTAAAATAGCCGCTCCTTGATCGCGTAATGCAATTAATTGACGGTGTATAGCACTGGCAGCACCAATATCAACCCCCCAGGTAGGATGAGCACAAATCAATACTGTTGGAGATTGTTGGACTTCTCGCCCAATAATAAATTTTTGTAAATTACCGCCAGATAAACTTTTGGCTTGTGAGTTTTGGTTGTGACATTTGACGTTATTATCAATAATAATCTTCTTGGCCAAGGCTTTTAACTTATTACCCATAATAAAACCTCGCTCAATGATCGAAGCTGTATTTGTTAATAATGTATTATCGGTTAAACTCATTTCAGGTACAGCACCTTGACCGAGACGATCCGCTGGGACATACGCCATACCTAATGCCCTTCTTGCTCCAGCATTTAAGTTACCAATCTGTTGCCCTGCAAAAGTGATACTGGCTTTATCTGCACGTGTATCTTCACCACTTAATGCTTCTAATAAGTCCTCTTGTCCATTACCAGCAACACCTGCAACACCTAATATTTCACCTTTTCTAAGTGTTAAAGAGACATCAGTTAAACCACATCCAAAGGGGTTAGTTGGTGCTAATGTTAATTGCTGTGCAGTAAATATAGAGTCTTCTGTGAGTGTTTTTGGATAGTTTTCAGAAAGTATTGCCTCACTCCCTACCATTATTCTTGCAATCGATTCAGGTGTTTCTTGTGCTGGAATACATTCACCTGTCACTACACCGCCGCGCAAAATAACGGCTCGATCGCATAATTCAGTGACCTCTTTTAATTTATGACTAATAAATAAAACACTGCCACCTTCACTGGCGAGTTTTTTTAATACTCTAAATAAACCAGAGACTTCATGAGGTGTTAATACTGAAGTAGGTTCATCTAAAATAAGTAGCTTTACGTTTTGAATCAAACAACGCAAAATCTCAACGCGTTGACGCTCCCCAATACTCAGACTGTGCACATAGCGGTCAGGGTCAACATGTAGGTCATACTTTTTACTAATATCAATAATCTCTTGGCGCAGATCATCTAGTTGTTGCACAAACTCTTTATCTAAACCCAACTCTATATTTTCTTGAACAGTTAAAGTTTCAAACACAGAAAAATGCTGAAATACCATGCCAATTCCCATGGCACGAGCTTGGTTTGGAGAGTGAATATCGACTTCTCGATTATTCCAAAAAATAGCACCAGTGTCGGGTTGATTGACCCCATAAATCATTTTCACTAACGTGGACTTACCTGCGCCATTTTCACCTAATAATGCTAATATTTCGCCCTTATTGAGGCTCATATTGACATTGTCATTTGCAATGACACCTGGAAAAATTTTACTCACATTCCATAGTTTGAGTAGGGGAAAATTTGCCATATTATCGTTTGTTCCTTATTGATCTCTCATGCACTATTTTGATCCATTAATGCATGTATTTACCCTTGTCTCCTTGGGCAAATTTTTGCTTAATTACTAACTTTGTTAGCCAAAGTAGATTGCCGCTACTCTATCTCTTCATTACGGTATTCATAAGTATCCGCGAAGCGTGACAAAATCCAATCACCAGCAGTCACATCTTGGTAAACAGGTGCTTCACCAGGTTGTAAGCATGATTCTATTGTTGCCACCGGCGTATCAAAGTTTGGTTCAACAAAGAATGGCATTGAAAAACGCGTTGTTTGAGAAGTTGGACTTGTTACCCTATGTTTGGTTGATTTATAGCAGTCATTGGTCCAACGCTGCATTAAATCACCAATGTTCACCACAAAGCTGTTTTCAACCGGTGTAGCATCTAGCCAATTACCATGGCGATCTTGGACCTGTAATCCACCAATATGATCTTGGTATAACAAGGTAATACAACCATAATCCGTATGTGCTCCAGCACCATTTTGTTGGCCTTGTTGAGGTGGGTAATGAATTAAACGTAAGACACTCACAGGATAACTAAAGTGTTGACTAAAAAAGTCAATTGGTAACGATAACGCTAAAGCCATTGCTTTTAAAATTCTTAAGGCAACCTCCATACTCAATTGATATTGTTGTTGCATTAATTGAATAAAGCCATCGACGTTAGGATATTGATTTGGTCCATATAATTGCCCACAACGAGCTACTTGAGGATGATATGGGCTAAGGTCTAAGGCCATATCAAAGGTTTCTTTATGATCACTAGGTCCATTAGGATCTAGTTGTTCAGCACTCACTTGCCCCCACCCACGGTGATTGCTTGAATGCTGAATATTAATTTTTTGTTTAGCAAACTCAGGTAAAGAGAAGAAAGTGTTTGCCATCGACTGTACGTTATCAAACTGCTGTTTAGGAATGCCATGACCTGTCACGTAAAAAAATCCAGTATCACGACATGCTTTATCAATGGCAGTGATCACATCACTCCACTGGCTAATATCATCACTTTGCAGTGCCGTTATATCAATGATGGGTAAGTTTAAGGTCATAGTGTATATCCTAAAATTGGGTATTTAATTGAGCGAGGAAAATTAGTGCTAGCGAACTAGCACTAAGTAAGGAGGCTATTTATTGTGGAATTTTTGCATCGATGCCTTCTACATACCACATCACACCAGCTAACTCTTCATCAGTTAGTGTTTTGCCAGCAGGGATAACTTCATTACCTTGGTTATCCTTCATTGGCCCTGTGAATGGATGGAATTCACCCGATTTAATTTTTGCTTCAGTTTCACTGATGGCTGTTTTAATCTCATCACTCAGATTTGGATTAACAGAGACGATTTGTAAAATCTCTTCTTTGAAACCGCCCCAGTAATCTTCAGGTTTCCAAGTGTTATCCATGATCTTTTGTACGGTATCAATGTAGTAAGGTCCCCAATGATCACGTACCGAGAACATATGCGCAGTAGGTGCAAAGTGGCTCATATCAGAGGCTTGGCCAATCCCCATTTTACCGCGTTTTTCAGCAGCAATAAGCGGTGCTGGACTATCTGTATGCTGTAAAATCACATCAGCACCTTGATCCATTAAGGCATTTGCTGCATCAGCTTCTTTACCTGGATCGTACCAAGTGCTTACCCAAACAATTTTCATTTTTACATCAGGGTTAACACTTTTAGCGCCTAAATAAACGGCATTGATATCACGAATAACTTCTGGAATTGGGAAAGAGGCAATATAACCCAATACGTTAGACTCTGTTTCCATACCTGCTGCAACACCAGAAACATAACGGCCTTGATAAGTACTTAATAAGTACGTACCCACATTTTTACTGCGTTTGTAACCCGTTGCGTTTTCAAAATGCACTTTAGGGAAACGTTTTGCCACTTTAATGGTTGGATTCATAAATCCAAAAGAGGTCGTGAAGATAACATCATGGCCAGACTTAGCTAACTGAGTGATAACTCGTTCAGCATCAGCACCTTCGGGTACATTCTCAACATAAGTTGTTTCTACTTTACCATCAAAGTGTTTTTCTAACTCTAATCGGCCTTGATCATGTTCATAACTCCAACCGTGGTCGCCCACAGGTCCCACATACACAAACCCCACTTTTAATGGATCATCCGCAGCTTGTGTTGTCGGTAACAAGAACGCGTTAACAGCCAAAGCAGCAACCGTCACTAATTTGTTGAACTTCATAAATAACTCCCTTTTATTTAACATCAAATAACACTTAACTACAGTTAGTTAGCAAAAAGCAGACCAATAAAAACTTAAACGTTAACAATGCCTACCATAGCTAGCTAAACAGTGTTTTAAATAATTTATTTGGATCAGAAATCATTAAAAAAAATTAAAGTTTGTACTCTTTTGGTGCAGTTTCCTGACCATTTGCACAAATTATAAGATCTAGTTGGAAAATGCTAAACCATTTTAAACATAAGTAATAAATCGTGATTAAAGATCAAATAGAAATGGAATATTCTTGATATTACGTCTTAATTTTTGCAAGACCACTTTTTACTTTGTAACCGAATGATGATTTTTGTTACAAAGTAAAAAGGACATCAATATAGCGATAACATGATCATCTTTTAGCCTCCAAGATTACCTTGTAAATGAAGTACTAAGCCTTGCTTTAAAAATTTGATTAACTCTAATGAGTTATCTATTTATTCCCTACTTCCTGCAACTGAAAACCCTATAATTGGATTAAAGGCGTTACAAATTAGTTACCTTTTGTTACATAAAATCAATTACATAAGAGATATTGATCGCTTTTTCACTAGCAGTTTTTCCTATAATGCTCAGCGAATTAAAAATACACAGCAGATAAATTAAAGATAAAACAGAGTCATAAAGCTCATAGGATTTATCTATAAAAGTTGACTTTTTTCACCTTAGGTAACTCAGTTAATCATTCATTTTTTATTGAAGAACTGAGAAAAGGTGTTTTATCAGGAAACTACAAGGAAGATGTATGCATTATAAAAGATCGATTATTTCATGTGTTGTCTCTATGGCATTACTGTCTGGCTGCAATAATGATGCGGAAGAAGTTACAAACGACAACGCTATAACAACTGTTGATTCGAAAGTCCCTTATTTTCAAGACTGGCCGAAAATCAATAGTGCCGTCGCCGTTGACCCAAGTATTGAAGCAGCCATAGCCACTATCCTGGAACAAATGACGTTAGCAGAAAAAGTAGGTCAAATGATTCAACCCGATCTCCGCGAAGTGACTGTTGAAGAAGCTAAACAATATAAATTAGGTTCGTTATTAAACGGCGGCGGTGCTTGGCCTAATGATGATAAATATGCAACCGCAGCAGATTGGGCAGAAAAAGCAGACGAATATTATGATGCATTAGCAGAAGCCTACGAAGATAGACCTTTTAAGATTCCTTTTATGTGGGCAACCGATGCGGTTCACGGCCATAACAATGTTTACCGTGCAACAGTATTCCCGCATAACATTGGCTTAGGCGCGGCCAATAATCCTGAATTAATCTATGAAATTGGTATCGCCACCGCACAAGAAATTGTAGCAACTGGCCTAGATTGGACCTTCGCGCCTACTGTAGCGGCACCTCGTGATTATCGCTGGGGGCGAGTGTATGAAGGCTACTCAGAAGATCCTGAGATTATTTACCAATTTGCAGGACAAATGGTAGCTGGTCTTCAAGGTGGATCGGAAGGATTAAAAGGTCAAACCAATGTTATCTCTAATGTAAAACATTGGGTCGGAGATGGTGGAACCTTCGATGGTGAAGACCGTGGTGAGAATCATTATAGCGAAGAGTACCTTCGTAATATCCACGCGACAGGCTATTTCGCTGGGTTAGATGCTGGCGCTCAAGTCGTCATGAGCTCTTTTAATTCGTGGCACAACCAAGCCAATTATGACCAAACAGAAAGCGGTGAGTACAATTATAAACTGCACGGTAGTAAATATTTATTGAATGATATCTTAAAAGATAAAATGGGCTTTGATGGGATTATTGTTACTGACTGGAATGGTCAACAAGAGATCACTGGTTGCACTGCATCTAATTGTCCTGAAGCGGTGAATGCAGGTAACGATGTATTCATGGTTACTTCAAGAAGTGATTGGCAAGCTTTCTACAGCAATGTGATTGACCAAGTCAATGATGGCACCATAGCCATTGAACGTATTAATGATGCAGTTACTCGTATTTTACGTGTCAAAATGCGTGCAGACCTTTGGAATAAACCTAAACCATCACAACGAGAACTCGCTGGAGATGCTGATATCTTAGGCTCTGATGCACACAGAGCTTTAGCACGACAAGCAGTGAGTGAATCACTAGTATTACTTAAAAACAAAGATAATATTTTACCATTAAGCAAGGAAGCAAGTTACATAGTAACCGGTAGCGCAGCCAATGATATTCAAAAGCAAACCGGTGGTTGGAGCTTAACTTGGCAAGGTACTGAAAACACCATTGAAGATGACTTTCCTGGTGCAACAACGTTATTAATGGCTTTTCAAGATGTAGTCGGGACGGAACAAGTCTTTACAAATGCTTCAGAAGCGCCAGAGGATGCAATTGCTATCGTCGTCATTGGTGAAGATCCTTATGCAGAAATGTTTGGTGATATTAAATCTACACAAACCTTAGCGTTTTCTTCATTAGATGCAACCTATGCAGCTGACCTTGCAACAGTGCAAGAGATGAAAGAAGCGGGTCATAAAGTGGTAACTGTATTCTATTCTGGTCGCCCTTTGTACGTAAATGAAGAGATCAATGCGTCGGATGCATTTATTGCTGCTTGGTTACCTGGCACAGAGGCAGGCGGCATCACCGATGTGTTATTTGCTAATAACGGCATGGATTTTACAGGTCGCCTCTCCTACTCATGGCCAATGACCGTGTGTTCAACCACTATTAATCGTCATGCACCGAATATTGCCGATTACAGCACACCAGTAGATGGCACAACAGGCATATTGATTGAGCAAGATATTGAAGGAGAGCATAAACCACTGTTTCCTTACGGCTATGGCTTAGCTTATGCGTCAATTGAAACACAATCAGTTACTACTGATTTAGACAATATCGAACTTGATGAACGAGATTATGGTTGTGGTCAATCGGAGCCAGACACGGATACAGCAACCGTCAATTTAGAGATATACGGCCGAGAATCTTCTGGTGAATTCACCGCTCGTATTAGTGGTGAAGCAAATGGATGGGCTGGAGTAGAAGTATCAAATGGCTCTGAAACAACCATTGGCTCGATCACTACCACCCCAATTAACTACTTACATCAACAAGATGCAATCCATGTTAGCTTTAGTGGGGAATCACCTGCTCAAGTGTATTTACAGACCAGCGATACCAATGGTATTGATAAATACAGTTACGTTAATGCCGATGCAACTCTGCAATTTGATATCGATATGAAAACAGCTGCTCCAGAAAGTCTTATCCTGTCCACACATTGTGAGTGGCCATGTTTAGGTGAAGTGGCGATCAATAAAGCTTTACCCGAAGCAAGCACTGCAAATGAAAGTAACTGGACAACCATCAAAGTGCCATTATCTTGCTTAGTGGACGAAGGTATGGACTTCTCAATAGTAAATACACCTTTCCTATTATATTCAACAGAAGCCGTTGAGTTTAACTTAGGTGAGATTCGTTACGTCCCAAGTAGCATAGATACTGCCGCAGACGCAATCAGCTGTGACGCATTACAAGAAGATGCGTTACCTCCATTGGACAGTAATGAAGTTACTGTCCAAGATACTTGGCTTAACCTAAGTACATACCAAACCACTACAGATGATTGGTCTACTATCGAAGGACACGTCACCTATAGTGAAGAAACCGTCAATGATGAAACCATATTATCCATTGTTTACAATGCCACTAGCCCTGAAAGCTATAAAGGTATTGTTAATATTGAGGGGGATGCGCAAAACCTATCAAACTATGTAGAAGGGACATTAACATTTGATTTATTTATTGAAAGTTACGGCGAACCAGCAAATGATGGAGAAACCGCCACGGAGGGATTAGTGATCAAAATGGAATCTGAAAATGGGGTAGGCAATGATTACCTACTACCAAAAGCCAACTATGCTGCAGGTGAATGGCATACTGTTATCACTAATATTAATGATTTAAATACCGGCAGTTTGGATATAACCACTGTCAATAAACCATTGGCATTACTCGCTTCTTGGGGTTCTTCTCAAGCTGGATTTAGCTTTAAAGTAAAAAACATTCAACTAGCGAAATAATTCAAAGTTAGTTGTACTCACCTTTAAAGTACTAGCAAATCTGTCGGTACTTTAAAGGTTTCTCTAGTTATCCTTCTCTCCCTTTGCTGCAGGCTTTACTTAAACTGATCTTAGTCACCTTCATAAACGTAATATTTAGTAACCATTTTTAAAGGATTAAAATTATGTTTAAACATTTATTATCTGCACTAATATTATGCATCACCTCTGTCGGTGCATTCGCTAATATTCAAATCCAATTTCGCGATGGCGCGCCAAAAGATAAATTTTCAATCAGTAATAATAGCAAATGTAACATACAAGAGATGGCTTTAAATATTGACTTAACTAATAGCGTAGGACGTTTAATTTTTGATACCACTGCATCAGGTCAAGGTGTAGAAGTTTTTCAACCCTTTGAAGTGACATCGGGTAATATCTCTCTGCATTCTGGCAATAAAGTGAACGATGGTGATAAACAACTGCCTTTGTGGGTATCGATGAATGCCAATGAAGTTCTTATTTTTACCATTGATGTTGATGACACATTAAGCAACAGTGAACTAGGTAACATTCGTGTGACTAGTTCAGAAATTGCAAAAGGTAATGTCAGTGCAACAATTAAGGGAAATGAAACAATTCGGGCGACGTTTGATAACAATGGTAAAGCAGTACTAACCCTAGCCGGCTGCCCTGCTTAAGTATCATTTTATTACTGACTTCCACTCTGCCACAACCGAAGCTTATCAACCTATTTATTTAGAAGTTAAGGCTTTCACCATTACATCTAATTGTTGCACAGCTTCTTCTGCACTCAGTGATTCACTATTGAAGTAATCACTGATCAACTGAATGATTTGTCCCTGTTGATGACTACTGGTTGCCATATTTTGAGTGAATGATGGTACTTTTGTCTTATGGTCAAAATCATAGGCTGATTGTTTTGAGCAGCTATCAAAACGGCTTAAATCAACATTTTGACGTGCAGGAATAGATCCCTTTGCCACACTAAAATCTATTTGAAACTCCGGTGATATTAGTGTGTCAACAAAGATTTTTTGGTTAGCCTGCTCGATATCCGTATTAACCTTTTTGAACAAAACAAAACTATCAATATTATAACTAAAGACCCCATCCGTACCCGGTGCTGGCACACAGCGATAATCTTTTAGCGCTTCTTTGCCCGCGGCTGTCCAACTGCCTTTAACCCAATCCCCCATAAAGAACATAGCCGCTTGATCATTGATAAAGGATTGAGAAGCCCAAAACCAATCTTGCCCCTGTTGAGCAATGGACGTATAACGATGTAATCGTTTGAATAGCTTGAATGCATCAACCATAGCAACTGAGTTAATCACGTTATTATCAAAGTGAACAAAGGCTTTGATGTAGTTTTCTGGGCCTAATACAGAAATTGCCACAGACTCAAATAATAAAGCATCCTGCCAAGGTGTACCTCCCATCGATAAGGGTTTTACCCCTTTAGCTTGGATAAAATCAGCCACGGCAAAAAATTGTTTCCAAGTAGTGGGTGCTGCTAACCCAAAACGCTTAAAAATCTTTGTATTTAACCATAACCAATTCACACGATGAATGTTAATGGGCACGCCCATATATTCATGGTCTACCGAGACATGATCAATAACGACTTCAGGCAAAAAGTTAGTCCAAGCTCGTGTGTCCACCAGTTTATCAATGGACACTAACATGCTTAATTTATTCCACTCTGTAATATCTGGGCCTTTAATTTGTGCGGCTTCAGGTGGCGTGCCTGATAAAGCGCGCATTTGTAACACATGAATCGCACCATCACCTCCACCGCCAACAATCGCAAAATCTTCAAACTCAATATCGTTCACTTTAAGATGATCAACTAACACCTGTTTTGATTGCAACTCTCCAGGCTCAGTCCACCAGTGTAAGACTTCAAAAGGTGCAGCACTTACTGTAGTACTTAAAACAAAAGTACTAATACAAGCAAATGAAGAAACAGAAATTAAGTTTTTTTTGTTCATTAGCATGCTCTCGGTAAAATAACACATACAGCTAAGCCACCCTGTGGATGATTAAACAAATGAATTTCCCCTCCGTGTGCTTGGATAATATTACGAGCAATACCTAAGCCTAAACCATGCCCTTGTTTATCATTGTGTAAACGAACATAAGGGGTAAAGATTGAACTTAAATCTGATTCAGCAATACCAGGGCCCTGATCTCTCACTGTAATGACTAATGAATGAGCAGAGTCTTTAACAAACACATCCACTTTTCCGCCATATTTCACGCCATTATCGATGACATTAGATAACGCTCTTTTTAGTGCATGAGGTTTTCCTCGAAACGTATCCTTGGTATTAATATGCAATCGAATCAAATCTTTTTGTGTACCGACGATCTGTTTTAATAGCTTATCAATATTAATATTGTCGATGTTTTCATGAATATTGGTATCTTTCACTGTTTGTAATGCCGCTTTAACCAGCATTTCTAGGTCTTCTAAGTCAACATTAAAAGCATCCGTTTGTTTTTCATCTTCTAATAATTCTGCGCGTAAACGTAAACGGGTGATTGGTGTTTTTAAATCATGGGAGATTGAACGAAATACCTCTTCCCTATCTTTGATATAACTTTGTAGCTTTTGCTGCATATGATTAAAGGCACGTGTAGCCGCAACAATTTCCGTCGCCCCTTGTTCTACTAAAGGTGGCTTAGTGAAATCAATACTAAACTCCCCAACCGCCGACGCTAAATTCTTTAATGGCTGTGTTTGCCAATAAAAGATCAGATAGATAAAAGTTAATAGAATAAAAGTAGTAACCGTAATTGACACAAACTGCTGTGTTGAGATTGGAGAAGGATCATCTAATAGATACGGAGGCGGTAATACAGCTGCTAGATATAACCATTCGTTTTCACCTAACTCCATTTGCAACACCAAAATTGGCGGGCTTACCGACGGAATCATTAAACTATAGGCTCCCCAAGATGGCGGTAAATCTTTGAGTAGAATATTATTATTAATAACATGTAGGTCATCTGGGCTAGAAAACTCTAAATACAAGGTTCTATGTTCTCCCAACTTCTTCTGCACAATGCTCTTCATATCCCTTAGCACTTGCTGTTTTAAATCACTGTCGTTAATAGGATTAATATCGATCATCTTTTTATTTAAAGACACAAAGAAACGAGAACCACCTAGGTCGCGAAGTTGCTCTAAAACCAAGTGGCGATAACTATTGGGTAATTTTTGAAAAAAGGAAATAGTACTCACTGCGCTATTGGCTAAGTTTTGGGCATTAGCTATCACCGCATTTTTCTCAGTATCAGCAATTTGCGTTACCCAAAATAGACTGGTCAAGCTTTGTGCCAAAACCACTGAAACAATGGTCAGTAACAGCATTCGCGAGATCAAGGATCCAAATAGTTTTCTAATATAGGCCATGTTTTACCAAGTATGATTATTCTATGAGTGGTTGTATTTCTGCAATGAAAACATAACCAGCGCCGCGTACTGTCTTAATAATTTGCGGGTGCTTAGCATCGTCACCTAAATTTTGGCGCAAACGACTTAAATGGACATCAATAGCGCGTTCATTAGAGAAAGCATCTCGACCATGTAAGGTTTGGCAAATTTTATCTCTGGAAATAGCTTGATTTGGGTTTTCTAAAAATAACATTAACAATTGAAAATCCGCGCCAGTTAGCGGCAAACTCTCGCCATTCTCATGTAATAAGGTTTGTTGTAATGCATCCAGTTTCCATTGTGCAAACTTTATAAAGCGAGGCTTCACTGAATCAATCGCCGCTTTATGGAATGCACTTCTACGTAATAAAGCTTTGATACGTGCCAGTAATTCACGTGGGCTAAATGGTTTAGCCATATAATCATCTGCACCAATTTCTAACCCTAACACTCGGTCCACTTCATCGGAGTTAGCAGTCAACATAATAATAGGTACATTGGAGGTTTGACGAACACGTTGACATAAAACAAAGCCATCATCACCGGGCATCATAATATCTAATACAATCAAGTCAGGTTGATGTACAGCTAACTGTTTTTCCATCTCAATACCGTCTTCAGCCGAGATAACTGAAAACCCAACTTTACTTAAATACTCCGATAATAACTCCCGGATTGTTTTATCGTCATCGACCACTAAAATTTGTTTACTGTTTGACACATGAA
Organism: Psychromonas sp. 14N.309.X.WAT.B.A12; assembly: GCF_030397575.1. Classification (GTDB taxonomy): domain Bacteria; phylum Pseudomonadota; class Gammaproteobacteria; order Enterobacterales; family Psychromonadaceae; genus Psychromonas. The sequence goes on along the minus strand of NZ_JAPNXS010000004.1, from coordinate 129,902 downwards.
CTCGCTTATTACAGAAAAATTTGATAATAAAAATATGACCAAAAGGAGAACCATTTTAAACTAAACAAGCAATTGCAAACAATAAACCGCAGAGTTTTGTTGTAGAGTATTGATTCACCCCTCAAAAACACAACAAAATCACTAAAAAAGCACACAAATAAAAAGTCTATTATTCAAGCAATATATAAGTTAACCTATTTAATATCAACAACATAAAAACATGGATAATTTTAATTTAAATAAACCTGTTTTTTAAGCTTGCACTGGCTAAAAACGATGATAAAATGCGCGCGTTTTCAAATTCAACTCAAATTATTTTAACGATTAACTATTAAATGGAGGCCTATACAATGCAAACACTTAACATTGACTCATCTAGATCTCTGAATCGTTATTTTAACCCCCAAAAACAATACTCATTACAACATCGAGAACGTACAGTCGAACCTTGAGCAATTAGCCTTAAGCACTGTAAATCCGTACCGAATATTTGTAATTAATTTATTGCTATACCCTATTTACTCAATTTATTTTCATAAATTGATGTATTTTAATTTTTCCAATTTAGTGGAGCGTAAAATGCCAAACGTCCTAAATTTAGCACCAGAATGTCACTCTTTAAACGATTCAGAAGTACCTGTTGTCACTTCACCATATGACTTAACACCCGATGAAGTGTTATTAAGTCAAGAACACTATGAATCTGAAGTGCGTTCATACCCACGTCGTTTACCAATTGCGATAAAAAGTAGTCGTGGTGCGATCGTAGAGGATACTAAAGGTCAAGTGTATTTAGACTGTTTAGCATGTGCAGGTGCATTACCATTAGGTTACAACCACAGCGAAATTAACCAAGTATTGATTAATCAAATCAACATGGGTGTACCTTACCAAACATTAGATTTAACCACGCCAAGTAAAGATGCATTCATTAAAGCTGTTATGCAGTTTTTACCGGCTAATTTCGCTAAAACAGCACGTATTCAATTTTGTGGCCCATCTGGTGCCGATGCTGTTGAAGCTTCAATTAAATTAGCGAAGTTATACACTAAGCGTAATACGATGATGTCGTTCCAAGGTGCCTACCACGGAATGACTAACGGCTCATTAGCGTTAACCGGTAACTTAGGTTCTAAGAGTCGCCGTACAGGCTTAATGTCTGACGTACACTTTATGCCATTCCCTTACAATTTCCGTTGTAAATTTGGCTTAGGCGGTGAAGAAGGTGCAAAACAAAGCATTCGTTACATTGAATCAGTCTTATGCGATGACGAGTCAGGTATCACTAAACCTGCAGCAATTATTGTTGAACCAATCCAAGGTGAAGGCGGCGTAATACCTGCTCCTAAAAAATGGTTACAAGAACTGCGTCGTATTACTACAGAACATGGCATTTTACTGATTTTTGATGAAGTTCAATGTGGTATTGGCCGTAGTGGTGATCATTTCGCTTTTGAAGAGTCTGGTATTGAACCTGATATTCTTATTCTATCTAAAGCAATTGGTGGTGGTATGCCAATGTCGATTATTCTTTATCATGAGAAATTCGATTGCTGGAATGCTGGTGAGCACACAGGTACATTCCGTGGTAACCAATTAGCAATGGCAAGTGGCGCTAAAACATTAGAAATTATCCAACGCGATAATTTAGCAGATAATGCCGCGAAACGAGGTGAACAACTTCGTGAAGGTTTACGCCGTGTTCAAGTAAACTTCCCACACATTGGTGAAGTACGTGGTCGTGGTTTAATGAATGGTATTGAAATTATTAAACCAGGCGAAATGAATGCTCTAGGACAAGCAGAAGCGGATCCTAAATTAGCAATTGCTATCCAACGTGCAGCCTTAGAGTTAGGTTTGATTATCGAGAAAGGTGGACGTCAAGGCGCCGTATTACGTTTCCTACCACCATTAGTGATAAGTGAAATACAGATTAACTTTGTAATTGAAACGATTGAAAAAGCAATCAAAATTGCAGTGGAAGCACAATAATGACAGCAACCAGTAACTGGTCAGAATATTTTGCTCAGCTTGGTGAAAACCAAGCTTTTGAGCAAGCAACTGCACAGACTAAAGCAGCTATTGATGGCTTATTTCAACATGCAACTAAGCCGTACTCTGGTCTTGAGCCTAGATTATTAAAACAGCAACTTGATGCCGTAGATTTTTCAAAACCATCGCCGTTAGCTGAGGTGATCAACACCACTAACGAGTTGATCGCTAAAAATTCATTATTGGTACAACACCCGCATACCATTGCGCACTTACATACGCCGCCTTTAATCGCGTCGATTGTAGCTGAGCACTTTATTGCCGCGTTAAATCAATCAATGGACTCATGGGATCAAGCTCCTGCGGCCACTTTTGTTGAACAACAAATGGTAGATTGGTTATGTGAAACTTACCAACTTGGTCAGCGTGCCGATGGAGTTTTCACTAGCGGTGGCACACAAAGTAACTTAATGGGCTTATTATTAGCGCGAGATTGGTTTTCGTACCAACAGTCACAGCATGATGTTCAACAAGATGGTTTGCCTGATTACGCACAAAAAATGCGAATTATATGCTCTGATAAAAGTCATTTCACAGTGCAAAAATCAGCCTCGTTAATGGGCTTAGGTGAACGCAGTGTAGTATTAGTTAAAACTAATGTGCAAGGGCAAATTGATGTTGATGAATTACAATTAACCATTGATGCATTAAAAGCTCAAGATTTACTACCATTTGCTGTAGTAGCTATGGCGGGAACCACTGATCATGGTGCAATCGATGACTTAGAGGCTGTGGTTGATATCGCACGTAATGCAGGTTGTTGGTCACATGTAGATGGTGCTTATGGAGCGGCGTTACAATTAAGCGAAAAACATAAAGATCGCCTTAAAGGTATTGAACTTGCAGATTCTGTGAGTGTTGATTTCCATAAACTGTTTTATCAAACAATCAGTTGTGGTGCTTTATTGATTAAAGATAAAGCTAACTTCAATACCCTTTTACATCACGCTGATTACTTAAATCGCGAAGGTGACGAATTGCCTAACTTGGTGGATAAAAGTATTGCAACCACTAAACGTTTTGATGCATTAAAAATGTTTATGACATTAAAAGCAGTCGGCGTGAAACAGTTTGGTGAATTTTACGATCACCTACTCTCTTTAACACAAGATGTGGCAAATAAGATCAATCAAAATCCGCATTTTGAATTATGCTGTACGCCATTACTGTCAACGGTATTGTTTCGCTTATCAGGTAAAATCCAAGGAGAGCTTAATGATGTCGAGTTTAATAAATTACATCAAACTTTACGTTTACAACTATTAACTAGCGGTGAAGCGGTTATTGCTGAAACCAAAGTTGATGGTCAATTAGTGCTTAAATTTACGTTATTAAACCCATGTTTAACCAGCGCAGATTTTGATTCATTAATCACTAAGATTGAAACCACTGCTTTGCGGTTAATCAATCAGTAAAAAATTAAAAGTCGTTTTAATACAACAACAGACTATAACTGAGATTACTAACACTACCTTTTAATGGTAGTGGTTAGCTAAGCAATACACGAAAGAATTAAATATAGGGATCAACATGTCTGTACTACAAATAGGCGCCGGTGGCGTAGGATGGGTGATAGCGCATAAATGTGCACAAAATAACGATGTTTTTGGCGATATAACTATCGCCTCTCGTACTTTATCTAAGTGTGAGAAAATCATTACTTCTATTCAAGGTCGTAATAATCTAAAAGACAGCAGTAAATCAATCAATGCCATTAAAGTCGATGCTGATGATATTTCGGCACTGGTCGCATTAATCAATCAAGTACAACCTGATTTAGTGATTAATGCTGGACCACCATGGGTTAACGTAGCGATCATGGAAGCCTGCGTACAGACTAAAACGGCTTACCTAGACACTTCAGTAGCGACTGATTTATGTAGCCCGGGCCAACAAGTTCCTGAAGCTTACGATCCCCAATGGGCTTTTGCTGAGCGATTTAAAGAAGCAGGCATCACAGGTATTTTAGGTGCAGGTTTTGATCCTGGTGTTGTTAGTGTATTTGCTACCTATGCACACAAACATCTCTTTGATGAAATTGACAGTATAGATGTGATGGATGTCAACGCAGGCGACCATGGACAAAAGTTCGCAACAAACTTTGATCCAGAAACAAACATGCTAGAAATTCAAGGCGACTCTTTTTATTACGAAGACAAGCAATGGCATCAAGTACCTTGCCATAGCCGTATGATGGAGTTTGATTTTCCAGTCGTAGGCAAGCAAAAAGTCTATTCAATGGCACATGATGAAGTACGTTCAATGGCTGAATATATCCCAGCTAAACGTATTGAATTTTGGATGGGGTTCTCAGATAGCTACCTAAACTACTTCAATGTTATGCGTACTATCGGCCTATTAAGTACAGAGCCAGTAACCACATGTGATGGCATTACTGTTGAGCCACTAAAAGTATTAAAAGCGATCTTGCCAGATCCAACATCATTAGCACCGGGTTACACAGGTAAAACCTGTATTGGTACTTGGTTACGTGGTAAAAAAGATGGCGTCGCAAAAAGCGTATTTATCTACAACATTTGTGACCATAAAGCATCATACAATGAAGTCGAGCACCAAGCGATTTCTTATACAACAGGTGTACCAGCGATCACTGCAGCATTACTTTACTTCCAAGGAAAATGGAGTGACAAAGGTTTGTTTAATGTTGAACAGTTAAACCCTGATCATTTCTTAGACTTAATGCCAAAAATTGGCTTAACTTGGGAAGTGATGGAGCTAGTAGCTGAATAATCAGTAACTCCTTTCTATTTACTATGGCGAAGAGATCACTTCGCCATCATTTTATCTGAGTAAATACAATACTATGACAGTACTTGATAAATCATCAAAAGACAGTTTAAACACACCTTATTTCATGATTAACGAGCAAGCGTTAATCAATAACCTTGAAAAAGCCAAACAGTTAAAAAATATCTCAGGTGCTAAATTAGTCCTAGCTTTAAAGTGCTTTTCAACTTGGGGCACCTTTGACACTATCAAACCTTATTTAGACGGCACAACCAGCTCAGGCCCTTATGAAGTAAGATTAGGGCATGAAAAGTTTGGAGGGGAAACACACGCCTATAGTGTGGGTTATTCCGATGCCGATATCGAAGCAGTTAAACCACTGTCAGATAAAATTATCTTTAACTCATTATCACAGTTAACTCACCATTACCCAAAATGTAAAGATGATGCCTCGCTAGGCCTACGTATCAATCCAGAAATGAGTGTGGCAGGCCAAGATTTAGCGAACCCAGCACGCCCATACTCTCGTTTAGGTGTTAAACAATCATTATTAGACTTATCTGTTACCGATAAAGTAGATGGCTTTATGTTTCACATGAACTGTGAAAATAAAGATGTTGATGCTTTTATTGCTGTATTGGATCATATCTCCTCTACTTTTGCGGCTTACTTAGATAAATTATCTTGGTTGAGTTTAGGTGGAGGTATCTTTTTTACCTATCCAGGCTACCCTATTGAAAAGCTTGGCTTAGCGTTAAAAGCATTTGCTGAAAAACATAGCCTACAAGTCTACCTTGAACCGGGAGAAGCAATCATTACACGTACTGCAGATCTGGTCGTCAGCGTCATCGATATAGTTGAGAATGAGAAGAAAACCGCGATCGTAGATAGCGCAACAGAAGCACATCGTTTAGATACATTAATTTATAATGAACCCGCTTCGGTAAAAGAAGCGTCAAAAGATGGCCAGTTCCCCTATGTGATCGGATCTTGCTCTTGTTTAGCAGGCGATCAATTTTGTGAAACTCAATTTCCACAACCCTTACAGATAGGTCAAAAATTACACCTATTAGACAGCGCCGGTTATACCATGGTTAAACTTAATTGGTTTAATGGCTTGAAGATGCCGAGCATTTACTTTGAAAAGGTAAATGGGCAGATTGAAGTATTGAATGAATTTGGTTATGAAGACTTTAAAGGGACTTTAGGTCGGTAGAAACCCGACTGATATTTAATTGAATATCAGCCATAAAACTAAAAATACCCGTAAATTGAATGACTTTACGGGTATTTTTTTGCTCTTTATATTTATGCTTTATTCAGCAGCTTGCTGTGCTTTCTGCACTTGAGCTTGTAATTTTTTCTGAATATTGCCTAAATCAATCAGTGAATATTTATATTCAATAAAGTCTTTTACATTGGTTGCCGCACTTAGTTTTAAATAATAAATGCCTTTATCTAAAGCATTGTTATTCATATGCCAGTGCGCTAAATAATAATAAGCTTCACATAAACGTTGTGCCAATTCTTCATTGGTTTGGATGCCATTAGCAATATTATCGAAGAAATCTTCCTCTGATAAATCACCATTAATCACTTCCACAATCGCCCAAGCAAAACGTTTATCTTCCGGCTCTCTTTGTACTGTATTTAGTTGCTGTTCTGCAGACGGCAAATCAACTTGAGAATTAATAATATAACGCCAAAGAACACGATATGGGTCCGTTTTATCAAGATCATAGAAATGTTCTATATCTTGCTGTGCTCCATCTAAACGCCCAACTAATGACAAACCAATTGCCCGGTGAAGGTAACTGTATTGCATGGTATCTGACAGTTCAATGGCAGAGTCAAAAGCATCAAAGGCTTCATCGTAAGCTTCGCCCATTAATAGATAGACACCTAATGAGTTATAAGACTCAGCAAGAGTAGGATCTAAATTAATGGATTGAGTAAAGTCGTAGCGACTATGAGCACTGAGTCCCATACGGTCATAGATTAAACCACGTTCGTACAGAAGCACCGCACGCTGTTTATCATCAATATTTTCTTTATCTGAAATAAGTTGAGTAAGTCGCAACAATTTCACTTCATCTTGATAAGTGACTTGTACTGGAGTTGCAATTGGAAAGACGGAATTTCCTTGTCCCGTGGCGGCTAGTGTGTAACTGTCATTTTCATTATTAAAGCTTGAACAAGCAGTGAGTGTAACAACTGAGAAAACTAGAAATAATGCTTTTAAAGATATTTGCATGATTTAACCCTTCTAAACAAGAGTTTCAAGAGTGTACTATATCTAAGATAATGTAAAGTTTTAGCCCTGCAATTGAACAATTAATCAATCAATTACGTTTGAAAATAGTGTTGCTATGACAAAAAAGCACTGCGATGCAGTGCTTTTTTAATATTAAAGATAATCTTAACAATTACATAATTGCGTCTTGATCAGCACCTTCTTTTTCCACCACTTCTGGAATCATATGCTCACGAGAAATCCCTAATTTGATTGCTAATGCACTTGCTACATAGATTGATGAATAAGTACCAACAAAAATACCAATCAATAAAGCAGTTGCGAACCCATGGATAAGTTCACCACCGACCACAAACAATGAAACTAACGTTAAGATAGTCGTGCCAGACGTAATAATAGTACGGCTCAATGTTTGCGTTAAAGATTTATCAACAATATCAGAAGGCGTATCTGTTGCTAATAAACGGAAGTTCTCTCGAATACGGTCAAATACAACAATCGTATCATTTAACGAATAACCAACTACCGCCAGTAATGCTGCTAATACCGTCAAATCAAATTCAATTTGGAATAACGAGAAAACACCTAATGTAATAATGATATCGTGTGCAAGTGCTAATACAGAGCCCATTGCTAAGCGCCACTCAAAACGCATACTTACGTATAACATGATACATACCAGTGCGATAATGATAGCAATACCACCATTCTCAGCTAGCTCATCACCTACATTTGGACCAACAAACTCGATACGACGCATATCTACGTTACCAAAATCTGCATTAGTTAATGCATCTAATATTTGGTTACCGATCACTTGCCCTTTTACACCTTCGCGAGGAGCTAAACGCACCATCACTTCGTGGCTACTACCAAAGTGTTGCACAACTGCATCAGGGAAATCAGCATCCGCTAAAGTTGTACGTACATTTTCAAGGTTTGCAGGCTGTTCAAAACCTACCTCAATTAATGTACCACCGGTAAAGTCCAATCCCCAATTTAACCAATTAATACTTAAGGTTACGATAGAGGCTAATACCAAAAATAAAGATAGCCAGGTTGCAGGATTTGCAAATTTCATGAAGCCAATTGTTTGCTTCGTTTTAATTATTTCAAACATAGTGCCCCCTGCTTAGATAGAAAGTTTTTTAATGTCATTACGTCCACCCCACACGGCATTAACTATTGCACGTGTACCGAAGATAGATGTAAACATTGAAGTTAAGATACCAATTGCTAGTGTTACCGCAAAACCTTTCACTGGTCCTGTACCTACTGCGAATAAGATAACCGCTGTAATAAAGGTAGTGATGTTTGCATCTGCAATAGTTGATAATGCATTTGAGTAACCTTCGTTTATTGAGCGCTGAACAGATTTACCTGCTTTTAGCTCTTCACGAATACGCTCAAAAATAAGCACGTTAGCATCAACCGCCATACCAATCGTTAGTACAATACCTGCGATACCTGGTAGTGTTAATGTTGCCCCTGGAATAAGCGACATGAAGCCAACAATCATGACGAGGTTTAAGATCAAAGCTGCATTTGCGACTACGCCAAATTTACGGTAGTAAATAAGCATGAACAGCACAACGGCTAATAAACCATAAATCATCGCTTTAACACCATTATCGATGTTTTGCTGACCTAGGCTTGGACCGATAGTACGCTCCTCAACGATTTGAATTGGTGCTGTTAAAGCCCCTGCTCGAAGTAACAATGCTAAGTTATGTGCTTCAGCAGTGTTATCTAAACCAGTAATACGGAAACTACGGCCTAATTGAGCTTGAATAGTTGCTACATTTGCAACTTCAATACGTTTTTCAGTTTCAGCTTTACCGTTTGCTTTCTTCTTACCTGTTGGTAAATACTCAATAAATAACGTTGCCATTGGCTTGCCAATATTATCTTTAGTAAAGCGAGACATTTTACTGCCGCCTTGAGAATCTAAAGAAATATTAACCTGTGCACGGCCATATTCATCTGCACCAGACTGTGCATCAACAATGTGATTACCCGTTAAGATAATTTTCTTCTTAACAACAACAGGTAAACCATCACGCTCTTTATATAGCGCAGAAGATGCAGGAATTCGTCCAGCTAATGCATCAGACACATCAGTATCAGAATCAACCGCATGGAATTCTAACGTTGCTGTCGCACCTAAAATCTCTTTAGCACGAGCAGTATCTTGAATACCAGGTAGTTCAACTACAATACGATCTTCACCTTGGCGTTGTACTAATGGTTCAGCTACACCTAATTCATTAACACGGTTACGTAAAATACTTAAGTTTTGCTCCAATGCATCATTTTTTGCAGACTTGAGTTTTTCATCTGTCATGCTAACGGTGAGGTAGAAAGTCCCGCCCGTCTCTTTTTCTGCAAAGCTGTAACCTGGGTTCAGTGGCTTCAAGTAATCAACCGCATCATCTAAGATATCTTGAGAAGTAAAACGAACAATCACGCCCGTTTGTGTTGATGCTTTTTCAATGCCACGATAACGGATTTTTTGTTCACGCAATTCAGAGCGTAAATCTTGAACTAGCTGATCTTGCTCTTTACTAATCGCTTCGTCCATATCCACTTCCATTAAGAAGTGAACACCACCACGTAAATCTAAGCCTAACTTTAATGGCCCGCCACCAATGGCTTCTAACCATGCAGGAGTTGCTGCGGCTAAGTTAAGCGCTGTCACAAAGCCATCACCAATATTCGCACTGATTGCTTCGCTAGCTAATAATTGATCTTCACTTGAAGTCAATCTAACAAGAATTTGTCCATCTTCTAAAACGGTAGATTTTGGTGAGATATTATTTTGTTTAAGGATATCTTGTACTTTGTCTAAAGTAGATAGTTCAACTTTAGCACCACGAGTGGCCGAAACTTGTACAGCAGGATCTTCACCATAAAGATTTGGAGCAGCATAAACTAGGGTAAATAAAACGATAAACCCGAGTAGTAAATACTTCCAAAGAGGGTATTTGTTTAACACGATAATGTCCTTTAATTGACGCTAAAGGTAAAAGACTAACATCACAGCATAGAGAAATAATTTATTACGATGTTAGTCGTCAAAAAGGCAGGATAACCTGCCTTTTTAATTTAGATTGATTTCAGCGTACCTTTTGGTAATACAGCTGTAATAAAATCTCTTTTGATTACGATAGTGTTATTTTCATTTAACTCTATTTGAACGTATTCACTTTCAGCACTGATTTTAGCAACACGGCCGATTAAACCACCCGTTGTTAATATTTCATCATTTTTGCTGATGCTTTCCATCAGGTTTTTATGCTCTTTAGTACGACGCGCTTGTGGGCGGTAGATCATAAAGTAGAAAATAGCTGCAAAAACAACCAACATAAAAATCATTTGCATGCCGCCGCCATCTGCTGGTGCGCCTTCAGCTGCTGCATGTGCTTGAGAGATAAATAAACTCATGTTATATCCTTTATTGTATAAAAATTAAACTATCTAATGGTTTGGTAATAATGTTGTGTTATCAATTATTTAGAACTGGTTTTTCTTTTCCAATTCGCTTGTAAAATATATCAACAAACTCGTCTAATGTACCTTCTGAAATGGCATCACGCAAACCTTTCATCAAACGTTGGTAATAACGTAAGTTATGGATCGTGTTTAAGCGAGCACCGAGGATCTCCCCGCACTTGTCAAGATGGTATAAATAAGCACGAGAATAGTTTTTACAAGTGTAACAATCACACTCTGCATCTAATGGACTTTTATCTTCACGATGCTTAGCATTACGAATTTTAACCACACCGTCAGTAGTAAATAGATGGCCATTTCGTGCATTACGTGTTGGCATTACACAGTCAAACATATCAACACCACGACGCACACCTTCAACAAGATCTTCAGGTTTACCTACGCCCATTAGGTAACGAGGTTTATCTTCAGGGATCTTAGGTGCAATATATTCTAAAATGCGGTGCATATCTTCTTTTGGCTCACCTACAGCTAACCCACCAATGGCATAACCGTCAAAACCAATTTTCGTTAGGCCATCCAAAGACACATCACGTAAATGCTCGTAACAACCGCCTTGAATAATACCGAACAGTGCATTCGGGTTTTTTTGTTCATCAAAACGTTTACGGCTTCGTTCTGCCCAACGTAATGATAATTTCATTGATACATCAGCTTCTTGCTCAGTGGCAGGGTAAGCAGTACATTCATCAAAAATCATCACAATATCAGAACCAAGGTCATATTGAATATCCATTGACACTTCTGGAGATAGGAAGACTTGGTCACCATTTACAGGGCTTCTAAAGTAAACCCCCTCTTCTTTGATTTTGCGCATTTTACCTAAGCTGAATACTTGGAAACCACCTGAATCCGTCAAGATCGGGCCTTTCCAGTTCATAAAGTCATGGAGATCGCCGTGTTGACGGATCACTTCTTGCCCTGGACGTAACCAAAGATGGAAAGTGTTGCCTAATAAAATTTCAGCACCTGTTGCATCCACTTCTTCAGGTGTCATCCCTTTTACCGTACCGTAAGTTCCAACAGGCATAAATGCTGGCGTTTCAACAGTGCCACGGTCAAAGGTTAAACGACCACGACGTGCGCGGCCATCAGTTGTAATTAATTCGTATTTCATGGTTTTCCTTATCAGAGAAACAGTCTGATTTTTATTGAACAAGCGCTAATTTATGGCTCATCGATACAATGAGTCAGCATTTAGCGTTTTATTTTATGATGCCGTTTTTTTAGTTAAGAACATGGCGTCGCCATAACTAAAGAAACGATATTTTTCTTGTATTGCTGTTTGGTATGCATGGTCAATATTCTCTTTACCAGAAAAAGCACTAACCAACATCAGCAAAGTTGATTCCGATAAATGGAAATTAGTCACCATTGCATCAACCAGTTGAAACTCATACCCTGGATAGATAAAAATACTAGTTTCAGAAAAGAACGGCGCTAATGGTAGCCCTTTTGCTAAGGTAACACTTGCCGCACTTTCAATGGATCTGACAGAGGTAGTGCCTACAGCAATAACTCGTCCACCAGCGGCTTTTGTTGCAATAATTTTATCCACTACTTGCTGCGATACTTCGGCATACTCACTGTGCATTTGATGATCGAGTATATTATCTACTTTTACTGGCTGAAATGTGCCCGCACCAACATGCAACGTAACAAAAGCAGAGTCAGCACCTTTAGCAGCTATTTTATCGAGAATAGCTTGGTCAAAATGTAAACCCGCCGTTGGGGCAGCTACCGCACCTGGATTTTTGTTATAGACAGTCTGATAACGCTCTTTATCTGCATCTTCATCGGGTCTATCAATATAAGGAGGTAACGGCATATGCCCGATACGCTCTAGTATTTGTAACACAGTTTCATCACTGTCTACTTTGATTTCGAACAAAGGACCTTGACGTTGCACCATCTCTGCTTTGACATCGTTTTCAAGTAATAATTTACAACCTGGTTTTGGGGATTTTGAACTGCGTACATGTGCTAGAAAAGTTGTTTCATCGAGCACGCGCTCTACGAGTACTTCTATTTTTCCACCTGTTTCTTTAGTACCAAATAAACGCGCTGGAATAACACGTGTGTCATTGAAGATCAGCAGGTCTTTTTCGTCCACTAAGTCGATAATATCAGTGAAATTTAAATGTTGTAATTGGCCGCTATTAGCCTCTAATGAAAGTAGACGGCTATTAGTACGTTCAGGCATTGGATAACGCGCAATCAATTCTTCAGGGAGGTGAAAAGAAAAATCAGCAACTTTCATGTAACGGTTCCAGTAAATAAAAGGCGCAGTATACCTGATGCTACATAGGCTGCAAAGGTTTGTCGTTAAAATGAAAAAAGCGTAGATAATCAAATTATCTACGCTTTTGAAGTGTTCAAACCAGCGCTTTATTCAATCAGTGAATTGATCTCTTCTTCTGTTGCATGGCGTACATCGATACCTTTGACTAAGTAAACAACTTGTTCACAGATATTTTGACATCTGTCACCGATACGCTCAATAGCACGCGCTGACGCTAATACGTTAAGTACAAACGGCACAGAACGTGGATCTTCCATCATAAAAGTCATTAATTCACGTAAGATACTTTCATACTGACGATTTACTTTTTTATCTTCATTATGCACTGCAATCGCGGTATTAAGATCTAAACGCGTAAATGAGTCCAGTGAATTATGCAGCATTTTTATAACAATCTGCCCCATGTTTTCTAGACCAATCAGTGACGGTACTTTTTTACCATGGTTTTCAATCGCCATTTTTGCGATAGCGGCAACACTGTCTCCAACACGCTCTAACTCTGTGACGGTTTTCATGATCGTTAAGATTAAACGTAAATCAGATGCAGCAGGTTGACGTTTAGCAATGATACGAGAACATTCTTGGTCAACACGTGTTTCAAATTGATTAACTTCGTTATCTTTTACAATTACTTCACGTGCTAGCTCTAAATCGTTATCAGCCATTGCTGTTAATGCATCAATTAATTGCTGCTCAATTAGACCACCCATTTGCATAACTTGGTTACGCACACTTTCAAGCTCAGTATTAAACTGACCTGAAATGTGACGGTTTAAATTTAAGTTTTCCATTTTAGCTCCTTATTTAACCGTAACGTCCGGTAATGTAATCTTCTGTTTGTTTTTGTTTTGGTGAAGTAAATAGTGTATTTGTATCAGAATATTCAATTAGCTTACCCATATACATGAATGCTGTTTGGTCTGACACACGTGCTGCCTGCTGCATGTTATGCGTTACAATCACAACCGTGAATTTTTTCTTTAGTTCAGTAATCAGCTCTTCAACAGTTAACGTTGAGATTGGATCTAGTGCTGATGTTGGTTCATCAAGTAATAAGACTTCTGGTCCGATAGCAATCGCACGTGCAATAACAAGACGTTGTTGCTGACCGCCTGATAAACCAAATGCATTATCATGCAAACGATCTTTAACTTCATTCCATAATGCTGCACCACGTAAAGACGTTTCACATGCTTCGTCTAATGTACGACGGTCATTAATCCCCTGAAGGCGTAAACCGTATACGACATTCTCATAAATAGACTTTGGAAATGGGTTCGGACGCTGGAATACCATACCGATACGGCGGCGTAGTGATGCTACATCAACTGACTTATCGTAAATATTAATGCCTTGTAGTTCGATATTGCCATCCACACGACAGATTTCCACTAGGTCATTCATACGGTTAATACAACGTAGTAACGTGGATTTACCACAACCTGATGGGCCGATAAACGCAGTTACTTTACCTTTCGGTATTTTCATTGATACGTTGTGAAGAGCTTGTTTATCACCGTAAAACAGGTCTAAGTTTTTAATTTCTAACGCTGTATTCTCAGGCGTTAGCGTATTTAAATCATTTGTTTTCGCGTTTAAGTTTGATAAATCAATCATTGTCATTCCTACTCTTTATTCACGCACACTAATGTGCGTGATTTTGTAATGTCTAATACGTTAATAGTTAGTGTTAACTGTTTAATCACTTTTACCTATTAATGTTCTAATGCTCTGTATTTTTCACGTAAATTATTACGAATTGCGATAGCTGCTAAGTTTAGGCCGATAATCACTGTCACTAGTAAGAATGACGTTGCATAAACTAATGGACGTGCCGCTTCTACATTCGGGCTTTGGAAACCAACATCATAGATATGGAAACCAAGGTGCATGAATTTTCTTTCTAAGTGCAAGTATGGGAAGTTGCCATCAACGGGTAATGTCGGTGCAATTTTTACCACCCCTACCAGCATCAATGGTGCAACTTCACCGGCAGCACGTGCTACCGCTAAAATAAGACCTGTCATAATCGCAGGACTAGCCATTGGAATAACAATTCTCCATAGGGTTTCTGATTTTGTAGCACCTAGTGCTAATGAACCTTCACGTAATGTACTTGGAATGCGGCTTAAACCCTCTTCTGTTGATACAATCACAACAGGTAAAGTAAGTATAGCCAATGTTAACGCTGCCCATAACACACCCGGTGAACCAAAAGTCGGTGATGGTAACGCTTCTGGGTAAAGTAGCTGATCGATACTGCCACCCAAGATATAAACAAAGAAGCCTAAACCAAATACACCGTATACAATTGAAGGTACACCCGATAAATTAATTACCGCGATACGAATGAATTTAGTGATACTGTTTTTACCTGCATACTCATGTAAGTAGATAGCGGCAACTACACCAAATGGTGTCACAATGACCGCCATTAGCATCACCATGAATACCGTACCAAAGATAGCAGGAAAAACACCACCTTCTGTATTCGCTTCACGTGGGTCATCATGTACAAATTTGTAAACCTGGTGTAACCAATGGCCTATCTTTTGTAAGAAGCTCATATCGTTTGGTTGATAAAAATCTAATATATAAGATAACGGCATGCTCACCGAGCGCCCTGTCATGTCTTTTACAACGACAGTATCGCGTTTAGCTTGGTCACGGTAACCAAATAACTCATTCTCTAGGCCTAAGTATTCAGCACGTAATGCATCACTTTGTGCTTTAAACTCAGCAATTTTAGCCTCGGTTAATTCACCATCTAATTCAACTTTACGTTGCTCTAAACGAATATTCGCTAGGTCATTATTGATTCGGCCAATATCACCGGTTAATAAATCGTGCTCTTTATCACGAAACTCAAGTGCTCGGTCTAATCGAACATGTAGCTCATCAATTAACTGATCTTTAGTAAGTGGTAAGGTTTGTTCACCCTCTTTCAACGCCTCTAGATATCCGTAGAAATTACCATTTTTAGTACGTTCAAAGACCACAATATCATGTGCTACTTTTTTATCTTTAATATAAGTTTCTAGAATCCATTGGAAATCTAAATCAACATATTCACGATTACCAATTTTAAGTAAGAAGCGATCTAATGAATCAGCTTCATCTTCTAACCCAGTCACACCACCATCAATCAGTTGTTGCTTCAATACATGTTCAGTATCGTAAATTTCACCGATTAATACCGACTTTTCTGCCTGCTGATTTTCAATTGAAAACTCATACACAGTGGCAGGCCAGAAGAAACTTAACCCTCTCCAACCTATTAATAAAATTAACCCAATTACTGCGATTAAACTCAAACTTACAGCACCACCCGTCATCCAAATCCACGGTGTGCCTGATTTAAACCATTTACCCATAATAACTAACTCCTATTTATAGGCTTGAATATTTTTCACGCAGACGCTGACGAACAAACTCAGCGACCGTGTTGAAGAAGAAGGTGAAGATAAACAGCACAAATGCAGCGAGGAACAATACGCGGTAATGTGAACTACCTACTTCTGACTCTGGCATTTCTACGGCAATGTTAGCCGATAACGTACGCATACCTTCGAATATATTCCAATCCATAATAGGTGTGTTACCTGTTGCCATTAATACAATCATTGTTTCACCCACAGCACGTCCCATACCCATCATAACGGCAGAGAAAATACCTGGACTAGCAGTTAAAATAACCACTTTAGCCAATGTCTGCCAGCGCGTCGCACCTAATGCCAGTGAACCCATGGTTAAACTTTTAGGCACACTGAAAATGGCATCTTCAGCAATTGAGAATATAGTTGGAATAACCGCAAAGCCCATCGCAATACCTACGATTAATGAGTTACGTTGGTCAAAGTTGATGCCTAGGTCATTGGTTAAGAAGACACGTGTATCTCCGTTAAATAACCATAACTCCAAGGTTTCACTAAAGGCCATTGAGAAGTAACCAGTCGCCACTAAGATAGGAAGTAGTACCAGTGGTAAGACACCTTCACTTACTTTATCGCTCATTGATTTAGGTAAATTCGTCCAAATTATCGCAGCCACTAAAATACTGGCTGGTAAAGTAATTAATAGAAGAATAATACCCGGTAACTGATTTTCAACGATTGGTGCTAACCATAGCCCTGCTAAGAAACCTAGGATAACCGTTGGTAATGCTTCCATGATTTCAACGGTTGGTTTGATGTAAGAACGAATCCCCGGAGACATGAAGTATGCCGTGTAAATCGCCGCTGATATAGCAATAGGTACCGCAAATAACATGGCATAAAAAGCAGCTTTGATAGTACCGAATGAAATAGGCACTAAACTCATTTTTGCTTCAAAATCATCACTTGCAGAGGTTGACTGCCAGATATATTGTGGCTCTGGATAACCCTCATACCAAACTTCCTGCCATAGTGCTGACCATGTAATTTCAGGATGTTCATTATCAACAGAGTACAGTTTGATAACGTCTTTATCTGATACTAAAATTGCATTAGCACGTGGAGAGATAGCAATATTCAACGCACCCGCTTTAGAGATAGACTCAGTTAATAATTCAGTCTCACCTGTTGTATGGAAAATCGACAACTCACCTGCTTCAGTGGTTGTTAAGAATCCTTTACGGTAAAACTCAGGAACAATATGAGTCACTTTAGCTGGCGCTTTAAAATCACGAATAAAAGTAAATTCACGTTTATTTTCACCTAACACTTCGAACCACTGGCTAATCACACCATTTTCATTCGCTACTAATAATGAGCTTGCACCAGTAAGTAACTGAACATTATTAACGTTACTGCCTTTAGCATTCACTTTAAACGCCGACTCAATATGGATATCATCGGTATCACTAATGTCGTAGACCATTAGGTCATTAGCGCTACGTACAAATAATTTACGTAGATTAGGCGTTAACAATAACTGGTCAACCTTGTTTGGAAAACCGGGTAATGTAAATAACTCTTGAGACCATTCAACGTCACCCGTCATGAAGTTTTCTTCACCTGAGATGAGCATGTAGACACCTTCACCATCAGTATTTACCGCAGCAATACCCGCGTTCTCTTCGTTCATTTCAAAGGCTAAATGATGTAAAGGTTGTTGATTTTCTGAAACAACAAAAACATCTTCTCCCAATGGAAAATCCAATTCAGGTGTAATTAAACGTTTATCATTTGGGTAGGTAGTTCCGAAACTAGGTTTAACTATTTTCACTTCACCTTTCATATTAGTTAACGCAAAAATGCCTTTTGCAGGCATTGTTTTAGTTATCTCGTTAGTATCTTCAAAGGCTTGATATTGGAGTAAAGTCTGACCTAAATCATCATCTCTCAAGGAATAAAACCGCAATAAACCTTGCTCATCCATTTGGTAAGCAACTTCGTTTTGTTCATCTATACCCTGAGCATAAATAGGTGTCGCGTCTTTACGTTGAAAGGATTGGGTTTCTTCAATACTTACCGGCGCAAAAATAGGTAAAACCACGTATAAAAGGTACCCGAAAATTAGCAACAACGTGACCAGCACTAACGAGCCGCCTGTTGTTACCCCATATTTGACTAATTTATCCTTAACCACTCGCTTTTTATTCGCTTGTAGCGTGGTCGCTAAATCACGTTCCATTTACTATCTCCAACATAATTGATGGCGAAGATTATATTTCTCTTTTGTGACAGTTATATTACAGCTGTCATATTCCTGCTATTTAAAAGAGACAAACGAATAAGATAGGTTAAATTATATATAGGAGTGTTAAATTAAGAGGTTTGTTATTGTAATTATATTAAATCAGTGCGCTAGATTTTGCTCAGAAAAAATGGCTTACTTTAAAACATTTCGAAGATTGATTTTCTTCATCGCCTGTTGAACAATCGACGAAAAGATATTAGTTGCTGGGGTTGGTATTAATGAAGTGTAAAGGCAAATTTTAGACAAAAAAAAGGAGACATAAATGCCTCCCCTTCAATACAGTTAATCAATAATGATTAAGCTAGCGCTTTTTTAGCAACTTCTACTAAATGTGCAAATGTTGCTTTATCAAATACAGCAATATCAGCTAAGATCTTACGATCGATTTCAACAGAAGCCTTTTTAAGACCATTGATGAAACGGCTGTAAGATAATCCGCTTAAACGAGATGCAGCGTTAATACGTGCAATCCATAGTTGACGGAACTGACGTTTACGTTGACGACGGTCACGGTAAGCGTATTGACCAGCTTTAGTTACTGCTTGAACTGCTACGCGATAAACACGTGAGCGAGCTCCGTAATAACCTTTAGCTTGTTTTAAGACTTTTTTATGGCGTGCACGAGCTTGTACACCGCGTTTTACTCTTGGCATTTTATATATTCCTTACTTAAGCGAATGGTAACATTCTGTTAATACTAGGTACGTCTACTTTTGCTACCATGCTTTGAGCACGTAGGTGGCGTTTACGTTTAGTAGATTTCTTAGTAAGGATATGACGTAAGTGAGATTGCTTACGTTTAAAACCACCAGAAGCAGTCTTTTTAAAGCGCTTTGCAGCACCTTTGTTAGATTTCATTTTAGGCATTGCGAACTCCGCATTGTTAAAATATTTAAATTAAACCAGTAAGGCGAGTAAATAATGCGAATACTTTCATATTCGCACTTCAATACTTCTTTATGCCTTAGCTAGCACGTTTAGGGCCAAGTACCATCACCATTTGACGACCTTCCAACTTAGGGAAAGATTCGACAGTAGAGATTTCTACTAAATCGTTTTTAACGCGATTTAATAATTCCATCCCAAGTGATTGATGCGCCATTTCACGACCACGAAAACGTAGCGTTACTTTGGCTTTGTTACCCTCTTCAAGAAAGCGAACCAGGCTGCGTAGTTTTACCTGATAGTCGCCATCATCAGTCCCAGGACGGAATTTTATTTCCTTCAACTGAACCTGTTTCTGATTCTTCCGTTGTTCTTTAACGGATTTACTCTTTTCAAAGAGAAATTTGCCATAGTTCATGATGCGACAAACTGGCGGCTCAGCGTTTGGACTGATTTCAACTAAATCCAGATCTGCTTCAAATGCCATATCTTTAGCTTCTTCTAAAGAAACAATACCAACAGGTTTGCCTTCTGCGTCAGAAAGACGTACTTCAGTACCAGTTATTTCATCGTTTAAACGATGTTTGTTGCCCGTTTGCGGGGCTTTTTTTGCACCTTTTATAACAAATTCCTCCAAGTAATTAATGTTATGAGCGGGAGATGATTTCTTGTTTCACATGGTCGATGAAATTATCAACCTGCATTTTACCAAGGTCATCACCCTTACGTGTTCTTACTGCTACTTCGTTCGCTTCAACCTCTTGGTCGCCGATTACGAGTAAGTATGGAACACGCTTTAATGTATGCTCGCGGATTTTAAAGCCTATCTTCTCATTTCTCAAGTCCGAAATGGCTCTAATACCCATTTTTTTCATTTTATTGACTACTTCTGTAACAAAATCAGACTGTTTATCAGTAATATTCATTACAACCACCTGTTGAGGTGATAACCAAGTTGGATAAATACCCGCATACTCTTCTGTTAAAATACCGATGAAACGTTCTAAAGAACCTAAAATCGCTCGGTGAATCATAACAGGTGTATGACGTTCGTTATCTTCGCCCACATAAGTGGCGTCTAAACGACCTGGCATTGAGAAGTCTAACTGTATTGTACCACATTGCCACGCACGACCTAAACAATCATATAAAGTAAATTCGATTTTTGGACCATAGAAAGCACCCTCTCCTGGTAAATACTCGAATTTAACACCATTTTCATCTAGTGCATGTGCTAATGCTGCTTCAGATTTATCCCATGTTGCATCATCACCAACACGTTTTTCTGGGCGAGTAGATAACTTAACCACAATATCTTCAAATCCGAATGTTTTATAACATTCAAATACCATATTGATACAAGCAGATACTTCTTCAAGAATTTGTTCTTCTGTACAGAAGATATGTGCATCATCCTGTGTAAAACCACGAACACGCATTAATCCGTGTAAAGAACCCGACGGCTCGTTACGATGACATGAACCAAATTCAGATAAACGCAATGGTAAGTCACGGTATGACTTTAGACCTTGATTAAAGATTTGAACATGGCCAGGACAGTTCATAGGCTTGATTGCGTAATCACGGTTTTCACTACAAGTACAGAACATACCGTCTTTGTATTTATCCCAGTGACCAGACTTTTCCCATAATGAACGGTCTAAAATTTGTGGTGCTTTTACTTCTTGGTAACCAAAGGCAACGGTTTGTTCACGAATATAGCTTTCTAGCTCACGGAAAATAGTCCAACCGTTTGGATGCCAGAACACCATACCCGGTGCTTCTTCTTGCATATGGTAAAGGTCTAACTGCTTACCAATTTTGCGGTGATCACGTTTTGCAGCTTCTTCAAGACGTTTTAAGTAAGCATTTAGCTGTTTTTTATCCGCCCAAGCCGTTCCGTAAATACGCTGTAGCATTTTGTTGTCTGCATCGGCACGCCAGTATGCGCCTGACACTTTCATCAATTTAAACCATTGACTAAATTTCATCATTGGAACGTGTGGTCCACGACACATATCGATATATTCTTCGTGGTGGTATAAACCAGGACGATCATCTTTATCAATACCTTCAAGAATCTCTAATTTGTATGGTTCATTACGTTCTTTAAATACAGCGATAGCTTCATCAACGCTTACTTTCTTTTTCACAACGTTATAATTAGTTTTCACTAACTGTTGCATGCGTTTTTCAATTTTTGCTAACTCTTCATCATTAATGGTTACGTCTAGATCAACATCGTAGTAGAAACCGTTATCAATGGTAGGACCGATTGCCATTTTTGCTTCAGGGTACAATTGTTTAATTGCATGCCCCAATAAATGAGCACATGAATGACGTAATATTTCTAAACCTTCATCATCTTTACTGGTGATGATCGCCACTTCAGCATCGGTTTCAATAGGATCACAAGCGTCAACAAGTTGACCATTAACGCGACCAGCGATACAAGCTTTTGCTAAGCCTGGGCCGATATCTGCAGCGATTTCCATTATAGAAGTAGTGTTGTCGAATTGACGTTGATTTCCATCGGGAAGAGTAATAATTGGCATGCTAATTTCCTCACAGTGATGCTTCCAACCAAAAAGCATATGTATTTTAGTAATTTAAAACGAGCAGGCATTCTAGACAAATAATAAGCATATTAAAAGCCTGAATTAGCCTTATCGCAAAAGTTTAACCGCAGAAATAGTAAATAAATTAAGTCTTCGCTCTTATCTTATATTTTTGGTAGTATTGAGACTGATACATACTAATAATGTTTAATGTCCGAATAGTTTTTTATGGAAGGTCATGCACATGATAAATGTTTCTGTTTCTGCCGTTATTCCTGCGTACAACCGCCCAGACTATTTAGAAAGCGCGATTAAAAGCGTATTGAGCCAAACCTACCCTATTACAGAAATTATCATTGTTGATGATTGTTCAACCACTGATCTACTACCTGTTATTTCAGCTTTTGAAGACAAGCGAATTCATTATCATAAATCGACTAAAAACATGGGTAATGGTTATTCTAGGAACCAAGGTACTAAATTAGCCAAAGGTGAATGGATAGCTTATTTAGATGACGACGATATTTGGTTTAACAATAAAATAGAATTACAAATAAAAGCGATTGAAAAATATAAGTGTATCGCATGTTTATCTTCACTAGAGCATTTAGAGACAGGAAAAATACATCAACCGAATGTCGGTGAATTTGTAGAAGATAAACAGCTCCGACTAGGTAATCTATATTGTGGCACGTCAGGGCTGATTGTTTCTAAAGCAGCAATACTTCCTTTGCTCTTTGATGAAACGCTAAAGTGTGGAGTAGATTGGGATATCTATATACGACTTAATCAGGTCGGTAAAATTCACTATTTACATCAACCTTTATTTTATTATCGACAAGGTAACCACAGTGGAATAATAAGTAGCTTAACTAAACTTAATATTGAAAACTATGAGTCTAGACTAACAGCGATTAAGAAACATCGTCATTGGTTGGGTGAGCATAAATATAAAAAAAGACTCGCAAAGCAAATTTTATATTACGCATTTTCAAAACCTAAGCCTCAAGATTGGATTTATTACTCTATTAGAGAAGCGGGTCTATCTGCTACTTTAAATGTCATAGTCAAAAAGTGTTATGAAAAAATAAAAACAAAATTGGGCTTTACAAGTAAGCTTGTTTGATAAATCAGAGGTTGATATTTAACTCATCAAATACCGATTAATCTTCTGCTTCAGAAGCCTTTTCAGTACCAAAGTTATTGCCTTTGAATAGGCTTTGTACTATGTCTTTATTACTCGCTATGTATAGACCTAGCTCTTCCAGTTGCTGATCATCCAATGAGACTGGACTATCACTTAGAAATAATGCGATTTGATCAGCGCTATCTAGCATCTTATCGTATGCATCGGCTTCTTTCTTACTGGTAAAGGTCATTTTTTCAACACCCTTTCTTTCTACAATGTATTTAATGATGACTGCCACGGTGGCCTCTTTGTTATAACAATTAAAGATGGTTTATGCCCATACTCACTTTAATTCTGTAGTCAATATGGACACAGCAAAATAACATGGGTATACATACAGTACTACTTGTACTTTAAGAATGCAAATTTTGTCATCTTATATTTAGTTTGCTATCTTATTCAGTATCTCAAATTACTGATAAGTAAGTATGAATACAATTATTTGTAGGCACTGCGACCTAGTTTCAGAACGCCCTGTTTTAACAAAGGGTTATGTTGCCAAATGTGCTCGTTGTCAACACACTTTGTATAAAGCGAAAGCCGCTAATGCCAAGAAAATATTAGCCTTAGCACTCACGGCATTATTACTTGCTCCTCCCGCTTTTTCATTCTCTTTAGTTTCCGTGCATTTACTCGGAGTGACTGAACAAACTAACTTATTACAAGGGGCATTATTATTAATAGATTTTGCGCCTATTGTCGCTTTTGTAGTTATTTTTTGTGCCGTAGTCGCCCCTGTGCTACTTGCGGCTTGTATGTGTTTTAGCAGCGCTTGTATTGTATTAAATAAGCGCCCTCACTTATTAAGTCCAGTGCTTAAAATGACCAGTCTACTCATTCACTGGTCTATGTTAGAAGTCTACATCGTCAGCTTCATGGTCGCCCTGTTCAAACTAAATAGTTATGCAGATCTCTACTACGATAATGGACTATTCTTTTTAGTCGCTTTGTTAATTCTTAACATGAGTATGATATGTGAATACAGCAATGCTTATTATTGGGACTTCTTTACCAATGA
This sequence comes from Psychromonas sp. 14N.309.X.WAT.B.A12, assembly GCF_030397575.1. Taxonomy (GTDB): domain Bacteria; phylum Pseudomonadota; class Gammaproteobacteria; order Enterobacterales; family Psychromonadaceae; genus Psychromonas. Next base: position 105,701 of record NZ_JAPNXS010000004.1, on the reverse strand, counting down.
ATAAACCATTAAAAAGTGGCTTAAGTGCGATTCAGCAAGACACACAGCTATGTAAAGTGTGTGATCGAGCGTCATCCATTAGCCTAAATAAAACACACTGTCCGCATTGTGGCACCCCTATTTCAGTGAGAACGAAGCACAGTATCCAAAAAACCTGGGCATTATTATGCATTGCGTTTATTTTTATCTTTCCCGCTAACATTTATCCAATAACGTATTTACTCAAAAACAATGAAGCTTATCCAGACACCATTTTTTCTGGCATCATGACCTTAGTATCTACAGGAATGACTGGTATCGCGATTATAGTATTCGTCGCTTCAATGCTAGTGCCCGTACTAAAAATCATTGCTTTAGCTGTGATATCTTTAGCCGCTCATTTCAAATGGAAGATAAACCCTAAAACGCAACTTCTTGCCTATACTATTGTCGATTGGATAGGACGCTGGTCAATTCTCGATCTGTTTGTTATTTCAATTATGATGGCCGTATTTGATAAAGGTAACTTTTTATCTGTATACCCTGGAATTGCCGCAACCTCTTTTACTGTGGTAGTGATCACTACCTTATTCGCAGCACAAAGTTTCGATACTCGCTTAATATGGGACGCTAACCTCGATGCCAACTAATATAAACTCCAGCACTGACTCAACTTCACAGCCAGACATTGCTCCTTCAAGATCAATTTCACCGATTTGGTTTTTGCCGTTTATCGCAGCAGTATTAGCAATTTGGATCCTAATTCAAAACATTACCCATCGGAATGTTCAAATTAGTATTCATTTTACTAATGCTGGCGGGATCATTGTTGATAAAACCAAAGTTCGTTACAAAGGAGTTATTGTAGGTACCGTCAAAAAAGTCGAATTAGATGAAGTTGATGGGGTAAACGTGATCGCTGAAATTGAATCGCATGCGACCTTCCTTCTAAAAGAGAAAAGTAAATTATGGTTAGTATCACCTAAAGCCTCTTTAACCTCTATCACGGGGTTAGATACCTTATTCTCAGGTAGTTATATCAATATATTGCCCGGAGAAGGTGATGATGCCACAGAGTTTATGGCAACAGCAGAACAGCCAATCACTATTCCTGATAATGCATTATTATTAAATTTAAGTAGCACGAATGCGGATTCCATCACTATTGGCACACCTATATTTTTCAAGAAGATCCAAGTGGGTGAAATAGCACGTGTCAGATTGGATAAATCAGGCAAACGCGTCAATATCCAGGCATTTATAGAGAAAAAATACAGCAATTTAGTAAAACAAAAGAGTAAATTTTGGAATATTAGTGGTTTGAATGCCAATTTATCGCGTTCAGGAGTTGAGTTTAAACTAGATAGTTTAACCACCTTAATTGCCGGTGGTATTACGTTTAATAGCCCCGATGACTCGGAGCCTGCTGAAAAGAATCAAATATATCAATTGTTTGATAATATTGCAGACAGCAAACAAGGGCTGAGTATTACCTTACAGCTTAATAATACCAATAATTTACCTAAGAGAGCAGGCATTCTATTCAAAGGCCACGGCATTGGACGTATTGATAATATTCGTTACGACACCACCAGCCAGTTGTTTGTTGCAGAAGCGACCATCAATCCTGCCTTCAGTGAACTAGTCACTGAAAGTGCCGAGTTTTGGGTCGAGCAAGCCTCTCTGTCTTTTGCTAACATAAAGAACTTAAGCAATTTGATTACCGGTGATTACATCAGCTTTTCACATGGTGAGCATTATCTTGATGAAGCACAAAAAACACAATTTATGGTGCAATCACATCAACCTCAGTCACAAGATAACCTAAGCCTTACCTTAATAGCAGATAGTGCTGACGGGTTAAGTGAAAATGCCCCAGTAACATACAAAGGCTTAACCATTGGCCAGATTAATGCTTTAACCTTAACTAACGACAGTGAGCATGTACAAGTCACAATACAAATTAACCAAGCATTTAATTACCTTGTTAACTCACAAAGTAAGTTTCATTTATTAAGTGGCGTTAATGTTAAAGCGTCTTTGCAAGGTGTTGAAGTTAATAGCAAACCAATCCAAAATATCATTCAAGGCGGTGTTGCCTTATACAATGAAAAGCCAGTAGATAAACAAACAACAAGCACTATTGAACAAGGTCATAGCTTCTATTTGTATACTTCTAAAGAGATGGCGAAATTAGGAAAAGACGCATTTACCACACCACTACAAGTCAAATTATTAAGTAAAGAGTTACCTTCTGTCAGTATCGGTTCCCCTGTTTATTATCATAAACTCGCTATCGGTGAAGTCAGTGAGTTAACGTTGCATGATACGAGTTTGATGCAAACCACTATCAATATTAATCCTAAATTTAAACACTTAATCACTGATCAAACGATCTTTTGGAATGTCAGTGGCTTTGCCGTTGATGCCGGTTTATCAGGCATTAAAGTTAACGCTCAATCACTTTTATCCATCGCAACGGGCGGCATTGCGCTTGAATTACTACCAGATGCGGTAAATAATAAAACCCAAGATGGCACATACCGCCTTTATGATAATTACCAACATGCAACACAGCCCACAAAACAAGTCACCTTGTTCTATGACGATGCTTCTGACTTAAAAGTTGGCAATAAAGTTAAGTTAAAAGGCTTAGAAGTAGGCGAAATTAGCGCATTGACGCTAAATAAAAATAACCGAGTAGTCGTTACCTTAGATATTATGGATAATTATTTTGATAAGGTTGCAAAGCAAGGCAGTCGCTTCTGGGTTGTGCGTAGTGATATCTCATTATCCGGAGCCAAACACCTTTCAACACTGATCAGTGGCGTATTCATTAACGTAGCACCAGGGCAAGGCGCAGCAAAAAATCAATTTGAAGGCGAAACAACCGCCCCTCTACTAAATGCAGATAAAGTGGGACTATCACTCATTTTATATGCAGATAATGCTGGCTCTACTAACATTAGTAGCCCGATCTATCATCGCCAAATACAAATCGGAGAGGTCACAGATAAACGCTTAAATAGCAATGCATCAGGAGTAGAGATCATGATTAACATCTACCCTGAATTTGCACACCTTATTCGTGAAAATAGCATTTTTTGGCCTGCCTCTGGCTTTAACCTCGATATCGGCATAACCGGTGCCGCGCTCAAAGCCGCTTCATTAACTTCGCTATTAAAAGGTGGAATAAGCATGAGTACTACCGATGAAAAACCATTACAACCAGCAGCAACAAACTACTCAACCTTTAAACTAAAGTCTGGATTAGATGAAGATTGGTTAGATTGGAAACTTAACATTCCTAATTAAAATCAGATTATGGTATCTTGCGCGCATTAATCGTGCGCGTTTTGTAAGGATCCCAATGGATAACAATACTTTTATACCTCAAGCTTTTATCGATAAAATGATCGGTATTTTACCTGAACAGTTAAATATCGATGATTTGCTTAACGCATGTCGACGCCCTTTGCGTCGTGCTATTAGAGTTAACACACTTAAAATAAGTATTGAAGACTTCCAACTTATCGCAGACAAACACCATTGGTCATTAACACCAGTACCATGGTGTAAAGAAGGGTTTTGGATTGAGATAGAAGATGAATCAATTCCACTGGGCAATAGTGCAGAGCACTTAGCTGGTTTATTTTATATTCAAGAAGCCAGCTCCATGATGCCAGTATCTGCATTGCTTAGTCACTTCCAACCAAACCATCAGTCTACTTTGTTAGATGCCGCCGCTGCACCCGGCTCAAAAACAACGCAACTTGCTTCAGCGACTAATCACCAAGGTTTAGTGATTGCCAATGAATACTCATCAAGTCGTATCAAAATGTTACATGCCAATATACAACGATGTGGGATCCAAAACGTCGCGTTAACACACTTTGATGCGGCAGTGTTTGGTCAATGGTTACCTAATACATTCGATGCCATTTTATTAGATGCACCCTGCTCTGGTGAAGGAACCGTGCGTAAAGATAAACATGCAATGAAGAACTGGGAACAAAGTGCAATTGAATCAATTGCAGTGACCCAGAAATCACTAATACAAAGCGCTTTTCAAGCACTTAAAGCAGGCGGTGTGATGGTTTACTCAACTTGTACATTAAGCCTGGAAGAAAACCAAGAAGTCTGTCATTTACTTCAACAAACCTACCCTGAACAAGTTAAGTTTTTATCGCTTGAAAACTTATTCGAAGGCGCAGAGCAATCCTTGACCCAAGAAGGATTTCTACATATTTGGCCTCAAATATACGACACCGAAGGATTTTTTGTTGCAGCCATTCAAAAAACAGGATTAGTTGAAAGTGAACCAGCCAATAAACGCTTAGGAAAGTTTCCTTTTCAAGCTGCACCAACAAGCATTAAGAAAAATCTATTAGATTACTTTAATACTCAATTTGGAATTAATCAGTTCAGTGGTGTTCTCTACCAACGTGATGATGAATTTTGGATCTTCCCTGAGAATATAATCCCATTAATTACTGAATTACGCTTTTCTCGTTTAGGCATAAAAGTAGCTGAGCAGTTTGGTAAAGGCCGTAAATCAGGTTTCAGAGCAACCCATGAGTTTGCGACTTGTTATGGCCAACAAGCTTCAAATAACAAGGTATCTTTAACAGCTGAACAAGCAAAGCTTTATTATCAAGGTCGTGATATTCATGACATTGAAACAAAAAATAATAAAGGTGAAGTGTTATTAACCTATCAAGAGCATGTCATTGGTTTAGGTAAATCATTAGATAATCGTATTAAAAATAGCCGACCTAGAGACCTGATTATCGACCAAAACTTATTTGATTTTTAGCTGCTGAAAATACCTATCTCAAATCAGACCTAAAGTTTTCCGGCTACTAATAGCCGGCAAACTTTAAAATAACTAGCATCAAGCAGCCAAGTATTGTTTATTAACATTATTTAGATTGAGCTTTATTGAAGGCTTATAGGATGGTTTGTCTCACCTGAAAAGTGAGTTAGCAAACAATCTACTTTTGACCAACACTGCTTAGCAGAACCTGTAATATTTCTAATGTATAACACCGTCCTAATGGGGTTAACATGTGGAGTAAAAAACTAATCCTCTGTCTAAGTTTCATTTAAATACCTTTCTCAGGCTTTTTACTATGATTTAGTTCACTAATATAATTGAGAAATTCAAGCCCTAAACCATTCAAACTAGACTTAAACACAAATTTTTTATCAGGTAAGGTTGAAACTGGAATTTCTAACCCTATTGTCCCTGCATCTGTATTCGTAATAATGCCAGATCTAACTACATCACCAACATTAGGAAGAAGTAACTTAAATTCAAAATACAAATTGTGCTGTGAAAGATCCTGAACAATTTTTTTAACAAACAAACTTTCTCCCACTAAATCAGGCTTTAGTTTAAATAACTCCCTAGATAAATAGTAAGTATAACGAGACTCTGTTGTTTCCTTATCAACCCCCCAAATAATTCCATTCCGTAACATTTCAAGAATTTTAATATGCGATACAGTTAGTTCATCAATAAGGTTCATAAAGATAATTTTTTTGTCATAACTCAAAGTTGGTGTTGTAAGACTATTAACTACAGCATTACTAAAAAATTTAATTTTTTCGATCTGATGATGCTTTAAAACTAGCTGGTTAGCGGTTATTAACAAACTTTGAAATTCTTCATCAATTATCAGGTTTTCTATGTTGTCTACCTTTTCTGAGAGTATATTTAGAGAATCAATAACATCTGCAATCCACTTTTCTGCTCTTGCTTCAGCGGGAGGTTGCCATAACATGTTAAAAATTTCTAACAATGTTCCGCTACCTGCCGGACATAACCCTATTGCTGCACGAATAGCTCTATGTGTTTTGTCTTTTGTACCCTCTATGCTAGGCACGTATTCTTCGATATCCAAAACTACTCCTAGAAACCCAACGAGGCTGTGGAATTTCTCATTCTCAGCACGAATTTTAATTATAAAAACACAATATTTTATATTTACTTGAGATTCAAATAGATTATTAACTTTACAATAAATGATTGATTAAATTGAGCTGTAAGAGTGTTTACGAGGTTAATTACGTTGGATTATTGCGGTTTAAGGGCTTAGCACTTGGATTAATGTAAACTATTCCTTAACTTCTCAATATTATGAACAAGACAATGCATTAGCCATTGCGTACTCACTATAATATTACCGTTTTTTACTGTTGATAAGGTTAAAGCAGACTGTACGAGCTTAGGCATTAATCAGTACTTAATGCTATGTAGCGCTTTAGATAGAGATGCATTACCACGAAGGACCATGGGGACGAGGAAAAGTCAAAACAAGCAGGCTGAAGCCAGCGCCCCGAAAACCAAACATCAGGGGCTAAATACTAAGTTAAGATGTTGGTATAACGGCTTAACTGTTTAACTGCCTGAAAATAGTTCACTGCTTTAAGTGAGGTGTTTTATCTATCACCAATAATGTCTTTAATAAGCATTCTTATCCGTAAAGCCTCTAATGATAGTGAGAAAGATAATCTTAAGATCAAAACTAATTGACCAATTTCGAATATATTCTAAATCAAACTCAACACGTTTTTGCATTTTAACTAAGGTGTCGGTTTCTCCGCGCCAACCATTAATCTGCGCCCAACCTGTAATGCCTGGTTTAACTTTGTGGCGTAGCATGTAGTAATCAACTAACTTACGATATTGCTCATTATGCGCAACAGCATGCGGCCTAGGGCCCACTAGAGACATGCTACCAAACAGCACATTAATAAATTGTGGTAATTCATCGAGAGAGGTTTTACGTAAAATAGCCCCTAACTTGGTGACGCGCGCATCCCCCTGGACTGCTTGATTAACCACTTTTCCGTTATCCATGGAGCTCATAGAGCGGAACTTCCAGACTTTAATAGCACGACCATCTAAGCCATAACGTAATTGCTTAAATAGTATAGGCCCTGGCGAGTCTATTTTTATCAGGAGAGCTATTAACAGCATAGGCAATGAAATGAGGAATAAAATAAGCATTGATCCTAGAATATCTTCGAGGCGTTTTAATAATCTTGAGGGACCGGTCATTGGTGACTCATAAACACTAATGGTTTGAATAGCACCGAGGTGTGATAAACGCGCATTAAGCAGATTAAAGGTGAAAAAGTCAGGAACGATAAACACATCAATCGTAGTATCGCCTAATGATCTCAATACGCCTTCTATGCGTTTTTGAGCCGCTAATGGTAGAGCAATATAGATAACATCAATACCGCCTGCTTTAGCTAATTCGACTCCTTGATTGATACCACCGATAAGGTGCTCTTTATATTTATTGGGTGAACGTGGATCGGCTCTATCATCATAAAATCCAGCTAAAATATAGCCTGTTTCAGGCTTGTTAATAAACTGTTCCGCCAATAACTCGCCCGATCGTGTTAATCCAAAAACCGCGACTTTGCGAGTATAAAAGCCGGCTTTGCGACGTTTATAGATAAAGAGATAGAGCAATAATCTCCAGCCACCTAATGCAATGCAATTAAATAGGATCCATAAGCCAACAATAAGCCGGGAGATATCTAAGCTAGTTTTACTAAAGAACAAAAAGACAACAACACAAAATACACCAGCAAACCAACATATAAAGGTCGAACTGGAAAGGCGAGAAAATTCACCGAGACGCCAACAACGGTATAATTGATAACTTTCAGCGGCGAAAAAGAAACCTATTGAAGCAATCAAGCCAACCACTAAATAAGTGTTAGTAAACGCCTCTTCTCTTATAGATAAGATTAAAAACAAACTTAATTGGATAGTTAAAAAATCAATGACTCGGTATAAGGCCGAGTAAACATTTTCACTGTCTTTTACATGCTGTTGTCCTGACATTTACTTCCCTTTAAATACTTTACAGGGAAGTAATAGCCTATGAAGCTAAATAATACCCCGAGTATCAATGACGACTTTTGTTGCAAATTTAGTACGATCCGTCGCTTTAAATTGTTTATGGTCAACTAGCACCACAATTACATTGGCTTTGTCTAATGCCTCTTCAAGTGAAGTTAATTGTAGCCCTGATTTTGATAGTGACTCAGGTAGTTTTTTAATATTAGGCTCAACAGCAATAATATCAGCGAACCCTTTTGCTACGAGATCTTCAACAATATTTAATGCAGGGCTTTCACGTAAATCATCAATATCCGCCTTAAACGCTAAGCCTAAACAAGCAATAACCGGACGTTTAAACTCATCTGCTGCACGTAATATTTGTTCAACAACATAATGTGGCTTGTCATCATTGATTAAACGCGCTTGCTTAATTATTTTGGCCTCTTCAGGACAACTATCGACAATGAACCAAGGATCAACCGCAATACAGTGTCCACCGACACCAGGCCCTGGGTTTAAGATGTTCACTCGAGGATGGCGATTCGCTAACCTGATTAACTCCCAAACATTGATTTTCAATTTATCACAAATTACTGATAATTCATTGGCAAAAGCAATGTTGACATCACGAAATGAGTTTTCTGTTAATTTAGCCATTTCCGCCGTACGCGCATTAGTGACGATACATTCACCACGTACGAATTTCTGATAAAGCTGAGTCGCTAATTGACTACAAGCACTGGACATACCACCTATCACTCGGTCATTAGAGACTAACTCTTGCAAGACATGCCCGGGTAACACGCGTTCAGGACAATGCGCAATTTTGATATCAGCTAGGTCACCTTTATCCTGTGGGAAAGACAAGTCTGGACGGGCTAATTTTAACCATCCCGCTAATTTTTCAGTGGTGCCTACAGGGGATGTTGATTCTAAAATGACGAGATTACCTTTGGTTAATACTGGGGCAATCATTTTTGCAGCAGACTCAATATAAGATAAGTCAGGAGAGTGTATTGCGTCTGCAGTTTGTTTAAAAGGAGTTGGTACTGCCACCATAAATACATCTGCCGGTTCAGCTTGCGTTGTTGCACGCAATTTACCCGTGGTCACAACACTGCGAACAACGATATCTAAATCGGGTTCAACAATATGGATTTTCCCTGCATTAATTGTTTCTACTGCTTCTTTAATAACATCAACACCGATTACATCAATACCGCGTGAAGCAATCACTGCAGCGGTAGGTAATCCAATGTATCCTAAGCCAATAACTGAAACCGTTTGAAATGGCATAATCAATCCTTTAATAATTCATTTACTATTCGAGCGCTGGCTAAACCATCTCCGTAAGGGTTATGGGCTTTGGCCATAGTTTGATAACTGTTAACTTCTGTTAATAGTGCAAGTGTCTGTTCTGTGATGCATTGTACATCAGTCCCAACCAATTTAACTGTGCCAGCTACAATGGCTTCAGGTCTTTCCGTAGTGTCACGCATGACTAATACAGGCTTTCCTAATGAAGGGGCTTCTTCTTGAATTCCGCCTGAATCAGTAATGATCAAATAGCAACGATTCATTAAATATACGAAAGGTAAATAATCTTGAGGTTCAATTAAGTAAATATTATCAAACTGACTCAATAAACGATTAACCGGCTCTCGAACATTAGGATTAAGGTGCATTGGATAGACAATTTGTATATCCGGTTGGGCTTGGGCAATATTTGATAACGCTTCACAAATACGTTCAAATCCACCTCCAAAACTTTCACGTCTATGACCTGTTACTAAAACCATTTTTCTATTGGCATCTAAAAAGGGAAACTGAACATCTAAACTGCGTAGCAAAGCCCTATCTGATTCTAACTTATCTTTCACCCATAACAGTGCGTCAATCACTGTATTTCCTGTCACACTAATGTGTGCTTCATCAACCTGTTCCTTCAATAGGTTCTGTTTAGATAACTCCGTAGGAGCGAAATGATATCGTGTTAACACACCAGTTAATCGACGATTCGCCTCTTCTGGCCATGGTGAAGAAAGGTCGCCAGTTCTCAAACCTGCTTCTATATGCCCTATGTTGACCTGTTTATAAAAAGCCGCTAATGAAGCAGAAAAAGAGGTAGTAGTATCGCCGTGTACCAACACCACATCAGGTTGAAAATCATCCAATACCTGCTTTAAACCATGTAGAATATTTTCAGTGACATCAAAAAGATCTTGCCCGGCTTTCATGATATTCAAATCATAGTCAGGTTTGATAGAAAAAAGTTGTAACACTTGATCTAACATCTCACGATGTTGTGCTGTGACGCAGACTTTACTCTCTATGGTTGGCTCCGCCGCTAGTTTATGTACTAATGGCGCCATTTTAATCGCTTCTGGACGAGTTCCAAAAACGGTTAATACTTTTTTCATGAAAAATCCTATAAAACGATATTGGCGGTACTAATAAAGCAAATAATTTGGGAAAAATTGATAATGCTTCCCAACCAAAAACAACTGAAAACCAATATGAGGGGAAACTTAATTTACTTTAGTAACAGAAAACTCCTTGTATTATATATAAAAAAAGTCAAATTCAAAGTAAAGACGCATGATAATTATACTAACCAGAGCAACTACTCAGTTAAGGGTACAACAATTACCCAGACAGAAAATAGCAAATAAAAGTCAAATGAAGAAAACGCTAAGCATGGAGAAAAATTAACTGTTGAAATTTATTTTCATCAGTTAGTTGTAACTCAAAGTACCCTCTTACGCCTAGTTGTGTAAAAAATGGTACAAAACGCATCGCAGGTAACTGAATGGTTTTTCCTTGCTCACTGCGGACTTTAACCACCGTATTAGGCACTCTATATAGTTTTTCAAACTCTTGATAATTAATATTAATTCTGAAATGGTAGGACTGCATTATCCTTCCCTCTTTAAGGTTAAATGCGTATACCTGCCCAATGAAGCATATGGCTCCTGATGGCAATAATTCATTTCCATCTTTAATAGTTGTTCAAAACTATTTTCAGCAACGTCAGGTGACTTCATGTAATCATGAATAACCCGAACACCTGTTTTCTGCACAGTCATCATACGGGCTTGCTTAAGCCAATTTAACACATCTCTTTCGTATAACGGATTAGTTGGTGATAAACGTACTACTTTTTTGCGAGGCATACCCAATTCTACAAAATTTAAATTACCTGAGACTAAATTAAAAAAGCGTTGGGCTTCTTTGTTATAAAACATTAATGACATTAATCCATCATCTTTAAGCCACTGTAATAAACTAGTTAAAGTCGCTTGCGGATCGGCTAACCATTCTAAAACAGCATGATTTAAAATCAGATCAAATTGCCCAGTAACATGCTCAGATAATGATTGAATAGGACAGTGTAATAAGGTGACATTCTGTTGGTAAGGTTGACCATCAAGTTGTGTTTTAGCGACTTTTAATAATTCACCAGAAATATCACATAATACTACTTGATGACCTAATGCCGCCATTTTTTGGCTAAAAAAACCAAAGCCACCACCAGCATCTAAGATCCTTAGACACGGTTTATTTAAACGTTTAATACAATCTTGTAACTCCCGCCAAACCACTTCTTTACGGATCTTACCTTTGTCGCTGCCATAAATATTTTTTACAAATTTTTCTGCAATTGGGTCGAAGTTATGGTCATTCACTGCAATGTCTCTTTTCTCTAATTCAATAGTCCATTATACGTGATTTTAACCAAAAATAATCTATCTTGATAAGAGCAATACTCACGGAGTCAGCAAATAATTTCAGTTCACTTCACACAATAAATAATGATATTGTAACGCAAACATTCAACTAAATAGGTAGAAGTGAGTGAGCTAAATTGGTACATGAACCGTATCAATATAATTACAAGTGTATTTACGCTAGGTTATTGATAAATATCATTTCACAACACAATAAATAACAAAAGGAATCTCGATGGAATTTATAATAAAAAAATGGGTTGGTGGATTATTAATGCCTCTCCCCTTCGCTTTATTATTACTATTTGTCAGCCTTTTAATGTTGTTTTTTAGTGACCGTCAGGTGGTCGCAAAAATACTCACACTTTGTAGCTTTCTGATCTTACTTTCATTCAGTTTACTGCCTGCTGCATACCATTTAACTAAACCTTTAGAGCGTCAATATCCACCTTTGCTAGCAGCTGACCAATCCTTTGATTATATCTTAGTGCTAGGATCTTCTGGCATAGATGACCCGAACTTACCCGTTACTGGACAACTTTCAGCGACTGCTTTAAGCCGTTTTAGTGAAGTGCTTCGTTTACACTATGCAAACCCTGATGCGATGATTATTGTTTCTGGATCTGGTTTTGGAGATACGAAAAGCCATGCACAACTATTAGAGCAATTGGCTACCGAGTTAAACATACCAAAACAGAAGATTATTAGATTAGATTACACTCAAGATACAGCACAAGAAGCGAAAGTAATGTCATTAATTATCGATGGTAAGAAAGCAGCGTTAGTAACTTCCGCAACACATATGCCACGAGCAATGCAGTTATTTAAACGTTTCCATCAGTCTCCAACCCCGGCTCCGGCGATGTACCTTGCCAAAGACGATACGAATGGTTTACCTTGGTATACTTACATTCCATCAGCTTATCAGCTTTATAAATCAGAGCTCTCGATGCATGAATATTTGGGACAGTTACAGCAATGGATACTTAAGAAATTGCGCGAAGAAGAGATATTACCAGTACAAAGCAGTGTAGAATAAAACAAGCCTAGTTTAACTAGGCCTGCTTACTTGGGGTAGTTAGCTATTTATACCAGTTGAGAAGGTCTTTTAATGACAGCTTGGCCTACGACTACATGTTGCCCATTAAATGTCATTGTTGGAGACCCATAAAGCTCATAACCTTCACTTAACGCTTTAGTAATACGTTTACAAAACTCTGAATCATCTTTACCAGTAATTAATCTATAGTTATCAATTGAATGTGGCATATTTGGATATCCTTTTAATGATTTATGGAAGTAGCTTCAGGATACGACTTTTTATATTAAATCACCTATTAATTTTTAAAAAACTTTGAATTAAAAAGCTGATTGAATAAAAAAACGGCATATTTAATGCCGTTTTATCTCATAAACTGATTTAATCTTATGACTGACTAAGGTCTATATACCTTCACATTCTCATAACCCGCTTCTTTTAGGTACAAAGCTTGTAACTGACTCATCACGCCTCGTTCACAATAAAGCAAGTAAGTTTTACTTTGATCTAACTTTTCAAACTGATTCGCGAGTTTAAAGAAAGGGATATGTTTAATTTGAACACCGTCAATCTCTAATGGTTTTTCATCTTCCTCTTCTGCAGAGCGAATATCGAGTAAGATTTCATTTTCTGCGAATGCAGAAACAGACTCAACTTCAGGCACTTGCTGTTTAGCAGCTGCAGCAATCTCTTTAATATCCAATGTCACTGCATCAGCAACTACTTGATCAATTAAATCCATATTGAAGTTTGATTCTTCTTTCTGAATTTTACTCATCACAGCTTTAACTGTTGGACGCTGTGAAATAACACCACAATATTCAGGGATCGTTTCAGATATTTCAGCAGTGCCAATATCACGAGCACAATCGATAATCTCTTGTTTATCAGTGGCCACTAATGGGCGCAGAATTAAGGTATCCGTTACTTGGTCAATCACTGAAAGGTTACGAAGTGTTTGACTTGACACTTGCCCTAATGCTTCACCGGTTACTAGACCTTCAATCGCTAAATTTTCAGCCACTTTACTCGCGGCACGCATCATCATACGTTTTAACACAACGCCCATTTGACCGTTATCTACTTTTTCAAGAATTTCTGCGACAACCGGTTCAAAAGGCACAGAAACAAATTTAACACGATGTGAAGCACCAAAACGCTCCCACAGATGATAAGCCACTTGTTTCACGCCAATTTCATGTGCAGCCCCACCAAGGTTAAAGAAACAGTAATGTACACGTGAACCACGTTTCAATAACTTGTAACTGGATACGCCAGAATCAAAACCACCTGAAATAAGCGATAATACTGACTCTTGTGTCCCTAGTGGAAATCCACCTAAACCTTGGTGACGTTGGTCAATCATAAACAATTTATCTTCGTTTATTTCAATATTAACGGTCACATCTGGATTTTTTAATTTAACCGAAAGCGCTTCAGTATGTTGATTTAAACCACCACCAACATAACGTTCAACTTCATTTGAACCAAAGTCATGTGTCCCTATTCGTTTAGCACGAACACAGAATGTTTTACCTGCTAAGCTATCGCCAAAACAGTTTTTTGTTTGCTCATAAATATCATGAATATCAGTAAAAGTGGATTCAGTAACTTCTAAAAAGTGTGCAATACCTGGCGTGCTTTTCAGATAATGGATCACCTTCGCTTTATTATCTGGATCATTGTTTTCACTACGAACAATGATTTTATCCCACTCTAGAATTACCTTAATATCTTGATCATGGCGAGTTAGTACATTACGAATGTTTCCCTGTAGCATCTTGCTAAAGCGCTTACGCACAGGTTTACTTTTCATCATGATTTCAGGAAAAAGCTTAACGATAAATTTCATGGGGGTACCACTCTTGGATTCAGGACTGTGTTAATTTTAAGAAGTGCGGATTATACGCTGTGAATTGTAGTGTGCAATGTTTTACCTATGACTAACTTTTTAATGTCACTAGGTTAACTTCACAACTGCCTTTATCAGTGGCAATATAGAACACATTATCAGTCATGGTAATACTAAAATCCATCGTTCTCTCTACTAATGCAGCAAAGGCTTGAATTTGCTCAAACTCAAATTGATATACCTGCGCTTTAGTTGTGTTGAACTCTTTCTCTGACTGTTTCCACCACACATTCGACTTAGTATTAAAAGTATACACTTTCACACTTTTGGCTTGATGGCAGGCTTTTCTAATTCGCTCAAATGCAGGCTCCCCTACATCAATCCAACACAAAAATTCATCACTGTAGTTTTTTGCCCAAATATCAGGGTCATCGGCTTCACTTAATCCCTTAGTAAAGCTAAGAAACTCTTGATTATTCAATACAAAAGCAAGCGTACGAGTAACCATACGCTCAGTGGTTTCCGATGGATGTTGAGCAATCGTCAATGGGATCGTTTCATAAACATCATCATCTAAATTAGACACATTGATGTTCATTTTAATAATAGTCGGCTTTAATGCCATTTTACTTTCTCCAAAAAAAAACCACGTTATATAACGTGGTTTAACATTATCTAATCATTTATTAAAAATGATTATACAGGCATTTTAGCTAATTCTTCACAAACCATATCACCGAATTCAGCAGTACTTACTAAGTTCGCTTCACCTTCTTTAGATAGGTCTGATGTTGAGTAACCATTTGCAAATACACTTTGCATTGCAGCCCACAGGTTTTTCGCTTCTTTTTCCATACCAAAGCTCATTTCTAGCATTAGTGCAACAGAACCAATCATTGAGTATGGGTTAGCAATACCTTTACCAGCGATATCTGGTGCAGAGCCGTGTGATGGTTCGTAGTAAGATTTCTCAGGACCTTTACAAGCAGAAGGCATAAGGCCTAGAGAACCTAAGATACCGCCACCTTGGTCACTTAAAATGTCACCAAACATATTTTCCATTACCATTACGTCAAACATAGTTGGTTTTAGACATAGGTAAGTTGCAGCAGCATCAACAAGAATGTTGATTACTTCAACTTCAGGGAAGTTTTTGCTTTCTTCTTCAACAATTTCATTCCATAAAACACTTGATTTCAATACGTTTGATTTATGGATGTTGTGCATTACTTTTTTACGTTTCATTGAAACTTCAAAACCAACGCGGATAATTTGGCGAATTTGATCTTCATCGTATTCTAAAACTTCACGTACGAAACGCTTGCCTTGGGCATCAACACCTGTTTCTTTCTCACCAAAGTATAAACCACCTACTAATTCACGGATTAGCATGATGTCGATACCTTCACCCACTACCGACTCTTTTAATGGAGAAAAGTGTGCTAGGCCTTTTGGTAAGTAAACAGGACGGAAGTTAGCATAAGTATTGTAACGACGACGTAATGGTAATAATGCACCACGTTCAGGTTGTTCATCAACAGGGATTTTTTGAGAGTCTTCGTGATTTAAACCAATCGTACCTTTTAAGATAGCATCTGCTTTATCACAAGCCACTTTTGTTTCTTCAGGGAAAGATTTGCCAGTTGCAAAGTAAGCAGCAGCACCAAATAATACGTCGTTTAATTCAAAGTTAACGTCAGCGTTACGCTCTTCAACTAATTTTAAAACCTTTACCGCTTCCTTCATAACTTCAGGACCGATGCCGTCACCAGCTAATAAAGCAATGTTATATGTAGTCATTATAATTCCCTAAATGATATTCGATTGTATTTCTTGGGGCACATAATAAGGTATAAATGGCGAGCATTTCAATGCATGAAGACATTTTTTACAATTTAATGAAAATAATAAGAAGATTTGATGTTTGAAATAGGGAAGTAACACCAATCACAAAATACTTTGATTGGTGTTTATCATCTTGCTTTAGATCACGTGGTAATACCGGTTAGTAAATTACACTTCTAAAATACAAGCAGTTGCGTGAGTTTCGCTACCTTTAAGCAGTGTTTCACAATGACTGCAGTTATCAACGGCAATAGGGCAACGTGTTCTAAATACACAACCCGATGGTGGATTCATCGGTGATGGTAAATCCCCCTCTAACATTTGTACTTTTTTATTTCGTTCAATATTAGGATCAGGAATTGGCACTGCAGACATCAGTGCTTTAGTGTAAGGATGTTTCGGATCGGCAAATAACTCATCACAAGTACCAAACTCGACAGCATTACCGAGATACATCACTAGCACACGGTCAGAGATATGTTTCACGACAGATAAATCATGAGCAATAAAGATCAGGCTTAACCCTAACTCTTTCTGTAATGATTTCAGTAAATTCACCACCTGTGCTTGAATTGATACATCTAAAGCAGACACCGGCTCATCACAGATAATCATTTTTGGTTTTAGAATCAGGGCACGTGCTATCCCAATCCGCTGACACTGACCACCAGAGAATTCATGTGGGTAGCGATTGATCACATTAGGTAATAAACCGACCTTATCCATGATCTCTTTCACCTGTGTTTTCACTTCCTGTTTACTTAACTTAGGATAAAAAGTCCGTAATGGCTCAGCAATAATATCTCCCACGTTCATGCGCGGATTTAACGACGCGAGTGGATCTTGGAAAATCATCTGAATCTGTTTACGTTTATCACGCATTGCTTGTTCACTTAAGGTAGCTAGGTCTTCTCCTAACCACACCACTTGCCCTGAGCTTACTGGCACTAGCCCAATAATGGCTCGAGCGAGTGTTGATTTACCACAACCAGACTCCCCTACTACACCTAATGTTTCACCTTCATAGAGTTTAAGGTCAATACCATCCACTGCTTTTAAAGGGATCGGTTTTGCCCAAGGTAACAGTGATTTAGAAGGGATATTAAACTGTACTTTTAATGATTTAATATCGAGTATTAATTTTTTATCTGTTTCCATTACCATGACTCCCAATTAGAAAAACAAGCACGTGAACGCCCTTCAGCAAACGCCGTTAACTGTGGAGTTTGATCGCATTCCCCCTGTACCACTCGATGACATCTATCTTGGTAAGGGCAGCCTTGTGGTAAGTTTAGTAAGTTAGGTGGATTACCAGGAATGGTGGGTAATTCATCTGCTTGACTATCTAAACGAGGAATCGCTTTTAATAACCCTTCCGTGTAGGGATGGCTTGGTTGGTAAAATATCTCGTTAACCGATCCATATTCCATCGTACGTCCGGCATACATGACTAACACTTTATCGCAGCTCCCTGCCACTACGCCTAAATCATGGGTGATCATAATAATCGCCGTATTAAATTTATGCTTTAATTCATTTAAGAGATCCATAATTTGCGCTTGAATGGTCACATCGAGTGCTGTTGTTGGTTCATCTGCAATGAGTAATTTAGGGCGGCACAGTAGTGCCATTGCAATCATTACACGTTGACGCATCCCCCCAGAGAACTCATGAGGGTACATATTAATACGACTGCGTGCCTCTGGTATTTTAACCGCTTCTAGCATTTCAACAGATTCTTCAAAAGCGGCTTTTTTACTTAACCCTTTATGCAAAATAAGCACTTCCATCATTTGCGCACTGACTTTCATATAAGGGTTCAATGATGTCATTGGATCTTGAAAAATCATCGCAATTTGCTCAGCACGCACTTTATTTAATTGTTTCTCCGGTAGATTAAGAATTTCATTACCTTCAAATTTTGCACTACCAGAAATAATGCCATTTTTTGCCAATAATCCCATTAAGGCAAACACTGTCTGTGATTTACCTGAACCTGATTCACCAACAATCCCCAGTGTCTCGCCTGGTTGCAGTGAAAACGTTAAATCGTTAACGGCTGTAACATTACCGTCTTGGGTAGTGAACTCCACATGGAGATCTTGTACATCTAATAAACTCATTTTTGTTTCCTTAATGCAACTATCGGTCTTTTGGATCTAACGCATCACGTAGACCATCACCAATATAGTTAAAACAAAATAACGTGATCACCATAAAAGCAGCCGGAAAACCTAATTGCCAAATTGCCACTTCCATACTTTGTGCTCCCTCTTGCAATAACGCTCCCCAACTGGTCATTGGCTCTTGCACACCAAGCCCTAAAAAGCTTAAGAAGGATTCAGTCAAGATCATACTAGGTACTAGTAGCGTGGAGTAAACGGCAACAATCCCCAACACATTAGGAATAATGTGGCGGCGAATAATATTCCATTTACTCACACCCGATACATGTGCCGCTTCAATAAACTCTTTGCTACGTAAGCTCAGTGTTTGTCCACGCACGATACGCGCCATGTCTAACCAAGCAATCGCACCAATAGCAACAAAAATAAGTACAATATTGCGCCCAAAAAAGGTGACTAATACAATCACTAAGAACATAAAAGGAATAGCATAGAGGATTTCTAAAACACGCATCATAATTCGGTCAACTTTACCGCCAATGAAGCCAGACGTTGCACCGTAGACAGTACCAATAATCACAGCAACAACCGCTCCAAGTACACCTACCATCATGGAGATGCGTCCGCCAATAAAGGTACGAACAAAGAGATCCCGGCCTAAGCTATCGGTACCAAATAAATGCGTTGCAGATGGTCCTTCATGTAACGCGTACCAATCGGTATCATCATAGGCAAACTCAGCCATCATCGGCACAAAAATAACGGCTAATACAATCGCGGCTAAGATAACTAAACTGACCATCGCCGCTTTGTTACGCATAAAACGAATTCGTGCATCTTGCCAAAGGCTACGACCTTGTATTTCTAGGTTGCTAGAAAAGGCTTCCACCGCCTCCACATTTTGTTTTTTTGTAAACATCTACTCAGTCCTTAATAGCGAATTTTTGGATCAACATACGCCAATAAAATATCTACAATGGCGTTAAATACGATAAACAATAATCCAATTAAAATGGTGATCCCCATTACTAACGAGTAATCTCGATTAAATGCAGCGTTAACAAATAGTTTGCCAATACCAGGTAAACCAAAGATAGTTTCAATAACAACGGAACCAGTAATAATCCCCACAAAGGCAGGCCCCATATAAGAAACAACAGGTAACATGGCAGGTTTTAAGGCGTGGCGCAGTACGATATAAGAGAAGCTTAAGCCTTTTGCACGTGCAGTTCTGATAAAGTTACTATTAAGTGTTTCAATCATGCTACCGCGTGTAATACGCGCAAAGGTTGCCACATACATCATCGCCATCCCTAACACTGGCAACACCATATACTTCAACGATCCATCAAACCATCCACCAGCTGGGAACCAACCTAAGCCAATGGAAAAGATATAAATAAGTACAGGTGCTAATACAAAGGATGGCATGACAATGCCGAGCATCGACGTTGACATTAAGCCATAATCAAGCCACGTATTTTGCTTTAGTGCCGCGATGGTGCCAATTGCAACACCACACACGAGGGCAAAGATAAAAGCAAAAGCTCCAATTTTTGCTGAAACGGGTAAAGCAGCAACCACCAGCTCATTAACGGTAAAGTCTTGGTATTTAAATGATGGCCCTAAATCACCCTGTAGTACATTGGTTAAATAGGTGGTGTATTGTTCAAAAACAGGTTTATCCAAACCATATTTTGCATTGATGTTTTGCATTACCTGCGGGGGTAGTTCACGTTCACTGGAAAAAGGACTTCCTGGTGCAAAGCGCATCAAAAAGAAAGAAACAGTAATTAAAACTAACAGTGTAGGAATAGCCTCAATCACTCTCTTTAAGATAAATTTAAACATAACATTCTCAATTTAATAGATCACAACAGGCACACTAATCATGTTGATCAGCGTGCTTGATATGATACAAAATAGATAATGGGAGGCGTTAACCTCTCACCTTAAATGGTATAAAACCTCAGCGATTAATCTGCGATGATATACATATTTTTAGAATAGTTTTTATCTTCGGCATTATGATGGGCATAACCGCCGACATGCGGGTTGAGTAGACGAGCTTTAACATATTGGTAGATTGGAATAATCGGCATATCTTTAGCAAGTAATGCTTCTTGTGCATAATATAGCTTCTGGCGCTCTTCCTCTGAAGTACTGAGAATCGCTTGTTCCGTTAGCTTATCGTACTCTGCACTTTTATAATGTACACCACCAGTGGTGTTGTTACCTTCCATTAACGAAGTGAAAGTAGAAGCTTCATTGTAGTCACCACACCATGAAGCACGTGCAGCTTGGAAGTTACCTTGGTTTTTAGTTTCTAGGTAAGTTTTCCACTCTTGATTTTCTAAAGTCACTTCAACACCTAGGGTTTTCTTCCACATTGAGCCGATTGCAACGGCTAACTTTTTGTGGTTTTCACTGGTATTGTAAAGTAGCGAAAACTTAAGTGGATTAGCTGCGTTATAACCGGCTTCTTCTAATAATTTCTTAGCTTCTGCATTACGCTCTTTTTGAGTTAGTTTTGCATAAGGGGGTAATACCGGATCAAAATGCGCCACAATTTCAGGCGTTAATCCATAAGCAGGCTTTTCGCCTTTACCTAGTAAAAACTTAGCGATTACATCACGATCAATGGCATAAGAAACTGCTTTACGGACACGTAGATCATCAAAAGGCGCTTTATGCGTGTTTAAACTGTAATAATAAGTACACAGGTCGCCTTTGATCGCGAGTGACTCTGCATGCTCTTTCTTCAAACGTTTAAAATGCTCATTTGGCACGTCGTAAGTCATATCTATTTCACCGGCAAGAAAACGATTCATTTCAGCGACATAGTTTTCTAATGGCAGATAAGTCACTTTAGTCAAAACCGTTTTATCATTATCCCAATAGTTTTTATTCGGTGTCATTTCAATGCGCTCATTCACCACCCATTTACTCATCACAAAAGCGCCATTACCTACAAAGTTTTCAGGCTTAGTCCACTGCTCACCATACTTTTCAACCGTCGCTTTATGTACTGGCATCATGGTGGTATGTCCCATCATCATGACAAAATAAGGAACAGGTGTCGCGAGCTTAACTTCGAAGGTGTAGTCATCTATTGCTTTAACACCTAATGTGCTTTTATCTTTTTTACCGGCAATGATATCTGCAGCGTTTAACATGGTGGTCATATCCAAGTACCATGAGTAAGGAGACGCTGTTGCGGGATCGACTGCACGTTGAAAGCTGTATACAAAATCATGCGCTGTGACGGGATCACCATTAGACCATTTAGCATTTTTACGGAGATGGAAAATAAAGGTTTTATTGTCCGTAGTTTCCCAACTTTCGGCTACGCCAGGGATAGTATTTCCCTCAGCATCCTGTGTCACCAATCCTTCTAACAAATCTAAAATAACATTAGATTCAGGTACACCTTGTGTTTTATGTGGGTCAATTGACGCCACCTCTGAACCATTTCCTTTTACTAGTTCTTGTTTCTCAGCGAGCTTAGTACCAGCCGGTACGTCAGCAGCAATCGCTGTAAATGAAGAAGCTGCAAAAGAAAGGCTTAAACCGGCGAGTAACGCTTTTGTTATATTATTTTTATTCACGCTTAATTCCTTTAATTGTATTCGGTTTGTGCATTTTGAAGATATATTTCAGTTTACATTTAATTAACTCCAGTAAGGTAAGCAAGATAAGAGCCAAAGAGAAAACACATATAAATCATAAAGATAAAAACAAAACACATAATAGAAAAGATAAGTTGCACCAAAATAGGGAGGCATATTAATTTATAGTAATGAGAATCGCCTGTATTTCAACCAATAGATGGATAAGCCATATTCAGTTGATGACACTGCTTATAAATTAACTGCTATACGATAATGGTTAATATCATTCCATGATGTAAAAAATGTTAAGGGATTGTATTATCCTGATATTTACAATCACCCAGTTCGATTAGCATAGAGATAAATTCCCTACAATAAGGTTGAATAGCACCTTACTGAATAAAACCAATCACACTAATTAACTGATCTATTTTGCTTGTTAAAATGGCTTATTTCTTCGTTGTACATTTCATAAAGGAAATAGCCATTGAAGAATGAACTAAGACATTTTCCCACGCAAAATTTAGATCACTTATTTAATATAATTGGTGTAAGAACTTACACTGGGCAAACTAGCATTTATAATAATAAGTTATTATAGGAATCATAATATTTTGTTATGTTTATCTCACTTCAGCTATAAAACAAGAATAAAACACCTATAAAAAGGTTAACTATCTCTATGAATTATAAGGGGGGATAAAAGAAAACATGAGTGAATAATGCATAATTAAAAATGCATTATCCATTATAAAATAAAAGTATTTTGAATCTTAGACAGGATTATCAATATCAATAAATGTGACTTCAAACCCCATTTCATTGGCTAACCACTCACCTAATGCTTTAGCACCATAACGTTCTGTTGCATGATGGCCTGCAGCAAAATAATGAATCCCCATCTCTTTAGCGATATGTACTGTGCGTTCCGATATTTCACCGCTAATAAAGGCATCAATCCCTTGTTCAGCAGCAATCGTAATATAATCTTGTCCACCACCCGTACACCAAGCAATAGTTTTAATCTCAGGTTTGCCACCGTCGATCCATAAAGGTTCACGATCGAGTTGCTGAGTAATGGTCTCTGATAAAGCCTGTGGCGTAATCGCTTGTTCAAACTTACCCACTCGACCAACACTACGTTTGTCCCATGGCTCTAATGGGCGTCTATCTGTGATACCTAATAATTTAGCTAATTGTTTATTATTGCCCAGTTCAGGATGCACATCCAAAGGGAGATGGTAAGCATACAGATTAATATCATTTTTGATTAATGCCTTGATACGATTATATTTCATCCCAACAATCTGTTGCGCTTCACCTTTCCAAAAATATCCATGATGAACTAAAATGGCATCGGCGTTTAATTCGATGGCAGCATCAATTAAAGCTTGATTGGCCGTTACTCCGGTTACTATTTTTTTTACTTGCTCTTTTCCTTCAATTTGCAAACCATTAGGGCAATAATCTTTAAATTGATGGATTTCTAAAAATTGATCTAGCTTGTTAGCAAGTTTACGATTGTTCATAGGCTTCACTTTTAAATTAGAGGACTGTTGTTATAACCTATCATGATAAAGGTAAAGATTACTTTTGAACATATTCAAAGGCACCAATATCAGGATTTTCTCCGTGATAAACTAATGAAACCTGATCGCCTTTTTGCCATGTGACTGCTTTATCGAGATGAATTAGACGCTGTTCAGGGGTAATGTTAACAATCGTCGCATATTGTAATCTACCCGTGGATCTTGATCGAACTACGATCTTATCACCGTGTACGCCTGCGATCCCCTGTCCGTCAAAAAAGAACTGACTATCACTAACTTCGATGACTTTACCCGCCCCACTGGCACTACGGATTGCGGTTAATAAGACACCTGCATCGATCATCGGACTGTGCGTGGAGAGGTGATAATTAGATTCAACCGGATCTACAAATAGAGGGTCAATCGCTAAAGTACCTTTAAACTGTACAGGGATAAAACTACCTTCAAAATCATACACACTCATTTGTTTGTTGCTACCCCATAACCCAATCACTTTATTACTTTGCTCACTACCGATATTATTATTTAAAAACCATTGGTCTCCTTCACCAGCAATAAATAAAACCTGCTTCGCACTGATGTCTTTGCATTGATTTGCACTTAACCCTTGGTTGTTCCAGAGAATATTATTAACAAATTGGTTATCTTCAAAGCGTTTTTGCCAACGACCCACGGCGATACCAACACACCAATTATCATGGAAGGTGTTGTTATAAATACGATTACCATAATTATAGGCAGCTTCTGTTTGATAACTCGCTAAACTAAGACCAACGTTGGTGTGGTAAAAAACATTAAAGCGAATAATTCCATTTTGCCCCGCGTATTGAATACCGTTACCGCCGCTGGCTGAATAGTAGCGTACGGCGTCTTTGAAAATATTGTGCTCAATAACATTATATTGACTTGTATCTAAAACAGGCTGAACTTGTTTAAAGCGGCCATTGCCATGCCAATTCATGGTTGCTGATTCACAATCAAATACAGAGCCAATTTTCTGTTTTTTATTGCTAAATATATTACCTCTAATGACATTAAAACTGCCACATTTTATATTCCATAGATCATGGCCAGCTAATGACATCTCGTTACCTTCTACTAAATTGTAGTTGGAGTGCACTAAGGCTAATAGGTCCGTGCCCTTCTGAAAGTGGTTATTAAGAATGCTATTGTGATGGCTAAAAGCAATGTATAAACCGCCACGTTTACTTGCCCCTTTACCGTTATTATAAAGACTAGAACCACTGAAGTGGTTATCAGAAAAAATATTGTGATGGGCATTAATAAAGCGCCCAAATCCAATGCTCTTTTCTACTGTTAATCCATTAACTAAATTATAAGACACTTCATCTAACCATATAGCACCGTATTGTTCGCCTTGATCTTGAGAGTTAACACCAGTGATAATGACAGGTTCATGTTGAAATGCGCTAAAACCAATATAAGCCAAGGCAGTCCCGTTTTGGACCAAGTGTAAAACTTGCTGATAACGACCAGCACGAATCAAGAATAGATCTCCCGGCTTAGCCATTGCCGTCGCTTCAGTAAGACTCGGTACAGCTAAGGGCAAACTTTTATCAGTGGCACATTGACGACGATTCAGATCATAATGTTGGCAAGCCTGCTGAAGCTGTTGATCGACAAATATATTACGTGTGAATGCGGGTACAGCGAAACGTTCAATTACTTTGTTCAAAGATGTTGAAATTAATGAATTAGCATTCACAGGAGAACTCATCAACGCCATATACAAAAATAGATGACCTAAGAGCAAAAAATGAAATTTATTGAGCATATCATCACTCCTTGGGAAACCGTTTTAACGCTGTCATTAACTGTTGCTGATTATCTTCCTTAGGGTCATACAAAGCAGCTTGAGATAAAGCCCCAAGGCGTTGACAAGCCTCTAATAATTGCGGCTGTTTCGTCCCTAACCGTAAACAAAACTGTGCTAAGGTTTCATGATCTGCACGTTGTAATTTCCATTGCTGGCAGGTTTTATCAAATTGAGACAAGCTTTTTTGTAACGGGCTACGAGCTTGCCATTTGGGGCGAATAACCAAAGCAATATAACAGCCCATTAACGATGAAATAATGGCTAAAAATATTAAACCAACCCGCCAAGGCTCTTTGCCACCAAATAATTGTTTAAGTAATTGGTTTTGTTGTTGCGCATCGTAACTAAGTACCCAACGACTCCATAAGTAGTTTGCAGCATCAAAACGATAACGTAAATGAGTTAACCATTGTGGCGCGCTAAATTGCCCTGCTGCTATACGACTTCTATCTGCTGCTTGTAATGCATTATCAATTCCTTGCTCCACACGTTGTGGGGCAACGGCACTCGTTGGGTCGACACGTTGCCAACCAATCCCAGTTAACCACACTTCTGTCCATGCATGTGCATCGGCTTGTCGGATACTCCAATAATTCTCAGAAGCATCATAACGACCTCCTTGGTAACCCACCACAACTCTTGCTGGAATATCAGCTGCACGCATTAGCACCGTAAAGCTACTAGCGAAGTGCTCACAAAACCCCTGCTTTGAAGAAAATAAAAAGTCATCAACGCTATTCTCCCCCAGTAACGGTGGACTTAACGTATAGTAGAAATCTTGATGATAAAAAGCTAAAGCTTTGGCAATAATTGCATCAGGTGAGCCTAAGGTATTACGCCACGTTTTTGCCAGAGCCACCGCTTTAGGGTTAAACCCTTCTGGCAAAGTAGTTAATTGCTCGCGTTGTTGTGAAGATAATTCATGAATTAAAGTATCTCGAGGGTTCACACTCGCCACTTGGTATTGTAAACGAGTGTTTAACGGCTCTCGTGCAACCAATAAACCATTGCTGGTTATTCGAGAACGGACTGCACCGGTATTCGCTTTGATAGGGTTTGCTAAACTAAACAACCAAGGGTAACGATGCGCTTCCATCAGTACTTCATAATTAACCGTTTCTACATCACCTTGTTTAGCAATAGGGGCTATATCTGTAAAGTGAGGGTGTCTTGGTCGTGTCCAAGTTCGCCCATCGAAGTTTTCAAGTATTAACCCTCGCCAATACAATTCACTTTGTCTTGGCGTTGAATCATCAAGGAAAGTTACTCTAAAAGCAGTGCCAGTAGATTGCACTAAACTACCAATATCACCTGGTGATAAAGTTTCACTAAAACCTGTTTGTGCTTGTTGATTTAATAAAGGCGTATGCCATAAAGGGCCAAGCCGAGGCATCACTACAAACATTACCAACATTAACGGTATCGCTTGTAACAATAAAATACTACCGCTTGTTAATTTATGCTTTACAGCTAATTCACGCGTGGCATAAATAGTTTTCCAAGCGGTGATCAATACCATGCAAGAAACAGCCGCATATAAAGTAGCCCAGATAGACTGAATAAAAAGAAACTGTGCCGCTACTGCAATAAAACCAATAAAAATGATTAATAAGCCGTCTTTTCTACTGCGTAGCTCTAATAACTTAATAATAAAAGTAAAGACCAAAAAGCCGACCATAGCCTCCACACCAAAAGCACCTTGATAAGTTAGAAGCAACCCAGCAATTGCTGCAATACTAATAGCCAATTTACTTATACTGCCAGGAAACTGACGTTGCCCTGCATAAATTTTCCATCTCCAATATAAGGATCCGCCCCATATCACCCATAACCACATTGGGAGTTGCATTAATAAAGGTAAAATAACCACACCTTGCGCAACTAATAACCATAGCAAGTTATCATGTCGGATCAATTTCTGTTGTTGGAAAATATCCTGTGGATTTTGCATATTACAGAGTACCTCCATCAATATTCAAACGAGCCAATGAAGTTAGTACATTTAAACGGTGCTGTTCACCTATGTTCGGTTTAATCTGTTTATTAGGCAGGGATAAACCATAGGGTTGTTGAATACTTTCAAAATGTAGAGCCCAATAGCAAAGAGCACTTAACCTTTGTTCTCCCTGATACAGACTAAATTCATCCCAATTGAGCCAACAATCACGCTGTAATTGCGCAGTATATTGCTTAGAATATAAACCTTGTTCGCGCGCATAATGTTTCCAAGCAATATGTTTTATAGGATCACCTGCCCGATAAACTCTCAAACCATCAAAATCATCAGTCCCCTGCCCTCCACTTCCTTGCTCACCAGTTTCACCGCGACTTAATTGTGTCGGAAAAGGCCCTTTGATTGGTTGAGGAAAAACAACAGCTGAGGTTTGTAAATTTACCCATGTCCAACAACGGATCACCCCTAAAGGAAAGGCACTTTCTATAAGCAACTTTCCAGGTCGTAATATGCCTCGCTTATTGGCGAGTAAAGGTATTTGTACCGACAGTATTTGACCACCTTGCAGATCAAAACAAGCAGGCTCTCCTTGCCTCCAGCGAACCATTAGGTTTTCATAGTTTCTATGACGGTGGCCACTGAGCTGTAAACTAAAATGAGCTATGTCATTAACAAATACAGGCTTAACCCCAAGTATTTTAATGGTTAATCCAGCTAAGTTGGCATAGGTATGGAAGATCGCCACTATCATTAAACTTAATAATAAATAACTTAACGCCAGCACCAAGTTATTTTGATAACTAGTGCCAAGTAACCAAAGAATAAAACTTAATGCAAATAGACATAATCCAGTTAGGCTTGGAAATATATATAAATTTTTTCTGTTAAGAAGCACTTCTTTTGCCATCGGGTTACGTTTATCTACCCATTTAAAAAAGCGCTTTTGTAAAGCGGATATTGGGGCGGGAAAATCTTCTTTTTGTTTACTCATTTAAACGATTACCGCTACCGATGTTAATAAGTAATCAATAAGATCATGTTCATGCTCAACGTCACCACCTCGAACTCTATGTCCTAATACAGCAGCAGCAACTTCTTGTATATCTTCTGGAATGACATAATCACGTCCTGCTAATAAGGCCCATGCCTTTGCAGCACTTAACCATGCAAGTGCCCCTCGTGGAGATAAACCATAGGTAAAGTGTCCATCTTCACGAGTAAAGGTAACTAATTTTTGTAAATAGTCGAGTAACGCATCGCTACAACGTACCCCCGCTGACCTCTTGTTGTAATTTATGTAACTGTTCATGGGTTATAACAGGCTGCATATCAGTAATGCGTTGGCGAGGGTCAATACCTTGCAACAATAAACGCTCTGATTGATGATCAGGATAACCTAAGCTGAGGCGCATCAAAAAGCGATCTAATTGCGATTCAGGCAACATAAAAGTACCAGATTGAGAGCTAGGGTTTTGTGTAGCAATCACAAAAAACGGTGAAGGTAATAAACGCGTTTCACCTTCAATACTTACTTGACCTTCCTCCATTGCTTCTAATAAAGCACTTTGCGTTTTGGGGGTGCTGCGATTTATCTCATCTGCTAATAGTAACTGTGTGAAGATAGGGCCAGGGTGAAATGTAAATTGTGATTGATGCTTATCAAACACCGCTGCACCTAAAATATCAGCGGGTAATAGGTCACTGGTAAATTGTACGCGTTGATAATCTAAGCCTAGTACTTTACCTAAACAATGAGCGAGTGTGGTTTTCCCCATTCCTGGCAAATCTTCTAGTAAGAGGTGGCCTCGACCAATCAAGCAGGCAACGGCTAATTTTACCTGTTTTTCTTTTCCCAATAAAACGTGACTAACAGCTGTGACGATATTATTCAGCAATGGTTGCATTGATTATCCCTATCATGATGATACCGATCTACGCATTTAATGAACGGTATTAAAGTTATATTAAACGTAAATAATGCTAATCATAATAGAGTAGTTGTTATCGTTAATGAAGTGATTTAAATAATTGAAAATTAATAAGAGATCTATTTATGAGGATATTTATTAATGCTTAATGTATGTCAGAGTTAGTTGAATAATGATTATTTACCATACAAAAAATAGTAGATAAGCCTATTCAACTAATTGTGATCAATCCTTACTCTAGTCTAATGAACGTAACTATTAGGGATGATGAATGAAAACTGACTGCCCTCACCCACATTACTTTCAATTTGCAGTTGTGTGTCATAATGCGATAAAGCATGCTTAACAATCGATAAGCCTAAACCCGAACCACCTGTGTCTCGTGAACGAGATGCATCAACACGATAAAAACGCTCAGTTAAATGTAGTATGTGTTCAGGGGCAATGCCATCACCCGTATCCATTACACAGAAATAAGCACCCTCGGGTAACTTCTTCCATAATACCTTAATACTACCGCCTTCCGGTGTATAGTTAATGGCGTTATAAACTAGATTCGACATGGCGCTACGTAATTGCATTTCATCCCCCACCACAGACAATTTAGGATCAACCTTAAATTGAACTGATTGGGATTTTTTACGTCCTAAAGTCACAGCTTCATTCTCTATTTGAGTTAATAAAGCTGGGATATTAATACTCTCATAAAAATCTAAGGTTGCTGCCCCTTCAATTTTCGATAATGTCATCAATTGCTCAACCAATGAACACATTCTTGCCGTTTGTTGATCTAATACGTTGATAGTCTTTAACTGCATTTTATTATCTTGAGCACTCATCTCTAAAATCTCAATATAACCCTGTAATACAGTTAATGGCGTGCGTAACTCATGGGAAACATTAGCAACAAAATTACGCCTAGTTTCATCCATTTGACGATAACTTGTAACGTCACGCACAATCAACAAGCGCTGATTTTTTGCATAAGGCATGACCCTAAACTCAAGAATTTTATCGATATTAATAGGCGAAATGAGATCCAACGGTTCGTTATAAGCTTCGCTGCGAAGGTATTCAACAAAATCCGGATGTCGAATTAAGTTGGTAATATTATCCCCAGCATCATCGGGCCATTTAAAGCCTAACTGATACTGTGCAAGTCGATTACACCAAACAATTTCACCATCACTTTTAAATACCACAACAGCATCTGGTAATGCTTCAGAGCCTTCACGAAAACGACTAATAACATTCGCTAAACGGTTACGTCGTTTACGGTTTCTTTGTTGCATATTATGAATACCAATATAAGCATGCTCCCAAACGGACTTACCTTGTGGTAACACTGTACTTCTACTGACCCATAACCAGTCATTTAATTTTTTTAAGAAATAATAATGCCAGCCAATATGCACTATTGTAGAGACTAATAATAATTCAACTAACACACCGGTTAATAAACCTAGAATAATAACAGGCACATAAATTAAGAAAATTGCCCAGGATAATTGTTTCCATGTATATACTTTCAAATGCACTACTCTACATTGGGACGATTGTTATTCGTCATTTATTCCTATCATGAACCACTGCAAATAAGCAGGTTATGAGCGAGTTGAAAAACGATAGCCCGCACCACGCACAGTTTGCACTAAATGGTCATGATCAACTAGTGCTTTTCGCAAGCGACGAATATGCACATCAACAGTGCGATCTTCGACATAAACATTCGTCCCCCATACGTTATTTAATAACTGCTCTCGGCTATAAACTCGCTCTGGATGGGTCATAAAGAAGTGTAGTAATTTAAATTCAGTTGGGCCCATTTCTAGCGCTGAATTATTTAATGTAGCACGGTGAGAAACGGGGTCTAACTTTAGTTTTCCCACTTTCAATGTGTCATCTAATGATGTTGGGTTAACGCGGCGCATAACGGTTTTAAGACGTGCCATTAATTCTTTTGGTGAAAAAGGCTTAGTCACATAATCATCGGCACCATTTTCTAAACCGCGTACTTTATCTTCCTCTTCACCACGAGCAGTTAACATTACTACTGGGATTTGACGTAAAATTTCATCTTGTTTTAGAAATTTTAATAATTGAATACCGCTACCACCAGGAAACATCCAATCTAATAGAATAAGGTCTGGGTAAGGTTCATGTAAATGAGTCAATGCAGCTTGGTAGTTATCAGCTTCTAACGTTTCATAGCCATGTTGCTCTAAAACAAAACTTAACATATCTCTAATTGCTACTTCATCTTCAACTACTAAAATTCGACTCGCCATTCAATTCACCTACTCATTATGTATATTAAATAAGGGTATTATTACCACTGACTATTACATTTATATTACAACTGTATGCTAACTGTCATAAAAGTGTTGTTTCTGTAGTTAAAGCAGATAATTACAATGTTATATCAAACTTAAATCTATAGGTGAACTATGGATAAAATACTGTCTTTTAAAGGTTTCAATGGGTAGTGGTTTGGCAAATAGATAACCCTGTCCAAACTCGCAACCCGCATTGGTTAAAATTTGCTTTTGGGCTGCATTCTCTATTCCTTCAGCAACCACTTGAATATCTAAATGGTGTGCCATCATAATAATCACTTGGCAAAGTTCACGACTATTTTTTTCATTTTCTAATTCATCAACAAATGATTTATCTATTTTTAATACATCGACATCCATTTTCTGTAAATAAGATAATGAAGAGTAACCGACACCAAAATCATCAATCGCAATCGCAATACCACGTTTTTTTAACTTAGTAAGCTGAGCTCGGACTGAGTCTTCGCTTTCCATTAATAAGTTCTCAGTAATTTCTATGATAATCGCATCACGTGGTAAACCTAATGTTTCTGTGTATTTAAACCAATCCAAAATCCACTGACCATCGCCTTT
The DNA here is from genome assembly GCF_030397575.1 of Psychromonas sp. 14N.309.X.WAT.B.A12. GTDB lineage: Bacteria > Pseudomonadota > Gammaproteobacteria > Enterobacterales > Psychromonadaceae > Psychromonas. The sequence continues at coordinate 73,476 of NZ_JAPNXS010000004.1, read as the reverse complement.
AAACTGTACTGGAGAAACATTAATACTAATTTGAAAATCGTCTGCAGCCCCTAACTTTTTAAACTGAGCGAGATCACGAGCAGCCGTACGAGCAACCCATTCACCCATCTCTAATATTAACCCCACCTCTTCAGCTATCGCAATAAACTCATTAGGTGGAATCAAGCCTCGCTCAGGGTGATTCCAGCGAATCAAGGCCTCCGCTTTGCACATTTTATTAGTTAAAAGGTTAACAATAGGTTGGTAATATAACTCAAAATGTTCATTGGCTAAGCTATGACGAAGATCCTCAACTAGTTGATGTTTTTGAATAACAGCATTAAGCATATTTTGCTCAAAAAAATGATGGCTATTACGTCCAGCTTCTTTAGATTTGTACATAGCAAGATCAGCATATTTGATTAAGTTCTCGACACTTTGACCGTCTACAGGAAATAGCGCAATACCAATACTTGTGGTTACAAATACATGCTTACCTTCAATCAAAAATCCTTTTGCAAGTTCCTGGTTAATGGTATTTGCTAAAGAGCTTAAACCTGCTTCACTTACATTTCCTTCTACTAGAATCAGGAATTCATCCCCACCTAAACGGGCTAATGTGGATCCATTATCAAGAATCTGTGTAATACAACGACTAACTTCAATGAGCAGTAAATCACCATAATCGTGCCCCATAGTGTCATTAATCTCTTTGAAGCCATCTAAATCTAAACCTAATAATGCAAATTCATGCTGTTCGGAACAGCTCACTAAGTTGGCTAATTTATCTAAAATATAACGTCGATTCGGTAAACCGGATAAGGGGTCACTAAAAGCCTGAGTGGTTAACTTATTATTAGCAACTTCTAATGCACTTGTCCTTTGCTGTACTGTTTCTTCCAATGAGTTATCACGCTGTTTTATAGTTTCTAGCATAGAGTTAAAGCAGTTAGCGAGATTACCCACTTCATCACTGGATAACACTTTAGATCGTAAATTATAGTTATTAGTGTTAGTGACACGCTCTGCAACACTGGCTAAATGAGTTAATGGATAAATAAGAATTTTTCTTAAGAAAAGAGAAAGTAAAAAACTGAGCAGTAAAATTAAGGCTAAAATTGCCAGTAAAAAGAAACTGAAAAACAGTAAGCTACGTTCGATCACTGAATAATCAGCACTAATTGTCAATAAGCCGTACTCAACACCTTTCATCATTAAAGGAGTCGAACTTACCATCAATTTGTTAAAAATCGTTATCTGATTATTTTTTTCTGTAGACACACCTACAAATTGCTCGCCATCTTTATCAATTATTGCGGCACTGACAATATTACTTTGCCCTAATAATGACTCTAATTGTTCAGCAGCACTTGTTTCATCTTGGAATATAAGGGTAGCGGTAAGATTAGGGGCAAGTATTTTGGCAATGGAATTTAACTTTGACTCTTCTGCTTTAGTGACTGAATTTAACTCATAAACAGTAAACATTGCAGCAATAGTCATACTACTAAATAATGCGACCATCATTAAAATCATTAATAATTTAGCATTCAAAGATCCTGTCAAAGTGCGAGGAAAAATCATTGTTCTCCTCCTTGATAAATCCTACCTAAACGCAGCACTTTAGAACTCATTTTTATACCGGATTTCCTTAATCGACTTGGTGATACTTCAAACCTGACTTTGCCACTAATTATAAAAAAATTAATATGACCTCCAGAAGATAAAAATCCATCAAATTCTCCTACTAGCATTAAGGAAGATATCACTTCATTTTTCGATATAGCATGCCAAACATCAGCATCTGCTTTTGATATGAATAGAGTATTACAGTTAGTCAGACTTGGATTATCATTTGTTAACAGGACTAACTCAACAGGCCGATTTTCTATAGAAAGCGCCTTCAATGTTTTAGCTGCAGAAACAATAAAGTCAGGATTAAAGCTACAAATGTTGTAACTGTTTTGTTGACTGGCGTTAAACCAGCTTCCTTGCGAATAGCGCGCAAAATTGTATATAAAACCAGATTTTATAGCATCTTCTCTTGAGTTCGCCATAGTATTTCCTGATATAAGGAAAAGTAATAGCGATATCAATATAAGACTAGTCTTACGTAAAATAAACATGGGTATATACCTAGAATTTTGCCGTTATTTGAGCTAAATAACTAGGCTCAATAAAAGTGACAACCGTATAAGCTTCACTACTATTACCATATTCAATATGTTTCCCATATAACAAGTTGTTACCCGTTAATGAAAAAGTAACGGTATCATTAATTTGCCATCGCCAGCTAGCATCTAATACTGCGTAATCTTTTGTATCATAGGCCTCGCCATCTTCAATCCTATAAGTTAAAGACAAATGATGGTTATCGGTTAAAGTAATATTGGCTTTTGCAATAAGTTGACGCATATAAGCATCATGACCGATCGCTTCTGTTGTACCTGCTGGCAGATCATATTGATAAGAAGTTAAACTATAGCCAATTTCAGTATTAAGTTTACGGTTAGGACTCCAATTTAACGTTGCTTCTCCACCATAGGTTGTTAGCTCACCATCGGAGACAAAATTATAGGTAATGTAAGTAAAGGTATCGTTAACGTCTGGGTCAATCACCAACACATTACGTGCTTTCGTATGGAATAGAGATATATCAACTCCCCAGTTATCTTCACTGTATCGATACCCCAATTCTTTAGAGAATGACTTTTCTGCATCAATATCATTATTACCTATTATGTCACTTCTAATACCTAAAGATGAATTAACACGAGCAATATTATTGTATTCAAGAAATGAAGGTACACGTACTCCCTGAGAAACAGCTCCCCAAATAGTATGACGAGATTCAGGAGTCCATAAAAAACGAACCATAGGTTGATGCTCCCACCCGGTGAAACTATTTTTTTCTGAACGGTTACCAATAATCAGTTTAAATTTGTCAGGAACCAGATTAAATTGAAATTGGATGAATCCACCAAAGTGATCATAATGATTGAGATTACTGAGATTGCTAAAAAAATCGTTCTCCTCAATAAACACATCGCTGTAACGATAGTTTACCCCCCAATCAAACTGAGTATGTTTGATTAACGTATTCATTTGGTAATCAATGTCTGTGGTTAAAAATTTATCTCTATAATAAGCTTGTTCGCCGCGTTGAGAGCTAAAGGAAACCTGTAGCATTTGATTTGAAACAGGGGATATACGGTGATCTAACCGTGTCATTAATTGTAAATAATCGAGGGTATATTGGTCATAAACATAACTTGATAGATTCGTATTAACATCAGCTAACCTTAAGTTTTGCCCCATATCAATATTGTTATACCAAACTTGCGCTAATAAACTTAAATCATCATTAATATTAAAATCAACTCGCCCATTTAGATTTTGTTTTTTGCCATCATCATGTGCAGACAAGTCCTTTTCGCTTTTACTCGACTCATCAGTTTGCTCAACACCACCAGAAATTCTAAAGGAACTGTAATTGACTAAATCGCCACCGACTCTAAAATCGACCTTATAATCTTGCTTTGTGCCAGTAGCCAATTGCACTATATTATCGCGCGTATCCGCGGTATGTTTAGTAATGATATTAACCACACCATTGGTCGCATTGCTTCCCCATAGTAGTCCTCCCTGACCACGTATAACCTCTATACGTTCTATATCATACAGAGGAACATTAATAGCTTCCCAATACACACCTGCAAAACCAGGGTTATAAATGCTTTGACCATCAATCATCACCAATAATTTACTAGAATGTCTTCCCGCAGTACTTCTAGTGGTAATAGCCCATTGGTTATTATCTAATTTTCGCACTTGCATACCGGGTACTAAAGTCAATGCTTGAGCAACGGAAGTAACACCTGATTGGATTATTTCTCGATTAGTAAGTACATAAATAGAAGCGGCAGTGTCAGATTTATTTTGTAAACGCTTCATGGCAGACGTCACTTGAATATCCGCTGCCATTAGACTATCAAAATCTAAACTCGGTAAATCATCGGCTTCATTATATTCCTCTGACTTCCCGTAAGCGGGATGAGTAATGAATGCAGTACTAGATAGTGCGAATAAAACAGTATAAAAATATTGATAACGTTTCACACTCGACATGATAGTTGCTTTAGTAATTTCCATATAAAAAATCCGTATCTTGATAAAATAACAACTCTGATAATAACTAAATAAAATCATGCAGTTAAGATAGCACTATTTTATTTAAGTTTATAATGCATTTAATTGTTCTATGACATATTAATAACCACTTACTTTCTAAACTGGCGCGAAGAGAAGCTAAGAGTAAGGTTTAATCATTTACCAAATAAAAAAGAACTTGTTGCACTAGTATAGGCATAAATAATATATAAAAACCAAATTAATATATCAAAATAGGTAATCAATAATGAAATATTTGTTACCTCATGAAAGCAAGTTTTGATGCTTGTTATAAAATCATTTACACTCGAGGGCTATTTAACCTCTTACATATTAAGGTGCATTTCATGTTTTTTAAAAACCTTCAAGTTTATCGTTTTACTCGTCCTATGGAACAAGACGACAGCGCACTAGAAAGAAACCTAGAGGAATTTAAATTTAAACCTTGTGGTAGCCAAGATATTTCAAAACTAGGCTGGGTTTTTCCAATGGGGAAAAATGGCAGCATGTTCACACACATTCACCAAAAACAAATTTTGATATGCCTTAAAAAAGAAGAAAAGATGTTGCCAGCCGGCGTCATTAAAGATCAATTGAATGAACGTGTTGAAGCTATTGAGTTAGAGCAAGGTCGAGCATTAAAGAAAAAAGAAAAAGATAGTTTGAAAGAAGACATTATTATGCAACTGCTGCCTCGCGCATTTAGTCGTACCTCTCAAACTTTCGCATGGATAGATAATGAAACCAACATGTTATATGTTGACTGTTCGAGTGCTCGTAAAGCAGAAGAACTTATTTCGCTACTACGTAAAACCTTAGGTAGTTTGCCAGTGGTTCCTGTTCAATTACAAAACCAAACGGATGTTGTAATGACCGATTGGTTAGTTGAAGGCAATATTCCTGCAAACTTCCAACTAGAAGATGAAGCAGAACTATGCTCAGCCTTGGAAGGCGGCGGTATTATTCGTTGTAAGCAACAGGATCTTCTGTCGGATGAGATTAAAAAACATTTAGACTCAGATAAGTTTGTTACTAAACTAGCATTAAATTGGGCTGATAGTATCTCCTTTGTGATTGGAGAAGAGTTTGCACTAAAACGCCTAAAATTCTCTGACGTATTGCAAGAACAAAATGAACACATCGAAGCAGATGATTATGCAGCACGTTTTGATGCAGACTTTATATTGATGACCGGAGAGATAAAACAACTTGTCCCTTCATTAGTGGAAATTTTCGGTGGCGAACAAAGCTTGTAAACAGTAAAAGCATTAATTTAATCCAATTAAACCTGCTCCTGAGCAGGTTTTTTTATATCTAATAACCCCACTAATTTGCGTGATTAATATACATACTTAAACGTAAATACTCTTCTAAAATACTAAAACCATCCAACCGTTTATTATTTTTAAACCAATTACTGACTATTCTGATCACTAAACACCTCGCCACCACAGTAAATTAGTCGAACATTTAATCAAAAAACACAAAAAATGAGCAATATAGACAAAATTTACTTGATCAATGCAAAAAATAAGAATACTGTTGTTACATACAGTGTTTATTTATACAGGTGAATCATATGCTATCTAGATTAATGACAACAACACAAGTTAACCCATTTTTATTACAGGATTATGAGCCAGCAACGGCAGTAAATACTGAGTTAGTGAATGTGCATTATCAAGAAAACAACTATCAAAAATTGTTGTCGCATATACAAGCAGGTGAAGATCAAGGCTGGATACTGTTTCTAGCTCCACCGGGGAAGCCAAACACACAATTCTTTCAAGCAGCAGGCATCGATAAAAGTCGTGTGTTGATGATTGATTCAAGTAAAGTAAATGATCAATTAACGCTGTTATCGGCGCTATTAAAAAGTAACAATTATTGCACTGTAGTAACTTGGGTTAATGAGTTGTCTACACAAGCTCGTTCGATCATCGAAACAGATGCACAACAAACCAACACAAGTTGCTTTATCTACTGTAATCAATAAACAATGTTATAAATTAAAAACTTTATTACTAACAGACATTGCAAAGTTATGTGCATACTTAGTCGACATGAAGTATTAACAACAAGTTAACAATGGTAAAAAGTCATTTAATGTAGCTAAACTTGACCCAGGTCATTTGCTACTAAGTTGCCTTGTTTATACTCGCTTTATAGGCTGTTTTATTCGTGTAAGTTTTGTAAAAAACAGCAAATTAATTACACTAGAAGACTGAATCAAAATTTAGCTAAATGTGTTGTAATAAGGATCTACTATGTTCAAATATAGCGAAAAAACTAAAAATCTCATTAACCTTATTGGTAGTGGCGATACAGCTTATGTGCCTAAAGCAATTTCTTGTGCGGTTAATACATTGGATGAAATTGCGCAGGATACAAATTTACCAGAAAAAGTAAGAGAATCGGCTGCATTTGCAGCAGCAAACTTAGTATTGAGTGATTATAACGATGATGATTAGCGAGTAACTGAGAAAAGCTGATCTTTATAAATAAAAAAACACTGAAAAAAAAGGAGCATTACGCTCCTTTTTTCATGAATTAATACCTTTAGCTTTAGACTAATTTAACCAATATGTGTTAAACCGCCCATATAGCTTTGCAGTACAGCAGGGACTTCGATACGACCATCTGCACATTGATAGTTTTCTAAAATAGCCACTAATGTACGACCTACAGCTAAACCAGATCCGTTTAATGTATGTAACAATTCAGGCTTTTTCGCACCAGAACGACGAAATCTTGCTTGTAAACGACGTGCTTGGAAATCACCCACGTTAGAACATGAAGAAATTTCTCGGTAAGTATCTTGAGCAGGTAACCAGACTTCTAAATCGTAAGTCTTAGTCGCACTGAACCCCATATCACCAGTACACAATACTACTTTACGGTAAGGTAACTCTAAGTTTTTCAACACTTGCTCTGCGTGACCTGTTAACTCTTCTAATGCTTCAAAGCTTTTGTCAGGGTGAACAAGTTGCACCATTTCAACTTTATCAAATTGATGCTGACGGATCAGGCCGCGCGTATCACGTCCATAAGATCCAGCTTCGCTTCGAAAACAAGGAGTATGTGCGGTCATTTTAATTGGTAGATCTGATTCATCGTAAATCACATCTCGGCTCATATTTGTTAATGGCACTTCAGCCGTTGGAATCAACGACATACCAATACCCTCTTCCGTTGCTGGATTAGTATTAAATAGATCATCACCAAATTTTGGTAACTGGCCAGTACCGTATAAGCTATCTGCATTGACTAAATAAGGAACATACATTTCAGTATAACCATGATCATTAGTGTGCAGATTAAGCATGTATTGTGCTAGTGAACGATGTAATTTTGCAATTTGTCCTTGCATCACAATAAAGCGAGAGCCAGAAATTTTAACTGCTGATTTAAAGTCTAAACCGCCCAAAGCTTCACCTAGCTCAACATGATCCTTCACTGCAAAGTCATATTGCTTAGGTGTTCCCCACGTTAATACTTCAACATTCTCACTTTCATCTTTACCGATAGGTGCCGATTCATGTGGCAAGTTAGGGACACGGTCAGAAATCGTTTTGATTTGCTCACTAACCACAGCAAACTCTTCTTTTGCTTTTTCTAACGCATCACTTAATTCATTCATTGCTTCACGTAATGGCTTGATATCTTCACCACGTTTTGCCGCTTGACCAATATCTTTAGAGCGAGTGTTACGCTCAGATTGCAAGTTTTCAGTGCTGATTTGTAACGACTTTCTCTTTTCTTCTAACTCACTGAGTAAATTAACATCTAAATCAAAACCGCGTTTTTTTAATAACTCTGCAGTTTGCTCAATATCATTACGTAGAAACTTTGCGTCTAACATCTTATTCCCTAACTTTTCAAAACTAATAAAGTACCTAGGTATGCTGCCAATAAACATACCATCACATTTAACACCACATTCAACATCGCCTTCAATAACTCACCCTGCTGGATTAACAACAGGCTATCCATGGAAAATGAAGAAAATGTGGTTAATGCACCTAAAAAACCTACACCAATTAATGGCCACCAAGGTGAAGAGGAGATTGTTTCTTGTTGAACTAACTGATAAATACAGCCCATTATCAGCGAGCCAATCACATTGACTGTAAGTGTAGCAAAAGGAAAACCTTTTCCAAAGAGACTAACCATACCAATACCAATTAAATAACGGAAAGTTGCCCCAAATGCCCCGCCAAAAGCAACAAAAGCAATATTCACCATAAGATTGTTCATTTTACATCCTTAAACACAAACCATTGATAACTGAGTATGGATTAATAGCGTTTTTTATCACTTTGTTGATCACTATTCTTTAAATAGCGTAGTTTTTCTGCAATTTTACTTTCTAAGCCACGCTCTACTGGATGATAAAACTCCATTCCAGCTAATGCTTCAGGTAAATACACTTCTCCAGCAGCAAAAGCACCAGGTTCATCGTGCGCATAACGATAACCTTCACCATAGTTTAATGATTTCATTAACTCTGTTGGTGCGTTACGTAAATGGACTGGCACGTCTAAATCAGGATAAGCCTCTACTGCTTGCTTAGCCTGTGCGAAGGCCGTATAAACTGCATTACTTTTAGCTGCACAGGCACAATAAACCGCAGCTTGTGCAATTGCTCGTTCACCTTCTTTAGGCCCAATTCGAGTGAAACAGTCCCAAGCAGACATAGCTACTTGCATCGCTCTTGGATCCGCATTACCAATATCTTCAGAAGCAATGGCCAATAAACGTCTCGCCACATATAAAGGGTCACAACCACCAGCAAGCATTCGTGCATACCAATATAAAGCTGCATTTGGATCTGAACCACGAACAGACTTATGAAAAGCAGAAATCAAATCATAAAAAAGATCGCCTTGTTTATCAAAGCTAACACCTTCTCGCCCTGCTATTTCCATTAATAAAGATACATCAATAACTAGTTTGTTATTATGTTGTTCGCCCATGTCACTTAATAATTCTAGATAATTTAATGCCTTTCGTGCATCCCCTTGTACTAGCTGAGCTAGCTTATCTAATACGCCTTCAGCAAATTCAATATTCTGTTCTGCTAAACCAATTGATGATTGACATGCTTGCATAATCACTTCGACTATTTCAGCTTCTGTTAGCTTTTTTAATAGATAAACACGAGCACGAGAAAGTAATGCGTTATTCAGTTCAAATGAAGGGTTTTCAGTAGTAGCACCAATAAATAAAAAGGTACCATCTTCAATATAAGGGAGGAAAGCATCTTGCTGGCTTTTATTAAAACGATGTACTTCATCGACAAATAATAAAGTACGGCGGCCTGCAACTTGGTTTTGTTTGGCAATATCAATAGCTGCACGAATCTCTTTAATACCCGAAGTAACCGCAGATAATCTTTCCACATGTGCATCGCAATATTCTGCAATCAGTTCTGCAAGTGTTGTTTTACCTGTTCCTGGTGGCCCCCATAAAATCATAGAATGCGCGTAACCCGCTTCTAATGCTTTACGTAGTGGTTTATCTTTTGCAACAAGGTGAGATTGACCAATATATTGGTCAAAGTTTTTAGGCCGCATGCGGGCGGCCAAGGGCTGAAATTGATTTTCGAAGGAGAACAGATCTTGCATTAGCGTTGGTCGTCTATCTCAATACCTGCAGGGATATCGAACTCAAAAAAATCATCAGCAAGGTTAGTTGCAGTTTTATTATTGCTTAATGTAAAAGTACTGGTTTGGCCCTGCGTTTCTTTTACGCTAAATTGGCTAATATTATCTGCTTTATCAAATATAAACGTAAACTGATTCGCATTTACTTTATTCTGATTATTAGTCACAACAAATGTGTTATTTACTTTTTTAACATCGAAGTTTTGCCATTCAGATGTATCTGCACCTGATAATAAAGCAAACGGCGTACCTGCAATCGCATCAGAAAAGTTCATAATAGTCACTTGTTCAATAAATGGACTGTATAACCACATATCAATGCCATTAGAGACTATCAACTCTTCATCTGGTGATGTTACCTGCCAATGAAAATTACCTGGGCGCGCAATGGTTAATTTACCTACACTCTGTTGAATTAAATCACCTTGAGCACTAATCACCTGCTGTGAAAAGTCGGCTTGCATGGTGCTCACTTTAGCTAATTTTTGTTGTAATAATTCACTGTCAGTGTCCGCATGTGCAGCAGACAAGGTACAAAACAATAGAGTCAATGCGATAATTAATTTGTTTTTCATTTTTTTTAATCCTTAACAGGTGGTGGAGCTAATACATCACGATTACTATTAGCACCAGAAGGTGCACTAATCACACCTTGAGCTTGTAATTGGTCAACTAAACGCGCAGAACGGTTGTAACCGATGCGGAATTTACGTTGAATACTAGAGATAGAAACTTTTCTGGTTTCAGTAATAAAAGCAACCACTTCATCAAACAATGGATCGATTTCCTCTTCACCTTCAGCTTGTTCTCCAGGCAACAGCATATCAAGGTCTGCATCGCCAGCTAAAATCTCTTGAATATAATTTGGTTGGCCACGTTTTTTCCAATCCGCAACCACTTTATGTACTTCATGATCATCGACAAATGCACCATGTACACGAGTCGGCATACCTGAACCTGGTGGCATGTACAACATATCACCATGGCCTAATAGTGTTTCCGCACCTTGTTGACCAAGAATAGTACGGGAGTCAATTTTACTCGATACCTGGAAAGCAATACGTGTTGGAATATTTGCTTTAATCAAACCAGTAATAACATCGACAGATGGTCGTTGTGTAGCAAGGATAAGGTGAATACCTGCAGCACGTGCTTTTTGTGCGATACGTGTAATTAACTCCTCACACTTTTTACCTACAATCATCATCATGTCAGCAAACTCATCGACCACAACTACGATCGTCGGTAGCTTTTCTAACTCCGGTGCACTTTCAGCCATGCTATCGCCTGGCTTCCACAACGGATCATAGATAGGCTCGCCAGCCGCTTTGGCTTTTTTAATCGCTGAGTTGTAACCCGCTAAGTTTCGGACACCGATTTCAGCTAATAGTTTATAACGACGTTCCATCTCACCAACACACCAGCGTAAAGCGTTGGCTGCATCTTTCATGTCGGTTACGACTTCGGTAAGTAGATGAGGGATGCCTTCGTAAACATTTAACTCCAACATTTTAGGGTCGATTAAGATCATGCGTAAATCTTCAGGAGAAGATTTATACAATAAACTCACTAGCATACAGTTCACACCAACAGATTTACCTGAACCGGTTGTACCCGCCACTAATAAATGTGGCATTTTTGCTAAATCAACGACCACAGGAGAACCTGAAATATCAGCCCCCAGGACCATGGTTAACGCAGATTTATTTTCATGGAATTTTGTACAGTCCAGTACTTCCGAGATATACACTATCTCACGATGTCGGTTTGGTAGCTCCAATGCAATTACTGATTTGCCTGGGATTTGGTCAACAACACGTACGCTCATTGCAGATAAAGCACGTGCTAAATCCTTTTCTAAGCTGCTAACTGTACTTACTTTCATCCCCGGCGCTAAATCTAATTCGAAACGAGTAATAACAGGCCCAGGTAAAACGTTAACCACATCAGCTTTTATTTTAAATTCAAGTAGTTTTGATTCAACTAAACGAGCAGCATTGTCCAACTCTTGTTGAGACACTGGATTTTCTTTTTTGTCAGGTCTATCCAACAGGTCAATGCTAGGGAGAGGTGCGATATTTGTTTCAGCGACAAACCTTTCTGCAGGTCGAGCATGCTCTGGTAAGTGTGAAAAGTCCGTTTTCGCCTGTTTCTTTGCAACCACAGGCACTTCTTCAACTTCAACCTTTTTCTCATTAGGTTCAGCTTGCCATTCGATATTATCAATATTCAATTCAGGTAATTGATCTTCTTGTTGATCAATGAAGTTTGTACCAAGGAATGCATCATCAGCTTGACTCTCTTGATCAAATGAATGGCTGAAATCGATCACCTCATCTTGCTCATCAAGTTCAGTTTCTGATTCTTTCTCAGCTATTTTAGCCAACCTTTTGTTTTCTTTTTCTGCTTGTTTTTGCTGTTTCTTCTCTAACTTATCTTGTAAAGTTTGCTGTTTTTCAAATAATCGTTGGTCTTCACCTTCCGCACGCTTTTCTTTCATTTCATTCAACATAGCAGGTAAGTTACCTAACCAAGCAATAAAATTAAGTGTGTACTCACCTATGCCGTCGATTAAACGTATCCAAGAAAACCCAAATAAAAGAGTGGTACCAGAGATTAAAAAAGTTAATAAAATGAGGTTAACGGCCACTAAGCTAAAAAAGCCCAACATGCTCTGAGCTAAAATATCTCCAACTAAACCACCCGATGGATAGTAAAAATAGTCACTCACATTCAATGCTATTAATGCGCTTAAACTAAAGAAAGTAAAAATAAAACCAACAATTCGCAGACTTAAGTTTAAAAAATCAACGTCTAATGTAAAAGAAGGCTTCCATAAAATAGCCCAAGTAAAGGAAACAATAATGACGGGGATTAAATAGGCCATGAAACCAAACCCAAAAAACAGAATATCGGCAATCCAAGCGCCTACTCGGCCGCCTGAGTTTTGAATTTCTGCCACCCACTGTTGTTGAGACCAGCTTGGATCGACAGGCGAAAACGTGAATAGGGATAAAGTGATAAAAATGGCAACGAAGGCACTAATGATAATGCCCACTTCCAGTAGTTTTTGCACCCCAGACAGGTGATTTAATAATTTGCTATTTGACAAGAAAATAACCCTAAATATAAAAATTGCCCTGAGGCATGATAAAAAATAATAATACGATTAATCTAAAAAATCATCCGGAAGTTGATCGCGTAAACGTAGCCATATTTTGCCACTTGCAAAAGCTGTTTCTCGCACTATTTGCATGATTTGTTGGCCGTTCCCTTCTTCAAAAACTCTTTTAATATCGGCATAAAATGATAATGCAATTAGCTTCGCTTCAGTGTTCGAAAAATAGAACATACCAACCTTACGGTAAAGATCCTGTAAACCATTAAGAATCAGTACATAAATCATATTATTCGATGATACTGCTACGTGATGATAAAAACGGTAATCGAATTCAGTGAATGCTTCGCTGCTAGCATCAACCGCTGGCACGTCTTTTAAAAATTCGATAATACTTTTACTATTATGTTTTGCAGCCATGCGTAAGATGATAGTACTGATATTGGTTCGTACTGACATTAGTTGGTCAATAAAATCGCCGCGACGTTCCTTATCTAAACGAGTAATTGTACTTAATACGTTTAAACCAGAGGTTTCCCAGAAATCATTTACCTTGGTCGCCTTGCCGTGACGAATGGTTATCCACCCTTCTTTGGATAATCGTTGTAACACTTCACGTAAAGTGGTTCTAGTTACGCCAATTTTATCTGCCAACAACCGTTCAGCCGGTAACTCAGAATGGATCGGTATACTGCCATTCCAAATGGATTCTATTAGATATTGCTCTGCTACGTCGGCAGGCCCTTTAACTTTCATTATCATTGTTATTTTTATTTTCCAATATAATATGACGGCATCTTAACATATTCATTTGACTCTATGATGACTGTTTGAAAAAACAGTAGCATTAACTGACTTTAATTCGAGAAAAATATGAGGGTACACCATGGTTAGTACCATTTACATGCATATTAGTTCATCTATTATAGAGATATAATAGATTGATTTTAAATGAAATTAACTTTGCATTAAACCGACTTCAGATAACGAATTAAATGCTGTTTAAGATAAGAGCTGAATTACATTATCTAAATTTAACCTCAACGTCTTCTGTTTATGTTGAATTTTTATGAAATACAAGGTTATATACGTCCTGAAATATTCTATTAGGAGAATCCCTTGATTTCAAACCCTTCTCAAAGCAAGCTTAAATACCTTTCTCAGCAACGATGGCCTTGGCTATTATTAGCTGCAAGCGCACTAATAATGGAGCTAACCGCTTTATTTTTTCAACATGTGATGCACCTAGAGCCCTGTGTAATGTGTATTTATGAGCGCCTCACTATGTTGGCCATTGTCGCAGCCGGTTTATTAGGTGCAGTCGCACCACACAATGTCATTATCCGATTGAGTGCGTTTGCCGTATGGGCATTGGGTTCTGTATGGGGATTATTACTCGCAATAGAGCATACCGATTACCAAATGAATCCATCGCCTTTTGCAACCTGTGATTTTTATCCGAACTTTCCAGAGTGGTTGCCATTACATGAAATGTTCCCATGGTTATTCAACCCAACGGGTTACTGTTCTGATATCGTGTGGACTTTCCTAGACTATTCAATGCCACAATGGTTGATTGTTAGCTTTGCAATTTACTTAATAATATTTGTGGTGGTTGCGGTAACAGCTATGCTACCAAGTAAAAAAGCTGCATAAAATAGTCAGTAATAACTGAATAGATGCTTTGTCTATTCAGTTATTTATTGAAAATTATTTAAGTAAGGAATGGTCTGCTGGTAAGTTCTTCATGATCCAAGTAACTAACTTATGGCGGATATTTGCGGTATTTTCATCATCCACATTAAGTGGGTTGATCAACTTATCTTGTACTAATAAACGATAGATACATTCTTGTTTATCTTTTGCTGAAGTTGTACTGTCAATTCCAACATAACCTCGTTTTAAAGCATAGGCTGTCCCCAACTTTGTTGCATGCTGTAGTAATTGAGATTCATTTTTAATTTTTTTCATTAACTCACCTTATCTATCTTCACCAACATTGATATGTCGATCATTTTAAACTCAATCCTAGTTAATGGAAGCGATACGTACCCTAAAATCAGATAGTTAAATGATTTATTAGGCAATACAGCTAATTATACGTAGTTCAACGAAAATTATTGAAGCAATAATTGGTTATTGAAATAATTTAACGCATTAATCCGTGTAAATAGCTGTGTTGGCTCGCTTTTTTATCCGGTATTGAGGTTATTTACCTAATAAATCTAATACTGCTTGTTCATCTAAAATTTCAATGCCCAATTCAGTAGCCTTACTTAATTTTGACCCTGCAGCTTCACCTGCAACTAATGTATTCGTTTTTTTAGATACACTGCCTGCGACTTTAGCCCCTAAAGCCTGCAGAGCAGCTTTAATATCATTGCGAGACATTGCTGTAAAACTCCCTGTTATAACAAAGGTTTTATCTAATAACGGAAGATCGCTTTCATCTTTTACCTCGATTGCCGGCCAATGTATACCAGCATCAATAAGTTGCGTGATCACTTCCAAATTGTGATCTTGGCGTAAAAAGTAATAGAGATGTTTAGCAACAATTTCACCGACATCGCTGACACTTTTAAATGATTCAATACCCGCTGCTTTAATTGCTTCTAATGTTTTAAAGTGTTGAGCTAGGTTGGCTGCGGTTGCTTCACCGACTTCACGTATACCTAAAGAATATAAGAAGCGTGCTAAGGTAGTTTTTTTACTTACTTGCAAGCTATTCACTAACTTTTTAGCTGACGTTTCCCCCATTCTTGGCAAACTCGCGACTTGTTGTACTGTTAATGAGAACAATTGTGCCGGATCTTTGATCATCTTATGATCAACTAATAAATCTACCAACTTATCACCTAAGCCATCAATATCTAATGCCTTACGTGAAGCAAAATGTTTAATTGCTTGCTTACGCTGCGCTTCACAATACAAGCCACCAGTACAACGTGTGACAGCTTCCCCTTCGATACGCTCGACATCACTATCACATACAGGACAAGTCTCAGGGAAAACAATAGTACGTGTTTTTTCTGTATCACGTTGCTCTATAACAACCCGTGCAACCTGCGGAATAACATCGCCTGCACGGCGCACAACAACCACATCACCAATCAAGATACCTAAACGTTCAATTTCATCTTTATTGTGTAAGGTTGCATTAGACACCGTCACACCACCGACAAAAACTGGTTTTAGCTTAGCAACAGGCGTGATAGCTCCCGTTCTGCCAACTTGAAATTCAACGTTATCAACGACTGTTACCGCTTCTTCCGCCGGGAATTTATAAGCTGTTGCCCAACGTGGCGCACGTGCAACAAAGCCCATTTTTTGTTGTAATTTAATGTCATCAACTTTATATACAACACCATCGATTTCATAGCCTAATGACGGCCTTTTTTCGGCAATATTATCGTAAAATTGATGACAAGCTTGTTCGCCGACAACACGTTTCACTTCACTGGAAACAGGTAAGCCCCACTGTTTTAGCTGCTGGATACGATCATATTGACTATCCGGTAAATCACCTTCAAAAATCCCTACTGAATAACAATAAAATGCTAATGGTCGCGCTGCTGCAATTTTTGAATCTAGTTGACGTAAACTGCCAGCGGCAGCATTACGAGGGTTAACAAAAGCTTTTTCACCTGCATCGATTAATCTTTTATTAAGCTTTTCAAAGCCTGCTTTTAGCATGAACACTTCACCACGTACTTCTAAACGAGCAGGGACATTCTCTCCACGTAATCTGAGGGGCAAATTGCCAATCGTTTTAACATTTTCAGTTACATTCTCACCTGTTAAACCATCACCTCGTGTTGCAGCTTGAACGAGTACACCGTTTTCATAAATGATACTGGCAGCTAATCCATCTAACTTAGGCTCAATACAAAAGGCGGTCTCAGTTAAACTGGACTTATCCATAACACGTTGCATGAAGTCATTGAGTGAATCACTATCAAATACATTATCTAAGCTCAGCATAGGTAATTGATGTGTTACTTGCTCGAACTTAGACAGTGCAGTCCCCCCTACTTTTTGAGTGGGTGAATTAGCAGATAACAAGTTGGGATATTCTGTCTCTAGTTGCTTTAGCTCATGAAACACACGATCATACTCAGCATCTGGAACAGATGGCGCATCTTGCACATAATATTGATAGTTGTACTCTTCTAGTAAGGCACTTAATTCTTTTACTTTTTGTTCTGCAACTTGCATCTTATTACTCATGGATCTTTGCTCTTTTCTAATTTTACTAATAAAAAAACCTCGTAAAACGAGGCTTTCTTAGGAGAGGTGTCCCGCTAATATCAGCGCTTACGCGTATTTCTCTAACCGTGTACGATACTCAATAAACTGCTCAGCAGTGAACTTCTCACGTTTCTCATTTAATACTTCACAATCAAACTCTTCTGCGACTTGCTCTACCGCTCTCAGCATCATATCAAAAGATTTGTTAACGCTGATATTTTTGTTAGGCGCAGTGAAAAAGAATGAAATACCTGGAGAGTTAAACTGCTCCATACAATCAACATCAAAAGTACCCGGTGCCATCATATTAGCAATGCTAAACAAAATTTCGCCAGTACCATCAGAGTGTTCATGTCGATGGAATATATTCATTTCTCCGTAACGAAAACCTGATGTTAAGAAAAATTGTAATAACTCATGTCCACCTAAGCGTTCGCCATTTTTCGCGGCAACATTAAAAATAAACAAGTCAGTTTCATCAGCAACTGGTTCAACTTTTTTAGTTTCAACATTGACAGTTTGCGGATCATCTAGTGAATCGATCATATCGATGTGTTCTTGGATAGGTAAGTCATCCAAAGTTGAAAGTACAACACGTTCACTTTCGGCTTCTATCGGTGTAGGCTTAACTGAACTAATCGACTCATCTTGTTGTTCAACATTAAAATGATAAGCATCAGACTCATCACCATGATGATTACCATGGCTACTAAAAGCTACGGAATCAAAATCTCTATTTAACTTGCTGGTTGCTGACGTTTTGACCTGAATAGGCTCTTCTTCACCAGCTTCTTCACGCGCTAATGCTTCTAACTCATCTAATTGAGCTTGTTGTTCTGCTTTTAACGCTTGTTTATTTTTTCTATTTAATAAAAAACCGTGAATTAATACGCCGGCAATAGCCAAAATACCAATAACGATAAGAATAGATTGAAAGTGCTGCATTATTGATTCTCTTGATTCATTATAGATAACTTTATGACTGTTAAATTACCCTGTATCGTACTGCACGTCTATCGTTTGCCCCTAATTTTTTACAAAACTTAGGTACAATTGATAAAAGAATCGATTTATTAGCTGATATTTACTCACTACAAGGTAATATTATCAGAAATATCAATGACAAGGCTTCACTATGAACAACAATACTATAATTGCTCAACCCCTGACAGGTTTAGGATATTTATTTAAAGGAGTGCAACTTCTTAGACACCCTCAACTAAGAGTTTTTGTATTAGTCCCCTTGCTGATCAATGTACTGATCTTTGCTAGCGCATTCTGGTTTTTATTCACCAGTATTACTGACTGGATAGAAACTTATATGCAAGAATTACCCACCTTTTTGAGTTGGTTATCTTATGTACTATGGCCAATAATTATTTTTTCTATTTTATTCTCGTTTTCTTTTATTTTTTCAACCATCGCCAATTTAATTGCAGCACCTTTTAATGGTTTACTGGCTGAGAAAACAGAAATTTTACTGACTAAATCAGCAATTAATGATGATGGTTGGCAAGATCTTTTAAAAGACTTACCAAGAATACTAAAGCGTGAATGTCAGAAATGGGTGTACTTTTTACCAAGAATGTTAGGTTGTTTTATTTTATTTTTTATACCAGTGATAGGACAAACTATTGCACCAATCGTGTGGTTAGTTTTTGCAGGATGGATGATGGCAATTCAATATGCCGATTACCCCTTTGATAATCACAAAGTACCCTTTGCAGTTATGCGTAAAACGTTAGGAGAGCGCTTCGGCAAAAATATTACCTTTGGCATGATCATTAGTTTTTGTACCACTATTCCGCTATTAAACTTT
This sequence comes from Psychromonas sp. 14N.309.X.WAT.B.A12, assembly GCF_030397575.1. Taxonomy (GTDB): domain Bacteria; phylum Pseudomonadota; class Gammaproteobacteria; order Enterobacterales; family Psychromonadaceae; genus Psychromonas. The sequence continues at coordinate 54,476 of NZ_JAPNXS010000004.1, read as the reverse complement.
ATTATTATGCCCATTGCAGTTTGTGGAGCGACTGCAGCTTGGGTGGATATATACAAACATCAGGTGCTCTCTAACCCATTAAATCGTATTGAATAAGTAATTATCCGGTCTCAGCAGCAACCTAACTAGCCTCGTTAGTTTAGTAGTAATGTCTTGTTTCTAGGCTTTTAAAACTAAAAAAACCTAGCTTGAATAACAAGCTAGGTTTTAATATCAATATCATCGCACTAATGATATTTTATTACATAGATTATGCAGCGAAGTTTTTCGCAACAAATTCCCAGTTAACTAGAGCCCAGAAACCGTTTAGGTAGTTAGGGCGCACGTTACGGTAATCGATGTAGTATGCATGTTCCCATAAATCAACAGTTAGAAGCGGTGTTGTGCCTTCTTCAGTTAGTGGCGTTGCTGCATTTGAAGTGTTAACGATTTCTAAAGAACCGTCAGCTTTTTTAACTAACCAAGTCCATGAAGAACCAAAGTTGTTAACAGCTTTGTCGTTTAATTGAGCTTGGAACTCAGCAAAAGAACCGAATTTAGCATCGATTGCAGCAGCTAATTCACCAGTAGGTTCGCCACCAGCATTAGGTGCTAAACAGTTCCAGTAGAAAGTGTGGTTCCAGATTTGTGCAGCATTGTTGAAAACACCACCTTCAGAAGTTTTAATGATTTCTTCTAAAGATTTTTCAGCAAGATCAGTACCTTCAACTAAACCATTTAGTTTAGCTACGTAAGTTGCATGGTGTTTACCATGGTGAAATTCTAAAGTTTCAGCTGAAATATGTGGTTCTAATGCATCTTTTGCGTAAGGTAATGCTGGTAATTCAAAAGCCATTTTAAATTCTCCTAATAAAGGCTGAGGGGGGATTAATTTAGTTGACCTAGTTATACTTTCTTTAGTAATAAAAAGCCACCACAAAAATTGACCTAGATCATTTTATATCTATGATAGAATGATCGCAAATTCATGGATAGATTGCACGTATACACCTGTTATAATGTGCAATTAATGACAATATTCTATCGTTAGAGGAAAAATAATGGAAACATTAGATAAAATCAAAGAACAATTAAGCGAAAACACTATCCTATTATACATGAAAGGTTCGCCTAAATTACCAAGCTGTGGTTTTTCATCACAAGCATCTCAAGCATTAATGCAATGTGGTCAACCTTTTGCGTATGTTGATATCCTACAAAATCCAGATATCCGTGCTGAATTACCAAAATATGCTAACTGGCCAACGTTCCCACAATTATGGGTGGAAGGTGAGCTAGTAGGTGGTTGTGACATCATTTTGGAAATGTTCCAACAAGGTGAGTTACAAGAATTAATTACTGCTGCAGCTGCAAAAGCACAACCAGCAGAATAAAGTTACTTGTATAATAAAAAGGCGCCCACTTTCACAAGTGTGCGCCTTTTTTCATTTTAAATGAAATAATTAAGTTATATGTCTTCGATACAACTAACATCTGAGTATGCAATACCATTTTCATTATAAGCACCAATGCGATAACAATAAGTACTATCAGCTTCGACATTATTATCAACGTAACTGGTTTCATTGACATCCACCGATGTCACGACAATAAAATCATCTTCACCATCCAAACTACGTTCGATCAAAAAGCCATCTTCATTATCAGCCAAATCATCCCAGCTAATTTCCAATGATGCGGTTTCAACTGCTTCCTGCTCTTCATCAATAGTAGTACTAACTAATTCTTCAAATGACTCTTCAACAGTTACGTCTATTTCCTCTGCTATTTCAGAGCTTCCTTCCCCACCACATGCTGTGAGTGAAAGAAAAGCCATTAAAACAATCAGCTTATTGTATTTACCTTTTATCATCTTTTACACAATCCCCTTTCTAACCCATTTTGCTATTTATAATAAATAGACTATTTAACAATATGTTATATAGCAGACATGATTTCACACTGATTAATACAATAATTAAAAAATGTGTTAGTCAAATTGATTTACTCAACATCTACCAATGCGTTATTCCAATAAAAACATGGCAACCCAGTTTTTATACCTACCCCACAAACTACCCAATAAAGAGTAGACACTAAAAATAAAAAAGCCATTAATATTTTCCAATATTAATGGCTTTTTTATGACAGAAAGGGTCATGAGTAGTTCAGACAACAACTATCAAATTATATATTTTTTATACAACCAGAGCTTAAAAAACAATCTAAACTAAGCTTAAAATGAATATAAAGATCTGTTCTATTTAACAATATGTATTATTTAAAACATTAAATAAAAACTAATTAAATAAACATTTATTTTATTTAATTCCAACCGCCTAATGCTTTGTAACGATTAACCATGTAATAAAATAGTTCAGCAGTCACTTCTGTATCATATAAAGCAGAATGTGCTTCATTATTGTCATAATCAACTCCCGCTTTTTCACAGGCTTTAGCCAATACAGTTTGTCCTAAAGTCAATCCGGCCATACTCGCTGTATCAAAAGCAGCAAAAGGATGAAAAGGAACACGCTTTAATTTGCAACGCTCCGTTGCTTTGTTAATAAAGCCTTGATCAAAAGAGGCATTGTGAGCCACTAAAATAGCTCTATTACATTCATTCTGTTTTTGATATTTACGTACTTTTTTAAAAATTTCAGTCAGTGCTTCACGTTCATCAACAGCGCCGCGTAAAGGGTTAAAAGGATCAATACCAGTGAAGCTCAATGCTTTAGGGTCTAACTCAGCACCTTCAAATGGCATCACATGAAAATGCATTTTATCAACACTGGTTAAATAACCTTGTTCATCCATTTCAGGGAAAATAGCTGCAATTTCGAGCATCGCATGCACATTGGAATCTAAACCTGATGTTTCAATATCAATAATAACTGGGTAAAACCCTCGGAACCGTTCTGCTAATTTATTATCCATTTCATCTCACTGTTAAAATAAAGTCCAAATATTATGCCAGAAAGTAAAAAAAACCGCATAAATTTACTAAAGATATTCTGTCATCTGTCGATATAAACAACAGAGATCAAATACATCGAGCGATTATGAAAAAAATAATACCTTTAATATTCATTATGACCACTATGCCAGTGTACTCTGCAAGTAAGCAGTATCATGCAGGACTAGATAACTCTAATTGGTATTTAAGTAGCTCATCACCAATACAATGTACACTTGAGCACCCAATTCCTAGATATGGTCAAGCCAATTTTGTTGCTAAAGCTAGTAAGAAAATTAATTTAGATTTTCGCCTAGAAAGTAAAAGAGCAATGCCAAGTACTGAGGTTGTACAGTTGAAGTCTGTACCGCCAGAATGGCACCCTGGCGCGGCACCAGAATTAATCGATACAGTCACCTTCCATCAACAATTTGATGGCTATGTTACTAAGCAAAGTGCATGGCGCATGCTAAGTGAATTAGAGCGAGGTCAAGTGCCTACTTTTTACTTTCATGACTGGTACAACAATCAACAATTAATTAGCGTAGGGTTATCATCAATCAATTTTAATAAAACCTATGATGCCTTTAATGACTGTATATCACAGTTACTGCCTTATAACTTTGATGATATTTCTTATAGTATCCTACGTTACAAAAAAGACGGTTCGTTATTAACGCAATTTTCTAAAAAGCGTCTAAAAATGATTGGAGACTATATAAAACATGATAAATCGATCAACGTCATTCTTGTCTCTGGTTATACCGATGGATATGGCGCAATTAACAATAACCAAGTTTTATCTGAAAAAAGAGCAAATTCAGTGAAAAGTTACTTAGCAAAACTTGGCTTTAATAATGACAATATAAAAGTATCTGGTTACGGTGAAAGGCATCATGTTGCTGATAATAGAGATATTTTAGGACGCCAAGAAAACAGACGTGTCATTATCTCTATCGAGAAGGAAGAAGAAGAAATTTAATTTAGTTATCAGAATTAGCTGTTATTTAAATATATGATTTTATATAAGCACTGATTTGCATTAATCTTAACGCTTACAATTAACACGCAGGAATATAGGTTATATGATCAATAATCTCATCAATTCCTTGCCAATCCAGCTGTGTTAGCAATATTTTATTTTGTTTAAGTTGTTGCTGCTCATTTATGTCAACACAACTAGCAATCACCATAATATTGCTAAAGTCCTTAAAATCAACCAATGCTATATGCGGAAAATATTTCTTTATTGTTAACAAAGCAGTCGTAAATGATTTTTCATCTTGCACATGTAGATTAATTAAAATCAACCTTTGATCACTAGTGATATTAATAAGATTCTGATAGAACTGTTCTTCAAATAAACAAGTTGCACTCTGCTCGCCTATAAAAAGATCAGAGAGCACCACATCATATTTTTCATCACAATCAGCAACAAATTGCTCTGCTGTTGTGTAAACCACATTAGACTGGTCTGTTAATAAAAAATGCTCTTTTGCCATCGTAATAATAGTTTGTGAAGCTTCAACAGAAGTAATAGATAGCTGAGTACATTTTGCTAAACAACGTTCTAAGGATGCTCCTCCTAACCCTAAATTTAAGATATTTAATGCCTTAGGATTAATTAATAAAAACAATAAAAAAGATTGTGTAACCGGCATGATGATTTGAGTTGGATGAGTTAAAGACATAATCGATTGTATAGAAGAACCAGCGTACTCGAACCACCTAAAACTCTCGGACTCTTTCACAAATAACTTTTCGCCCTTGATATTCTGCTGATGAATAATGCGGTGAGGAAATAGCTTATTAGCAACGAATTTATCTATCACCCTCCACTCCTTTAATACTCTGTATGAGCTTCTCAAGACTAAACAAAAGAGAGCTCTTTTAGATGCGGGTTCTTAACCATTACCGTGAGAGAAGTCATGTTATCTAAAGCAATAATCAGCTCTTGGCCATTATTCTCCAGTTTAATACACTCTTGTTTTTGTTCATCTTTTAATGTGTCAATTGCAACGCCTTCAACTATTAGACCTGATTTTAAAGTTATTTGAAGAGGATAGTGATACATACAAACTATTTCAACATAATCATATTGATGACAAGTTAACATCTTAATTACCTTAAATGTATTGACCTACTAAGTTAATGCAGTGATTAACATATTGCTCTTTTTCAGACACTGGTGAAACATAATGTATGGCAGCTTCTGCTTGTTGCTTACCTGCTAATTTATAAATAACCCAAGCAGCTAAATATTGAGAAGCTAAACATCCACCCGCAGTAGCAATATTATCCTTCGCATTAAAAGGTTTATTCAATACCTTAACTCCCGATTCGATAACCCAAGGCTTAGTTGTTAAATCAGTACAAGCTGAAACACCCTTTAATAACGTACCTGAACACTAACCGCCAATAAGTTGCTTATTCGGATCTAAATTCAAACGAGATAGTAAATGGCTATCTTTAGCAATATCTCGAATTAATAGACCACTTCCAAATAGAACTACATCTGCAGTGTTAGCAAACTCTAAGGGTTGTTGGGACATAACCGTAACACCGTTCATTGATACAACCGAAGGCGAAGGACTGGTGATTTGTACATCCCAGCCTTGTTCTTTCATTCGATTCAATATACCCATAGCAATAAAAGAATCTAATTCATTAAAGCCATCAAATGTTAATATTGCTATTTTCATATAGTTTCCTAATATTTCACGATTAGACTAATTGTTTTTGCATTAAGTATTGTATCAAGGCTTCATTGTTCCTGTTTACTGTTTGTGACTTAATAACCTTAAAACCTAATTTTTGAAATAAAGGCTTAGCGATTATGGAAGCTTCAACATATAAGGCTGGTATTTTTGATTGCTTTGCACACATTACAAGGTGCAATAATAGATGAGTAGCTACACCTTGTTGCTGATAGTCAGGATGCACATACGCACAATCGATATGTCCATCACTTTCAAGTTCCATAAAACCTGCGACTTTATCATTTATCAATAATAGAAACGGTCTTTTATTAGACAATCGATCAAACCATTTCTGGTAATTTATAGGTGTAGGAGCCCAAGCATATTGTTGGGCTACTGAATAAATATTAGGATCTATGGAATGAACGGCTAAATAAAATAGGTCTATAATTTCTTTAGCTCGCGCACTACAGTAAGTAACGATTTGATAATTTTTCGCGCTGTTAGTATCTCTATCCATAAAATCAATGACAGCAGGCTAAATATCTTTATCGGATTTACCATAAGGATATTTAATATGGCCGTAACGAATAACTAAAATGGCTAACACAATAATTAAAATAGAGGCAGACAGCCCTAACATTCTCCACGTATCCAAATTTTTCATATCCAAAATCATATAACGGGCCAAAGCAACTACTGCAATATATAACGGCATTCTTACTGGTAATCGGCCTGACTTTAAATACAGACTCACCATGGCAAAGACTTCTAAATAGATAAACAGCAATAGTAAATCAGCTAAAGTCACTTCCCAGTTTTTAAAGACGATCCAAACTTCTGCTGCCATCGCAATAACCGTTAATACGGCAATGGTAAATAAACCAATATGCTCAACTAACGATAAGGCTTTATAGCCTGCATTTTTCACATTTGACATGCGATTCCCTTACTAAGTGAACTGATTTGTATAAGGACAAATCAGGAGATCTAAAATTAACATCACAATATCAAATTTAACAGTATAATCAATAGCTTAATAGCTTATTTAAGAAAGCCCTTTATTTATTTTATATGTCGACTTACCGCCCAAATTAAACTTAAGATATAAGCAATTGATAGTTATAAAGAAAGTGACATCTCATGCCAGCTTAAACCACCGTGTAAAGAGTCTGATTCACCTAAATGTATAAAGCCATGTTTAGCATAAAAATGAATCAATTCAGTTTGACAGATTAAATAGATATTTGACTTGTTTATCCCCTTCATCTTTTGAATAAAAGCACCTAATAAAGTATCTGCATACCCTTTACCTTGATAGTTAGGGTGAACCACAACAGACATAACTACAATATGTTTTCCAGTGGCATCATGACCAACTAATTCTTTAAAAGCTTCATCGGATAACTGCACATGATGAGTTGCACCTGAATTAACAAAACCAATGATTTCTCGATCATTTTCTAAAACAAGGAAGCCTTGAGGATACTGTTGAATACGACACAATATTTTCTCTTTGGTAGCAGCTTCATCACCGGCATAAGCAGCTCTTTCAATCTCATAGCATCTATCTAAATCACTTGTCTTTGCTTCACGTATAGTGAATTCATTATTCATCTTATTAGTTCCCACTGACCATTGTCATTTGTTGAAGTTAATTTGTACGATTGATATGAGTGCCTAAAAACTAGAATTTGGTTGCCTTAAGAAAGCTAACTCTTCGGGTGTTGAAGTACGTTGTAATATTGCATTACGGTGAGGATAACGTCCAAATTTAGCTATAATATTTCTGTGCATCACTTCAAAATCAAGAGTAGATTGTAGTCCATTTTCTGTAAATAACTGCAATGCCTGATCGTGAATGAACAGAGACTCACTGTGCATGAATGGCATATACATGAAGCTGCGCTCAATAGCACTTAATTCCTGATCTACGCCTTTTGCAATTGCTTCTTGTGCTAGTACCAATGCAAGTGAATCCGATGCAAATGCACGATCAGAGTCTCTAAACATATTGCGTGAGAATTGATCTAACAGGATGATTTCAGCTAACCGTCCCTTTGCTGATTCTCGCCACTGAAACAGTTCACCACGGTTTGCTTGTTGATGTAATGTTTGAAAATTAGCAGTGATATAACTATCGACTGCAGCATCTTTTTTCCACCATTGTTCAGGTTGTAATCGAGTAAACCAAAAATCATGAATATCCTGAAAATTCATACTAGCCTCTTTGTTAATATGTGCTTTGTTTAAGAATATAAATTATTCTAAATTACTATTCATCTTATCAACCACTGTTGAGAATGTTTTAACTTGCTCTTCGGAAAGGCCTTTACACATTGTTTCATTAATCTCTTTCTGTGCTTGTAATAGTTTGGTTAATAATTTTTTTCCTTGCTCCGTAAAAGAAAGTATAAAACGCCTTTTATCTTCAGCAGATGCTTTCTTTTCTATCAAGTCTAACGTAATCAATTCTTTCACTAAACGTGCTACTTGCGCCTTATCTCTCTGCATTTTTTGCACAATGTCATTTGCAGTACAATTTTCTGTTTCATTAATGATATATAAGCAACGTACATGCATTGCGTTTAAACCCAATTCATTGGCATCAATCACCTCTCGTATCGTTACTCGATAGTGTTGCATCAGTGAAAAAAGTGAATTGATCAGGGGGGTATCCATATGCACCTCAAAGTAGTTGACAAAATCAATTAAAATGTTATCGTTGATATTATCAACTATAACATAGATATTACCTTAAATATAGTTATTGAGTTTTACACTAAAAATTATCTGTGTTTAAGATAACAAGCTATGTCTCATAAAAATTGAAATAGCAGTTACTATAAATCCAGTAAGGAATAATATGCGCAAACAAATTCGACAAGCAAATGTATTAAGTTCGCAACAAATCACTCCTCATTTACAACGAATTGTCATTGGTTCTGAGGAATTTAAAGGCTTTACTTCTTCTTTAATAGGTAACTATGTCAAGGTGCTACTTGCTAAAGAGGCCGACTCTACCTGTGATATAGAGATGAAAAGTGCCTGGATGCGCTCTTACACCATTCAAGATGTAGAAGAAGAAACTGGTGCTTTAACTTTGGATTTTGTTATTAATATGCATCAAGGACCAGCTACCGATTGGGCGAAAACAGCTAAGGTAGGAGATAAGTTAGCCATTGCAGGTCCAGGTCCTAAAAAGCTCGATGAATTGAGTCAGCCACATTATGTGTTAATCGGAGACTTAACCTCAGTTAACGCAATTAAAGGATACCTTCACCTACTACCGAAGTCAGCACGTATTGATGCTATTATTCATGTGCCAAATGAACAAGATATCATCAACTTAGACACGAAACGGTCAGTAAATTGGGTAGTGACAACGACACCTAATCAAAGTCTACCAAGTGCATTGGATAAGCTTAATATATCAGAAGACAGCATTATATTTATGGCTATTGAAGCTGGATTAATGACTGAACTAAAAGGATTTTTTGCACAGAAATACCAAGTCTCTCGCACACAAATAGTGGCTTCAGGTTACTGGAAACAAGGTGTTGATTCTGAAAACTATAAGCTGCAACGTCAACAGTTAACCAACACAAAGTAAACTGGAAATACTTTAATAAATCGCTCCCCCGCCTATTTATTAAGTTGCTGTTAACAATGTATTGAAAAGCTGTCAGACTGGCAGAGTCAATTTCTATCTGTGCCATAGTTTATTAACAAAGGCATACATCACTCTCTGTAGAGGTATTATTTTGTTATCAACAATCCCTTTCTCCCTATTAGAGCTTGTGCCAATGCAACAAAATGCAAGCGTTACGCAAACATTATCAAACAGCACACAATACGCTCAAAAAGCAGACCAGCTTGGCTTCAACCGATTTTGGCTTGCTGAGCACCATAATATGCCAGGTATTGTCTGTGCTGCCACCAGTATTTTAATCGGTCATATCGCTGGTCAAACTGAACGTATTCGCGTTGGATCTGGTGGTATAATGTTGCCGAATCATTCTACGTTAGTGGTTGCTGAGCAATTTGGCACCTTAGACAGCCTATATCCTGGACGGATAGATCTTGGATTAGGTCGAGCGCCAGGTAGTGATAATATTACTAGCCAAGCTTTGAATAGTGACCCTCAACGAGCACAGCGTTTCCCGGAAGAAGTAAGTGAGTTACAAAGATTATTAGGTCCTTATAACGGTAATTCTGCTGTACGCGCGATCCCAGGAGAAGATACAAACGTACCGATTTGGTTATTAGGCTCAAGTTTATTCAGTGCCCAACTAGCAGCTCAAAAAGGTTTACCTTATGTGTTTGCAGGTCACTTTGCCCCTCGATTTTTAAAAGAGGCGGCCTCTCTTTATCGCCGAGAATTTAAGCCCTCTGCAACCTTAGATAAACCTTATTTTATGTTAGCTTTACCCGTAGTTGCCGCTGAAACAGATCAACAAGCAGAATATTTATCAACTACCTCAAAACAAAGAGTACTTGCATTAATGCGAGGGCAACCACTTTGGTTAAAACCACCTGTCGACTCTATGTCAGGATTATGGACAGCTCAAGAAAAAGCGCAGGTTGAAAACTTTCTAAGTTTAAGTGTGATTGGTGGACCAACGAGTATTAAACATAAACTTGATATTATCGCTAAACAACTAGCCGTTGATGAGTTTATCTTTACCAATGATTTGTATGATAACCAAGACCGTCAACGAGCTTTGGAAATACTCATTTCAGTCAAAGAGCAATAAATTTTTCTACTGTTTCCTAGCAAAAAATAATTTTTTATTAACTCTTGGTCAACGCTATTTTTGCGCTTAATCCAATTAAAATACTGCCGGATACCCCTTCCAAAATCCGGCTATAACTTTTTGCTTTTGAACTGTTAAATAGCACACTACCTAAACTGGCATATAATAAATTACAGGTGGTTGCTAATGCACTAAACAACAAGCCTAAAATCAGTAGTTCATGACTTGCATTATTACTAACAGGATCAATAAATTGAGGTAAAAAAGCCAGAAAAAACATAGCCACTTTAGGATTTAATACACTAACGATAACACCTTGTTTAAATACCTGTTTAGGTTGTTGACTATGATTCGTTCTGATGGGAAAAGCCCCCTGTTGTCGATAACAGTTCATTAATGAGCAAACACCTAAATACAACAAATAAGCAGCCCCTAAATATTTTATTAGAGTAAATAACAAAGCTGAACTGACAATCAATGCAGATAACCCAATAACTGCAGCAAAAGTATGGATTAAATAACCCGTCCCTAATCCCAATGAAGCTTGGATACCAGATTTTATATTTCCTTTCATGGTGTTGCTAACGATATAAACAACATCAGGGCCAGGAATTAAGTTAATCGATAATGCTTAGATAACAAATAAAATTAATGAGTGAAGCTCCATCGTTTCATTGTCCTTTTAATAAGTTAAAAATTCCTTTATCGATTCATTTTTAAACTATACATTGAATACAATAATGCTAATAAAATACATATAAAAACAGGGATATATAATGCTTGAAAGTAAAAGAGATGGAAAAAGTAAGCTCCCAACACTCCCCCACTAATAAACCCAGTAATAATTAACAAAAAAAGAAGTAACTTTCTTTTATCGAAAGCTTCACCTCGTAATTTAGCGCCTATCATAATACCAATATCAGTAAAAATTCCTGTCAAATGGGTTGTTCTAATCACAGCACCGCTATAAGTTGTCGCTAAAGCATTTTGTAAACCACAGGCGGCAGATGCAAAGTAATGCCCAATTAATCCATCCTGTTTTGATAAATAGAAAATGGCAGCGAGTAATAATAGCGCCTCTAAATATAATAACCCACTATAACGCCGCCCTAATTTTAACGAACCACCTTTTAGGTAAAATCCAGAAATAATAGAGCCAATAACAAAACTAATTAAAATAAACAAAAGATGTAAGCTGCTTGAAAAAGAGGCTGTGATCAGCCCTGTACCGAATTGTGTAGCAGTACCAGACAGGTGTGAAATAGCTTGATGTTGGAAGCCTAATAGGCCAATTGAATTGATAAATCCTGCAATCAACGCAAGTATAAATGCACCAGATTCAACCCAACGTGGCAGTCTTGATATCATAGGCATACTTTTTATAAAGCTAAAAAAAGCGTGTGATCATTACGACCACACGCTTATTATTTATCTAAACAGACTAAATTACAGCGCTTTAGTCGCTCTTAACATCCAAGCCGTTTTTTCATGGATACGCATGCGGTCAGATACTAAAGATGCAGTCGACTCATCGTCGGCTTCTTGTGCAACTTTCAATACTTTACGAGACGTTTTAACAACTTGTTCGTGTGCTTTAGTCAATAAAGAAACCATATCAGAAGCACTTGGTACACCTTCAACTTCTTCAATTGAGCTAAGTCTTGCAAACTCTTTGTAAGTACCTGGTGCAGCATCACCTAAAGTTCTAATACGCTCTGCAATATCATCAACTGCAACTGCAAGTTCTGTATAATGCTCTTCAAACATTAAATGTAATTCACGAAACTGTGGGCCTGTTACATTCCAATGGAAGTTGTGCGTTTGTAAGTATAAAGTATAAGAATCAGCTAAAAGACGCTTTAAACCCTCAGATATTTCTGCACGGTTTTCTTTACTAATACCGATATCAATCTCTGTCATTTTATTTCCTTACAGTAAACACTGTCATTCGAGATAACAGTCTAGTGAAACAAAAAGTAACTAGTAACAATCTCTTGCTTGGATTATCACTAAAACTAGTTAACACATTTAGATTACTGTATTCGCAGCCAATGAGCAACACAACTCGAGTGTTCTTTTACTATTTAGAAACAATTAATTACCTAATAAAGCACAGTTGTTTAATAGTTAAACGACTTCAGCATCATGTTTAATTAAGTCAATAACCTCGGTCAAGGGTAAAGCTTTGGAGAAGTAGTATCCCTGTGCATAATCACAGTTCAACTCAACTAATAGTTCAAGTTGTTGTACTGTTTCTACCCCTTCAGCTAGAACCCTAACATCTAATATTCGCCCCAATTCAATAATATGTTTAATAAAATTTTTATCTAACTCTGTATGGCAAACTTTATCAACTAAACTTCTATCTAACTTTAATTTATCAATGGAATTATGGAAAGTCCGTATTAAGCTTAAAGATGAATAGCCAGTACCAAAATCATCGACGGCAATATGCATGCCTAATGCTTTTACTTGTAACATATTATCTGACAGCATTTTAGTATTATTAATAGAAGCCGTTTCTGTCACCTCTAATTCAAGAAAGTGCGTTGGGCAACCTGTAGCAACTAAAATTTGTTTTATTCGTTCAATAAAAGTACTCATTTCCATCGTTTTAAATGATACGTTGATAGCAACTCTGGGAGCATGGATATTTTGTCGCTGCCAAAGTGTTAACTGTTTACATACTTTCTCAAACACCCATAAGTCAAATTCAAAATGCAATCCAATTTCTTCAATAATATTGATAAATATGTCTGGACGAATAACCCCTAAACTCTGGTCAGTCCAACGGGAAAGTGCTTCCAAGCCAACCAGTGTTTGGGTTTTCATATCATATTGAGGCTGATAATGAATATCAATAACTCCCCTGGACATTGCTTTAGGTAATGCTTCTATAATTAACTTATGTCGTAAATAATCTTCTGTTGGTTCAGGTGTCGCAATAAAATAATTATTAATACTATATTTTTTGGCTTTTTGTTTTACTGTTTCTGCTGCGATTTGCATCGCATGATAGCTGTGGTATTCATAACCGGGAGCGCTCACACCTATACTGAATGACTTATTAATGGCCAATTCATCAGAAATTACAATAGGTTTCGCCAACTCAAAACATAAATTTTGACAGATAAGTTCGATACGTCTTTTTAAAATTAATTCAGGCAAGTTCTCATGGTCTTCAATCAAAATTGCATATTTAGCATTTGAAAAACGAATAACAAAACCAAAACTTTTTACTAAAGACTGTAAACGCTGACCTAATAGAGACAGGAACTGGTCACCAACAACATAGTCGTAGCGAAAATTAATAGCAGAAAAATTGTCAGCTTCTAAGATCAACAAAACCATATTTTTTAAGGCTATTCGACTGTTTTCCAGTAGATAATTAATCCGAGAAATCAATGCCCAACCATTTGGTAATCGAGTGATGGGGTCGACCGACTTATTTTCAGAAGCACTGAAATACAAGCTAAAAATATCACAACCTTCGTAGACGCAATGTAATTTGGCGCCTACTGTATAATGAAACTGGTTAAATATCTTAGCATTAGTAACAATCCCTTCTTCACTGTGCATTGCATCATCAAATAAGGTATCTAAATTGCCATTGTGATCATTTTTATCCAAAATCAATTTGTCTGCTAAATTCGAGTTACGTATTACTGATGAAGTCAGGCCTGATAACTCTGTAAAAGCATCATTGCAAGCCGTCACCAGATTAATACTGCCTCTATATACTGTGAGAGCCGCGAGTAGCGTTTTACTATTATCAATCATAACAAGTAATATCTACCATTGATGGTGAAACACTGAGGTGTGTGGAATTAGTAATAAGATTAAAAATAAAGCATCCTTAATAAGTAGTAAAATAGTTTACAGTAAGATGAGTATAGACCAATTAAAATGACATTAATAAACAGACTTACATTTACTTTTGAAAATAGCAAAATGACTTAATTAAATGGAGTAGTTATTCCTTTAAAAAATAACAACGAGCAAATAAGTTATTTAACCAAATGATGAATTTAATCGCATTAAAACAAAAAAACTATTTATTAAGCTTTAACATAAATAAATGGAGAACAACCACTATATTCGCTATTTTTGATAGTAACATTGCTTTATGACAGGACAAATATGCAGTATATAAGATTAATTTATTCATTAGAGTGAAATAAAAAATGCCAATCATATTGATTTATATTATTGGCATAAGGCTAATTAAAATAGTGAAATTTAACTATTTTCTTTTTGAAAATCACGCATAAAAGTAGCTAGTATGTTTGCTTCACCAATAGTGACACCATTATATAAGCTTGCACGTAAATAATCTCCTACACCAAAAGGAGTTAATGTCCGTAAACCTACCATGCCTTTATCCCAACTTTCTATTAAGAATTTGTTAGTTAAAGCGTCATCACCACCGGCAATATTAAAAGGTACGTTCATGCGGCTGCGTAATGTTTTATTATCAATAGGAGTAGCATAAAACCCATTAGAGTTATCAATCACATCATATAGTACATCAGATTTAGCAATAGAACGGCGTTCACATGCATCTACACCACCCTCTTTAACTAACCAATCCATCACCATCCCTACTACTTCAATATTAAAAGTAGCAGGCGTATTCCAAAGGTTACCTGCTTCACTATTCGTTGTGTAATTAAATACACCAGGACACAGCGGCGATGCTTTACCTAATAAATCTTTACGTACTACCGTCATTGTTAAACCTGGATGACCGATATTTTTTGAAGCACAAGCAAATAAGACTCCTACATTACAACCACGCCAATCAATTGGTTTTGTACTGAAATCAGAGCTAGCATCCACCACTAACGGAATATGTTGTAATGCCTCAGGCAACTTCGGTAAACGATGTAACTCTATACCATTAACTGTTTCATTAGAGCATAGATATAGGTATTTACTATCAACATTAACATTCGCCTCAGTTAATTCAGGGAAAGTAATAAACTTACCTGTATCAGGGTCGCTAGCATCGATAGTATGCACATCACAATATCTATTTGCTTCATCACGACCACGAGCAGACCATGTACCATTAACAACATAAGTTGCAATATCAGACGGTTCTGTACATAAATTTAGAGGTAAAGCTGCAAATTGACCATGGCCACCACCATGAGTAAACAACACTTCATATTCATCTGGAATTGCCATGACTTCACGCGCAGTTGCAATAGTGTGCTCTAAAATAGCTAAAAACTCAGGAGCGCGATGCGATAAGGATAACGAAGTAAATCCTGGTTTATTAAAACTAGCTACAATTTGAGCTTCAACTGCTTTTGGAAGAGAAGTTGGACCAGGACTGAAGTTGATCACTTCTTCAGAAGGTGCGGTAGAACTAAGTGAGCCAACAAGGGCTGGGTGAGTCTCTGTATTCATGTTGTATTACCTTACATAATCAAGTCCATATTAACCCTTAAAAAAGAGTTAATTTTTTAGTGGATTCATTATGCAAGCAAATTTCCAGGCTGCTTAGGGCCAGAATTAGCTTTTCTTGATCCCAAGGTAGGAAAGTTATAGTTAAAATAAAAAGCATCATAGAAGTGCTACTTTTCAAGATAACGAATGTGAGTTTTCTATTTACAGCTAATAAAAAGCCGGTGAGTAATACATGACTCACCGGCTTTTTAACTTTTAATTAATGACGGTCATTTTGTTGACTATGACCATTTCCACCACCTTGATGCCCCCCGTTACCATGATGATGAAAGAAACCACAACCAGATAGAGACAATGATAAGGCAATAATGCCCACTAATGTTAAAAATCGCATAAATGCTCCCAATATAAATAATATCAATTAACTCGATAACCTTATAGACAGCTTAATAATCAATAGGTTCCAAAATGGAATATTGACCTCTCATATATGGCACGCCCATTGGCCAATAAATGTTGCTTCTCATGACTAATCATTCTAACGAATGTAATTTCATCCATCTGCACAAAGATTTAAATAACATTTTTTTAATTAAAAAATTAGATAGATGTAACGTAATCAGCACCTTTCTCTTGTACAAATACCTTTCTATTCAAACTATTTATAGGGATATACCATGAAAATAAAAACAACTGCATTAATGATTGCTTCGTTCTGGAGTAGTGTAAGTTTAGGCGCTAATTGCGTTTATGAATGTCCTACTGGGGCTTCAGGTGAACAGATAGAGCGCTCTATCTATACATTAAGTAACAATGCTACAACGAAATTTGCTGACTGGGTAGCTTATCATGTGACCAGTGAAACCATTGATGGCCCATCACGTTCACGATACTGGAAAGCGGATCCTGATTTAGATGCATCCGCGACACTAGAGCCAGATGATTACACAGATGCCAATGCTATTTTAGCAACCGACAGAGGTCATCAAGTTCCCCTTGCTTCATTCAGTAATACTGATGATTGGGCAATGCTTAATTACCTATCAAATATCACACCACAATCTTCATCTTTAAATCAAGGCCCTTGGGTTGATTTAGAAAGCGCAGTAAGAAGCATGGTATCTGCAGGACAAAATGCTTATGTCGTCAGTGGTCCATTGTATGAATGGAGTTTTGGTGAATTACCAGAAGCAGATGAATCACATATTATCCCAAGCGGTTACTTCAAAGTAGTGATCACCGATGTGAATGGTTGGGTTGAAGCTTCTGCCTTTATCATGGAACAAAATGCACAACGAGCTGATGATTTTTGTACAACAGAGGTTACTGTTGATGAAGTGGAGTCTCGCAGTGGATTAGATATTATGCCATCTTTAGCAGCCTATAAAGAAAGCTCAGTTGAAGCTCAACTAGGCGGATTAACGACTAGTTTAGGCTGTAATACTAATTAACGGATCTATTTTACTTGTTAAAAAACTTATTGATTCGTTGTAATTTTCGCAAATAGAACAATTATTTGATTCAAATTACGCCTTAAACCAAGTCATTTTTTCTAGGTAAAGTTTAGACTACTTATTTAATATAATTGGTATAACTAAATTTATTCAGTTAATAAGTGATATAAATATTAGGTAAAAAAAAGCCCTGTTAAACGACAGGGCTAAAGGACTTAAACTAACATATATTAAAAATCGTAAGCATTACTTAATGTGGTGGTATTACTCTCTAACATTGCTTGATATAGCTCTTCTGTTTCAGAGGTAGTTGTGATTAAACCATTTAAGTCGCTATAAAACTCTGTCGCAGCAGCATCATCCACGAAATCAGAAGCACTATATTCCCCTAAATCTACCAAGTCGACATTTGTTGTCATCAAATATTGGATCGCATCACCACTGTCAGCACTTGAAGTAACTAAATTAATCTCAACACGTGATAGAGTTGGATCGGTAAAATCAAATAGGCTACTAACTAATATTACTGGCTCGTCATTAGCAAGCGAGTAGATTGATTGATAAGTGATGTTACTCGAAGAGCTTGAACGATCTTCATCTAAACGGAAATGCACACGTTGATAATCGAACTCATCGCTACTATAGCTGCCATTGGTATCGATACAAAACGCATCAGCCACATCACAAACACTACTCACACTCACTCCATCTATAACATCTACCGATGGAAATGCATCCAGATCAAGGAAAGTATCCTCATCTAATTCAGTGAAGCTAGTAAATAACCAATCATTATCACTGATCGTTCCAGAAAAGTAACCGCTCCAAACATCAACCTCTGAAGTATCATAGGCTACATTTAACTGATCAATATCATCATAGATAGGCTGCCAAAAGTAACTTTGATCATCATGTACAGCAATTATGCCACTATCACTATCTAACTCTACTTCATCAATAGTTGTCCAATAAACATTGGTTAAACCTGAACTTGAAAGACTTGCAGTAAGTGTACTTGCACTATCATTAGAGTCTTCATACAAGTTAGTAGAGCTGATAAATGCCCACTCTGAAAGTTCAGCGTACTGTGTTGAACTTGAATCATAAGAAGCAAAAGCAGTGATCAATACATCACGAGAAGCAGGATAAGGAGAGTCAACCGGAATCGCTGTTGCCGTCGCCTTCCCATTAACAGAATCAACATCATAACTACTTTGATAATAGTCAGGATCAGAATCAGGCTGCTGGACATTTACTAAAGCAGTATCCGAAGCTGTTTCTCGATAATCACTGCCTGTGTAACAAGTACTTCCTTGTTCTTGAGTAATATTCAGTACCATATCTTCAAGTAGGTCTTTCTGTACACTAAACATATAGCTACCACGATCACCACCCGTTAAGCTTTCAATCTCTTCCAGTGTCACATAACCGTCATCAGGCACATCAGTACTGGTAATAGTAAATAAGCCATTAGTGATATCATCTCCAGAGAAAGTCTCTGCTATAGTGCCATCGGCATTATGATAAAGAATATTATAATCATCTTCAGCCACATAGGCAGTAATGACTTCCCCATCATTTAACTCTGAATCAGCATAAATAATACACTTACTATTCAACGAGCTTTCGCTGACAGACTTTAATTGCACCACTTGCCACTTATAAGTTGGGGCACTAGAGCCTGAAGAGCCTGAACCACACCCAACAACTAATGCAGGTACAATAAGAGACGCTAAAATGGACTTTTTCATTATTTTAATCCTTAAAATAAAATATTGTTTAGTATGAATACAGCCAAAATTTGCAAAGTATCTGGTGATGCCGATAACTTCATAAAGCTTGTGTCGAACTTTTGATATTTGACGCCATTTTTATGACATTTATTGAGTTAATAACGTAAATAAACAAACTTAAAGTAATAATCACTGTGAATATACTTAGATAAAGCAGAATCCATGCCATAAAAATCATCACTATTAATTAACTTTATTCATGTTAAAAATATGCCTTCAGCATCGCCTAGGAAAAGACTTTTTATAGATGTAAATTCAGACTCTTTAAAAAACATGAAGATTAAAAATTGAAGTTGGGAAGTAAGTAATAAAAAGTAATAGCTTAAGAGCCATTGCCATTCAATTTGCAACATAAACCTGAAACGTAACGATCTATGTTAAGTTATAGGGTCTTAAGAGAAGATTAAATATGATTAATTGAAGGTCAAATAAAGGATAATGTAGATAGTATTATATTGCCAGCAGGATAGGAGAGTTGAATTCGAATAATTAAAAGCAAAGATGGACTACACAAACCTGAATGAAATAAAATTGAAGAATAGCTAAATCAGCCTACTTATTAACACGTCGATATCTACATAAAGTACAGTGTATACAACTTGGTTAACTAAGTAGACCATATTCAACATCGGCATCATTTATTATTGCATTAAACCACTGCAAGTAATAAAGCACCTACAGATAACGCCCCTTTCAAGAATTGTCCAGCAGAATAGCTATCATCCTCTTCTTTTCCTTTTTCAGGGTGATCCATACCTAACATACCATGCGCGAAAGACTCAACTTTACTTGTGCCCTCCTCTTCAGGTTTAACCGTCTGTGCAATTTCTGCCGCTGACAGCTCCTTAGCTTTAGCTGATAACTCAACATGCTTATTTTCAGCTGGTGTAACTGTAACAGCTGTAACCTCTTTGGTTGCTTCCGCCTCTTTAGATTGTATATTCTGAGGTTGGGCCACTTTTAGACTAGTGTTGTAATGATTAATGCCAATGTTTGTCATAAATCCCTCTAATTAGTTCAATGTCCACGTCATTTTATCGACAGGAAAATAAATAACTTAAGCTTTTTCTGATTTATTTTTAAAAAAACTTACCCTTTACAAAATAAACAAAAGCATTTTTTATGCCATTATAAAAAATCCGACGAACAAACGATAAATATCACTTAAATAATAGAACAATATTCAAAAAGCGGTAGAAACAAACATGATTTTGTGAAAAAAGAAAGATCAGTTAGCGATAAAGCCTGAACATAAAAAAAGGTAAAACATAAAATAGCGGGATTAAATTGCCACATGGGCAGTGATTGCCGCTATTTTCGGCAAACTTTTATTTGCACATCATAAAATATATTTCTAGACAATAAACTGAGCAGTTTTATTATAAGAATTAAAATAGATAAAAATAACATAAGGTATTGTATTAGCTAGGGTAGAAACGAACAACAAAGCGATATTTTTACTGAGTCACCTGCATTACAAATGAAATGATAGTGCTATAAATTGAGTTTTCAGTGCTAGGAACGAAAAAAGGCTTCTCTATTGAGAAGCCTTTTTTCTTAATGTGGCGGAGGAGGAGAGATTTGAACTCTCGGAGAGCTATTAACCCTCGCTGGTTTTCAAGACCAGTGCATTCAGCCGCTCTGCCACCCCTCCGCAGAACGAGGCGTATATTATAGAAACTGAGATAAAAGCCAAGCTCTTTTTTTAAAAAATAGGTTGAATGCTCATTTTTCAAACTAATTATATTTAATCTTATTTGAAATGCGGAATAAATAAACACAATTATATTAAAATCAGCTTGTTATATCGCTTTATTTGATCTGAGTTTAACGAAAGAAGAATAAAATTTTAGTAACTAATACTGTTCTTATGCTGTAAATCAACCAAAGCGCTAGTTCGTGATAATAAAAAGACGACTTAAAATGTCGTGAGCATCCTGTTTTATTGGTTATCCGGTAATATAAAATCATTAATAACAAATTGATTTCTACCTAACGACTTGGCCTGGTATAAAGCTTGGTCGGCAAACCTTAACACTTCCCATTCCGGTAGTTCAGTGTTTGACATATTTTCAGCGTGGATAATGGTGGCACCACAGCTTATGGTAATGTGCTCACTTCCTCCTTCCATTGGGTGTACTATATTTAATTTATTAATCTCAGCTTTGATATCCTGCAACTTTAGTATCAGAGAATGCTTATTCATGCCACTAAACAATAGAGTAAACTCCTCTCCACCATAACGTGCGCAGTGATCAGTTGAACGCTTACATAATTTATTCAAGGTTTGTGCAACGCGATACAATGCATTATCCCCTTCGAGGTGACCCAAGTAGTCATTATATTCTTTAAAATAATCAATATCGCACATTACCACCACGAAACTGATCTTCTGGCGTATGCACAAATTTTTATGGACAGTTAAAGCTGATGATAAACCATGTCGATTAAGTACTTGTGTTAATTGGTCAGTACTTGCTTGCTCTTTTAATTGGATATTTTGTTGTTGCACCCTATTAAGTAACTTATTTATATTTTGTGAAACAACAATTAACTCTTTTACTGAAAATGCTTCACTGACAATCTTGCAATCACCGTCTTTATCTATCAATTGAATACTCTTTGCTAAGCTTCTTACTGGCTTAATAATGGTATGAGTAATTAAATGGTAAAAAAGATAAGTAAACAGGCTTAATATAAAAATAAACAGCAAGCTATGCAGGTTAATGAGAGGAGGTGATTCACTCATACGATGTTGCACACTTAACAATGCCACGGGTTGATTATTCATATCTTTAAACAACATTTGGTGGCTTGATTTGATCGTTTCTACTTTTACTTTTTTATCCCATTCTACTACCCCCTTTAACGGCGGATTAATATCAGTGATCAATGCAATATCAGTTAAAGTAGACTCACGAAGCGTCGTTAGAAACTCTTTTTCAATTAATTGGATAAAAATTAAATAACCTCGATTGTTTCCTTTCTGGTTAGAGTCTCTTACTTGAAATGCACTATACAAAGCAGGGCCATGAAGGGTGTTAATAAACCCTTCTTGATGAGGTGTGCCTTGTGATGTTATTGGATCTGGTAATAAAGAGGCATTCAGGGGATGAACATTAATATCATAGAATGAAAAGTGTAATGGTTTAGAAGTTAAGTGATCAACTCCCTTCGCCATTATCGGAACCAATGCTTGATCAAGGTAAAAAATGCCATCAATCTTTAAGCTTTGAAAAGTATCTTCAATAACATTTTCATCAATGTAACGTTGATTGACATCTTGCATAAACTCATAAGTTGCAGTCCAAACTGAATAATCATAAGTTACCCGTGATAAGGCTCTTAACGCATTTTTAATACCAATGGTTAACAGCTTTAACTCTTTCTCAGCAGCCAAGGTGATTTTTTGTTCGAGTTTAGGTAACTCGACAAAATATCGATAACCAATCAAGGTACTTGAAAACAAAATAAACAGTACAGTCAAAACTCGTATTTGGAATTGTTTAAAAGTGATGGGCTTCATAGGTTCATTACCATTCGTTTAATGTCGACACATCAAGTATCAGACCAAAGCAAAATGAAAGATTAATTTAGGGAGATCACCATCATAAAGAAATAAGCATTTCACCAATCCATCAAAATATAGTACAAATCTATAAAAACCTAAAACTGGTAACATCCATTTATAGGTATATATGGATGTTTTTAGATTTAGGTCAATTAGCTAACTAAAAGAGCAGTTAAAAGTGACTAAGAGAAACTATTCAGTTTAGTGAAATATTAAAAGAATGGGGAACTTGATGTTTTAAAACGAAAAAAGGCTTCTCTATTGAGAAGCCTTTTTTCTTAATGTGGCGGAGGAGGAGAGATTTGAACTCTCGGAGAGCTATTAACCCTCGCTGGTTTTCAAGACCAGTGCATTCAGCCGCTCTGCCACCCCTCCGCAGAACGAGGCGTATAATATACAAGTTGAGATAAAAGCCAAGTCTTTTCTGCATTTTTTTATAAATCTATTTAAATTTCACGAATTCAGCAGTTCAACCTTTAATTAAAAGCCAATCACCTTTACTATCGCAGCATAAGTTTATAGATATTAACGCTTTTATTATTTCAGTTTTATTATTGATAAAACTTTCTCTCTAAACACCTTATTTATTGTAATTCATTAAAGGTTTCAAGCATGTTTCAAGACAATCCATTACTTAATCAACTTAAACAAACAATGCAAGACAATACGCCCAAGCGCACAGGGATTGTCAAAGCATCAGAGCGTGGATTTGGCTTTTTAGAAACCGATAAAGGTAAACGTTTTTTTATCGCGCCAAGCGAAATGAAAAAAGTCTTACACGGAGACCGTATCAGCGCAACCATCCAAGAAAATGGTGAAAAATCAACAGCAACTCCCGTTGAGTTAAAACAAACAGAGATTACTGAGTTTGTTGCGCAGTTATCAATAAGTGCAAAACGCGTTTCGATTAAAGCAAATAACCCACTAATTAATGGCTTCTTTAAAATTAAAGGAGCAATGCAATTAGCTAACCAAGGCTACCATGATGGTGATTGGGTTAAGGTAAAATTGTTAAGTCATGCATTAAAGGATAATGGCTTCTTAGTGGAAGTGATAGAAAAAATAGCAGAACATAATGACCCTTTTGCTTACCGAATGATAGCAGTGGCGACACATAAGTTACCTAATAAAGCTCCTGAATTTGACCACCCTTGGCAAGTCATCGACCCTGAGTTAGAACGTCAAGATCTCACTAAAACGCCCTTCTTTACTATTGATGGTGTTAATACCCAAGATATGGACGATGCCTTATACATTGAAGAAAATGATCAAGGTTGGGAGCTTACAGTGGCGATTTCAGATCCCTCGGCGTATGTACCAGAACAAACAGAGATGGATAAAGAAGCATGGCAACGTGCATTTACATTGTACTTACCTAACTTTAATGTACCTATGTTACCAAGAGACCTCAGTGATAGTTTATGCTCTTTAAAAGAGTGTGAAAAACGCGCGACCATCTGTTGTACCATGCGCATTGATAAAGCAGGTGAAATTACGCAAGAGCCTGTCTTTTTTGCTGCGTGGATAAAATCTCATTACCGTCTTAACTACCATGATGTATCAACTTATTTAGAAAGTGATGAGTTAAACGAAGAACAATGGAAACCGAATAGAGAATTAAGTCAGTTATTAAAAATATTAGATACCGCAACCACTGCTCGCCATCAATGGCGTTGTGAAAATACCATCGTCATGAAAAACCAGCCAGATTACACATTGAAACTGAACAATAAAGGTGAAGTGTATGAAATATTATGCGAACCTCGCCGTAGTGCTAATCGTTTAGTGGAAGAATCAATGATCGCAGCAAATGTTTGTGCTGGTGACTTTTTAGCAAAACACAAACAAGCAGGTGTATTTAATGTTCACTCAGGTATAGCGAGCGATCGCATTAATAAAGCCGTTAGTTTACTCGCCGAATATGGTATTGAAGTGGCACCGGAATCACTATCAACCTTGGACGGTTATGTTGAAATGCGACAACAAGTGGCTAAATTAAATAATAGCTACCTGGATCACCGTCTCCGCCGTCTATTATCTTATGCTGATACCAGCGCAACGCCTGCACCTCATTTCACAATGGGTGTGGCTCACTATGCAACCTGGACATCGCCTATTCGTAAATATGGTGATTTAATTAACCATCGTTTAATTAAATCTGTACTTACACAGCAAGCATCTAGTCCTGTTGCTACTGATATCGGTATTCACCTAAATGAAGCGCGTAAATCCCAGCGTATGGCCGAGCGAGATGTCAATAATCTGCTGTACTGTAATTACTTAAAAGACCAAGAGAATTCTGATTGGCGTTATAAAGCTGAAATTTTTGATATCGTTAAAGCAGGATGTCGTGTAAAAGTCCAAGAAAACGGCGCAACATTCTTTATTCCAAATAGTTTGTTAGGCAAAGCTAATAATGATGCTAAAAAAATAGAATGCATGCGTGAACAAGGCGTTGTTAAAGTAGGCGAGCAAGTAGAATTACAACTGGGTGATGTTATTGATGTAATGCTTACCTCGGTAAAGCCTGAATCACGCCAATTAATCGCAAAACTTGCCGACCCATTGGGTTAAAAAAAACTACAACAACAGTTAAGCAGTTGATTTTAAGGTGCAACTGCTTAATGCATTTATTTGGCTACTTTATTTAACAAGGACAGCAACCAACTTTGTTAAACTCTATGTTATAATGGACTCAATTTAACATTCCAATACTAGAGATTATTTTTCTTGAAGCCAATAACTACTCCCAAAGACCGCAATTTGTTTTCATATCCTAAATACCGAGGAGAGCCTTCTTCTAAGGCAGCTCCTTTTTTGCCTATGTCTCGTAAAGAGATGAAGCAGCTTGGCTGGGATAGTTGCGATATTATTTTAGTAACAGGTGATGCTTATGTGGATCACCCTAGTTTCGGCATGGCTGTGATTGGCCGAATGCTTGAAGTGCAAGGCTTCAGAGTTGGTATTATCGCGCAACCTGATTGGCATTCTAAAGATGCATTTATGCAATTAGGAAAACCTAATTTATATTTTGGTGTGACTGCCGGTAACATGGATTCAATGATCAACCGCTACACGGCTGAAAGAAGGCTTAGACACGATGATGCCTACACACCAAATGATGAAGGTGGTAAACGTCCTGACCGTGCAGTTACTGCTTATACACAACGATGTAAAGAAGCCTATAAAGGTGTCCCAATCATTATTGGTGGTATTGAAGCAAGTTTACGCCGTATCGCCCACTACGATTATTGGTCAGACAAAGTGCGTCAATCTGTTTTGTTCGATTCAAAAGCAGACCTATTAATTTATGGCAATGCTGAGCGCCCATTAATTGAAATTTCCCATCGTATTGCACAAGGTGAAGATGTCAAAACCATTACCGATGTGCGCGGCAGTGCATTTTTAACCAATAGCGCATTGCCAGGTTGGACTGGTATAGACTCACGTAGCGTTGATAAACCTGGGAAGATAGATCCAATCCCAAGCCCTTATCAAGACCTCACTGAAAAATGTGATACTGCAAAAGATGAAAATGTGGTTGATGAAGCATCTGATGTGACTAAAACAGCACAAGTTATCCAGATGATTCCACATAAAAGTACGCCACAAGAAGAGCGTGAAAAAAGATGGATAGAGAAAGCAAAAGCGTGGTCAACTACCTATATTAATTTACCAACTTTCGAGCAAGTAAGAGATAATAAAATATTATATGCACATGCATCTCGTATTTTTCACCAAGAAGTAAACCCAACGTCAGCAAAAGCATTAATGCAAAAACACGGTAATCGGGCTATCTGGTTAAATCCACCAGCAACACCATTAGAAGAAAGTGAAATGGATGGTGTATTTGGTTTACCTTATGCTCGTGTCCCACACCCAAGTTATGGTAATGCCAAAATCCCTGCCTACGATATGATAAAAACATCTATTAATATCATGAGAGGATGTTTTGGCGGCTGTACTTTCTGTAGTATCACAGAACATGAAGGACGCATCATACAAAGCCGTTCACAGGAATCTATTATCAATGAAATTGAAGATATTAAACTCAAAGTCCCTGGGTTTACTGGTGTCATTTCTGATTTAGGTGGTCCAACAGCTAATATGTATAAATTACGCTGTAAGAGTGAAAAAGCAGAAGCAACTTGTCGTAAGCCATCTTGTGTATGGCCAACTATTTGTGGTCACCTTGATACAGACCACACACCAACGATTGAGTTATACCGAGCTGCTCGTCAAGTACCGGGTATTAAGAAAGTATTGATTGCCTCGGGCGTACGTTATGACTTAGCCATTGAAGATCCTGAATATATTAAAGAACTGGCGACTCACCATGTTGGCGGGTATTTAAAAATAGCGCCAGAGCATACTGAGGAAGGCCCATTAAATAAAATGATGAAGCCAGGCATGGGTAGCTATGACAAATTTAAAGAGCTATTTGATCACTACTCTAAAGTTGCAGGTAAAAAACAGTACCTGATCCCATACTTTATCTCTGCTCACCCTGGCACAACAGATATGGACATGATCAATCTGGCAATGTGGTTAAAAGAGAATGATTTTAAATTGGATCAAGTGCAAAATTTTTACCCTTCTCCTTTAGCTAACGCAACAACCTTGTATCACACTGAAATTAACTCGTTGCGTAATGTTAAAAGAAACAGTGAATCAGTATCCATTCCAAAAGGGACGATTCAGCGTCGATTACATAAAGCTATATTGCGTTATCATGATCCAGCTAACTGGCCAATTATTCGTGAAGCGTTAACAAAAATGGGATTAGACAAAACCTTGATTGGTAGTAAGGCAACCTGCTTAGTACCAAAAGAAACACGTGCTGAAATCCTTAATAGAAACGCTAAAAAAGCAAAAGTACCTTTAAAAGGCAGTAAAAGTACGCCAAGAAATCAAGGTAAACTAGCTGTAAATAATAAACGTAAACCTAAAGCAAAATTCGGTACTAAACCGACCAATGGTAAACAAGGCTTAACACGCTTTAGTACGAATCAGTTTCAAAAATAATTGATTCTCACATGAAGTGGTAATAGATAATTAGGTTATCAATACTAAAAAGGGCTAGCTTTATCATGAAGCTAGCCCTTTTTTACATGCCTGATTATCTTGTTATGAGGCTGGTATTACATACTCAATCCTATTCGACCTGTCTGCTTTAATTTACAGACCTGATTTAAGAAAGAGTTAATTCTATAAGGTTGAAAATGCGTAGGGATCCTATTCTCTAATGCAGGAATGGGTTTCTTATCTTCTTTTAAATGAGTTAAAATTAATTTAAGGAGGCCTGATAAATACCCTTTAAATGCTTCACTTTGATACAAACTATCCCAA
Source organism: Psychromonas sp. 14N.309.X.WAT.B.A12 (assembly GCF_030397575.1). GTDB lineage: Bacteria > Pseudomonadota > Gammaproteobacteria > Enterobacterales > Psychromonadaceae > Psychromonas. The sequence goes on along the minus strand of NZ_JAPNXS010000004.1, from coordinate 26,503 downwards.
TCAATCACACCTGCTTTATTGTATTGTTGGGTCAATGGCTCTATTTTAGCCGTATACCCTTGTATCTCAATATCACCCATACAATATTCTTTCACTAATTGTAAAAACAGGTCTAAACACTCTCCACGTGGTACTAAATTAAAAAATTCAGCAGAAGGTTCTTTATCTTCAGCAGGCGCATTAATTAAGCGAAATAAAATCTCAAACATGTGCACTATGGTTCTATCTAAAATACGTTGTTTTGGTTGGTGTTGAGATTGAATATCTTGTGCAACCACATTATAAAGCGTGACCATATCTACACGTGTAGCTGCTTGATGAGATAGTTTGTCAGCAATGGAAATAGGAATTCGATTAGCAATTAACGTATTAAAAATAGATCGGGCTAACGAATCCTGTATTACTGAATGTGCTTTATCAGAGCCTTTATAAGGCCCTTTTTGATTGCTAGGCATCTCTTTCCCTTGAAATGTTAACATTATGATTCATGACGATAGTAATGACCTATTCAGCTTATAACATCGAGCGACCAGTAAAGGAGTGTGACAAAGTAGTGCTGTCAACAAACTCAAGCTCTCCACCCACTGGCACACCATGTGCGATTCGGCTCACTTGAATCTTTTGTTTTCTTGCCATTTCTGCAATGTAATAAGCTGTCGCTTCACCTTCCACTGTTGGGTTAGTTGCTAGGATCACCTCAGTAATATTTCCCTTTTTCATCTGCTGCTCTAATAAATGTAAACCAAGTTGTTCAGGCCCCACTCCATCTAATGGAGATAAATGCCCCATTAATACAAAATAAGTACCAGAAAACAGTGCGGTTTGCTCAATGGCGACCACATCAACAGGCATTTCAACAATACAAATAACACCATTATCATTACGTTTTTGATTACTGCAGATAGAGCAGAAATCTTCTTCTGTAAAAGTGCGACATTGTTGACAATGGCCTATTTCAGTCACAGCTCTTGCTAACACATCACTCAATTTAAGTGCACCATTGCGGTTTTTATCTAACAAATGGTAAACCATACGTTGTGCTGATTTAGGGCCAACACTTGGTAAACATTGTAAAGCCTGTGTTAACTCTTCGATTAATGGTCTATTTGACATTATTTTTTCTTCTTAACATTAAATTAGGTCGATTAAGCAATTTAAATTGGCTTAATATTTCCCAATGAACTCAGTTACTTTTTCAAGTTCATAAAGGATTCAGTAATAGTATCAAGTTTATCATCTAATAGGCTTCTCGCATCATTTAAACCTTGATTATAGTAATAACGTCCCATCTTTTTGGCTAAAAGTTATAACAAAAATTCCGTATCAAATTGCCCAAGCTCTTGGCCTAATTTTTTTAAAAATAGGTTTGTATTTGTTCGAACATTGCTGCTTTTTGCGTACTTGAAAAAGTAATCTCTGCCATATTAAATCGCCGCTCATATCAGTACTATTTAAGCTCTGTAATTTTAATTTGCTCTATCGTTGGTTGTAGATCTTTAAACAAATTAATAGCAACTGATTCAGCTAATGCTAAATAAGGAGCAACTAATTCAACTTGTTCATTTTTAGCAACAGTTGGGTAGCCTTGGTCGGTGTTCTCTCGGTATTGAATATGTAAGGGTAACTCTCCTAGGAAAGCCAAATTAAATTGTTTAGCTAATTTTTTACCTCCACCCGTTCCAAAAATAGCTTCTTGATGGCCACATTTAACACATGAATAAAGGCTCATATTTTCAATCAAGCCCGTTACATGCACATCCACTTTGTTAAACATAGTCACGCCCTTTTTCGCGTCAATTAATGCAACATCTTGCGGGGTAGTGACAATCACAGCACTAGTTAGTGCGACGTTTTGCGACATAGTAAGTTGAATATCACCAGTACCAGGCGGCATATCAACAATGAGATAATCCAATTCAGGCCAGTCTGTTTCGTTTAATACTTGCTGTAAGGCTTTGCTCGCCATAGGACCGCGCCATACCATCGCATCTTTATCTTCAATTAAGAAACCAATGCTATTACACACAATGCCATGAGCTGAAATAGGCTGTAATAATTTACCATCAATAGACGTTGACTTTGTTGCTTTTTCACCCAGCATCATGGGTACTGATGGACCATAAATATCAGCATCAAGTAAACCAACTTTGGCACCATTTTTGGCTAAAGCTAATGCTAAATTAACGCTTACAGTGGATTTTCCGACACCACCTTTACCCGAGGAAATCGCGATAATATTTTTAATATTTGCATTCTGTTTAGGCGCTTTTTTATGTTCAAAACTTGGTACTTTATAAGTGACTTGCCATACAGGGTTTTGTTTAAATAGCTCAGCTAAAGGTTGCTCAGCCTGCGCTTTTATATTAATTAGCCATTCAGGCGCATGGAAAGGCAAACAGATTATAATTTCAGCCGTATCAACATTAATCTTCAGGAGAGATTGTTGCTGTAATTTATTAAATAGTTCAGGCTCGATAATTTGTGCTAAGCAATCTAACACTTGTTGTTGATTGGTTTTATTTGTGAACAGCATATGCACCTCTTATCTACATTGATAGATGAGTTTATCAAAATAAACAGATAAATCATCCTCATTAATAAAGCGGTAATAGCCTTATTCATTTGATATTGACGGATAAATGATGATGCAATCATTACTCACTTTAAAACACCTTAAATCAGTGGTTGAATATTTCAGTATCATCACTCTAACTGAAAGAGATAAGAGTGGGATTATTAGCATTTTTTCGGTAGAATTATAGGCTTAAAAAAATTCGCCTAGACTTAAGGAATATCAAATAAATGGCTAATCAAGACCGTAATATACTTGTTACCTGCGCCCTTCCCTATGCAAATGGTCCAATCCATTTAGGGCATATGCTTGAGCATGTACAAGCTGACATCTGGGTGCGTTTCCAACGCTTACGTGGCAATAATATTCATTTTGTTTGTGCTGATGACGCTCATGGCACCGCTATCATGTTAAAAGCGCAAGAAATGGGTATTACACCAGAGCAACTTATTGCCGACGTGCAAGCGGATCACGAAAAAGATTTTGCAGGATTCAATATCAGCTTTGATAATTATCATTCTACACACTCAGAAGAAAACAAAGCCTTATCATCGCAAGTTTATCTAGCGCTTCGAGATAATGGATACATTACTAAAAAAGTTGTTTCACAATTGTACGATCCAGAAAAAGAGATGTTTTTGCCAGATCGTTTTGTAAAAGGTACTTGTCCTAAATGTAAAGCTGAAGATCAATACGGCGATAACTGTGATGTTTGTGGTGCCACTTATAGTCCAGCTGAAATGATTAATCCAAAATCAGTGGTTTCTGATGCAACTCCGGTAATGAAAGATACTGAAAACTTATTCTTTGATGCACCTCAATTCCAAGATATGTTAGTTGAATGGACAAAATCTGGCGCACTACAAAATGAAGTCGCGAACAAACTCGGTGAATGGTTTGAAAGTGGTTTAAAAGCTTGGGATATCACGCGTGATGCCCCTTACTTTGGCTTTGAGATCCCTGGTGCACCAGGTAAGTTTTTCTATGTATGGTTAGACGCTCCTATTGGTTATATGGGAAGTTTTAAAAACCTATGTGACCGCACAGATGACCTTAATTTTGATGATTATTGGAAAAAAGACAGCACAGCAGAGCTATATCACTTCATCGGTAAAGATATCATCAATTTCCATGGTCTATTCTGGCCAGCTATGTTGGAAGGAGCAGGTTTCCGTAAACCAACAGGTGTGAATGTTCACGGTTATGTGAGCGTTAATGGCGAAAAAATGTCTAAATCAAAAGGTACTTTCATTAAAGCAAGCACCTATTTAGAAAACCTAGACCCTGAATGCTTACGTTACTATTATGCTGCCAAATTAACTTCACGTGTAGATGATCTAGACTTCAACCTAGAAGACTTTGCACAACGTGTTAACTCTGATGTTGTCAATAAATTAGTTAACTTAGCCTCTCGTACTGCTGGTTTCATTGCTAAAAAGTACGAAGGAAAATTATCTTCAGAAGTGTCTGAGCCAGCCTTGTATCAAGAGTTTGTTGCTGCGGGTGATTCAATCGCAGAGCAATTCGAGAAGCGTGAATTTGCGCGTGCTATTCGTGAAATCATGGCATTAGCCGATATTGCGAATAAATACATTGATGAAAAAGCACCATGGGCGTTAGCAAAAGTAGAAGGCAAAGAAGCAGAGGTACAAGATATCTGTTCAATGGGTATCAATCTGTTCCGAGTATTAATGACTTACTTAAAGCCAATCATGCCTAAATTAACAGAGCGCAGTGAAGCTTTCTTAAATGAAACATTAACATGGGACAGCATCAATACACCATTGGCCGGCCATCAAATCAATAAGTTTAAAGCATTATTCCAACGTATCGATCCAAAAAATATTGAAGCAATGGTTGAATCATCTAAGGCAAGTGCAGCGGCAGATGCAGCAGCAAAAGAAAAAGCAGCTGCGGCGACACAAGCAGCAAACCAAAGCGAGTTAGATAAAGAACCAATCGCACCTGAGATTGACTTTGATACATTTGCCAAGACAGACTTGCGTGTCGCGTTAATTGCTAAAGCAGAGCATGTGCCTAAAGCGAATAAATTATTGAAACTAACCTTAGACATAGGCGGTGAAACGCGTACCGTATTTGCAGGTATTAAATCAGCTTATAAACCTGAAGATCTTGAAGGTAAACTAACAGTAATGGTAGCGAATCTAGCACCACGTCAAATGAAGTTTGGCTTATCTGAAGGCATGGTATTAGCAGCAGGTCCAGGGGGAGAAGATATCCATATCTTAAACCCTGATTCAGGTGCAAAACCAGGGCAACGCATTATGTAATCCTTAAAGTGGTTGTTAATGGAAAATAAACAACTCGATTTAGCATAATAAAAAGCCGATTAGATATTAAAATAATCGGCTTTTTTATAACATTAATTTTATTAGACTATTTATTAGCTAGACAAATCAGCTGTTGGGCCAACATCTTGCCTCGTTAAAGGGCTAGGAGGTGTGGTAGCAGGCTCAGATGAAAGCACTTCTAACTCGCTAGCACCTAGCGTACCATCTTCATTATCAACTGCAGAACCGGTTGCGTATGATTGATTACCAGACCAAGTGTTAGATTCATCATTAGCATAGTTGTTGAATAAACTACCTTCGTTTCCCGTTACTAAATTATCTGAAATAGTAATATTTTTAGGCACAATAGAATAGTTGTCTCGACCAATGAAAATACCTCCGCCTAAATTGTTTACCAACGTATTATTCACCACAGTCACATTGGTTGGTGCTTCGTGGCTATTGCCATTAGAACTATCAGATACATCACCTGAATCAATTAATATAGGACTTCTCCAACTCGACCCTGATAAGTTTTCCATATAGTTATTACTCACAGTATGGTTTGCGCCGTAAACACGAATACCGCCCGTTTCATAATTAGCATCCGTCACTAACGTGCTATCACCAGTCCCATAAAAATAATTGTTTTCTGCTTTATTATCATGCCCTAAACGGAATGATAGTGAACCCATAGAGTTTAAAAAAGTATTGTTTGAGAATGTATTATTTGACGTTTTGACCGTCATAATTTCATTTTCACCATCGGTATCTTCAAACAAGTTATATTCAATTAAATGGTTTGTTTCTACATCTTGAGACCCCGAATCCCCAAAGACAATTGCTTCACGATCTGCGTCACCTTCAGGGGTCGTATTACCCGCTTTTACGTAAGGGACAATATTTTTAAAGTAGTTATGATGAATGTGTGCATTAGTTGCCATTGTTTCAGTATCATCATCATATTGAAATTTGATATAACTGCCTGAATTGATTTGACCATCCTCATCTTCAACAACAATATTCTTATCCAGAAACTCATTATATGCAATTGAGATTTCTTCACTTGATTCAGTTAACACCACTGACGTTTGTCCGTCAGTAATATCTTTATGATCAAATGTGTTACGTAATACTTTGATGTTTTTTGAGTTTACAATTTTTAATAGTGTACTTGCATCATTTGGGCCTAATACAAATCCCTGTATAGTAATGTTTTGAGAATTAGAAATAGCAGCCGTTTCCAAAGTGGTACTGCCAATACTTTCAGCACGAATTAAAACTTGAGCATCAAAGCACGTATCCTTAATTGATATTTCTCCATCACCTGAAACAATAATTTCATCTCCACCTTGCACATCTCCACTATTTAACAACTCGTTTAAATCATCAGTAGTTGAGTTATGCGTTGCTCCAGTCACAACAGGGTTTGCGTCATCAGATCCGTCATCGTCAAAAGCATCTGAGCATGTGTAAGTAAGGGCGTCGTCGCTATTGTCTTCATCATTATCACTATCATTATCTTCAGAAAGTGCGTCGGCTGAAAGGATAGTAAAACGAATCGTAGCTTCAGTACCATCAATAGAGGTAACTGTTACACTATCTGATACACTTTCATCTTCATTTAAGTCGCCCAGCGTTTCATTTTCTGGAACTTCATAGGTCCATTCACCGTTTGAATCAAGTGAAAATATGCCGTAGGTAGTCGCTATACTGCTTTGAACAACAAAAGCTTCTTCGCCATCATCAGGATCAATAATGGTAAGTGATTCATTAACATCACCATTTTTATAATATAATTCAACCTCAGTCGCTCCACTTATTACTGCAGCTGTTGAGCTACTTAAAACATCATCATTTACATTTGCATCATTCGAACTATCACTTGAACCACCACATGCAGTTAATCCGGCCATTGCTGAAAATAATAATATTTTTTTATACATGCTCTATCCCTTGGTATAAATATAGGTAAGCAATAATGTAGTTACATATTATATTAATACAATTTATAGATCAATGAATAGAATACTATTAATGCTGTGATCAATGTCTTTGATGATAATTAAATTAAAAAGATCATAAGCTATTAAAATGACATAAAGTGATAAATATTTAATTTACCTCCTTCAATGCTTGATGACACTCATTAAAAGTCTTAATAATGAAAAAATAGGCAAGATTAGTGCAAGGAGGTTAATTAAATTTATAAATAAGTTAATTCAAATAAACTAAACTGAATTTATTTTCGATAGGAGGCTAAAGTAATCAATACGATAGTACATAGCTTAAGAATTATTATATAAGCTATCTACTATATAAACTTAATGCAAGCCGTTAACCTAAAAATGACCTACTTAGAAAACGGTAGCTTAAGTGTTGGGTTTTTAATCACTAACAAGATACCACTTAAAATAATCAAACTTGAAATAACAAAGACCACTGACACACTTTCCCCAAGGAAAATAAAACCTGCGATTGCCGCTAACACTGGCACTAATAATTGCACCACAGCAGCCACATTATGACGTAAGCTAGTTAATGCTTGATACCAAAGTAAATAACCTAAAGCTGAAGCCAATACGCCCGATAAAATAGCATAAAGAACACCATCAAAGCTTAAGTAAGTACTATCAAGATTTATTAATGCAAAAATAATAATAAGCGGCGTAGTACGGAAGAAATTAAAAATCGTATCCGATGTTGGATTCAAACTTTTTTTACCTGCTAAAGTATAAAATGCCCAACTCACACCAGATACACACATTAATACAAAAGCGATCAGAGAAGGACTAGATACCTGTGGCGCCAATAAAAAGACAAAGCCAGCCACTGCTAGAATTAAACCAATCAATTCCGCTCTACTTAATAAATGCCCTTTTAATACACGGGTTAACAGCATAGTAACTTGTACCGTCGCAAATAATACTAAGGCACCCGTCGCAGTATCTAGCTGTATATAAGCAAATGAGAAAGTTAAGGCATAAACAAATAGCCAGATTGCATTTAACCAACTACCTCGACTCTTTTGCATATTTACCTGAGCTGTTTCATGGCTACTTTTTGCATCAAAATAAAAGTGCTTAACAACAAGAAATAGGCCTAAAAACAGGCTACCTGATAACAAGCGGATCACAGTAAAACTACCCGCATCAACCTGTTCATCACCTAATGCTAAACGACAAAAAACAGAATTCGCCGCAAATGCTAACAACGCAAAGCTAGTTAAGAAAAAGGTTTTATAAGTGTTATAAGCATTATTTAGCATGACTAGGCTCTTGTTATTTAAGATAATTAAAATTAGTTATGACAGATTTAAGAGGAAGAGTCTAATCATCTTAACTATCTAAATATAAAACTTATAATAGAGAATCACTGATTAGTTATAAGTAGTATCAAAACACCAGGAAAACTTGGAATTTAAGATTGAATAGAAATGATAATTAAAAGGTTATTTCAACACGATGAAATAACCTTTTACTGATTAATTATGCAACAACCAAAGCACTAATAAAACCGATTAAACCACCAAATACACCACCCCAAACCACTAACCAGCCAAGGTGTTTACGGATCATTGCTTGAATAATCTCTTTAACGATTTGTGGTGTTAGTTCATTTAAACGTTGTTCAATGATGCTTTCTATTTTGGTTAAAATACTGTTCATCATTTCAGGCTGATCCATTTCACTCTGTAAAAGCTCATTAAATTTTTCAGATTGTGTTAAATCAATTACAGAGCTTTTCATATGTTTAATGAAAGGTTCTCGTAATGGCTGTAATGACTCTTCACCACCAAACATAGCTAACATGCTACCAAAAGAAGACTCCATAATAACTTTAATTAATCCATCGTAAGTTGGGTTTAAATCTATTTTTTCAATCACAGGTTCAAGGTTAAGTTGTGCCGATGAAAAACTACCTGCCGATAAAAAACGCTCTACATTTTGTGCCGTAAAAAACTGCTTCATCATTAAGTTTCTAATGCCAGACTTAAACTCTTCAAAGTGTGCAGGTATAACACCTGAACCATATAATAATGGGACTTTTTCAAATAGCATGAATATGGCAATCCAATTCGTCACGGCACCAGATAAAGCAAATAATCCGACCATCACTAAGATAGCAGATAATGCACTTTCACTAAGTAACAGGCCAATCACTAAGATTAACGCAGCAATTAAATTAGTCATTAAACTTTTATTCATGATTTTTCCTTATATCAATCAACTTCAGTAAGATGAGTTAATATGCTTTATATATGATATTTTTAACAAAAAAAATCCAGTTATAAATAACTGGATTCAATAACAACTTAGAGTATAACTAATGTTTATTTAGCAATATCTTCACGTAACTTTAAACTACGAAGTGCTTTATCTAATACACCATTTACAAATTTGTATGACTCGTCAGTAGCGAAGTCTTTTGCTAGTTCAATCGCTTCATTCAACACTACTTTATGCGGTACATCAGTACGGAAAGTCAATTCAAACATTGCTAAACGTAATACCGCAAGATCAACCATATCAACATCGTCAATTTTACGAGAAAGGTACGGAGCTAACTTATCATCTAAAGAATCAGTATTTTTAACAACACCCATTAACAACTCTTTAAAGTAAGGTACGTCAGCTTTAGACATATCTTGATCAACAGCAAACTGTTCGACAATTTGCGTTACACCCGTTTGAGTGATCTGCCATTGATAAACAGCTTGTACTGCAAACTGGCGAGCACGGCGACGTTCAGCTGGTTTCATTGCCATTATCCTAATTCCGCCATTACGTTAACCATTTCTAACGCACTTAAAGCAGCTTCACTACCTTTGTTACCCATTTTAGTGCCAGCACGTTCAATCGCTTGATCAATAGAGTCTGTAGACAGAACACCGAATGCAACTGGAACGCTAAAATCTAACGATACTTGTGCTAGACCTTTATTACATTCATTAATCACTAATTCGAAATGTGGTGTACCACCACGAATTACACAACCTAATGCAACAATTGCATCAAATTTTTCAGACGCTGCAACACGTTTTGCAGTGAGTGGTAATTCAACAGCACCAGGAACACGAACAACAGTGATATTATCATCTGCAATTTGACCAGTTCGCTTAAGGGTATCAACAGCACCAGCTAATAATTGCTCGTTAATAAAACTGTTAAAGCGAGAAATCACGATTGCGATTTTAGCGTGTGGAGCGGCTAAGCCACCTTCAATTATTTTCATTTTCTACCCTTATTGCAAAATTTTGTGCATTCTAACACAATTTATTTCTATATCGACACTGTTTATTCAGTGATATATTCAACCACTTCAAGACCAAAACCAGAAAGTGCGTGATACTTCTTCTGTGAGCTAAATAGTGCCATTTTTTGTACACCTAGGTCACGTAGTATTTGTGAGCCAACGCCAACACGACGACTAGCGCCCTGTGCTTTCGCTGCAACTCGCTCACCTGCATCTTCTTGCTTGATGTATTTAACTTGTTCAATTAACGATTCAGCGGTTTCTTGATGGCCAAGCATCACTAATACACCGCCATCTTTTGCTAAACGCTCTAAAGCGGTATGCATAGGCCAAGTACGTGGTGCTAAACGGTCTGAGAAGAAATTATCTGCAAATGTGTTTTGTAAATGAACTCGTACATTAGTAGTATCGCCCGCTTTCACTTCACCATTGACTAATGCAAAATGTACTTGCTTATCAATAGTGTCTTGGTAAGCAACAAGATCAAATTCACCAAACTCTGTTGGTAATTTACATTCACTAACACGCTCAATCGTTGTTTCATTATTATTGCGATATTCGATTAAATCAGCGACAGTACCTAATTTAATACCATGTTTTTCTGCAAAAATCTCTAGGTCAGCTCGGCGAGCCATGCTGCCGTCTTCTTTTAAAATTTCTACAATCACACCTGCAGGCTCACGCCCTGCTAAACGAGCTAAATCACAGCCGGCTTCTGTATGCCCAGCACGAGTTAAAACACCACCTTCTTGTGCTTTAAGTGGAAAAATATGGCCAGGCATTACGATATCGGTTGGTTTAGCGTCCTTGGCAATGGCTGCTAATACTGTTGCGGCACGGTCAGCAGCAGAAATACCAGTTGTAACACCTTCAGCAGCTTCAATAGAAACAGTAAAGTTAGTTGAAAATGCAGCGGTGTTATCTTCTACCATTAATGGTAATTTAAGTTGTTCGCAACGTTGCTCAGTCAATGTTAAGCAGATTAAACCTCGCCCATGTGTTGCCATAAAGTTAATCGCTTCTGGTGTTACCATATCCGCAGCCATGATTAAATCGCCTTCATTCTCACGATCTTCATCATCCATTAAAATAACCATCTTGCCTAAGCGAATATCTTCGATAATTTCTGCACTTGTATTCAACTTCATCTTTTTTCCTTAACGCTTTGTACTTAAATAGGCACTTAAATTTTTATTACCCCATGAAACCGCTTTTGGCTAGCAGCTCCATTGTCGATTTTTGTTTGTCATTTGGTTCTGCTGCTTGCTCACCTAACATTAAACGCTCAAGGTAACGAGCAATCACATCAACTTCTAAATTCACTTTGCTACCAACACTATATTGCTGCATGGTTGTCTGACTTATGGTGTGTGGAATAATTGTTAGTTTAAAACTGGCGCCATCAACATCATTCGTAGTTAAACTAATACCATCAACAGTAATTGAGCCTTTTTTCGCAATATATTTTGCTAAATTAGCCGGCGCTTTTATCCAATACTCTACAGCATTACCCAATGGTGAAATGGCAGTGATCTCGCCTACTCCATCTACGTGACCACTCACAATATGGCCTCCGAAACGGTCATTCATTTGCATCGCTTTTTCTAAGTTCACTAGAAAACCAGGTTGAATACCTGAAAAGGCACTTAATTTAAGGGTTTCATAGGAGAGGTCCACATTGAAGCTATCTGCGGTTAAATGCGTTACTGTTAAACACACACCATTATTGGCAATACTATCGCCTAACTTAACATCATGCATGCCTAAATCTCCAGCATGCACGGTGATGGTCATATCTTTTTCATTATTTTGAATTGCAGTGACTTTGCCCACTGCGGCAACAATACCTGTAAACATATTATTCTCGATGGTTAATAAGACGAATATCATCACCTATTTTTACAACAGAGTGTAAATTCAGGTTAACAATATCATTCATCGTGGAAAATTCCGGTAATTTTACTAAGTTTCTACCCTGATCGCCCAGTAATTTTGGCGCTTGATAAAGAATAAATTCGTCTACCAAGTCCTCTTTAAAAAACTCACCAGCTAAGGTTGCACCTGCTTCAACCCATAAATCGTTAATTTCATGAGCATTAAGCGCTATTAATAAAGCTTGTAGATCAATTTGATTGTTACTGTTTGCAGGCACAATAATTTGCTCTATTAAGGCTTTTTTCTCTGCGAATACGCTTATATTACGTTCAACCGTAGAAATAATTAGCACCTTACCAGGCAAATCAAACAATTTCTCGTTCAACGTCAACTTATTATGGGAATCTAGAATGATACGAATTGGTTGACGTAATTCAGACTCACTCATGACTGCTTGATCGAAGTCAGAACTCGTTAACAACTCTTGATAGCGCACATTCAAACTGGGATCATCTGCAAATACAGTTTGATTTCCCGTTAGAATTGCACTTTGTTGTGCTCTGTAATATTGTACATCCGCACGGGCAGCAGCGCCTGTAATCCACTTGCTTTGACCGTTCTTTAAAGCCGTTTTCCCATCTAGACTAGCAGCCATTTTAACAGTAACACGTGGCCGCTGAAGTTTCATTCGAGTGATAAAGCCTAAATTTAATGATTCTGCTTCAGCAGTTAGTAAACCAACATCTACTTGTATGCCAGCTTCCTGTAAAATACGAATACCGCCCCCAGCGACTTTGGGATTTGGATCAACCATCGCCACAATCACTCTTTTTACCCCAGCTTTAACTAATGCTAAAGCACATGGACCTGTTCGCCCAAAATGAGCACAAGGCTCTAACGTGACGTAACAAATTGCATTTTCAGCTTGCTTTCCGGCCATTGCCAATGCATGTACCTCAGCGTGTGCTGTACCTGCTTTTTGATGAAAGCCCTCCCCAATAATCATTTCATCTTTAACAATCACACAACCAACATTGGGATTTGGAGAGGTAGTAAAACGCCCTTTTGCAGCAAGGAATAAAGCGCGTTGCATAAAATGGTTGTCTGCATCAGTAAATAACATGTATCAACACTTTTAAAGTTGTAGGTAAGTTTACTTATTCGTTGTGTCTAATTTAGCGATTTCTTCACCAAACTCTTTGACATCTTCAAAGGCACGATAAACAGAAGCAAAACGAATATAAGCTATTTTGTCTAATCCCTTAAGTAAATCCATTACTAATTCACCGACCATTTTACTCGGTATCTCACGCTCTCCTGTTGCTCGTAAGGTGGATTTTAATTTATTAACCGCACTTTCAACGGCTTCAATACTTACCGGCCTTTTTTCTAAGGCGATATTGATACCAACAAGTAGTTTTTCTTCGTTAAAAGGTTCTCTACTTCCATCTGATTTAATCAAACGAGGCATAATTAACTCAGCAAGTTCAAAAGTGGTGAAACGCTCATTACATTCGTTACATAAACGACGACGACGCACCTGAGAACCTTCAGAAACAAGGCGAGAATCGATCACCTTTGTATCTTGAGTATTACAAAAAGGACAAAACATGGCGTATTTCTCTGTGTAATAAACGATTGTCGCATAAGAGTCTCTTTTACACTCAATTAAGCAACTAATATTAAAGATTAAAATTGGCTAGTAAGTTAACATAATTTCCACAATCTTTGGCATTTTTTATCAGGAAAATTTAGTAAGAAAAGCATTATCATTCCACAAAAAATTGCACATAACTGATATTATTTTAATCATTTAAGCGCGAAAGAATGGAAACTAATAACAATATACTGTAAATAAAAAGATAGATTAACTATTTGCTATTATTTCGCCCCCTTTTGAGCGATATAATTTAATGAGAGGTATTATGGCACAAGAAAAAATGGTCGTTGGCGCTGGTTGCTTTTGGTGTGTAGAAGCTGCTTTTAACCAAATTGAAGGCGTAATCAGCGCTATTTCTGGTTATTGTGGGGGAGCTGCATCACAAGCAAATTATAAGGCCGTCTGTACTGGTGAAACTGAGCATGTTGAAGTAGTTGAAGTTACCTTTGATAACCAAATTATTAATTTTTCGCAATTATTAACACTATTCTTTAGTGTACATGATGCAACACAAGTTAACCGACAAGGCAATGATATAGGTACCCAATATCGTTCTGTGATCTTTTACCAAAACATTGAACAACAACAAATCGCTCAAGAAATGATCGAGACAATTAATGATCAGCAATTATTCGATCAGGATATTGTGACTAAACTGGAGGCTGGGAGCGAGTTTTTTGTTGCTGAAGATTATCACCAGAATTACTACTTAAATAATCCAAATCAAGGTTACTGCATGGCAGTCATTGCCCCTAAATTTCAAAAATTTAAAGCGCAACACCAAGCATTATTAAAGAAATAGGTAAGCGATAGAAAAATAAGCCCCGTACACTGTACGAGGCTTATTGTATTGGTTAACAATCAAGTTAATTAGCTAATATAAGTTGGTGGCGTAATAAACCCTTGGTAACCACTAGCATGTAGACTTTTTAGCATGTTCAATTGCTCTTGATCTTCCACAGCGGTAATAATCACTTCAATTCCTAAACCACGTGCAGTATTAATTACTGCTCGACTCAAGGCTAGACGTTCAGTTAGTTCATCCACTTCCATCTCATTCTTCAAGTTACAAGATAGTGATTGATCTAATTTAACATAGTCAGGTTTTATTGATTGTAAGTAAGCAACCGAACCAATCTCTCGTCCATAGTGATCAATACCTACTTTACCGCCCTGTTGCTTCACTATATTAGTGAATTTTTGAGATTGTTTAGGGTACGTTAATACAGTACTTTCTTGAATTTCAAAATGGAAACGATGTGGGTTCTTTTGGCGACTCATGAATAATTCTAACCAATCATGGAAATGTAAATCTAAGATACTATCTTGCGTTATATTGATCGCAACTTTTTCTTGTTTAGACAAAATAGTCGAGTTCTCAGCAATTACTTTTAATAATGATTGATCAAACTCACTACCTAACTCAAGTTGTTCAATGTAAGGCATAAATTGTGCTGCACGAACAACGTTCTCTTCTATTTGTAATCCACTATAAATTTCACGTTGCATAACTGTCCCATCATCAAAAGATAATGCAGGATGCCACTGTAATAAAAAGTTTCGTTTCACAATTGCTTCTTGCAATAAGTCACGCCATTGTGAAATGGCTAACTCTTGCTCTTCATTATTTTCAAACCACTGACATACTTGGTTCTCTGATAAAGCTGCTTGCAATGCGTTATCTGCATTACCTAATAACTGAGATGCCGTCATGCCTTGTGCTCTAACAGCCACACCGATCGAGAACTGATCTTCTTCTTGATAATTAGCACTAATCATGGCTTGATTAATAAGACGAATAACATTCTGTAAATATACTTTCAGTTGTTCGTTTGATGCTTTAGTCACTAAGAATACAAACTCTCGACTAGAAATACGAGCAATCACACAAGGTGCAATCGAAGGTAATGAACGCTGCATCTCTTTTGCTAAAATTTGGATTGTGTTATCCCTTACTTGGTAACCAAATTGGTCATCAATTTCTTGTAGCCAATCTAATCTCGCAATTAAAACACCACCGTAGCCTGGATCTTTCATCCAACTACCTAATTGACCATTAAGGTATAGACGATTTGGTAATTGCGATACTTTATCAGTTAGTTTTTCATTTTTTAATGAAACAACTTCTTTATCAAGTTGAGAGAAAACCGTCTGAAGTTGACCAGACATACTATTAATCGCTAATACAACTTCTTTTAATTCAATTGTTTCAGGAATTTTAAGGTCCGGCTGAAATTCGCGTTTTGCAATCAATTTAGCTTGGTCTGCAACACGATGAAGTGGTGTTAAGATCTTCGTTAAACGAAAACGTAAAATAATCACAGAAAAAATAAATAAAATGATTAGTGTGATCAGCGTATCCGTCATTACTTTCCATAATTGACTGTAACCGATAGCAGGGTTAGCTTCTAACTTCAACGTTGCTAGTTGTATCCAGCCATTGTTGATAGTGCTTTCCGTGCTTTGCGTATCAAACAGCTCTAGGTTAGTAAACCAGTCTGGCACACTTTCAGCCTGAACAGGGTTTTCCCATACCTGAGTCTTACCGTTTTCAAGCCACGTTAAACTCACTTTTTTATAAAATCCACCTTCAAAAATAACATTGATGACCGTCTCTGCAGATGCAATATCACCCGTCTCTAGATGCGGTTTCAACATCAATGTTAATGCATTGGTTGTATTATTTAAATCAGATGAAATCTGACTGTCCATAAACGTCTTAGTTTCGGTGAACTGAAAATACATCAAACTCGATACAACTAGTAAAAACAGCCCTAGCAATAATGAGTTGATCTGATTAAACAGTGTCATAAATAAATTACTCCATAGATAATACAGGTTGTTTTAATTTGTTAAGTCCCATACGAAGGTTTAAATCATTCCATCGTTTGAGTCTACTTGGTTTGCCTGCGACACGACCTTGTCTTTTTTCATTGTTTAACCATAACTTTGTACCGTTAAAGCTATATACAGGAACTAAATCTTTCCGGTCGTTTGATTTCTTTATTCGACCATCAATATTGTCTAAAATTAACGGTTCTGATGTTGGTGTTTCGTAATAAGCAACAACCATATGGTATTGATTTAAAGTTAATGACTTAACCATGACGATACGTAACTTATCGTCATCAACGCCAATCGCTAATAATGTGAAGTACTTCGCTAAGGCAAAATCTTCACAGTCACCAGCATTCACACCTATAAACTCTACAGGCGTCGCCCAATAATTACTTTCACCCCACAACTTTTTGTCCGTTGTAAACCTTAATTGGTTAAAAAAACGATTAGTGCGTAATAACTTTTGATGTTCATTTTCATAACTTGCATTCAATAATTTTAACCACGCTTTGCCCCGTAATGCGGCTCTTTCCCCATAATTTTTAGTTAAGGTGGAAATTAATTTACTTGTGTTAAAGCTTAATGAACTACTTGCATAAGTGTAAAGATTACTTATGTATAAAAGTAAAATCGTCAGCATTAGCTTTTTTATTATTGACACGTTTTAATCTTTAATAAAAATGATTATTCACGGTCATCGACACTATAAATATTCCATTTCATATCAATGACTTCTTTTCCACCTGCAATTTCAGCAACAATGCGACGGTTTTGTGCATTAGCATAATCGCTATGGCCTTCATTCAATAATTGCTCAAAGCCGTAACCAACCGCAGCTACACGATCTCGGTTAATACCGTATTTATTCACCAAAATAGATTTCACTGCTTCAGCTCGTTTTAAGGACAACAATTTATTATATTTAGCTGTTCCAACTTGGCTTGTGTGCCCTTCGATAGACACATTAACTGATTTATATTCTTCCAATAAACCAGCTAACTTCTGAATTTCAGGGAAATATTTAGCATCTACTACTGAAGAGTTATTATCAAAATTGACTAATAAAGTTACTCTGACTTTTTCGATCACATCAACACCACAACCATTATTATCAACAGCTGCACCTAAAGGCGTATCAATACAATTATCTCGAGCATTGATCACACCATCCCCTTCAGGGTCAGATAAATCATAAAGCTGCTCTGTAGTGACATTAGCAGGATCAATGACGTTGATTGAACAACCACTTAATAGAACGACTCCGGCTAATAAACTAATCTTTTTCATTGTAAACTCCACCATCAAACTCTTGCTCCCCTTTCCACGCTTCAGGGCGTGTTACACGTAAAGAATCTAGCAATGTCCCCATTGCATGTAAAACTCTATATTGTGCTGTAATTTCATCAAATTCAGCTTCTAAAAAATCTTTTCTTGCTTCGAAAAGCTCATTTTCAGTGTCAAGTAAATCCAATAAGCTACGTTGGCCAATTTTAAATTGCTCTTTGTAATCTTCTTGAGAATCTTTCGCTGCAATAACATGCATTTTGATATATTGCTTTTGCTTATTAAGTAGTTCGTAAGCATCCCACGACAAAGTGAAACCTTCTTTTACTTCACGATGGGCTTTCATATTTAATGCTTTAGCTTCATTGATTTTATAAGCAGTTTCTTTGGCGTAGGCTTTATCTCTACCACCATTATATAAGTTATACCTAAAGCGTAACATTGCAACAACGTCGTCATTGTTACCGCCTACATCATTAGTTCCATTGTAACCATCTACACCATCAATGTTATCATTGAAATTCGCTTCAATTTCTAAATTTAACTCAGGATAAAAAGTGGACTTTGCACTTTTATATTGTGCATTTGCAGATTGAATATCGTTAGTTGATGCCCAAATAGAAGGATGATTTTTAAGCGCTAACTCTAAGCCTTCTGCCTGTGTTTTTGGCAGCTTACTATTATCAGGAAAAGGAATAACTAAGTTTTCAGGTGTTTGATCAACCACACTATAAAACATCGTTTTACTATCTAGATAATTGTTCTTCGCAGCAATTAAATTTGATTCAGCTTGAGCCAAACGACCACTTATTTGTGATAAATCAGCCTTACTACTAAAACCAGATTCAGTACGTTCTTTTATTTGGTCATAAATGTCGATATGTGACTGGAGGTTTTTTTCAGATAACGCAACTAATTTTTCAGCTTCAATTAAATCGATATAAACTTTAGTCACTTCTAGCGTAATATCTTCAGCAATAGAATGTAAGCGCCATTGCTCTGCACTTGTAGCATAGCTAGTACGATCAACTTCACTACTGGTTTTAAAGCCATTAAATATGTTTTGAGTTAAACTTAATCCAAGTTCTCTTCTAGTAAGCTCTTCTGTGTTATCTAAGCTATCAGTATAACGTCTTGTCGTCGGGCTATCAGTATATTCGTAGCCAATACCACCTGTAGCTTCAAGCGTTGGGTAATAATCAGCCTCCGCTTGATCCACTTGTTTTTCTTTCACTTTAAATTGAGTGAAGGAAGTGTGAATTTCCGGGTTTGTATCTAATGTATGCGCAACGGCCTGCTCCAAAGATTGGCTTTGAGCCTGAAAAGGCATTAATACTAAAGAGCTGAAGGCAACTAATGCCGCTTTTTTAGTCATTCCATTTTGTAATGATTTCATTCTTTCTCCATATCCTTTACTCAACTTAATACTCTCGTAAAGCCGATTCTTTGGCCCTTAAAATTGGATTAAACATATATTCAAGTACGGTTCTTTTACTTACCATGACATCAACACTGGTCAACATCCCCGGAATAATCGACATTTCGTCTTTATTATCTTTATTCATACTCGATTCAGTAGTACGAACTCTTACAATATAAAAACTATTGCCTTCTTCATCTTGAGTTGTATCCGCACTAATTAATTCAACAACTCCGTCCAGTGCACCATAGCGGGTAAAATCATAAGCTGTTATTTTTACTCGAGCAGGTAAACCAACATGAATGAATGCAATATCTTTAGGGATTATTTTAGCCTCAACTAACAATTTATCCTCTGTAGGCACTATCTCCAATAATACCTGACCAGGTTTCACAACTCCACCTAAAGTATTGATGTGTAGGGTTTTTATGGTTCCTACTACTGGAGAGGTAATTAACGCTTTACTCACTTTATCTTGCACACCCACTTGTGCCTCAGTAATACTTGATAAAGCAGCTTGCTTCTCATTAAGTTGAGCTCTCGCATCCTTACGAAATTCTAAAACAAGCTCTTGGCGCTTCAAAATTGATTCTTGTAATGCAGATTGATTTCTTGGTAATTGGGCTTGTAATGAACGTAATTCGCCGCTCAATTCATTCACTGATCTCTCTAATTTTAATAACTCTACTTCAGGTACAATATTTTTTTGAGCTAATGGACGTGTTAATTTTAACTCTCTATTGGCTAAATTTAAGCTACTTCTTAAAGTACGCATTTTCGAACCTAGCTCAGTAATTTCTTGTTGTCTTTGTTTAATTTGCTGTGCTTGGATTGCAACTTGGTTTTCTAAACTATTCAAACGTCCTATATATTCATCTTGCTGCTGATCCACCAATGCTGCAGCTGTCGTTTGCATATCCTCAGGAAATTCTAATTTCTTTTGTTTGATCTGAATTTGCAAATTCCAATCATCTACATTTGCAATCAAAATACTACTTAGTTCAGCTCGTAATCGAATAATATCAGCCCTTAATGCATCTACTTCTTGTCCCTGCTGAGCAAGATCTGAACGAAACCGTGTATCATCAATACGCGCTAAAGGTTGCCCTTTAGTTACTAGCATCCCTTCTTTAACATAAAGGTCTTGAAGAATACCGCCATCTAAGCTTTGAATAACTTGTACTTGTGATGAAGGAACAACTTTACCTTCACCTCTAACGACACGATCTAACTTCGCAAAGTAGGCCCATACAAAAAAACATATAAATAATGCAAATAAAGCCCATATTGTTAATCGTTGTGCTGTTGGTGTTTCGGTAAGCATTGCCCCGTATACATCATCAGCCATCTCTAAATCTTGCTTAGAACCTTTCATTATTCAGCCTCTTTTGTTGCAGCAGCATATTGGCCTGATGCCAGCCTTTCTAATACGCTTTCTTTCGGGCCGTCAGCAACAATTTTACCATTATCAACAATAATGATACGGTCGACTAACTGTAAAAGGTGCATTTTATGAGTAATTAATAACATACTGCGATCTTTAACTGTTTGTTTCATTGAGTTAATGAACTGTTTTTCTGCTCGAGCATCTAAACTAGCAGTGGGTTCATCTAATAATAATATTTGAGGGTCATTTAAAATAGTGCGTGCTAAAGCAACTGCTTGCCTCTGCCCCCTAGATAAAGAGGTACCTCCTTCACCTACTTGTAAGTCTAACCCTTCCGATGCTAAATCCGTAAACAAACAAACACCTGATAATTGCGCTGCACGCAGTAACTGATATTCGGTAACTTGTCTTGTGCCAAATAAAATATTGTCTTTAATTGTACCGTGAAAAAGCGTGATATCTTGCGGTAAGTAACCAATATTACTTCGTAAATCGCTCGGATGAATTTGCTCTTGATGCAAACCATCATAACGTATGGTTCCTGATGAAGGTTTATACAAGCCGAGAATTAATTTTGCTAAAGTTGTTTTACCTGAACCATTGCGTCCAATGATAGCGAGTTTTTCATTCGGTTTAATTTTTAGTGAAAATGGGTATAACGCTGTTTTTTCACTATTGGGATATTGAAAAGAAACTTGTTCACATTCAATATTACCTTCTAATTTATTACGACTTACTAGATGGCCTTTATTTTCAAATTCGCTCTCTTGTTCCATGATTCCGTCAATTTGACGTAATGAACTAACCGTTTGATTATAACGTGTCATTAAAGCAGCAATTCTTGCCATAGGGCCAATTGCACGACTTGATAACATAACAGCAGCAATGATTGCCCCCATTGATATTAACCCTTCAGAGACGCGATAAACCCCTAGAACAATAACGGCAATAACTGAAGCTTGAATAACAAAACTTGACACATTAGACACTGAGTTAGTGATCATTTTCACCTTCAATTGCCATTTAGCTGTGTGACCAACCATCTGCTGCCATGTATGTTGAATAAGCCCTTCTGCTCCATTTGCTTTAATCGACTCTAATGAAGATAAACTTTCCACTAAATGCCCATGACGTAAACCAGAAAATTTATTACTTTCTTCAATCGCAATCTTTAACTTTGATTGCACAACAAAGCTGTAACCGATAATCAAGAAAGTAGCAACAACAGGAAAGTAAACTAGATCACCGGCTACAAGCCAAATAATGAACATAAAGAGAATGGAAAAAGGAAGGTCAACTAACGCGGTAATCGTAGCAGAAGATAAAAACTCACGAACACTGTCAAATTCACCAAGTTGTCGAGCCATGCCACCAACACTTGACGATCTTTTTTCTAATGGAACTCCAATTACTTTTGAGAAGAGTTTTGAGGATATTTCAACATCGACTTTTTTCCCTGCAACATCGATTAAATAAGCTCTAATCTGCTTCAAAATAAAATCAAAAATATAAGCAATGAAAGCGCCAATAGCAAGTACCCACAGGGTTTCGAATGCTAAGTTCGGAACAACTTTATCATATACATTCATGACAAAAAGAGGAGATAATAAAGCAAATATATTAATCAGAACTGAAGCAATTATCACATCACGGTATATGGAAGCGGATTCTTTAATGCTATCCCATAACCAATTATCTGTTGATTGATGGATATGTACATCAAAATGACGATCACCATGATATTTCTGTTTAATTAAAAATAGATACCCCACATACTCAGACTCTAATACTTCAAGACTAAGTACTTCTTGACCACCAGTCTCAGGGAAAGAGACTTTTGCTTCATTATTGTGAGTATCTATTTCATGTAAAATGCATGCTTGTTTATTTTTAAGCATCAAAATACACGGTAACAACATACTAGGTAATGAGTTTAAAGTTCGTCGGTCTAGTTTCGCACTCAAACCTGCTCGGCTAGCCGCTTGAGGAACAAGTTCAGGAGATAAGTGTTGTTGTGCCAATGGTAAACCCGCAGCTAAAGCTTCTGCTGAACACGGGGTAGAAAAATACTCACTTAATAGTACTAAACAATCTAATAAAGGATCATGTCCGATGCGTGTGGATGCATTAATTTCCCATTTTGGAGGCTTATTATTATTTTTACTCAAACGTTACCCTTTCTACTAATAGGTATAATACTACTACTGTAACAGTAGAAGTATTATTGACCTATTAAATATATTTAAATGATTACTATTAACCTATTTTTTAATAAAAATTATTGAGAAAGATCATCATCTAACGAAGAAGTTGAGCTACTTGTATCTATATCTGTATTATCGCTAATAATTAACGCTCCTTCCTCATATAAAGTATTTATTACAGTTTCAACTTCTGATGAAGATAATTCACCATCATGCGTAATACCTTCTAACTGTATATCCTCCAAAATAATTGTTGCTACATTCTCTCCAGATTCAGTGCTGGATACATTTAATGTTGTATCGATACCATCGAAACTTATTTCAAAATATTCACTTAATGTGCTTTCAGTTTCACCTTGTAATAAGTCGCTTAAATCTAAAGCATCACCTTCTTCAATATCGAAATCAACAATAATATCAGTTCCAGCAGCATCCCCTTCAGACCATGTGAAAGTATCAGCTCCAATTCCACCTATCATTGTATCATTACCAACACTGTCGATTAGATTATCATCTCCGGCTCCACCAACTAAAATATCATTTCCTATCCCGCCAGATAACTCATCATCTCCAGCTAAACCTAAAATAGAATCATCATTAATAGTCCCATTTAAATCATCAGCTTCATCGCTACCAAAAATAGAATCATCACTAGCAACAATTAAATTAATGGATGTTTCGGTTGACGAAGTTTCACCATTTAAAGACTCTGTCGTTGTAGCCGTTACAAACAACTCGTAATAACTTGTACTATCAACTTCAGTACTTAAAAGAGTTAAATTATCTAAATCCCAAGAAGTTACATCAATAAGGCCATCATCACTTGAAGAAGTGTATGTATTTTCACCATCACTTAATGTAAAGCCATTAGGAATGTCGGAAATAACCAGCGCTAAGGATTCAGTATCATCCAATACAGTATCTTCAGTGCTAATATTTAGGGATATAGCCCCCCCCTCAGTAACAACAACTGCTTCGTCGGTAACCTCTTCCTCAACCACTTTGTCAAATGAAATGCTATTAATTAAGTAGTCGTCGCCACTTCCAGGTGCTGTGAACACAATCTGATCAAAACCCTCTCCATTCGCATTAATTGTAATCGGGTCATCAACATTGTTACTTCCGCCGTTTATAGTACCTGAACCGACTAAAACTCCATTGGAATAAAGACTATAAGCTGCTGTTTCATTTGGATTTAACCAAGAAAATGCAACATCGGCACTTGTTATTTCATAATCTATATCAACTACAATTGATTCTGAACCAGTATTATTTAAATAACCTAATTCAGCATTTGCTCCAGATGCCCTTCCTGAAACACCGAAACCATCATGAGTAGTACCTGTAATTGAGCTTAAAGTGGTCTGTACTCCAGTTGCTGTATATGCTGTTACGGTATAACCACTATCTGTTTCATTGTAGTTTTCTGCAGATAAACTAATTGACTCAGTGTATTCAGTGTCAATAGTAATATTAACTGTAGGAGTTGTGGCTACAGGAATAACTAAAGGTGTACTGGATACAGACTCTCCATCGACAGAGCCATCATTTGTGGTTAATGTGTATTCTGGTAAATCTTGTCCACTATTAACTAATTCAGCGCCAGCTTCAGTTAATACAATGGTATTATCTACAATTGCATAATTAACACTATCGCTAATCGATACAGTGACGTCATCTCCCTCAGCATCGAATGTAGTAAATGTAGATACAATAGTACCTTCTACCGCAGTATCTTCAGTAAGTTCATTAGTACTCGTTATCTGAATCTCAGGTGCGCTGTTTGCACCATTTACAGTGACAGAGATATCCTGAGTTTCGCCATTTAATTCTACGGTAAATGTTTCTACGATAGTTTCATCAGTATCTAGATATGCGATATCACTATTATCAACTTCATATGTCCAATTACCATCTGCATCAATAGTTAACTCACCAAGTGCACTACTGCCTGCAGTTGAAGCTGCAAAGACAACCGTTGGAGCAAAACTACTTCGATCTGAATCATCAACATCAATGAAGGTAATTTTTCCTGAATCCGTTAAGGTTGTTGTATCCGCACTATCTTCGGAGACTTCTCCTTCTGCACTATCACCGGCGCTAGTATCCACTACGATTTCAGTAGCGTCTTCTGTACCAATAATATCAATGGTAATGATTTCTTCAGTACCATTTAAAGTAACCGTATATATCTCTGTTATTTTCTCACCTTCATCTAGGTACTGAACCAATGAATTATCAACGCTATAACTCCAATTACCATCATTTTCTAAAGTAACAGAGCCCAATTGACCTAAACTTGAAGTCGAACTTGTAAAGTTAACTTCTGGCTCAAAAGAGGCACTATCTGAATCGTCTGCATCTCCAAACTCAAGCGTATCATTTGTTGTTAAGAATCCAGGTGTAATATCATCATCGTCCTCGAAAAGTCTAGCATACGCATCTCTTGTTCCTACTGGCTCGATAGTCGTAGGATCTTCTGAACCATTAATAGTGACTGTAATATCATGTGAAGTTCCGTTTAATGTGACTGTGAATACTTCTACTAATGACTCACCTTCTCCTAAGAATTGAACCGCACTATTATCAACCTCATAAGTCCAATTACCATCTGCATCAATAGATATTTCACCTAGAGCGCTATCCCCTTCATTTTCAGGAGAGAACTCGACAGTAGGCGCAAAGTTTTCACTGTCTTCAGTATCTACATCTGAGAATGTTAATGTACCTGAGTCTGTTAGAGTTTGAGTTGCACTTATTTCTTCGTCTTCAGTCACTTCGCCAATATCACTATCTGAAGTTCCAACTAGAATTTCAGTTGGATCATCTACAGGATTAACGGTGACATTAACCGTTTCTGTATTGCCATCTTCATTGGTGTACGTGAAGGTATCCGACCCGTTGAAGTCGGCATCGGGTGTGTAAGTCACTGTGCCATCATCGTTGATAGCCACTGTGCCGTTAGTGCCGTTAGTCACTGAGGCAACAGGTGATACTTCGCTATCTTCGTCTGTATCATTATCTAACACATCAATAATTACAGCTGTATCTTCATTAGTAGTAATTGAATCTGGCGCAGTAATACTTGCATCGTCAACGGTAGTAACCACTGGCGTCGCTGAATCAGTGTCACCGTCAACCATACCGTCATTAGGCGTCAGTGTGAATTCTGGTAATGCTTCACCACTGTTTACAAGCGCTGCGCCCGCTTCTGTTAGCACCACCGTGCCATCTACGATCGCGTAGTTGACTGTGTCGCTCAGGGTAACGGTAACATCATCACCGTCTTCATCTGAGGTAATAAAGGTAGAGACTTCTGCTCCAGCAACCGCACTGCCATCATCTTCCACAAAGGCATTGGTACTGGTAATTTCTACTTCTGGCGCATCATTGACTGTGCTAACCACTGGCGTCGCTGAGTCTGGCTCACCGTCCACCGTACCGTCATTAGGCGTCAGTGTGAATTCTGGTAATGCTTCACCACTATTCACAAGCGCTGCGCCCGCTTCTGTTAGCACCACCGTGCCATCTACGATCGCGTAGTTGACTGTGTCGCTCAGGGTTACCGTTACGTCATCGCCATCTTCATCTGAAGTAGTAAAGGTAGAGACTTCTGCTCCAGTAACCGCACTACCATCGTCTTCCACAAAGGCATTGGTATTGGTAATTTCTACTTCTGGCGCATCATTGACTGTGCTAACCACTGGCGTCGCTGA
>NZ_JAPNXS010000039.1 GCF_030397575.1 Psychromonas sp. 14N.309.X.WAT.B.A12 | reverse complement strand
GATCAACGCTTACTGCATCGCCATCAACCGTGCCGTCGTTTGGCGTTAAGGTGAAAGCCGGTAATTCTTGACCACTATTCACTAATGCTGCACCGACTTCAGTGAGGACAACCGTACCATCTACCATTTCGTAGTTAACGGTATCGCTTAAGGTGACTGTCACTTCATCGCCATCTTCATCGAAGGTCTCGAAAGTCGCTACTTCTGCGCCAGCAACCGCACTACCATCATCTTCGGTAAAGTCATTTCTGGTTAAGATGGTAATTTCTGGTGCATCATTCACGGTCGCAACACTTGGATCAACACTTACTGCGTCGCCATCAACCGTGCCGTCGTTTGGCGTTAAGGTGAAAGCAGGTAATTCTTGACCACTATTCACTAATGCTACGCCCGCTTCTGTCAGTACCACTGAGCCGTCTACTAAGGCATAGTTCACCGT
Organism: Psychromonas sp. 14N.309.X.WAT.B.A12; assembly: GCF_030397575.1. Lineage (GTDB taxonomy): Bacteria > Pseudomonadota > Gammaproteobacteria > Enterobacterales > Psychromonadaceae > Psychromonas. The sequence goes on along the minus strand of NZ_JAPNXS010000039.1, from coordinate 77 downwards.
GTCGCTTAGCGTAACCGTCACATCATCGCCATCTTCATCGAAGGTCTCAAAGGTCGCCACTTCTGCGCCAGCAACGG
>NZ_JAPNXS010000038.1 GCF_030397575.1 Psychromonas sp. 14N.309.X.WAT.B.A12 | reverse complement strand
CTATCACTAGCAGCAATGACTTTACTGAAGATGACGGCAGTGCCGTTGAAGGTGCAGTTGTTGCGACGTTCGAAACAACGGATGAAGACGGTGACGAGGTTACTGTTACCTTAAGCGATATCGTTAATTATGAAATCGTAGATGGCACGGTTGTGCTAACCGAAGCGGGCGCAGCACTGGTCAACAGTGGCGAAGAGCTACCTGAATTTACTTTGATTCCAAATGATGGCACGACTGACGGTGAAGCAGTTTCTGTTGAGCCAAGTGTAACTACGACGAATGATGCGCCAGAAATAACTATCACTAGCAGCAATGACTTTACTGAAGATGACGGCAGTGCCGTTGAAGGTGCCGTGGTTGCGACCTTCGAAACCTCAGATGAAGATGGCGATGATGTTACCGTTACCCTGAGCGATACAGTCAACTACGCGATCGTAGATGGCACGGTTGTCCTAACAGAAGCCGGTGCAGCGCTTGTAAACAGCGGTGAAGCATTACCAGAATTCACACTGACGCCTAATGACGGTACGGTGGACGGTG
>NZ_JAPNXS010000037.1 GCF_030397575.1 Psychromonas sp. 14N.309.X.WAT.B.A12 | reverse complement strand
CTTCATCGCCATCTTCATCGAAGGTCTCAAAGGTCGCCACTTCTGCGCCAGCAACGGCGCTGCCGTCATCTTCAGTAAAGTCATTGCTGGTTAAGATAGTAATTTCTGGTGCATCATTCACGGTCGCAACACTTGGATCAACGCTTACTGCGTAGCCATCTGTTGTGCCATCGTTTGGCGTTAAGGTGAAAGCCGGTAATTCTTGACCACTATTCACTAATGCTACACCGACTTCAGTGAGGACAACCGTACCATCTACGATTTCGTAGTTAACGGTATCGCTTAAGGTGACTGTCACTTCATCGCCATCTTCATCGAAGGTCTCAAAGGTCGCCACTTCTGCGCCAGCAACGGCGCTGCCGTCATCTTCAGTAAAGTCATTGCTGGTTAAGATAGTAATTTCTGGTGCATCATTCACGGTCGCAACACTTGGATCAACGCTTACTGCATCGCCATCAACCGTGCCGTCGTTTGGCGTTAAGGTGAAAGCAGGTAATTCTTCGCCACTATTGACTAAGTCAGCACCGGCTTGGGTCAATACCACTGAGCCGTCTACTAAGGCATAGTTTACTGTGTCGCTTAGCGTAACCGT
>NZ_JAPNXS010000036.1 GCF_030397575.1 Psychromonas sp. 14N.309.X.WAT.B.A12 | reverse complement strand
CTGGCGCAGAAGTGGCGACCTTTGAGACCTTCGATGAAGATGGCGATGAGGTGACAGTCACCTTAAGCGATACCGTTAACTACGAAATCGTAGATGGTACGGTTGTCCTCACTGAAGCCGGTGCAGCATTAGTGAATAGTGGTCAAGAATTACCGGCTTTCACCTTAACGCCAAACGACGGCACGGTTGATGGCGATGCAGTAAGCGTTGATCCAGGTGTAGCCACCGTAAATGATGCACCAGAAATTACTATCTTAACCAATAATGACTTTACCGAAGATGATGGTAGTGCGGTTGCTGGCGCAGAAGTGGCGACTTTCGAGACCTTCGATGAAGATGGCGACGAGGTGACGGTCACCTTGAGCGATACCGTTAACTACGAAATCGTAGATGGTACGGTTTTGCTCACTGAAGCCGGCGCAGCATTAGTCAATAGTGGCGAAGAATTACCCGCATTTACCTTAACGCCAAACGACGGCACAACAGATGGCGACGCAGTAAGCGTTGATCCAGGTGTGACCACCGTGAATGATGCACCAGAAATTACCATTATAACCAGCAATGACTTTACCGAAGATGATGGTAGTGCGGTTGCTGGCGCAGAAGT
>NZ_JAPNXS010000035.1 GCF_030397575.1 Psychromonas sp. 14N.309.X.WAT.B.A12 | reverse complement strand
ACTTCTGCGCCAGCAACCGCGCTGCCGTCATCTTCGGTAAAGTCATTGCTGGTTAGAATGGTGATTTCTGGAGCATCATTCACGGTCGCAACACTTGGATCAACGCTTACTGCATCACCATCAACCGTGCCATCGCTTGGCGTTAAGGTGAACGCTGGTAATTCTTCGCCACTATTGACTAAGTCAGCACCGGCTTGGGTTAATACCACTGAGCCGTCTACTAAGGCATAGTTTACTGTGTCGCTTAGCGTAACCGTCACCTCATCGCCATCTTCATCGAAGGTCTCGAAAGTCGCCACTTCTGCGCCAGCAACGGCGCTGCCGTCATCTTCGGTAAAGTCATTGCTGGTTAGAATGGTGATTTCTGGTGCATCATTTACGGTCGCAACACTTGGATCAACGCTTACTGCATCGCCATCAACCGTGCCGTCGTTTGGCGTTAAGGTGAAAGCAGGTAATTCTTCGCCACTGTTCACTAAGTCAGCACCGGCTTCAGTGAGGACAACCGTACCATCTACCATTTCGTAGTTAACGGTATCGCTTAAGGTGACTGTCACTTCATCGCCATCTTCATCGAAGGTCTCAAAGGTCGCCACTTCTGCGCCAGCAAC
>NZ_JAPNXS010000034.1 GCF_030397575.1 Psychromonas sp. 14N.309.X.WAT.B.A12 | reverse complement strand
GTGACGTCTCGTTAGTCACTAACGCATCAATACTCACGTTTAAGCCAGTCGTATCCACTTCAACCGTACCGGTGTTTGTTGCGCTATTACCCGCCGCATCTGAAGCGGTGACGGTAATAATGGTTTCACCATCATCCAGTGCAGGTAAGGTGTTATCCGCTAATGTCCAAGTGCCATCAGTATTATTAGTCGCGTCATACTGAACACCATCAACTATAACTTCAATAGAAGCTGTAGGATCATTTACAGTCCCTGTTAATTCTGGAGTAGTATCATTGGTAATAATTGAATCGACGCTCATCACTGGTGCAGTCGTATCAATCTCAATGGTTGTTGTTGCGCTATCGCTATGGCCGGCTTCATCACTCGCAGATACACTCACTTCAACCTCACCTTCGGTTAAGTCAGGTAAAGTATCAGCCGCTAAACTCCAGGTCCCATTTTCGTTATTCACTGCGGTGTAATCAACCGCATTGACTGTCACAATCACGGTCGCAGTTGGGTCGTCAATGCTACCGCTTAACGCAGGTGACGTCTCGTTAGTCACTAACGCATCAATACTCACGTTTAAGCCAGTCGTATCCACTTCGACCGTGCCGGTATTGGTTGCTGTATTGCCTGCAGTATCAGTGGCGGTAGCCGTAATAACGA
>NZ_JAPNXS010000033.1 GCF_030397575.1 Psychromonas sp. 14N.309.X.WAT.B.A12 | reverse complement strand
GCGAAGAATTACCAGCGTTCACCTTAACGCCAAACGACGGCACGGTTGATGGCGATGCAGTAAGCGTTGATCCAAGTGTTGCGACCGTGAATGATGCACCAGAAATTACTATCTTAACCAGCAATGACTTTACCGAAGATGACGGCAGCGCCGTTGCTGGCGCAGAAGTGGCGACCTTTGAGACCTTCGATGAAGATGGCGATGAAGTGACCGTCACCTTAAGCGATACCGTTAACTACGAAATCGTAGATGGTACGGTTGTGCTCACTGAAGCCGGTGCTGACTTAGTGAACAGCGGTCAAGAGTTACCAGCGTTCACCTTAACGCCAAACGATGGCACAACAGATGGCTACGCAGTAAGCGTTGATCCAAGTGTTGAGACCGTGAATGATGCACCAGAAATTACCATCTTAACCAGCAATGACTTTACCGAAGATGACGGCAGCGCGGTTGCTGGCGCAGAAGTAGCGACTTTCGAGACCTTCGATGAAGATGGCGATGAGGTGACGGTTACGCTAAGCGACACAGTAAATTATGCACTGATTGATGGCGCGGTGGTATTAACCCAAGTGGGCGCTGACTTAGTCAACAGTGGCGAAGAATTACCAGCGTTCACCTTAACGCCAAACGATGGCACAACAGATGGCGACGCAGTAAGCGTTGATCCAAGTGTTGCGACCGTGAATGATGCACCAGAAATTACTA
>NZ_JAPNXS010000032.1 GCF_030397575.1 Psychromonas sp. 14N.309.X.WAT.B.A12 | reverse complement strand
GTTGCTGGCGCAGAAGTGGCGACCTTTGAGACCTTCGATGAAGATGGCGATGAAGTGACAGTCACCTTAAGCGATACCGTTAACTACGAAATGGTAGATGGTACGGTTGTCCTCACTGAAGCCGGTGCTGACTTAGTGAACAATGGCGAAGAATTACCGGCTTTCACCTTAACGCCAAACGACGGCACGGTTGATGGCGATGCAGTAAGCGTTGATCCAAGTGTTGCGACCGTAAATGATGCACCAGAAATCACCATTCTAACCAGCAATGACTTTACCGAAGATGACGGCAGCGCCGTTGCTGGCGCAGAAGTGGCGACTTTCGAGACCTTCGATGAAGATGGCGATGAGGTGACGGTTACGCTAAGCGACACAGTAAACTATGCCTTAGTAGACGGCTCAGTGGTATTAACCCAAGCCGGTGCTGACTTAGTCAATAGTGGCGAAGAATTACCAGCGTTCACCTTAACGCCAAGCGATGGCACGGTTGATGGTGATGCAGTAAGCGTTGATCCAAGTGTTGCGACCGTGAATGATGCTCCAGAAATCACCATTCTAACCAGCAATGACTTTACCGAAGATGACGGCAGCGCGGTTGCTGGCGCAGAAGTGGCGACTTTCGAGACCTTCGATGAAGATGGCGATGAGGTCACGGTTACGCTCAGCGACACAGTAAATTATGCACTGATTGATGGCGCGGTGGTAT
>NZ_JAPNXS010000031.1 GCF_030397575.1 Psychromonas sp. 14N.309.X.WAT.B.A12 | reverse complement strand
TCATCGCCATCTTCATCGAAGGTCTCAAAGGTCGCCACTTCTGCGCCAGCAACGGCGCTGCCGTCATCTTCGGTAAAGTCATTGCTGGTTAAGATAGTAATTTCTGGTGCATCATTCACGGTCGCAACACTTGGATCAACGCTTACTGCATCGCCATCAACCGTGCCGTCGTTTGGCGTTAAGGTGAACGCTGGTAATTCTTGACCGCTGTTCACTAAGTCAGCGCCCGCTTGGGTCAATACCACTGAGCCGTCTACTAAGGCATAGTTTACTGTGTCGCTTAGCGTAACCGTCACCTCATCGCCATCTTCATCGAAGGTCTCGAAAGTCGCCACTTCTGCGCCAGCAACTGCGCTGCCGTCATCTTCAGTAAAGTCATTGCTGGTTAGAATGGTGATTTCTGGTGCATCATTTACGGTCGCAACACTTGGATCAACGCTTACTGCATCGCCATCAACCGTGCCGTCGTTTGGCGTTAAGGTGAAAGCAGGTAATTCTTCGCCACTGTTCACTAAGTCAGCACCGGCTTCAGTGAGCACAACCGTACCATCTACGATTTCGTAGTTAACGGTATCGCTTAAGGTGACTGTCACTTCATCGCCATCTTCATCGAAGGTCTCAAAGGTCGCCACTTCTGCGCCAGCAACGGCGCTGCCGTCATCTTCAGTAAAGTCATTGCTGGTTAAGATAGTAATTTCTGGTGCATCATTCACGGTCGCAA
>NZ_JAPNXS010000030.1 GCF_030397575.1 Psychromonas sp. 14N.309.X.WAT.B.A12 | reverse complement strand
ATCTTTTAAGGGGCGCTGGCTTTAGCCTGCAGTATTTTGGTTTTTGTGTTTTTTAAGTATTGTGATGTCGTGAATATTTGTTGGTTCATTTAGTCCGATGCAGTTAAATAGCTGTATGCGATGATTTGCCTACTGGCAGACTTAAGTCAGCGCCCTGACATTAGACTTAGCCTAATGGCTGCTGCTATTAGGTATATTTAATGCAAAAGCTGCAGGGTAAGCATACGGCCTTAATATGAAACTTTGTTTGATAGCTAGGACTGCCTGTTTTAGCTTTTTATTTTGCCGCACAGGGATTATTAAGCAGAAGTCTAAAATCATAAATGTGAGCGCTCTATGATCTCTTTTGGCATTTCCTTAATAGTTAGTCCCTTTTTATCCGTTAATTACCTTTTGATGTAATCTTTTGCGAGCAGTATCAATTGGCTTGCTATGAAATAAATATAAAACTTACTTTTAGATAGCTTGAAAATCCCTCATTTAACGTAAAAAACAAGCAGTTTGTTTAATTAGCAAGCAAGCAAAACTTTTTCTTTAAAAAAAGTTTGACTTGTTTTCATAAGACAGTAATATGTGCGCCAACAAGACGACGGTGGGGTGGCCGAGTGGCCGAAGGCGCTCCCCTGCTAAGGGAGTAACGGGTTTATAGCCTGTTCGAGGGTTCGAATCCCTCCTCCACCGCCATTCTTGTAGATTCTTAAAGCGGGTGTAGCTCAGCTGGATAGAGTACCTGGCTACGAACCAGGCGGTCAGGGGT
>NZ_JAPNXS010000003.1 GCF_030397575.1 Psychromonas sp. 14N.309.X.WAT.B.A12 | reverse complement strand
ATTTAAAGTTTAATTTGCAACCTAAGTTGCGACTCAATATTACTGACTAAAACTATGTACCTAAGTACAATGTTATTCTGAATTAATGAATTAATTCGTGTGTCACTTCTATTGATGTTGCCTAACAAGTAGGACTTTGATTTTTTTGAAATCACATCAACAATAAGTGCTCACACAGATTGTTTGATTAAATTGTTAAAGAGCGTGCCTTTCGGCTAGGCGGCGTATATTACGCGCCTTTCGAACAATGTCAAGGTCTTTTATTTAATGTTTTCAAAAAGATAATTAATCTTTTTAAAACATGAAAAATTGCCATTCGGCAAAACTTAATTTCAAACCTAAGTTTGAATCGTTAACCTTATTTTGTTCTCAAACTCGCTGGGTAACTTGCGTTCCGTCCCGTGTCTGTGGGTGCGCATTATAGGGATTAAGATCTCATTGGCAAGCGTTTTATTGCGATTATTTACAATTTAAATTCGTTTGCTTAATTAACATACAAACCATCTATTATCCTTCATTTATATGCTATTTTTATTTTTATCTATTTATTAGATTTATCACTAGTACCTTTGAATAGGATTTAGGTAACATACGCGCCTTTTCTGCTATTAAGTTTTGTTTAGTTACAATTAATGAGTGAGTTTTTATGACATTTTCGTTAGGCCAGCGTTGGATTAGTGACGCTGAATCAGAGTTAGGTTTAGGTACAGTAGTCGCAATAGAAGGACGTATGTTAACGCTGTTATTTGCAGCTTCAGGTGAGCAACGCCTTTATTCGATAGAAGAAGCACCAGTAACACGTGTACGCTTCAATATTGGAGATGAAGTATTAAGCCATGCTGATTGGTCTTTATTAGTAACAGATATAGAAGAAAACGAAAATATCATTACTTATATCGGTACACGTAAAGATACCGGTGAAGAAACCCAGTTAAGAGAAACCTTTCTTAATAACTTTATTAAGTTTAATAAACCTCAAGATAAATTATTTGCAGGTCAAATTGATAAGTTTGATCGCTTTGTATTACGTTATAAATCTTTATTAAATCAGCATGAACAACAACGTTCTCATTTACGTGGTTTATTAGGTGCACGTGTCGACCTTATTCCGCATCAGTTTTATATTGCGGAAGAAGTAGGTCAACGCCATGCTCCACGTATTTTATTAGCAGATGAAGTGGGATTAGGTAAAACTATTGAAGCAGGCCTGATTATGCATCAACAATTAATTACCGGTCGTGCTAAACGTGTATTGATTGTTTTACCTGAAAATTTACAGCATCAATGGCTAGTAGAAATGCTACGTCGCTTTAACTTGCACTTTAGTATTTTTGACGAATCACGTTGTGAGGAAGCTTATTTAGATGCAGTTAACCCTTTTGATACTGAGCAACTTGTTTTATGCAGTATTGATCTACTTCGTAAACAAAAGCATTTAAAAAATGCACTGCTAGCAACTTGGGATCTGATGATTGTAGATGAAGCACATCATTTAATTTGGGATAAAGAAAAGCCAAGTCCACAATATAATGCAATTGAAAAGTTAGCAAATGAAGTTCCAGGTGTATTATTGTTGACGGCAACACCAGATCAATTAGGCCACGAAAGTCATTTCGCACGTTTACGTTTACTTGATCCAAATCGTTTTTATGATTACCAAGCTTTTGTAAACGAAGAAGCAGGTTATAAACCCGTTGTTGAAGCTGTTAACCAGCTACTTGATGGTAAGTTCTTAACAGATGAAGCCAAAAACAGTATTACTGAACTTTTATCAGAACAAGATGTAGAGCCACTACTTAAAACCATTTCAGATATTACCGTTGACCCAGAGCAGCAACAAGTGGCACAACGTGAATTGATCCGTGGCTTACTAGATAGACATGGTACAGGCCGTTTATTATTCAGAAATACCCGTTCTGCGATTAAAGGCTTTCCTAAACGTTTATTGAAATCAGTCGCGTTAACGTTACCAGAACAATATAAAACAGCACTGAAGGTATCAAAAATGATGCCTGTTGGTAATTTGGAGCAACAAGCATTCTCTGCACTTTACCCAGAGCAAATCTATCAAGCATTTGAAGCATCTACAGATAATTCTTGGTGTGCTTTTGATCCACGTATCAGCTGGATCATTGACCTTGTACAACAGAATAAAAATGAAAAAATTCTGATCATTGCCGCTCAAGCTCAAACAGCTTTAGCAATTGAAGAAGCATTACGTACACGTGAAGCGATCAAAGCAGCTGTTTTCCACGAAGGCTTATCGCTCATTGAGCGTGATAAAGCGGCAGCATATTTTGCACAAGTAGAAGATGGTGCACAGGTTATGGTTTGTTCTGAGATTGGTTCTGAAGGTCGTAACTTCCAGTTTTCTCACCACCTAGTCTTATTCGATCTTCCAATTAACCCAGATCTGCTTGAGCAGCGTATTGGACGTTTAGATCGTATTGGACAGCGTTGTGATATCCAAATTTACACCCCTTATCTTAAAGACACCTCTCAGGAGTTTTTACAACAATGGTATGAACAAGGTCTATCTGCTTTCACACAAACCACCCCTACTGGACATACTGTCTATGAATCAGTGAAAGATGAACTAATTAATTTATTAGCTACCGGCGATAACGCCCAAGATCAACTAGGTCAATTAATCAAACGTACTGCTGCATTAAACTCAGAACTTAAAGCTAACTTAGAACAAGGTAGAGATAAGTTATTAGAAATTAACTCTAGTGGTGTTTTACAAAATAGTAATTTGCTTGATGACATAACAGAAATTGATCAATTACCGCACTTCACTGGTTTTGCACTACAGATGTTTGATGTGTTAGGCGTGCAACAAGAAGACAGCAGCGATCAGTGCTTAATCTTAAAACCTACTAGTAATATGTTGGCAAGTGATTACCCAGGCTTACCAGAAGAAGGCGTTACAGTGACATTTGACCGCCAAACAGCATTAAGTCGCGACGATGTCTCCTACTTAACTTGGGAACACCCATTAATCAGCCATGGTATGGAGATGGTATTAAGCTCAGATACCGGTACGACTTCTGTTGCCATCTTAAAAAATAACTCATTACCAGCAGCCTCAACATTCCTTGAGTTAATCTATGTTGTTGAAGCACTAAATACTGATAATGCACAATTAAGTCGCTTCTTGCCAACAACACCAATCCGCCTGTTATTAGACAAAAATGCTAAAAACTTGGGTGAAAATGTAACTTTTGATAGCTTTGATCGCCAGTTAACCCCAATCAATCGCCATATTAGTCGTAAAGTAGCGAATGCTTCTCAAGCCCTAATCCATCAACTAATTAAGCAATCTCTGCCTACCGCACAAACGTTAATGGCAGACATTCTTGATGAAGCGAAACAAAATATGCAACATACGCTACAACAAGAAAGAGATCGTTTATTAGCATTAAAAGCTGTTAACCCTAATATTCGTGAAGAAGAGATCCAACATATTCGTGATCAACAAAGTAACTTCGAGCAGATTTTAGATAATACACAACTGAAATTAGATGCAATCCGTTTCATCGTTTCTACTCATACATAATCTAATATCAACAAATAAAGGCTATTAGAATTTTCTGGTAGCCTTTTACAGTTCACTACAACGGTAACTATTTATGCCAAATTTTGTCTATAACCCACCAATGTCCCCTTATTTAAATATTATTCATCAGGATCAGGATATTGTTGTATTAAATAAGCCTTCTGGATTATTAAGCGTTCCAGGTAGAGACCCTTGGCATAAAGACAGTTTGGCATTACGAGTATTGCGTGTATGGCCTGAAGCTTGTGTTGTACACAGATTGGATATGGCCACTTCTGGCATTATTATCTTAGCTTTACGCAAATCAGCACAAAGCCACATGGGACGTCAGTTTCAACAAAAAGTCATCGATAAAACCTACTTTGCACGCGTTGAAGGGATTATTAAAGAAGACAGTGGATTAATCGACTTACCTTTACGTTGTGATTGGGAAAATAGGCCTCGTCAAATCGTTGACTTTGAACAAGGAAAAAGCTCCCAAACTGAATGGCAAGTGGTTAAAAGAGAAAAACAAACTACCCTAGTCAAATTAACTCCGTTAACAGGGAGAACTCATCAGTTACGTGTACATATGCAACAATTAGGTCATTCTATTGTTGGCGACGAGTTCTATGCGACTGAATTTGGTAAACAATATTCACCAAATCGCTTAGCATTACATGCTGCGAGCATCACTATTACTCACCCCTCTACAGAATTACGTGTTAGTTTTGAATGCCCGCCACCTTTTTTATAAATTTAACAAACAAACATGAAAATTAACCTTTTGCCTTTATTTATTAACATTAGATTTACAATTAAGGTTGCTTATTATCAATGGTTATATTAAGTAACCTTTATGTTGCATAAAAACTATGTAAAGAACCTTAAAATGGTAGCGTTCGCCCTTATTTTTCACTAAGCTTTAACTTGCTGAAAATTGTCGTAATACACAATTAATCGACAAGTTTATAAAACAATCAAACGCGTTATCTTGGCTTTGTGGTGTTAGCGCTATTTAAAAAATGCAGGTGATTTGTGTCAGCTGCATTTTTTAAATGACACCCAAAATAAACTTCGATAACAATCTTTAACAATAAGCGATCATGGAATTACTATGCAGATAGGTATACCTAGAGAGATCCAAGAAAATGAAAACCGCGTAGCGGCAACACCTAGTACTGTTGCACTATTAATTAAACAAGGTTTCACCTTTCTTGTAGAACAAAACGCAGGATCAGCGGCAAGCTTTTCTGATTCATCTTACCAAGAAGCGGGTGCTGAAATTAGCACTGAAGCTGAAGCTGTCTTACAATCAGATATTATCTTTAAAGTTAATGCTCCGACTCAAGCAGAAATTCAATTAATCAAAGAAGGCGCAACATTAGTTAGCTTTATTTGGCCAGCTCAAAATCCAGAACTATTAAAACAACTAGAAGCTAAAAAGATCAGCGTTATCGCGATGGATAGTGTTCCTCGTACTTCTCGTGCGCAGGCATTAGATGCGCTTAGTTCAATGGCTAATATTGCAGGTTACCGTGCTGTTATTGAAGCTGCGAACCAATTCGGTCGTTTCTTCACAGGTCAAATCACTGCTGCGGGTAAAGTTCCACCAGCTAAAGTGTTGATCGTTGGTGCTGGTGTTGCCGGTCTAGCTGCACTTGGTGCTGCTGGTAGTCTAGGCGCAATCGTTCGAGCATTCGATACTCGCCCTGAAGTAAAAGAACAAATTGAAAGTATGGGCGGTGAATTCCTTGAAGTAGATTACGTTGAGGAAACAGAAGTAAGTACCACTGGTTACGCTAAAACAATGAGTGAAGGTTATCAAAAAGCGCAAGCTGAAATGATGGCTGAGCAAGCTAAAGATGTTGATATCATCATTACAACAGCACTTATTCCAGGTAAACCAGCGCCTAAGATCATTTCTGAAGACATGATCAAATCAATGAAACCAGGTAGTGTTATCGTTGATTTAGCAGCAGCGGCTGGCGGTAACGCAGCATTAACAGTAAAAGACCAAGTGTTTGAAACTGAAAATGGCGTTAAAATCATAGGTTACACCGACTTACCAAGTCGTTTACCAACACAATCAAGCCAACTATACGCAACAAACCTAGTTAACTTGATGAAACTGCTTTGTAAAAACAAAGATGGTCAAATTGACATCGACTTCGAAGATGAAGTTATCCGTGGCGCAACGGTTGTTAAAGAAGGTGAAATTTCTTGGCCACCACCAGCAATTAACGTAAGTGCTGCACCTACGCCAAAAGCGGAAGAAAAAGTAGAAGAAGTTGTAGAAGAAAAAGAACCAAACAAATGGATTAAACCTGCTGCTGCTGTTGTTGCTGCTGGTCTATTTGGTTGGTTAGCAAGTGTTGCACCAACAGACTTCCTAGCACACTTCACTGTATTTATACTGGCATGTATTGTTGGTTACGGTGTAGTTTGGAATGTTGCACATTCACTACATACACCTTTAATGAGTGTAACAAACGCAATCAGTGGCATCATCATTATCGGTGCACTACTGCAAGTTGGTAGTGACAATAACGTGGTCACAGCTCTTTCAACGATTGCAATTCTTATTGCAACCATCAACATAGTGGGCGGCTTTACCGTTACACACCGTATGTTGAAAATGTTCCAGAAGGATAAATAAACATGTCTCAAGGATTAATTACAGCTGCGTACATCATCTCGGCTATCCTATTCATTGGTAGCCTTAACGGCTTAAGCAGCCAAGAAAGTGCAAAACGCGGTAACCTATTCGGTATTATCGGTATGGTCATCGCGATCGGTGCAACTATTGCTAGCTCACAAGTGAGTGGCTTAGGTTACATCACTATCGCAATGGCTGTTGGTGCTGGTATCGGTGTACGTTTAGCATTAAAAGTTGAAATGACTTCAATGCCTGAGCTAATCGCTATTTTACACAGCTTCGTTGGTTTGGCTGCAACCTTCATTGGTTTCAACTCATACTTAGATCATGCTGTTTTAGCACCAGCTGCGCAAACTATTCACGATGTTGAAGTGTTCTTAGGTATCTTTATTGGTGCAGTTACTTTCACTGGTTCTATCGTTGCATACGGTAAACTAAGCGGTAAAGTAAACAGTGCAGCACTATCTCTACCTGGTAAAAACTGGATCAACATTGCAGCAGTAACTGCAGCAGCACTTCTATTAGTTGCTTTTGTTAGCGGTGATTTAGGCTTAACAGCACTTATCATTATGACTGTAATTGCTTTAGCATTCGGTTGGCATTTAGTGGCTTCTATTGGTGGTGCAGATATGCCAGTAGTAGTATCAATGCTTAACTCTTACTCGGGTTGGGCTGCGGCAGCAACTGGTTTCATGCTAGCAAATGACTTACTGATCATCACAGGTGCTTTAGTAGGTTCAAGTGGTGCGATTCTTTCTTACATCATGTGTAAAGCAATGAACCGTTCATTTGTAAGCGTAATCTTAGGTGGTTTTGGTAACGAAGAATTTGCACAAGGCGACCAAGAGTACGGTGAGCATACAGAAACAACGGCACAACAAGTTGCAGAGTCTTTAAAAGCGGCTAAAAACATCATCATCGTACCGGGTTACGGTATGGCTGTTGCACAAGCACAATATCCTGTTGCTGAAATTACTAAACAATTACGTGCTAAAGGCAAAAACGTACGTTTTGGTATTCACCCAGTTGCAGGTCGTTTACCAGGCCACATGAATGTATTACTTGCTGAATCAAAAGTACCTTACGATATTGTATTAGAGATGGATGAAATCAACGAAGATTTCCCTGAAACTGATGTAGTATTAGTTATTGGTGCAAATGATACCGTTAACCCTGCAGCAAATGAGCCAGGTACACCGATTTCAGGTATGCCAGTGCTTAATGTTTGGGAAGCTGAAAAAGTAGTTGTCTTTAAACGTTCGATGGGTGCTGGTTACGCTGGCGTACAAAACCCACTGTTCTTTAATGAGAACTCTGAAATGTTATTAGGTGATGCAAAAGCATCGGTAGATGCAATTCTATCTAACCTTTAATTTAACGTTTTAATTAAAAATGCCGAATCAATTGATTCGGCATTTTTGTTTGCATTACACTACAAGTGTCATTAAGCACGACAGTTAGGCGCTTCAAAACTCGTTTGTTTAAGATTCTTCAATTCACTTTGTAAATCATTAATGCGAGTTGTATTTGAAGGATGGGTTGATAAAAACTCCATCGGTTCTGCCCCACCCGACGCAATGGCCATATTCTTCCATAACTCTACACTTTGTAATGGGTCAAAACCCGCTTCGCTCATTAAGTGTAAACCTACAATATCTGCTTCCGACTCTTGAGCTCTTCCATAAGGCATAGTAATGCCATATTGAACGCCTAAACCTAATGCTGCTAAGCCTATTTCTGAGTATTCACTGCCGCTAACAGCAACGCCAATAGCAGAGGTTCCAATACCTGTTATTTGGCTTGAGGATAAACGTTCATTAGAATGATTTGCTTGTACATGAGCTATTTCATGGCCAATTACTGTCGCAAGCTGATCCTGAGTTTTGGCCACAGATAACAACCCTGTGTAGACACCGATTTTTCCACCAGGTAAAGCAAAGGCATTAACCTGTTCACTGTCGAAAACCACTACTTCCCATTCATCAAAATCAGGTTGGGCCCCCAAAGTATCGGTTATCTGCTTACTCACACACTGGACATAGGCATTAACAGCAGGGTCTTGATTAATGGTTTCCTGTTTTTTTATTTCTTCAAAGGAATTAGCTCCCAATGTTGCCATTTCCGAACCATCAAATAACAAAACTTGATTACGCCCAGTCGGCGAAGAAGTCACACAGGCAGTGAGTAACAGGGAACTACCAATCAGGGATAATTTAGATAGGGAATGTTTCATCATAACTCCATTGACAAAAATGTAATGGAGTTATTATCTCAAGCTAACACAGAGAATGCGAATAAATTTTCAACAGGTGCTTAAGCGTAATTAGGACGCTCTTGATGCCAATGTTTATATTTAGGCAGGGTCATAACAATCAGCAGCAATAACCCACTTCCACCAATCATAAAAGCACTTGCGTAGGGCCCCGTTAAACTAGTCTGCTGCAGTAACCCCGTTAATAACGCGGCACCAGCCATTTGAATGCAGCCTAGTAATGCACTCGCAGTACCTGCACGCTCACCAAAAGAGCTTAATGCCATTGATGTTGCCGGCCCTAACAAAAGTGCAAAGCCAATACATAACAACAACATTGGTAACATAAAGTATAAACCGCCAACTAACGGGCTAGTATAAGGCAACTGTTGTAATATAAATTGAGCAGCTCCCGATACCAGCATTAACCACAGTGCAATCGTCACCGTCTGATGATTACCGACTTTTTTAATCACTTTAGGTGCAGCAAAACAAGCCACGATATTAATCAATGCATTAAAGCCAAATAGGTAACTAAAGGTCAGCTCTGTTAACCCTAAATGCTTAATGATCCAACTAGGTGCGTAGGATACATAAGTTAAAATACTGGCCATACCAATCATGCAGGTCAACGCATAAAAAACAAATTGGCTATTGGCTAATACAGGTTGGTAACGTGCCCACCTGTATAGGGCCGTATGGTTATTAGCATGTTCAGGACGAGTCTCTGGTAATCTAAAAGCAACAACAAACAACACTAAAATAGCAAATACAGTCATGAAGATGAACGAAGCTCTCCAACCGAAATGCAATGCTAAAAAACCACCTAAAGTTGGTGCTAATGCAGGAATAACACAAATAACACCGTTTAAATAACTATAATAATGTGCACTTTGCTGTGCATTAAATCTGTCTCTCACGGCACTGAATACAACAATTGAAGTAGCGCAAGCTGCAATACCTTGTAGTACACGAGCCAGTTGTAAATATTCAAACTGCACCACAACTGACGCAAAAAAACTACTCGCGATATACAAACAAATTCCCACCAACGCAATTGGTCTACGCCCATATCTATCAGCTAATGGGCCAATTAGAACTTGCCCTACCCCCATCGACAAAATAAACAGGATCAAAGTCGATTGAACCTGAGTATCCGATACTCCGAACTCAACAGCCATCTCAGGCATGGAAGGTAAATAGATATCAATGGCCAGTGGGCTTAACACCACCATCATCATTAGGATTGGTAACAACTTACGACTCATAACTCTCTCTTTAAAAATAACGAAAATAAAATGCCAATTTGTGATATTAAACTGATAACAATGCGAGTGTAAATCAACTATGATATGAATAGAAATGGTATTAATTCAGTTCTTATTTTCCCAACAGGAATATCTATGCATATTGATAAACTCACTCGAATAGATCTTAATTTATTAGTTATTTTACAAGTTTTATTAGAGGAACAAAGCGTCACTCGCGCAGCAACTCGCTTGAATGTCAGTCAATCAGCTTTAAGTAAAAGTTTGTCTCGCTTACGTTTGCATTTACAAGATCCGCTATTTACCAGAACAGCACATGGTTTAAAACCCACTCCCCATGCACTTAATTTACAACAGAAACTCACTAAATTACTGCAAGGCCTATATCAACTTACTCAAGCACCTACCTTTGACCCTTTAAGCAGTGACCGACACTTTTCTATTAGCATGTTGGAAAGTGCCTACGCGACATTATTACCTTCTTTTATTGGACCTTTATTACAACAGGCCAGTAATATTCATTTAGATGTTTTAGGCTGGAAAGAAGGATCCATGCAAGACTTACAAAAAGGCAAAGTAGAGTTTGGCATTACCGGTATAGATTATGATCAGCAACAACAGTTAAAAATAGATAACTTACCCGATGAACTAACCTATAAGATATTATTCAGTGATCATCAAACCTGTTTAGTCAATGAGCACCACCCGGCATTACAACATGTCAAAAATAATACTTGGGATATACAAGGTTATTTAGCGTGTAATCACTTACAAGTTAGCTGCGAAGGTAATAAGTTTTGGGCCATAGATTTCGAGTTAGAAAAACATAACAAGCAACGTAATATCATCAGTACATTGCCAGACTTCTATGGTGGAGCAAGTGTTTGCGCGCATAGCGATTTAATTTTTACGTTACCAAGCAGCTTTGTTCCACATGCGCAAAAGCTGTACCCACTGAAACAGATCCCATTGCCTTTTCAACTCCATGAAATGGCTTACGTATTGTTATGGCATCAAGGCAACACGGATGAGCCAGGCCATCAATGGGTGAGAAATATGATTTGTGATAGTGTTGATAATGCGTTTAAGAATAATAACAGCTATGCCTATTAGATATCAAAAAGGCGCTAAATAGCGCCTTGATAATAGGTAGTTAAAAAGAAGACTAAATGATTAACAATCTACTTTTTCTATCCAACCAAATTTATCTTCACGAAGACCGTATTGAATTCCCGTTAATTCATCGTACAAGTTACGAGAAACTTCTCCTGCTTTATTATCATTGATGATGTAATCAACATCTTTCCAGCATAATTGGCCTACTGGAGAGATAACCGCAGCTGTACCACAACCAAAGGCCTCAGTAATTTTACCACTTTTAATATCAGCTAAAATATCTTCTATTGCTAATTGCTCTTCAGATACAGTGTAACCAAGAGTTGGAGCTAATTGTAAAATCGAATCTCGTGTAATACCTGGTAAAATACTGCCGCTTAATTTAGGGGTAACTATATGGTCACCATAAACAAAACAGATGTTCATCGCGCCAACTTCTTCGATGTATTTACCATGAATAGCATCTAACCAGAGTACTTGAGAATAACCTCGCGCTGCAACATCTTCAGACATGTATAAACTTGCCGCGTAGTTACCGCCAGTTTTTGCTTCACCAACACCACCAACAACTGCACGACGGTATTTATCTGCAACATAAACAGAAACAGGAGAAAAACCATCTTTAAAGTACGCGCCAGCAGGCCCAGTAATAATAAAGTGCAAGTATTTATCACTCGCACCCAAGCCTAATTTAGCACCTGTCGCGATCATCGTTGGACGAATATATAGTGATGTACCATTTTTTTCAGGCACCCATTTATTATCTATTTTTAATAGCGCCATCAAAGCTTCAAGATGAAACTCCACATCGATCTCTGGCATTACCATACGTGCAGCAGAACGATTAAAACGTTTAAAGTTTTCACGAGGACGGAATAAATGAATATCCCCTTTCTCTGTACGATATGCTTTTAACCCCTCAAAGATCTCTTGACCGTAATGTAAAACCGAAGCTGATGGGTCTAATTGCAGTGTTTGATAAGGTTTTATTTCAGCATTTGACCATTTTTGATTCGCATCATAAGTTTGTGTAAACATATGGTCGGCAAATACTTCACCAAAACTAAATTCTGCTGGACAGGTATTTCGCTCTGCAACTGCTAGCGGTTTGATATCAATTGACATGTAACTCCCTTCTGTAACTAAATGCTTTACGACAATGGATGAAAAGTACAGGTATCATTGCTTATATGTCGACCGGATGTCGATTTTAAAAAATAATCAACAATACATCCACACTTCTTTTACAAATAAATGTAGATAAAGCTAATTTATTATCCAAACAATGGATAGTTTTCAAGCAACAGGTCGTAAAACAGTCTCTTTTATCAAATAACCACGCATTGTTTAATATAATTCGCTAAATAATCGATAGTAGATTGCATATGTCCATTCTGTGTCAACCCACTTTTTACTCTCGGTTTTAAATCATGATCCCCATCTTCTAACCAATGCCACTGTAATGCATTAGGCAAATCATAATTTGCGACCTCTTCCTGACTCCCTAATTTATCTCTAGTGCCTTGTATGATCGCCAAAGGCACCTTGACCTGCTCTAAATGTTCGATCCGTAGTTTGTCCGGTTTACCTTGTGGGTGAAAAGGATACCCCAAGCAAGCAACACCCTTTACTTGAGCCAACGCATGTTCAGCCATCACTAAACTAGCCATACGCCCTCCCATTGATTTGCCACCTATTACCATAGGCTGTTCGAAACCATTAATAAGTTGTATAAATTGTTCAACCAATTTCGGAGCTCGTTCCGGTGGGCGACGGCTACCAGTATCAACCCGTTGCTGCATATAATTAAAATTAAAACGAGCAACTCTAATACCTTGTTCTCCAAGTCCAACACTGACTTTTTGCATAAAGTCAGAAGTTAAAGGTGCACCAGCCCCATGAGCAAAAACAAATAGAGGACCATCTTCAGGCCCATCAAAAACCACTTTCATCATATTCTCAATTCATGAATAAAAATCAACAATACCCATTATACCAATCCGTTTTTAAATTAACCTAATAGAAGCAAATTTATAGGTGCTAAATTTTGCGCCGATGAGTAAGTTAATTTAAGATATGGAACTTATAACCAAGGGTTTTATTAAAATTTTAATACCAATTATATTAAATAAGTGTTGTAAATTTTATGTAGGAAAAATGACTTAGTTTAAGCAGTAATTTCAACCTCTAGGAGCATTAAGGTAAAGATGTGAATGGTTGCCCCTTTCCGAAAATTACAACGAAGATATAAGTTATCTTAACAAGTAAAATAGATTAATTAATGTGATTGGTATAAGGAAAATGATGCAAACAACTATCCCGAATAACATGCAAAAATGTAACTTAGCGCAAGTTACTTTATTAAGAAAAATTGCTATTGAAACCTACCAGCAAACCTTTGCTGACAGTAACAGTGAAGCCTTATTACAAAAATACTATCAAGAATCATTAAATATAAAGCTACTCTCAACACAATTACAGAATCCAGAAAGCGAGTTTTACTTTATCTATTCAGCGCCTATTAGCAATGAAACAGCCGAGATCGCAGGATTTTTAAAACTTAATGTGGGTAGTGCACAAACAGATCTTGCCGATCCGGATGCCTTGGAGGTTGAAAAAATCTACCTTTTACAAGAATTTTTAGGTGAAGGATTAGGTCATCAATTAATTAACTTTGCCGTTGCACGTGCTGAGCAGCAGAATAAACAATACCTGTGGCTAGGTGTATGGGAAGATAACCAACCAGCATTAAAATTCTACAATAAAATGGGATTTTTCAAATTCGGTGAACACGGATTTGATATGGGTGGAGATATCCAAACGGATTATTTATTAAAAAAACGATTAAACTGAACTTAAAAGGAAAACCTTAACTAAATTGGTATTTTGTTAAGTCACCTGTTGCAGTAGTATAACTGTTCTGATAATTCAACTTAACAATGCATTCACAGTATCTTATTGCTAGTTTTTATTATAAATGAGATATGGTCGAGATTAATTAGGGCCTTTATAGGATTAATATTAAATTTGCTTTAGATGCTTCTCCAAAACAACCTCCTCTTTAAAGCACCTATAATTTTTCAGTAATATATATGTGTTTATATAGAAAACATCGAAAAGTAACCACTTAAAATTTGAAGTGGCCGTGTACACAAAGGCTACCCCTAATTAACAATGTCTAAATAATAAAATAATTGAATCAGTATAAATCTTAAAGCAGGTATATGGACATCATCAGATAACTTAGAAACAGTATTTATTTGTTTTCTTATGGAAATAGCAATCTGATGCTTTACTTCAAACATATCGTGTAAATGTAATTCATAAGTTTGTGAATTTATACACGGTATTGAGGATGATTAATTATGATATTAAAAAAGCAGCAATTTAAAAAAGTTAAGTTAAAAATCCTCAATAGATGCATCACGTTAACAAAACGATTATATCGTAATAATGATTTTAAAAAGTTAATTGATAAAAGCGATGTCATCTCCTTTGATATTTTCGATACGGTTATTGTTAGAAAAGTACTTGATCCTGCAGATATCTTTACTATTGTAGAAAATTTATATATTAAGAAATATGGAGAACTTAGTTTTAAATTCAAAAAGGTACGCACTAAAGCGGAACCTGAGGCCACTAAGATAGCGACTAAAATAAGTGGTGTTCAATCCCTCAATCTAGACGAGATTTACCATCATATCCAAACAACGCAAAACCTCGATAACGAAATAACAGAGAGATTGAAAACGTTAGAAATAGAGATAGAGCAAAAATTTTGTATCAGAAATGAATATATGTATAAGTTTTATCAATATTGTATAGATAACGGTAAAAAAGTTATTTTTACCTCAGATATGTACTTACCAGAAAGTGTTATAACCAAAATCCTCCACGACAATGGTTATACTACCTTTAATAAACTTTACCTATCTTCCACTATTCGTAAGTCTAAATCTAAAGGCACTTTATTCAATCATATTTTAAATGAGCTAGCCTGCCCGCCTTCTAGCATTCTTCATGTAGGTGATTATTTTTATGCCGATATTATCAATGCGATGAAAAAAGGGATCAAAACCTACTATTATGAAAAACCTAGTGAATACGCATTCCAACGGCCTGAGTTTAAAATATTAAAAGAGCTATATAATAAGAACTTATCGATTGACGAATCTATTTACTTTGCAACTGTTATCAATAAAGTGTTTACTCGCAGAGGTAATAATAATGTAAACCTGTGGTACGATTTTGGTTATATATATTGCGGCATTATCTATTTAGGGTTTATTCGGTGGCTAACCAATAAGCTTGTTGAACAGCAAGTTGAAAAAGCATTTTTTCTCGCACGTGACGGATACATGATGCATAAAGTTTATAACTTAATGAATCAAGGCCAAGCAGTGCCACCTAGTCAGTATATGTATGCTTCTCGAAGAGCAATTAATATACCCACTATATGTGATAATATAGACGAGTCATCACTAAAGTTACTATGTAATATTTTTCCTAATTTAAGTGTAAGGCACTATCTAGACAGAGTAGATATCAACTCAGATCAGCATATAGCTAAAATAAAGGCAGCAGGTTTTATTGATAAAAACGATAAAATAGTTTCCCCATCAGATCAAAAAAAATTAGCGACTCTTTTCCAATTATTAACCAAAGAAGTATGTGAAGTTTCCGCTAATGAACGTGAAAATTTAACAAGCTACTTACAACAAATTGATTTTCTGAGAGCTGGTAAAATAGCGATTGTTGACATAGGTTGGCAAGGTACAATGCAAAATTCAATAGATAAATTAAGCCGTATACTAAATAAAAAACTAGATGTTAAAGGCTATTACCTAGGCACATTTGATACTGCAAAGCGTTATGTATCAAAGGGTTTACCAATGTCAGGATATATATGTAACTTCTCTCAGCCACAAAAGAATTACGATGTAGTTATTAGCTGTGTACATTTGTTCGAATTTATCTTTTCTGCCCCCCACGGCTCGGTCATTAACTTTAAATCAGATAAAGAAGGGATTACCCCCGTCTGTGAAGAACATATATCTTCTCATAGAACAACAGAGATCATAAATGAGTTTCAAGAAGGTACATTAGACTTTATTAAAGACTTTATGAAAACAGAAAGTGATTGCTGGAAAATGGAAATTTCACCTGAAACTTCAATAAACCCAATTTCAAGGTTATTAACCACTCCTACTTATGAAGAGTCTGTACAATTTGGTAATTTGACTCATTCAGAATATGTAGGAAACTATAATTATGAAAGGCATTTAGCTAAAACATCTGGCTCATGGAGTGCTTTTACATCTCCATTTAAGTTTAAAAAACATTATTATTCATCTTTATGGAAAGTAGGTTTTAGACGAAGATATATAGGTAATATTTTACCAGAAAAGGTCTTTTCCTATATTAAGAAAGTTAAGAAAAGAAGAGCTTATGGGTAAACAAAAAAGTGACAAAGACCAGCTAAATACAATAACAAATTAAATCACTCCCATCTTTATAAAACTGCTATCACAACCATTTAGTTTTATTGATAATAGCAGCTCGATACAACTGCTCATTGTTAGTGAGCTGGTACAACTGATAATTTAGTTTTAATAAAATCACTGTGATTAACATAAAGTAATGAAGCAACTTTACGAATCAATGCCTCTTCCATTTCATCTAAGTGTCCATCTGCATAAGCAATTTCCCACATTGCTTTAATGACATCAATACGAGCATCACTATCTAACTCGCCTAATTGCGAAGTAAAATCAAATACTGAATTACTCGCGCTCACCTCTTTCATTCCCTCTTGTAACAAGCGACTTGCATTATTTGCATCTATATTCAGCAGCTTCTGTAAAGTATGGACAACGGCAGTTTCTTCTTCAGAAGCACTTTGATGATCAGCGACACAAACCTCGCAAAGCAAACAAACAATAGCTAAAGACTTATCAAATTCAGGGCTATCAGGAGGGATCATCGAATTTAAAAACTGTTTAATTTTTGCAATCATATTAAAACCTATTAGTAATTTCTTGGTGCGGATAACGATTAGTTGAAACATCCTAGGATGTTGGATTTAAAAAGGTTCATCCATGTTCAGAGTATGAAGCTACACGGTTACGTCCGTTCCCTTTTGCTTCATATAGGGCAATATCTGACTTTTCAAGTAACGCTTTTAAATTTTCTTGCTGGGTGATGTTACAGCTAACACCAATACTTGTTGTACATTTCACTACGTTGCCTTTCTTATTGGTGATCACTAAGTGTTCAATTTGCACTCTAAGTTTATCAGCAATCAACATGCCGCGTTGTAAACTACAATTAGGTAACAATAAAGCAAACTCTTCACCGCCAATACGAGCACAAACTTTATCTTTAAAATCTAACCTCTGTAAAGTACTAGCAACTCCGACTAAACAATCATCACCTACTGAGTGTCCGTATTTATCGTTAATACTTTTAAAAAAGTCTAAATCTAATAACAGTAACGTCACATGCTGCTTTGCTTTGTTAGCTTCAATTAATAACTGTTCACCTTCTTCAAAGAAACAACGGCGATTTTTAATACCAGTCAAAATATCAGTGGTTGCCTGCTTTACTAACTCTAATTCATGTTTTTCTATCTGTTTACTAAACAAGGTTAATGCTAAAACAATCGCAAACATATTCACTAAAAAAACAGATTGATACAGTATATGGTTAGTCTCGGAATTTAAAACAACTAACGGGTTTGGATTGAGTGTATTCTCTGAGTATAAGAATAATAATGCAGCCGCTATACTAAACACAATTTTCAGAGATATCTCTTTTAATTCAAATAGTAACAGAACTCCCATCGGCACTAAGAAATAGTAAAAATGAAACCCACTATCCTTCGTAAAAAATAAATTAGTAAAGAAAAAAAGATGCAGAAGAACAAAGCTAAAATAGGTTATTTTAGCGACCTTGTGACAATGAAAATAACTGAGTAAAAAAACAAGAACGTACCCACCTGTTAACATTACATTGTATAATGCAGCACAGTCTTCTTTTAAAACAAAGACATAGTTAGCAGTGTAAACAAAAGAGACAAGTAAAGTGAGTAGGTTTAACACGTTTAACATACGCATTTTTTCTACTTTACTCGGAGGCTCATCTTGGATGCCGACATTCATTATGGAATAAAAACGAGAAAACATAATATTAAGGCTCTGACCAATTAATGGTGCTGAATATGACTAGTCATGATTAGTCATTCGATCCAAACGATCTAACTCTTCTTCACGTGCAGCGTTAATTTCGTTTAATACATTATCCACATCCGCAGTGACTTCAGAGTCAACAAATTGACCGGTTAATACCGTTTTATCCGAAAGCTCTCCAGTTTCAAAAATAGCCCAAATCTCTTCACCATATCGTGTAGTCGCTAAACTTGGGGCAAATTGAGAATAATACTGAGTCATATTGTTTACATCACGTAACAACATTTTTTTAGCATTGTTATTACCAGCTGCATCGACCGCTTGTGGCAAATCGATAATTACAGGGCCTTGTTCATCCACCAGCACATTAAATTCTGATAAATCACCATGAATAATGCCAATACTTAACATACGCACCACATAATCCATCATTTTAGCGTGATGGCTTAGTGCTTGCTCTTCCGACAGAGCGACATCATTTAAACGTGGAGCAGCGTAACCGTCATCATCAGTAATTAAATCCATAATTAACACGCCACCAAAACACCCGTAGGGGGTTGGAACCCTTACGCCTGCTGCCGCAAACTTATACAAGGTATCAACCTCAGTGTTTTGCCAAATTTCTTCTTGCTGTTCACGACCGAACTTCGAGCCTTTTTGCATTGCACGGGCATTACGCCCATTGCGCACTTTACGCCCTTCATTATATAAAACAGCATTCTTGAAACTACGTTTGCTCGCTTCTTTATAAACCTTGGCACAACGTATTTGATCACCACATTGCACAACATATACTGTGGCTTCCTTGCCGCTCATTAACTGGCGTAACACATCATCTATAATGCCATCATCGATTAATGGCTGAATTCTTTTAGGTATTTTCATTTATATGATTAAATTATCTAATAATATCTTGGTTAAGTGGACGCTATTGATGTTAGTCAGCAGCTTAAGTAGCAATACTCTGCCGCATAATACTACAAGTAAACAGACAAAAATTGTTTCTTTTTCGCTCAATTATAGACGCAACAAAGCAATAATAGTTCATATTTGAACTATAAATAATGTATAAAATAATCTATTTTCAAGAAAATAGGGCTTATTAATCAACCCTCTCATCACCAATACCCTAAAGGTAAGAGTTTACTCAGTATAAACACCAACGAGGAGACTATAGTTGACTAAAAGTGATTATTTTTTCTTACCGCCAAAGACATTAACCAATGCTCCTAAAATGATTAGTATACCGCCAATCAATGTCCAAACAGATGGGATTTCGTTAAATATTAACACGCCTAAGATAGTAGAAAAGACGACTTGCACATAAGAGAAAGCACTTACTTTTCCCGCCACTTCTGTTTGCATCGCTTTTGTTAAGCCAACCTGTCCAACTTGCGTGAATATCCCCACAAACAATAATAAAATTAACGCTTCACCATCTGGCATCACAAAATCATTCCCTAATAAAGCTAAAGACAAGGGTAATGCAATCAGCGGGAAGTAAAAGATAATCACCGAACTATCTTCTGTTTTACTCAAGCGTTTAACAATCACATACGCAGTACCACTGCCTAATGCACCTAATAGCGCAACAAACACACTAAACCAAGGTAAAACCGTTTCACCATTTAAAGCCAGATTAGGTTGAACCATTGCAAGTAAGCCAACTAAACATAAGCCAATACATATTAAGGTCGATCGTTGAATTCGCTCCTTTAAAAAGAAAAAAGCTAATAAAGCGGTAAAAACAGGATACAAATATTGTAATAGTGTCGCTTCCGCTAGTGGTAAAGTAGTAACTGCGTAATAAACACAAATTAACGCTAACGTGCCAACCACTCCTCGCGATATTAATAACGCCTTATTATTTCCCCACACTGCGATTTTTTTACGCTTAATATCAACATAGCTTATCAGCAAAGAGACCAAGCCTCTTGCAGCAACAATTTCAAAAACGGGGATATTGTGTGTGCTTACCAACTTTACGCAGGCTGTCATTAATGCAAATGAAAATGCAGATAACAGCATAAAACGTAAACTGATTGGAATAGATAAAAAGAAGTTTTGTAACATATTGGCATTAATGTGATTAAGAACAAGGAATATATAGTTTATCTTATTCTTCCCCTATCTGTTATTTATTTAAACACTTGATTCATCTATTATAACAACCCTAATTACATCAGAAGCTTACATAACAAATAAGCAAAAACTTAAGCTAGCTACAATAACGTAGCTACTAATAATAACTAGCAAGGATAGCTATGAAAATTTTAATGAAAAAACACTTATTACTACTGTGTACCACGACTGCACTTCCATTATCGGTTTTTGCATCACAGACAGTAACTCAATCAGAACCAGTCTCAGATCAGATTATTGAGCAACAAAGAGCTGAATTACAACAAAACACCCTAGATAAAGGATTTGGTCCTCAATCACCACGAGATATAGATAATATTGCAGGGAACAATACTCAGTTATTTTCATATGCGCCAAACACCACGGATATGAACCTATGTAATATTCATTTTCATAAAAATGCAGAGCATAAAGGTGGTGAATTTACTCGTTATGCTGGTAATGGAGATGGTAAGGGTAACAATAGTGGATATTTATATGCAGGACAATTAACTAAGGAAGAACTAACTCCAATTTCTGTGCCTTTATCTAAAGAGCTGCATCATCAATTATTTCCGGGTGATACTATTGAAGTTCATTATGTTTATTCAACAGCAAACGTAAAACCAGGACCGACACTGGGTTCATGTTTAAGTGACTCAACTAAAAACCCGGCTCTTCGCGTAGAGTCTCAAGTGTTTGTGTTAGTAAATGATAAAGAAGCTCTAGATTTTGTAGAGTTAACCAAGCACTCAGTGAAAGGTGATCGTCCGCAGGCTATCAATATTCCAGATAACTCAGGACAACCAATACAATATTTAGGGTCAACCACCGGGCCGGCTTACAACCAACAAGGCTCACCATTTCAGGTTACATGGAGTGTTCGCCCTCAAGTATTAAAGGTTAGTATTAATACCGTTGCGACATGGTTCAAAGACAATCAATACAATGAAAATCATGCCCATGGTGTGAGAAACCTAGTTACCAATCCATTATTATTATCCGCTTATTAAGCACTTACTGAAAATAGTTTGGTGTTAATAGCAAAAATATAGGTGAGTGTTAAGCCTCACCTAGTTGACTAAATAATAAGAGTAAATGTTAACCTAACTTTCTATGCACGATTACTTGGCTGTAATATATAAGAGCGATTATAAATTACAGTATGATAGGGTTTAGTTTACTTAGAAACTCTGCCAGTGACTCTGCCAATACTGCTTCTTGTTTTTTACCTAACGTCTCTAATTGCACTTGCCCAGTCTCATTTAATATCGAGATAACTTGCATTTCATCACTACAAGTCGCAATAAACATAGAGGCAGGTTTCTTTAAACGTTTCTGCATCATAAAGTGTGCAATCATATTTTCTTGCAAACCTAAAAAATCTTGATCATTCCATACCTGAATTAATTCAATAGGATGACCATGAAATTCACAAGGTATATGATCACAATAATGGCTACAAAATAAGGCTTCTATTGCGGGATGAAGCTTTACTTCAAGTGCATCTTCAATATTTTTTAAATCAACTTGTTCTGTGCGTTTTTGTGCTTTCCAAGTAATTTTATCTTCAAATACTTCACCAACTTGGCAAGGAGACAGCCACTCTGCATCAAAGGCTTGCGTAGGAAGCGTACCGTTTTTAACTTCCCATAATTTAAGGTGACGTGCTTGTAACGCCAATAACTCAGTTTGGATATCTGTATTCATAGCTCGAATAATTCTTCTTTTTAGTTACAATACTGCTTATTGTAACGATTCGGGCTGCTTTGTCTTGCATTTATAGCACCCTCTGATTTAAAAATGAGAAACTCAATGTCACATTCAACTTTATACGACCACGATTCAGCTTTAAAAGACCTATCACTAGGTAAAATCACTGAATATAAATGCCATTATGACAATACTTTATTACAGGGTGTTCCGCGTAGTTTAAATCGTAATGAACTTTCTTTAGAAGCTGATTCACTCCCCTTTTACGGTGTTGATTTATGGAATATCTACGAGCTTTCTTGGTTAAATAGTAAAGGTAAGCCAATAGTGGCAACTGGCGTGGTTAAAGTTCCCTACAATAGTGAATTTTTAATCGAATCAAAATCATTTAAGCTTTACCTTAATAGCTTTAACCAAAGTAAGTTTGACTCTGTAGAAGAAGTTCAAACCATTCTCAGCAATGACTTATCTGCCTGTGCTAAAAAACCGGTAGAAGTGACGCTTAATACAAAATTAGATAAAGTAATAGATGAGTTAGGGGCTCTGTCTGGTATAAATATCGATGAGCTTGATATCGAAGTAGATCAATATCAACTATCTCCAAGTTTGTTAAACGGCATTAGTTTAGATGATACAGTCACTGAAACACTTCACTCTAACCTACTAAAGTCTAACTGTTTAATCACCAGCCAACCTGACTGGGGAAGTGTAGAGATAACTTACACAGGTAAGCGCTTAGATCACGAAAAATTACTACGCTATTTAATCTCTTTCCGTCAACACAATGAATTTCACGAGCAATGTGTAGAGCGTATATTTTGTGATTTAATGGCACACGGCTCATTAAGTGAATTAACTGTCTATGCTAGATACACACGTCGTGGTGGCTTAGATATCAATCCATTACGCAGTACTTGTGTATTACCAGAGATACACAATATTCGTTTAGTAAGACAGTAACGTTAAATTTGTTACAATAACCGCACCTTAACAAAAGTAAGGTGCGAATTTCATATAAGGTTTTAAGTATTCATGAGCTTTTTTTCACGTGCATTGATAGGTTGCTTACTAGTGGTGATGAGCCATTCAGTATTCGCAATAGAATTAGGTGATGCATTAATCCCAGCATCTATTAAAGAAAGCTATAAAACCCGTGAACTTGAACCTGTTTCTTGTATTAATAATGTTACTGCATTTATGGATAAGGTGGCTGCATTGCCACCACCACAAGACAACTTCATTAATAAAAACTCACGTTTAACAACCAAACGTATCCCTAATAATGCCCCAACGCACTTATTAGCTTCTTGTTACATCGAATTAGAAAACTACGAAAAAAGCTTATCGTTATTAATGCCACTATTAAAAAACCCGAGTGAAAGCCCGGATGAGATTAGAACCTTAAACCTGATTGCCAGTGAAATACCTGAGCCAGAACGTCCACAGTTGAGTAATGAAACGCTGATCAATATGATGCAGCACTCTTTACAAGTAATGGCAGATAATAAAAAGACCAACTTCGCTAACTTACCTGAAATAGTCAACTTAACTGTCACTAAATTAGCTTTAGAAACACACCAATACCAATTAGCAAATGAATCCCTAGGTAAAGTGAAACAAAGCCTTAAGAATAGCAAAAAAACAGAGCTATTAGCTTGGTTAGCTTATTACTATGGGCATTATTATGACCAAATTAACCAGCAACAACTGGCGGTTTCAAACTTTCAAACTGCCAATGCAATGGCTGATCAACTCCAATTGATTAAATTAAATAGTTTAATCAAAGCTAGCCTATCTAATCTTTATCAGCAGAAGCATCGCTATAAGCGTGCAATGGACTTTGCTAGTCAGCGCGTTGAATTATTATTACCCACAGAAAACTATGTACAACAAGCTGATAGCTTACTGAAATTTGCAATTTTAAAGCGTCAAAATAAAGAGTTTAATCAATCTTTAATCTACCTATTCAATGCGATGGAATTAGTAGAGAAAAAGCATAAAACACTGTTAGCTTATATTTATTTAGAATTAGGTCGTACTTATGCATCAATGCCCTATGACCTGGATAAAAATACTGACCTAGCACAGAAGTATTTGCAAAATGCTCGTTACCACTTTAAAAAGTTGAATAGGCTTGAGCAACAAACCGAAACTATCTTATTATTGGCGCAACTTAATATTCGTAGCCAAGATACCGGGTTAGCCATTTTACAGTTAGAAAATGTATTAACTTTAGCAAAAGACAAGTTTCCAGAACTCAGAGTAAAAGCATTTGAAATGCTAGCCTTAAGTTATGAACTCTCTGGTGACCATCAACAGGCAAATTTTCACTTTAAAAACTTCCATTCCTTACAAAATGCAATCAAGGAAAAGCTGTTTGCTTTGCAACAATTAAAAATCAATGAGCAATTTCAACTTATTGAGCAAACACAACAACAAATCCAATTAGAAACAAAAAATAACGAGTTATTGTTGAAGAATAATCGTTTTAAAAATGTAGCTTACATAGCGGTATTATTACTATTAATTGCTTTATTAATGGTATTAGGTATTTTTAGACGCAATAAAAAACTAGTTGAATCAGAACTAACTACGCGTAAAAGATTGCAGCTACACCCACGTTCAAAATTGCCTTCTCACCAAGTGCAAATACAAGAAAATGAATTACAATATCAAGGTACCCCACTATTTTATGCACTAGTAAATATTCCGTTTCTTAACAACTTAAATGGTACAAAAGGCTTGTTTAATGCAGAAAAAATTGAAGCAGCTTTAGGTCAGGCATTGACTACGCATTTCTACCAGCGCACTCAAATCACTCAAGTACGTGATAATCAGCTGTTATTCATTTCCGAACAAGAACAATATGAAGAAGCAAAACAATTTGCACTAGAAATTGAATCCTTTTTTAAATTCTTTGCTGATAGTTATTCTCTAGAAGGAAATATTGCCTGTGGCGTTGTTGCCTTCCCATTCTTAAACAATGTGTCTCGGGCAATTGCCCCTGAAAGAATGTTAAATTTAACCAGTCTCGCTTTATATGGGGCTTGTCAGATGCGTGACCAACTTAATACCGATACTTGGCTAGAGTTGTATGCTATTGAAAAAATTCAACCCGCATTCTTTGATGGGGATTTGTGGATATTAGGCCAAGCAGGTATTGATAAAGGTATAGTGAAACAAAAAAGTAGCCATCCTGGCACTACGATCTCATGGCCAGAATTAAATCGTTAGGTAAATTTGAGGTGTCTTAGCTTGTGCTTACATAGAAACTAATCGATACTTCAGAACGCTAAAATAATAAAAAGGAATCAGCAGATGGCGTCATCTAAGGCAATAACTCGATTATTGCAGCAATTATTAAAACGGAGTTATCGACAAGACAAAGCAATCGATAAATATCAGTTTAAATTTTTAAAAAAATTGCAATCAACAGAAACTGTTGAAGATGAAAATCAGTTATTTGATGAGTATAGCCAACAACTTGAAAGCACCCCTTATACGCTTGAAGATAAATTATCTGAAGGTAAATTAGTTGCACGTCAATCACAAGCACAACTGCAACAAATAAATTCACTCTCAGAAGCAGTAAAAGATAAAATTGCTGAGATGCAAGATGCACCAGAGCCTTACACTATTACTGAACATCACTGTGCTTTAAAAGATCTAGTTAAAATTTATCAACATGCTGTCATTGAATTAAACAAAAGCTGTACCCCATCAGAAGTAGATACCAAAGCTGACATCTCTTTTATTAACGATGAGTTACAACTACTGATTTTGGAATTAGATGTAGGCCAAGCTTTTGCTAAAAAACTAGAAAAAGTACGTATTGATATCTCTAACGATCCAGATCCGTTTCAGCTACCTCAATACTGTCTACAAGTGATTAATATTATTATTGATAGCACCCGAGAAGAACGCCGAACTTCCCGTCATTTCTTATATACGCTTAATGATAGCTTAACGCAGTTTTATTTAAATTTTGCGCAGACCCTTAAGCTTAGTGAAGAAGACTTTGAAAAACAAAAAGAAACCTATAAAACAATTCATCAAGGTGCAGATCAGCTTCAAGCAAACAGCAAAAATCAAACCCTAGAAGAATTGCAAGCTTCAATCTCAGATTACGTAACGAATGTAAAAGCAGCGATGGCTTTACAGGAAGAGCAACAAGAAGAGAAATACCGTACTAAATTCCAAAGTATGGTAAGGCAAATCAAGGAGTTACAGAACGAGACCCAAAGCTATCAAAAGACCTTAAAGCAACAGAATAAACAACTACATATTGATTTCTTAACTAAAATACCTAACAGAGCCGCTTGGAGTGAACGCTTAAAAACAGAAGTCACTCGCTATCAACGCTATAAAACTCCCCTCAACCTGGCGATTATTGATATCGATAACTTTAAATCAATTAATGATAGATTTGGCCACCTTGCCGGAGACAAAGTACTAAACGTTATTGCCCAAACATTACAAAAATCTATTCGTAATGCTGATTATATTGCACGCTTTGGTGGAGAAGAATTTACATTATTATTACCAGAGATTTCACCAACACAAACTGAGCTTGCTTTAAATAAATTACGTGACCGCATTAAGTCTATTCCATTCCAGTTTAAACAGGAGCACCTGACTATTACTATTTCGGTTGGTTTTACTGCATTTACTCCTTCAGATGAAAGTGACGATGTTTTTGAGCGAGCAGATACTGCTCTTTACCAAGCAAAACGTCAGGGTAGAGATCAGGTTTTTCAGCTTACAAAAAATGAGCAAAAATCAGAAAATCAGTAGAAATATAGTTATATAACCTTTTTTATTTTAATTATTTATCAAAAATCAGTGCTTTTACGTGGCTTCTCCATCTAACTCAGTTAATCTAATAAAAAGTTAAAAGGAGAAGCTATGATTTCACATATCAGTCCCGTTGGCAGTATGGCGTTACTTTCTCAACTAGAGGTCAACCAACTAAAATACAGTGCCTCTTGCGAAACTTACCAGTTATTCAGAAATTGCGCGTTAGCCGTCTTAAAGTCAGGTAGCCACACTGACAGCAGTAAAGAGATCCTGGAAAAACATAAAGACTTTCAAGTTAATGTATTACATCAAGAACGCGGCGTTATTTTAGAGCTCATTAATCCCCCTGAAGATGCGTATATTGATGGTGAGTTAATTAAAGGAATGCAAGACCTCTTATTCTCAGTATTACGTGATATTTTGTATGTTAACACTCAGCTACAGCCTCATGAATCAACAGAATTTAATAGTGAAGAATCCACCAGCTTAGTGTTTTCTATTTTACGTAATGCCAATATTTTAAAAGCCGGCATTGACCCGAATATGGTCGTTTGTTGGGGCGGTCATTCGATCAATAAAACAGAGTTTTCTTATACACGAGAAGTGGGTAATCAACTTGGTTTAAGGGAACTCAATATTTGTACTGGTTGCGGCCCTGGTGCTATGGAAGGGCCAATGAAAGGTGCCGCTGTGGGGCATGCTAAACAACGTGTTGCGCCGGGCCGTTACATTGGTTTAACTGAGCCGGGTATTATTGCTGCAGAGCCTCCAAATCCAATTGTGAACGAATTAGTGATCCTCCCTGATATTGAAAAGCGTTTAGAAGCTTTTGTGCGTTTTACTCATAGTATTATCATTTTCCCAGGCGGCCCAGGCACTGCAGAAGAGTTGTTGTATATTCTTGGTATCATGATGCACCCAGAAAATAAACGCCAGCCTCTGCCCATTATATTAACAGGGCCAGCAAGCAGTGTTGATTACTTTGAAGCAATCGATGACTTCATCGTACACACCTTAGGCCCTGAAGCCCAAGAGCATTATCAAATCATTATTGATGATGCCCCAACAGTCGCTAAAATAATCAAAAAATCGATGCATCGTGTCAAAGAGTACCGTAAAGCTATTGGTGACGCTTACTCATTCAATTGGGCATTAAAAATAGACCGAACCTTTCAGGAGCCTTTCATCCCTAACCATCAAAACATGGCAAACTTAGTGCTACATCACGACCAACCCAAAGAGCAACTTGCATCAAACTTACGCCGAGTTTTCTCAGGTATAGTTGGTGGTAACGTGAAAGATGAAGGAATAAAATCCATTGAAGAAAATGGCCCATTCTTGCTGACCGGAGAAAAAGAATTAATGTTAAGAGTAGATAAATTATTGAAAAGCTTTATCGACCAAGGCCGTATGAAGTTACCTGGCAGTGTTTACACTCCTTGTTATAAGATAACTACTTAGAATGGGCGCGTCATTACTAATCATAGATGCGATGAACTTAATTCGTCGCATCTATGCAATACAAGAAAAACAAAATGCAAAATCAGAATTTGCATTAAGTGCCACCAACAATACAGCCTGTAATGCCTTACAGAAATTATTAAGGGCACATACACCCAGTCATGTCATTTGTGTATTTGATAGTCATCAAGCTAGTTGGCGACATCAGCTTTTACCTGAATACAAACAAAGCAGAAAGCCAATTCCTAGTGATTTAAAAGCTTACTTACCACATATTCAAGATGCCTTTTATGAAATGGGTATTGAGTCTTTAGTTACTGAGCAAGATGAAGCCGATGATCTGATTGCCACCTTGGCCCACAAAGTCACCGCACGTCAACAGCGCTGTACAATAGTCTCGACAGATAAAGGGTTTTATCAGTTACTGAATGCTTACACGAGTATCTATGACTATTTTCAATCTCTACACATGGATAGTTACTATGTAGAACACAAACTAAACATGAAAATAGATCAACTAACAGACTATTGGGCGATTACCGGCATTAGCAGTAGTCACATTAAAGGGGTTGAAGGGGTAGGTAATAAAGGAGCTATGGCTTTATTGCAGGAGTACTCCAGCCTACAGAGAATGTTCCAAGCTGAAAATAATAGCGATAAACGTTTATTAAAAGTGCAACAACAGCAACAAGAAGCCTTACTCTCCAAACAACTGGTTTCCTTAAAAATAGATATTCAACTGGGCTTTAATTTAAAAGACTTGAGATATCCTAAAACTTAATACACAAGCTATTGAGAAAAGTGTGAAAAGTCTAAGATTTGAATGAACAAATACTCAACTTAGCTGACTAATAAATTTATCCGTCTTATATATTATATTACTCCTCATGTACTAACCCACTGGTTACTTACAAAGGGTATAAAGCCTTTTATAAAGCGCGCCTTATTAGGTCGCTTTATTCGTCATAGATTATGGAGTTTCAACTGTGAAAAAAATATTAATTCCTATTGCGGTAATAGCCGCTGGCGCTTCTGCTTACTGGTACCAGCAACAAGCAGAAAATGATAATGTATTGAGCTACGTACCTGCCGATACACCATTTTTCACAGGTCAATTAACACCATTTCCTATTAAAGATTATATCGCCTCTGCACCGAACCTGATTGACCCTAAAAACCCGACACATATTGAATCCTTATACGGTGAAGAATCTCCCTCAATACATTTTTTAACGAATCTACTAAGTACTTATGAAGATAGCTTAAAGGATGCCGATTTACTGACTAAGAACTTTGGTTTAGCAGATGAGATCCGCGCTTATTTTTATACACTAGGGCTATTACCCGTGCTCAAAGTAGAAGTTGAAAACCCACAAGCAATTTGGGACTTGTTAGATAAAAATGAACAAGAAACTGACTTTACGCATACTGAAGGTGAGTTAAAAGGACTTAAATACAGAATTTATCCAATGGTTGAAGATGACCAAGGTAAGCCTATTAACCTAATCGTTGCACAATCAAATGGCATGTTAACAGCCACTATTCAAAGTAGTTTTGTATCAGAAGATTTACTGGCCATGGCATTAGGGATAAAAAAACCAAGCAAATCATTAGCTGATACACACATGCTCGAAGATATTATGCAACAACATCAATTTATGAATAACAGTGTTGGTTTTGTTAATCATGTGGAAATCATCAAAGGCTTAACCAGTGAAGATGATAACCAACTGGCAAGACAGTTAACAGAACTAACTAAAGATGAAGATACTGCCTTTCAGTTATTACATAGCGCAGCCTGTAAAGAAGAGTTACGAGGTATTGCGCAAAACTGGCCTCGTACTGCTTTTGGTTACACGCAGGTGGATATCAGTAAAGAACAATCAACACTAGGTTTTGCAGCTGTGCTTGAAAGTAAAAATCAACCGATCTTAAATGCTCTAAAAACGTTACGTGGTTACATCCCTAATTACACACAAAACTTTGACGATAATGTCATAGCAACATCGATTGGTTTAGATGTTGGTCAACTATCTAGCGCTTTAACTGATATTTGGGCGAATTTAAAAACACCACGTTTCCAATGTGGGCCTTTAGCAGATATTCAATATCAGATAGATGCCAGCGGTGAATCCCTAGCAATGCTAGGTATGGGTTCAAGCATGGCAGCTAATGTGAAAGGCATCAGTACTGCTATTTTTGATTATGCTGTCTCGCAAGATAATGACCAACCTCGCTTAGAAAGTTTAGATGCATTATTGGCGATTCATGTCACAAACCCTGTTAACTTATTTAATTCAATTAAGATGTTTGTACCTGAATTACAGCAAATTGATTTAACTAATAATGGGCCTGCAGTATCGCTTAATAAAGTCATTCCTATCTCTTCACGGTTAAATTTAAATCCACAAATGGCAATTAAAGGAGATCACTTTGTGATCTACAATGGCAACAAAGGATTACAAGAAGCTGAGAAATTATCTCTTGAGACATTATCAGCTGAAGGGGTATATCAACTATCTTTCGATACTAAGAAAATTTTAACGCCAATCGCTGATGCCGTTGAATTAGCAGGTGAAATAATTCCTGAAGAGGCGATGTTCCTAAAAGATTACGATACGCGTATGAATATTAACGTCGATATTAATGACCAAGGTATTCGTTTAGATTCAACAATGAATCATAAAGCAGCAGTAAAATAAGCTTCATTTTTAACGCTTCCCACCTCTTTTTATAAACTGGCTACGGCCAGTTTTTTATTTTTGGCACAATCACAAGCTACTGAAATTAACTCATCCAGTTTAATAATGTAATTACACTCACATTAAAATCAGTTATTCTACTCGCTTACCAAAATTTACACTCAATCTTTAATCTTGTAGGTCTCACGGAACCAGACCTCTACACCTGCTAGTAACGGAAAAATTATGTTAGAAAAATTATTTAAACTGACCGAAAACAACAGTAATGTTAAAACAGAAATTGTTGCAGGTTTCACGACCTTCTTAACCATGGCTTACATCATCTTTGTTAACCCATCAATGCTATCTGCAACAGGAATGGATTCAGGCGCAGTATTTGTAGCAACTTGTTTGGCTGCTGCGGTAGGCTGTTTTATTATGGGATTATACGCTAATTACCCAGTTGCTTTAGCACCAGGTATGGGCTTAAACGCATTCTTTTCATACGTGGTAGTGCTACACATGGGCTACAGCTGGGAAGTTGCACTAGGTGCAGTATTCTTATCAGGCGTGTGTTTCACATTGTTAAGTTTATTCAAGATCCGAGAGTGGATCATCAACTCAATTCCATTACCAATGCGCAAAGGTATTGCAGCCGGTATCGGTTTATTCTTAGCGTTAATTGCCTTAAAGAATGCCGGCATCGTAGTAGGTAATCCAGCAACTTTAGTAAGTTTAGGTGATATTACTGCATTACCAGCAGCACTGGCTTCATTAGCATTTATTGCTACGATTGCACTTGCTCATTTCCGCGTTAAAGGCGGTGTAATGATAGCCATTTTACTAGTGACAATCATCAGTCTAATTATGGGTGACGTACAATATGCAGGTATTGTATCTATGCCACCAAGTATTGCACCTACCTTTATGCAGATGGATATTGCAGGTGCGTTTAACGTAGGCATGATCAGCATTGTATTTGCCTTCCTATTCGTTGACCTATTTGATACTTCAGGGACTTTAATTGCAGTTGCTGATAAAGCAAAACTACTAGATAAAGATGGTAACCTTCCTCGTTTAAATCGTGCTCTACTAGCAGATAGTGGTGCATCAATGGCAGGTTCAGTATTAGGTACATCAACAACAACAAGTTACATTGAAAGTGTGGCAGGTGTTGCTGAAGGTGGCCGCACTGGTTTAACAGCTGTTGTTGTTGGTGTGTTATTCTTATTAGCGTTATTTTTTGCACCATTAGCTGGAATGGTACCTGCTTACGCGACTGCAGGAGCACTATTATACGTTGCAGTGTTAATGGTTGGCGGTCTTAAAAGCATCAACTGGGATGATATTACTGAGGCGGCACCAGTAGTAATTATTGCGATCATGATGCCACTAACCTTCTCTATTGCTAACGGTATTTCTATTGGTTTTATTGCTTATGCAGCAATCAAAATTGCCAGTGGTAAAGCAAAAGACTTAAGTTTGAGTGTGTGGTTCCTAGCTATCTTATTCTTAATTAAATTAATCTTCTTCCCTGGTTAAATAGCGAAAATAGCACCCACTTAATGTTAGTGAATGCTTAATACATAATAAAAGGCCCGATTTTATAAGTTATAAAATCGGGCCTTTTTAGTTTCAGGCTAAGCTTAACTTTAGTTAAACGCTAAACGTGCGAATATTATTAGCTACCTTTTCAATTAAGCTAGCACGTGCTTCAACACTTGCCCATGCAGTGTGTGGTGTAACGACCAAGCGATGTTCAGCTTTGACAGAAAAATAAGGGTGCTCTGCGAGCATCGGCTCTACCGCTAGGACATCAGTACCATGATAAATATCTTGCGTATCTAAAGCTGTTGCCATCGCACTTTCATCAATAATACCACCACGGCCTAAATTCAATATAATTGCACCCGGTTTTAACTGTTGTAGCTCCTCTGCTCCAATCAAATTTTCTGTTTGAGCATTAAGGGGCGCATGAATAGAGATAACATCACATTCACTCAATAGCGTTTGCAAATCAACCTGTGGAATCGATTGCTGGCTGTTCTTTCCCGATGTTGAGTAATAGCAAACATCACAACCGAAAGCACTCGCTAATTGCGCAACTCGCTGGCCGATTTCACCCATTGCAATAACCCCCCAATGCTTGCCTTTTATTTCAAAAAAAGAGCGTTCTATATGAGTAAACACCGGGCTTTCGCACCATTTTTTCTCAGTAATATATTGATCATAGTAACGGCTTTGATGTATCAATTGAAACAACAAAGAAAAAGTTGCTTGGCTAACACTCTCGGTAGAATACCCAGAAACATTTTTGACCTCGATACCAGCTGCGTTTGCTGCTTCTAAATCAACATTGTTAGTACCCGTTGCTGAAATACAAATTAACTTTAATTGTGGGTTATCAGCCATATGCTGCGCTGTGATCACAACTTTATTAGTAATGATCACTTCTTGCCCCACTAACCTTTCGACAGTTTGTTTTGCATCGGTTGTTTGATAAACCGTTAACTCTCCTAATGTATCAAATACAGATAAGTCACTATCACCTAACGTGAGTGCATCTAATAAAACAATTTTCATTTGAGTTCCTTAATTCGACGGTTGTTATACCAATCACATTAATTAACTAATCTATTTTGCTTGTTAATATAATCGGTATTGGATTTTTCTTATGAAAAATAAAGGTTAATAGATATACAGGTTTTTAAGAGGGAAGTAAAAATGTACAGGGCATTTTAAAAATGAAGGTGGGAATAAAATGTAAATGAGTAGCAACGCCTGTTACTACTCATTAGTGTTG
Source organism: Psychromonas sp. 14N.309.X.WAT.B.A12 (assembly GCF_030397575.1). Lineage (GTDB taxonomy): Bacteria > Pseudomonadota > Gammaproteobacteria > Enterobacterales > Psychromonadaceae > Psychromonas. The sequence continues at coordinate 326,271 of NZ_JAPNXS010000003.1, read as the reverse complement.
TTGCTTAATTTGCCTAGTCAGCGAGGTCTGCTAACATTTTTAATGCGACCGCTTCAGCAATTTTAATTCCGTCAATACCCGCAGATAAAATACCACCAGCATATCCAGCACCTTCACCACCAGGGTATAAACCTTGAGTGTTTAAGCTTTGGAAATCGGCACCGCGTTTAATTTGTACAGGTGATGAGGTACGCGTTTCCACGCCGGTTAACATTGCGTCTTTAATATCAAAACCACGAATTTTCTTTGCAAAAGCAGGTAATGCTTCACGAATCGCATCAATAGCAAACTCCGGTAAAGCCTCACTCAAATCGGTCATTTTTACATTCGGCTTGTATGACGGTTCAACATTCTCAAAAGGTTTGCCTTTACCAGCGGCTAAGAAGTCACCTACCATCTGTGCTGGTGCATCATAATTACTGCCGCCCATCACATAAGCATGACGCTCTAATTTACGCTGTAAAGCTACACCCTGTAGCGGATCGTTATTGAAATCTTCAGGAGAAATACCCACAACAATTGCACTGTTTGCATTACGCTCGCTCCGTGAGTATTGACTCATACCATTTGTAACTACGGCGTGTTCTTCAGAGGTTGCAGCAACCACTACGCCACCTGGGCACATACAGAAACTATATACACTACGACCATTTTTACAGTGGTGTACTAGTTTATAATCAGCAGCACCAAGAATAGGATGACCCGCATTAATACCAAAGCGAGCTTGGTCAATCATCTCTTGTTTATGTTCAATTCGGAACCCGATAGAGAATGATTGAGCTTCCATGTAAACACCTTTATCGTGCAACATTTGGAAAGTATCGCGGGCACTGTGCCCCACCGCTGCAACCACATAGCGGGAATTAATAACCTCTCCGTTATGTAAAGTTACACCTGTTACTTGTTTATGCTCACCCTGCTCTTCCATATTGATCTCTTCAACACGTGTTTCAAAGCGAATTTCACCGCCTAATTCGATTATCTTACGACGCATTTTCTCAACCATGGTCACTAATTTGTAAGTACCGATATGTGGTTTACTTACATAGATAATCTCTGCAGGTGCACCAGCAGCAACAAATTCTTGTTTAACTTTTAAGCCTTTAAAACCAGGATCTTTCACTTGGCTATATAACTTACCATCAGAAAATGTCCCTGCACCGCCTTCACCAAATTGCACATTTGACTCAGTATTTAATTCACTAGTACGCCAAAAACGGAACGTGTCTTTAGCACGCTCATGCACTGATTTACCACGTTCAAGTACAATCGGTTTAAAACCCATTTGCGCTAAGATCAACGCAACAAATAAGCCACAAGGCCCCATACCAATAACAAGTGGGCGCTCTTGTAAATTTGCTGGTGCTGATGCTACATATTGGTAATCGGTATTAGGTGAAATACGAACATTCTGATCCGTTGAAAAATCTGCTAATAATGCCGCTTCATCAACATCGGTTAAAGTGATATCTAAGGTATAAATTAAGGTGATTTGATTCTTTTTACGCGCATCATAGCCACGTTTAAAAACATGAATATTAACCAACTGTTGCTCTGTAATATTGAGCTTTGTTAATACAAACTGCTGTAACGCATCTTGATTGTGATCCAGCGGTAATTTAACTTGGTTGAGACGTATCATGATTCACCTGACATTGAGCATAAAAATAAGCGCGTAGTTTACGTGATCTGTTTAAAAAATGTAATCGCATAAATAGATTAAATAGGGATTAGTTTAGCCCTATTATGGCTATCAATGACGCATTAATGTGTTTGTTTATGAATAGAGATTGGAATAGTCGCCGCTGCGGTTTGTAAGCGCTTAGAGCAACTAGTCAAACAAAGCTTAGAAACGGTTTGTTTTGAGTCTGCGGTAAGGCAGCGGAAATCAGCAGCGCAAAGTACACCTAACTCAAATAATTCCATTAGCTTTTCTTTGCCGATCTCGATTTGAATAGACATTATCAATCACTCCATGTTATCCGTTACATGATTTATTAAGTCACAATAATACTAATCACTTATCAACTGTAATCGGTATAATACCCTGTGCCAGTAAATTAAAACCAACATATGGTAATGATTATCATTTAAATAGTAAATAGATAATCACAAACTTGTTACTAAACTGTTAGGAAATGACAATAATGCTATTTAATACCCCCATGCAAAAGGCGACTTTGATTAAACGTTACAAACGATTTTTAGCTGATGTCACCTTAATGGACGGGTCAGAAACAACCATTTATTGTGCAAACACTGGTGCGATGACAGGTTGTGGCCAACCAGGCGATACTATTTTTTACAGCACTTCAGAGAATAAAAAACGTAAATACCAACACACCTGGGAATTTACACTAACACCAGCAAAGCACTTAATATGTGTTAATACCGCTAAAGCTAACACCTTGGTTGCTGAAGCAATTGCACAAGATCTCATTCCAGAATTACTTGATTACCAAGACTGTAAAGCCGAGGTTAAATATGGAGAAGAAAATAGCCGAATCGATTTTCTTTTAACTGATACAGAAAAAGTAGACTGTTATGTAGAAGTAAAAAGTTGCACCTTATTAGATGAACGTATTCAACCTGGAGATGGTTACTTTCCAGATGCGATTACGACGCGAGGGCAAAAACACCTCAGAGAATTAATTGAAATGAAACAACAAGGTTACCGTAGTGTATTATTATTTGCAGTATTACATTCGGGTATCAAAAACGTCCAGCCAGCAAGCTTTATAGATAAAAAATATACAGCCCTATTTGAACAAGCTAAGAAAGAAGGTGTTGAGATTGTCTGTTACTTCCCTGATTTAAGCGCTTACATTGACTTTTAGTACACAGACTTCCAATCTGCCATTAAACAATCATGCTGTAAGCTCCCGCGTACAGCATGATATTAATCACTATAAGGCAGCTAAAATTGTTTCAGCTTTACTCGCTTCAAATTCACCAGCTTCTTCAACATTTAATGTAGTTACAACACCATCTTCAATAATCATTGCATAACGTTGTGAACGAACGCCACCAAAACCTGCAGTGTCTTTGTCTAAACCTAACGCTACTGTGAAACTCGCATCGCCATCACCTAGCATTAAAAGTTCAGAGGCATTATGCACTTCGCCCCACGCTTTCATGACAAAAGCATCATTAACAGCCACACAAGCAATTAAATCCACGCCTTTTGCTTGCAACTTATCAGCAAGTACCACATAACCTGGTAAATGCGCTTCTGAACAAGTTGGTGTAAATGCCCCCGGCACAGCAAATAACACTACCTTTTTACCGGCAAATAATTCATTAACATCATGAGTTTGCATACCATCAGCAGTTAATTGGCTTAAATTTGCAGATGGTAATTTTTGGCCTACTTGAATCATATTTTTTTCCTTTAGATGAAGAAAGTAACCCATCTATTTAATAATATAATAGATGGGTTGGGCGAAATCTTAGTTTAGCCCTAAACTCCAATAACAAACAATGACTAAAATAATAGATATAATTAAATAAGGTTTAAACAAGCTTAATTCACTTTAAACTGAATAACATTTTCACTTAATTGCTCAGACAACTCATTTAGCTCAATTGATGCGTTATAAACATTTTCAGAAACATCTAAACTTTCTCTATTTTGATCACTCACGTTTATTAAATTACTATTAATATCTTCAGATACATTACCTTGCTGCTCAGTAGCTGTAGCAATTTGAGCGACCATATCACTAATTAAATTAGTTGAATCTTTGATATTTTCAAACATCGTTTGAGTTTGTTCAGTGGATTTTACATTACGATGTACTTTATCAAAACCATCCTCGATGGACACAACTGCATTTTTCACACCGGCCTGCAACTTATCAATCATCTGTTGGATTTCATTAGTAGACTGCTGCGTTTTACTTGCTAATGAACGAACTTCATCGGCTACTACCGCAAACCCTCGACCATGTTCACCAGCTCGGGCAGCTTCAATAGCAGCATTTAATGCCAATAAGTTGGTTTGATCTGCAATATTACGAATAACATCCAACACCACCGCAATATTATTCGACTCTTCAGTGAGTGTTGTTATATCGTCATTGGCACGTTGTATTGACTGTGATAGTTCTTTCACATCTTGCACAGACTGGTCAATTAATACCATACCATTGTTGGTCATTTCAGTCGTTTCGTTGGTTGCTGTTGATGCATTTAAAGTATTTTCAGCTACTTCGCGAACAGAAGCACTGAATTGGTTAACCGCTGTTGCAATGGCTTCAATTTTTTGATGTTGTGATACATTTAGGTCTTTACTAGAAACAGACATGTCTCTTAGCCCTTTTGCATTACTATTTAATGAAATACTATTTTCTTTAATTAATGTAATTAGGTGCTGTAACTTATCAACAAAGAAATCGAATTCATTAGCAAGCTCACCTAACTCATCTTTCCTTTGAGAAGAGATGCGTTGAGTTAAATCACCATCTCCTTCACGAATTTGCTTAATACGTGTAGTTAAATCATCAATACCATCTACTAGCACTTTTGGTACTAGGTAGGTTAATACCGCCGATACAATAACGACAAAAATAATAAAACACAGTAACCAAAATTTATCACTCTCAACTTCTGCGTTAACCTTATCAATAGTAACTTGAGACTCTTTATAAAGCAGCTCTCCAGCGGTATCAAGTATGTCTCTTAGTTCAGAAAAATGTTGTCGATTAACTGTAAATAATAACGCTTCCGCTTCCGCTTTTTTACCCTGCTCAAATAATTGAAAGTATTCATCCGAATCTTTTTTCCAAATGGAATAACTCTCATCAAAACCTGTCAATTTATCAATGATCTCAGGGTAGCCTACTAATAACGCACGATACTCTTGCATTTTGTCTGTTGTTTGCAGAGCATTTTCTTCAAAATCTTTTTTAAATGCAGGATCATTTTCATGTAAATATTCGAGTTGTGCGACATAAGCTTGATAAAGATCTCTATCGGCATTGAGAGCTAGCGATAAAGCCGGAATAAAACGATGCCCTTCCGTTTCAATACCGTCAGTTAACTTAGAGGTGACTGAGTTGTAAGCGACAACGACTAGAATTAAAGAGATAAACACTAACCCGATGGATAATGATAATTTAATTCTAATACTTCTACCTATAGTATTTAACAATGTACTTCTCCTTGCTGTTATTACTTTTCATCCATTAATACCTATATTGTAGTAGAAAAATAAAAATAAAAAGTAGATAAACGTAGAAAAATAACAATTTAAAGCATTAATTTATTTACAACGCCCGCCAATATTTAAAATGGCGAATTAATTAAAATGTTGCGACATATGGAGCCGGGTAAAAGCCGCTTCAAACTCCCTTACAATCTAATGCCATAGTAAATGTAGTGATATAAAGGTAAACTCCAGCCCAAAGTAATATATTAAACAGACGGTGAATAAAATGAGTAGAAAAATTGAATTGTTAGCCCCAGGTGGTGATGTTGATGCCATTAAAGCAGCCATTATCGCGGGAGCTAATGCCATCTACTGTGGCTTAGATATTTTTAATGCTCGTAACCGTGCTGCAAACCTATCTTTTGATGAGCTAGTCGGAATAATTAAATTAGCACATGAATACCAATGTGAAGTTTTTCTGACCTTAAATATTGTTATTTTAGAGCATGAATTGCCAGCATTAACCAAGCTATTAAATCAATTAGTTAATACCGGTATTGATGGGATCATTGTGCAAGATCTTGGCTTATTTAACTTAGTTAAAAAATTCTTTCCAAGCCTACATATTCATGCTTCTACTCAGCTCACCACACATAATGAAGGTCAAGTACTGTTCCTGGCTAAAATTGGAGCAACACGTGCCAATTTATCACGTGAATTAAATCTGTCTGAAATCAAAAGCCTTACCGCATTAGCACACGATAATGATGTATTAACGGAAGTGTTTGTTCATGGCGCATTATGTATTGCCTTTTCAGGGCAATGTTATTCAAGCTCAGTAAGTGTTGGTAACTCTGGTAACCGTGGCCGTTGTAGTCAAGCTTGCCGTGATGAATATGAAGAAACCAATGCAGGTAACAAGTACCCGCTTAATTTAAAAGATAATTCAGCTTGGTTCGACTTACCTGAGTTAGTTGATGCAGGTGTCGATTCGCTAAAAATTGAAGGGCGTATTAAAGGGGCACAATACGTACATACCGTTGTTGATAGCTGGCGCCAGCAGATCAACCAATTTGTTGATACGGGTAAATTACTAGCTGATGATTCTGCGTTATATAAAGTATTTAATCGTGACTTCACTAACTCTTTCTTAAAAGGCAACTTAACCAAAGATATGTTTATCGATAACCCACGCGATAACAGCTTTAGCCATGCCAATGAAAAGAGTAATGCCATCTCTGTTGTACAAATCCAAGAAGCGCAAGACATGCTTCGTGACGACAAAAATAAAATAGTAGATGAAGTAGCAGCAAAAGTTGCTACCTTAAACATTGATAAAAGTGATCTATCACTGCGCTTTTCAGGACAGTTAAACAAACCATTCACAGTAACAATTGTTATAGACCAAAAAACCATGGTCGTAGAATCAAGTTCTAATCTGATTAAATCTGAGCAATCTGCAGTCACAGAGGAAGCCATTGCAAAACGCTTTAAAAGCTTCAAAAACAGCCGTTATAATGTTGCCGAGTTTGACTTTTCAGAATTGGATGCAGGCTTAACTATCCCATTTAAAGAGTTAACCGATGTTAAAAATAAAGTCGCTTATTACCTTAATGGTGAAAAGGAAGTTATTCCTGCTGTAACTATCCCAACATTAACATCGCACCCAAAACTCAATGAAAAACCAACCCTATCAATGTTGATCAGCGATGAAAAAGATGCCTACCTTGGCGATCTAACCGAGGCTGATATTTACTTTAAACTACCTGAAAGCTTTAAAAAACGCTGTAATAAACAACGTGATATTTTAGCACGTAACCCGCGCTTTATTCCTTGGTTCCCAGCAGTATTGATCGGTAAAGATTACATCGAAGCCGTACGTATTTTAGAAGAGTTAAAGCCAAATCGTATTGTTACTAACAATACAGGTATTGCTTATAAAGCCTTTGAAATGGGTATTGAATGGATAGCAGGTCCATTTTTAAACACCACTAACTCTTACGCACTATTAACTATGCAAGAAGAGCTAAACTGTGCAGGTGCATTTATCTCAAATGAGATTAACCGTAATCAAATTAAAAACATCAAACGTCCAGCTAACTTCAAAATGTTATACAGTATTTACCACCCTATTTTGATGATGACTAGTCGCCAATGTTTCTTCCAACAAACCGTTGGATGTAACAAACCTAGTATCGAAGATGGTTGTATGTTGAAATGTCAAAAAGCCACAACGATCACTAACGTTAAAGGCATCTCTTTTGCTGTTGATAAGCAACTAGGTGGTTATCCAAGTATTTACAACCATGAACAATTCTTAAACTTTGAAGCAATTAAAGACTTCTCAAACTTATTTGATGAATTCTTTATTGACCTAACGGATATAGGTTCAGGTTCAAAAGAGAAACAAGATAAGGCGGAGTTAATTAAATACTTTGAAGATTTCTTAGCAGGCGATCAACAAGCAGAAGTCACTGTGACAAATTTAATTCCTGTGTCGACCAATGCACAATATCAGCAAGGACTGTAAATAAAGGTAAGGAGCTATACTTATAACAGTTTATGTTTAGCTCCTTATTTTATTAACATTTTCAATTGTCTATTGTCTATTGCATTGCATTTTGTGGCTCTTTTTGCAGCAACTCTTTCAAAAAAGCTTTCTCATCTCTTTCTTTATGAGCACTATGCAACTCCAATATCCTCGCTAAACCTATGAAATATAGATAAATGGGGTATAAATAAAAAGTCCAATCATAGCGGTCATCTAGGCCCAACAAGATCGTGTTTTTTGATAGGCCACACACCAATCAAGCTAAGTACCCAGCCACTACAAAAAAACCAATAAAGATAAATGAGCGTTAACCATTAGCAGCAACAGTATTTTCGAGTGCTGTATTACCGTTTCAAATCAATGGTCGGATAATGAGCCAAGCATAAACTTTTTATCTGACCTTAAGGCTAATAATACACTGTCTTTTTTCACCCAATATATTGACTCTATTTCGCTAAAAATCTCCCCCTGCAGCTTTAATCAGCCCTTGGTTAATAGTGATATACTCTTCAGTTATGATGATTTCGGATTTTTCCAACAGGATACTGTCCGCATAGACATTAAAACAAAACCCAACACAAAAGGGGACAAATATCCCCATCACTCAAAACATAAAGATATTTCTCTTTTGATTGGATATCAGTTTTTCAGCAAAAAACTTGTGTTCCATAAAACATATTTAAACGCCATAAAAACAACTACATTAAGCGGTTAGAGACACCTATTAACAAGCTAAAAATAAAAGTACTCCTAAAATAAAAGCGTGCATTTATTTTTAATCACGAAGGTATAAATAAAGCTGATTAAAAATAAACCAAAAAAACGCTGCTTTTCATCACATAATTCGATATTTTCGCTGCTTAATCTGTATACTGCCCGACCTAAATATTTCTGTAGCTTGATAATGCTATTTTGCGTATCACGCTACTCTTAACTGATGGAATCTTGATTTTGATATCTACCGCAAACATTACAATGCAATTTGGCGCTGAGCCTTTATTTGAAAACATTTCTGCCAAATTTGGTAACTACAACCGTTACGGTTTAATTGGTGCAAATGGCTGCGGAAAATCAACCTTCATGAAAATCCTAACTGGCGCACAAGAGCCAAGCGCTGGTAATGTTTCTTTAGATCCCGGCATAAGAATGGGTACCCTAAGTCAGGATCAATTTGCCTTTGAAGAATACACTGTTATTGACGCGGTGATCATGGGTGATAAAGAGCTGTGGAAAGTCAAACAAGAGCGTGACCGCATCTATAGCTTGCCAGAGATGTCAGAAGAAGATGGCATGAAAGTGGGCGAACTAGAAAGTGAGTTTGCTGAAATGGACGGTTATACGGCAGAAAGTCGTGCTGGTGATATCCTTTTAGCAGCAGGTATTGAAGAAGAGTTTCATTTTGGTTTAATGAAGCAAGTTGCGCCAGGTTGGAAACTGCGTGTGTTATTAGCACAAGCATTATTCGCTAACCCAGATTTACTATTACTGGATGAGCCAACCAATAACTTGGATATTAATACTATCAACTGGTTGTCTGACGAGTTAAACAAACGCCGTTGTACTATGATTATCATCTCGCATGACCGTCATTTCTTAAACTCAGTTTGTACACACATGGCAGATATCGATTACGGTGAATTACGTATTTACCCAGGTAACTATGAATACTTCCTGGAAGCATCGTCATTAATCCGTGAGCAACTATTATCTGAGAATGCTAAGAAAAGCGCTGAGATAGATGAACTACAAGACTTTGTAAACCGTTTTGGTGCTAATGCGTCTAAAGCGAAACAAGCAAGTTCACGTGCTAAGAAAATGGATAAAATCAAGCTTGATGAAGTGAAGGCAACCAGCCGTCTGCATCCTTCTCTATCTTTTGACGAAGGTAAAAAAATGCATCGCCAAGCACTAGTATTAGAAGGCTTAGGCCATGGCTTTGATGAAGGGCCATTATTTAGCGGTGGTGATATCATTTTAGAAGCTGGAGCTAAACTGGCAATTATTGGTGAGAATGGTGTCGGTAAAACTACCTTTATGCGTTGTTTAGTGAATGACTTACAACATAACGAAGGTGTGGTTAAGTGGTCTGAAAATGCCTCTATCGGTTACTGTCCTCAAGATAGCTCAAAAGACTTTAACAACGATCTGACCTTGATGGATTGGATGGGTCAATGGCGTACAAGCAAACATAACGATTTAATGGTGCGCGGTATTTTAGGGCGTCTACTCTTTACTGATGATGACGCTAACAAAAAAGCACGTAACTGTTCAGGTGGTGAGAAAAACCGTCTGTTATTTGGTAAATTAATGATGCAAGACGTCAATGTATTAGTGATGGATGAACCTACTAATCACATGGACTTAGAAGCTATTGATGCTTTAAATAATGCCCTAAAAGAATTTAAAGGTACCTTGATTTTTGTGAGTCATGACCGTGAATTTGTATCGTCATTAGCAACACGTATTATCGATATTAAAGATAAACAAGTTATTGATTTCCAAGGTACATACAACGAATACCTAGCAAGTCAGGAAGAAGCTAAGAAATTAGCTTAATCACCTATTAGTGGAGACGGTGAGATGGTTCAATGAATCAATCACCGTTATTCAACAGAATATAACCCTATAATGGTCAGTTTAACTGGCCATTATCGTTTTAATTAGAGAAATTTATGTCATTTTCATCCCTTGGATTAAGCGATCCAATTGTACAAGCAGTCACCGAGCAAGGTTACCAAGCACCAACGCCTATTCAAGAAAAGGCAATTCCTAAAGTGTTAGCAGGCAAGAATGTCATTGCAGCAGCACAAACAGGAACCGGTAAAACAGCCAGCTTTGTATTACCTATTTTACAAAAATTAATTGATGCGCCAATAGTTCGCCCTAAACGTGTTCATGCAATTATTTTGACGCCAACACGTGAACTTGCTATTCAAGTTGAAGAGAACATTCAACATTACGCTAAACATATCAATATTAGCTCAATGGCTATGTATGGCGGTATCGACATCGAACCACAGAAGCAACGCTTGATTGATGGCGTAGATATACTTGTTGCTACACCAGGCCGTTTATTGGATATGTACACACGCCGTGCTATTCATTTTGATGAAACCACTATTTTAGTCATCGATGAAGCTGACCGTATGTTAGATATGGGCTTTATTAGCGACATTAATAAAGTGGTTGAAAAGTTACCAGAGCAACGTCAAAACCTATTATTTTCAGCAACCCTATCAAAGCAAGTCCGTTTCCTTGCAAGAACAGCAGTAACAGATGCCGTTGAGATTTCAATAGCACCTGAAAATGTCACCGTGCCGAAGATTGAGCAACATTTAATTACCGTCGATAAAGAGTTTAAATCGGCATTGTTAAGTCATTTAATTCATGACAATAAATGGCAACAAGCGTTGATTTTCATCGAAACGAAACGTGGTGCAGCTAAATTAGTGAGCCAGCTAGAAAAGCGTGAGATTGCAGCAGAATCTTTCCATAGTGGTCGTAGCCAAGCGATGCGAGAACAATTAATGGAGGAATTTAAAGCAGGTAAAATACAATTCTTAGTGGCAACGGGTATTGCGGCACGTGGCATTGATATTGATGATTTAGAACGCGTGATCAACTACGATTTACCTGATGAAGCTGAAGATTACGTACATCGCATTGGTCGTACAGGTCGTGCAGGGGCTGCTGGCGAAGCGATTTCATTAGTCTCGCGAGATGATTTCCGTAACTTATGCGCCATTGAACAACACCTAGGTTACTTTATTAAACGTGAAGTGATTGAAGGATTTGAGCCTAAATTAGTTGTGCCTAACTCAGATGCCGCTTATGCACCTAAAAAAGCACAAAAAGGCCGTCGTCGCCAATCATCAAAACGTCCAAATAAATAATCTTTATTGAAAGGGATTGAGTCACGATCTAGTTAAATAATTTCATAACCAGTAGCTTAAAAAGTGACTTAACCAAAATATGAATCAGTTGCGTCCCCTATGTGTCGCAACTACTATTCTCTACTTACCCAATCAGTCAGCTATCCCATTAACAATAATTCAAAGCAGATAACTTAATAATAAATATAACTTTTATTAATCATCACTGGATTTCCCATTTATTCTAATTAAATTTCAAAATTGTGAAATTAAATTGAATAGCGCTAGGTCTTTATTAATTCCAAACTAAAATTTTTAAAAATCTAAGGAAAACCTAATGTCACAAGCTTTATCAACGGATACAAAAAGTCGTCTGCAATGTGCTCTATTAGCACTGCGTTTAGGTGTGTTTATCGTTATGTTCATGTGGACTATGGATAAATTCGTGAATCCAGCTCATAGTGCAAAAGTATTTGAAATATTTTACGGTGTAAGCTCAAGCACACTTGCAGTTTATATACTAGGAGCAGTGCAACTGGTATTAGTATTAGCTTTCTTAGGTGGGATTAAAAAACGCCTAACTTACGGTTTAATTTTCATTTTACATGGTGCATCAACTTTATCAGCTTACAACCAGTACATGGATGGCTTTAATAATCTACTGTTCTTTGCAGCTTGGCCAATGTGGGCAGCTTGTTTTGCACTTTATTTACTACGTGATGAAGATGTAAAGTTCACTATTAAGTAAGATATCGCACTAATAACAACCCAGCCTTGACGCTGGGTTTTTTATTGATATATCGATACTTTTAACCAAGGAAGTTTTAATGTCTCAATCTATTTCCCCCGTATTAATAAATCGTCTACAAACTAGCTTATTCTCACTGCGTTTAGGTGTTTTCATTGTTATGTTTGTTTGGACCATGGATAAATTTGTAAATCCCGGTCACTCAGTTGTGGTATTTGAAAAGTATTATGGACTAGGTAGTAGTGACTTAATCAGTTACCTAATCGGATCCTTACAATTGCTTTTAGTATTAGCTTTTGTAGCAGGTATTAAGAAACGCTTTACTTATGGACTGATTTTTTTAATGCACGGTGGTTCAACACTTTCTGCTTTTGCAAAATATGCAGATCCGTTTAACAGCTTGCTGTTTTTTGCAGCTTGGCCGATGTGGGCTGCGTGCTTTGCCTTGTACCTATTACGCGATGCAGATGTAAAGTTCACGATTAAATAATAGGAAACCTAAATATAAAAACAAAAATGCCTCAGCCATAAGATGACTGAGGCATTTTTATAACGAGACCTTAACCTTAAGTTATTAGACCTAACGCGTCGTCACCCATAAAGCATGTATAATCCCCGGAACCCAGAAGAAAATACTTAAAATTAAGTTAATTAGAAAATCTTTTCCTAATCCAAACTTCAACAATACCGCCAGTGGTGGTAAGAAAATACAAATAATAATATTTATTAGCTGATTCAAAATATCCTCCTGAATTTAAAGTAATCATTTTATCTACAATATCATAACCACAGCTATGTGCTAAATTTTTCGTTTTTAATCAAAGTGCAAGCCTAAACCTAGAGAAATAACTCTAAAATTGCACAAGCACTCTTTGTGGCCAGACTTTTGAACTGAGTCTGCCTTAGCTATAAACACGCACTGATATTATGTTTGGAGTGATTAACAAGTAAAGCGTTAAAGAATTAATGACGTCGAAGAGGATAGATGAACACCAATTTAAATAAGTATTCTAAATTTTGCGCAGGAGAAATGACTTAGTTTAAGACGTAAATGAAATATTCTAAAGATTAACTCTTTAATTTTCTGCCAGGAAATTAACGAAAAGACGATGAATGAGTCTAACTGATATAAAACAAAAAAGGCCAACTACATAGTAGTTGGCCTGTTGTCATAATTAGCCACTTTGTTAAGTGGCTATAACAAAAACTGTTATTGTAAATTAAGCGACTTCAGCGACTTTTGTTACTGGAGCTGGGGTTCTAATTAAGTGGTCAAATGCACTTAAGCTTGCCTTAGAACCTTCACCCATTGCAATGATAATCTGCTTGTAAGGAACCGTTGTTACATCACCTGCAGCGAATACACCTGGTAATGACGTTTCACCTTTTGCATTCACTTCGATTTCACCACGTGATGATAAAGCAACACCGCTATCTTTTAAGAAATCACTGTTTGGCACTAGACCGATTTGCACAAAGATACCTGATAGTTCAACTTCGTGTTCTTGGTTGCTAACACGGTCAAGGTATTTAAGTGAAGTAACACGAGTACCATCTCCAACCACTTCGGTTGTTTGTGCACTTTTAACAATGTCGATATTAGCAATACTGTTTGCTTTATCTACTAATACTTGGTCTGCACGTAATGTATCAGCAAACTCTAAAACAGTTACGTGCGCTACGATACCAGCTAGGTCGATTGCCGCTTCAATACCTGAGTTACCACCACCAATTACCGCTACTTTTTTACCTTTGAATAATGGACCGTCACAGTGAGGACAGTAAGCAACACCTTTATTGCTGTATTCTTGTTCACCAGGTACGTTCATTTTTCTCCAACGAGCACCTGTTGATAAGATAACGCTACGGCTTTTTAATGTTGCACCGCTTTCTAATGAAACGTGGATGTAACCATCTTCTGTTTTTTCTGCAGCAACAACTGAGTCAGCACGTTGCTCATTCATGATATCTACATCGTATTCTTTAACGTGTTCTTCAAGAGCAGCAGCTAATTTAGGACCTTGAGTCTCTTTTACAGAGATAAAGTTTTCAATCGCCATTGTATCCATTACTTGTCCGCCGAAACGTTCAGCAACAACACCAGTACGAATACCTTTACGAGCAGCGTAAATAGCTGCAGATGCACCTGCAGGACCACCACCAACAACGAGTACTTCATATGGTTCTTTTTCATTTAACGCCGCAGCTTGTTTTTTCGCAGCCCCCGTATCAACTTTACTTAAGATTTCAGTTAATGTGATACGGCCCTGTGTAAATACTTCACCGTTTAAGTATACGCTTGGTACAGCCATGATGTTACGCTCTGCAACTTCGTCTTGAAACGCACCACCATCAATCATAGTCGCTTTGATGTTTGGGTTAATTGCAGCCATCATGTTTAATGCTTGTACAACATCAGGACAGTTCTGACAGCTTAGAGAGATGAATACTTCAAAGTTAAACTCCCCTTCAAGGTTGCGTACTTGCTCAATCACTTCTGCATCAATTTTCATTGGGTGACCACCAGTATGCAATAATGCTAATACTAACGATGTGAATTCGTGACCCATTGGTAAACCAGCGAAACCGATAGCTGTATTTTTCGTTGGATTAACCACTTGCATGATTGGTTTACGAGTACTTGCAGATTGATCTTCAACTACAGATACTTTATCATGCAATGATGCAATATCAGTTGCCAGTGTTTTCAGTTTTTTAGCAGTTTCACTGTCATCAAGACTAAGAACAAGTTTTACTTCAGTTTTTAAGTTGTCTAAGTACGCTTTTAATTGCGTCTTCATATTTTGGTCTAACATAATCCCACCTTTGTAATTTTTTATAGCTGTGTTTGTGCACGTTTAGTAAAAAACGTGAGTAAGCAAATTGGTTAATTTAAAAATCGACTCTCTCGTCAATAAGGCTTTATAAAAATCTATTTTTAAATGACCTCAGTCTTGCAGACTAAGGTCTATTTAGTGCTAAGCAACAAACAAGTTACTTAGCTTTTTAGACTTAGATTTTACCTACTAGGTCTAAAGAAGGAGCTAGAGTTTCTTCACCTTCTTTCCATTTTGCTGGACATACTTCACCTGGGTGAGCAGCAACATATTGAGCAGCTTTAACTTTACGTAGTAAGTCTTCAGCGTCACGGCCAATACCTTCAGCAGTGATTTCCATTGCTTGGATTGTACCTTCTGGATCGATTAGGAATGTAGCACGGTCTGCAAGGCCTTGACCTTCACGCATAACGTTGAAGTTATTTGTGATGTTACCTGATTGGTCACCAACCATGAAGTAGTTGATTTTACCAATAGTCTCTGAACTGTCGTGCCATGCTTTGTGAGTGAAGTGAGTATCAGTTGATACAGAGAAAACTTCTACGCCACGCTTTTGTAATTCTTCGTAGTGATCAGCAACGTCACCTAATTCAGTAGGACATACAAAAGTAAAGTCAGCTGGGTAGAAGAAAAAGATAGACCATTTACCTAGTACGTCTTTTTCTGAAATTTCTACGAACTCACCAGATTTAAAAGCACTTGCGTTGAATGGTTTCAATTTAGTATTGATCATTTTGATATTCCTATTAAGTTTGGGTTATTTACTTTTTGAACTCGTTCCTCGAGTCCATGAGAAGCATTATGTAGTAAAAATCTCAATAGGTAAAATTGTTAGTTTCAATTAGTTTAATAGCCAATGACTATTTTTTGTTTTTAATAGGTTTTTGAAGGTGAGCGCTAAAGTATAAAATAAAAGTACGACAATCAAAAGTAGATTTATAATAAAGCCTGAACTTTCCAAGGTATAACGAGTCTATTTCCTGTGACTAAAAATTAAACAAAAAGTTGTTATAAATATGTTACACTAGATTTGATTACATATTTAAGACTCTTTTTTTTATGTAATTAATCTTTGAATCAACCTAGTAAGGCAGGACATAAAATAATGGCTCTCATGAGAAATTATCGTATATCAACAAACCTTCCCCCTCCAAGATCCACCCGTTCCTAAAACACAATCTAACAAACTAATTATCCGAATAGAGCTATGAAATTGCTGATTTAACATAGTCATCTAAAGCAGTTAATCGCTTCTTACTCTTGCGATTAATGTTGTATATAAGAATAAAGAGTAATGCAGTAAAAAGCTAAAAGAGAAAATATGAAAAATCATAAGTGGAATCGAATTGTATTAAAAGTTGGTAGTGCACTAATAGCCCCTGAAAGAAAAGGCTGCAGTTCTCGTTACCTATTACATATCGCCAAATTTATTTTACAATGCCGAGACAGAGGCACAGAAGTCATCCTGGTATCTTCAGGCTCAGTAGCCGCAGGCGCTCACTTCTTTGGCAACATTGACAAGCCTTCATTACCAATAAAAAAAGCGATGGCTGCAGCGGGTCAAAACGAGATGATGGCTGCTTGGGATCGTTTCTTTGATTTCCCTTCTGCACAAATTTTATTAACTCACGGTGACTTCCAAGACCGTGAACGTTACGACAGTGTACGTGAAACTATTTTTGCATTACTTGACCATGGTATTTTACCGGTAGTAAATGAAAATGATGTAGTAACAACTGACGCATTAAAAGTAGGCGATAACGACAATCTATCTGCAATGGTAGCCGCAGCGGCGGATGCAGATGCTTTAATTATCTGCTCAGATATCGATGGTCTATACGATAAAAATCCGCATACTAATGACGATGCGGTAATGATTAAAAACGTTAATACTATCGACCAAAGTATTTTCGATATGGCCGGTGGCGCACATAGCAGTGTAGGTACTGGTGGTATGCAAACTAAAATAGAAGCTGCAGAAAAAGCAACATCACATGGTTTAACCACTTACATCATTAACGGCTTTAAAGAGCACTCTTTTGAACAATTAATATTAGGTAAAAATCCAGGTACTATTTTTGCCCCTTATGCGAAACCAATGGAAGAAGACTTACATTGGATGACACATACATCAAAAGCTCAAGGCGAAGTCGTTATTGAAGATGGATTTGAATACCCACTCGATGAACATTGTGACCAACTAACTAGTAATGAAATCCTTGAGGTTCATGGGGAATTCTCTGCGGGTGATACGATATTAATCCGAAGTGACGATGGTAAACACGTAGCGAAAGCAGAAGCAAACTACAGTAGTTGCTTACTTAACTATATTACTGAAGATGAAAGCGACTCGCATCACCAAACGGGTCCATTAGTTTCTGATAAAAACATCGCAGTACTAGAACACGAATCAGCAGATTAATTGCAACATTAAGTTGGTTGATTAAAAAAGGGGGATAACGATCTTAATCGTTATCCCCCTTTTTAGTTTTATCAATCTAATTTATAGCAATCACACTTATTTAATATGATTATGCACTAGCGGCTTTAACATCCGCTTTATTTTTTAAAAAAGCATAAGTAAAACCAGTCACTAATGTCCCTGCGGCAATCGCTACCAAATACATTAATACAGGTGTAATTGCGTTTGGAATAAGTAGTACAAACAATCCACCATGAGGTGCTAATAACTGCGCACCGAATAACATAGATAAACCACCAGTAATTGCGCCACCTAACATACAGCTTGGAATCACGCGCATTGGATCTTTAGCTGCAAATGGAATCGCACCTTCAGAAATAAAACATAACCCTAATACAAAAGAGGCTTTACCTGCTTCTTGTTCAGTGGCAATAAACTTTTGTTTCGCTAAGAAAGTCGCTAAGCCCATCCCTAAAGCAGGTACCATACCCGCCGCCATAATAGCAGCCATTGGCCCATATGACTGAGATGCTAACAAACCAACACCAAAGGTGTAAGCTGCTTTATTAACTGGACCACCTAGGTCAAAACACATCATACAACCTAGTACTATGCCTAATAGCACCGCATTTGTTGAGCCCATATTAGTCAAAAAGTCAGTTAATGCGGCCATAATTGCAGCCACCGGACCACCAACGATATAAATCATCACTAGACCTGTAACTAAACTCGCTAAAAACGGAATAATTAAAATAGGTTTCAATGCTTCCATAGATTGCGGGAGTGATACCTTGTCAGCAATAAACTTAGCCGCATAACCTGCAATAAAACCAGCAGCAATCCCGCCAAGGAAACCAGCACCTAATTGACTCGCTAACATACCTCCAATTAATCCAGGTGCCAATCCAGGTCTGTCAGCAATTGAAAAGGCAATAAACCCTGCTAAAACTGGAATCATTAACGCAAAGGCTGCACCGCCACCTATATCCATTAGTGTTGCCGCTAAAGTCCCCTCTTCTTTAAAGGCTTCAATACCAAAGACAAAGGACAAGGCAATTAATAAACCACCTGCAATAACCACAGGCAGCATATGCGAAACACCTGTCATTAGATGTTTATAAGCACCTTTTTTCTCTTCTGTAGCAGTATTGCTTGAGTTACCCGTTCCTTTATAAATACTCGCTTCAGCAAACGCTTTATCGATCTCTTGTTGAGTCTTCTTTAGGGCAAGGCTTGTACTGGTTTTATATAAACGTTTGCCATTAAAACGATCTAAAGACACTTCAATATCTGCAGCAATAATAACTAAATCAGCAGAACTGATGTCCTGATCAGTTAATTGATTTTTTGCTCCTACCGAGCCACGTGTTTCGACTTTAATACTAAAACCTTGACGCTTCGCTTCTGCTTCTAATGCTTCCGCAGCCATAAAGGTATGTGCAACACCCGTAGGACAAGCGGTAATAGCAACAATATGTTTCACACTATCAGTTTCAGAAAGTGAAGATGAAGGTGCAGAAATTTCAGTTACTTGTGTTGCATCCAATACCGTTAATTTAGTTAATGCTGTCTCTAACCATAATGTTGCGTCACTAGTGCATTCTGAAATATCTCCTTGATACACTTTTTTACCTAGAAAACGGCTGTTATCGATTTCGCCATTACTAACAATCAACACAGCGTCAGCATCAGCAATTTGTTGCTCAGTTAACACCTCAACAGGCAACACAGTTGACTGGCATTCAATCACTGCTTCTATATTTAATGTTTGAGCCGCTTTTTTTAATAAAGCCGCAGCAATAATGCTATTTGCAACACCACTTGGGCAAGCAGTTACCATCACTATATTTTTCATAATCAATCCTTAACTCAGTTTCTAAAACTATTAAAAAAGGTTATTTAACGTTACTTTTTTTTGTAGTTCAGTAACGGTTTCAATACTTTCTATCCCTACGCCAACTTGCGAAACAGCCAAAGCTGAAAGAGCAGTAGCAAAGGATAAAGTCTGTTCTGGCTGCCATGCCTGTAAATGTCCCCAGCACAAACCAGCCACTAGGGTATCGCCGGCTCCAACCGTGCTAACGACAGTCATTTTAGGCGGTTGGGCAAAACGCCATTGAAGTTCCTGTTTGTCCTTAGCTAGCCACATCACTCCTTTTTCTCCCAATGAAACCACTACATTATCAATCCCTTTAGCCGCTAAATTCTCGGCAGCTTGTTGGCAAGCCTGCGCAGAAGCAAGCTTTGTCCCTACTAATTCAGATAATTCTTCATCATTAGGTTTAATTAACCAAGGTTGTGCTGTTAACCCAGCAACTAATGCAGCACGGCTACTATCAAAAATAACTTTTTTACCCATGTCATGGAGCTTTTTAATCCAGCTTGCACACAATTCTGGTGTAATACCGGTCGGTAGGCTTCCGGCTAACACAAAAAAGTGATGTGTTTCTGCTAGCGCCCATAAATTTGTTTCAAATTCAGAGATAGCTTGTGCAGTTACCTTGACACCGGGAAAGTTGATATCGCTGACCTGACCACTTTCTTCTACTAATTTCACGTTAATACGTGTAGCGCCATCTACGCGAATAAACTGATCTTGTGCATTCATTTCTTCAAATAAAGTACAAAATAAAGCGTCATTATCGCGCCCTAAAAAACCAGTTACCGTAACGTCAGCACCTAAGTCTGAAAGTACTCTAGCAACATTGACACCTTTACCAGCTGCATGGAGTGAACCTTGATGTGCTAGATTTACTGTCCCTAGATTCAATTCACTTACACTACCCGTTAGATCTAATGCTGGGTTCAAAGTGATGGTTACTACTTTATTATTTGAGCCACTCATTTTTATCCCTCGCTTAATCCAGATGTAATGGCTTCACCGATCGCTTTTAATGCTGCCGATGCATCATCACCGTCAACGGTAAATTGCAACCTATCTCCATATTTAACGCCTAGTCCAATGACCTTCATCAAGCTTTTAGCGTTAACTGATTTTGGCTCACCATCTAGGTTTTTAACCATAATATTGGCGTTAAATAATTTAGCTGTAGCCACTAACATTGCACTTGGACGAGCATGTAACCCATGAGTATTATTGATCTTAAATGTGTCGCTCAATGCTCCATCAGTTGTGGTTTCAACGTGCTCATTTACAGTAAAATATTCGATTAATTTATCTGGAGAACTAGCTAACAACTGCGCTTGTTGTTGTTCAAAAATACAAGTGCTTAGCGCCTTTAAAAAAGCATGATGTGCTTGGTTGCATGCCGCAATAGCAATCAAACCTTTCACTTCTTTACCATTTACATTACACAGTTCATTCGTTGTCACAAAAGCCATCGCAGAACGTTTAACGGCTTTATTCTCGCTAACAAGCCATAAGCCGTTGCCCAAATGAGTTGGTTCTTTAACGACTAACTCTGCAACAAACTGGTTATCCACAGCACCTTGTTTTTTTAATAAACCACCAGCAACCGCAGTTATTTCGATTATGTCTGTCGCTGGAAAATTTAATTGAATAAGCTGTTGATTGAAATCAGCCTCAAATTGCACGTCACCATTTAATAACGAAATAATGTCTTCTTTATTGGTTGCAGCTTTTAGTTTCTCTTCTACCCCATCAACGGATAACACCTTGGTTAACTGCTTCAAGATATCTAAATGTTCATCGGATTTAGCAGCGATACCAATCGCTACATAAACTAAGTTGTTATCTCCCCAATTAACTCCATTGGGGAAGTGATGAATTACTACGCCAGTTTGATTAACTAAAGATCGGGTATCGGTTGTGCCATGTGGGATGGCAATACCGTTACCTAAGAATGTTGAGTTTTGTAACTCTCGATTTAGCATACCGTCCACATAGTCCGCAGTAACTAAATCTCGGTTATTCATCTGCTTTGCAATCGCTTTAATAGCAGCTATTTTATCCTTAGCAACCTGCGCCATGGTAATGTCGTTATTGGTTAGTTTCAGCATCAACCTGAACCTCTCACTTTTTATTTATAAAATTAACCATTACACTTTCGCCTAACTGAATCGATTCAGCAAATAGTGTAAAAAAATTCAGTTAAGTTAATTAACCAGCTAAAAACACGTTATAAAATCGCTCTTTTAAAAAGTTAAAAACACAACTGAATCGTTTCAGCTTTTATACTGAATCGATTCAGCGTATAATGCAACCAGTTAATAAAAAAGATCGTCATAAATATGATCTTACCGACAAAATTAAGGATCTTCACAATGACATTAGATAAAATTGCAAAACTAGCAGGTGTTTCAAAAACCACTGCCAGTTATGTCATTAACGGTAAAGCAAAGCAGTATCGAATCAGTGAAAAGACCCAATTAAAAGTCATGACTGTAGTTAATGAACATAACTATAGCCCAGATCATGCAGCCTCTTCTTTACGCGCAGGCAGCAGTCGCTCCTTTGGTTTAATTATTCCAGATCTTGAAAACAGCAGTTATACCAAGCTCGCAAAACTATTAGAATATAACTCCCGTAAAGCTGGATACCAAATTCTCATTGGCTGTTCCGACGACGATCCAGAGACTGAAAAGAACTTGGTAAAGGCATTACTAAGCCGTCGTATCGATGCGTTATTTGTGGCTAGTTCATTAGCCAATAGCAGTGATTACTATCTTCCTATTCAACAACAAGGCACTCCAATCATCGCCATTGACCGAGCTTTAGATGATGAGCATTTTGGATGTGTGATCAGCGAAGACTTTGATGGCGCTTATGAGTTAACCGCTTCTTTAATTTCAAAAGATGTAAAAACAATTGGTTTAATTGGGGCATTACCTAACCTTAATATTTCTCGACAACGTCATGCCGGTTTTGAAGCACAAGTAAAAGAGCGAGGTTTAATAGCTGTTAGTGGTTATGGTGATAACTTTAATAGTGAGTCAGGCAAAGCTATTTTAAGTACATGGATGGCAGAAAATAAATTGCCAGATGCAATTATTGTGACTTCTTATACTTTATTGGAAGGTATTTTGGATGTGTTAATTGAACAACCAACACTAATGGATAAGCTGAAACTAGGGACTTTTGGTGATAACCGATTACTCGACTTCTTACCTATTAAAATTAACTCATTACCTCAACAATTTGAGTTAATTGCAGACAGTGCATTAGCATTAGCACTGAATGCATCAGCTAAACGTTACCAAGCTGGCGTAGAATTAATAGCAAGAAAGATAATACTCCGTCGATAAAGTCGAACATGATTTATTGATTGACCTCTGCACTCAAAAAGCTAGCAAGACTGATGTTTTGATGGCTGGTATTTAAGTTTGCTATCTTTTCAACGTTTAATGCTTTGCCTTGATCTACAAAAATAAAGTCCGATGCAATAGCTCGTGCATCATCAATATGATGTGTCACCATTAATATAGTGACACCTTCAGATTCGGCTAACGATTTTACATGCTCTAACATTGACACACGTAAAATGGGATCTAATGCCGAAAAAGGTTCATCCAATAATAAAATAGGTTTATGTTGAGCAAAACAGCGAGCAAGCGCTACACGCTGCTGCTCTCCACCGGATAACTGCGCAGGGAAACGTTCTAATAAATCCTCAACTCCGACCTGTAGCGCAGCAGTTTGCAAACGTTTCTTATGTTGTTCATTGAGTTTTAACCCTGGGTGTAGCCCTAAACCAATATTATCGTAGGCTGATAAGTGGCTAAACAGGTTATTATTTTGGAATAGAATAGACAATGGTCGCTGATGTGGAGCACGCTGTAATATTGATTTTCCATTAATCGCTATATCCCCTTTAACAGGATCAATGAAGCCAGTTAATAAATTGAGTAAAGTACTTTTACCTGCACCACTGGGCCCTAAAATAGCGACGATGCTGGCCTCTTTAATATTCAGATCAAACGTAAAGTTTTGTTGCTGATAGTGATAATAGACTTGTGAAAACTCAATCATGCTTTGCTCTTTTTGTCTGGGGTGTTGCCTCTTTAAATAGACTTTCAATCACTATAAAGGTCCCCACACTTAATATTAATAAAACCAATGAAACGACAGCAGCAGAGTCTAACTGATAACTCCCCAGAAGCTGAAATAAATACAAGGGCAATGTACTGAAAGAATGACTACCAAATAACGCAATCGCACTTAAATCGCCGATAGATAATACAAAGCTCAAAGACATAGCCTGCAAGATGGGACGTTTTAGTGATTTCCATTCCACCCAGTAAATACGGTACAACGAAAAAATACCTAAGCTACGGCATAAAAGTTCGTACTTCTGAGCATTTTGTAACATAGGGACCGCTAAACTTTTAAGCGTGAAAGGCAAAGCCATCAATGCGTTCACAGCAATAACAATATACAAAGACAGGGAAGAAAAGCTAGAGAATTCGCGTAACAGTAAAAACAAACCAGTACTAATCACTAGCCCCGGAGTCACCAAGATAATAGTGGCTAACATCTCTATTTTATCTGCTCGGTTATTCAGCCCAACTAAACGCCATTGACGACTTGCTAAAAGAATAAAAAAAGCAAAAACAACTGCAATCAAACCAGCAAAAACAGCAATCATAATTGAATTCTTTAAGGCAAGCCAAAACCCTAGATCTGCAATGACGCCCCAAATTTTGGGGTTAATACCTGAGATAAGTACCATGGCTAAAGGGGGGACAACTAATAGTGCAATAAATACAATCCAAAACATATCCCAGCACTTAGATAAAAAAGTATCATGAGGAAACGTATTGGTTGTGCCTTGAAAGTTGGTACTCAATAATGCAGAGCGAGAAATCTTTTGAATAAATATCGCTAATATCGCACATAAACAGATTTGCCATAGCGCCAATAAAGCTCCTGCTTGTAAATCAAAATCAAATTTTATCGCTTGATAGATAGCCAACTCGATAGTGGTTGATTTAGGCCCGCCACCGAGTGCCATAACCGTCGCAAAGCTGGTAAAACAAAGCATAAAGATTAAACCGGCGGCATGGGGAATTTGCCCTGCAATGTAAGGCCACTCGACTAAGCGAAATTTATTCCAATGTTTTAAGCCTAAATGACTAGCCAGTTGATGTTGTTTCTCGGGGATAGAGTTTAAGCCTTGTAAGAAGAGACGACAGGCAAAGGGTAAATTAAAGAAAACATGTGCTAATAAAATACCATTCAAACCAAAGATAGAAAAAGGTAGGTTTATTTCAAAATACGCAAACACGTTGGCTAATAAACCGCTGTTGCCGTAAATGGCAAGAATACCAAATACAGCAACAAGCACAGGTAACACTAAAGTTGTCGCTAGTAGCTTCAGTAAAAAGTTTTTCCCCCAAAATGTTCGTCTTGAGAGAGCATGACTTATGGGTATCGCTAACACTACGCTTAACAGAGTAGATAGAAATGCCTGATAAAAGCTAAATTTAGTGATGTGCCTGTAATAGCTATCTGACCAGATCATAGCGAGATCTAGGTCAGATGAATGTGTTAATAAAGTACCGACGGCCATCGACACAAACAAAAAAATGCCAAAAGAGAGTAACAACCCAGGCATTTGAACCTTTTTAATCTGTTTCAGTATCACTCGATGACCTTAGCTAACCGCTTATTCGGTTAAAGATGTTAACCACTCTCTTGTCCATGCTTTACGATATTTATCTACTTGCTCACTATCGCAAGTTAACATTTTAACTGGCAATGTTAACTGCTCGAACTCAGTAGGTAAAAGTACGTTAGTGACAGGGTACATCCAGTTTCCTGTTGCGATTTCAGATTGGAACGCATCACTCAACATGAAACTCATAAAAGTTGTCGCCAATTTTTTGTGTTTTGTATTTTTCACAATGGCAGCGACTTCCACTTGACGATAATGACCTTCACTAAAACTAGCAGCTACATATTGTTGCTTACCTTCAGCAATAATATGGTACGCAGGTGATGTGGTATAAGACAGCACCATATCAGCTTCACCTTTTAAAAACATGCTGTATGACTCAGACCAGCCTTTTGTCACAGTTACCGTTTTAGCAGCTAGCTTTTCCCAAGCCTCTGGTGCTTTTTCACCATAAATAGTCTTCAGCCACAGCATAAAACCCAATCCAGGCGTTGAAGTACGCGGATCTTGATAAATGATTTTAAGATCATCGCGTTCTTCCACTAACTCTTTCATGCTTTTAGGAGGATTTTTTAATTTTTCACTGTTGTAAATAAAGGCAAAATAGCCATAATCGAAAGGCACAAACGTATCATCTTTCCAGCCGTCTTCTACATTCACTCGTCCCAAGTCAATATTATGCTTAGCCAGTAAATTACTTTTTTTAGCGGTAGCCATTAAACTATCGTCTAACCCTAATAAAATATCTGCTTCGCTACTTTTACCTTCTAAGCGCAAACGATTGAGGATTGTGACACCATCATCTAAGGCAATAAACTCCAGGTCACAGTTACAAAACTTTTCAAAAGAGGCTTCAATTTTAGGCCCAGGCCCCCATTCAGAAGCAAAAGAGCTGTAAGTATAAACCGTTAGTTTTTCTTGAGCAGAAGCAGCCAACGTAGGTGTTGCCATCAAAGTCCCTGATATTAATAACGTTGTTAATTTCTTTTTCACTATGTCATCCATTTATAGTTAAGTAGAGAAAGTCGACGTTTGAGTCGAAGCATACTATGACCCATTATTACCTTAGAGCCAACAGGCGTGCATTGTGATTGATTACATTTCTATGAGCAATCTAAAGATGAAATTTATTACACTTAGATCGCAAATGATTCGTGAATATGATCCACACTCAACACTAAAAAAATATTTTTATTGACTTAATTTTGATGAACATAATAGTACTACTAAATAGATGTATGAAAAAGAGTTTATTGAAAATGGAATAGGCTTTTATGATTTAAATAAAGCACTATATTAAAAGAATAAAAAACAATAACTCACGATGCCGATTTAGCACGAATACAAAAAATAACTTTACCCAAAATACGAGCCTCCGGAATCCACCCCATTACTTCAGGTTGAACACTGGTTTCATTCTCACCAGTTAACCACAGCGACCCATTGCTATTGATTTTTTGCACTCGTTTAATCATATGGTGATAAGTGGCGTGGTTAACAACCACAAGGTGACCGACTTTTATCCGAGGATAGAAACGATTAATCACCACATAGTCTCCATCCTTAAGTCGAGGAGCCATGCTCATACCTTGTATCTTAACCACGCTTAGCATTATCAACCTAACTTAATTAAAATAAACACGTTTAGGCCTTAAGATCAGGGTAAACAACATCCAGTGCTGGTGGGTAAGGACAAGCAGCTGTGTAAGTTTTCACACCTTTTGTCAGCCAAAATGCAGCAGCAAATTCATTAACTAATTCAACAAGTTTCTCACCTTCTTGTCGCGCAATACTTTGCTTACATTTCGAAGCTTGTAGCATAATACTATGAGTCAATTGGTGGGCATTAGGTAGTTGCTCAAACCGTGGTGCTTTAAAGTAATCCCCCCAAATGATACGTACTGCTTCTTTCACTTCAGTACTTGCAGACTCTTTCTCAGTAACTAGACGTGCGACTTGTGCGTAATCTGTAACACCTAACGTACCTTTATCCTCTACTTCTTTGATTAAATCCATCAAACGTACACAGCTTAATGCAGCAAGCTGCGCTGTAGATGGGTCATAAATCTTACATGGAATATCACAGTGTGCTTTTACTGTTTTAAAGTTAACTGCTGTATCGATCGATTTAATAAGACGATGAATCATACTTGCTCTCCTTTTTTTGCGCTGTTTTTATCACGATTTTTTTTATACACAATGCCAACAACAGCCACTGCAGCAACAGCAAATACTGTTAATAAATGAATGGAATTACTCGCCCAATGAGAATGGTCATGTCCCGGGTGAGCTTGTGCAACTTGGCTAACCGCCATTAGTGCACTTAACACCGTTGAGCTTTTTAATATTTTTTTCATCTTTACTTCCTTTCTGGTAAACATAAAAGACCTCTATAGAGGCAGAGAGTTAATGGTGGATGACTTTTTTAGAATAAGTCCCATAACCAATAAATGTACTGAATGATTGTGGTTCATCGTCAGGTGATTGCTTAGCTTGTTTTTCATTAAACATCTCCCATTCACAACGAATTCGGGTGATGGCATGCATGACTAAACAATAATGTCGGCCATCAACATCGGCGCGTGTCAGCACCGCCTGTAGAAAGTTAATACCGTTCTCATATTGGCTGTTTGCTAATAATAGGTTTTCCAATGCGCTATAGGCATCAGCAAGATTCAAAAAACTGACGGCAGCAGCTGAAATATAAGATTCCGCATCAAGCGGAAAATTGTCATGAAAAATGGTTTCTAAGGTGTTTAGCGCTTGTTGATTCAAAATAACTGCATCAGAGAATTCATTGCTTGAATAAGCTTTATTAGCTCTTTTGGTTAAATTTTCCCAGCTTTGCATGGCGCCCTCACTTAATCAACAATAAAAAGTAATAAGAATCATTATCAACAATAAAAAAGAAAAACTCAACCATTTAATAATAGTTATCATTTCTATTTAATTGAAATTTCCAGCTAAGGAAAATTGACTACAGTATTAGTATTTATTGTAGGAAAACAGCGGGTATAAAAGCCGCTAAAATGCAGCTTATTTAACCTAGATTCTGGTTAATGGAAGCGGAATTATATTTAAAATCACAATATTATATTTTATGACGATACGGCGCCGTTAGTTTTGCCTAGTTCAAGGTAAATCATTGAAGTAATGACGGATTATTGAGAGATCATTTAACGCAAAAACCCGTAAAAAGAATGGTGTCGTATCATTTTGCTTATCCAGAACTGAGGATATTTAGTCAGGAAATTTATCGAAAGACTTAGCAATAATACCTTGATCATACCAGGCGGCCTTTTCTGAGCAAAAAATATTGTCCTGTGGAGCAATGTTAGGGACACCATTAAGACAACCAACGGGAATGATTAAATCCTTTTGATTACGGGAAAGGTAAGGTACTGGGGCGCCACATTCCCCACAAAAAGCTGTTGAGATTGCTCGACCAGGCACATCAAAGCGCTTAACTAAGCTTTCGCCACTAAGCCATTTAATATTGTTAGGTTGAGTAAAAATATTTGCAGCATGTGCTGAACCAGTTACTTTTTGACATTGAACACAATGACATAAATGAAAATCATTAAAGTCATTTTCACTTTCAAAATAAACTTTCCCGCATAAACAGCTACCAGAAATACTCGACATTTTGCCTCCTAAAATAACATTAAAGACTATTTTACCTGAGAACTAATAAGGTAAACACCGCGATCTTTACTGATATATTTCACCTTTATGCTTTAACCAACCTGCTAGATGTTTACCTTTCGGATCTTTATGTGTCCAATGCACAACGCCTCCTTGCGCATTCCATTCATATTGTCCATAAAACTCAATACGGTCACCACGAGCAATATTATTAATACGCGGTGCTAAATCGATATTATGAGCAAATAAAATAGTTTGGCCAGAGGTTAGTCGTAGAATGAACTTTTGATGACGAGATCCTTGGTTGTCATCTTTTAATAACTTAACAACAACACCGCTTCCTGTTACTTGTATTTCGCGCTTTTTAGCTTGGTAAGCAGCTTGAATATCTTCACTTACATCACGCTTGATGGACAGTGCAGGTGTCTCTTTTTTCTGCACTACATTGGTATTATTTTTACTCTTATTGCTTATCCATTGGTATAAGCCAAAAGCAAGAAAGATGAGAATAATGATAATGTTTTTCATGGTTTGTACTCAATATAGTTCAACACTGTCACCATGATAAAAAATAAATTAATACTCATGATCTGTCCCTGAAATTATAGATAGGTGTGGTGGCGTGTAACGCTAAAACGATTCAAGATAAGATGCATAATATAAACAGCACTTAAACTCACAACGATAGCCACTGAAACAGAGCTAAAACGATATAGAGTGCTATAAAAAAATGTCTTGTCTGGCCCTAAATACTGACCAAATAAAATACCAAAAGTCGTTAACACACCAAAGCCTATGCCTGGTGCCCCGCCTCCTAAAATATGAAAACGAGCAAAGATAAAAGACAACAACCATAATATAAAAACAGAAAATAATAAAACATCAGCGTGATTATATAAAAGTAATTGTGATACTAAGGCGATATTACAACCAATAAAAGTCCCTAGTGCTCTACGCCAACTTGCGGTGCCAACCGCTTTCCAACACAGAGAAAAAAGAATTAAAACTGTTGACGCTTGCGCAGAAATAGAATCATTTAAATCAAGCACTTGGAAAGCAACAAATGATAATGTTGCCACACTTGCACATAACAATACTTCGTGACGAATACTCTCTTTGCTTTTACTCGGTAAACTCCTCGCGGAACGAGGACTTACATCAGGAAAAATGAAATGCATTAACAATCCAATCATTACTGTTAATGTAATTGCAGTTATATTGCTGACAATTAATGGATATATGCTGCTTGTTTGATCAATATAGCTAGAATAATGTAATTGAATCGACAGGCTAACTACGCCTAAGGCACCAAATAAAAAAGCGCGGCCATTGCTCATTACAAAAAACAATACACAAAAACTTAAAAAAGTGAGTCCGGTCATGACTACAGGTAAATGAGAAAAGTAGCCCTGCAATACTAATACAACAAAAGCACAGTATAAAGCTGAGCCAAAAAATTGCCCAATTACACTTTTACTTATGGTCGGGACCAAACCTAGTATCAACATTGGGTAAACCGTAAAAAAGATACCGTAGGGCCATTCCAGTAACTTACAAATAGTAAAGCCAAGAGTACAACCACCAGCAACCCTTAATGCTTGACGTAACCCATTTCCATCCAATTCTGGTGGCTTTGCTTTAGTTATTTGTGTCATAACGCCTCCCTTAATAGATGTAATGCAACCAACTAATCAAGCGAATTTGCAACGCCCCAAACCACTGTCCAATAATGTTATCAGGTAATAATTGCACCGTTGCACGTGCTCCACTTGGCATTAATGAGAGAAATTGAGTATCACCGAGCACAGTAAAATGAAGGCGCTGACGCTGTGCATCTCGCACCCAACGCGTACTAGTTTCTGTTGTGCTCAATAAACCATTTGCACTTAATTGACCACTGCTCACACCCGCTTCAAAACTGCTTATTTTAGCTTGATAAACTTCACCAGGGCGACTATCAAACACCACTCTTGCTAAGCTATCTTTATGCATATTCATCAACGATTTTTCTCTGAAATCTGCCACTAAATCTGCTTTTTTAGAGACCACTGCTAATAATGGTTTCCCTGCTGTGGCATAGGAGCCATCTAATAATTGTAAGTTAGTTACTACCCCATCACTTAACGCCCTTACTTTGGTGTAAGATAAATTAAGTTCTGCCTGTGACACTTGGTTAACAGCATGACGAATCGCTAGGTTATCTTCCCCTTTATCACCACGAGCTAATATTGCTTCTGATAACTGTGCCTCTAAGGCAGCTTGATTGGCCTTACTAACTTCATAATTAGCAAGCAGACTTTCTAAATCTTGCTGAGAAACTGTTTTCTGTTTAAATAGCTTTTCGCCTCTCTCTTTTAATAACTTTTTCTCATGAAGCGTAGCCTTAGATGCAGCAATTTGAGCCTGTATTGCTTTTATATTGCTATCAAAACGTTTGTTCTGAAGGCGTGCATCTGCCAATGTTAATTGTGCTTGTTGTAATGCTAACTGATAAGGCCCAGGATCAATCTCAAACAGCAGATCCCCTGCTTTGACTGTTTGGTTATCATTAACAGCTACATTGACAATTCTGCCACTAATCTGTGGAGAGATTTGTACCACTGAATGATATACACGCGCCTGTGGCGTTACAGGTAAAAACACATCAGCAATCAAGTAATAGATAAACACGCAGATAAACCCAATCACTGAATATCTAACGTAATGTGTAAATTTTTCTTCTGGTGTCATTTCTTAGCCTTTCTTTTGCATTTGCTGTTTAATACATGTTTGTGCATTTTGCTCTAGTTTAATTAAAGTATGGGCCATTGCATCAAGCTGTTGCAGATTTAACCCACTATAAATTTTTTGTGTTATTTCATCGATTTCCGCTTGCAGAGTGCTTAATATTTCCCGTCCTTGTTCAGTAAAATAAATCTTTTTGCTGCGTTTATCTTGCTCATCGATACGTCGAATAATTAATGACTGTTCTTCCAACTGTTTTAATGTTCGAGTCAAAGATGGCATTTCGATAGATAAACTATGCGCAATCTCTAACTGCGTCACACCTTCCGATAACATTTTTATATGCATCAAAGTCGTCCAACGCGATTGTGTCAGACCTAAGGGTTCAACCGCATGAGTCACAGCTTCACGGCATAAACGGTTTACCCGCCCCATATTACCGATCAAGGTTAAATTGAGCGTTTCATGAAAAGGTACTTGTTTATCCATTAAGGCCTCCAAATAATAGTTAGCAGGCTAACCAAAAACGCGCACCTTAACATTAGTTAGCAAGCTAAGTAAATATACTTTAACAAAAAAATTACTTTAAAATAACCATATAAAAGCAAGGTAACTTAGTAGAGATATTAAGAAAAATAACTGTTTTTTCATTTAAAATCAGAATATTAAGAAAGGATCTTAGATGATTACATATTCGAGAAAACCTAAAAGGTTAAGCTTGTTATATGATCATTATGTTAATAAAGAAGCAAAGATTAAGGTATTTGACTAACAACAAGAATGAAACAGAATAGTAAGAGTTGGTAACAATACAATGCTATTATTTGAAGCAAACATTATTTATTTTGGTTTATATTGTTTGTCAAATTGATCAAGAAAACAAAGGTAAATTTCCTGTTTTTGTTAAAAATCAGATATGAAAAGAATGCATAAATGCATAATAGAAAAACAATATCTATGGGTATCCCAGTAATAGCCCTTAAACATGCTTGGGTAGACTACTATCCGCTTATCAATGTTTTTCGACTTTGCTTGTTGTTAGTTGTTAGTTGTTAGTTGTTACAGCAACCTTTATACCAAAACCAATTAATACACTACCTACAACCTTTTCTATTTTTTGTTTGTGAATATTAAATTTACTCACTAATGCAGGGTGGCTAAAAAACATAGAGACCATTGAAAACCAAGCAATATGTGCCAAACAAATAATCAGCCCATATAGTATTTGTATCGATACAGGCGTAGAGGGGTTGACCACCTGTGTAAATAAGCTTAAGAAGAACAAAGTAGTTTTCGGATTTAAAGCATTAGTAATAAAACCTAACTTTAACGCAGCAAAGTTAGATAATGGCTCGCTATCCGTTTGTTGCATGTCATTGAGTTTACTTTTAGCAGTCAAGGTTTTATAACCAATATAGATGAGATAAGCCGCACCAAGATATTTTATTAATGAAAATAACAGAATAGATTTAGAGATGATTATGGCCAAGCCTGCAATAGAGTAAGCAACATGTATCCAGATCGCTAACCCTATGCCCAGTGCAGAATAAAGGCCACTTTGCCTGCCATGAAATAGACTATTACGAGTGATCATCACAAAGTCAGCACCAGGACTGATTGCCATAAAAATAGCAATCACAGTGACAGACAATAGTTCGGGTAGATAATTTACAATATCCATCTGTAGGCCTTTTTAATATCAAATACTACTAAGTATTAAGTGGTGTTTTTTGCCAGTGGTATTCCATTTGCTTAGCAGTCTTTTCAGCTAAAGACAAAGAATCCAATTCAGACACTAACTGTAAACTCATATCAATACCAGCGGATATCCCTCCCGAAGTGATATATTTATCTTGCGCGACCCATCGTTGACCACTAATTACCTGCAATAAAGGATAAGTCTTTCTTAAGTCTTCGATATCTTCCCAATGCGTTGTTACTTTCAAACCATCTAATAAACCCGCTTCTGCTAACAAAAATGCGCCAGTACAAACAGATAATACCTTTGATGATTGAGCTGCCACATCGGTAATCCAGTTGATGACCTTCGTCTTTTGCATTTCTTCAGTATGTACACCGCCAACTACAATAAGTAGATCAATACTTGGGTGATCTACAAATGAATAATGCGCTTTCACAGGGAAACCACCCCGCGCTTGCACCAGATTCGACATTTCAGAAACTAAAAAAATATCCCAATCTTTATTAGCCAATCGTTTCGCAGTGCTCAACACTTCAAATGGTCCAGAGAAATCAAGCACCTCTGCATTGTCATATATGTATATCGCAATATTCATCGCCTACTTTTCCTTATTAAGGTTCATTGAAGTATTCATGATTCGTCAGTCACTATACTCATTCCATTAGATTAAATAAGTCCCCTAAATTTTCGTTACAAAAACGACTTAATGTAATAAGTAAAACAGATCCATTAATCAATTAGATTGGTATTACTATAAAAGCAACTTGATATTAAAACAAAAAGATAAGTTACATTATTATTAAATGAAATAAGTATTCAGAGGAGAAACACAAGATGGCATTCCTTCAAGAAGAAAATATCCACTGTCCTTATTGCGGTGAGAGTATAGTGATCTTATTAGACCCTTCTGATACTGACCAAGAATATATAGAAGATTGCCAAGTCTGTTGTCAGCCTATTAACTTCTTTGTCTGTGATGATGGTAGTGGTGAGTTAAGTGTAACTGTCAGTAGCGATAATTGATTTATCCTTAAAAACCGCAATGAATAACATTCATTGCGGTCAACAAGTGTAGCGATAGATTAAGCGTCTAGTTGTGCTAATAATTTTTCAGCCACCAGCTCTGAACTAGCAGGGTTTTGACCAGAGATAATTAAACCATCTTGCACGGCAAAAGCAGTCCAATCATCGGCTTTTTGGTAATCTGCACCACGTTTAATGAGTTCATCTTCTACTAAGAAAGGCACAATATCAGTTAGTTGAACAGCTTCTTCTTCACTGTTTGTGAAACCTGCAATCGCTTTGCCTTTAACTGCAAACTCACCTGCACTGTCTTTTACATCTAATAATACAGCACTTGCATGGCATACTGCACCGACAGGTTTATTTGCACCTAAGAACGACTCAATTAAGGCAATTGAAGTAGCATCTGTAGCTAAATCCCATAAAGGTCCGTGACCACCAGGATAGAATACTGCATCAAAATCAGCTTGATTAACTGAAGACAGCGCCACTGTATTAGCTAAGTGTTGTTTTGTTTCTTGATCTTTATCGAAACGTTTAGTGGCATCTGTAACAAAATCATCTAATTCGCTTGATGGGTCAATCGGTGGTTGACCACCTAAAGGCGATGCTAATGTAATGTCTAAACCAGCATCTTTAAATACGTAATAAGGTGCTGCAAATTCTTCAATCCAGAAACCAGTTTTTTTGCCTGTGTCGCCTAGTTGATCATGCGATGTGATAACCATTAAAATTTTCTTGCTCATGATAATAACCTCATTTTAAATGTATTTAATTGCTAGTAATACTGATTAAGTGATCGATATCGGTAGCGATTGAATTCATTATAGACTCACACCAAAACTGAACAATGCATACTTTATCAACATCATTGTATTAAAAATTGATACAATAGAGCTTATTACATGTCATTATTCGCGTCGTAGGTTTATGGAACTCTCATTTGAACAGTTAAAAAGTATGGTTGTGTTTGCCCAAGTGATTGAGCAAGGCAACTTTAGCGCAGCGGCTAAGCATTTAAAGCTATCACGTGCTGTGGTGAGTTATCACCTTAAAAAACTAGAAACACAATTAGGCATAAAATTACTTAATCGTTCAACGCGAAGTATCGCCTTAACAGAGGCTGGTGAACAATATTATCAACGTTGTAAAGTGATTGTTGACGCCGCATTAGCTGCCAATCAACAGATCGAAAACTTAAAAGAAAACCCAACAGGACTCATCAAAATTAGTTGTCCTATGAGTGTCGGATTACATGCGATTGTGCCTGCCTTAAATGCTTTTGCTCAGCACTACCCAAGCATACAATTAGAAGTCAACCTAAGTGATGAAGTGGTTAATATTATTAGAGAAGGCTTTGATATTGCTATTCGAGGTGCTGCATTAACAGATTCAGGGTTGCAGGCAACCAAGCTATCTAGCCTAACTACGCATTTATATGCTTCTCCTGATTATTTGACCAAATACGGTCAGCCTAGCACACCAGCACAATTAGCGTCCCATCAATGGGTTATTTATCAATTAGCAGGACACTCTGTTACCCTAAAAAAAGGTAAAAGATCCTATACAGTAAAGTTAACCGGGAAAATAAGTACTAATAATGCTGCGGCACGAACTGCCTTTGTAGAAGGCGGGCATGGTATTGGTCGTATCCCTCTCTATGACGCCCAGCCAAAATTAAAACAAGGGAGCTTAGTGCAAGTACTCGCTGATTATCAATTAAATGATATTGATGTCTATGCGGTGTTCCCACCAGGCGGAGCAGACTCGAAAAAGTTAAGATTATTGATAGATTATTTAAAAGATCACTTCAAAAAAGATAAACTTGCATTAATCTAACAAAAAATGAAGTTATTTAATGATCAAGTAACAATATTTTTATAAGATCCACACAACTTTCACATAATGCACTTAAATAGCATTTCGCCTTACGCTTTTGTCTACTGAGAAGAATTTATTATGCCAAATAAACGTCCTTTATATATCCCCTTTGCTGGTCCAGCTCTGCTAGAAGCACCGCTACTAAATAAAGGAAGCGCTTTCTCATCTGAAGAACGTGATAACTTTAATTTAACCGGGTTATTACCACACACCATTGAAACCATTGAAGAGCAATCTTTACGTGCTTATCAACAGTTATCATCTTTCTCTAGTGATTTAGATAAACATATTTACTTACGTAATATTCAAGATACTAATGAAACGTTATTTCATCACCTAATCGAGCAACATATCGAAGAAGTGATGCCATTGATTTACACCCCAACAGTAGGTCAAGCTTGTGAAAAGTTTTCTAAAATCTACCGCCGCAAACGTGGTTTATTTATCTCTTACCCTGAGCGTCATAAAATTGATGACATGCTACAAAATGCAACTAAGCAAAATGTAAAAGTCATTGTAGTAACTGATGGTGAGCGCATTTTAGGATTAGGCGACCAAGGGATCGGTGGTATGGGCATCCCTATTGGTAAATTAGCATTATACACAGCTTGCGGTGGTATCAGCCCTGCTCACTGTTTACCTATTTTATTAGATGTAGGTACTAATAATACACAATTACTTGAAGATCCAATGTACATGGGGTGGCGTAACCCACGTATCAATGGTGAAGAGTACAACGAATTTGTTGACCTATTTATTCAAGCCGTGAAACGTCGTTGGCCAGAAGTATTATTACAATTTGAAGATTTTGCACAAACCAATGCAACACCACTATTAAACAAATATCGCGATCAACTATGTTGTTTCAATGATGATATTCAAGGAACGGCAGCTGTATCAGTAGGCACATTAATCGCTGCTTGTTTGAATAAAGGGCAAAAGCTAAGCGAACAAAATATCGCCTTTTTAGGTGCTGGTTCGGCTGGTTGTGGTATCGCAGAGCATATTATCCGTCAAATGCAGCGTGAAGGTTTAACTGAAGAGCAAGCACGTAAACAAGTATTTATGGTTGACCGTTATGGTTTATTAACAGATAACATGACTGAGCTACAACCTTTCCAAGTGCCACTTGTCCAAAAAGAAACTGATATTGAAAACTGGGATAAGAGTCAGAAACTAGGTCTAGAGCAGGTCGTGAAACAAGCTAAAATCACTGTATTATTTGGTGTAAGTGGTCAGAAAGGCCTATTTACGCAGAGTGTGGTAGAAGCCCTGTGTGAAAATACTGAAAACCCAATTGTATTACCGCTCTCTAACCCAACGTCTCGCGTTGAAGCGACACCACAAGAGATCACTAACTGGAGTAAAGGCAAAGCAATTATTGCAACAGGTAGCCCTTTCCCGAACACTGTGTACAACGAACAGTCTTTTGAAGTGTCACAATGTAACAACAGTTACATTTTCCCAGGGATTGGCTTAGGTGTATTAGCTGCACGTGCTACAGGTATTAGTGACAATATGTTAATGGTAGCAAGCCAAGCATTAGCTGACGCTTCAATGGAATATGAAAAAGCACCTGGCGCTTTATTACCACCATTAAAAGCAATTCAAAAAATCAGTGAGAAAATTGCCTGTGCCGTTGCGCTACAAGCAATAGAAGATAACCTAGCATTACCGGTGACTAACGAGAATATGCACCGCCGTTTACAGGCTAATTTCTGGCTACCGCAATACCGTGATTATCGCCGTACTTCTTTCTAAATTAAAACAATAAACTCCTCTCAATCTTCTAGGTTAACCTCATTAGCCTAGAAGATTTTTAAGTTTCTATTTGAGTCTAATTAATCCCCATTGCATAGCGCATAACCCGTGTTTTCAACTGTCCAGATTGCTGAGCGGCACCTAGAAAACTTTTACGTAGTACACGCATCAAATTCGATTCGGATTTACTCACTTTATAAAAAATATCCATGCCAGTTTGCATTAATAAGTTCGCAGGTTTTCGTTTACATTGATAACGCTTTAATATTTCGGGTATGCCTAAATCACTGCATTCAGTTAATAATGCCACTAGACATTGCACATCTTTAAAACCTAGGTTAACTCCCTGCCCCGCTAACGGATTAAT
Source organism: Psychromonas sp. 14N.309.X.WAT.B.A12 (assembly GCF_030397575.1). Taxonomy (GTDB): domain Bacteria; phylum Pseudomonadota; class Gammaproteobacteria; order Enterobacterales; family Psychromonadaceae; genus Psychromonas. Next base: position 287,994 of record NZ_JAPNXS010000003.1, on the reverse strand, counting down.
GGTATGTGCCGCGTCTCCCAGCAAAGCAACTCGGCCCTGATAATAATGTTGAGCGTGGCGACGAGTTAATGGAAAGCTCCCCTTTGCATCCACTTCAAACTCAAAGTCTAAGATAGGAAATTCATCTTTAATGACCTGCTTTAACTGCAGATTGTTAAGGCTTTGCAAATGCTTAATCTTTTGTGGGCTGTGATACCAAACTAAACTCGCATGGTGACCGGCTAAAGGTAAAAAAGCACAAGGACCAGTCTCTCTAAACTCTTGCCATGTTATATCCTGCTGAGCACAGTTAGTGGTGATATTAATTAATAGACAGTGATGGCGATAATCCCAACTGGTCATCGGCATCTGTAAATGATTACGTACTGCTGAATTGGCACCATCACAAGCTAATAACAGTTCAGCCTGAATAACTTGGTGGTTTTGAAGGGTAACGACAACCTGTTTTGGATCTTGTTGAACATTAGCAACTTGCATTTCTTGATATATATGCACGTTAGGCATGCCTTGTAATGCCTGCCATAATACAGCTTGAATCCACCTATTTTCAGCAATGTACCCCAATTGTTCAGCACCGATATCATCACTCGAAAAAATCAGTTTCTGGCTGCCTTTTTCCCACGTTTGCAACCCTTTATACGGACAAAGGCGCTCTTTAGGAATATCTTTCCAAACACCGGCTAATTCAAGTAAATGTTTGCTTTGCGCGCTGAAGGCAGATACGCGAAGATCCACAGGATCATTGTTGTTAGGCATAACAAAGGTAGATTTTTCAATTAGATGCACAGTACTACCCTGTTTTGCGAGTAATAGAGCTGATAGCGCACCAACCATCCCCCCACCTACAATTATTATTTTCGTATTTACCATCAATGCCTCAACTGTCACTTTCTTGAATTTATGATTGTACGTAAAAAGATGTCATTTAGGGTAAAAAAACCTAGTTTTTTTAATAGCTTAAAAATTAGTTTTTCCCAACATTTACGATAAACGCCATGCTAGCAAACAAACAGTAGCATGATTGCTTTGAAGTGCGTAAAATGCGACCTCGTTTTAAGAAACACACTAATTTAGTCAGCATAATAGGCAATAGATATGAGCATGAAATTACACGTTAAAACATGGGGTTGTCAGATGAATGAGTACGATTCATCAAAAATGGCGGACCTTTTAAATGCAAGTAACGGTTACACTTCCGTTGATGAAGCAGAAAATGCTGACGTAATTTTATTAAATACTTGTTCTATCCGTGAAAAAGCACAAGAAAAAGTATTTCATCAGCTTGGCCGTTGGAAAAAACTAAAAGATAAAAATCCTAACATCGTGATTGGTGTCGGTGGTTGTGTTGCATCACAAGAAGGTAAAGCGATTCGTCGCCGTGCCCCTTATGTGGATATTGTATTTGGCCCACAAACACTGCATCGTTTACCAAAAATGATCAAAGAAGTGCAAGATAACAAAGGCACAGTCGTGGATGTTAGCTTCCCTGAAATTGAAAAATTTGACTCTATGCCTGAGCCAAAAGCGGAAGGTGCAACGGCCTTTGTTTCTATTATGGAAGGCTGCTCTAAGTACTGCACGTTCTGTGTTGTACCTTACACTCGAGGTGAAGAAGTTAGCCGCCCATTAGATGATATTTTATTAGAAGTTGCACAATTGGCTGAACAAGGCGTACGTGAAATTAATCTATTAGGTCAAAACGTAAACTCTTACATCGGTGAGATGCATGATGGAGACGAATGTAGTTTCCCTGAGTTATTACGCTATGTTGCCTCTATCGATGGTATCGATCGCTTACGTTACACAACAAGTAACCCAATCGACTTTACCGATGAGATTATCGATGTTTATCGTGACACACCTGAGTTAGTTGATTTTTTACATCTGCCTGTACAAGCCGGCGCAGACCGCATCTTGAACCTAATGAAACGTGGTCATACTGTAGCGCAGTACAAAGAAAAAATTGCTGCATTAAAAGCGGTACGTCCAAACTTAACGATTAGCTCTGACTTCATCGTTGGTTTCCCAAATGAAACTGACCAAGATTTCCAAGAAACGATGGATTTAATTAACCATATTGGATTTGATACAAGCTACAGTTTCATCTACAGCCAACGTCCTGGTACGCCCGCTGCAGATATGCCCGATGATGTAGATTTAGAGACGAAAAAGAAACGTTTAGCGATTTTACAAGATCGTATTCACCAACATTCACAATTAATTGGACGTCGTATGGTTGGTTCTGTACAACGTATTTTAGTCGAAGGTCCATCTCGTAAGAATATTATGGAGTTATGTGGCCGTACTGAAAATAACCGCATCGTAAACTTTGAAGGTGATCATCGTTCTATCGGTGGTTTTGTTGATGTTGAAATCACAGAAGTCCATACTAACTCTATCCGTGGTAAGTTTATACGCGGTGAGTCTGAAATGAACTTACGTGAATCGATTCGTCCAAGTGACATTGTAAATAAAAATACAAACAAACTTGGCGTTGAAACTTTTATCCCAGCATAAATAAGGTCTTTATACTTGAGCACAAAATTAACCACAATTCATCTTGATTTAGTTCCTGCCGATAAAGATCGCTTAGCGGTCTTATGCGGCTCTTTTGACGACAATATTAAACAAATTGAACGCCGTTTAGGTGTTGAAGTGATCTACAAAGATGCACACTTTCAAATTGTTGGTGAGCACCGTTATGCACAAGCTGGCAGTGAGTTAATTAATGACCTGTACATTGAAACGCAACCAGTAAAAGGAAAAATTGGTCGTCTAACCGACGAAGATGTACACCTTGCGTTACAAAACTTGATTAGCGAACATCGCTTATTAGAAGTGAAAGTGGAATCTCAAGAAGTTGGTTTTAAAAGCCTTACTATCAAGACTAAACGTGGTGTAATTAAACCTCGTGGTGAAAATCAAACTAAATATGTTAGTAATATTTTACGTAGTGATATCAGCTTTGGCGTTGGCCCTGCAGGTACAGGTAAAACTTACTTAGCAGTTGCTTGTGCCGTTGAAGCACTTGAGCGCCAAGAAGTGCGTCGTATTTTATTGACTCGACCAGCCGTTGAAGCGGGTGAGAAACTAGGCTTCCTACCTGGTGATTTATCGCAAAAAGTAGACCCTTACCTCCGCCCACTTTATGATGCGTTATTTGAGATGCTTGGGTTTGAGAAAGTAGAAAAATTAATTGAAAAAAACATTATTGAAATTGCGCCACTTGCTTACATGCGCGGTCGTACATTAAATGATGCTTTTGTAATTCTTGATGAAAGCCAAAATACCACAACAGAGCAAATGAAAATGTTCTTAACACGTATTGGCTTTAACTCAACAGCTGTTATTACGGGTGATATCACTCAAATCGATTTACCTCGCCATCAGAAGTCTGGTTTACGCCATGCTATTGAAGTGTTGGGTGAAGTTGATGAAGGTATTAGCTTTAATTTCTTCCTAGCTGATGATGTTGTACGTCATCCAGTTGTTGCTCGTATTGTTAAAGCATATGATGCCTTTGACAGAAAAGCGGAAATAGCAGAAAGCGAAGCGAGAAACGCTTAATGGAATTATATGTTGATTTACAGCTTGCTAGTGAAGACCAGCAAGCCTTACCCGACCTAGCACAACTGGAAAAATGGGTAAGTGCGGCTATCATCAAAGTAAGCGATCATAAACGAGACCTTGCTGAATTGACGGTTCGTATTGTAGACTGCGAAGAAAGTCAGCAATTAAACGCTGATTATCGAGGAAAAGATAAACCAACAAATGTCTTATCTTTTCCTTTTCAGAACCCACCAGGGATCACATTACCTTTATTGGGTGATCTGGTAGTCTGTAAAGCAGTAGTAGAACAGGAAGCGACGGAACAACAAAAACCGTTAATTTCACATTGGGCACATATGCTGATTCACGGCACGCTACATCTTTTAGGTTACGACCATATAGAAGATGAAGAAGCAGAAGTGATGGAAGGCATTGAAACCGAACTTATGATTGAGTTAGGTTATAGTGACCCTTATATAAGCGAAAAAGAGTAAATAAAATTAATGTCGGAAGATTATCATTCTAGTAACGAGCAGCCTAAAGAAGGTTTGCTCGATAAAATAGGTAACCTATTTCAAGGCGAACCTAAAAGCCAAGATGAATTATTAGACGTGATCGATAGCGCGAAAGACCGCCAAGTGATCGATCAAAAAACTAAAGAAATGATAAAAGGCGTTATTGATGTCTCTAAATTGCGTGTTAGAGACATTATGATCCCACGCTCACAAATGGTAACACTTGGGTTGTCTCAACCTGTTGAAGAGCTGTTACCTGAAATTATCAATTCAGCTCATTCTCGTTTCCCAGTGATCACTGAAGATAAAGACCATATTGTAGGTTTATTATTAGCAAAAGATCTACTTCAATACGGTTTTAGCTCTAACCCTGACGACTTTAAAATAGACGATATTCTGCGTGAAGCTGTTGTTGTCCCTGAAAGCAAACGTTTAGATACATTATTAAAAGAATTCCGAAGCCAACGTTATCACATGGCCATTGTTGTTGATGAATATGGTGGTGTATCAGGCTTAGTCACTATCGAAGATATTTTAGAAGTGATTGTTGGTGAAATCGAAGATGAATTCGATTATGAAGAACAAGACGAGATCCGAAAGATTGGTAAACGCAGTTATGCAGTTAGTGCATTAACCACGTTAGCTGACTTTAACGAATTCTTTGAAACCGAATATAACCCGGAAATTCAAGACACTATAGGCGGATATATTTTGCATGAGCTTGGCCATTTACCAAGTCGTGGAGAAAAAATCACTGTTGGTGAACATAAGTTTAAAGTAACCCATGCTGACAATCGTCGCTTAATACAACTTCAAGTCCGTGTACCTCGAGAATTAAAAAAAGAACTTAAAAAAGATTGAGTAAACCTATGCTAACTAACATTACCTCTTCTCTGTATGGTCAATTAATTGTGGCTGCATTGTTAGGGGCAATTCAAGTATTTGCATTTGCTCCATTTCAACAATGGTGGGTATTATATCCCTCCTTTGTTGGGCTGTTCTTATTATTAAAACAAGCCAAACTTCACCATAAAAAATTATTCCTCGTTAGCTTTGTTTTTAACCTTTCTATGTTTGTCGCTACCTTACACTGGATCTATGTCAGCATGGATCTGTTTGGCGGGATGCCATTTATTGCTAGCGCCTTACTGATTGTTTTACTTTGTGCATATTTAGCTATCTTCCCTAGTCTCGCTTTATGGCTCAGTTATCGAATCCCAACTCAATCAGATATGATTCGATTATTATTAATCCTCCCCAGTTTCTGGCTAATTATGGATTGGGTTAGAGGTTGGTTCTTAACAGGATTTCCTTGGGCTTATTTAGGTTATAGCCATGCTGATACACCATTAGTCGGATTCGCTCCTATTTTAGGTGTGCAAGGTATTACCTTAGCCATTATGCTGATTTGTGCATGCTTAACCTTAATACTATTAAAGCAATCTCAAAAGTTTGCTTCGCTGCTGATTTTATCAATAGTGATGAGTGGTTATAGCTTAAAACAACTGTCTTTTACTGAATTGCAAGCACCTATTAAGGTTGCCTTAGTACAAGGTAATATAGACCAAAATCAAAAGTGGGAGCCGGACCAGCTTTACCCTTCTATTTTAAAATACTTAGGTTTATCAGGTATTAAAAATGATGTTGCTTCAACAGAAACCGCTGAACAAAATGAAGATTCAAAACAACAAGCTGAACTGATTATTTGGCCTGAATCCGCTATTGCGGCCTTAGAAATTGATATGCAACGTTTCTTACAGTCTTTATCACGCAAGCTAGAAGAAGAGAACAAAACACTATTAACCGGCATTATTAATTACGATATTAATAAAGATGAGTATTTTAATAGCATCATCATGTTAGGGCAGCTTCCAAGTAACCAAGGCTACTCTCAAACCAGCCCTAACCGTTATTCTAAGCACCAGCTATTACCAATTGGTGAATTTGTGCCATTTGAAAGTTTATTACGCCCCCTAGCGCCCTATTTCAATCTGCCTATGTCAAGTTTTCAACGCGGTGGTGCACACCAAGCTAACCTGAAATTTGCAGATACTACTTTGGCTGCGGCGCTTTGTTATGAAATTGCTTTTCCAGAATTATTACGTGAAAATATACATGAGAAAACCGGACTAATACTTACCCTAAGTAATGATGCTTGGTTTGGTCATTCTATTGGCCCTGCACAACATTTAGAAATTGCACGAATGCGTGCAATTGAATTAGGTAGACCTCTATTACGTAGCACAAACAATGGCATAACCGCTATTTTTGATAGTAAAGGACAAGAAATAGAGCGTCTCCCATCAAATGTTGATGCGGTATTACGCCAAGAAGTACAACCTGCTTATGGCTTTACACCTTATCAGCGTGTTGGGCAAACACCTCTATTTATGCTCTGCTTATTGGCATTACTCAGTGCGCTATATTTAATTAAACGTCCATAAAAATGTAATCCACCTTACTCTAGCTGAGCTGGTTAATGGCGACTTAATTTGTTCTGAACCAATAACACAAATTTAAGTCATCATATCCGAAAGGAACTTTTTTATACAAGCTGACTCCAATGCCTATTACAACAAGGCATGCATTAATAACATTTTACCTATAGCAATCAATTTAAACTTTATCACTATAAGTAACGTATTAGACATGCCCGCTCAATTTATTAATAAGGCACTATAAAAAAAGCCATTAATTGTCTTTGCAGTAGACAACTTGGGGCCTTTTTATAAATCTATAAGCTATAAATTCATATTATATTGAGATGATTGAAGCGGTATTTAGCGCTGTGAGATGAACGAGCGTTAAAAAGCCTAAATAAAGGTTAATAAACGGAAATACTGGTAATTTGATGACAATTTATAACTGATATTTATGTGTCAAACTGATACCATATTTTTATTTTTCACCAGTACTAGAGGAATCTTCATGCTTTTAAAGAGAACGGCCATCATTACACTTTCAACCCTATTTTTGACCGTTGGATGTATCTCTATTTCGACCGATGAGGAAACACAAAAAATTGAGACAACACTACAAGCCCAAGAAACTAAAATTACTGAATTAGAAACGGCTTTAACAGAATCAAAAGTGGATGCCGAACAAAAACAACTTGAACTAGCCGAAGCAAAAAGTAATTTAGAACAGCTTAAACAAGAAAAGCAGAAGCTTGATGAAGAACTTCAACAGAAGATCTTAATGGAAAGATCAAGAGCAAAGAGTAGCAAGCAAATAGTAAAGGAAACGAAAAAACCTGATTACTTAGATAAAACGGTATTAGGTCAAGCTGAATGGATTTATGTCACTAAAGCAAAAGAGAACTTTAAAGCACGTATCGATACAGGTGCAACTACCTCTTCGATTAATGCAGTTGAAATACAAGAATTCGAACGTGATGGAAAGGATTGGGTAAAATTTAATATTACTCATAACAAAGATGGTGATAAGAAAATCATTGAAGCGCCAGTGGTACGTTATGTAAAAATATTACAATCAAGCGAGCCTGGTGAATATGATCGCCGTCCAGTGGTTGAATTACATGTACGTATTGGTGGTGTGGCACATAAATCAGAGTTTACGTTAACTGATCGCCAACATATGGACTTCCCAGTTCTGATCGGGCGTAGCTTCATACAAGATGTTATTTTAGTTGATGTAAGCCAAGATTATATCCACCCAAAATACCAACCTCAGGATAAATAGTAAGGAACACCATGAACGCACGTATTTTCTTTTACACCTTAGTGGCTGGCTTGTTTGTATTAGGTATTACACAAACTATTCAACGCCATATGGCCTTTGATATCCCTTGGATGCCAGGCGAGACAAGAACGGTCTGGAATATTGATGCTAAGGTTGAATTTGACGCGACTGATAAGGCTATATTAGCTTCGTTAACGACACCTTTTACACAAGCAGGCTTTACTCAAATTAGCCAAAATGCGGCGTCTCCTGGTTATGGTTTATCGTTTTTATATGAAGATAACCACCCACAAGCGCAATGGACTATCCGCCAAGCTGAAGGCCCGCAAACCCTGTATTACAATATTCAGTTGCTAGTTGATGATGAAAGCCAAGATCAAGCAATTAGTAAAATGCCGGAGCTTGTAGACATTGAATATGGTGGTGCAGGCGTTGCTGCAGATTTAGCAGCCAGTTCAGATATCATTCAAGACTCTTTAAAAACAAGCGCTGATGCATTTAGCTTTACACGTGAATTGTTAAAACAATTAAATGCAGATGATCCAAACCAAAACGTGAGCTTAGTACTCGCCGGTAAAGCAACTAAAACTGATGTACTAATGGCGCTGTTAAATGAAGCTAAAATACCTAATAAACGCATAGGTGCATTAGTCCTTGAAGATGGTCGACGCCGTCAACATTTACAACCTTTGGTACAAGTTTTCCAAGAGAAAGATGGCAAAATTGAGTCTCGATTATTTGATGCTTCAACTGTTAAAGCGGTAGATCGCACTAATCTATTATTATGGGATCAAAGTGGTAAAGCCTTATTAGAATTGACCGGCGGAGTTAATTCTAAAGTCAGCTTTTCTATGATCCAACAGGATCAACCTGCCCTAGCTGCTATCCTGCAAAAAACCGATAATGAGCACCTATTTAACTTCTCAATACATAGCTTACCAGTTGAAGATCAATCTTTATTTAAAGGGATTCTAATGATCCCATTGGGTGTATTGATTGTAGTAATTATGCGCGTATTAATTGGCCTAAAAACATCTGGCACCTTTATGCCTGTGTTGATTGCAATGGCCTTTATTCAAACCAGCTTAGTAACTGGGTTAATTGGCTTTATCTTATTAGTTGCAGTGGGTCTATTTATTCGTTCCTACCTATCCCACCTAAATTTATTACTAGTCTCGAGGATATCTACCGTGATTATCATGGTAATTCTCTTGATTGCCTTATTTGGTGTGCTGTCTTACAAACTTGGTTTAACGGAGGGCTTAAAGGTCACCTTCTTCCCAATGATCATTTTATCTTGGACTATTGAACGAATGTCAGTGCTATGGGAAGAAGAAGGTCCTAAAGAGGTGTTTACTCAAGGTGGTGGTAGCTTAGTTGTTGCTGTACTTGCTTACTTTATTATGAGTAATGAAGTAGCGCGTCACCTGATGTTTAATTTTATCGGCTTACAGTTTGTTGTGATGTCTTTTGTATTGATTTTAGGTAGTTATACTGGATACCGTTTATTAGAATTACGCCGATTTAAACCATTGGCGGATAAGGAGTAAACAATGTTTTTCTCTAGTCCTTTTAAACTTAGAAAAAAAGGTATTATGGGTATGAACCAGCGTAACAGTGGTTACGTTGGTCGTTATAACCCACGCCGTCTATACCCTTTGGTTGATAACAAATTAAAAACTAAGATTATTGCCCGAGAAGCTAACGTCACCACCCCAGCGCTATTGGGTGTTATATCAATGCAAGCAGAAGTTGAGAAAGTAGCTAGCTTCATTGAAAACACACCAGGCTTTGTTATCAAGCCTGCCAAAGGCAGTGGCGGTAAAGGTATCTTAGTGATTACTAAGATCGAAAATGGCCGTTATTACAAGCCCAATGGCAGTGAAGAAACCTTAGCTGATATTAAACGTCATGTTACAGATATCTTAGCTGGACTATTTAGCCTTGGTGGTAGCGCTGACGTAGCCGTTGTAGAGGGCTTAATTCAATTTGATAGTGCCTTTGATGGTTTTAGCTTTGAAGGTGTGCCTGATGTCCGTGTTATCGTCTTTAAAGGCTTTCCTGTGATGGCCATGATGCGTTTATCAACAGCAGCTTCCGATGGTAAGGCGAACCTTCATCAAGGAGCCGTTGGCGTCGGTATTGATATTGGAACTGGTAAAGCGATTAACGCCGTACAATTTGATATGCCCGTTGAGCGTCACCCTGATACAAATAAAGAGCTAAAACTGCTTAATGTTCCTAAATGGGAACGTTTAATTTACTTAGCCGCTAGTTGCTATGAAATGTCAGGTATGGGTTATTTAGGTACTGATATGGTATTAGACAGGGATTTGGGGCCGATGCTGTTAGAGTTAAATGCTCGCCCTGGTTTAGCAATTCAAATTGCTAATGGCACAGGTATTTTGCCGCGTTTAAAATTAGTTGAAAGTCTCAAGGACGCTGAGAAAATGAGTGTCGAAGAGCGTGTGGCTTTTGCTAAAAAACACTTTGCTGAAACACCACTAGTTGAAATAGCATAATCTGAATTAATATCAATTATAGTCATTAACAGATCTGTTTTACTTATTAAAATAACTTATTTCTTCGTTATAAGTTGCATAAAGAGAACAACTATTAAAGAGTTAACAACTTTTCGTTAATTTTCTGGCAGAAGACTAAGTCATTTTTCTATGCTTTTTCATCACGCATAAAAAAACCGAGCAATGCTCGGTTTTTATTTAACGTTAGCATCTTATAGATTTACTTAACAACAGTTAACGTAGGTTTTTTACCTGAACTTTTAGGCTTTTCTTCTACTTCACTATCAACAGCTTCAATGCCAAACTCTAAATCATTATAAGCAGGTTCTTCAGGAAAAATAGTACCCGCACCATTTTCACGCGCATAGATACCTTCAATTGCATATAAAGGTACATAAACCTGTGTTGGTTGGCCTGAAAAACGTGCATTAAACGATAAGGCACTATCATCTAATGAAAAATCTAATACTGAACGTGGTGCTATATTCAGTACTATTTTCCCATTTTCAACAAACTGCTGCGGTACATCAACATGGGGTTTTGTTGCATCAACAATTACATGAGGCGTACATTCACTATCAACTATCCAGTCATAGAAAGCACGCATTAAATAAGGGCGTTGTATTAACATATCCGACATTTTAAATACCTACAAAATCTAAAGATTAACCACCAACACGGATTTCACGTTCAGTTTCAGTCATTGATGCTTGAAACGACTCTCGTTCAAAGATCTTAACCATGTAACTTTTAAGACCTGTAACATTATCATAGCCTAGATCAATTTTTAATTCCGGTAAACGCCATAATAATGGTGCCATGTAGCAATCAACAATCGTGAACTCTTCCGACATGAAGTAGGCAAAGTGATCAAATACTGGTGCTACTTCAAGAATTTTTGAACGTAATGTCGCACGTGCTGCTTCAGCTTTTGCAGTATCGCCAGATAAGATAACTGGTACTAATGGGTACCATTCATTCTCAATACGCTGCATTAAAGAACGGCTTTTTGCTCGTTCAACTGGGTAAACAGGCATTAGTGGTGGATGAGGGAAACGCTCATCTAGATATTCCATGATGATACGTGAGTTATATAACACTAATTCACGGTCTACCAATGTTGGTAAGTCGTTATTTGGTGTTATTTCAGCTAACTCTTCAGATGGGTTTTCGTGGTCAACATAAGTAATGTCAACGTTAACGCCTTTTTCAGCCAACACGATACGTGTTTGGTGACTATATAAATCAGATGGTCCTGAGAACAACGTCATTACAGAACGTTTATTTACAGCTACAGCCATGGAATACCCCTAGTAGTTAAAATTGAGTGTTTAAAAAACACAAACGGCAATGACATCACAGTGACACCATTGCCGAGAAATAAAAAAGAAGCCCTTGACGATCAATAAATATCGCGCCAATATACATTCTTAAATAAGTAACTCAGTGCAAGTAAGATTATTTTAGAAACAATAACTTGTAGTTCTTAGTTTTAGCATTTAGATTTTATTTGATTCTCTGAGTAGACTAAGAAGTATACCAGATTAGATGGTGGTTGGTCATACTCATCCGATGAGATAGATAAAAAGCATGGCTTATATACCATGCTTTATCAATATCGATTTTTAAATGTAGATTAGGTGGTCTGAATAACTTACGCGTTATTATCCATGATAGATGTCGCGCCTGTTTTTGCGATTTCAGCTAAATCTTTATCAATCCAATATAATGCTTTTCCATCTTCACCCACTAAAGAAATCTTATCTAAAATACCTTTAAATAATTTCTCTTCTTCGTGCTGCTCTGCAACATACCATTGTAAGAAGTTAAATGTTGAATAATCATGCGTAGAGAAAGCAACGTGCGTTAACTCATTAATCTCTTTAGTAATAAGACATTCATGTTTATAAGTTTCTTCAAATACTTCTTTTAAAGACTTAAATTCAAAAGGAGGAGCATCGATAGAGCCTAAAATTGGCAATGCACCTGTTTCACTCACATAAGTGAATAAGCGGTTCATGTGCTCCATCTCTTCTGTTGCATGAGTGCGTAACATAGTAGCAGCCCCTTCATAGCCTTGATCTTCACACCATGCGCTCATTTGTAAATACAAGTTTGAAGAGTAAAACTCTAAATTAATTTGTTCGTTTAATTTTTGAACCATGGTTTCGTTCAACATGATCTTCTCCTAATGGGATTTGTATACTAACCTTAAAGTGCAGCTTGTTAAAAAACAAGTAAAAAAAAAGCCCAGTATAAACTGGGCTTTTTTGCAGTTCGTGAAACGATATTAACGTTTAGAGAACTGTGGACGTTTACGTGCTTTATGTAAACCGACTTTCTTACGTTCAACTTTACGAGCATCACGTGTAACGAAGCCAGCACCACGTAATTCAGAACGTAGTGTTTCATCAAACTGCATTAATGCACGAGTGATGCCTAAACGGATTGCACCAGATTGACCAGTAGTACCACCACCTTTAACAGTGATGTTTAGGTCGAATTTTTCAGCAGCGTCTACTAACACTAATGGTTGACGAACAACCATACATGCAGTTTCACGACCGAAGTATTCATCTAGGTTACGTTTGTTGATAGTGATTTGACCACTACCTGCTTTTAAAAACACACGAGCTGTAGAGCTTTTGCGACGACCTGTGCCGTAGTATTGATTTGCCATTGTTTTATATTCCTATTAGATGTCTAAAACTTGTGGTTGCTGTGCAGAATGTTGATGCTCAGAACCAGCATAAACTTTCAATTTACGGTACATTGCGCGGCCTAGTGGACCACGTGGAAGCATACCATTTACAGCTTTTTCAATAACACGCTCAGGAGCACGTACGATTAAGTCTTCAAAGCTAATTGCTTTAATGCCACCGATGAAACCTGTGTGGTGGTAGTAAATTTTACCTTTAGCTTTATTGCCTGTTACAGCAACTTTCTCTGCGTTGATAACGATAATGTAATCGCCAGTATCAACGTGCGGAGTGTATTCAGCTTTATGTTTACCGCGTAAACGTAAAGCGATTTCAGTAGCTAAACGACCTAGTGTTTTACCTTCAGCGTCAACTACGAACCAGTCGCGTTTTACTTCAGCTGGTTTTGCAACAAAAGTTTTCATTAAGTTATACCCAAATTAATGATTTAAAAAAAGTAAGACTACAAATTTGTAATCTAAAATGTATTTTTTCGCCTTTTCGTATCCCTTCGAATACGTCTAGCGTAAACAGATCCACCATAAAATAGGGGAGGTGGATAACGTGGGCGGCCATATTGTATAGAAAAGTACACTGGAGATCACCTGTTTATTGCATATTTATGAACAAGTTTTTCACAAGTGATAAATTGGTCATTCTTAACAAATTGTTCAATAACCAAACAGGTAATGTAAGTGATTAATTTTGCGATTAAATATCTAGATGATGAGCTTTACTCAAATACGCTTTACTTTGCATCTCTAATAAACGTGAAACACAACGTTGGAACTCAAAAGCTAAGCGAGTGCCTTTATAAAGCTCAATGACCTTCACTTCTGCCGACATAATTAATACCACATTACGATCGTAAAACTCATCCACCATGGCAATAAAACGTCGAGTGATATCATTATGTTGGTCGTTCATCTGTGGGATATTTGAAACTAAGACAGTACGATATAAAATAGCTAATTCAATATAATCGTGGACACTACGTGGGCCATCACATAACTCTGTAAATTCAATACTCAAGGTATCATGACTTTTTGCAATGGTCGTTAAAGGACGATCATTAATTTTAATAACAGCGTTATAGTGTTTCTTGCCACTCGCAAAGGTTTCAAAACTACTTTTAATTTGTTTATCCGCCTCTCTGGTTAGAGGGTAATGATATACTTCCGCTTCAATTAAACGCCCTAATCGGTAATCCACACCGCCATCTAGATTAAAGATTTCACAATTAGTTTTGATAAGCTCTATTGCAGGAAGAAAACGTGCTCGTTGTAAACCATTACGATATAGGTATTCAGGATGGATATTAGAGGTCGCTACTAAAATAACCCCCTCTGAAAACAAAGCTTCAAACATACCTGCTAAAATCATAGCATCGGTAATATCTTCAACAAAAAACTCGTCAAAACAGATAATATCCGTTTCACTAGCAAACTGTTTTGCAATCTCTTTTAATGGATTAACTTGACCTTGCAGTTGTGTGAGTTTTTTATGAACTTGCAACATGAAGTGATGGAAATGTAGGCGTTTTTTACGAGGGCTTTCGATGCTGTCGTAAAATAGATCAACTAGGTAGGTTTTGCCTCGCCCTACTCCGCCGTAAAAATACAAACCTTTAATATGTTTAGCTGTATCATTCGTGGATTTAAATAAACGCTGTAGTAAAGAAGTTTTCACTGCAGGAGTGACTTCTTTGTTCAATAGCTCATCATACAAACGTTGCAACATGGTGATCGCTTGTAGTTGTGCCGAATCAGCAAAAAACGTTGGTTTTAATAAATCTTCTTGGTATCGAGCAATTGGTGTCACAATAATGTCTTAATGATTCAGTAAAATTAACCTTTGTATAGCATATTTAAAGGGCTTTTATATAGCCCCATTTACTATGTTTCATAAGTTTTGCGGGATATCTCGCGAAATTAGCTTTAATTAAACTCTATTTTTTAGCCATACACGAAAGGTCGTTGCTTTGCTCTGTTACCAATATTCTTTTATAGTTAACTTTTTAAGCCCATTATTGTTCATGGTTAAAGAGTAAGGAACTACAATGAATATGCCTCTTCGATTTATTCTACTTATTATCATGCTTTGTACAAGTACCTTTAATTACGCAGCATTACCACTCACTGTCGACGGTAACAACGTCCCTAGTCTTGCCCCTTTGATTAAAAAAGTGAGCCCTGCTGTTGTAGATATTTCAGTATCGGGAGCAAGTAAGATCCTAACTAAAGATGCACAAGATCTGTTGAAGTTTTTAGAACCAAATGCTCCTACCCAACCTTTTTCAGGATTAGGCTCAGGGGTTATTGTGGATGCTGAACAAGGTTATATCATCACTAATTACCATGTGATAAAAAATGCTAATAGCATCCTCATTAAATTGATTTCAGGGCATCAGTACCAAGCTAAAGTAGTAGGACAAGATATTCAAAGTGATATTGCACTCTTACAGATAGACAGTAAACAACCTTTAGTTGCCATGACATTTGCTAACTCCGATAAATTGCAAGTCGGTGATTTTACCATTGCCATCGGTAACCCTTTTGGTTTAGGACAAACAGTTACTTCAGGCATTGTTAGCGCGTTAGGCCGCAGTGGTTTGAACTTACAAAACTTAGAAAACTATATACAAACAGATGCTGCCATTAACAGCGGTAACTCTGGCGGAGCCTTGATTAATTTAAAAGGAGAGTTAATCGGAATTAATACAGCTATTTTAGGCCCTAATGGCGGTAATATAGGGATCGCGTTTGCCATTCCAGCAAACATGGTTAAAAACCTGATGCAGCAATTACTAGAGTTTGGTGAAATACGCCGAGGAATACTTGGAATTAAAGGTGGAGAAGTCACACCAGACCTTGCTCAAAGCATTGGACTGGATGTAAATTATGGTGCATTTATTTACCAAGTAACACCAGACTCTGCTGCGGATAAAGCAGGCCTAAAAGCAGGTGATGTGATCACCGCGATTAACGGGGCGAATATCAAATCCTTTGCCGCATTACGCGCTAAAATTGGCTCTCTCAGTGCCGGCAAGGAAATATCATTAAAAGTGATACAAAAGGATGAAGTTAAAACACTTACTGTTATCTTAGGCGGCGAAGGCGATAATCTACAAGCTAAAGCACCTGCTATCATTTTCGAAGGTGCAACATTAAAAGATGCAGATGAAGGACAAGTCACTGCCGGTGTGAATGTGGTTAATGTTGAAAAAGCATCTGAAGCTGAACGCTTAGGTTTACTCAAAGACGATGTGATTATTGCAGTAAATCGTACTCAAGTGAAAAACCAACAACAACTTATCGAAGCATTGGCAGATTCAAAAATGGTAACAGCCCTGAATATTATGCGAAATAATCGTCCAATATATATAATTATTAACTAAGATCACAAAAAAATGTAATAAATTTACATAAACATGCACTTAATAGACCTTTATTGATTATAAATAATTTTTTCTTCAATAAATTCTTGTAAAATATGCGACATAATTAAAACAATAATTTTGAATAGAAACAGTAAATAAAAGTAAGTAAAAAAGCACAATCACTCTTGGAGAAAAGACGGTGAGAAAAACAAAAATTGTATGTACGATAGGCCCAAAATCAGAATCTAAAGAAATGTTAGCAAAACTAGTTGAGAACGGTATGAACGTTATGCGTCTTAACTTCTCTCATGGCGATTTTGTAGAACACGGTACTCGTATTACACGTATCCGTGAAGTATGCGAAGAAACAGGCAAAAATGTAGCTGTTCTTTTAGATACTAAAGGTCCTGAAATACGTACAGTAAAATTAGAAAATGGTAACGATGTTCTACTAACGGCTGGTCAGGAGTTCACTCTTTCTACAGACCAAACAATTGTTGGTAATAACACAATCGTTGCTGTTACATACGAAGATCTAACTAAAGACCTTGTTGTAGGTAACACAGTACTACTAGATGATGGCTTAATCGAAATGACGGTTAAAAGCATCACTGATACTAACGTTGTTTGTACTGTTATCAATACAGGTGAGCTAGGCGAGAACAAAGGTGTTAACTTACCAGGTGTTAAAGTTCAACTGCCTGCTTTATCTACAAAAGATAAAGGCGATTTAATCTTTGGTTGTGAGCAAGATGTTGATTTCATCGCAGCTTCATTTATCCGTAAGAAAGAAGACGTTTTAGAGATCCGTGAACTGCTGAAAGCTAACGGTGGAGAAAACATCCAAATTATCTCTAAAATTGAAAACCAAGAAGGTGTTGATAACTTCGATGAAATCCTAGCTGTTTCAGATGCAATCATGGTTGCACGTGGTGACTTAGGCGTTGAAATCGCAGTTGAAGAAGTAATCTTTGCACAAAAAATGATGATCGAAAAAGCAAATAAAGCGCGTAAACCAGTTATCACTGCAACACAAATGCTTGATTCTATGATCAAAAATCCACGTCCAACTCGTGCAGAAGCGGGCGACGTAGCAAATGCAATCATTGATGGTACAGATGCAGTAATGCTTTCTGGTGAGTCTGCTAAAGGTAAATACCCAGCAGAAGCAGTAGATATCATGGCGACTATCTGTTCACGTACTGACAGCATTCTTCCTCCAAAACTAGACGAGAAAGAAACTGATCTACGTATCACTGAAGCTATCTGTAGCGGTGCAGTTAAAAATGCTGAGCAATTAGGTGCGAAGTTAATCATTGTTGCTACAAGTGCTGGTAAGTCTGCTCGTTCATTACGTAAATACTTCCCATCTACGCCTATTTTAGCGCTAACAAGCAATGCTAAAACTCGTCAACAATTAGCATTAACTAAAGGTGTTTCTGCTAAAGTGATTGAGCAACAAGACTCAATGGAAAGCTTCTACAAATTAGGTATGGAGTTAGCGAAAGAGCAAGGTTTGGTTGTCGCTGGTGACAAAGTAGTAATGGTTGCTGGTGCACTAGTTGATTCAGGTGTAACAAATACTTCATCAGTACACGTTATCGCTTAATAGACTAACCTTAGAGACTAGTTTTAATGCTTATCAATTACTAGTCTTTAATTTACCTTTCAAAACATCGCCTCTAGGCGATGTTTTTTATTGTGCTACCGCATTAAATCAAAAAGTATTTTTCGCCTGCCTAAAGTTTTCTATATACTAAACCTCCATTTTTTGTATTGGCTATGAATAAATAAAAGTTATGAAACTAAAGCATTATTCAAACTATCTCTTGAAACCTATTTTATGGGGATTGTTTCTTGCGGCTGTAATTATTTATAGTCCAACCATATTAAAGCATTTTACTAATCAAGATGATCAGTTGCCTAATATCATCAGCTATTCTGACGCTGTCAAAAAATCCGCTCCTTCTGTTGTAAATATCTATTCACAACAATATATCGATTCTAGTTTAGGAACTAAACAACAACTACAACCAACAGGGTTAGGTTCGGGTATCATACTCGATGCAAAAGGCTATATTTTAACTAACCACCACGTTATTGCACAAGCTGACCAGATTCTCATCGCCTTGCAAGACGGCCGTTTATTTACTGCTAATATTATTGGTAGTGATGTGATCACTGACTTAGCGGTTTTACAAATAGACGGAGAGAAC
The DNA here is from genome assembly GCF_030397575.1 of Psychromonas sp. 14N.309.X.WAT.B.A12. Classification (GTDB taxonomy): domain Bacteria; phylum Pseudomonadota; class Gammaproteobacteria; order Enterobacterales; family Psychromonadaceae; genus Psychromonas. Next base: position 269,412 of record NZ_JAPNXS010000003.1, on the reverse strand, counting down.
TTACCTGTTATGCCACAAAATGCAGAGTACTCCCCTGAAATAGGCGATGTGGTATTAGCCATAGGTAATCCTTACAATTTAGGACAAACTATCACTCAAGGCGTGATCAGTGCGACTGGTCGTGGCGGAATGAGTAGTACTGGACGACAAGACTTTATTCAGACCGATGCAGCAATTAATGAAGGTAACTCTGGTGGTGCTTTAATTAACAGCCGAGGAGAACTTGTAGGTATTAATACTTCGGAATTTTATACCGGCAATAGTAATGTAACTTATGGTATTAGCTTTGCCATCCCTTACCGTTTAGCCAGCCATGTAATGCAAGGCATTATTAAAGACGGCCGAGTGATTCGAGGCTCTTTAGGAATTGAGGCTGAAAACCTAGATCCCCTAGTCGCACGTTTATGGGGTTTAGAAGCTAAAAACAGCATTATAGTAAAGAAAATTACAGAAGGAGGTCCGGCACAAAAAGCGGGGATGTTGAAAAATGATATTATCTTAAAAATCGACAATAAAGATGCCGTCAACTTGATTCTAACCATGGATAAGATAGCTAAAATAAAACCAGGAACAGAAACGGAAATCACTATTATCAGGCAAGGTAAAGAACACGTATTAAATGTCCGTATCGGTGAGTTACAACAATAGTTAGGTTTATTTAATAATCTATTTCAAAACAAAAAAGAAAGCCGAAGCTTTCTTTTTAGATAATAAGGCTATTTAGTATTAGCTTTCTACACGACGCATTTTTGCACCCAGTGGAATTAACTTATCTTCAATCGCTTCATAACCACGGTCAATGTGATAAATCTCATCAACTGTCGTTTCGCCCAGAGCAATCAAACCAGCAATAACCAGGCTCGCAGAAGCTCGTAAATCTGTCGCCATCACAGTTGCGCCACTTAATTTGTCATTATCCCCACAAATCGCTAAGTTGCCGTCTAACTCAATGTTAGCGCCCATACGAATCAATTCAGGGACATGCATAAAGCGGTTTTCAAAGATATTCTCTTTAATACGACCAGTACCTGGCGCCACTGTATTCAATAAGGTAAATTGAGCTTGCATATCAGTTGGGAAAGCTGGGTGTGGTGCTGTTGTTATGTTTACTGATTTTAAAGTACGACCAGTCATATCAACTTCAATCCAATCTTCACCGGTAGTCACTAATGCGCCAGCTTCTTCTAATTTAGATAATACTGCAGTTAATAATAATGGGTCTGTTTTCACACAACGTACTTTACCGCCACTCACAACACCAGCCACTAAGAAAGTACCTGTTTCGATACGGTCAGGTTGTACTTGATAAGCACAATCTCCCAACTTTTCAACGCCTTCAATAATAATAGTATCAGTGCCAGCACCAGTGATTTTACCACCCATACCGTTAATAAAATTCGCAAGATCCACTATTTCAGGCTCTTTTGCGGCATTCTCAATGGTAGTAACGCCTTCTGCTAATGATGCTGCCATCATTAAGTTACCTGTACCAGTTACACTCACTAGGTCCATATATAAATGGCAACCTTTTAGGCGACCATCTACACGTGCTTTGATAAAACCATCTTCAACTTTGATCGTCGCGCCCATTTGCTCTAAACCATGAATATGTAAATTCACTGGACGAGCACCAATAGCACAACCACCAGGCAATGATATATCAGCTTCTCCAAAACGAGCAACTAGTGGGCCTAGCGCTAAAATAGAAGCACGCATACTTCTTACTAACTCGTAAGAAGCAGTATAATTTTTAACATCTTTTGCGTTAATGTGTACTAGGTGCTTATCTTGACTTGCTGTCGCGCCCAGCTCTTGTAATAACTCAAGCGTGGTCGAAATATCTTTTAATAGTGGAACATTGCTTAAATTAATGTCCCCTTCAGATAATAAAGTAGCAAATAAGATTGGTAGTGCGGCATTTTTTGCCCCAGAAATAGTAACCTCGCCATTCAGTTGGCAGCCACCTTGAATAATAAATTGACCCATGAAAATCCCTATTAACGAACTAAATAAAATGTTTTTGTTTTTGCCACTCATCTGGCGTTAACGCTTTAATCGTTAACGCGTGGATTGCATTACTCGCAATCTCTTCAGATAAATGAGCATAAATTGTTTGTTGCTTTTTAACGCGACTCATATCGATAAACATCTCGCTTACAGCAATCACTTGAAAAGTGCCACTTTCACCTTTAACAATACAAACATCTAATGTAAGGGCTTTTTCTAATTTTTCTTTAATTATTTCTGTATTCATATACAACCACTATTTTTCAAAAAGGTTTTCAACACCGTAAAGCTCAGCTAACACAAATAATTTAGCTGATGCATTAATCATTAAAATTGCTGGGTATTGGGTTTTAATTTGCACTAAATAAGCAACACCTGCCGAGTCAATATTATCTAACTGTGATAAATCAAGATGCGTTACGCTCTGGTACGTATTTATCTCGGGATAAACTTGCTTGCTTAAACCAGCAAGTAATAATTCTCGGTCAAATAAAAAGTGACTACTCATGATTCAAACTCATCATTTTTTTCTAGAAGTAATTTAATCACTTCATCGATACCTTGTTTCTGAATTAAAGAACCAAATTCTGTTCTTTTGGTATCTAACATACTGATACCTTCAGCAATCACATCAAACACTTTCCACTCGCCCGTTTTTTTGTTTTTACGCAACTTGAAGCTTAATTGTGTTACTTGTCCATTATTGTCGCGCATTCTAACAGGAATACTGACTATTTTCTTACCCTTAAAGTTATTATTATCGAGTATTGTTAAGGTCTGTTGATCATATTTAATTAATATATGGCCGTAAGCATTAATTAAGTAAGTACGGAACGCATTAACAAAGTTTTCACGTTGCTCTGCCGTTGTATTTTTTAAATTTGCACCAACGACACTATAAGCTGCATATTTGTAATCAAAATAAGGCAATAACTCTTCATTAATGATCACCTTAATGTATTCAGGCTGCTCAGCTAATTTACTTCTCTCACTCTCTAAGCGTGCAAAAGTTTGCTTAGATAATGTTTTTAATGTTTGGTTTGGATCAGTTAACCCGCCATCAGTGTCTGCAGCAAATGCAGAAAACGAAAGTGTATATAACAGGGCAATAATAGAAATAAATAAACGCATGTTAGTCGTCCTTATTAATAGAGTAGATAAACTGACCAATCAGGTCTTCTAATACTAATGCTGATTTTGTATCTTCAATCGCATCACCATCGCCTAGCATCTCAATGCCATCGTCCACAAACCCAGGTTTAATACCAATATATTGTTCACCCAGTAGACCCGAAGTAAGGATTGCGAGTGATGATGTTTCAGGGAAGTAACCTTGATTTTCATACATAGATAACTTAACTAAAGGCGTATAAGTATCTTTATCCAAAGAGATAGATTCAACTCGCCCTACGACTACACCACCTAATTTAACTGGCGCACGTGGTTTTAACCCCCCCACATTACTAAAGTTAGCTTCAAGCGTATAACTATTGCCTTCCCCTTTGAAAGACAACCCAGCAACACTGAAAGACAAAATAGCAAATGCGGCAATAGCAGCAACAACAAATAAACCAACCCAAATTTCTAATTTTTTCTGTGACATTCTAGCCCCCAAACATAATAACAGTCAGTAAAAAGTCCATTCCTAAAACAAGTAACGAAGCTAGTACTACAGTTTTTGTTGTTGCTCTACTAATTCCCTGTGCATTTGGCACAGTGTGGAAACCATTATATAAAGCAACCCAAGTAACAATTAACGCAAAGATAAGACTTTTGATCATACCATTGCCAACATCAGGAATGAAATTAACACTACCTTCCATCACAGACCAAAAGGCGCCGCCATCTATGCCCATCCAACTTACGCCTATTAAATAGCCACCCCATATTGCTACGACATTAAATAGCAGTGTTAATAAAGGTAAGGCAATGATGCCAGCAATCAGGCGTGGTGCAATAACACGTTTCAATGGCGAAACCGCCATCATTTCCATGCTCGCTATTTGCTCTGTACTTTGCATTAGGCCAATTTCAGCAGTCAAAGCAGATCCTGCTCTTCCGGCAAACAATAAGGCAGCAACTACCGGCCCAAGTTCACGTAAAAGTGATAAAGCGACCATACTGCCTAAACTTTCTTCAGCCGCATAATCAACTAATACATAATAGCCTTGTAAACTCAGCACCATACCAATAAACAGACCCGCGGTAACAATGATCGGTAAAGATAAAATGCCTAGATGAAATATCTGAGCAACAGTAAGCTGAAATAATTTAGGGTGAGGCTTGGTAAATAAAGTACGGTAAAACATTAATGCAGACTTACCTGCACGTTGAATTAACTGTAATGTGTAAGCCCCAATCGCTTGTAAAAATGAACTCATTATCGATTGGCCTCTTGTAAATCTACTAAGTAATCACTTGCAGGCAGATGAAAAGGCACAGGACCTTGAACAGCCCCCTCGAGAAATTGTTGCAACAATGCATTGTCCTTTTGTGCTAACACCTCTTCTACAGAGCCTTGCGCAATGATTTTTTGATCCGCAAAAACATAAACATTATCCGCGATTGACAAGACCTCGTTTACATCATGAGAAACAATAATAGAGGTTAAGCCTAACGTGTCATTGAGTTGCTTTACTAACTTTAATAATACATTCATTGATATAGGATCTTGGCCCGTAAAAGGCTCATCATACATTACCACTTCGGGATCAAGTGCAATAGCGCGAGCCAATGCAACTCGTCTTGCCATACCACCAGATAATTGTGATGGATAAAGATCCTTTGCACCGCGCAGACCTACCGCATGAAGTTTCATTAATACTAAAGTAGTTAACAACTTTTCATCTAATTGAGTATGTTCCCTCAGAGGAAAAGCAACATTTTCGAAGACAGTTAAGTCATTAAACAATGCGCCACTTTGAAATAGCATGCCCATTTTTTTACGAGCTTGATATAACGCTTTTTCAGAACAGTCATGAATTGATATGCCATTGAACAGTACTTCTCCGCTGTTAGCAGGAATTTGACCACCAATCAATTTTAACAACGTCGTTTTACCAATACCACTTGGCCCTAATACGGCTGTGATTTTGCCTTGTTCAAACTGCATATCTATATTATCAAATATGATTTTTTGTTGTCGCTTAAAACTAAGTTGATTAATTACAATATGTTGTGTTGACATAAATACCTTTTCTCTAAGAAAAAGAAAGTTTAGTCTGATTAATAAATCACTTAAAGGACTTAATCAGTCAGAATCGAGATAAGTAACGGTTTGAGTTGGATTTTACCTATAAATTCAGAAATAAGCGAAACTTAGGAGGTCCAATCACCTTATTTCATTATTACAGACAAAGTATATCGCTGTAAGTTTCTAGAGGATGACATTAATAGTAACATTAATACGGTTTAATCTATGTAATATGAAACAGTCTTGTTATGATTGGCACATATTTTGATTTCATAAATTGATAACAATAAACAATGCTCGCGATCCTTTGCGGACTTTGATATTTTGATAATAGATTTGCTGTATTTAAAAAAAGAGTCGATACATGATAGATACCCCCTATGGAAAAATCAGCCAAGATAATTTTCAACGCGCACAAAAAATAAAACTTTTTGTATGCGATGTTGATGGTGTTTTTTCTGATGGCCGCATTTACCTGGGAAATGACGGCGAAGAGCTAAAAGCATTTCATACAAAAGATGGCTTTGGGCTTAAAGCGATTATGCAACAAGGTATTGAAGTCGCTATTATTACAGGTCGCCAATCTAACATTGTTAGCACCAGAATGAATGCCTTAGGCGTTAAGCATATTTATCAAGGTAAAGATGACAAGTTAAGCGTTTATAAAGACTTGTTGACTCAATTGAATTTAACAGCTGAGCAAACAGCTTATATCGGTGACGATGTGGTAGATCTTCCTGTCATACAACTGGCAGGGTTAGGTATTGCAGTAAATGACGCACACCCACTGGTATTACAAAAAGCAGATTTAATCACTACTATAAAAGGTGGGTTTGGGGCTGTTCGCGAAATTTGTGATCTATTTTTACAATGTCATGGACAACTTTCTATGACACAAGGTAAAAGCGAATAAATGAACAAACGTCAAAGCATCCCTTTTATTGTCCTGTTTATCGCTTGTGCGGTATGGGTCTATTTCTCAACGGATACAGAGTATCCTGCATTACCAGATCATCACCCAAGCTATATTGCCGATAACTTGCAAAGTAATCATTACGACCAAACTGGTTTTAATGATTATCGTGTATTTGCTGATAAAGCAACTAACTATCCAGAGGATGATACGACCTTATTTGAACATCCTAAAGTTGTTATCTACCATAAAGATCAAGAAACCAGTGTGGTCAGTATCTGGCAACTAACCAGTATAAAGGGCACGTTGAAAGAGAAGAATAACCTATTGTTATCTGGCAATGTATTTATTAAAAATATAACAGAAGATCAAATGGTGCAGACTATGTCTACTGCACAAGCAACGATAATGCTGGATACTAAAGTGATCACCAGTGATTTAAAAGTAACTTGGACAGGGCCACAACTTAAACATGAAGGTGTAGGAATGTGGACGTCTATAGAAGCTGAAGAGATGAAACTTAATTCGAATATAAAAGCGGTGTACTTTAATGAACCTAAATAAATTAGCATGCTTACTGAGCATTTCATTGTTTAATGCCAATGTGATTGCATTAGAGTCTGATTATAACCAACCTATCCATGTTTCTTCAGTTAAGCAGCATGCGAGTTTGAAAACCAATACTATTATTTTTACTGATGAAGTATTACTAACTCAAGGTTCGATTAAAATCACAGCAGATAAATTAACCGTGATCCGAGGTGAAAAACCTAATCATGAATTAATGATTGCTGAAGGTAATACCTCTGTTTTCCATCAAATTCAAGATGATGGAAAACCATTGGATGCTGAAGCTAAAAAAATTACCTATGATGTGGCTAAAGGTAAAATAACCTTAACTAAAAATGCACAAGTGAAGCAATTGGATAGCCAAGTTAATGGTGCTGAGATTGAGTATTTCTTAGCAACACAAGAGCTTAATGTTAGTACAGACCAAAATAAAAAAGAGCGTGTAAAAACCATCTTTTTACCTGCTCAATTTGAAAAATCTAAAGACACTAACTCAACTTCAAACACAGGCAACAAATAACTATGGCAGAGTTACGCGCAACGGGGTTAGTTAAAAGTTATAAAGGCCGAACTGTAGTAAATGGTGTTGGTTTAACAGTAAAAACCGGTGAAATAGTAGGTTTACTAGGCCCTAATGGTGCAGGTAAAACCACCTCTTTTTATATGGTCGTTGGTTTAGTGAAACAAGACCAAGGTAGCATCGTCATTGATGACGAAGATATTTCTAGTAACCCAATGCATATTCGTGCACAAAAAGGCATTGGCTACCTGCCACAAGAAGCATCTATTTTTCGACGTTTAACCGTGACAGAAAACATTATGGGTATTCTACAAACCCGTAAAGAATTAACGCAAAAGCAACGCGATGAGAAGCTCAATACACTATTGGAAGAGTTTCATATTACTCATATTCGTGATAACAAAGGAATGAGTTTATCGGGTGGAGAGCGACGCCGTGTAGAAATAGCACGCGCACTAGCAACCGAGCCCAAATTTATTCTACTGGATGAACCTTTTGCAGGGGTTGACCCGATTTCAGTAATTGATATAAAAAATATTATTCAGCAATTACGAGATCGTGGTTTAGGTGTATTAATCACTGACCATAATGTAAGAGAAACGTTAGATGTTTGTGAGCATTCCTATATAGTAAGCCATGGGGAAATTATTGCTGTAGGTACACAAGATGAAATTCTTGCAAACGATCATGTAAAACGCGTTTATCTAGGTGAAGAGTTTAAACTTTAAGTTATTGCCACACGTTCAGGAAGATATGTTTTGATGAAACAGGGTTTACAATTGAAAATGGGTCAGCAATTAGCGATGACCCCTCAATTACAACAAGCAATAAAACTATTGCAGCTTTCAACATTAGATCTACAACAAGAGATTCAGAATGCTTTGGACTCTAACCCTCTTCTCGAACAAGATGATCAAACTGGGTCAGAAGATACGGTTAAAGAAGCCGATAGCAGCGTATTAGATACTACTGAAGCGATTACTCAACAAGAGTTCTCTGATGATCTCCCTGCAGAAAAAGAGTGGGAGGAATCTTATAACTCCACCCCAATCACAGGAACGACTTCTAATGCCGTTGCCTATGAGGGAGAAAATACACTTTATCAAGGCGAGTCATCAACCTCTCTACAAGACCATCTGTTGTGGCAAATGCAATTAACACCTTTTACAGATACCGACCAAATAATCGCGATGGCGATTATTGACTCTATCGATGAATCAGGCTACTTGACCACCGACTGTGAGAGTATCTTAGAGAGTTTACAAACAGATTTAGAAGAATTAGAACTAGATGAAGTAGAGGTGGTACTTAAACGCATTCAACACTTTGATCCACTAGGGGTTGCGGCACGTACCACCCAAGAATGTTTACAAATACAATTACGCCAACTACCAGAAACGACTCCTTGGCGTAATGAAGCAATTCAAATCCTTGAGCAATACATGGATCTATTAGGTAATAGAGATTACCGAACTTTAGCCAGAAAAAGTAAGCTAAAAGAAGCTCAACTTGCTGAAATAATGCGTTTAATTCAAAGCTTAGAGCCTCGCCCTGGTAACCGAGTAGAAACCAGCGAAACGCAGTATATTGTTCCCGATGTGTACGTTAAAAAGATCAATGGGCAATGGCGTGTATCCCTAAATCAAGATTGTGATCCTAATTTATCAATTAACCAGCAATACGCGAGTATGTGCTCAGGTAACATTAGTAAAACTGACTCTCAGTTTATCAAAGGCCACTTACAAGAAGCTAAGTGGTTTATTAAAAGCTTAGAAAATCGTAACGATACCTTATTAAAAGTGGCTAATTGTATTGTACAACAGCAACAAGCCTTTTTTGAATATGGCGATGAGTCCATGAAGCCAATGGTATTAAACGATGTCGCATTTGAAGTAGAAATGCATGAATCCACTATTTCACGTGTTACAACACAAAAGTTTATGCATACTCCACGTGGTATATATGAACTGAAATTTTTCTTTTCTAGCCATGTTGCTACTAATGGAGGCGGTGAATGTTCATCAACCGCTATTCGCGCTTTAATTAAAAAGTTGGTTTCAGCTGAAACCACAACTAAACCATTAAGCGACAATAAAATCACCCAGTTGTTGGAAGAAAAAGGTATTAAGGTAGCAAGACGTACTATTGCTAAATACCGTGAATCCTTAGGAATTCCGCCTTCTAATCAACGTAAACAATTACTTTGAACTAAGAAGTAATGCAAATAAATAAGGATTAACTATAGTCATTTAATGCTAACCTGATAAACTCGCGCGTCCATTAAATACAGTTAACTATTATTATGAAAATATCTACTCTATTAAATCAACAATCGGTATTCTGTAACACTACTTGCACAAGCAAAAAAGGCGCTCTAGAAAAAATCAGCCTTATCGCAGCAAAGGAGCTCGATTTAGATGCCCAAGAATTGTTTGAAAGCTTAATTGCACGAGAAAAAATTGGGTCAACAGGTGTTGGGTCTGGGATTGCTATTCCACATGTCAAAATTTCTAGTGAGCTACCTGCTACGGCTGTTTTTTTGCAATGTGAAACAGGTATCGATTACGATTCATATGACGGTAATAAAGTGGATATATTATTCGCTATCTTTGTACCTGAAGACCTTTGTAAAGAATACCTTTCGGCGCTATCAGAAATTAGCCAAAAGTTATTAGACAAACAATTCTTACGTCAGTTACGCAGTGCGGGAAATTCCCAAGAATTATTTGAATTACTAACACTATAGAAAGACAGGAGAAAGTATGAAGTTAATTGTTATTAGTGGTCGCTCAGGCTCAGGAAAAACAATTGCACTTCATGTTCTCGAAGACTTAGGTTATAACTGCGTTGACGGTGTACCTTATCAACTACTCGAGCAACTTATTGATACTTTAGACCCTAAAGACAATAAAGTTGCTGTGAGCTTAGATGTCCGTAACATGCCAACCAAAGTTGAGCAGATACAACAACTGATCGCCTCTCTTCAAAAGAAAGTGGAATTGGAAATCATCTATATTGATGCATTAACCAGTGAATTAATTAGGCGTTATAGCGAAACTCGACGCTTGCACCCTCTTTCAAAAAAGAAATTCTCTTTATCCCAAGCATTAGAACTAGAAAATGAGATGTTACTGCCATTAAAATCGATGGCTGCTTTTTCTATTGATACCACTTCATTATCAGTACATAACTTAAATGAACACCTCAAAATCTATTTACAGGGTTCAACAAAAAGTAACTTGCTTATTATTTTCCAATCTTTTGGCTTTAAATATGCTCACCCAGAAGACGCTGACTATATGTTTGACGTGCGCTTTTTACCTAATCCATATTGGGAAAAAGAGTTAAAAGCTTTTTCAGGTAAAGATAAGATCATTCAAGATTATTTAAGCACCTTTCCGATTGTCAAAGAGACGATTACCAATATAGAAAACCTGTTTTTAAATTGGTTGCCACACTTAGAGCAGAACAACCGTAATTATGTCACAGTCGCAATTGGCTGTACTGGCGGAAAACACCGTTCAGTATACGTCACTGAACAAATAGCGGCGCGTTTCAAGCATAAATATCAGGTACAGATAGAACACAAATGTTTAAAGGAGTAGTTCCGATTGGATATCATTAAGCAAACAATTACAATAAAAAACAAATTAGGGTTACATACACGCGCAACCATCAAATTAGTTGAACTTGTCAATGCATTTGACGCTCAAATCACCATTACACACAATGGCAAAAAAGCCGATGCCGGTAGTGTGTTAGGATTACTTGTACTAGAGACCTGTTTTGGACAAGAGATTGAAATCGAAGCAAGTGGCACGCAAGCTCAAGAAGCAATGCAAGCGGTAACCGAATTAATCGAAAATAAATTTTTAGAAGAAGAATAATTATAGGAGTTGGTATGCTGGAAAACACTAAAGTCGATAATACCCAGCTACGACTTCAAGAAGTAAAAAAAGCCCTTGAAAGTGGTATGTTTGTTTTAGCACGCAGTATTTTAGATAAAATGCCAGCCTGCGATGTTGCCTTTCTTTTAGAATCATCTCCGCCTGGTTACCGTAAAGTACTATGGAATCTAACCGACCATGACCAACACGGTGAAATCCTAGAAGAACTAAATGAAGATGCTAAAGATGGTATTATCAACCTCATGGGCACAGACAACCTCGTAGCAGCAACAGAGGGGATGGAAACTGATGGCCTGGCCTATGTATTGCGTGGTATACCAGATAGCGTTTACCGCGCTGTTTTGGAGCAAATGGACACACAAGATAGACAACGTGTTGAATTAGCATTAGCCTATCCAGAAGATACTGCCGGCTCAATCATGAATACCGACACCACCACAGTGCGCCCAGATGTGACCATTGAGGTAGTGCTTCGTTATTTACGTCTAAAAGGCTCACTGCCTGATACAACCGATGCGCTATATGTTGTAGACACAGATAATAAGTTACTGGGTGATGTTTCACTATCAACACTACTTACCGAAGAGCCGAACTCACTAATTGCTGATGTCATGAATCATGATACTGAACCACTTCAGGCATTAATGGAAGAAAATGAAATAGCCAAGCTGTTTGAACGACATGATTGGATTTCAGCTCCAGTAATTGATAATGACAGGCAACTGCTCGGTCGTATCACCATTGATGATATTGTTGATATTATCCGTGAAAATGCTGAGCATTCGATGATGGGTATGGCAGGTATGGATGACGATGAAGATACCTTTGCCCCTATTTTACCCAGTGCAAAACGTCGAACTGTCTGGTTATCCGTTAACTTAATGGCCGCATTTATTGCTGCCTCTGTTTCTAATATGTTTGAAGCGACATTAGAACAAGTTGCTACCTTAGCCGTATTAATGACCATAGTACCGAGCATGGGTGGTATCGCAGGTAACCAAACTTTAGCGCTGGTTATACGAGGTATTGCTGTTGGCCATATTAGTAGTAGTAATACACGTTGGTTAATCGGCAAAGAAGCCGCGATTGGGCTATTAAATGGCATGATCTGGGCTATTTTAGTGGCGACTGCCGTGGTGCTTTGGAAAGGCGATATGCAAGTAGGCTATATTATTGCCGGGGCAATGTTTATTAATTTGTCCATTGCAGGTATTGCAGGGGTTTGTATTCCATTGTTAATGCACAAATATAAAATTGACCCCGCCTTGGCTGGCGGTATGGCACTAACAACCGTGACCGATGTGATTGGCTTGTTTTCATTCCTAGGTATGGCGACCTTAGTATTACGCCACTAGTTCAAGTCCTCTTATTTAAATCTAAAACCTATAACGACTTATACAAATTGTCGTTATAGGATTAACAACAAGGTTATTTACCAATTAAATAAATTCCAACCAAGATTCCAATAAATTTAAAAAGTCTTCCAATCCACACTCAGCTTCAATCTCTTGATCATAAAAGTTTAAATCATTCGCTTCATCTAAATCAGATCCATGCATATGTAAACTATGATTACTAATACTTGCCTCTTCTGTCGTTAGGTAAAGAGCGAACTCATCACCAGTCAGCTTATATTCAGAGATTTTTTGTTGTTGTAAATCAGAGATGACGACTAATAATGCTTCCACCCACTGCTTTTCCTGGCCCTCCTGCTCTAGCCAAGTACCGAAGGCTTCATGTCCCATTGACAATTTAACGGTTGCTTTACCGCTAAAATAGTCTTTTTTAAAATCAAATTCCATACTGTCACTCTCTGCACTCAATTAATGACTGAAGTATAATACTAACCAAAATAACTGAGAGAACTATTTTACTGATTATCAGCAAAAAAAGGCATAAAAAAACCCTTACTAGTTAGTAAGGGTCAGTGTCGTTGCGTTAAGGTTAAGCGTTAGATTAACTATTAACAGCTACTTTAAATTCAGCAGATACAACATTAGTTGGTACTAGTTCATAAGCTGCTTGTGGTTTTAATACCACGTTTGACTTGCTAGCGACCATTAACATCTGTTTCAAACGGTTTGACTCAAAAGGTTTTAACAATAAACCTTGAACATCTAATAAGCTGTTTAGACCTAATAGCTCACGTTGAACGTCATGATGAGAGTTTAAGATACTGATATCGGCAGAAGCTGAAGTTTGACCTGTACGAATTGATTTAATTAACTCTAGACCTGAGTATTCAGGTAGTAATGCATCAACGATAATAAGATCAAAGTCTTGTAGTGCAATAGAACGCTCTGCTTCTAATGTAGTAGCAACGCCTTCAACATAAGAAACATTTAATGCTTCTAATTGTTCGATTAATTGAATACGACCTTCAGCAGCACCTTCAACAATCAGTACTTTCATACTTGTTATTGCATTTGCAGTAGTTTCACCTTGCGTCATTGGTGACACAGTATTATCAGAAACTGTTAAACCTTCCATACGTGCAATGTAGCCACGTTTTGGAATAGTAGAAATATTAAGACCGTGTAGACTTAATGTACCTACACTTTTACGTAATTGAGAAATATGTTGGTTAATTGTGTGGTCAGTTACTAAACGCCCCCACACATGTTGCGCTAAGTCTTCACGTGTAACAACTGAGTTAACATTTTTGCATAAGAAATGTAAAAGAGATGTACGTAAAGGACCTAAGTAAACTTTACGATTGCCATGAATCAAACTATTTTGACTCGTATCAATGTGGAATTCACCCACAACTAAGCTTTTTTCTAACATAATAGTACCCATTTTAAATTTATAATATATGTGCCAGTTCCAATGGACAGGCGATTTTTGTTTTATTTGCGGACTACTTGGGTAGTCTCTTATATATAATCCCAATCATATTATCAAATTAAGGTAAAAACACAAATGCATTCATCTCATGTCATTATTTGATAAAAATATCATCAGTAAAATTAACTATAGGATAGTTTTAGAAACCTGCAAACAAAATATCTTGTATTTTTACTAAATTGATTTCTTGTTAAGAGAAAGGGTTAAGTAGGAATAAATTTCATCGCTCAACGTTATTTAATTAATTAATACTTGATGAACTACTTTTGAACTCAGCAAATATTGAATACTAACAAATAAAGCTTAATAAAAACCCAATAAATAATGTTAATAGCTATAACAACACACCAGCAATCACTACAATTTCTTTATACAAGCAATTATTTGTCATTACACTATAGAGGTAAGCACTAAAAACAATAGAGATGACATTATTGAATGTCATTTTTTAAAGAGAGGTATTTGAGCAGAAACAAAAAAGGCAACGCTTAACGTTGCCTTTTGAATAACAAATTAAGTATCTAATTACTTACGTTTTACCGCTTTTGCATTTGGTAAATCAGTAATTGAACCTTCATAGATCTCAGCCGCTAGACCAACAGATTCATGTAGCGTTGGGTGAGCATGAATAGTTAATGCGATATCTTCTGCATCACAACCCATTTCAATTGCTAAGCCAATTTCACCTAGTAATTCACCTGCATTAGTACCTACTACAGAACCACCAATGATGCGGTGTGTATCTTTATCAAAAATCAGTTTAGTCATACCATCTGAACAATCTGATGCAATTGCACGACCTGACGCAGCCCATGGGAATACTGATTTTTCGAAGTTAAGGCCTTGCTCTTTCGCTTCTTTCTCAGTTACACCAACCCAAGCCATCTCTGGCTCTGTGTAAGCAATTGAAGGAATTGTTTTAGGGTCAAAGTAATGCTTCTTCCCTGCAATAACTTCAGCTGCAACATGCGCTTCATGCACACCTTTATGCGCTAACATAGGTTGACCAACAATATCACCGATAGCGTGGATATGTGGTACGTTAGTATGCATTTGCTTATCAACTTCAATGAAACCACGTTCAGTAACTGTGATACCAGCTTTTTCAGCATCCAGTGATAGACCATTTGGTACACGACCAACAGCAACTAACACTGCATCGTAAGCTTTTGCTTCAGCTGGTGCATTTTTACCTTCAAAAGAAACGTATAACGCGTCTTCTTTAGCATCAACAGCTGTTACTTTAGTTTCTAGCATGATGTTAAATTTGTTTTTCACTTTCTTAGTGTAAACTTGCACGATATCTTTATCAGCTGCAGGCACTAATTGATCAGCGAACTCTACAACATCAACATCTGAACCTAATGATTTGTATACTGTACCCATTTCTAGACCGATGATACCACCGCCTAAAATAAGTAAACGTTTAGGCACTGATTTAAGCTCTAGTGCATCTGTTGAATCCCAAACACGAGGGTCATCATGTGGAATGAATGGTAATTTAACAGGACGAGACCCCGCAGCGATAATTGCGTTATCAAAAGTAACTGTTGTTACTTCACCTTCGCTACTAGTTGCTTCAATGGTGTTAGCACCAGTAAAACGGCCAAAGCCATTTACTGTTGTTACTTTACGCATTTTAGCCATGCCTTTCAGGCCACCAGTTAGTTGTGATACTACTTTTTCTTTCCAGATACGGATTTTATCGATATCTGTAGATGGTTCACCAAATAATACACCGTGCTCAGATAATGCTTTTGCTTCTTCAATTACTTTAGAAACATGTAAAAGAGCTTTAGAAGGGATACAACCAACATTTAAACAAACACCACCAAGTGTGTCATACTTTTCGATTAATACAGTTTCTAGACCTAAATCTGCTGCACGGAATGCTGCAGAATATCCAGCTGGGCCTGAACCTAATACAACAACCTGCGCTTTAATTTCTTTACTCATGACGACCTCTATAAAAAAGAACACTCGAATTAGAATTCTAGTCTATTCAAATGTTAATAGAATGTAAATGAATGGTCGGCATAACTGCCGACCTAGTTAACAAAGTTTATAAGATTAATGTACGTAAATCAGATAAGTGCTTGTTAACAGCAGTAATAAAGCGTGCACCATCCGCACCATCGATTACACGGTGGTCGTAAGAAAGAGCAAGAGGAACCATCATACGAGGTTCAAATTCTTTACCATTCCATTGTGGTTTAATCGCTGATTTAGAGACACCTAAGATTGCAACTTCAGGTGCATTAACGATTGGTGTAAATTGCGTACCACCGATACCACCAAGGCTAGAGATAGTCATGCTACCACCTTGCATATCTTTAGCAGTTAATTTACCAGCACGGGCTTTCTTAGAGATCTCTGCGATATCACGACAGATTTCAAAAATACCTTTGTTTAATACATCTTTAACCACTGGTACAACTAAACCATTTGGTGTATCAACTGCGATACCGATGTTGAAGTATTTCTTCAGGATCAGGCTTTGACCATCTTCAGATAATGAAGAATTGAAGTTAGGGTATTGTTGTAATGCTTTTGCTACCGCTTTCATCATGAATACTAACGGGCTAATTTTAACACCTAGATCTTGTTTAAGTGCGATTGCATTTTGCTCTTTACGGAACTCTTCTAGCTCTGTGATATCAGCTTCATCGAACTGTGTAACGTGTGGGATAGTTACCCAGTTACGGTGTAAAGCAGGACCAGATATTTTTTGGATGCGAGAAAGTTCTTTCACTTCCACTTCACCAAATTTTGCAAAATCAACTTTAGGTGCAGCTGCTACAGCTAAGCCGCCAGCGCCACCAGATTTAGCCGCTTGTAATTGGCCTTTAACGTATTTTTGCACGTCTTCTTTAGTTGTACGTCCTTTAGGACCAGAAGCAGCAATTACGTTTAGGTCTAAATCAAATTCACGTGCGATACGACGAACTGATGGAGACGCTTTAATTTCTTTGTTTACAGCAACTTCAGCTTTTGCTGGTGCAGCCGCTTTAGGAGCTTCAGCAGGCGCTGATGGTGCAGCAGCTGGTGCTTCGCCTTCAGCTTCAACTAATAAGATTAAAGAACCTTCAGATACTTTATCGCCAGTTGCGATTTTAATCTCTTTAACAACACCACCGAATGGTGCAGGAACGTCCATTGATGCTTTATCACCTTCAACAGTGATCACATCTTGGTCTTCAGTAATCGTATCACCAACAGCAACTAAGATATCAGTTACTTCAACTTCATCACCACCAATATCTGGCACACAAAGTTCTTTTACAGCAGTTGCCGCTGCTGGAGCCGCCGCTTCTGCTGGTGCTGCTGCCGGAGCTTCTTCAGCCGCAGGTGCTTCAGCAGCGGCAGAACCAGCTACTTCAACGATTAATACTAGGTTACCTTCAGAAACGCTGTCACCAACGTTTACTTTGATCTCTTTAACCACACCAGCAACTGATGAAGGTACGTCCATTGACGCTTTATCACCTTCAATCGTTAATACATCTTGGTCTTCAGCAATAGTATCGCCAACTGCAACTAAGATATCGGTAATATCAGCCGCATCAGCACCAATATCAGGTAGTAAAAATTCTTTTAATTCAGACATAATAATTTTCCTAATCAATAAAAGTCGGTGTTAACTTGTGTTAACACCGAGACTGATTTATGCAAATAATGGGTTGATTTTGTTTACATCAATATCAAATTTAGCAATCGCTTCTGTTACAACTTTACGTTCAACATCGCCACGTTTAGCTAGTTCAGTTAGTGCAGCAACAACAACGTAACCAGCATTAACTTCGAAGTGACGACGTAAGTTTTCACGGCTATCACTTCGACCGTAACCATCAGTACCAAGTACTTTGTATGACTCAGCAGGTACAAATGCACGTACTTGTTCAGCATAGTTTTTCATGTAATCCGTTGCAGCAATTGTTGGCTCAGTACCTAGAACATCAGTAATGTAAGCTGTTTTTTGCTCTGCTTCAGGGTTTAACATGTTGTAACGTTCAACGTCTTGACCATCACGTGTTAACTCATTGAATGAAGTCACAGAGAAGATATCAGAAGCAACGTCGTACTCTTCGCTTAGGATAGCTGCAGCAGCACGTACTTCGTTCATGATAGTACCTGAACTTAGTAGTTGTACTTTGCTCTTACCTGGTAATGAATCAAACTTGTAGATACCTTTACGGATACCTTCTTCAGCGCCTTCTGGCATAGCCGGCATTGCGTAGTTTTCGTTCATTACTGTTAGGTAATAGAATACGTTTTCTTGTTTCTCACCGTACATACGCTCAATACCGTCTTGAACGATAACCGCTAGCTCGTAAGCAAACGTTGGGTCGTATGAAACACAGTTAGGGATAGTGTTAGCTTGAATATGGCTGTGACCATCTTCGTGCTGTAGACCTTCACCATTTAGCGTAGTACGACCAGCAGTAGCACCTAATAGGAAACCACGTGCTTGTTGGTCACCTGCCATCCAAGCCATATCACCAATACGTTGGAAACCAAACATAGAGTAGTAGATGTAGAATGGAATCATTGGTAAGTCATTAGTGCTGTATGACGTTGCAGCAGCAACCCAAGAAGACATAGAACCAAGTTCGTTGATACCTTCTTGTAATACCTGACCAGAAGTCGCTTCTTTGTAGTAAGACACTACACCACGGTCTTCAGGCGTGTACTCTTGGCCATGTGGGTTGTAGATACCCACTTGACGGAATAGACCTTCCATACCAAATGTACGTGCTTCATCGGCGATGATTGGTACGATATTTTTACCAATACCTTTATCTTTCAACAAGACGTTTAGGATACGTACGTAAGCCATAGTCGTTGAGATTTCACGTTTCTGTTCGCCTAAAAGCGCAGAGAATTTATCTAACTCTGGTACCGCTAGTTTTTCAGTAAACTTAGGTAGACGCTTAGGCGTGTAACCCATCAATGCTTCACGCTTACCGTGTAGGTATTTGTACTCTTCAGAACCTTCTTCAAGCGTTAGGTAAGGAAGTGTCGCCGCTTTTTCATCAGAGATTAAATCTTGTAGACCTAAACGATCACGTAAGCTTTGAATATGATCTTCATTCATTTTCTTAACGCCGTGGGCAATGTTTTTACCCTCAGCTGCAGCACCCATGCCGTAACCTTTAACAGTTTTAGCTAGAATTACTGTTGGTTTACCCGCTGTATCTTCCGCATTTTTAAATGCAGCGTACAGTTTAGATGAATCATGACCACCACGTTTAAGCGCAAAGATCTCTTCATCAGTCATATCAGCGACTAATGCAGCTGTTTCTGGGTATTTACCAAAGAAATGTTCACGAACATAAGCACCGTCTTTAGATTTGAATGTTTGGTAATCACCATCAACGGTCTCTTCCATTAATTGTAATAATTTACCAGACGTATCTTTTGCAATTAATGCATCCCAGTTACTGCCCCAGATTACTTTAACAACATTCCAACCAGCACCTGTAAATAGGCCTTCTAGTTCTTGAATGATGCTACCGTTACCCATTACTGGGCCATCTAGACGCTGTAAGTTACAGTTAATTAAGAAACATAGGTTATCTAGTTTTTCACGTGAAGCGAATGATAATGAACCACGAGATTCAGGCTCATCCATCTCACCATCACCTAGGAAAGCATAAACACGTTGTGCAGAAGTTGGTTTTAAACCACGACCATCAAGGTATTTAAGGAAACGTGCTTGGTAGATAGCAGCAATTGGACCTAGCCCCATAGATACCGTAGGGAACTGCCAGAATTCTGGTAGTAATTTAGGGTGAGGGTAAGAAGGTAGACCTTTACCATCAACTTCTTGACGGAAGTTATCTAGTTGCTCTTCTGTTAAACGGCCTTCAAGGAAAGCACGTGCGTAGATACCAGGAGAGATATGACCTTGGTAATAAACTAAATCACCGCCATCAGTTTCGTTTGGTGCACGGAAGAAATGGTTGAAACATACTTCATAAAACGCAGCCGCAGACTGGTAAGAAGCCATGTGGCCACCAAGGTCTAAGTCTTTTTTAGAAGCACGCATAACAATCATAATCGCATTCCAACGAATGATTGAACGAATACGTTGTTCTACTTTAAGGTCACCAGGGTAAGCTGGCTGATCAGATGCCGCAATGGTATTTACGTAATTAGTGTTGATGCCTGTTGGCAAATTAACACCTTCAACGCGTGCTTTTTCCATCACTTGCTCAAGGATAAATTGAGCACGTTCTGAGCCCTCATCTTCAAGAATGGTTGTTAATGCTTCAAGCCATTCAGAAGTTTCTTGTGCATCAATATCTTTTAAGATGTCAGTCATGACACTTTCCTTCTATATCACTAGATAATCTCAGCTCGAAAGCCAAGCGTTTTTGTATAATTATTTACATTAAACACTACCTGCTTCACAGCACGCTGCATGCCATTTCGGCAATAAGTAATCTAAATAATTATCAGTATAAGTATGAATAACAGCCGCAGCTGACCCGCCATACTATAAAGCGGAGGTCGTTTTAAAAAGCACCTAACTCACGTTTAAATGCACTTTCTTCACGCAACATAACCAAGCGTGTTTCTTCAATATAATGTAGATGCTGATCCGATGCTTCTTTTGCTTTCATCGGCTGCTTAGACAAAATAGCTTCCATTAACTGGAAGCGATGTTGATGAATTTTTTTTGCAACTTCTGGATATAAGTAAAGCTGTTTCACGTTATCTGAAATGTTTTTTTGCAACAGTGGCTTGATGCCACGCGCAAGGTGTAAAAACACTACATTATGTGATGCTTCGATAACTGCCTGGTAAAATTCAGCAACCGATTCTATTTCTAGTTCGATGTTACCAGCTGAATTTGCCATATCAATAGCATTGAAAGTTGTTTTTATTTTATGCAAATCGTCAGAAGTACCTCTTAACGCGGCATAATAAGCAGAAAACCCTTCAATGGCATGACGAAATTCCAGCAAATCATATTGAGATTCCGGATGCGAATTGAGTAACTCGAATAGCGGATCTGTTAATTGGTTGCGTAACTCTTCTTTTACGTAAGTACCACCGCCTTGACGACGTGTTAATAGACCTTTTGATTCTAAGCGTTGAATTGCTTCACGTAATGATGGTCTTGAAACATCGAACTGTTTTGCTAATTCACGCTCAGGTAATAACTTCTCACCCAATTCTAAACGCCCTTCCAAAATCATGCTTTCTAACTGTGATTCAATCACGTCAGCAAGTTTAGGTTGTTTAATTTTTGCGTAGGTCATAACAGCCTTAAATTATATAAACGTAACAAGCTAATGTTACGAGCAAATAACAGTTGAATGTAAAATGGTATTACCAATTTAATAGTTAACTATAGAAATTAACAAAATTAACAATTTATGTCTAGATTTTTATCTTTTTTAATGTCCCTTCAATTAAGGCGGTTATTGAATTAAAGCCTTCAGCTATGCGTTTAATAGAGAACAATTAAAAAGGAGAGAAATCAACTCTAAAAACATTTTATATATGTATGATTTAATGACCATTTAATCAAATGCTTATTCATCAAATTATGAACGATTCGACTAGAGAATAGAGTAGCTAAATACTTTAAGTAAACCTGAAATGAGGGGGAAAGGAAACAGGGTAGATAAAATATTTATTCACCTGTTTCCACTAAGAAATGATCTTCAGAAGTTTAAGAATGGCTGCGATGCAGCAACTAATAACCAACAATTTTCAATATCGACATTACCTTGAGTTTTAATAACCGTTGCATGTTCTGGCGTAAAAACACGTGCAGACATAACAGCTCGGCCATCATCAATGAATATTTCTAATGATGAGTTATCTGAGAGAATTTGTATCTTTACTTGCTCTAAACCCGGTAAAGCTAACTCTCTTAATGTGTCTCCTTCACGAATTAATGTATTTGATCTATCTAACTCTAAAACTTGCTTTTCAGCATTTAAACGTATCTCACAGCAACTAGACTCTGAACAATACAAAGATAAGCAACTTCCCCACTCTAATGTAGCAATTAATTCAAAGGATTTACTTTTTAGATCAATGCTTTTTTGATGCGGCTCAATGCTCACTTTAGTTTCACGTAAAGAACTTAGCTCTGCTAGCGGTAATTGTATTAATCGGTCATTGTGGTATGACAATTCACGTAAAGCAGTTAATTGATGTACCCATCCATTATCACAACTTTCATGATTAACTTCATCTGGTAACCCCATCCAACCACACATAATCCTTCTGCCATCTTTAGACGCTAGAGTTTGTGGAGCATAGAAATCAAAACCATGATCTAAAGTTTGAGGATCACTCATAATCACTCTATTATCATTATCAAAAAATGCTTTTAAGATGCAATTATGATGCTTGACAGTATTGCTTGCATAAGGAGATTTGATACCTTGCGGGCAGATCACTATGAACTCCTGATTATTTAGCTTGAAAAAATCAGGGCACTCCCACATGTAACCAAAATCACCTAATTCATCACCACACAGACTAACAAAAGACCAATTTTTTAAATCTAATGATTCATAAATTGCTAAACGACCAACCTCGTCTTCCCTTTGCGCACCTAATAACATCAACCATTTGTTATTATAAAAAATAACTTTAGGGTCTCTACAATGAGGAGTGACATTGGGTGGAAGCTCTGTAATAACCGGTCCATGTTTTATAAAATCAGTAGTGTTCGAAGAAGAAGCTATACATTGCATTGTTTGCCTAACTCTATCTTCACCAATACGTACATTTCCAGTATAAAAAAGTAGTAGCTCTTGCTCATAACTTAATGCGTGCCCAGAAAAGACTCCATGGCTATCAAAATAATCTGAGGGCATCAAAACTAATGATTTCCAATGCCAATTGACTAAATCTAAACTACTTAAATGAACCCAGTGCTTATCTTTATGCTCGCACCCATAAGGGTAAAGTTGATAAAAAAGATGGTATTCGCCTTGATGATAAATAAAACCGTTAGGATCGTTTAGTAGCCCCTGAGGAGGAGAAATATGCCATTTTGGACGATGAGGGCAATCAACAGGTGTAAGGTAATTACTTGCCATTTTTAATTGTTGTTGAGAAATTAATCTGCCTATCTCTAGCAACTGCTGCTTAATAGAGTCTGAATCGTCCGCAGCCGCTGCTGAAGAAGGTATTAAAAACGTGACATGCTTCAGACAAGGGTTGTAGCTTTCTATTGCAGCGTCTTCTTTTAATAAATCCTGATCTTTAATCTCTAAAATAATACGCGAATCAGGATTCAAAATACGAGATATATTTTCAACACCTCCGCATTGCTCAAGCATCGCTAACAACATAACAACCTCACTTAACTGGGAACGTTTGCAAAATGTAACGAGAAATAAGATACTTTGCAAGTGTTCTCACATAAAAGCGTCTAAGGATTGTTACAGAAAATAATATATTCTCAACGTTTAAGCTGATTTGCTTAACAACTACTTCGAGAAACCTCTTCGAAACTCAAGACCAATTTACTTACTTCAGAACTTTTATTTTCTATTAACTCAAGTAGCATTTGAGCCGATTTTTGACCCGATAATTGAAAGCCGTAATTGAAAGTAGATAAACTAGGGGTACAGACTTTACCAAGCTCATCATTACCAACACCTAACACTTTAATGTTAACACCAGGTTTTAGATTCGCTTCGCTTATTGCCTTCATAGCACCAATGGCAATCCTATCTGTCGCACAAAATAAACCATCAAGTTGAGGCCACTTTATGAGTAAATCTTTTGTCTGTTGATATCCAGACTCGATTGTAAACTCACCACGACTATGAAATAGAGGTAATTTTTCGTTTGATCTTATTAGCGCCTGTTGTAACCCTTGGAAACGATCATTATCAACCGCTATATCTTGGCTATTCACTCCAATAAACCCAATCTCTTTAGCCCCCGCATTTAATAACCGAATACCCGCATTAAAGCCGACTCGTAAGTCATCATGGATGACACTAGGTATATTATAAAGAGAACCATCTTGACCGATTAAAACAACGGGTACTACAGATGCCTGAATCGCTTCTACTAATGATGAGTCTAAATGAGTGGCAAAATGTAAAATACCTTCTACACGTCTTTGGTTAAACCGCGTTATGTATTCAATTTCCTTATCATTATTCTGTTCGCTATTCGCTAATAATAAATGTTTTCCGGCCTTTTCAAAAACACTTGCCATACCTTCTAACCCTAAGGAAACAGCGTTTGATGAAATTCTTGGAGCAATGACGCCTATCAGGTGTGTTTTTTGTGACTTTAAATCTCGAGCAACTTGATTGGCCATATAACCACATTCATCAATTGCTTTTAACACTTTAGCTTTTGTGCTTTTTTTTACACCGTACTCATTATTAATAACCCGAGATACAGTGGATTTTGATACGCCAGCTAATTTAGCAACGGCATGCAACCCAGACATATTTTCCCTTAAAATATTTATAATTTACAAACGAATCATACCAAACATCCTAAAATCAACCAATATAAGCATAATCATATGCTTATACTCTCAACAATGGTCGAAGTCACACTTCTTCATAAATAAACTTGTAAATAGAGTTAAATTGCAGAAAAATCCAATTATTGCAAACGTTCCCAACAAACCTATTTCAGGAGTAAATTATGAATTATCCGCAAGTTGCTATCAAATTAGTCAAGATGTTGGGGGGAAAAGAGAACATAAAAGCATTAGCTCACTGTGCAACTCGTTTGCGCCTAGCTGTTGAAGATGAATCAAAAATTGATGAAAATGCGATCGACTCACTTGAAGGTGTTAAAGGTCAATTTAAAGTAGCGGGTCAATACCAAGTCATTTTTGGTTCTGGAATAGTTAATCAAGTGTACTCGGAAATGGCTAAGATAACTGGCATGAGTGATATGAGTACCAAAGATGTAGCTGCATCTGGTGCTACAAAACAAAACATAGTACAGCAAGCAGTTAAAGGCTTATCAGACATATTTGTTCCTATTATCCCTGCTATTGTAGCAGGTGGTTTATTGATGGGTATATTCAATATACTAGTAGCCCCTGGTTTATTTATCGAAGGGAAATCTCTCGTTGATGCTTACCCAGGCATCACAGATCTAGCAAACTTAATCAATACCTTTGCAAATGCTCCTTTTGTTTTTTTACCTATTTTGATTGCTTTTTCAGCCAGTAAAAAATTTGGAGGGAATCCATTCTTAGCTGCTGCATTAGGCATGTTAATGGTACATCCAGATCTATTAAATGGTTGGGGATTTAGTGGTGCAGCCATTTCAGGGAATATACCTGTGTGGGATATTCTTGGCTATGAAATTGAAAAAGTAGGCTATCAAGGTTCAGTATTACCTGTTCTAGTGGCTACTTATATCCTTGCTAAAGTAGAAATAGGATTAAGAAAATTTATTCCATCAGTATTAGATAATTTATTAACGCCCCTCTTAGCAATTTTTATCACTGGCATACTAACTTTCACTGTCGTTGGTCCATTCACTCGTGATATCGGCTTTTTATTAGGCGATGGATTAAATTGGTTATATGACTCTGCTGGCTTTATTGGTGGTGCATTATTTGGTTTTATTTATGCTCCTTTTGTTATCACAGGCATGCATCACAGCTTTATTGCCATAGAGATCCAACTACTCGCTGATATTGCGGTGACAGGCGGCTCTTTCATTTTCCCAATCGCTGCAATGGCTAATATTGCTCAAGGCGGTGCAGCTTTAGCAGTAGGCTTTACAACTAAGGATATCAAACTAAAAGGTATTGCAATTCCATCAGGCATTACTGCATTACTAGGGATAACAGAGCCAGCAATGTTCGGTGTTAATTTAAAATTACGCTACCCATTCATTGCCGCTATTTGTGGTGCAGCTACAGCAAGTGCATTTATTACACTGTTTAATGTTAAAGCAAGTGCGCTAGGTGCAGCTGGATTACCTGGTATTATTTCTATCAGAACAGGTGATGTAACTCCATATATCATTGGCATGCTTATCGCTTTTATTACTACTTTTGTGCTTACCCTGTTGCTTGGCTCTAGAGCTAAATCTAAACAGTTAAAGTCAGCATAACAAATACAAAGCCAATTGATAGATTGGCTTTTGTTAAATATAAGAGGTATTTATGAATAAAGTTTGGGTTAGCGGTGATGCTGTTGTGGATTTAATTCCTGAAGGTGTAGATACATACTTAAAATGTCCTGGAGGCGCACCAGCTAATGTAGCAGTTGCTATTTCACGTCTCGGAGGAGAAAGCGCTTTTTTTGGTCGGATTGGTCATGACCCAATGGGGAGATTCATGCTTGAAACTTTATCCGAAGAATCGGTTGATACTACCAGCATCACAATCGATACCAAACAACGAACATCCACAGTGGTTGTTGACTTAGATGAATTAGGTGAACGCACCTTCACTTTTATGGTTAAGCCTAGTGCAGACCAATTTATGCAACCTTCAGATATTCCTGAGTTTGAAAAGAATCAATGGTTACATATTTGCTCTATTGCACTTGCTAATGAGCCAAGTCGAAGTAGTACATTTTTAGCAATAAAAAAGATGAAAGAAGAAGGGGGATATATTAGTTTTGATCCTAATTTAAGAGATGAAGTATGGTCAAAGCCAGAAGAGATAAAAGAAGTGGTGTTAGATGCAGTAAAGCTTGCTGATGTCGTTAAATTTTCCGATGATGAACTATTATTTTTAACTGATAGTCACGATTTAAATGAGGCTTTATTAAAGATTAAAGCCTATAAAAATACACTAGTATTAGTTACTCAAGGGGCTAAAGGAGCGCTAGTAATTAACGGAAATGAACAACAACTCATTAAGGGAAAAGCAGCGGTGCCTGTTGATACAACGGGAGCTGGCGATGCATTTGTAGGTGGTCTACTTCGTTACTTATCTGCCAGTAACAATTGGTTTGCTCAAAACGAAATACTAACAGCGGTAAAATGGGCCAATGCATGTGGAGCTTTGGCAGTCACTAAAAAAGGCGCAATGACTGCATTACCTAATATGCAACAATTAACCCATTACCTGAAATAATAAGCTTCTAAATCAACTCATAAGCGAGTTCTTTACCTATGAGTTGAAACTTACTTTAATAATTTGAAATAATATTGCCAATCAAATTCACTACCAGGATCGGTTTTTCTACCCGGTGCAATATCACTGTGTGCAGCAATTCGCTGTTGGGTAATGAGCGGATATTTTTGCTGTATCTGTTGGGTTACTTGCACTAATGATCGATATTGTGCTTCGCTATAAGCGGTGCAATCTGTCCCTTCTAACTCAATACCAATGGAAAAGTCATTACAGCCCTCTACACCATCAAAACGAGAGATGCCAGCATGCCAAGCACGTTTATCAAATGGCACGTATTGCTCTACTTTACCATCGCGGCGAATCACACAATGAGCAGAGACTTCTAACCCTTCTAAACAAGCAAAACTAGGATGTGCTTTACAATTTAGCTCACCAGTAAAAAGATTTTTAACATGTTCGGTACCAAACTGCCCTTCAGGCAGACTAATACAATGAATAACTAATAAACTAATATCGGTATTCACGGGACGTTCGTTAAAGAAAGGGCTTTTAATAAATTCAGCATCTTGTAATAAGCCAGTCATATCAATCACGGAGTTTCCTTTAGCTTTGACAAAATAAACTTACAAAAAAGGTGGCTAATAAGCCACCTTCTCATCAATTAATTACATATCAGTTTATGTATTTAATCAGGAATAATTATTCCCATTCAATCGTTGCAGGTGGTTTACCTGACACATCGTACACAACTCGTGAGATGCCATCAATTTCATTGATGATGCGGTTAGAAACATGACCGATTAACTCGTAAGGTAAATGTGACCAACGCGCTGTCATGAAATCGATAGTTTCAACACAACGTAACGAAACAACCCAATCATATTTACGACAGTCGCCCATAACACCTACTGAGCGAACCGGTAGGAATACTACAAAGGCTTGGCTTACTTTATGGTATAGGTCAGCTTTATGTAACTCTTCAATGAAGATAGCATCTGCACGACGTAATAAATCACAGTATTCTTTCTTCACTTCACCTAATACACGAACACCTAATCCAGGCCCTGGGAATGGATGACGGTAAAGCATGTTGTATGGTAAACCTAGTTCTAAACCAATTTTACGTACTTCATCTTTAAATAATTCACGTAATGGCTCTACTAGTCCCATTGCCATATCATCAGGTAATCCACCTACGTTATGGTGAGATTTAATAACGTGTGCTTTACCATTTTTAGATGCCGCAGATTCAATAACATCTGGGTAGATAGTTCCTTGAGCAAGCCATTTCGCGTTAGATAGCTTTTTAGACTCTTCATCAAAGATCTCAACAAAAACACGGCCAATGATTTTACGCTTCGCTTCTGGATCACTTTCACCAGCCATTTGCTCTAAGAAGCGATGCTCAGCATTCACATGAATTATGTTTAGGCCAAATTTCTCGCCAAACATCTCCATTACTTGCGCGCCTTCGTTTAAACGTAATAAGCCGTTATCAACAAATACACAAGTTAGTTTGTCGCCAATGGCACGTTGTAAAAGCATCGCCACTACAGATGAATCAACACCACCAGATAAGCCTAAGATAACTTCATCATCACCTATTTGCTCTTTCATACGTGCAACAGCATCATCAATGATTGATGCTGGAGTCCATAATGTTTCACAACCACAAATGTCCACAACAAAGTTGCGTAACATTGCTTCACCTTGAGTCGTGTGTGTTACTTCAGGATGGAACTGAACACCGTAAAAACGTTTTTCTTCGTTGGCAATAGCAGCGAACTTACAAGTTGCTGTGTTAGCGACGGTAGTAAAATCAGCAGGAATAGCTGATACTTTATCACCGTGACTCATCCATACGTCTAATAACGTTTTGCCTTGCTCTGAAACAGCGTCCTGAATTGATTTGAAGAAAGCAGATTCAGCTTGAACTTCAACTTGTGCGTAACCAAATTCGCCTTCACCTTCGCCTTTAATAACAGCGCCACCTAATTGGTGAGACATAGTCTGCATACCGTAACAAATACCTAATACTGGTACGCCAGCAGTAAATACATATTCAGGGGCACGAGGAGATCCTTCTGCGATAACACTTTCAGGGCCACCAGCAAGGATAATACCGTTTGGATTGAACTCTTTGATGTCTTGTTCATCAACATCCCAGCTCCATAATTCACAGTAAACACCAATTTCACGAATACGGCGTGCAATTAGCTGTGTGTATTGAGAGCCAAAATCTAGTATTAGAATACGTTGGTCATGAATGTTCTTACTCATTTTATGCTGTCCTAATTTTTTTGTTTCTAAAAATGAATAAAAGACGATATAAATCGTCTTTTAAGTAATTATGTGATGAAGCTTAACTAAGTATTTATTAAGCCTTTATTAATTAAACAGTTAAGTCATTAAAAGGCTAAACTTAGCTACCTCACTAAATAGCCAGATTAACCACCAGTTCGGTAGTTAGGTGCTTCTTTAGAGATAGCAACGTCATGCACGTGGCTCTCACCCATACCTGCACTAGTAATTTTAACGAACATTGCTTTTGTATTCATCTCTTTAATCGTAGCACAACCAGTTAACCCCATTGATGAACGCACGCCACCCATTTGCTGATGAATAATCTCTTTTACTTTACCTTTGTAAGCAACACGACCTTCGATACCTTCAGGTACTAATTTGTCAGCGGCATTATCAGATTGGAAGTAACGATCCGATGAACCTTGAGACATAGCACCTAATGACCCCATACCACGGTATGACTTGTAAGAACGCCCTTGATACAAGATGATTTCGCCTGGAGATTCTTCAGTTCCTGCGAACATACTCCCCATCATTACACATGATGCTCCTGCAGCTAATGCTTTAGCGATGTCACCAGAGAAACGAATACCGCCATCAGCAATAACTGGAATACCAGTGCCTTGTAACGCATCAACTGCATCAGAAATAGCAGTAATTTGTGGAACACCAACACCTGTTACAATACGTGTTGTACAGATTGAACCTGGGCCGATACCTACTTTAACCGCACTACAACCAGCAGCAACCAATGCTTTTGCACCTTCGCCTGTTGCTACGTTGCCACCGATAATTTCTAAATTAGGGTGAGCAGCACGTGTTGCTTTAATACGATCTAATACACCTTGAGAATGACCGTGAGATGAATCAATTAATAATACATCAACGCCAGCTTCTACTAGTGCATCAACACGTTCTTCATTGCCAGCGCCAGCGCCAACAGCAGCACCTACGCGTAAACGACCGAATTCGTCTTTACATGCATTTGGCTTTTGTTCTGCTTTACGGAAGTCTTTAACCGTAATCATGCCTTTTAATTTAAAGTTATCATCAGTTAATAGCACTTTCTCGATACGGTGCTTGTGCATCAATGCTTCAATTTCATCACGTGGTGTGTCAGATTTAGCTGTTACTAGCTCAGGCTTTGGTGTCATTACTTCAGAAGCAGGGCGATTCATATCCGTTTCGAAGAGTACGTCTCGTCCAGTAATAATTCCCACTAACTCACCTGATGCTTCAACAACAGGGTAACCAGCAAAACCATGTTTTGCAGTTAATTCTTTGATTTCACCTAATGTAGTAGCAGGAGAAACTGTGATTGGGGTAGCAACAACGCCACTTTCATGGATTTTAACTAAACGTACTTGCTCAGCTTGAAGCTCGATAGACATGTTTTTATGGATGAAACCCATGCCACCTTCTTGGGCTAGAGCTATCGCAAAGCGAGCCTCTGTTACAGTATCCATTGCAGCAGAAACGACAGGAATATTTAACGAGATGTTTTCTGTTAATTGTGTTGTTAGGTCAGCAGTGTTTGGTAGTACAGTCGAATGAGCTGGTACTAATAATACATCGTCAAATGTTAACGCATCTTTTGCTATTCTTAGCATTGCAATATCTCACTTATAGTTGGGAGTATTTTAGGGTTACCCAAGTCTAGCTTGGGTAGGATATTGCGGTGGGATTTTAATCGTAATCAGGAATAAGTACAACACTATTTATGTTTTTATACTGAGTTTTTACTGTGTTAATATTTAGTCCCTGATTTCTTTGGTAAAAACTCTTGCTATGGCGACTCAAAACAAAAATATTTACAGTGTAAGCTCATTAAATCGTGCAGCTAAAGCCCTACTCGAGACCGGTTTGGGCGTAATTTGGCTATCTGGTGAAATATCTAACCTGACCATCGCAGTATCAGGGCATTGGTATTTCACCCTGAAAGATCATAGTGCGCAAATAAAATGTGCGATGTTTCGTGGTAATAACAGCCGAGCTGGCTTTACCCCTAAGCACGGCCAACAAGTATTAGTCCGAGCTAAATTAAGCCTTTATGAAGCACGTGGTGATTACCAATTAATTGTGGAAACGATGGCCCCTGAAGGTGATGGGCTATTAAAGCAACAGTTTGAAGAATTAAAATGCCAGCTAGCCGCGCAGGGGCTGTTTTCTGAATCACTTAAAAAGCCTTTACCTGAGATAATTAGACGGGTTGGTATTGTCACCTCATCAACGGGGGCAGCTTTACATGACATACTCAGTGTTTTAAAACGCCGTGACCCTCGCCTTCAAGTTATTATCTATCCAAGTCAAGTACAGGGCCAGGGAAGTGCTTTTTCAGTCGCTTCCCAAATTGCATTAGCCAATGCACGTAATGAGTGTGATGTATTAATTGTGGGCCGTGGTGGTGGTTCTTTAGAGGATCTATGGTGCTTTAATGAGCCCGATGTTGCATACGCTATCCATCATAGTCAATTACCGGTGATCAGTGCAGTAGGTCATGAAATTGATATTACCATTAGCGATTTTGTTGCCGATCTACGTGCAGCAACGCCTTCTGCGGCTGCTGAGTTAGTTAGCCAACATAAGACCTTTGTTTCTTCTCAATTAACCACATTAGTTAATCGTTTAAAACAAGCGATGTTGAACACCATGCAACATAAAACACATAAGCAGCTTTTACTAAAACAGACCCTACTACAGCACGATCCTAAACATAAGCTGCAGCAACAAACACAACACCTTGATGAATTAAGTTTACGCCTACAGCACGCAATGCACCAAACAATGCAACACCAAACCACCGTGAGCACGCAGTTAAAAAATAGGCTTCAACAAGCAAGTCCAGTGCACTACATTAATATTGCAGCGCAAAAACAACAACAATTAAAACGTCAATTAACTCAAGCGATGGCTGCTCAACTTAATCAATCAGAGCAACACTTGCATCACCAGATACAACAATTAAATGCTTATAGTCCTTTGGCGACCTTAGCGCGTGGCTATGCCATTGTAAAAGACGACTCAGATAAGGTATGCACCGATCCTGCAAACTTAAAAGTTGGGGATAAGGTACAAGTGACCTTAGATAAAGGGCAATTTAACGCTGAAGTCATTTAATTTATAGGAATACATTCAGAAAGATAAATAAAAAGGGCTTGTTACCAGCAGTAACAAGCCCTTTTTTAGTAGAGAATATTTAATTTTACGAACGAATTAAATGATCACTAATACCAACCCATTTATAGGTGGTTAATTCAGGTAAGCCCATTGGACCACGCGCATGAAGCTTTTGTGTTGATACAGCTACTTCTGCACCTAAACCAAATTGGCTACCATCAGTGAAACGTGTACTTGTATTGACATACACAGCAGCAGCATCGACAGCACTGATAAATTTATTAGCAATAGTAAAATCGTTAGTCAAAATACCTTCAGAGTGTGCAGAACTATGCTCACGAATGTGCGCTAATGCTTCACTTAAATTCGCTACAACTTTAACGCCTAAATTCAGAGATAACCACTCTTTAGAGAAGTCACCTTCTTGTGCTGCAACTGCGTCATCACCTAAGATAGCTTTTGCTTTTTCTTCCGCTACTAAGGTCACGCCTAATGGTAATAAATGTGCAGCAACTTTCGGTAAGAAGGTTTCTGCAATATCAGCTTCAACTAATAATGTGTCTAATGCATTACACACACTTGGACGTTGTACTTTCGCATTTTCAATAATGGCTAATGCTTTCTCTACATTTGCTGTTTTTTCTGCAAATAAATGACAAATACCAATACCGCCGATAATCACTGGAATAGTGCTGTTTTCTTTACAGAAGTTTTGTAGACCAGAGTTACCACGAGGAATGATCATATCCACGTATTTATCGAGTTTTAATAACTCACCAACCAATGCACGGTCTGTATTCTCAATGTATTGCACAGCTGTCTTTGGTAAGCCGACCTTCTCAAGCGCCGCTTGAATAAACTTAACTAACACTAGGTTAGAGTTAATCGTTTCTTTACCACCACGTAGAATACTTGCATTACCCGTTTTCAAACTTAGTGCTGCAATATCAATAGTTACATTAGGACGTGCTTCGTAAATAACGCCTAGTACACCGACTGGCACACGACGTTTAGAAAGTGTTAAGCCATTCTCTAGAATTTTTCCGTCAAATTCTTCACCCACCGGATCAGCTAACCCAATAACGCTACGTAAATCGCTAATTACACCGGCTAAGCGAGTTTCATCTAATAATAAGCGATCTAATAATGCATCAGTCAGACCAGCAGCCTTGCCTGCTTCGATATCTTTTTTATTTGCAGCTACGATTTCTGCAACATTCGCTTCTAATTCAATTGCAATCGCTTCTAGTGCTGCGTTTTTTGTCGTCGTATCAGTGATTGCCAACTCGTAACTTGCATCTTTTGCTTGTTGACCTATTTGTTGTAAATTCATTTCTACTCCTTTTGTAGACCCACAGCGAGAGGGTCTCATTATAAAATAACTAGGTCGTCGCGATGAATAACCACGGAACCATGTTCATAACCTAATATTTTTTCAATTTCATCTGAGTGCTGACCTTTAATCTTATCAATATCGACGCTTTTATAACGTACGATACCACGTGCTATCTCTTTACCTTTTTGATTACATAGGGATACTACATACCCACGCAAAAAATGAGACTCAACGGACTGTATACCTTTAGCCAGTAAACTACTTCCGCCATTTAAGATGGCGTGTTCAGCGCCTTGGTCTACCACTAGCGTACCTGCAGATCGCGACCCTGCAAATATCCAATTTTTTCTAGCTTCTAAACGATTATTTTCAGATATAAAGCGCGTACCAACGGAAATATTGTTAGCCGCATCTAAAATAACATTTTTACGTTGCCCTGAAGCAATCACTACTTCAATACCAGCACGATTAGCAACGGTTGCTGATTCAATCTTAGTGGCCATGCCACCGGTTCCTAAACCACCGACACTACCGCCGGCTAGATCATGAATAGCCTCTGTTATTTCATTCACCTCTGTAATTAATTGGGCATCGGGATTATTACGCGGATCAGCAGTAAATAGACCACGCTGATCGGTTAATAATATAAGTTGATCCGCATCTGCTAATAACGCCACTAATGCTGATAGGTTATCGTTATCACCGACTTTAATCTCTCGGGTTGCAACAGCATCATTCTCATTAATCAATGGGATGATACGATGCTTCAATAACGTATGTAAGGTATCTCTTGCATTAAGAAAACGTCCTTTATCGCCTAAATCAGCTCGGGTTAATAACATTTGACCAACATGTAAACCGTATATTTTAAATAGGTTTTCCCACTCTCTCACTAACTGCCCTTGCCCTACCGCTGCCAACATCTGTTTATTAGCAATAGTAGGTGCTATATCTGGCATATTGAGGTGCTCTTTACCAGCTGCGATTGCACCTGATGTCACCACTATTATGGGATGACCTTGTTGATGTAAAATTGCACATTGACGTACAATTTCAAGCATTTGTGCACGGTCTAATTTACTTGTACCACTGGTTAAAACACTGGTTCCCAATTTAACTACAATTGTTTTTTTATTCGCATTCATCTATTTATGCTTCATGTAAAAAAATAAAAAGGCTCAAGGTATCTGATCCCGATAACATTAAAGAAGTTCACTACATTTTTTCTGAAATATAGATTGCTTAATTAGTGCGATGAAAATCATACTCAGTTTAATCGTTATACCAATTATATTAAATAAGTGCTCTAAATTTTGCGGAGGAAAAATGACTTAGTTTAAGGTGTAATTTAAGCAAAATGGTTGTTTCCTTTGCAAAAATCACAACGAAGCAATAAGTTAATTTAACAAGCAAAATAGATCAGTTAATTAATGTGATTGGTATTATTGAGCTTAAAAAAAAACAGCAACTAAACGAGTTGCTGTTTTTAAGTATAACATTTTTAAAGAAATGTTATGGGCAAAATAAATAATGCGTTAAATACTAATTATTCAAGCGTCAGTTCAAAGCCCGTTTCAACATCGATTAATTCACTTAGTTTACCGATGAACACTTGAAATGCTTGATCTAACTGTTGCATCTGCTTTTTAGTTATTTTAGCTTCTTCCCATTCACCTTGCAGGTTATAAAGGCCATTAAAGCGTTGATAGGTAAATTGCTTTTCTTGTCTATTAACCACTACCCACCAGCCTAAAAAGGTTCGATTTTCAGGATCTTTTTTAATATCAACACATATCTCTAAACAGTCAAAAAAAAATGTTTTATCATCAGATTGCAAATGACGAAAATACGGGCCGATTTCAGTAAACAATTTAAATAAACGACCACGTGA
This sequence comes from Psychromonas sp. 14N.309.X.WAT.B.A12, assembly GCF_030397575.1. Classification (GTDB taxonomy): domain Bacteria; phylum Pseudomonadota; class Gammaproteobacteria; order Enterobacterales; family Psychromonadaceae; genus Psychromonas. The sequence continues at coordinate 233,749 of NZ_JAPNXS010000003.1, read as the reverse complement.
TGGCCCTTTTTCTAGGGTCTGAGACATATTTTTACGCTCCTTGAGTAACATACAGTTAATTTATCTGTATTTAATATACCACTTACTCTTGTAAATGTTTTGCTAACCATTGTGCAGAATATCCTAAAGTTCTCAAATAAGAATCAAATATGGGAGACTTGTCAATGATTTTAGCTTCACTTTCGTAACTAATTCTTGCCATTAACTTCAGATCTTGTTCACTACACATGAGATCGTCACTATGACCAATACTCAAATAAGGTGTTTTTACTTTTTTACGGCCTAGTAACCCCTGCTTCACTAAAGAGAAAGGAACACAATACTGATAAAGATAACTTGCATCAGATTGTTGTAGCTGCATACGACTTGCTAAACAGTCCAAAGTCATCACAGATAATTTTTCGAACCGTTGTACATCATCAAAAATACTTGCCACTGCTGCACCGACACTGACAACAGCCTTAATCCGTTGGGGATCAACATAACCTAAACGATTGAGTGCATTCCCCCCCATACGCATTCCCATCAAAGCAACCCGAGATTGATCGACCCATGGTATTTCATTTATATAATGCAAAACGGCTTGATGCAGTTGTGAAGTATCTTGGGTTAATTTTAGATGGTTAGAAAAACCAACGCCGGGCATGTCCACTGTCAACATCGCAATACCAGCTGGTTTTAAATAATTTTCGAATAAAGGTAATAAATCACACTGTAACGAATCAATACCCGCACTTACAATCACTACAGGATGAATAACATCGTCGTTGGGTAAATGTAAAAAAGTAGTAATATGCTTACCTTCAAAGGGTATTTGAATCTCCTTTAACAAAGCACTCTTATCGTGTGTAAAAGATTGACGATAGTTACTAACAGCCAAAGTTTGTGCTTGAATGCTATGTTCATCACCTTTCAAATGAGGATAGCTTGCAACACTATACAATTGTGATGCGAGGTAATAATGATGCTTTGCTTGTTGTTGCTTCCCCGCTTGCATAAAGTGATTGGCTTTCTTTTGATAGCTCATCGCTTTCTTAGACCATTCGTAACTCCAATTACCCGAACGAAAGCCAATAACCGTATCTAACAAGTTAGGATCACTGCGTTTGTTAGAAGAGGCACTGATCTTTGCTAAGACTTCATAACAATCAATAATATCGATTCCCTGCCATGACCACTGCAATAGCTTAAGAAGGCGATACCAACCAACATTTTGTTGACCATCTAACATTGACTGGTGGAGTCGTTGATGCTTTTTAGAACCGCTATTTGCTATTAATGTAGATGTCTCTTTTGCGTTGCTTTTTTGAGAAAAGAGCACTTCAGATAAATTTTTAGACATAAGCTTCTCATTAAAAACGGGGTGAATTGTCAGATAAAATCATGGTGTTCCAGTAAAGAATACCATGTTCTAGTTAAGCAACAATGGTTAACTCAAACCATCTAGCACTAAACAAAGTCATCAATTCAATAATAATTAAAGTAAAATACAATTTAAAATCATATAGTTACTTTAAAATCAGTTCATTACCCACTTATTGTTTAAATAAATGGCACGAATTTCGCTTTTATTAAAATAATCACATTAGATTTAATAAACGTCAAATTAATGCCGCTAATGGGCAGAAAAGGAAATTATATGGAAACCATCCCTAATAAAGAATACAGCTACGCAAGTAGTAAATCACCGCTATTCACTGTATTTTCCAATGAGCCGTTATTAAGCACAAAAGAGAAGTTATACACCTTAGAAACTTTACAAAAAAGCCTAGACTTAAAAGAGATGATGGAAAATTTTGCCTCTTTAGTGGCAAGTTTTATCCGCCCTTTTAATATTCGCTTTCAATCCGCTTTTGGTTTTTTCAGCTTGTCAAAGTCGCAGCAAAGTAACTTTACTCGAAACTTTAATTTAGACTCATCAGGATTATCACCAAGACTAGGCACCATGACCTATCAAAGTGAAACACCTTTTACTTCTAATGAAGACAAACTGCTGACCGAACTACATCAGTTACTACAACCAACGTTAAAGCATGCATTGCGTTTTTCTGAATTAAGTTCAATGGTATACAAAGATTACCTCACTAATATTGGTAACCGTGCTTATTACGACGAAACCATTTTCCATGCCATTGAACAAAGTAATCGTACTAACTTAGGTTTGTCTTTGATGGTATTGGACATTAATGAATTTAAACCTATTAACGATACTTATGGCCATAGTAAGGGTGATCAGGTATTAAATGCTTTTGCACAGGTATTAACAAAAAGCATTCGTACATCGGATTTTGTATTCCGTTTAGGGGGAGATGAATTTGTTATTATCTTACAACCTTCGACACCTTGTTCAATTGCTAAAGTACAGCAACGCATTAAACAAGAGATAGAAAAGAATAGTCTCCTAAAAGAGCTTAATTTCTCCGCTAGCTTTGGCTTTAGCCATTGGGAAATAGGAACCAGTGCTGCTCAACTATTTGATCAAGCTGATCAGCATTTATACCAGAATAAAGCACTAACTAGAGCACAAAGATAACTGTAATCTAGGTATCTGTAGTTTAGGAGTAAGTTGACATTGCCATACTCCTAAAGCTTCTACTAATTGCCCATCGATAAATATAAACACAACCTGTTCTCTTTGCCACGGCGGCACCTGAAATTCATGTAATAACTTCTTAATCGATCGCGATTTGTATCGGCCAATCGGCTGGCACATTAGTTTGCTATCAAGATGCTTTCTTAAACAGCAAGTTATTGTATGTTGTTTAGCTAAGGCAGTATCCACTAATGAAAAATCTACAGCTAATTTTCCTTCATCAATGCTATTGTCTTCGCTAATCCATAGCAGAGGCTCACCATGCCAAACTATGGGATCTTTAAGTAGTGTAATGCGTTGATTTGGCACGATATAGAGGTTACCTAAATAACGTTGAATGACATACTCAGCTAATTGTAAGCAAGGTTGTTTATCCTGCTCTGCTAACGCCACCTCTTTCCACAATACAGTTAACTGCTTACTACTTGGATAATCTAACCCATTAGACTTTAACCAATGCCGTAATAAGTTATTACGGCGTGGATCTGATAAGTTCATTAATGAAGTAATTGATAATGTTTCAGTGCCTAATCTTATTTCTAAGCATTGCTTAAGATCTTCGGAAGCCACTTCATCGTTCAGATTTTGCTGCTCTTGACATAATTGAGCTGTGCGCGATACGGATTTAGCCATAGCAGGCCAACGCTCAGAAAGCAGAGGAGCTATTCGATGACGAATAAAGTTACGGTCAAAATGGATATCTTGATTACTTTCATCCTCAACCCAGGTTAATCCCTCAGCTTCAGCATAATCGATAATCTGTTGGCGAGAAAAATGCAATAAAGGCCGTACTAAGTATCCAGAAGAGAATATTTGATAACTACGAATACCTTGTAAACCAGTACTGCCTGAGCCTCTTTTTAAAGCAAGTAATAACGTTTCCAATTGATCATCTTGATGATGGCCCGTCAATATGATGTCGTTATCAGTCATCTGCTTCAAAAAACATTGATACCGTGACTCTCTAGCCAAAGCTTCTAAACTATTACGGCTCTTCTTTTGAATGGTCACTCTTGAGCTCAATAATTTAACACCTAACGAATCACAGAGCTTATTACAAAACTCAGCCCATTGATCTGCATGTGGGCTTAAGCCATGATTTACATTATGTGCAATCACCTGATAATCAGGATATTGTTGATTAAACAGGACTAGTAGCTTTAATAGTACTACAGAGTCTACCCCGCCACTCAAGGCAACAACAAACCTTGGAGTAGTAGTCGTGATAGTAGGCAGTTGCCTAACTATATTTAATAACTCTTGGTTAAATTGCGCTTGCATCAATTACCCTTGGTCAAAATGTAAGGTGACATTGTCTTCACCTAACAATCGCCCTAACGCAAACAACAAATCATCATTAGGCGTAATTGACCATTCAATGCCTAATTCAACTTCAACTTGCGCTTGGTGATTTTGGTAATTAATAAATACTGGGCATAACCCACCAGCAGCAGGTGATAGTACTTCCTTCAAGCGAACCTGAAACTCAGCTAATGATTGCTTTTGTAATACGTTAGAGGAGATTGATAAACGCAACTTACTCGCAAAACGCTCTCGCGCTTGATCGATACTCATTACTTCTCGGGCATTCATTTTTAGTCCGCCATTGAAGTAGTCTTCACTTACTTGCCCTTGCAGTACCACAATATTATCAGGTACTAATAATGCTTCGTGTTGCTCTAACAGATCTGCAAAAATAGTAACGTCCATACGCGCACTTTTATCATCTAAGGTTAAAATACCCATGCGTTTACCAGCTTTGGTAACCATGACACGCATCGCCAACACTAATCCACAAACTCGACTGTTTTGACCGCGACCATTAACTGTTAATGAACCTAGTTTTAAGCAATTAATCGCACGTAAATCCGGTTCGTATTGATTTATAGGGTGCCCTGTCAAATATAAGCCTAGGGTATCTTTTTCACCTTTTAACCATTGTTTTTCGGGCCATTTTTCTACTACCGAGAATTTATTTTCAATTTCATCATGATCAGTAGTTAACACGCCAAAGAGGTCACTTTGCCCAAATGACTCTGCTTTTTTATGCTGAGCCGCAGCACTTAATGCATCAGCCAAGTTTTCCATTAACGCAGCACGGTGTGGGCCTAAATTATCCAATGCACCAGCTAGGATTAATTTTTCAATAATACGTTTACCACAGCGTTTTAAATCAACTCGATTACAAAAATCAAACAGATCTTTAAACTTGCCCCCTTCAGTACGAGCTTCAATAATGGCGTCAATAGGACCTTCACCCACACCTTTAATCGCACCAATACCATAAATAATACGTAAGTCTTTATCGACATTAAATTTAAATAAACCTTCATTTACGTCTGGTGGGCAAAGCGTTAAACCCATATTTTGACACTCATCTACCAGAATAACGACTTTGTCGGTGTTATCCATATCTGCCGACATAACCGCAGCCATAAAGTACGATGGGTAGAAAGTTTTCATCCATAGTGTTTGATAAGATACTAAGGCATAAGCAGCAGAGTGAGATTTGTTAAAACCGTAACCAGCAAACTTCTCTACCAAGTCAAATATCTTTATGGCCAATTCGCCATCAATACCATTTTTTATCGCACCAGACTCAAAGGTCGCACGCTGCTTAGCCATCTCTTCAGGCTTTTTCTTACCCATGGCACGACGTAACATGTCGGCGCCACCTAGTGTATAACCAGATAATACCTGTGCGATCTGCATAACCTGTTCTTGATATAAAATAATACCGTAGGTTGGCGATAGAATATCTTTCAGCGATTCGTGTTGCCACTTTTCATCAGGATAAGAAACGACCTCTCGCCCATGCTTACGTTCAATAAAGTTATCTACCATACCTGACTGCAATGGACCTGGTCGGAATAAAGCTACCAGTGCAATCATATCTTCAAAACAGTCGGGTTGAAGGCGACGAATCAAATCTTTCATACCACGTGACTCTAATTGGAACACCGCGGTGGTTTCATAACGTTTTAATAACTCGAAACAAGCGGGCTCAGTTAGGTCTATTTTTTCAATGTAAATGGGCTCTTCACCGCGCTCATGTTTATGTGCATTGGCCATATCTAAGGCCCATTGCACAATGGTCAAGGTTCTTAACCCTAAGAAGTCGAATTTTACTAATCCAGCAGTCTCTACATCATTTTTATCAAACTGAGTAACCGGGTTATGCCCTTCATCGTCACAATATAATGGTGCAAAATCGGTAATAGTAGTCGGTGAGATAACGACACCACCAGCATGCTTACCCGCATTACGAATCGTACCTTCCAGAGTACGGCACATATCAATTAAGGCACGTACATCCTCACTACCATCATAACGCTCTTGCAGTCTCGGCTCTTCTTCAAATGCTTTAGTTAAAGTCATGCCCGGTGTCGGTGGCACCAATTTAGAAATGCTATCAACAAAGCCATAAGCATGACCTAAGACGCGCCCTACATCACGAATAACTGCTTTAGCAGCCATCGTACCAAAAGTAATGATCTGTGATACCGCATCACGGCCATACAATTGAGCAACATGATCAATTACCTCGTCTCGACGGTCCATACAGAAGTCGATATCAAAATCGGGCATAGAAACACGTTCAGGATTCAAGAATCGTTCGAAAAGTAACTCTAATTCTAGTGGGTCTAAGTCGGTAATTTTTAATGCATAAGCCACCAAAGAGCCCGCACCAGAACCACGTCCAGGACCAACAGGAATATTGTTATCTTTACTCCATTGAATAAATTCCATTACGATCAAGAAGTAACCAGGGAATCCCATTTTATTGATAACCCCTAACTCGACTTCAAGTCGCTCATCGTAGGGTTTTCTAATCTCAGCAAAATTTTCACTGTTTTTATCGAATAAAAAATCTAAACGATCTTCTAAACCTTCTCTTGATACTTTACAAAAGAAGTCTTCGATAGGCATGCCGTCAGTAGGGAAATCAGGTAAAAAGTATTCACCTAAACGTAATGTCACATTACAACGTTTAGCTATTTCTACGCTATTTTGTAACGCTTCTGGGATATCAGAAAAGAGCTCGCACATCTCCTCTTCACTACGTAAATATTGCTCAGGACTATAATCTTTCGGACGCTTTTCATCACCTAGTGCATAACCTTGGTTGATACATACTCGAATATCATGGGCATCGAATAATTCTTTATCAGCAAAAACGACTTCGTTAGTAGCCACTACAGGCAATTGCTGATCAGCAGCAAGGTCGAGCGCTAAATGCAGGTAATTCTCTTCGTCAACTCTGTTAGTACGAATTAACTCTAAATAGTAACGATGGGGGAAATGGGTTTTGTAAAAAGCACTAATTTCAGCTACAGCAGCTTTATTGCCTTTGAGTAGCATTTTCCCCATGTCCCCTTCTTTGGCGCCAGAGAGTATAATAACTCCTTCCTGATGCTCAACTAACCATGATTGCTCGATTACTGCACGACCTTTCACATGACCACGTAAATAGGCTTTTGAGATTAGCTCAGTGACATTTTTATAACCAGCAGCATCCATTGCTAATGCAGTTAAACGGAATTGTTGATCTCCTAATAATTCACTTTTTACCCAAAAGTCTGCCCCGATGATTGGCTTAATGCCTGCGCCATGTGCCGCACCATAAAATTTAACTAATCCACAGAAGTTAGTTTGGTCAGTGATCGCTAAAGCAGGCATATTTAATGCCGCTGTTTTCGCCACTAATGGTTTAACTTTGGTTAACCCATCGACCATTGAAAAGTCACTATGTACACGGAGGTGCACAAATTTAGGATCTTGATTCGCTACGGTTAGTTGTTGGTCACTCGTTTCAGACATAAGAATTCTACTTAGATGTGGCAGTTAAAATAGCTTTAACAGGTTTAAAGCTTTGACGGTATTCAGCAATCACACCATGTGTTTGTAATGCTTCGAAATGTGCTTTAGTAGGATAACCTTTATGTTTAGCAAAGCCATAAGCTGGGTAGCGTTTATCCAACTCTACCATTTCGCGATCGCGTGTTACCTTAGCAACAATAGAAGCTGCACTTATCTCTGCTACACGTAAATCGCCTTTTACCACAGCTTCACTGGGCATTGGCAAGTTAGGGCAACGGTTACCATCAATAAAGACATAACTCGGCTGAATAGATAATCCTTGGACCGCTCGTTGCATTGCCAGCATAGTTGCATGCAATATATTGAGTTTATCTATTTCTGTTGGTGAAGCTCTTCCGATGCTCACTGCTAATGCATTTTCATTAATTTGATCAAATAACAGCGCTAACTTCTTTTCACTCAACTTCTTCGAGTCGGTTAAACCAGTAATAGGTTTATTTGGGTCTAAAATAACTGCAGCTGTGACTACATCACCAACCAGAGGCCCACGCCCAACTTCATCTACCCCTGCAATATTTGGTAAATCAGGATAGGCAACTTCAGGAAACTCTGTTTTCATGTTTACTCTTCTCTATTGATAATATCTAAATTAACGATTTAATAAGTTAATCACAGCATTGGCTGCTTGTGTATCTGCATCACAACGGATTTGTTGATGTAGTTCAGTAAAAGTCTCTATCATTTTTTGGCCATCATGCTCAATTAAACGCGTTAATTCAGCAACAATTTTATCCACAGTGCAATTATCTTGGCTTAACTCTTTAACCACCTCTTTATCGGCAATCAAATTAGGTAAGGAAGTATACTTCACTTTGACCAACGCTTTAGCAATCATATAGGTCAGTGGTGAAACTTTATAGGCCACGACCATCGGTGCTTTAGCTAACATAGCTTCTAATGCTGCTGTACCAGAGGCTAATAAAACTAAATCAGCAGATTGTAAAATAGCACTAGATTGGCCATCAAATAAGGTAATTGGTAATGGCGACGCAAGATCTTCTATTTGAGCTTCAAATTGTTGTTTACGACGCTCATTAACCACTGGAACAACAAAACGATAATCCGGATATTTTTGGTGGATAACTTGAGCTGCTTGTAAAAAGATAGGACCTAGCATTTCCACTTCTGCTTTACGGCTGCCAGGCAATAAAGCTAAAACTTTTTCATCGGGCCCTATTTGTAATTGCGCTCGAGCTCCTAATTGATCACGTTTAAGAGGTAATTGGTCTGCTAGTGTGTGTCCAATGAATTGACAAGGGACATCAAACTTATCGTAAAACGCTTTTTCAAAAGGTAAAAAAGCAAGCACTAAATCCGTAGCTTTAGCTATTTTATGAATACGCCATTGCTTCCAAGCCCAAACAGACGGGCTAACATAATGGATGGTTTTAATACCTTGTTGTTTTAACTTAAGTTCAACAGTTAAATTAAAGTCAGGTGCATCGATACCAATAAAAATATCCGGTGGGTTATTGATAAAATGCTGAGTAATAGATTTACGAATACGTAAAATACTACGTAATTTACCTAGTACCTCTACAAACCCCATTACCGATAAGGCCTCTAAAGGGTGTAAAGCAGTACAACCTTGAGCAATCATGCGAGGACCGGCAATACCTTCAAAAATAGCATCAGGATATTGCAACTTCAGTGCTTTGATTAAGCCTTCTCCTAAAATATCACCCGATGTTTCTCCAGCGATTAATCCAATACGTAATGGTTTAGTCATGACTCTCTTCTTTTAGTTTTCAGGTTATACCGATGACATTAAATAAATACACTCTTTTAATAGAAGACTTATTTAATATAACTAATACTACAGGTAAAAAAAAAGGCTCAAAAAGAGCCTATTTTTTAAAATATTTTAAACAAATCGGCTTAGCGAACAATACCGCGATTCTCGTCAGAAATAAAATCTAACAAGGTTTTTAACTCTGGACATTCTTCAACATTAGCTGCAATTTCAGCTTTCGCCTCGGCAAGTGTATTGCCTTGACGACATAGTGATTTGTAAGCACGTTTAATATGCATAATTGTTGCACTACTGAAACCATGACGTTTCAAGCCAACTGAGTTAATACCTTGTGCTTGAACATAATTACCAGATGCCATAAAGAAAGGTGGAATATCTTTATTCACTGCTGAACAACCACCAATCATTGCATATTCACCAACACGAGTGAATTGATGTAAGGCAGTTAATCCACCAATAATCACGTTATTAGCTAGCTTACTGTGGCCCGCCAACGTCGCATTATTAGATAAAATAATGTTATTTCCTAACATGCAATCATGAGCAACATGCACATAAGCCATTAATAAACAGTTACTGCCAATTTTAGTCAGGCTTTGATCCTGGGCAGTACCGCGATGAATAGTACAGCTTTCACGGAATACATTGTTGTCGCCAATCTCTAAATAGGTTGTTTCACCATTATATTTTAAATCTTGGCAGTCTTCACCAATAGAGGCAAATTGGTAAATTTTATTACCCTTGCCCATTTTAGTGGTGCCTTTAATAACAACGTGTGGACCAATCCAGCAATCATCACCAATTTCAACATTATCGCCGATAATGCTATAAGGACCGACCTCTACATTTTTTCCGATGATTGCATTTTCATGAATTATCGCTGTTGGATGAATATTTGCTGTTGAATCAATCATTAGATCTCTCTTCTTGCACACATAATTTCTGCTTGACAAACCACTTGTCCATCAACTTTAGCTTTACACTCAAATTTACCCATGCCACGTTTTTCGCCGATACATGTCACGTCTAAATCCAGTCTATCACCAGGAACAACTGGTTTACGGAATTTTACTTTATCAATTGAAGCAAAGAAGTATAGTTCATTTTCAGCAGGCTTCCCGTGCTTAGTAAACGCTAGCACACCCGTTGCTTGTGCTAATGCTTCTAAAATTAATACCCCTGGAAATACTGGAGTACCTGGGAAATGCCCAGTGAATTGAGGTTCATTAAACGATACATTTTTGTAACCCTGTAACGTTTCACCTGGTACGTGATCGACAACACGATCAAGTAATAAAAATGGGTAACGATGCGGTAGAAGATCCATGATCTCCTTGATATCAAGACTATTTAATTCGTTTGACACGATAACTTCCTTAGTTTTTTTCTTCTAATTGCTTTTCAAGCTGTTTTACACGCTTGAATAATTCTTCAATTTTTAATGTATAAGCCGTTGTTTTACGCCACAGTTTACTCTCTTGTGCAGGCACACCAGAAGAATAGACGCCTGGTTTTTTAATACTACGCATAACCATAGTATCACCAGTAATAACAACGTTATCTGTAATTGTAATATGGCCATTCATTGCCACACTACCACCAACAATACAATGTTTACCTATCACTGTACTGCCAGCAATATTGGTACCACCCGCAATTGCGGTATGCTCACCAATTTGAATGTTATGTGCGATTTGACATTGGTTATCAATTTTGACACCTTTGCCAATCACAGTATCAGAAAGCGCTCCCCTATCGATACTAGTACTTGCGCCAATTTCCACATCGTCACCAATAATGACTTTACCAATCTGCGGAATTTTGACCCAAGTCCCTTGATAAGGTGCATTACCAAACCCATCAGAGCCGATAATAGTATTGGCATGGATAATTACGTTATTACCAATCTCGCAGGTATGATAAACAGTAACATTAGGGTAGATTTTACAACCTTGCCCTAATTCAGCACCTTCACCGATCACTGCATTAGCAAATATCTGGCTATTATCGCCAACCTTAGCATTTTTACCAATCACAACATTCTCTGCAATAGCAACGTTCTTACCAATGCTAGCAGTTTCATGAATAACAGCAGAATCTGCAATGTTTGCACTCAAGTTTGGCGTTGTATCAAATAATCGAGCTAATAATGCATATCCCACGTATGGGTTATCCATGAATAACGCATTGCCAGTATAAGAGTCCTTTAATTCGTTAGGCAATACGATAGCGCTAGCTGTGCATTCAGATAATCGTGTCAGTAATTTCTTATCTGAAACAAAGGTAATATCCCCTTGTTTTGCACCATCAAATGTTGCCAAGCGCTCAATGATTAAATCACCATTTCCGCCTAATTGAGCCGATAGCTGTGTTGCTAAACTTGCTAATGAGTGAGCCATAATAAAACCTACTTAGTACTAATTTCTTGAATAACTTTATCTGATATATCTAACGCAGGTTTAGAGAATACAATTTGCTCGCCATTTAAAATAATATCGTATTGGCCTTCTTTAGCAATCGTACTGATCACATCACGTACTACAGCTAATGATTTTTGCTGTTCTTCACCTTGACGACGACGTTGATCTTCTTCAAATGCTTTACGGCTTAATTTATATTCAGATACTTTAACTTCTAGTTCACGTTGTAACTTAGTTACTTCGCTCTTACCTAGCAATTCACCATCTTTTTGGATTTTAGTTTGTAACGTTTTAATCTCTTTTTCTAGAGATTGTAGCTTTTCATAACGCCCTTTGAATTCCGCTTCTAGTTTTTTAATAATACGTTCGCGTTGTGGAGATTCTTGCATTACTTTTGATGGAAATACTACACCAATTTTTTGTGCTTCTGCCGCATTTGCAGCTGAAATAGTCCCCATTGCAGTTGCTAATGTAATAACTTTAAAAAAGGTCTTCATGTTGTAACTCCGTCTTAATAAAATAGTTATAAAAAGAAAAAATAAGTGCGTGTATACGCACTTTCATTGGCTCAATCAAGCAACACACTAACTAGAAAACATCACCAATATTGAATGAGAATATTTCAGTTGTATCTCCTGCATAGTCTTTTAATGGTACAGCTAATGTAAAGACTAATGGCCCTAAAGGCGACACCCAAGTTAATTGAGTACCCATTGAAACACGCGTTCGCCCGGGTTTAGAATAGTCCCCTGCGTAATCACAATTACTAGAACAACTGTAAGAAGAATAAGTATCGTAATCAAACTCAGTATCCCAAACTTCACCGGCATCAATAAACACACTGCTACGTAATTGTCTTGAATAAGCTTCATCTAAGAACGGCGTAGGGAAAATAAGTTCCGCACTTAATGTATATTTTGCATTACCACCTACCGCACTATCAGTGTAAGTATTCGTTGTATTACCGCTATTATTAACCCCCGTATAGAAAGCACGAGGGCCTACTGAGTTACTCGAAAAACCACGTATAGTTCGATAACCACCTACATAATAGTTCTCAAAGAACGGCAGAATTTGATCACTTCCTTCGAAAGTACCATAACCATTACCGTAACCTAAACTACCGCGCAATAATGTCGTCCATGAACCATCAAGTGTTAAGCGTTGATAATTACGAATATCAAAATTGATTTTGAAGTATTGTAAATCTGAACCGGGTATAGTCATTTCACCTTTTAGCGTGTGTGACATACCTTGTGTCGCTAACTGCCCTCTATCGAGATTGTTACGGGTCCATGTTGCACTTGCATCAAAGTTCTTAAAGTTAGCACTACCATCAGACTTTTGGAATGAGCCATAGATATCCCAGAAATCGCTTAATTGCTCATAACCATTTAACTGTGAAATACCATTATTTTCCCAGCCAATACTGAAGCCTAAACGGTTAATCTCATTGACAGGGAATCCTGCACTTAACTTCAAACCGTAAGTTGTATTAGTATAATCGACAATGTTTGCATCACCCGCTTCAAATTTATTGTAATAAATTTGAGCTCCACCGCTCACACCGTCTTTAGTTAGGTAAGGAGTAGTATAACTAAGGTCTGCACTTAAACTGTAATCATTAACTTTGGTTTGTAATGATATTTTATCACCACTACCAAGGAAGTTACTTTCTTGGATACCACCACTCAAGCTAACACCCGAATCAGTACCAAAACCAATACCGGCATTAAAACTACCTGAAGATTGCTCCTCTACGTTTACGTTCACATCGACAAGATCATCACTCACACGCTCTGTATCGATATCCACTTTTGAGAAAAAGCCTAAACGGTTTAAACGCGCACGAGAAAGTTCGATGTTTTCGCTAGATAGCCAACCACCTTCCATTTGACGCATTTCACGACGTAGTACCACATCTTTTGTTGTAGTATTACCAGAAATATTAATATATCTCACGTAACCACGTTGCCCTGGGTCAACAGAGAAATTCACTACAACAGTATTAGTTTCGTCATCAATCTCAGGGTAAGTATTAATTTCAGGGAAAGCATAACCTAAACGCCCAAAGTATTTTCGAATACTCTGTTCAACAGCAGCGACTTCTGATGCCGCATAAACATCACCCTTTTTAAAAGAGACTAGGCTTTTGATATCTTCATCATGACCTAATAAGTCACCAATAAATGTCACATCAGAAACATTATAGATATCGCCCTCTTTTACGTTAACTGTCACGTAAACGCCTTTTTTATTTGGTCTAAGAGCAACTTGAGTTTCATCGATTTTAAAACGAATGTAACCACGATCTAAGTAATAGCTTTTGATAACTTCTAAATCACCGGATAGTTTTTGCTTTTGATAATTATCATCAGCAAATAGATCCCACCAACCATTAGATTCGCTAAGTGTTAAACGTTTTAATAATTGTTCGTCTGAATAAACACTATTACCAACAATATTAATTTGTTCTATTTTTGCAGTTAACCCTTCACGAAAAACAAACTGTAAAGAAACACGATTTCTTGGTAGAGGAGTCACAATGGTTTCTACTTGTGCAGAATATTTACCTACACTGTGATAAAAATCTTCTAAGCTTTTTTCAATACTGGTTAACACAGTCCTATCTAACGTATCACCGACCTGTATTGATGATGACTTTAATGAATCTAAGATTTGTTCTTCACTTAACTTATCATTACCAGTTAATTCTATAGCACTGATAGTTGGGCGCTCTTTAACTTTAAAAACAAGTACAGAGTCATCTCTGAACAATTGAATAGATTCAAAGTAGCTGGTGCTATATAACTTTTTTATTGCTTGAGACAAGTCATAATCATCTACTACATCTCCTTCTCTAATTGGCAAACTTAGTAATGCAGCGCCTAAAGTGACACGTTGTAAGCCTTTAAATTGTAAATCGGAAATGGTGAACTCTTCAGCAGTAACAAAGTTAGAAAAGCACCCTGTGACAGTTAATGCCATGGCCAACAAATATTTCTTAAACATTCTCTACGAAATCCTTTACTGCACTGAAGTGCAAAACAGTTTAAACATATAGATTAATAGCGCAGTGTATCATTATCATTTAATGATAATTACTCTCACTGCCTATTTATTTGTACTTTATAATAAATTAAGGTCATTAAGTACGGCGATTGACATAAAAGTAACCAGTACCGCAGCACCGATTTTAAAACCAATTTCTTGAACTCGTTCAGATACTTCTTTGCCTGTCACAGCCTCGATAAAGTAATACACTAAGTGGCCGCCATCTAATACTGGTAATGGGATCAAGTTCATAATACCCAAGTTAACACTGATGAGCGCTATAAACCCTAAAAAGTATACAAACCCATAGTCAGCACTCATTCCGGCGCCTTTAGCAATACCAATCGGTCCACTCAAGTTTTTAACCGATAAATCGCCCGTGACTAACTTGACTAAGGTGTTAAAGGTCAATTCAGATAATTGCCAAGTTTTATCGATACCTTTTAACACTGCATCGACAACACCATATTGTAGATTAACACGGAATTGTTCAGGGTAATCATCAACCTGTGGTGCCAATCCAATAAACCCTTGAACCATCCCATCGGCTAGTTCTCTGGAGTCAGGTGTTAATGTTAAGGTTTTACTTTCAGCTTGTCTTTCAATCTGTAACTGTAATGAGTTATTCGGATTATTTTGAATTAATTCAACAAATTGAGCCCAGTCATCTAATGCTTGACCGTTAATCGTAAGCAGTTTATCACCTTTTAAAATACCACTGCGCTGCGCGGCACTATCTTCGCTTATGTTCGCAGCAATGAGATGTACCTTTGGAGAATATGGGATAAAACCAAGGCTACTCACTATTGATTGCTTTTTAGGGTCAAACAACCACTTTTGTAATGAGACTGTGTAAGTCTGGCTTGGTTCATTAACTATTTGTGAGTTAGAACGCAAAATAGGTGCAATAGTCAGCTCAACACTAGGTTCACCAATTTGAGCGACTAATTCCAAGTTTAATGCTTCCCAGTCATGTACTGGTTGACCATTTACCGCTTCAACTTCAAACCACTGCTGTTTGATGACACTCGCTGGAGAGCCTTCTTTTACACCATTCATAATTGGTTTAGCGCTATTTACACCAATGCTGTACATAAAGAAGAAAGCAACAATAGCCAGTAAAAAATTAGCTATTGGCCCAGCTGCGACAATGGCAATACGTTGCCAAACAGTTTTATTATTAAAGGCAAATTCAGCAAGTTCTTCAGGCACTTCTTCGACTCGGCTGTCTAGCATTTTCACATAGCCACCTAAGGGAATTGCGGCGACCGCAAATTCAGTGCCATGCTTATCTATTTTTTTAAATAAAACTTTACCGAATCCTAGAGAGAAACGATGTACTTTTACACCGCAGCGACGAGCTACCCAAAAGTGCCCATATTCGTGAATCGCTACTAAAATACTTAATGCAATAATGAATGAAGCAGTATTCCAAAGAAAATCTAACAAGTGATACCTCGATTAATAATGTCAGCAGCTGATTGTCTGGCTATTTTATCGATCAACAGTAACTCGTCAATTGTTGATATTGTTTGTGGTGTTAACTGATTTAAGACACTTTCAACGACTACAGCAATCGCAGGGAAAGAGATACGTTCATCTAAAAAAGCTTGTACTGCAATTTCATTAGCAGCATTGAGTGTCGTCGTCGCATGTTGGCCTTGATAACATGCATCAATGGCTAATTTTAAACATGGATAGCGATTAAAGTCAGGAGCTACAAAGCTAAAATCGTTTGTGCTGAAGAAATCAAAATCAGAAACACCACTTTTGATACGCTTTTCACCACCCATTACATGCGCAATAGGCACTCTCATATCAGGGTTCCCCATCTGCGAGATCACACTACCGTCTTGATATTGCACCATAGAATGGATCACTGATTGAGGATGAATAATGACTTGTAACTGTTCTTTATTAGCATTAAACAACCATTTAGCCTCAATATACTCTAAGCCCTTGTTCATCATAGTTGCTGAATCAATAGATATTTTAGGCCCCATCGACCAATTTGGATGTTTAACAGCGGTAGCGGGTGTAATGGTCGAGAATTCAGATAAGTCTTTATTAAGGAATGGACCACCCGATCCCGTTAATAATATTTTAGAGACACCAGCCTCTTGTAAATCGCAGTGCCCAATAGTGTCTTGTAAGCTTGTCGACATAGATTGAAAAATAGCATTATGTTCGCTATCAACAGGCCACAACTTCGCTCCAGAGGCTTTTACTGCTTCAATAAACAGTGCTCCAGACATTACCAGTGATTCTTTATTCGCGAGGAAGATTTCTTTACCAGCATGTACAGCTGCTAATGTTGTTTTTAATCCAGCAGCACCAACGATCGCGGCCATTACCGAATCAATCTCGTCACTCCCCAATAAAGCAAGTACATCTTGCTCATTAAGCACTTGGCAAGACAAGTTATGGTCTTGTAATTGTTGCTTTAATTGGGTGGCAGCTTCTACACTAGCAAGTGCAACATACTGAGGTGTGAATTCGATACATAACGCCAGCATTTTTTGCACATTGCTAGCGGCATAAAGAAACTTCACTTTATATAGTGTTGGATTCTGACGACAAACACTGAGCGTGCTATCACCAATAGAGCCGGTCGCTCCTAATACCGCTAAATTTTTCATGATTAAGCTAACCAATAAATATAGATAAGCGCAAAAACAGGCACTGCCGCAGTAAGACTATCGATACGATCTAAAATCCCACCATGGCCCGGCAATAAATTACTACTATCCTTTAGCCCAGCTTCTCGTTTAAAGATACTTTCAGTTAAATCACCTAACGCAGAGACTAATGTCGTAATAATAGAAGCGATGAAAAAGGTCGTGAGTTTATTATCTGCTATCGAAAAATACTGGCTAGCAAGGTAAGTAACAATAACCGCGCAGACTAATCCACCTAATAAACCCTCAACCGTTTTACCTGGGCTTACATTCGGGGCTAATTTACGTTTACCAAACTGGCGTCCTGCAAAATAAGCACCGGAATCAGCAGCCCAAACAAGTAGAAAAACATACATCACTAATTGAGAGCCAAAATAGAAATCAACATTCATATTTACCGAACGTAAGACCACTAATCCCCAGAAAAATGGTACTAACGTTAATAAACCGAATAAAGCCTTGATAGCTCGGCTAGATTTCCACAGCGTAGCAGAAACTGGGTAACGTATAACCATTAATAAGGCAACGCACCACCACACAGCAGCAACAATTAGACTAGATGATATGTAAGGGTTTAATGTTTGCTCTATCCAAATATGTTCAGAGGGCATCAAAAATAGGCTGAGGCCTAAAACAATTGCAAAAAGATATAAGATTTTAGAGGAAGGCTCTTTACTAACAAATCCAGCCCATTCTTTACTAGCTAATAAAAATACAATCGTAGCGAATAATATAAAAAACTTAAGTGGTAAGAAGAAAATAGCGGCAATCGCTAATGGCGCTAATACCAGCGCAGTTATAATTCGTTGTTTCACAGAAAAGTCCCGTTATTGTCTGTAGACCAAAAATACCTAGCTTGGTATGAGTTAGCAGTTAACTTGCGCGCTAGTTTGTCCAAAACGTCGCTCTTTACCTGAAAATACATCGAGTGCTAACTGGAAGGCATCCGCATCAAAATCGGGCCATAATGTATCGGTAAAATAAAGTTCAGCATAAGCTAATTGCCATAATAAAAAGTTGCTAATGCGGTAATCACCACCTGTTCGAATCATCAGATCTACACTAGGCAAGTCACTTAAACATAGGGTTTTGCATAATAAGCTTTCATCAATATCATCAACAGATAACTCACCATTTTTTACTTGGGTTGCAATATTTTTAGTTGCATTGGCTATATCCCAGCGTCCACCATAGTTAGCTGCTACGTTAAGCGCCAAACCAGTATTGTCTTTTGTTAACTCCTGACCTTCTTTCACTTTCTTTTGTAGTCGCTCACTAAAGCCTGAGATGTCACCTATGATGGTTAGTTTAATATTACTTTTATGTAATTTTTTAATTTCACGCCCTAATACCATAAAGAAGAGCTCCATCAACATGCTCACTTCTTGTTCTGGACGTTTCCAATTCTCGCTACTAAAAGCAAAAATAGTTAATGCTTCAAGTTTGCTATCTCTTGCAAAGGTGATCGTTTTACGTAATGCCGTCACGCCATGTTTATGGCCAAAAACGCGATGTTTGCCTTGTTTTTCAGACCAACGACCATTTCCGTCCATAATAATTGCAACGTGTCTTGGTAGTTTTTTATTAAGCGTTTCTGAAGTCACAGTAATCCTTTACAAAAAGTAAAATGCACCTGATACAAAGTAGAAGGTGCATATATTAAATAATAGCCAGAATTAAACTTCTAACAATTCAGCTTCTTTAATAGCTAATACTTCATCTACTTTTTTGATGCTTTCATTAGTCGCTTTTTGAACTAATTCTTCACCTTGTCTTTGTTGATCTTCACTGATCTCTTTCTCTTTCTCAAGATCTTTAAAGTCACCGTTAGCATCACGACGGATATTACGGATAGCAATACGTGTATTTTCAGCTTCTCCACGAACAACTTTAATTAGGTCCTTACGACGCTCTTCAGTTAATGGTGGTAAAGGAATACGGATAACCGTTCCTGCTGACATAGGGTTTAAACCTAAGTTAGAGCCCATAATCGCTTTTTCTACAGCTGCAATTAATGTTGCATCAAATACAGTAATCGTTAATGTACGTGCATCTTCAGTTGATACGTTACCTACTTGACGTAATGGTGTATTTGAACCGTAATAAGGCACCATGATACCGTCTAACAAACTTGGGTGTGCACGACCTGTACGCACTTTTGCTAATTGGCTTTTAAATGATTCGATGCTTTTATTCATGCGTGTCTGAGCATCATCTTTGATTTCATTAATCATATCTTCTTCCTAACTTATTGAGTCTATATCAATGCTATTTCATTGATAGTTAAATATTTTCTTCTGCGTGAGTAATAGTTGTACCTTCATCACCACCTAAAACCACACGGCTTAATGCACCTGGTTTGTTCATGTTGAAAACACGAATAGGTAAGCTATGGTCACGAGCTAAGGTAAAGGCTGCTAAATCCATTACTTGTAATTCTTTTTCCAATACAGTTTGGTAATCTAATACACTGTACAACTTAGCATCCGGGTTTTTAACAGGGTCTGCATCATAAACACCATCTACTTTAGTCCCTTTTAACACAGCATCCGCTTCAATTTCGATACCACGTAAACAAGCAGCAGAATCCGTTGTAAAGAATGGGTTACCAGTGCCTGCAGAGAAGATAACCACTGTGCCTAGCTTTAGATATTTAATCGCTTCAGCCCAGTTATAATCATCACATACGCCGTTTAATGGGATAGCCGACATTAAACGAGAGTTAACATGTGAACGATGTAATGCATCACGCATTGCTAAACCATTCATAACCGTTGCTAACATGCCCATGTGGTCACCTACAACACGGTTCATACCTGCTTGCGCTAAACCTGCACCACGGAAAATATTACCGCCACCAATCACTAAACCCACTTGTACACCAGATTCGATTAAAGACTTAATCTCTAATGCCATACGATCTAGCACTTTTGGGTCTATACCAAACCCTTCTTCTCCAACGAGAGCTTCACCACTCAATTTTAATAAAATACGACGATAAGCAGATTTTGGGTTAGTGCTCATAATTCCATTCCTTAAGTTGAAATAATACCGATTTTTTAAAAAAATTATAAAAAGAGTTTTAAAAAATAGGTCTAAAGTAGGTGATTATCCGGAAAATTTCTATTACTTTTTAATATAAAAGAACCGCAGTCATGCCGCGGTTCTTTTTTACAACGGTCTATGTGTTAAACATTACCTATTGTTTTTGAAGTAGATTACTTAGCAGCAGCCATTGTTGCAGCAACTTCAGCAGCAAAATCTTCTTCTTTTTTCTCAATACCTTCACCAACTTCTAGACGAACAAAAGAGACAACGTCTGCATTTGCACCTTTAAGAAGTTTAGCAACAGAGATTGATGGGTCTTTAATGAAAGATTGACCAGTTAAACTTACTTCACCAGTAAATTTAGCCATACGACCATTAACCATCTTCTCTGCGATTTCAGCAGGCTTACCACTTTCGATCGCGATTTGTAATTGAATTTCTTTTTCTTTAGCAACTACGTCTGCTGGTACATCTTCAGGTTTAACAAACTGAGGAGCAGCAGCTGCAACGTGCATTGCAATATCTTTAGCTAATTCAGCGTCACCGCCAGTTAGCACAGAGATAACACCGATTTTACGGCTATGTACGTAAGCGCCTAGGTTTTCACCTTCAACGATTTGTAAACGACGTACAGAGATATTTTCACCGATTTTAGCAACTAAGTTTTCACGAGCTTGATCAACAGTAACGTCGTCATATGCAAGTGCATTTAGTGTTTCAACTGAATCAACTTTGTTTGCAAGTGCGATATCAGCAGTTTTTTCAGCAAATGCTAAGAAGCTTTTATCCATTGCAACGAAGTCTGTTTCACAGTTTACTTCGATGATTAATGCAGTAGTACCGTCAGTTTTAGCAAAGATAGCACCTTCAGCAGCAATACGGCCTGCTTTTTTAGCTGCTTTAATTGCACCTGATTTACGCATGTTTTCAATTGCAAGCTCGATGTCACCATCAGCTTCAACTAATGCTTTTTTACAATCCATCATACCCGCAGCTGTGCGGTCACGAAGTTCTTTAACTTGCTGAGCTGTAATAGCCATTGTATAAATTCCTGTTATTAGTTCTATAAAAAAGGGGTCATAAAGACCCCTGATAACCAACCAATGATTGGTTAATAAGAGCTTCTATTATTAGAAGAACTTATTTCTCAGCTGATTCTTCTTCAACAAAACCTTCTGCAACTACTACTTCAGCAGTACGGCCTTCTTTAACAGCTTCAGCAGCTGCACTTAAGTAAAGCTTAACTGCACGGATAGCATCATCATTACCAGGAACGATGTAATCGATGTTATCTGGGCAAGAGTTAGTATCTACAACAGCGATAACTGGAATACCTAGGTTATTCGCTTCTTTAATTGCAATGTGCTCGTGATCTGCATCGATTACGAAGATTGCATCTGGGATACCACCCATGTTTTTGATACCACCAAGTGTTTTTTCAAGTTTTTCTAATTCACGAGTACGCATTAGCGCTTCTTTCTTAGTTAACTTGTCAAAAGTACCGTCTTGGCTTTGAGTTTCAAGATCTTTCAAACGTTTGATCGATTGACGAACTGTTTTCCAGTTAGTCAACATACCACCTAACCAGCGGTGATCAACGTAGAATTGATCACATGAAATAGCAGCTTCTTTAACAGCTTCTGAAGCTGCGCGTTTAGTACCAACAAAAAGGATTTTACCTTTTTTAGCTGCTTTAGCTTCTAAGAAGTTAAGCGCTTGGTTAAACATTGGAACTGTTTTTTCAAGGTTAATGATATGAACTTTATTACGAGCACCAAAAATGAATGGTTTCATTTTTGGGTTCCAGTAACGAGTTTGGTGACCGAAGTGAACGCCTGCTTGTAGCATATCGCGCATTGATACTGTTGCCATTTGAATTTCCTCTTAAGGGGTTAGGCCTCCACACATCCCATACACTCGACCATTTATTTCTTAAACAGAAAAAGGCACCCCGAGTGACGTGTCGATGCGTGTGTGTTATTTAAATAATAATCTTTAATATTCAATATTTTATAGATGCTGAACAGATTATCTGGATTATTTGAGAAAGCGACCAAAAAATTAATCTATCAATCTCGGTGCGCTTTATACCATAGTTACCCAATTAGCTCAATAAATAGCGTATCGAATAATATTTTTTTTGAGTCGGTAATTTAATAGTAATGAGTCCTTTGGTTTAAACAGGGTTGCTATTATTTTGTCTAGCACCAACGCTCAAAATTCTTTATAGTTACGCTATAAATTTTTATTCAAAAAAGTGTAGAGAACTCTCATGGCAGGACTAATCAAAACCCCAGAAGAAATAGAGAAAATGCGTGTTGCAGGTCAACAAGCAGCTGATGTATTAACTATGATTGAACCGCATATTAAGAAAGGTGTAACAACCAATGAGTTGAATCAACTTTGTCACGACTATATAGTCAATGTACAAGGTGGTATTCCAGCACCTTTAAATTACCACGGTTTTCCTAAATCAATCTGTACTTCATTAAACTACGTTGTATGTCATGGAATTCCAAATGACAAACCATTAAAAGACGGCGATGCCCTGAACATTGATATCACTGTAATCAAAGACGGTTACCACGGTGACACATCAAAAATGTTCATGGTTGGTAAAGGAACTATTCTTGCTGAACGTCTATCTCGTGTTGCACAGGAATGCTTATACATTGGTATTAATATGGTTAAACCTGGTGTACGTTTAGGCGATATCGGTGCCGCGATTCAAAAACATGCTGAAAATCACAACTACTCAATCGTACGTGAATATTGTGGCCATGGTATTGGTGCAGGTTTCCACGAAGAACCACAAGTATTACATTACGGTAAAAAAGGCACTGGCGAAGTATTAAAAGCAGGACAATGTTTTACTATTGAACCTATGTTGAATGCCGGTAAACGCGACTGTAAAGTACTTCGTGATGAATGGACAGTTGTTACTAAAGATAAAAAACTATCTGCACAATGGGAACATACTTTATTAGTAACAGAGACGGGGGTTGAAATTTTAACATTACGTCCTGAAGAGACAATAGAGCGTATTATTAACCCAGCATAAACGTAAAAACAGCCTGCATGCACTCTCTTGTGTGCGGGCTATAATATCGAGGCTTTAAATGGACTTTGAACAATATTCTCCGATAAATATTCAACCACAAGATCTAACGATTCCTTTTCTCAAAAATCATCTCCAAGCATTTTCTGACTGGCAACTTGAACAGTTTAAGGCTAAACAACATATTAACGATATTGTAGCTATGCGTGCACTGTATGTGGATGAACTACTGGGTCGACTATGGGATCTAGTGGGACTAGATGAAAGTTACGATCTAAGTTTATTAGCAGTTGGAGGGTATGGCCGAGGTGAGTTACATCCAAAGTCTGACATTGACGTATTAATACTCTCAGACCATGGTTTTAGCCAAGCTTCTGAAGAAAAAATAGGCCAGTTAATCACCTTGCTCTGGGATTTAAAGCTCGATGTAGGTAATAGCGTACGCACCATTCAAGATTGCATCGAGCAAGGCAAAGCAGATATTACTATTGCCACCAGCATGATCGAGTCTCGATTATTAAAAGGTAACCAACAAACCTTTGATAAGCTACAAGAAGTGATTGCTGAAGATGACTTTTGGCCATCGGATAAGTTTTTCACCATCAAAAAAGAAGAGCAGTTTGGTCGCCATAAAAATTGCCGAGGTGACGGTTATACACTAGAACCTGATATTAAAAATGGTTGTGGTGGTTTACGAGATATTCAAACCATCGCTTGGGTTTCTAAACGCCATTTTGATGCACAAAGCTTATTAGAACTAACCTCATACGGTTATATTACCCAAGCTGAATACCATGAAATCAGTGACTGCCAATCGCAATTATGGACAATTCGTTTTGCTCTGCATACCGTGACTAACCGTCCAGATAACCGCTTATTATTTGATTTTCAAAGTGATGTAGCCAAGTTATTAGGTTATACCGGACAACGTAATGAAGCCGTAGAACAGATGATGAAAATGTTCTATCAAACCATTCGTCGCGTTAAAGAGCTTAATGAAATGCTATTACAATACTTTGATGAAGCGATCTTAGGTAATGTTGCAACAGAGTTTCATGAAATTGACGAACACTTTAGAATTCGCGGAAATAAAATTGAATTGACCACCTCGGGCTATTTTCAAGAAAACCCAGAAGCTATTATTCAATTATTTGTTCATATCGCAGATGATACACGTATCAAAGGCATCTACTCAGCAACCTTAAGAGAGTTACGTGAAGCACGTAGATGTTTGACCCATTGGCTACAAAATATCCCGGAGTGCCGTTCGGTATTTATGGAGATTATCAAGCATCCTCGAGGCATGGGCTTACCTTTTACTTTAATGTATGAACATGGAGTATTGGCTGCTTATATACCACAATGGAGCCGTATTGTGGGGCAAATGCAGTTTGACCTATTCCATGCTTATACAGTAGATGCACATACACACAAACTTGCTAAGTTAATTAATAATTACCCTAATAGTAAAGTTGAGCATCCTTTAGCTCACGAAATATTCAAGAACTTAGAAAAGCCAGAACTACTGTTTTTAGCGACAATTTTCCACGATATCGCCAAAGGTCAACAGGGAGATCACTCTACATTAGGTGCTGTTGATGCTTTAGCATTTTGTGGTTTGCATGGTTTAACCCGCTATGAAAGCAAAGTAGTGGCTTGGTTAGTTGAACATCATTTAACCATGTCAGTAACGGCACAACGCCGTGATATTAGTGATCCTAATGTGATCATTGAATTTGCTAAAACAGTAAGAGATGAGAAACACCTTAATTTACTTTATTGCCTTACTGTTGCTGATATCTGTGCGACTAATGAAGATACGTGGAATAGCTGGAAAGCGTCCCTATTACGTGACTTATACTATAAGACTTTAACCATGTTACGCCGTGGTTTAGAAAACCCGCCTGATGTTCGAGACAGAATTCGAGATCGCCAATTTAAAGCCCTAGCCATTTTAGCCGAGCAAGGTATTAGTGAAGCGCAAGTTCGCCCTTTATGGAAACGCTTTAGACTTAACTATTTTTTCCGTTATACCTCGGCACAAATCTGTTGGCATACTAAGCATTTGTTAGCACATCAAGATCACGAGCGTCCTTTGGTATTAATTAGCACCGAAAACACACGTGGTAGTGAAATATTTGTTTATAGTAAAGATATTCGAACGCTGTTTTCATCAGTGGTTACTGAAATAGATAATAAAAAACTCAGTGTACAGGATGCAAAAATTCTATCGAGCCGTGATAATTATTCACTCAGCACATTTACTGTATTAGAAGAAGATGGTGAGCATATTGATGTTGATAAGATCCAACGCGTAAAAGAAGCGATCATTGATACATTATTAAAGCCCCACATAGTTAACTCTAATATTATTCGTTTAGAGCGAGTAAAAAGGCCTTTTAAATTTGAACCTCAAATTACCTTTTTACCTACACGCCGCAAACGCACACAAATTGAAGTGGTTGCCTTTGATGCACCAGGTATCCTAGCGAATATAGGCACAGTATTTGTAGAGCATGGTTTAATGTTGGATACAGCAAAAATTACTACGATTGGTGAGAGAGCAGAAGATTTGTTCATCGTTTCCACTGTTGAAGGTGATGCGTTAACTAAGGAACAGGAAGACGCCTTAAAAACTAGCCTAATGTATGAATTAAGTCCAAGTACATAAGACTCAGCATGTGATCAAGAACCATAGTAAAAAGCCAGTGCTCTAAACACTGGCTTTTTACTAAGTGATAAACTAAAGATTAAAAAGTTAATCACAGATTTAATCAGCAAACACAACAAAGTCATGGTTCAGTAAGCTTAAAGTTACTTTATCCCCTTCTTGGAAGAAAACACTATCGCAAGTATGATTGCTGTACTTAATCAAAAAGTCCTGCCCTGAAAATTGCGCAGTGATCTGCTGAGAAGATCCTTGGAAGGCGACTTGCTTAACAACAGCCTCACCACTTTCATCAGGTGTGATATCGATATGTTCAGGTCTTAATAAAAGGCGTAATTCTGCTTCTTTAGGTTGTGTTATTTTACCTTGCGTGTATAGCACACCAAAACAACTTTGATAGCTGTAATCATCTAGTATGCTCAAGCCAATATAATTCGCCTGTCCCATAAAGTCGGCAACATAAGCTGAATTAGGTGCTCGATATAACTTTTGTGGGGTATCGATTTGCACTATTCTCCCCGACTTCATCAATGCAATACGATCAGCAAAGGCAAAACCTTCCTCTTTAGAGTGAGTAACAAATAAAGCACTCATTTGACGTTGCTTAAACAGATGACGAATTTCATGAATGAGCTGAAAACGAACGTGCTGATCCAGATTAGAGAAAGGCTCATCCAATAGCATCAAATCAGGTTGATAAGCTAATGCACGTGCGATAGCAATGCGCTGCTGCTGCCCACCTGACAATTGATGTGGAAAACGTTTGCCCATTTCACTGAGTTGTACCAAATGTAACACTTCTTCAACACGTTGTTGCTTTTCACTTTTAGGCATATTAGTTGCCAAGGAAAAGGCCACATTATCAAATACATTTAAATGCGGAAACAACGCATAATCTTGGAAAATAAGCCCTATTTTTCTAAGCTCTGGTGGCATATTGATTTGTGGGTCGTTCAGTACTTTTTGTTGGATACTAATATTTCCGGTAAGCTCAGCTTGTAATCCTGCAACCGCTCGTAATAAAGTTGTCTTCCCACAGCCACTCTCACCTAAAAGACAAACAATCTCGTTATTTTCTAAAGTGAGATCTAATTCCGCCAATACAGGCGTTTTTTGATACGCACAACTTAAATTTTGAATATTTAACGCACTCATTAATGCTTTTGCTCCAACAAACGGTTCACTACAATAAATGGAATTAAGCCTAATGCAATAATCATTAACGCTGGTAAAGCGGCGTATTCTATCATCTCATCAGAGACATATTGGTATACATAAGTAGCCAATGTTTCAAAATTAAAGGGGCGCAATAATAACGCCGCAGGTAATTCCTTCATTGATTCTATAAACACTAGAATAAAAGCGGTTAATAAACCTTTTTTTATCAGCGGGATATTAACACGCCACAGCGTTTTTGCAGGTCCATTACCTAGGGTTCTAGACGCTAAATCCAATGAAGGCGGCACTTGTACTAAGCTACTGTCAACGCTACCGACAGCGATAGCACTGAAACGCACTAAATAACCCAGCACTAAAATGACTAATGACCCAGAAAAGATTAACCCTACCGGTGATACATCCCATTTAATTAACAGATCATTTAATAATAGATCAAGACTCGTCAGTGGTATTAATACGCCAATAGCAACCACGGTGCCTGGAACAGCATACCCTAACGAAGATAAACGAATACTAGACTTGGCAAAGACTCCTGGGCTTAAACGCTGATAGAAATTAACAATAAGGGCCACCAGCAGTGCCAAAATGGCAACTAAAAAGGCTAACCATAAACTATTTAGGGTATAGCTAAATAATTGGTCATTTAATGATTCACTAAAATAATGAAAAGCATAATAGATTAAAGTACCGATCGGGATAAATAAAGATAAGCCCAATAAAGACCAAGTGAAGAGCAAAACGCCCCACTTTTTCCATCCCGTTAAATAAAAACGCAAATCCGTACTGCCGCTACTATTACGTTGATAAACTTGCTGTTTACGACGGCTATAATTTTCTAATGAGATCAAGATAACTAAAACTAATAACATCAGTGACGATATCTTCGCTGCAGTTGTTAAACTACCTAACTCGAGCCAGGTATCATAAATAGCAGTGGTTAGTGTATGCACTGCAAAATAATTAACAGTAGCAAAATCACCTAATGTTTCCATTGCGATTAATGAAATACCCACTGCCATCGCAGATCGTGAAAGAGGAATACTAACCCTCCAAAAGGCACGATAAGGCGATAAACCTAATGTTCTCGCGGCTTGAAATAAGCCGGCAGACTGAGTTAAAAAAGCCCCGCGTAACAACAAATACAAATAAGGAAAAAGTGATAACGCTAAAATAAATGAAGCACCAAACAAGGTACGGATATCAGGAAAGTAATAATCATCAATTGACTGCCAACCAAACCAGCCTCGTAAAGCAAGCTGAACAGGACCGGCAAAATCTAATAAGTCTGTATATACAATGGCTACAATATAAGGTGGCATGGCTAAAGGTAGCATTAAAATCCATTGCAACTTTTGCCTAGTAGGGAATTCACAGCAAGCAACAAACCACGCACAAGGCAGGGCAAAAACAATACTAATCAATACAACAGAAACGATAACTAGGACAGAATTACTAATATAGGTAGGTAATACGGTATTTAGAAGGTGTTCAAAACTACCACTTTCATCGAAGCTGAAAGCGTTTAAAAAAATAGCAAGAACAGGGGATAACAAAATACAAGTTACTGCCCAAGGCAGTAACTTGTATGGGTTGAACGATTTAGAGATCAAATTTCACTTCATCCAGTAACTTAATAGCTGCTTTATGTTGTGCAGCTACCTCTGATAATTTAATCTCATCTTCTTTAAATTCTCCCCAAGATGCAACTAATTCTGATGCTTTTACACCAGTTTTAACAGGGTATTCGTAATTAATTTCAGCATACATTTTTTGCGCAACATCACCTGATAAGAATTCCATCAATTTAATAGCATTCTCTTTGTGAGGAGCATGCTTAACTAACGCAACGCCACTGACATTCATATGAGTACCAGTTGTTGCTTGATTAGGGAAGTTAATATGCACTGATTCAGCCCAAGATACTTGTTTTGGATCATTTAGCATTTTACCAAGGTAATAGCTGTTAGTTAATGCATAATCACATAACCCTTCTTTAACTGCTTTCACTTGTGCACGGTCATTACCTTGTGGTTTACGAGCTAAATTAGCTTTTAAACCTTCTAACCATGTTTTAGCTTTAGCTTCACCTTCATGAGCAATAATAGAAGCTAATAAAGAAACATTGTACGGATGTTTACCTGAACGCATACACACTTTGCCTTTAAAAGCCGGCGTAGCAAGGTCTTGATAAGTAATATCAGGAGCAGGGCCAACACGTTCAACAGAAGAATAAATATTACGAGTTCGACTAGTAAGTGCAAACCATTGCTTATTTTCGCCTTGGAATTTAGCAGGGATATTTTTATCTAAAATTTTACTTTCCACTGGTTGAGCTAAACCATCTTCAGTGAATAGTGCTAAGCGGCTGAAATCTGAAGTTAACATTATATCAGCTGTCGATAATTGACCTTCGCGTTTAATACGCTCAATCAAACCTTTTTTAGCGAATAAAATATTCACTTTGATACCTGTTTCAGCAGTGAACTCTTTCATCATGGGATCAATTAAAAAGGGCTGGCGATAAGAATATACATTGACCTCTTCCGCTGCAAAAGAGAGCGAGCTAGTTAATACAGAGGCACCAGCAAGTAAAATAGTTAGGCCTTTTTTAATAGACATATTTCTTCCTTTAAATAAGTAGTGAATTAATTTCACACCATTCTATTGATAATAGTTCTTATTTTCAAGACATAAACTGTCGTAATCTCTCGTTTCAGTAATTATTTATAATTAACATAGCTTATCTTCAAAGTACTAAGCGGGTAAGGCAACTCCTTGTTCTTTCATACGTGCAATTTTGTAACGTAATGTTCGTGGACTTATCCCTAATAATTCAGCAACATCTTTACGTTTACCGCGACAAGTTTGTAACGCATCCAAGATCATCTTTTGTTCCTGTTGCTTCAACCCTTGCCCTAACCCATCATCACTGGCTATAAGTTCCGATTGAGCCTGTTTTTTGTGCATAGGTGCAGCATTATCCGTAACAGAAAAAACCGGTGCATCTATTAATGTCGGTTGCAATATATGTTCAAATTGCTGATCTTCCAATATTAACGTTTCACACTCAATAATATCCCCCACGGACAAAATAAGTGCTCGTTGCATGACATTGTCCAATTCGCGGACATTACCCGGCCAGATATAGTTAATTAACAACTGTTGTGCTTGTTCAGATAGCTGAGGAATCGGTAGCCCTTGGTCAGTGGCATGACCAGCAAGTAAATGCTTTGCTAAAGGTAAAATATCACCTTTACGTTGATGTAAAGGTAACCACTGTAATGGGAATACATTAAGGCGATAATATAAATCTTCTCGAAAAACACCTGCTTCTACGGCTTTTTTAAGATCTCGGTTACTTGTTGCTAATACACGAATATTCAATTTAATCGTTTTACGGGCTCCTAAACGTTCTACTTCTCGCTCCTGTAATACGCGTAATAACTTAACCTGTAATTCAAGCGGCATTTCAGTTATTTCATCTAATAGAATCGTACCATTTTGTGCTTGTTCAAATTTACCTGGACAAGCTTGAATCGCACCAGTGAATGCGCCTTTTTCATAACCAAACAAAGTCGCTTCCAGCATGTTTTCAGGAATAGCGCCGCAGTTAATCGCAATAAAAGGATTATCTTTACGTGCAGACTTATCATGTAAATATCGTGATAACACTTCTTTACCTGATCCACTTGGCCCAGTGATCATTACTGACGCATCTGTTGCTGCGACTTTTTCTGCCACACTTAATAAGGCAGCTGTAGAAGGATCGCCAAATACTGGTGTACAAGAAGGCACTTTATGCACAGGCGCATAACGACTTACTTGGTTTAATAAGACTTCCGGAGAAAAAGGTTTTGCCAAATAGTCTATTGCACCATCACGAATTGCTTTTACCGCATCGTCAATGGTGGCATAGGCCGTCATCAATAACACAGGTGTTTCTGGGTATTTGCTTTTAATGTTTTGCAGCAGGGTTAAACCACTCATTCCTCCCATTTGAATGTCACTGACGACCAGATCGAAGGTTGATTTGCCGAGCTCTATCAATGCTGATTCAGCACTGTCGACTTCTTGACAGTCGTAACCAGCCAATAATAATGTGTCAATTAAGGCTTCGCGTAATCCAGCATCATCTTCTACAACTAATAATTTACCTTGTGATTTATTATGATTCATCATTACGCTCCTACCACTTTACTTAATTGCACACGATGAAGTGGTAGCACCAGAGTGAAACAACTGCCCTTCCCGACTTCAGATTTAACTTCAACAGTCCCTTTATGGGATTGAACCACACCTTGCACCACCGCTAAGCCTAATCCAGTACCTTGCGATTTAGTGGTATAAAAAGCTTCCATCACTTTAGCTAAGCGTTGTTTTTCGATACCAGGTCCGTTATCCATCACTGAAATTTCAATTTTATCTTCACCTCGCTGTATCGCACCAATATACAAATGAGCACCTTGTCCGGTTGCTTCTACGGCATTTGAAATCAAATTGGTCATCGCACTAGTGAGCGCATTTTTATTCGCTAATATAAACAAATCTGGATCTGGTAATTTGCATTGCAGATTACCAGAGACACTCAACATCATCGCATCACTGGCATTCTTAACTTCTTCTAACAGGGCAGCAACGGATACCTCTTCTACAATTTTTTGCTCACCACTACGTGCAAATAACAACATATCATTCACTTGCGTTTCTAAGTCTTGTAAACGATTCATCAACTTACCTTGAAAGCGTGCACGAGCAGTTTCATTAAGTGTTTTATTCGCTAAATTAGCACCATATAACATGGCTGCTGATAAAGGAGTTCGGATTTGATGTGCTAATGACGCCACCATTTTTCCTAATGAAGACAAGCGCTTTAAGGTCGCGACGTGCTCTTGTAATTGGCGAGTATGCGTTAAATCAGTCAGTAGGATAAGTTGCCCTGGTTGCCCCTCTAATGAAGAGATAGAAAGCTGAATACGGCGACCATTTTTTAAGGATATTTCATGACCATCGTCATTTTTAGGGCTGAATGAGCGTTTGATAATATCCCTCCAAGGCATATTCTCTAATGGCTCCCCTAATAGTTGTATCGCAACACGATTAGCTTGTTCAACGATTCCATTGCCATCAATGACAATCAAACCAGAAGGTAATTCATTGTACAACTGATCCATGTAGTTAGCCTGAGCACGAAGTTGCTCTAGTTCCCCTACATAGCTTTCTGTTTGTAACGATGATTCTTGAGTTGATTGCGATATGGTCATGGCGACACCTAATAAACAAGTACAGATACCAGTACTAAGCAGTTATTATGCCAACCAAAAAATCCTATTAATTTACAAGTAGATAAAAATAAATCGCCATAAAAATGACAGTATTAAAAATAAAAAAACCGTACTAAAGAGTACGGTTCTAGGAAACTCAAATAAGGTTAATTAACGAGATTACATTTCTTTATTCAGGCCATATTTTTTCATTTTTTCAACCAGAGTCGTACGACGCATTGACAATAACTCTGCGGCATGTGACACCACACCATCTTGCGAATCGATCGCTTGTCGAATCATCTCAATTTCAAACTCCACCAGCTTATCTTTTAAATTCATCCCTTCAGCTGGTAAATGCCCTAAAAACCCCAATGACTCTTCCTCTGCTTCACTTTCATCAGATAAAATAGGTGTACCACCAAACATACCAGATAAAGCATCACGCTCCATTAATTCTTCTTGTTCCACACTATATTGTACTTGATCTAGCACTTCACCTTGATTATCCGAATAACGGTATTTGACTGGTAACTCGGTAATATCAATGATTTTATTACTGTGTAAAATCAATAGACGCTCTAATAAATTAGATAATTCACGGACGTTCCCCGGCCAGCTATGCTGCATTAATGAGTCTAATGCACGCTGAGTAAAGCGTAATGTAGCCTTATGCTCACCCTCTAAACGAGATAAAAGCTCCTGTAGTAATAGAGGAATATCTTCTTGCCGATCACGTAAAGCAGGTTTTTCGATCGGGAAGACATTTAAACGATAAAAAAGATCTTCTCGGAAAGTTCCTTCGATAATCATTTCTTCTAAATTGCGATGTGTAGCAGCTACTACTCTTACATCAGCCTGAATCGACTTGGTTCCACCAACACGCTCAAAAGTGCGCTCTTGTAATACGCGTAACAACTTGACTTGCATTGGCATTGGCATATCACCAATTTCATCTAAAAATAATGTACCGCCTTCTGCCAATTCGAAACGTCCTTTACGCGAAGAAAATGCACCGGTAAAGGCTCCTTTTTCATGGCCAAATAATTCACTTTCTAACAACTCAGCAGGGATAGCACCGCAGTTAACAGGAACAAATGGACCTTTTTTACGGTTTGATACTTCATGTATTGCTCGAGCGACAACTTCTTTTCCTGTACCCGACTCCCCTAACACCAATACATTAGCGTTACTTTCCGCCACCTGCTCAACTAGATAACGAATCTCTTGAATACGACGCCCTTTACCAACTAAAGACGTAATCAAATATTTATTGGCTTTGCTTAACTGATGATTAGGATTCAAGAAGTTTTGGCAGTAATGTAACAATTGCGTTAATTCAGAATAAACAATAGGCACACTTAGCACACCAATATGGTTGCTATCGAGATCTGTTACATCTCCAGAAAAGCTAATAAAAGGGACTTTGGGGAAGCGTAATAGTGCAGCATCAAGATGACTCGCTTGGTCACCATATATAATTGCTAGGGCAGGACTTTCAGCTAACTGCTTTTCGAGATCTTCAATACTTATAATTTGATAAGTTTCCCCAACAAATTGTAAAACGGTTTCTAATATTGCTGTTTGTTCCGTTGTGGTATCGACTAAATAAATTGAAGCTCGTTGCTGCATAATTAATATCCATAAAAATTAAACTACCTCTTAGTGTAGAGTAATTTTTTATTATTGCATGTAAAATCGTCAAAAAGATGACAATGACCGTAAAATGACACTTAAAATAATTATTATATGGTTGAATAGTATACATAGAAAAATATTTTAACCATATAAGCTATAGAATAGGCCTGATTTTTGCTTAAGTATTGCTATAAATCTTAATAAGTCATAAAACTGGCTTTTGAAATATGTTACAAAGCATGTCTAGCACTAAAATAGGCAAAATTGCTGCTAAATAAAATAGCTGCAACTATCAATTGTTGTTTTTTAATATTAGACATACATAAAAATATCATAGATTAACTGTTTTTTAGCAAGGAAAGTAATATGCGTCGTTCGCTTCAACAATATAAAAACTCGAATATGAATAACATTGAGCAAGCAGATCCTCATACTTTAGTCTCTTTGATCATGCAGCATATACAGGGAAACTTAGCCGGTGCCAAAGGGGCTATAGAGCGTAAAGAAATTGAAAATAGAAATACTATGCTGACACGAGTGATTGGGCTTATTGGCGAATTACAAAATAGTTTAGACATGGAAAAAGGCGGGGAAATATCCACTAACCTTTATGACTTATACGCTTATATGATCCGCCGAGTTAATCAAGCAAATCGTCAAAATGATGCTGAGCCATTAACAGAAGTACTTAAATTAATTACTGAAATTAAATCTGGTTGGGATGGGATTCCATTAGATATACGTCAACAATATAATCGTTAATCATTCAGTAGGCCCTCATGACCAATGTACAAGCAAGTATCGATAGGTTACTAGAATCGGAAAAGCACCTTCATAAATTATTAGATGAACAACAATATGAGCAGTTTTTGCAACAGCAAGAGATCTTTGGAAATCAACTAAAAACTTGTGTGGATAGCTATACAGAGGAGCAATTACTAGATGTGATTGCCCCACTTAAACGGCTGCAAGAAAGTCTTAATACATTGCAACAGAGAGCTGAAGGTATCAGTCTAGATCTTAAGGAAAAATCGCTTATCCTACAGCGAAATAAGAAAAAGATAAAAGCTTATAAATAATATTTACTTACTCCTCGCAGCGTTATTTAACAGCTTATAACTACATATTTCTGTGTGGTAAGTTTCATAAAGACAACCATTATTTATGTCACTTACACTTTTTATACACAAGATATAGAGAACATATTTAATGGATTAGACTGATTTTAGTCGCACAATAGTTATGTGCGGCACTCTCCTGCCTAACGGCTAGTTGAGCTTATTTCTCTTTCGTATACCCTGGCAGCGCATCTAAGGCAGATTTCAAATAGTCTTTCATGGAATTGAGATTAGAAACAGCGGTATCCATGGCATTAAATTGTGAATATAGGCGCTCTTCTAGATTCTCCATTCGGAAGGTTAAACTCTCTTTTTCTTCCTGCAACGAACCAATTTGTTTGTATAGAGAATCAAATTTAGTATCAATAGTAGAGCCACTGACATCGATATCACCGTCCGACGAGCTTACATTAGAGTCAATAATGCCATCGAGCATACTATTGAGCATTGAACTAATGCCTTGAGAATAGGATATCTTACCTCTATCTCCTAGCTCCCCGCCTGTGACTTCGGCTTTTAACCCTTTTGACTTGCCCTCTGTTGACTCTAAAAATTGGCCTCGACCTGACGCGGCTTTTCCATCAATTAACCCTTCAACATTTTCACCAGCGACTCCGCCCGCAACCGTTAAACCTAACTGTGAAGAAAAGAAACTAGGATCTTCTATCTCGGTTATTGCGACTGTAGACATAGAACCATAAGCATTAGAAACAATAGAAATCATGCCTGCATTTTCTAGAATACTGACATTTAAATTGTTTTCGACGAAATTAGGATCTGAATTTATTTTGGATTGTAACTCTGTAGTAAACTCTTCAATAGTGTCATAGGTTTTTGAAGCCAGCTCAATATCACCAGATAAGTAGCCATCTAAACGCATTTTAAAACTATCATTATCTTGATCAATACTGAAGGGAACAGAAATAGCAGATGAAGCAGTTAATTCACCTCTGCTTGCTAATTTTGTTACGGCAATATCATAAGAACCAGGTACCGTTGAGCGCCCTTTACTCTCATAATCAATATAACTATCTGTCGCGCCACCTGAAGCGGTGAAGAAGTCAGCAACACTTTGCATATCGGTATTCATGATCTTATTTAACTTTTCAGCGTCTAACGCTAAAGTACCATCACGATTCGTTAACATACCTAAATCGGCGAAACTGCGCACACTACCATCAAGATGTGAGATGTTAGTGTTTAAAATATCACGCATTTGCCCTTTAATGTTTCGTACCGTTGAATCGCCACTTAAAATACCGTTACTTCTTACATCTGCTCCATAGTTGCTTAAAGCATTCATTTGCTTAATAGTGCCATTATAATTTTCAACAAAAGCATAAATCTGCTCTTCTACTGTACTCATATCAGGCACAATAGTAAGTGACACTTTGGAGTTTGGTTCCGTCTCACCGGCAATATTCAGCGTTACACCTTCAATCACATTAGTGATGTTATTACTTGGACGGCTAATTTCAATCCCATCCATAACCATTATTGCATTTTGAGCAACAGAGGTTTGCTGCATATTTTTAGTGTCGCTGGTAAAAGTAAAGGCTGATAACCCTGTACCGTCGTTATTAATACCATCATCATCTTCAACGGTTAGTTGCATGGCATTTTCTTCACCCGTCTCCTTATTAATTAACACTAAGCGGTAATTATTGCCGTCATTAATTAATGACGCGGAAACGCTATAGTCGCCTTCATTGATGGTATCGCGCATCTTATCTAAAGAGTTATTCTCAGCATCAATGGTTAAGGTTTCAACAGGTTTATTGGGGTTAATAGAAAATGAGCCATCGTCATTGTAAGTGCCATAACTCAAACTAATGATGCCTGTGCCCACTTGAGAAGTCGCTTCAGAATAAGATTTATCGGGAGAAGAGGCGATGGTTTGTGCTTTAGCTTGTTGTTTAACTTCAAAACTCCAACTACCTGTTTCAGCACCTAGCCCCAAGGTTGTGGTTAAGATCGATTCATCACTACTAGTGGCACTCGTCGCAGAAAAGGTGGAAGCACGAGATAAATCAGCAAAGGAATCTTG
Source organism: Psychromonas sp. 14N.309.X.WAT.B.A12 (assembly GCF_030397575.1). Taxonomy (GTDB): domain Bacteria; phylum Pseudomonadota; class Gammaproteobacteria; order Enterobacterales; family Psychromonadaceae; genus Psychromonas. The sequence continues at coordinate 196,353 of NZ_JAPNXS010000003.1, read as the reverse complement.
GAAATCTGAGAGCGCACTGTTGATGGTACCAAAAGCGGAGATCTTTTCAGTGGCTTCTGTGGTATCAGCTAATATGGAAGCAGCAGCGGGATCTTTTTCCGCTGCAACAATGGCAGTAACGATGTTATTAATATCAAGACCAGAACCTAGGCCTGTTGATGTAATCGATGTCATTGTTGTTCCTCATTACTCTGTTTTTTTTGCTGTACACTTATATATAAAAGTAAGCAAAAACTAAGCCATAATAGTATTTTAAATACTACAACTGAACATAATTTTAATTAGATTCAGCAGTTATTTATACTTTAGTATCAAATAAAATACCGGCTACGTCATCCATCTTTTTACGCAAGACCACTAACTCCTCTGAAGGGATCTGTCGAATCACCTCATCACTATCTGAATCTTTAACAATAATGACACTTTTACCTAACTCATCATCTATTGAAAATGATAAATTACGTTTCATATCATGCAAAAAATCATTCATTTCTTGTACTGTTTTGGCTATTTCTTCTGCACTAAGTGGCGTTGCTGTTTCCGTATACTCATCGGTAAATTTTTTTTCACCTCTAATATTTTGAGTTAAACTATCCATCACCTGACTAACAGACGTCATTGGTTTATCTATATTCGCTGTTTGATATCCCGTCATTGGAATCACGCTATTGAGCTCTGACATAATCAACCTCTTTTATCGTATCTAATAAGCAAGAAAGCCCCCTAATCGATAGGAGGCTATTAAATCAATTACTTAGTAGCCATCCTAATGGATTAACCAAGTAGTGATAATACACTTTGAGCAGATGAATTAGCTTGTGAAAGCATAGATGTACCTGCTTGTTGTAATATCTGTGCTTTACTCATATTAGATGTTTCTGAAGCAAAGTCAGCATCTTGGATACGAGAGTTAGATGCAGATAAGTTTTGAGAAACATTTTCTAAGTTAGAGATAGTAGAATCTAAACGGTTTTGAATCGCACCTAAGCCAGCTCGTGAAGAACTGATTTTAGATAACGCATCATCCACTTTAGTAATCGTATTTGAAGCACTGTTCATCGTTGATACATTTGTACCTAGGCTATCAATTACTTTACCACCCATTTCGCTCTGCATACCCAAGGTTGTTAGTGCAGCAGTACGACCTGCTTGCGTAGAAGCACTTGACGTTACTTCAATACCAACACCATCTTCAGCAGAGAATTGGTAACCTGCTGCAGCTGTACCTGAAATAGTTACACCTGTTTGATCTGAGTAAGAATTAATATGTGCAATTACGTCAGCATCTGTAGCAAGTGTTGCTGGACCAATATCAACACCATTGATTTGTAATTTATCTGCTTCAGTAATGTTGGCCGTTGTTGCAACTCCACCAGTGATAGCATCTGCACCATTCGCTACAGTGAAACCAGCATTAGCTGTCGCAGTCCCCGTCACAGAGATAGCTTTATCATCAGCACTGTCTAGTGCAATGTAACCAGTGTAAGTACCATCAGTCACGCCTGTTGAAGCACCTTGACCACCACCAACGGTGATATCTTCACCCGTGTCGTTAGTCATGATTAACTCACCATTATCGCCTAAAGAAGCGGTAACACCAGATACATCACGGTTAATTGTTTCAACTAAGCTATCCATTGAAGATGTTGCACCTAATTCTATTGCTGAATTAGTACCCACTTGAATAGTCATACCGTTAGTAACACCTGTTACTGTTGTGCTTTCATCACTACCTTGAATAACATTGTATGCGCTTGCAGTTACACCCGTTTCAGCTGTTTTAAGGTTAATTGCTTTTGCAATATCAGTTGCTGAACCACTTTCAGATGCAGGGATATCAACACCATTTACTAACATTTCACCAGCAGTGCCTGTTGTTGCAGCTGCAACACGACCACCATTAAGTTCACCTTTGTTTAAACCACCGTTTAAGCCAAGATCATTAGTTGATACAGAGTCGATAGAAAAACTTAATGTTTGTCCTTCGTTTGCACCAATTTGTAATGTTGCAGTCCCCGCAGAACCATCTAATAATTTCTTACCATTAAATTCAGTGGTATTAGCAATACGGTCAAGTTCATCATGTAGTTGATCAACTTCTTCTTGGATTGCCTGACGGTTAGATGAAGAGTTTGTATCATTGGCAGACTGTACAGATAGCTCACGCATACGTTGTAGGATGTTAGTCATTTCATCCATCGCACCCTCAGCAGTTTGTGCCATTGAGATACCATCATTCGAGTTACGAACAGCTTGCGTTAAACCTTTAATTTGAGAATTCATTCCCGTTGAAATTGCTAAGCCAGCAGCGTCATCTTTTGCGCTGTTAATACGCAAGCCAGAAGATAAACGTTCCATTGCTTGGTTTGATGCTGCTTGCGTTTTGCCTAATTGACGTTGTGCATTAAGCGACATTACATTTGTGTTTACTACTGATGCCATGATGAGCTCCTTGGTTTATATCTTTCTAAAATTCATAATAATGAAGTTAGTTGTAATTGTTTGTCATAGTGTTTTATCGACCGCTTAAAAAATAACTTTAATGTTTTTGATTAATTACTTTCTGTTAACGGTTCCTTGTTAAAGCAGTCAATGTTCAGACTTAATTACTATATCGACCATCGGAAAAAGATCTTTAGCCCTTTTATTAAATTAATTAATATTTTTTAACCATAAAAAAAGGCGCTGAATCTTCAGATCCAACGCCTTATCTATCAATTTTTAAATCTAACTATTTGAATTAAAAGTAAACACGTACAACTGAGACCGCAACACATCCTGGTCGACGTGTCCCTTGGATCTCAACAGAGATCTCTTTTTCGATCTCAAGGCCTCGTTTAATAGGAGAAACTTTAATTAAACGACTATGCGCTCGAATGACTGAACCAGTTTTAACAGGGTAAGGAAAGCGTACTTTATTTAACCCATAGTTAACCGTCATTTTGGCATTCGCATATGCTGGACGCTCTGGATCAACACTATCTGTCAAATAAGGTAATAATGACAATGTTAGGAAACCATGGGCAATAGTCGTTTTAAAAGGAGACTCTTTCTGCGCTCGTTCAACATCATTATGAAGCCACTGATGATCACCTGTTACATTGGCAAATTGATCAACTCTATCCTGGGTAATTGTTAACCATTCCCCCACGTGAACTTCTTCACCAATTTTAGTTTGTAAGCATAAAAACAATTCTCGAGCTTCTGATGAAACTTGTATAGGTTGTTGTGCAACTTTTACAGAACGCCCATTTTCTAAAACCGAATATTCTTTAATCCAAGCTAAAAGGTGAGCTCTTTTATAATGTGTTGTTTTTAAAAACAGCGCATAATAATCGCGCACTGCTGGTGACATCCATTGCTTAAAATCAAACGCAATCTTTTGCATGAATTCTGTTTTATATTTATTAATATCGATTTTTTTCATAGAGCTTGAGCTTCCATAACGATCTAAATTTATCTTAATGAATCGTTAATATTATGTAGCACAGTAACAGGATCTTCAGCCTGTGTAATAGGTCGACCAATCACTAAGTAATCAGAGCCGCTATCGATTGCTTGCTTAGGTGTTTTAATACGACGCTGGTCACCGGCATCACTTCCCTCTGGGCGAATACCAGGCGTTACTAACTTAAATTCGTCACCTAGTAAGGCTTTTAATTCTTCAGCTTCATGTGAAGAGCAAACCACCCCATCTAAGCCAGACGATTTAGTGAGTAAAGCAAGACGTTTAACCTGCTCAGCAGGTGTCAAGTTAATACCTAACTCAGTCAAGTCACTTTGGTCCATGCTTGTTAATACTGTTACTGCAATTAATAATGGCGCTTTATCACCGTAAGGTTCTAAAACAGCTTTAGCAGCTTCCATCATTCTACGGCCACCACTAGCATGTACATTTACCATCCAGACTCCTAGATCCGCCGCTGCTTTTACTGCTTTAGCGACTGTATTTGGAATATCATGGAATTTTAGGTCAAGGAAAATATCAAAACCTTTAGAGACTAATAATTGTACAAATTCAGGTCCAAAATGGGTAAACATCTCTTTACCAATTTTTAAACGGCAAGTGGTTGGATCTAGCTGCTCGATAAACGCAAGTGCTTGTGCTTTGTTATCATAATCTAAAGCAATAACAACTTTTGGGTCGACTGATTGACTCATCTCTTTTCCTATCTTAGAGGGTTAACTAATTTTTTATTACTAACATATTTATTCGCCATCTAAACCTCTAATTGGTTTAATTCGTCCCCAACTTTTACAGGATGGACATTGCCAAAATAATTTCTTAGTGGAATAGCCACATTTTTGACAGCGATATTGAGGTCTAAAGGTAATCTGTTCGCTTACTAATTTATGTAAAAATAACAGGCTCTCTTTTTCATTATCTGATTGTGCTAAACTCAGATGATAAGTCATCAAATGATTAAAGCCTTTCATTGTTGGGTTGCGGCGCAGCTCTTGTAACATAAAGGTTTGGGCTTTTTCAATGCTTTGAAATTCTGCAATCAATTTAGCCAGCAAAATAACCGCACTTGCGCCAGCACCTAATTGGATAATTCGCTTCAAATACAACATTAGCTCTTGCTCAGTATTGGCTTGCTTATGTAGTGTGTGCAACTTTTCTAAGATGACTTCTGTAAAGTCTATATCTAGTTCAGGAACTTGCTCTAATATCTGTAAGGCTTTATCTAATTGCTGGTTTTGCTCATAATAATCAGCCATTGCTAAACAAGCACGAATACATTTTGGAAAGGTCACTAATGCTTTTTGGTATAGCTTTACCGCTTGCTTTTGTTGTTCAGGCTTTTTCATTTGATCAGCCAAACTACAATATAAATAGGATAAGGTTCTTGGCTTAGCCTGTGCTTTGCCTATCTTATCCATTTGCTCAGTGCAATTAATCGCTTCTTGCCAATCTTTTAATTGTTGATAAATAAGTAACAGATTCTCAAGTGCAACTTGTCTGTATTCAGGAGACTCTTTGAGTTGAATAAAGGTTTCTTCACTGCGATCGAACAAACCTGATTGGTAAAAGTCTTTACCCAATTGCAGCATAGCTAAGTCACGTTGTTCTAGTGTCAAAGAAGGCCTAGCAATCAAATTTTGATGGATGCGAATAGCGCGGTCAACTTCACCGTTTTGGCGAAATAGATTACCCAGAGCAAGATGTGTTTCAATGGTTTCATCATCAACATCAAGCAAAGCAATAAAATGATCAACCGCTTTATCCGGCTGTTCATTTAACAGGAAATTTAACCCCTGCACATATTCCCTGCTTAGCTGATTACCTTTCTTTTGTTTCTTTTGATAAACGCTACGCACGCCCATGTACCAGCCATAAAAGGCAGCTACGGGGAGTAGGAGGAAGAATATTTCTTGCACTAAGAATTAATCTTTTTCGATACGGTCACGTAAATCATTCAACTCTCGGCGCTGCTTTATATTCAATTTATTCAATTGGCGACATTTCATTTTTAAAGCGAGGTGGAAATAGCTACCAAGACACAACGCAATTATAAAACCAAAGGAAAATATAACCGCTAATAAGGTTGATAAGCGTAAATCATTTTGCGCAATAAGATAATTAAATGTAACCGACTGTTGGTTTTGTAAACCTAATACAATCACGATAATAAAAAATATCACTGTGATTAATATAGTTAGAAATCTTTTCATACTGATACCCACACAAGAACAGAAGTACTGAGTGTATTATAAATCAATCAGGGAATAAATCATTGATATGCTTCGTTTATGATTATCGACTCAGATAGTGATCAAATTAATACAGTTATAAGAAAAGGGATGATAAAAGCAGGTAAAAATAGACAAGTAAAAAAATGGTGCCTTTCGGCACCATTTGGATATTTAGGTATTTAACGCATTAACACGTTCTCTCAACGCTTTACCCGGTTTAAAGTGCGGAACATATTTACCCCCCAATTCAACCTTATCACCTGTTTTAGGATTACGGCCGATACGTGGGGCACGGTAATGTAAAGAAAAACTACCAAAACCTCTTACTTCAATTCTTTCGCCAGAAGCGAGAGAGTTCGTCATCAGAGTTAATGTTTCTCTTACACTATCTTCAACTTCTTTAACCGACAATTGAAAGTGTTTGCTGGTTAGCCTTTCGATTAGATCAGACTTAGTCATAACTTACCTCGTATTATGTGAATACAAATTAAAAAAGACTCCAGGTTAATGCTTTAAACGTGGCTGTTAACAGCCACATTTAATTATTTACCTTTAGCAGCGTTAAACGCGTCTAGCATTGCATTACCCATGCTTGCTTCGTCTTGTTGCTTCAAGCTATCGATAGCATCTTTCTCATCAGCTTCATCTTTCGCTTTGATAGATAGACTGATTACGCGATTCTTACGATCAACACCTACGTATTTAGCTTCAACAGACTCACCAGCTTTTAGTACTGTAGATGCATCTTCGATACGGTCACGTGAGATATCTGCAACACGGATGTAACCTTCAACGCCTTCAGTAAGAGTAACTGTAGCACCCTTAGCATCAACTTCAGAGATAGTACCAGTAACGATAGCACCTTTCTTGAATTCTGCTAGGTAGTTATTGAATGGGTCAGCAGCGATTTGCTTGATACCTAGAGAAATACGTTCGCGCTCTGGGTCAACTTGTAATACAACAGCTTCGATTTCGTCGCCTTTTTTGTAGTCAAGTACAGCTTTTTCGCCTTCAACTTCCCAACTGATGTCAGAAAGGTGAACTAGGCCGTCGATGTTACCGTCAAGACCGATGAAGATACCGAAGTCAGTGATAGATTTAATCTTACCAGAAACTTTTTGTCCTTTATCGTGTGTTGAAGAGAACTCTTCCCACGGGTTAGCTTTACATTGCTTAAGACCTAGAGAAATACGACGACGTTCTTCGTCGATGTCTAGAACCATAACTTCAGCCATATCACCTAAGTTAACAACTTTAGATGGGTGGATGTTTTTGTTAGTCCAATCCATTTCAGAAACGTGAACAAGACCTTCTACGCCTTCTTCAATTTCAACGAAACAACCGTAATCAGTTAAGTTTGTAACTTTACCAGTTAGACGAGTTGATTCTGGGTAACGCTTAGCGATTGCAACCCATGGATCTTCACCTAATTGCTTAAGACCTAGAGAAACACGAGTGCGCTCACGGTCAAACTTAAGGATTTTAACGTTGATTTCTTCACCAACAGTTACGATTTCACTTGGGTGCTTAACGCGTTTCCAAGCCATATCTGTGATATGTAATAGGCCGTCTACACCACCTAAGTCTACGAAAGCACCGTAGTCAGTTAGGTTCTTAACGATACCTTTAACTTCTTGACCTTCTTGTAGGTTCTCAAGAAGTTCATCACGTTCAACACTGTTTTCAGTTTCGATAACAGCACGACGAGATACAACAACGTTGTTGCGTTTTTGGTCTAGCTTGATCACTTTGAATTCAATATCTTTGTTTTCAAGGTGAGCAGTGTCACGTACTGGACGTACGTCAACTAATGAACCAGGTAGGAAAGCACGGATACCGTTTAATTCAACAGTGAAACCACCTTTAACTTTACCGTTAATAACACCGATAACTGTTTCTTGGTCTTCGTACGCTTTCTCTAATTGGATCCAAGCTTCGTGACGTTTAGCTTTTTCGCGAGAAAGTTTAGTTTCACCGAAACCGTCTTCTACAGCGTCTAACGCTACATCACAAACATCGCCAACTTCAACTTCAACTTCGCCAGCAGCGTTCTTGAACTCTTCAACTGGGATAGCAGCTTCAGATTTAAGACCTGCATCAACGAATACTAAGTTGTTGCTAATACGTACGATTGTACCTTTAACAATTGTACCTGGGCGAGTTTCTACTTGTTGAAGAGATTCTTCAAATAGTTCAGCAAAAGATTCCATCATCTATTTATTCACACTTATTTTATACAACCACATACAGTCCATTCGTATGGGAGGCAAGAAAGATTACCACTTCATCCATGAAGTAGTTTTAGTACACAACTGATTATTCAGTTGCAATTTTTAATTTCAGCGCCGTCAAGTTGAGTATTTGCTCAACCACTTCATCTATAGTTAATGAGGTAGAATCAATCACAAATGCGTCATCAGCAGGTCGTAATGGAGCAACAGCTCGGTTACGGTCGCGATAATCGCGCTCTTTAATTTCGCTTAAAATTTGCGCGATGCTAACATTAAACCCTTTATCTTGCAACTGATTAAAACGGCGCTTAGCGCGTTCTTCAGCGCTCGCATCTAGGAATATTTTCACTGGTGCGTCTGGAAACACCACGGTTCCCATGTCTCTACCATCAGCGATCAAACCAGGGGCTTGTAAAAAAGCTTGTTGACGAGCAAGTAGTGCCGCACGTACTTGTTCAATTGAAGCGACTTCAGAGGCAGCTTGTCCTACCACTTCAGTACGTAATTTATCGCCAATATTTTCGCCACTTAATAAAGTATCTACACCACTGCCATTAGACACAAAAGATACATCAAGTGTTAAAGCTAATGCAGCTAACGCATCTGAATCATTTAATGGGAGTTGTTTTTTTAATGCTGCAAATGCCAATATACGATACAACGCACCACTATCTAACAAATGCCATTTTAGCTTTTTCGCTAAAATATGGCACACGGTGCCTTTTCCTGACCCACTTGGACCATCAATAGTGATTAAATTTGAAACTGACATTTTGCGTCCAACCTTGTAATTAACTGACGTGTTTATTGACTATTTTATTCTGTAATTCTTTAATCTATTTCATCTAAGAAGTCGCTTAGATCCGCTTGCTCTTGCACTTGTTTATCAGCAGATTGCTGCTTAAGTTCAAAGAACTCATTGCTATCTTTATGCAGCGCATTTATGCGCGACTGAATATAAGCTTCTTTTACAAAAGTATATGAATCAAGTGATTGCTCTACTAATACTTCTTGTCCTAATGCACTTGAGCGGGCATCCAAACCATCAAAAATCCAGATAGTCGCCGTTTGCCACCAAGTAAAGTAAGTCGTTGGGAAATAGAGGTTATCGACAATACTGCCGACTACAATACGTGCGCTGCTTGGCCCTGTAACGGGTACCATTAGATAAGGCCCTTGAGGCACATACCAATTACCTAATACATTACTAAAACTTTCTCTACGGCGCTCTACCCCGCCGTACTTAGCAACATCAAACAAACCAAATACACCGAATGTAGAGTTAAATGCAAAACGGAAAAAAGCATCAGTTGCGTGTTGAAACTCAAGCTGTAGCAAGTTGTTGACTATCGTTGAAGGCTCTTCTAGGTTTTGTACTGCATTATTAATTGCTTCACGACCAGCTTTTGGAACCCAATCAACATAGCTTTCTGTAACTGGTCTATAGATGTAATCATCTAATACGTAATAGTTAAAGTCCCAAACTAAACGGTTAACCGGTTCAATTGGGTCACTCATGTAAGTTTCTTTATTGCCCTGAACAGATTGAGCGAAAGCAGAGCTGCTCACCATTAACAGGAGCGTTGGCAATAAGATTCGTATAAACATATAGATACATCCATATAAATTAAGATTGTTGATTAATAATAATACTAATAGGCGTTGTATCACCTGATTTTACAATATGACTTTGTCCAAACCACTGGCCACTTTGTGTATTCGCAGTACCGTCAGCTGTAATACGTGCTTTTATGATAAATTGCTCATAATTACTGAGTTTATTACCTTCAATCATTGCATTCGCATCAGACAAAAAAACCTGTATTGGAAAAGTATCAATAGCTAACTTAACGGCCGCAATAGGCATAGGGGAGCCATCAACGGCTTGTGCGTAAATAAAAATACTGCTGCCGGGCGTATATGATACCTGTTTTGCTAGCGTAATACTGATCTCATATTGTTCTAAGTCAGCCACTGTATTATTTTTTTCTTTTTGTAAGGCCAATTGTTGTCGAGCATAGGCGATACTGTTATTTAAAACGCGTGATTGCTCGCCGCTACTATCGCTCAACAAAGGCAAAACGGTTTGCCAACGTTTAATCGCAGTTTCAAAATTCTCTTGCTGTAACGCCAAAAGACCATACATAGACCAAGCTTGATAGTTTTCAGGATGCTGCTTTAAAAAGTTTTTAAGTTGCAATTCTGCTCTAGCCTTTTCATATTCGTCACCAATTTTCATTTTTAATTCAATCGATTCAAGTACAATTTCAGTATTCAGAGGTTGAGCAGCAACAGCTTTATCAATTGCTTCTATAGCAAGTTGTTGATCATTAAAGATACTGCCTAAACGGCTGTATAAAACCCACCCCTTTACATCACCGGGTTGATCGACTAGATGAGTTCGCAATCCAATCATTAGATCTTGCAGATCTTTCTGTTCTGGTTCAGTTGCATTATCTCCAAATAACTTTTGATAAACATCGGGATAGCGTTGTAAGGTATTTTGCCATTCACTCACCTGTTTGAACGACCCAACAGACCAATATAAGGCAATACTAGCAATGATTAAAAATGCGACACCAGGTAACCAAATTAATTGATTAGTGTTAGTTTTAAGTTGGTGGTTATCATCAATATCATCGAGTAAGTTGTATTGTAACTCGGCGACTATACTTTGTTTATCTAACACTACTCCTTGTGCTAGGTCGTCTTCAACTTCCTGTAAGCGGAGGTCGTAGAGATCATGATTTAATTGATTACGACGTTGTTGATTAATCTCAGTCATTTTTCTATGGCGGATAAAAGGCACCAAGATTAACCCTGAAAAAACCAATAATAATATCACGATAATAATTACAAGGGAGGTGATCATTTTTCTATTCCCTTAGTATGCTGCTTTAATAGAGAGGCAAGCTTTTGTTGCTCCTGTGGTGCTAACGCAGCCTGTTTGGTTTTGTTCTTTTTCACTTGCTTGAATAAAATTAACAACCCACCAATGACAAACAATAAAGGACCTAACCACAAAAAAATAGTCGCAGGTGTTAACGGAGGATCATAGCGAACAAAATTCCCAAAACGAGCCACCATATAATCTACTATTTGCTCTTTGCTTTGCCCTTGTTTAACTAATTGATAAGCCTTATTACGCAGATCTTTTGCCAATTCAGCATTGGAGTCGGCAATATTTTGGTTTTGACATTTCGGACAACGCAATAATTTAGTTAATTCATGGAAAGTTTGCTCTTGCTGTACATTATCAAACTCAAAGGTATCAATAGCTGCTTGAGCAGAGTGGGTTGCTAAAGTAATTAGCGAGATTAACAACCCAATATAAAAGAACATATGACGGATAGTAATCATTGCATCTCCTCGTAAATAGAAGATAACTTATCATTCCACACCTGTTCATTAAGGTCACCAACATGTCGGTAACGAATAATGCCGTGGCTATCAATTAAGAAGGTTTCAGGCGCGCCATACACACCTAGATCTAATCCTAATAAACCGCTTTCATCAAATAGACTGATTTGATAAGGATTATGTAATTCGTTCAACCAACGGATCGCTTTTTTACGGTTATCTTTGTAGTTCATACCAACGATATATAAACCTTGATTAGCTAATTTATTTAAATAAGTATGCTCTGCATAACAAGTTGGACACCATGTAGCCCATACGTTAAGCAGCATTTTCTGACCTTTAAAAATATCAGCATTGTATTGTTTATCCTGGTCGAAGATATCTTGTAGTGTAAACTGAGGTATCGGCTGACCAATTAACGCTGACTCTAATTTACTAGGATCACTGCCTTTTAATAATGGGGTAGCTAAAAAAACAGCACCAATAATGAAGATAACAAAAGGCACTAACAACATTAATATTCGACGTTTGTTAAGCATTTTGTTCTCCAGTTTCATTTTTAGAATCTGTTAATGGCTGTTTTTTGGTTCGATAACGTTTATCACAGATCATGATAAAGCCAGCCAACGCCATGATTAACGGCCCTAACCAAATCCAACGAATAAACGGTTTATAATAAATGCGCACAGCCCATGCACCATCAGGTAATTGCTCACCCATGGCAATATAAAGGTCCCTAATAAAGCCGGCATCAATCGCTGCCTCAGTCATCGGCATACGCTGTACTGTGTAAATGCGCTTTTCTGCGTTCATTACCGCTATTTTTTGTTGGTTATGTAATACAGAAAAGGTACCGACTGTTCCCACATAATTTTGACCATTAAGCGCACTAATTTGGTCAAAATGAAAATCATAATGTTCAAATCTAATGTGCTCTCCAACCGCTAATTTGACATCTTTTTCAATGGAATAGTTTTGCGTCATGGTAATGCCTATGATCATTACTGCTAATCCCAAATGCCCTAAACTCATTGCCCAGTGGCTATTGCCTAATTTAGTAATACCAATAATAAATGAATAACGATGAGTTGAACGTAAATAGATTTCATACCCCACACTGACTATGATCCAAAAGCCTAAAAATACGCCTAACATCGCTAACCAGGTTAATGCAGGGGCAAAAACAAACAAAAAAACAAGGCTCGAGCAAAGGCTAAGTAAAAGAATAATTAATATAGGCTTAACTAATTCACTTAGCTTTTGACGTTTCCAACGAAATAGCGAACCAATACCAAGAAATAACGCAAAAGGTACAATTAAAATAGTAAACATACGATTGAAAAAAGGTTCGCCAATAGAGATGCTACCTAACCCGATTTCTTTGTGTACTAAAGGCAATAACGTCCCTAATAACACCACGATCAATGCAGCGATTAGCAAAATATTATTCAACAAAAGTAAACTTTCTCGTGATGCTAATTCATAACGTCCACGGCTTTTCACTTTAGATGCTTGTACTGCATACAGAAGTAACGCTCCGCCGATAACTAAAATCAGAAAGCTAAGAATAAATAAACCACGAGTAGGATCACTAGCAAAGGCATGTACAGATACGAGAACACCAGAACGTACTAAGAAGGTACCTAATAAACTTAATGAAAATGCACTTAATGCTAATAATACCGTCCACGACTTAAATACGCCTCGCTTTTCACTCACCGCTAAAGAATGAATTAATGCAGTACCCGCTAACCAAGGCATAAAGGATGCATTTTCAACGGGATCCCAAAACCACCAACCACCCCAACCTAGTTCGTAATAAGCCCACCAACTGCCTAATGCAATACCTACGGTTAAAAACGTCCAAGCAGCCATGGTCCATGGTCGAGACCATTTAGCCCATGCACTATCTAAACGTCCTTCTAATAATGCGGCAATAGCGAAAGCAAAGGCTACAGAAAACCCCACATAGCCCATATATAACATAGGAGGATGAATCACTAACCCAAAGTCTTGTAATAACGGATTTAAATCACGACCATCAATTGGGAAATACGGTAGCGTTCGTTCAAAAGGGTTAGAGGTGAGAATAACGAAAAGATAAAAACCAAAAGCCAGTAAGCCTAATACCGCTAATACACGCGCCATAGATTCAACAGGTAAGTTTTTGCTCATTAATGCAACGGCAATACTCCAGGTTGCTAATAAGAAAACCCAAAGTAATAGTGAGCCTTCATGCGCCCCCCACACTGCAGATAATCGATAATACCAGGGTAAAGCTGAATTAGAGTTAGTGGCAATGTAGCTCACACTAAAATCATTAATAAAGAAAAGGTAAGCTAAAATAACAAAAGAAATAGCCACTGCAATAAACTGTAAAACAGTAAACATTTTAGCGCTACGAATAGCTCCTTGATGACCAGTGCGTACACCATACAATGGGTAAACCGTCTGTAATAAGGATAATATACATGCCAGTATTAAAGAAAATTGGCCTATCTCAGGAAGCATTAATATTGCCCTTTTATTGTTCGGTTTTTAAATTAGACATACCTTTAACAGCATCAGCTACTTCGGGCGGCATGTAATCTTCATCATGTTTTGCCAACACTTCAAAAGCATCAACACTATTTTTACTTTTTAAAGTACCTTGAGCAACGATACCTTGCCCCTCTCGAAACAGATCTGGCAAGATCCCATCGAAATACACAGTCACTTGTCCCGCTTTGTTGTCTACTAAATCAAAACTCACCTTCAGACTATCAGGGTCACGTTTCACCGAACCAGTCAAAACCATACCGCCAACACGTAAACGTTGTCCTATCTCAGGTTTAACACCGGTTTCATTTTTCCCCTCTAAAATCTCATTAGGAGTATAAAACAGGTCGATATTCTGTTGTAAAGCAAACAGAGTTAAGCCCATTGCCAAGGATAAACCAAAGATCAAAGAGCAGGTAATCAATAAACGTTTTTTACGCCTAGGATTCATAAACTATGCTCTCTATTATTAGCTGCTTTTATACGTTTTTCACGTTGAAGGCGTTGCTCTACTTGCTTCAATATTTTTTTACGGGTCAATACGCTATGGGTAATTAAGGCGATCACACTGACGATAGAAACCCCATAGGCTAGCCAAACATAAAAGCTATATCCTCCCATTGCAATAAAATCTGAAAATGATGTAAACGCCATATTAACCTCGCCCTTTAATTTGCACTAACTTAATCACCCAAGCTCGGTGTTGTTCTCTTTGTAATAACTCACTACGAAAACGATATAAGATCATAACCCCCAGAAAAGTGGCAAAACTAAAAATCATAATTAGCAGAGGAATTAGCATTTCAGTAGCAATAGAGGGCTGTTCAAACTTCGTGATTGTGGCACCTTGATGCAAGGTATTCCACCACACCACTGAAAAATGAATAATCGGTAAATTAATGACCCCCACTAAAGTTAAAATAGAAGCCGCTCTACCTGCTAATACTTTATCGGAAAATGCATTATATAAAGCGATAATCCCCATATAAACAAATAACAAAATTAACTCAGAGGTTAGTCTCGCATCCCAAACCCACCACGCGCCCCACATTGGTTTCCCCCATGCAGCGCCTGTAAATAATGCAATAAAAGTATAGATAGCTCCAACAGGTGCGGCAGCTGCAACAGCCATTTCAGCTAAACGTAGCTGCCAAACAAGGCCAATAAAAGCGGCAATAGCCATAGTTGAATAAGCGGCCATCGCCATCATGGCAGCGGGAACATGAATATAGATAATACGAAAACTATCACCCTGCTGGTAATCAGCCGGAGCAAATGCAAGCCCCCAAACAATGCCAATGATGAAACTCGGTATTGTTAATACCAGAAACCACGGCATCAACTTACCCGCTAGTGCATAACTGTGCTCAGCTTTGGCGTAAGGATGTAACCACTTCCACATAATTAAATCTCTAATTTAAACATAGTTAACTGACACTGACCCGTAATGCGGCGGCGATAGCAAAAGGCGCTAAGGTAATTGCACCTACTAACATAGCTAATAACAGAGCGATAAATCCTAAGTATGATTGCCCAAAAGAGGCAGCCTCAATAGCCATGGTAGAAAAAATTAAAATAGGAATACTAAAGGGCAACATGATTAAACTCAACAATATTCCACCTTTACGCAAACCCACAGTTAATGCAACCCCAATAGCGCCTAATAGACTTAATATTGGTGTTCCAATGAGTAGCGTTAGAAAAAGTGCACAAAAAGCATCCATCTTTAATGATAAAAAAACCGCTAATAAAGGAGAAACTAGTAAAATAGGCAAACCTGTTAATACCCAGTGGCCAAATATTTTAGCGCTGACTAACCAAGCCAATGGATAAGGTGAAAGCATCATTTGCTCTAGTGACCCATCGATGAAATCATCTTTAAAAAGGCGCTCAAAAGAAAGTAATGCAGCTAATAATGCCGCTACCCAAATAATACCGGGCGCAATACGAGATAATAAAGTGGGATCAGAGCCTAAACCTAAGGGGAATAAGGTCACCACAATAACAAAAAACCAAATTGGATTTAAAATGGCACTTTGATGGCGAAATGCAGCCAATAAATCTTGACGAACCACCTGCACAAAAGCATCAAACATATTGTTCCTCTTCAGCTGGCGCACTTAATCTTAGTTTTTTATAAGCTGATTCAGGTATAGATAGCTCATGATGTGTGGTTAAAACAATGGCTCCACCTTGCTCTGCGTGCTTAATGAGACGTTTTTCAAGCACCTGAACGGCATGTTTATCAAGGGAAGTAAAAGGTTCATCAAGTATCCATAATTTACAATCAGTGATATACATTCTAGCTAACGCAATACGTCGTTGTTGCCCCGCAGAAAGCTGTGCAGCTGGGACATACTCGTAACCAACTAACCCGACCATAAGCAATGCTTCAAATAGGTCTGCATCAGCTTGTGTAGAATATAAACGTTGAAAAGATTGCAGATTTTCTAGAACGGTTAATTCAGGTTTTATCCCAGATTTATGTCCTAGATAAAGGAGTGCTTTATAATAACTTTCTCGTTGTTTGATGATGTTTTCTTGTTGCCAATAAATATCACCAGAATAAGCTGAGGACAAGCCCGTCAATAAGCGTAATAAACTGGTTTTACCCGCGCCATTAGGCCCTTCTAGATGTAATATTTCACCAGCAGAAAGCATGAAGTTTAACTGTTTAAACAAAACACGTTGTTCTCGAACACAAGTTAAGTTTCTGCACTCAAGCATTAATGCTTACCCTTATTAAAAGACAATCAAAATAGCAGAGGATCCTAACATAGAAAACACACATGAGTAACTATCAGCAAGGGCTAGTAACAGTAAGAAAAAGTATGAGTATTATAAGAGCAATGATAAAAGAAAACCTAAGTGAGGTAATATTGAGTTAAACACTCAAAAAATAGCGTAATTAATGGGCCACTCTGCAGCCAATAAGGTCGAAGTGAATGTGATTAGCCAACTTGTTTGTGATTAATCACACAATTCACTATCTAAATAATAAACTGCCTAAAAAGCTATTAAGTGGTGCTTCAGAGGTGTATAGCCATTATTTACGATGTAAATTTAATAATAACTCAGCCTCTGCACGTGGTAATTCACATTCCTGCATTAACTCTTCAATACTCGCTCCTAACTCAACCATTTTAGTGGCACGGGTATAGAGTCTATTTTCAGGCGCAGAAGCCACTAGGTCTACTTGATGCTCTTGTATCTTATTTACCGTATGATCAAGTTGCTTTAACTTTTTACCTAAGCCTATTGCTCCAGAGTGCACCTCTGAAAATTGCTTTTTATTACTTTCTTGCTGCGCTAATAGAGACTTAACCAGTATTTCAAGACTACGGTTTTTCTTATTTACTCTTTTCAATAAAAAAAGCGTCGTAGCAAAACTCACAATGACTAACAAAATAGCTAGCCAAGGAATATATTGTATAAACATATGCACCTAATTTAGGTAATAATCACTTACAGTAAATGTAGCTCATCCCATTCGTCATCAGTAAGTAATTTATTAAGATCAACTAAAATTAATAAACCACTATCACGATTACATACACCTTGGATGAATTGTGAGCTTTCTTCAGTCCCCACATGCGGCGCAGCTTCGATCTCTGATTTCTTCAAGTACACCACTTCAGCAACACTATCTACTAAAATACCGATAACTTGCTTTTCTGCTTCAATAATTACAATACGAGTACTATCAGTAATATCAGCAGGCATTAATCCAAAACGAGTACGTGTATCGATAACAGTTACCACATTACCACGAAGATTAATGATACCTAATACATACTGTGGTGCGCCAGGTACGGCAGCAATTTCAGTATAACGTAAGATTTCTTGCACTTGCATTACGTTAATACCGTAGGTTTCGTTATCTAAAAGAAACGTTACACGTTGTAAAATTTCATCGTTAGACGTTTTATCTGACAAACTAGATTCTCTATTCATTTTATCTCTACTTAAAATTATTGGTTAATTAAATTCAGCTTAAAAATTTAGCTGCGAATGTCCATTCCCTGATCTAATAATTTCACTAGCTCTTCAGCATGGATTAAAGCACACATTTTTTGCTTAACCATCCCAGCGAGCCATGGTCGTGAGCCTTTTTCCTCACGCCATCTAATTTGGTCTTTATTTAGCGTTTCAGTGCCAATTAACTTTTCACAAGATAAACCCCAAGCGGTACTACCTAATAAAATAAAATGGCTATATTGAAGATCCTCAGCATTTTTGTCTAATTGTAACCAAGATGCCGTATCAACGATGTTGTATAGCCTTTCATTATGGCTCATCACGCCACGAAACCAAGCTGGCTTACCCATTAAAAAGTTAAGTGAATCACTTAACTGATAAATCCCGCCTAAATCAGTTAACGGAATAGCAAAAGTCACCTGATTTAATTCGAAGAACAAAACTTGAAAATTATCTTCAACCTGAAGATTTTTCCACTGCTCAGCAGGTGCTGGTTCCTCTTCATCACTGGCTTTTTCAACGCCTACAATAGACTCAGAAAAAACCAAGTTCTTTGGTAATGTTGATACATCCACAGGAATAGGATCTGCAAACTCTGTTTGCTTGTTCTCTGGTTGCTCTGTAGCTTGGTCATCTCGAAGCATTGAATCAAAATAGTTTTTCATTGCTTCGTTGTTGTTATTCTTCATCTAATTATGCTCGGTTTGTAACAAATAATTTAACAAAGTTTCATAGGCAAATGCCCCTCGACAGTTCTTTGTATACTGCGAGATTGGTAGATGCGCTAAACTCGCATCTCTGAATTTAGTATCGATTGGAATGACACCTTTCCATACTTTGCCCTGATAAGTTTTTTGTAAATCATTTAACGTATTAATTGACGCTCTGGTTCGTTTATCAAACATAGTAGGAATAATGCAATAATTAAAGTCATTGCCCTTAGAATATTGCATTATTCCCAAGGTTTGTACCATTCTTTGTAAGCCCTTTGAGGCTAAAAACTCAGTTTGTACTGGGATCAAAATACGTTCGCAAGCAGCTAATGCATTCACCATCATTACCCCTAATACAGGAGGACAATCTATCAATACAAAGTCGTAATCATCTT
Organism: Psychromonas sp. 14N.309.X.WAT.B.A12; assembly: GCF_030397575.1. Classification (GTDB taxonomy): domain Bacteria; phylum Pseudomonadota; class Gammaproteobacteria; order Enterobacterales; family Psychromonadaceae; genus Psychromonas. The sequence goes on along the minus strand of NZ_JAPNXS010000003.1, from coordinate 177,441 downwards.
CTACTAATTTTAGTTGTTTCTTTAAGAACAACCCCATCCCTTCTTGGTTTCCTAATACTCTATCCAAGGTAGCTAATGACATAGAAGCAGGAATCAAAGAGAGGTTATCAATTTCCGTTGGTAAGATAAGTTGTAATAATCCAGACCGAGTTGTTGCTGGGTCTTGAAACAAATCATATAAACTAACCGGTAACTGGTCTGAGTCATATTGTAAATAACTGGTTAATGATGCATGTGGGTCCGTATCAATTAACAATACACGGTAACCTCGGTCTACCAATAATCCTGCCAGTGAAATCACAGTCGTGGTTTTACCTACCCCACCTTTTTGGTTTGAAATCGTCCAAATTTTCACCTTCACTCCTGCCTTGTTGTAATGATGAGTCGCCCATCTGGACGGTATATTTCACGAATTTCATCGCTATCTGGTGTTACTACACGTGGAACCTCTGGCTCTACTACTTCATTATTTTTACTTTTATTTTCAACCACTTCCTTTTCAAATACAGCATATTTAGAAATGGCAATCACAACTCGTCGACTTTTAAGTTTATCCTCAACACCATTCTCATTGATAACAGGCTGAAATTTCCCATAGGCTTCAATCACCATGCGGTGTTGACCCACACCTTGCTCACTCAATGCTTTTAATACACTGATTGCTCGCATGGCTGACAATTCCCAGTTCGATGCATATATTTCATTAGAAATATTATCTGGGTCTGTATATCCACGAAGCCTAAGCATATTGTTAACCGGTGATAAAACGTTAGCTATCTGTTTAATATTACGTTTTGCACCATTTAATAAAGTATGGCTAGCATTAGCAAATAACAAGGGGCCACTCATTTCAATGGTTAACCAATCACCATTTAAGTCGACACTAAATGCCCCACTTTCTAATTCTGTTTTTAATGCTGATTCTAAGGATAACTGTAACGCTTGTAATGACTTCCCGGTATAAGTTTGTGCAGGGCTAGATAGTTGTTCACTTTCAAGCTCACTTACATGCCCTAATGCAAAATCTTCTCCGTCACTGAGTAAAGCTGGCCCAGTATTCTCTTTTATATCATTACTGCGTTTAGTTAAAATACCATTCGCATTCGACCCACTATGTGGTGCCTCGACAAATTTGCTCGCTTGCTGAATAATTTCAATTACCTCTTGATACTTTTCTTCATTATTCGAAGAGACTGCATACAAAACAACAAATAGCGCAAACATCAAAGTCATATAATCTGCATAGGAAACCGTCCAACGATGGACATGATTACTATGCGCTTTATGTGCGTTACGTCTATGATAAATAGGCATTAGTAAACCGCTCTAGCTAAATACCCATGTAATCGACGCTCTAGTAACAAGCTATTTTCACCATGTGCAATGGCAATCACACCTACCATGGTCATTTCGTTAAATAACGCCTTATGCTGGTAATTCAAACGTATTTTGTTGGCAATCGGTAAGAACAAAAAGTTTGCAAAAGCCACACCATATATAGTTGCGACAAATGCAACAGCAATGCCTTGACCTAACAGCTCAGGTTGGTCAAGAAACGCCATTGCTTGGATAAGGCCTAATACGGCTCCGATAATTCCTATGGTCGGGCTGTAGCCTCCCATTGCATCGAAGACTTGAGCACTGCGCTCATGTTGGTCCATTTCTAATTCAATTTCTTGCTCTAAGATCTGTTGTAAATCAACCGGATCACAGCCATCAATGAGCATTGCTAGGGCCATTTCTGAAAAATGATCTAAGCCTTCATTGTTTTGCTTTTCTAAACTTAACAACCCTTCTTGTCGCGAGATGACTGACCAACGTTTTATTAATGTTATCTGCGTATCCAACAGTACCGATGGTTTTGCAAATAAACTTAACAATTGTTTAAAGGCATGACTTAATTGCTTGACTGAAGATTGAATTAAAATGGCACCTAGTGTGCCGCCAAAAACAATCAAAAATGCAGCAAAATCAAAGAGGCTACTCAAAGGGGCATCATGATAAAGCTGTGCAAAAACAATGCTTACAGCAATAACAATAAAACCAAGTAGCCCTATTTTACTCATGCTTTAATTCCACTAATATCCGTTGAGCAACTTGATCTAATGGTATTGACTCTGTTGCAATGCCTGCCTTAGCAACCGCTTGAGGCATACCATAAACAACACAACTTGCTTCATCTTGCGCCCAGATTTCAGCACCTTTATCTTTCAATAAACGAGCGCCATCTCGACCATCCGCTCCCATACCAGTCAAGATAACAGCTAATACTTTGCTGCCGTAAGATTTAGATAATGAAGCAAAGGTAATATCAACACTTGGTTTATAGTTTAATGCTTCATTACCTGGGTGTATTTTAATTTGGCCATTCGGACCAATTAACATCTGTTTGCCACCTGGTGCTAAATAAGCACAGCCAGGCTTTAAAATATCCCCCGTAGCCGCTTCTTTAACTGATATTTTACAATTACTATTGAGTCTATCAGCAAAGGCTTTGGTAAACGTACCCGGCATATGTTGAACTAAGACAATAGGTAATTTAAAGTGTGCCGGTAAAGCTGTTAGTATTTTTTGTAATGCAACGGGGCCTCCCGTTGAAGTACCAATCGCTAACACATTATAATTCTTACCAGATGCTTTATGGCGTTTAATAGGTGATGGCTTAGCAGTTAGTTCACTGCGATCGTTGATCGTTGATAAACGGTTCAAAGTAGGTTTTACAACCGTACTTGTGTTACTAGTTAGCGTTGGAGATGCCTTCGCTGTAATCCCTGATTTTTTATCAGCAACTCGCATAACACGACGTTTAGCAATTTGTTGAATACGCTGCTGTAGTAACGTTGTCGCTTCTTCTTTATCGCGAGCAATATCTTCAAACTTTTTAGGTAAAAAGTCACAAGCACCTGCTTCTAAAGCATCTAACGTAGCACTCGCACCTTGGTGAGTTAATGATGAAAACATTAAAATAGGTGTCGGAGCGACATCCATTATTTTTTGTACCGCTGTAATGCCATCCATTATCGGCATTTCAACATCCATGGTAATCACATCAGGTTTGTGTTTGAGTACCATCTCAATAGATTCTTTACCGTTATTAGCCGTCGCGATAACTTCTAAGTGAGGAGATGCATTGATAATCTCACTTACTCGACGACGAAAAAAATTAGAATCATCGACTACTAACACTTTGATTGCCATTTACAGTTCCTTTATGCGTAATGCTTTAATAAGCTAGGTAGATCTAAAATCAAAGCAATACCACCATCACTAGTAATGGTTGCACCAGCCATCCCAGGTGTACCTGATAGCAATTTATCTAAGGCTTTAATAACGACTTCTTCTTGTCCTAATAATCCATCCACTACAAATGCTACTTGTTGGATACCAAGTTGAACGATAACAACATGTCCTAAGCCATCCGCTTTCTCATTACGAGGTGCTTGTGGCGCGAGCCAATCTCGTAGATAAAATAATGGTACGGCATGATCACGAATTACTACGGTTAATTGTCCATTGACCACATTAGTTTTTGCTAAATCAAAATGGAAAATTTCATTTACGTTAGTTAAAGGTAATGCAAATGTTTGATTCGCGACTAACACCATTAAGGTCGGCAAAATCGCTAAGGTTAGCGGGACTTTAATCTCTAAACGTGTGCCTTTACCAATTTCGGAGTCGATAGAGATGGTACCGTTTAACTTAGTAATACTGGTTTTAACCACATCCATGCCAACACCGCGGCCAGAAATATCCGATATTTCTACTTTAGTAGAGAAACCTGGCGCAAAGATAAGTGAATAAGCATCTTTATCAGTCATACGCTCAGCCGCATCTTGATCTAAGATGCCTTTACCGATAGCAATTTGTTTTAACTTCTCTGCATCCATACCAGCGCCATCATCTTGGATAACTAGCAAGATATGATCACCTTCCTGTGCAGCTGATAGTAAGACTCTACCTTGTGTTTCTTTACCTGATTGCATTCTAATTTCAGGCATTTCAATACCGTGGTCCACAGAGTTTCGCACTAAATGCACCAATGGATCGGCTAATGCTTCCACTAGATTTTTATCTAAATCGGTCTCTTCACCCACTAAATCTAAGCGAATATTTTTTCCAAGTTGACGAGCTAAATCCCTGACCACACGAGGAAACTTACCAAATACCTTTTTAATAGGTTGCATTCGGGTTTTCATCACAGAGCCTTGTAGATCACTGGTAACGATCGCCAAGTTAGCTACTGCCCGAGATATTTCTTCATTTTCGGAGGTAGATTCTAGACTCACTAATCTATTACGAACCAGTACCAGTTCTCCAACCATATTCATGATTTCATCAAGGGTACTTGTATCAACACGGACGGTTTGTTCTGCTTGAGGTTTAACAGGTACTTTTGCAGCTGGCTTTTTCTCAGCTGCAGGTTGAGGTTTAACTGCTGCTGGAGTGGGTGCCGCTTTAACAGGTTCAGACTGAGTAACTGAAGGAGTAGTTTTAGGTGTTTGTTTGACTGTTTCCTGTATAACAGGAGCAGCCGTATTCATTTTACCTACACCATGTAATTCATCTAAGAGAGACTCAAATTCATCTTCTGTAATTTCATCAGAAACAGGTGCTGGTTTTTCAACCTTAGGAGCACCACTATGAGTTCCTTTACCATGAAGTTCGTCTAGTAAATTCTCAAACTCATCCTCACTAATTTCATCACTGGCAACGTTTTCTGGAGCTTTATCAGCCTTTGCAGGTTTATCTCCATGCTTACCGCTACCATGAAGCTCATCTAGCAGTGATTCAAATTCATCTTCTGTAATCTCATCACTAGTGGCTTGATTTTCTGGTGTTGAAACCACAGGAGTAGGGGAATGTTTGCCTGCTCCATGTAAATCATCTAATAAGCTTTCGAACTCATCTTCTGTAATTTCATCACTTACTGCCTGTGCAGGGGAATCAGCGTCAGGTTTAGTGTGTAATTCATCTAATAGACTTTCGAATTCAGCTTCGTTAATGTCGTCAATACTACTTCCAGTAGCTTGCACCGTTTCTGCAACAGGTTCAGGAACTTCATCGACAATAGACTCAGCAGTTTCTGCTTCAGGCTTACTTAATCGGTGTAATGACTCTAAAATATCTGAAGAGGCTTTTTCTGCAGCTTCACCATTTTGTACCGCAGAGAACTGTTCATTGATAATGTCTAATGCAGCTAAAATGGTATCCATTAACTCAGAATCAACTGAACGGGCTCCTTGACGTAATCCATCAAATACATTTTCAGCACCATGGCATGTTTCAACCAGCTCAGTTAATGATAGAAAGCCTGCTCCTCCTTTAACGGTATGAAAGCCGCGGAAGATTGCATTTAATAATTCAACATCATTTGGATTATTTTCTAATTCAACAAGTTGTTCTGAGAGTAACTCTAGAATCTCTCCTGCTTCAACTAAAAAATCCTGCAGGATCTCATCATCTACTTCAAATGTCATTTCCTAGTTCCTTTAAAATCCTAAGCTTGAAAGCAGGTCATCTACGTCGTCTTGTCCGTTGACAACGTCAGTACGGGATTCGGCATCAATAATTGGCCCTTCCGTTTTAATAGTATTCTTCGTTTCTTTAACTGAACTTTGTTTTTCAACAGAAGAATCTAACTCACTTTGTTTACTGCATACTTTTAGAATAACCACTAATTTCGATTCAATTTCTTGTACTAGTTCGATCACGCGGTTAATAATTTGACCAGTTAAATCTTGGAACTCTTGTGCCATTAAAATTTCAGTTAATTTATCGCGTAACTGATTTGCACTCTGTTTCGAATAATTTAAAAAATCATCCACTGAATGACACATTAATTTAAACTCACCTAAAGCTAAATCACGAGTCATTAGATTGCTCCAACTTGGCATAACCTCATCCAAGTCATTAATCAACTTATCAGTCACAGGTAAACAATGATCAATTGCATCCATAGTGGTATTGGCTGCTTTGTCAGTCATTTCAATAACGTAATTCAAACGATTTTTTGCATCAGGTAAATCATGACCAGCTAAATCTAATAAACGCGTATCATTATGAAAACTTAGTAATGCTTCATGTAACTCACGGGTTAACTCGCCCACTTGCCCAAACAAGACGCTTTCAGTGGTATTAAAATGTTTAACACTTTCTACAATTTTATTAGCATCTTCTATTTGGTCTGCTTCTAAATGTGCAACTAAGGCTTTAGCTTCTGAAAGTGATAGGTGTGGCATTACATTATTTGCCATACTTAACTCCTTAAATTAAGCTAAACGCTCAAAGATTTTGTCTAATTTTTCTTTCAATGTACCTGCAGTAAACGGCTTAATTATGTAACCGTTAACACCAGCTTGTGCAGCTTCAATGATTTGCTCTCGCTTTGCTTCTGCAGTTACCATTAATACTGGAAGATGTTTTAAATTAGGGTCTTTACGGATCTCTTTTAACAGTTGGATCCCTTCCATAATTGGCATATTCCAATCAGTTACAACAAACTCGAAGTCACCGTTTTTTAACATCGGCAACGCCGTGTGACCATCATCTGCTTCAAATGTATTGGTAAAACCTAAGTCCCTTAATAAGTTTTTAATTATCCTTCTCATTGTCGAAAAATCATCAACAATTAAAACCTTCATTTCTTTATTCAAAATATTCCCCTAGAACAAAAATCTACCTATATCTATATATATGTTATATATAGATAAAAATTGCAAAAAAATACATTAATTTTTTAAATTATCTTTAGCTCAACACGATAATGTGAGCCACTACAGATAATTACCCCTTAATAGTTACATTTTAGCAGAGTTAACTTTAGATTTCAGTTTATGCAAAGCTTGGCTAAGAATTTGACTGACGCGAGACTCACTCACCTCTAAAATTAACCCTATTTCTTTTAAATTTAATTCTTCGTCGTAATACAGAGATAATACTAATGCCTCTCTTTGTGGAAGAGTCTCTATCATCTCAGCTAATTGCTTTGTAAATTGGTTTTCAGCAACATTATCAAAAGTGCTATCTGCTGTTGCACTAGTTTGTGCGAACATATCATTAGGATTGGGCAAATCCTCATAAGCTACTAATTTGGCACAATTTACGTCTTGTAACATTTTTTGGTATTCACCCAGTGTTACTTGCAAATAATTGGCCACTTCTACTTCAGTTGCACTTTCACCCGTTTGCTTTTCTACCGCATCAATTGCTGCTGCAATGGTACGACTGTTCTTGTGAACGGAACGAGGAACCCAATCTCCTTTACGCATCTCATCAAGCATCGCACCGCGAATACGAATACCGGCAAATGTCTCAAAGCTTGCGCCTTTAGTTGCATCAAAATTACGCGCGGCTTCTAATAAACCGATCATGCCAGACTGCACAAGATCATCGACTAATACATTAGCAGGCAATCGAGCCATTAAATGGTATGCAATTTTTTGTACTAACTCTGAATGACGACCAATCAAATCAGATGTATCAGATTGATATCCCTGCGCTTTAATCACTTATAAACATTCCCGCTTTAGTTATTATCTATAACAGCTATCTATAAAAGTTCTTTAATACTTTCATCGTTATCGTTTAATAATAATTTTTCAATGAAAAACTCTAAATGTCCACCCGGTTGATGTGGGATCGGCCAATCAGTGGCACGGTTTGCTAATGCTTTAAATGCCAAAGATGCAGGGGTTTTAGGGAAGGCATCAACCACAGTTTTTTGCTTTCTAACAGCTTGACGCACATTGCCATCAAAAGGAATACAAGCAACCAGCTCTAAAGAAGCATCCAAAAAACGATCTGTTACTCGGGTAAGCTTAGTAAAAAGGTCTTGTCCTTCACGGAGACTGCGTACCATATTCGCGACGATCTTGAAACGATACACACCATTTTGCTTACTTAGTATCTTAATCAATGCATAGGCATCGGTGATAGAAGTAGGCTCATCACACACTACCATCAACACATCTTGCGCAGCTTGAGCAAAACTAACCACCATATTTGAAATACCAGCAGCGGTATCAATTAATAAGATATCAATAGGCGTTTGTAATGAACTGAATGCTTGAATCAATCCCGCATGTTCAACATCTGTTAATTCAACCATAGATTGCGTACCAGAAGTTGCTGGGATGATCATCACCCCTTCTGGACCATGAACAATCACTTCGTCTAACGTACATTCACCAGATAACACATGAGAAAGATTTTTAATTACTCGGATACCCAATAAAACATCGACATTTGCTAGTCCTAAATCGGCATCAAGTATCATTACTCGCTTACCCATTTTTGCAAGCGATACAGCCATATTAAGCGTTACATTAGTTTTACCTACGCCGCCTTTACCGCCAGTTACTGCAATAACTTTCACTTGGTGATTTGCCATTCGTCTTAACCCGCTTGCTTGATCTGCCATCATCTTACTTACTCATTATTTAAATTAATTAAACCAACATATTATGTACTATAACACCGAAATTAATCGTCTGTATTGCTATACCATTGATGTGACTCTTCTTGTTGCTGGTTTTCCATCATTGTTAACGTATCACTGATTAAACTTTCCACTTTTGCTATTTCAATATCTTCAGGCACTCGCTGCCCAGTTGTGATATAACTAATCGGTAAAGCATGCTTCATTGTGACACTTAATACTTCACCTAAACCTAGACTTTCATCAATTTTAGTTAAGATACATCCAGATAACGGAATGCGTTTAAAGTGCTGTAATGCTTCTTCAACTACACGACGCTGCGCAGTTGATGGAACCACTAAGTAGCTCTTAATATTCACGCCACTGCTACTCATTAACGTTTCTAGCTGTTCTGAAAGACGAACATCTCGTTGGCCCATGCCAGCAGTATCAATCAACACTAAACGCTTTTCTCTAAACTGATATAAAATTTGTGATAATTCATCGGCATCTTTGGCAACTCTGACTGCGCACCCCATGATTTTACCGTAGGTCGCTAACTGTTCATGTGCGCCAATACGATATGTGTCAGTAGTAATTAAAGCCACTTGTTCTGGCCCATATTTAATGGCAAATTGTGCAGCCAACTTGGCGATTGTCGTTGTTTTACCCACCCCAGTAGGACCTAATAGAGCAATCGCACCACCTTTTAACAGTATTTCATTTTGTCCGATAAAAATTTTATCTTGTAATAATGCCTGTATATATTGTTGCACTTCACTAGAAGAAGCATCTTCAGGTACGTAACTTGCTAAGTTATCGGCAATTTCGTCAGAAAATCCAGCACTATTTAACCATTTAATGATCATTGCTCGAACGGGCTCTTTTCGCTCCATCTCTTGCCACATTAAACCAGATACTTGATGCTCTAATAACTTACGTAATGACGCGACTTCTTCACTTATTTTTGCCATGCCTTTATTATCTTGAACGCGATTTGCAGAAGCGGTTTGTTTTACCGGTGCGTGACGCGATTCTTGACGATGCCAATTCTGCTGTTCAGCTAATGTTGGAGGTTGTGAAGGTTCAGCTTTTTTAGTTTGTTTCTCCATTTCTTCATTAAAAGAGAAACTCGGTAATTCACTACGCTTTTTAGGTGCAGGCTTTTTATTCTGCTGAGCATTGACCTTACCAAAAAACGAGTTAAGTGATTTAGCAAAATCCTCACCACTTTCTTTACGATTACTACGAATACTGTTGGGTAATTTAATTTTAGGAGCACTCTTTTCAGCTCCTTTTGAAGATAACTGCACGCTATCTTCCTTAAGCTGCGAAAAGCTATCTGTTTTTTCTGATTTTGGCTCTGCAGCCTGAGATTGGTAATCAACCGCAGCGACTATTTCAATACCACCGACTACTTTTTTATTAGACATAATCACCGCATCAGGACCTAATACTTCCTTAACTTCAACCATTGCGGTACGCATGTCTTTTGCAAAAAATCGTTTAATTTTCATTGATTACAACCATTATTGCCCAACTGAGCTAATTATTTTAATTTGCTTATCATCTGGGATTTCCTGATAAGACAATATATGTAGGCTCGGAATTGTATTTTTAACAAATCGAGCTAATGTGCCACGTAATACACCGGATGTTAATAACACCGCCGGTTGCCCTACTAATTCTTGTTGCTGAGCCACTTCGATCAACGAGTTTTGAATGCGTTCTGCTAACCCTGGCTCAATACCAGCACCATCAGCTCCACCAGCTTGTATAGACTTATGCAGTATTTGTTCCAACTCTGAAGATAGCGTAATAACAGGGATTTCCGGCTCGCTGCCAATAATTTCCTGTACTATCATGCGTTTTAATGAAATTCGACAGGCTGCTGTCAAAACTTCGGCATCTTGGCTTCTCGGTCCATAATCCACTAAAGTCTGTACGATAGAGCGAATATCTCGAATCGCTACATTTTCATTTAGTAACCCTTGTAACACTTTTACTACCGTACTTAATGACAGCACTTCAGGCACTAACCCTTCGACTAGTTTAGGATGTTTTTTAGCTAACATATCCAGTAGATTTTGCGCTTCTTCATGACCTAACAGCTGTGCAGCATGATTACTGAGTATTTGACTTAAATGTGTTGCTACTACCGTCGCAGTATCTACTACAGTATAGCCTAATGCTTGTGCTTGCTCTCTTTGTGAATCATCTATCCAAACTGCTTCTAATCCAAAGGCAGGATCTATACCGGCAATACCATCAATAGGGCCAAACACTTGCCCCGGATTAATTGCCATATCTTTATCATGGTAAATATCTGCATGTCCACAACCAACCCCCATCAAAGAAATACTGTAATGATTAGGTGATAAATCGAGGTTATCGCGAATATGCACAGGTGGAATTAAAAAGCCCATCTGTTGAGATAACTTTTTACGCACGCCTTTAATGCGATCTAATAATTGCCCGCCTTGAGATTTATCCACCAATGGGATCAAGCGATAACCAACCTCTAAACCGATCGTATCAACACTGCGTACATCATCCCAACCTAGCTCTTTGACTTCAGCAGCACCTGCATCTGCAGCGGCACCACTTTGCTGTAAAGCTAATGCAGTTTCCTGTTTGGTTTTCAAACGTTTCAATTGCCAATATGCACCACCAGCCGCCACAGCACCTAATGTTAAGAAAGCTAGGTGCGGCATACCAGGGACAACCCCCATCACTAACAGAATGCCTGCGGTGATCATTAATGCTTTGGGGTCATCAAACATTTGCCCAAGCATACGGTTGCCCATATCCGCTTCAGTATTTTCACGCGTTACTGTGATCGCAGCAGCTATCGATAACAATAAAGAAGGAATTTGTGCCACTAAACCATCACCAATGGTTAATAGTGTGTATATCTCTGCCGCCTCAGAAAGGGGCAGATCATACTGCACCATCCCAATAATAAAACCGCCAATAATATTGATAAATAAGATCATGATCCCTGCAATGGCATCACCTTTAACAAATTTACTCGCACCATCCATTGAACCGTAAAAATCTGCTTCCATGGTCACTTCTTCACGTCGTAAACGCGCTTGATCTTGATTAATCAATCCGGCATTTAGATCCGCATCAATGGCCATCTGTTTACCCGGCATCGCATCCAATGTAAATCGAGCGCTCACTTCAGAGATTCGCCCGGCCCCCTTGGTAACAACCACGAAGTTAATGATCATCAATATAATAAATACGATTAATCCTACGGCAAGGTTACCGCCAATCACCACTGAACCGAAAGCTTCAATAACGTTACCAGCAGCACTACCGCCTTCATGCCCTTCTAATAACACCACACGTGTTGAAGCAACATTTAACGCCAAACGTAATAAAGTCGCAATTAATAACACGGTCGGAAAAGCGGCAAAATCCAGAGGACGTTTAGTATAGATAGAAACTAAAAGTACAATTAACGCCAAGGCAATATTAAAGGTAAATAAGATATCTAATAGCAATACAGGCATAGGTAGAATAACCATACCTAAAATTGCAAGGACCAGAATAGGCGTGCCTAACCCACCGAAAATAATTGCTCGTTTAGACCAAAATGATGCGAAGATTGCGTTAATAGTGTCACCTAAAAATAAATATGTTAACTAATATTAAATATCTAATAGTGGCTACTCTAACCAACTAATTTAAATATTAAAAGTGGTGGATGCTTTGTATACGAGATAAGCACGATTCAAAATGAAGAAATAATGACTAAATACATGTTAATAGTGTCAAATTATCTTCTGCACCTTAGTATTAAGCAAATACAATACCAATTAATTATATAAGCGAAAAACAACTTTCAATGAATGATCGGATAGGAAAGGAACTAATTCGGATAGAGGAAATCATCCGGTACAGGAATCTCAGTTGGTAACGCTTTAGGTCGGCCAGACTTACCTTTCCTAAACTGCTCTAACTGATAGATGTAAGCTAAGATCTTAGCAATAGCGATAAATAACTCCTCAGGAACATCTTCACCAATGTCAGTCGTATGATACACCGCACGACATAATTGTGGTGACTGCATCACAGGGACTTCATGCTCTCGTCCCACTTCACGGATTTTCAAAGCCATAAAGTCAACACCTTTGGCAACCACATAAGGTGGACGATCGCCGTCTTTATCGTATTTAAGCGCTACAGAGTAATGAGTTGGATTGGTGACAATCACATCAGCATCAGGGACATCTCCCATCATAGTTCGTTGTGACATCTCATATTGTAATTGACGAATACGCTGTTTTACTTCGGGCTTCCCTTCAGAGTTACGAAACTCATCTTTGACCTCTTGCTTGGTCATCTTCAATTCATCATTGTGCTTATATATTTGGTAAGGAACATCAACTGCAACAATCACTAATAACGAAAGACACAACAATAAAAACATCCAGCTGAGCATATCCAATGCTTCAAAAGCGCTGCCCGGTAATTGGCTTATAGACAGATGTAATATGTGCTCAAAAGTGGCTGCTAAAATCGCCCAGGCAACGCACATGACCACGGTTACTTTTAAAATAGATTTAATCAGCTCAACCCAAGCTTGCATACCAAACATGCGTTTAAAACCGGCTTTAGGACTCATTCGACTAAATTTAGGCATCATTGCTTTAGTACTAAACAACATACCACCTAACAAAGAACTGCCTAGAATAGAGATAATAAATAACATCAGTAGAATAAGAAAAACTGGTATACCTAAACCACTGAAACCATCAACTAACACATGCCACATATGTTCTGGTGAATAGATATCAGCACGTTCAAAAGTGAAAGCGCGTTTCATCATGACTGACAATTCATAAGCGAGCTTATCACCAAAAACAAACATTGATAGCGCAGCAGCAATTAACACCGACGCGGTCGCTAACTCTTTAGATCGAGCAACTTGTCCCTTTTCTTTGGATTTGCGTACTTTTTCGGGCGTGGCCTGTTCGGACTTATCGGTACCGTTTTCATTTTCAGCCATGACTTAACCCCTTAATATACATAAGTAACCCGCTAAGGTTTGGCACAAGGGTTATTAAGCATTTCACACATACTCGTTACCCCTTCTGTCCATTGGTTTTGAAAATGCATTGGCACATTTAGCAGAGTTATCCATAATACAAACAGCCCAAATACCATACTAATCGAAAACCCTAAGCTAAAGATATTTAGCTGTGGTGCTGCTTTAGTCATAATACCAAAGGATAAATTAACCAATAACATCGCCACCATAGAAGCGATAGAAAAAGCCAAGGCAGCATGAAACATAGTAGAAAGCCAATCAGCTACATGATAATAATCTAATGCTAATAACCCGCTTTCAGAAACGGGTAAAGTGCTAAAACTTTTAATGATCATTTCAATCATCAAGAGATGGCCATCTACTCCCAAAAATAATAGAGTCACTAACAACACATAAAATTGCCCGACCACTGGTGAACTTTCGCCACTTAAAGGGTCGGCCATAGATGCGAACCCTAAACTGGTTTGCATCGCTATAATTTGACCTGCAATCACGAAGGTTTGCACAACAAAAACAGAAATAGTACCTATCGCAATACCGATCAGGATTTGCTGCATCACCACAATAAAACTATTAAGTGAAAACAACTCAATATCATCAGGTCCAGCAGGGATAGCAGGCAAGGCGATTAATGTAATAGTTAGCGCATAAAATAAGCGAATACGAGTAGGTAAGGTATTAGAGCCAATAGCAACCATCACCATCATCATGGCGGCAATACGACTAAATGCCCATAGGTAGCTGGCAATCAGATCTAAAATAAGATCCGCAGAGAAAACCATTAGCCAACCACTTGTGGAATCTGATCAATCATAGATACAAAGAACTCCATTAACTTACCAACCCCCCAATGTGCGCCAAATGCTAACGCTACTAAGGTCATAATAAGACGAGGTAAAAAGCTTAGTGTCTGCTCATTAATTGAAGTTGCAGCTTGAAAGATAGCGACCACTAAACCTACTATCAAGCTGGGTATGATCACCGCAGAGACTAGAATCAATACCAACCATAATGCTTGTCTAAAAATATTAACAAAAACTTCCGGTTCCATAAGTCTCCTTACAACCCGAAACTATTAGCTAAACTGCCCATGACTAAGTTCCAGCCATCTACTAATACAAACAACATTAATTTAAAGGGTAGTGAAATAATCATTGGTGATAACATCATCATCCCCATTGCCATTAAGATACTTGCTACCACTAAATCTATAATCAAAAAAGGAATAAACAACATAAAGCCTATTTGGAAAGCAGTTTTTAATTCACTAGTTACAAAAGCAGGTATCAATACTGTAATTGGCACTTCTTCAGGTGTATCTACTTGAACATCAGCAATTTCCATGAACATCTCAAGGTCTTTTAGGCGCGTTTGTGACAACATAAATTGCATCATCGGCTTTTTACCTTCTTCCAATGCTTGCACAATGGTCATTTCTTCATTGAGATAAGGTTGTAAAGCCGTTTCATTAATACGATTAAACACTGGCGCCATGATAAAGAAGGTCAAAAACAGTGCTATACCGTTAATCACCTGATTAGATGGAGAGCTTTGTAAGCCTAGAGCTTGACGCAGAATCGACATGACCACCACAATACGAGTAAAAGAGGTCATTAAAATAAGCATTGCCGGCAGGAAGCTCAATGCCGTCATAAAAGCTAAGACTTGCAGCGTAACACTGTATTCTTGATCGCCTGTAGGGCTGGTTGTCACTGTTACCGCAGATAAGGCAGTAGGATCGGCCAATACTTGAGGTACAAACATTATTAGGACAGAGGCTAATAACCAGAGTAGTTTATTCATTATTTTTCTTTCCTACTTTGGATAGTACGCTAGTAAACGCAGTTTTGAATGAAGGATTTTCAGGAATATCAATATCTTCTTCTTGAGCTGGATCTAATTGATCGAGCAAGTTAACAGAATGCTCACTGACACCTAGCAGATATTGTTTACCACGCACCTCTATTATTTGCACCCGACTTTTATTAGTCAGCGCTTGCGTGGAAATCACTTTAATTGGACTGTGCTGACCACCATGACGAATCAAGTTGCTCTTTTTCATCAAGAATGCAAATAGGAAGATACAAGCAAGCACCAAAATCAAAGAGCCCAGCATAGTACCAATCGCTAATTCTGGGCGTTTACTTGTTTCCTCTAGCGCCATTACAGGCAAACTTAATGTCGCCATTACAACACTTATAATCCATGTGAGCGGCTTCATTTTAGTTTTTTAATACGTTCGGTTTGGCTAATCACATCGGTTAAACGAATACCAAATTTATCATTAACAACCACCACTTCACCATGGGCGATCAAGGTACCATTAACTAATACATCTAGTGGTTCACCCGCAATACGCTCCAGCTCTACAACTGAACCTTGATTAAGCTGTAACAGATTACGGATATTAATTTTACTGCGCCCTACTTCCATGGAAATAGTTACAGGAATATCGAGAATACTGTCTAAACGTTCCAACTCATCATCACTCATTGGCTTTTTAGTATCTTTGAGCTCATCTAAATCAATGCTTTTTGCTTCGGAACCAGCATTTTCTGACTCTTCTAATGCTGCTGCCCAATCATCAGCCATATCTTGTTCTGTACTCATTATTTGCTTCCTATTATTGCATCTACAATGGTCTTGCTATTTTTCTCTTAAATCTTCTAACTGAATTTGTGTTTTTTGCACTTCAGGACGATTAATTTTTTCGGTGACTTTTAAAGCATAATTGTCATTGGCTTTCCCCAAAGTTGCACGGAAACTAGGTAGACCTTCTACTGATACTAACAAACTTTCAGGAAGATCAATGGGAATAATGTCACCGCTTTTTAAATGCATTATCTCTCGCAAGGATAGCTCTTTTTCCACAACACATGCATCAACCCCCACTTCCACATCCATAATTTCATCTTCAAGTGCTTGAGACCAACGTTGATCGGTATCCTCTTTATCACTTTGAACACCTGCATCCAATAATTCACGAATTGGTTCGAGCATCGAATAAGGCATAGCGATATGGAAATCACCACCACCACCGTCTAGCTCAATATGGAAGGAATTAACTACAATCACTTCCGTTGGACTGACAATATTAGCCATCGCAGGATTCACTTCAGAATCAAGGTATTCAAACTCTGCATCCATCACTGGAGCCCAAGCATTATGGTAATCTTCAAATACTATTTTTAATAGCATTTGAATGATACGACGCTCAGTAGGAGTAAACTCCCTACCTTCAATTTTGGCGTGATAACGACCATCTCCACCAAAAAAATTTTCCACTAGAATGAAAACTAAGCGAGCTTCCATAGTTATCAAACCAGTTCCTTTCAACGGACGAAAACGCACCATATTCAGGCTAGTAGGGACAAATAGGGTGTGAACATACTCACCAAATTTAAGCATTTGCACGCCATTGATAGACACTTCAGCGGTATGACGTAACATATTAAATAAACTGATACGTAAATGACGGGCAAATCGTTCGTTAACCAACTCCAAGGTTGGCATACGCCCACGTACAATCCTATCTTGTGATGAAAAGTCAAAATGGGCATGGGTATCACCCGAGTCCATTTCTCCATTATCACCACTTTCCTCATCGACATCATCAACACCATGCAATAGCGCGTCGATTTCATCTTGGGATAATAAATCCATGCTTAACCCTTATCTATTACTGTAAAACAAAACCGGTAAATAATACCGTATGGATTAACGCACGTTGCTCAACCAAATTAGTCGCTTTATTAAGCTCTTCAAGCGCGGTCATTCGTAACTCATTCTTCCCTTGAGGACTACGTAATTGTTCTACGGAAGCTTCTCCAAATACAGTCACCAACGTACTCTCTAATAAAGGAATATGTTTACGTACTAATACAGTATCAGCTTTGTTATCAACAATTAACTGTACTTTAATTTGTGCCGTTCTATTTCGATTCCCTTCAGTGACATTAAATACAAGGGGTCTGGGCATCGGCACATAATTAGCTTCTAGTTTTTGTACCTCTTCCATTGCAGCATCTTTTACTACCTCTTCACTTTCTGGCTCGCTACTAAAGAACAGAAAAAAAACAGCTGCACCAGCAATGATTAACACTAATACCGCTGCTGCGATGATAATAATTAATTTCTTTTTGCCAGCAGGTGCTTCACCTGACGCTTCATTTTCTTCAGCCATTTATACTCTCCTTAAAATAACCAGTGTTTATAGCGTCTTAATCTAGGGGAATAATACACTGATTTTAATTGTCATTTCGCCGTTAATCCAAGATGTTTAAAAAATTATTATGCATAATAATCAATTCCTTGATCATTAGAAGCAATTTTTGAAGGCATCCAAATGGCAGTACTATTATCTTCAACTAAATCTGCATCATTAGCACCACGACTATTCATAGCCTGCATCGATTGATGCTGTCCAGACTGTTGTTGCTGTTGAGATTGCTGTTCAACATTAGCATCACTTAATTGAATTCCTTGTTGTGCTAATTGCTCTCTTAAGCGTGGCATATTTTGCTCAATAATATCTTTACTTAAACCGGCCTGGGTTTGAATATTTAATTGAACTTGATCCTGCTGAACCTGCACCTTAATAAACATAGACCCTAACTCCGCAGGATCTAATCGAATTTGCACTTCTTGCTTGCCTTCGGATAACATCATCATCACGCGTTCCCCCATCAAGTGGGCGGCCTGTTTAGATTGAATATCTAAAGGTTCTTGCAGTAAATTATTAGTGGCTTGCATATGTTGATTCATTGACACAAGTTTATCTGACTGAATGATACTAGTTTGAATAGGTTTAGCGCCATTAACATCAACCATAGTTTGTGCAGCCGCTTGCCCTTCCACTTTTAATGTAGTCGAGATACTAGCTGGATTGTCTAATTGTCCATCCTCTTCTGTTACAAGCTCTGGTAACGCGATTTGTGGCTCGTCTTTAGCAAGAGATAATATTTTATTGTTTAATGTTGATAAACCTTCTTGGCCATCACTCTCTACCCCAATTTTTTGCTCTTGTAATAGAGTATGCTGGGAAGCTTGAAGGTTAGCTTTTTTACTTAATACGTTTATTTGATCGATACTATCAAGACTGTTTTCATTGCTATTATTAACATTAGTATTCATTTGCTGTGCATCTCGAATACTAGATAGTAGTTGCGCCTGCTGAGACTGTGTCGCTTGTCCATTATCAGTTACTAATGTTGTATTTGCATCTTCAACTGAATCATCACTGATACTCGATCTTTCGATGGTTGCTTGACCATTCAAATTATCAAATCTAACAGTGGCTTTATTATCTATATCTAAACTTTCAACATCACCTTCCTGCAATATACTTTGTTGGGTAACCACATTATCAAAAGTGAAAGTCTCATTCTTATCTATACCTAAGCTTTCGCTATCACCTTCCTGCGATGCACTTTGTTGAGTAACCACATTATCAAAGGTGAAAGTCTCACTCTTGTCCATATCTAAGCTTTCGCTATCTCTTTCCTGCGATGCACTTTGTTGAGTAACTACATTATCAAATGTAAAAGTTCCCCCTTGTTCTAAAGCAGCTTCTTTATCGTCACTTTCATCGGTATCATTGGTTTTTTGAAGGTCTTTTGAATTTAATTGACTACTCGTTAATAAATCACTGTTTACTGTTGAAGGTTTCATTGCCGTTTGCTCAGCAGTTACCCCACCTATGCTTTTTTCTGGGAGTTTTTCATCAGAAGCTTTATTAGTAGATTGGAGAGTATTTTTGTCTGCTAGCTCATCCTGTTCAATAACATCTGAGCTAAGTAGCGTTTGAACAGGACTATCCGTAGAGACAGCTACATCATTATCTTGGCCGGTCACTTGCGTTGATGAGACTGATAAAAACTCAGTATCCTGAACATTGAGCTCACTTTCATCACTCTGACTCTCAATAGTTTGTCGTTCAGTGGCGTTAACCATTTTCTTAGCGTCAGCTAAAGCCGCTGTTACTGTAGGTGCTTTATTTTCTTCAATCTTATCATTTAATAATTGAGAAAATCCCTGTTGCTTTTGCGCAGGCTCACTCCGCTCTTCAGATAAAATGGATTTACCTAAGATTTCATTCTCTTTATGTGCTTTTAAATCACTAGTTGTAGTACTAGCAAACATTAAAGGCTGCACCATAAAAAACTCTCTCTATATTAAAACGGTTTCTACTGTTAAGTAGTTCGCTATAATCACTATTCTAGCTAATGATTAGTTATATTCTTGTTGTGATTGTTTATTTCTAAAAAACTGAAAAGTGGCAAATTCGTCTAATAACTGTTGCTCTTTTTTATCTTCTAACTTCGTCTTTTCAAGCGCCTTTTTCTCTAACAATAACCCCATCGCTTTATGTGCTATTTGACTATCGGTCCATTTCCGCTTTGCTTCACGTACCGCATATTCAAACTTAACCAGAGAAGATTGTTGATTACTTAAACCTTGGTCTATTTGAACAATGAATTGCTGGTATTTACCCAAAGTAGAAATCGTCAACCCCTGAGATCCCTTCTCACTTAACTGAGCAATATATTGACGACGATATTGATGCAGGTTTTGCAACTGATTACGTTGCTCAAAGAGATCGTTTTTAGCCTGTTGATAAACTTTTAACGCTTGATCAACTTGCTTCTCTCTTTGCTCATATACAAGCTGTAATGCATTCACGGCCATGATGTAATCCTTTAGCTATTCACAAACTCCTGCGTTAAAACGGCAAGTTGTGTCAAACAATCGTTGTAACTGATACTGTCTTTCATACCTTGTTGCAAGAAATGATCCAATCTAGGCTTAATTAAAATTGCTTTATCAATACGTGGGTCACTGCCACGGGAATAAGCCCCTATAGTGATCAGCTCTTTGTTCTCTTCATAAAGTGCATATGCTTGTTTTAGTACTCGCGCGAGGGTTTGATGTTCATCAGAAGTGACCATCGGCATCACTCGACTAATTGATTTAGCCACATCAATGGCAGGAAAATGACCAGCGTCAGCTAGGTTTCTAGATAATACGATATGCCCATCTAAAATGGCGCGAGACGCATCAGCAATTGGGTCTTGTAGATCATCACCCTCAGTTAATACGGTGAAAAAGGCACTAATTGATCCTTGATTGTCATTACCATTACCAGCTCGCTCAACTAATGCAGGTAGCTTGGCAAAAACAGAAGGTGGATAACCTTTAGTGGCAGGAGGTTCACCAATAGCTAATGCAATCTCACGTTGTGCTTGTGCAAAACGTGTTAAAGAATCCATTAGTAATAATACATTCAAGCCTTGATCACGAAAGTATTCGGCAATAGTTAATGCCGTTTCACAGCCTTTTAGACGCATTAAAGGTGATGCATCAGCAGGAGCGGCAATAACCACCGCCCTAGATCGACCTTCTTCGCCTAATATTTCTTCAATAAACTCTTTAACTTCACGACCACGTTCACCAATCAAGCCAACGACCACCACATCAGCATTTGTGCCACGAGTCATCATGCCTAATAACACACTTTTACCAACGCCAGAGCCTGCAAACAAGCCCATTCGTTGACCTTGGCCAACGGTTAATAAAGCATTAATCGCTTTAATACCTGTATCTAATGGCGACTTAATCGCTTTGCGGGAAAGAGGATTGATGCGTGTATTTTGGTAACCACTCATGCTATTGGTTTTAACGTCGCCCTTTCCATCAATCGGATTGCCCATACCATCAAGTACTCGGCCAAGCAGTTCCATACCAACCGGAATACCCACCTCTTTTGTTTGAGGGATCACTTTTGCTCCAGGTAACACTCCTGTTAACCTTTCACTTGGCATCAAAAATAAGCGATCACTGGAAAAACCAACCACTTCTGCATCAATATAACCATCATTGGTTTCAACTTTACACATACTACCAACGGCAGCGCTGCACCCCACGGCTTCTAAAGTTAATCCAACGACCCTTACTAATTTACCTGCAACTACGGGGTGAGTAATAGACTCGCCCACTTGGTACTGGTTAAGACGCTGCGCTAGACTATTCATTATCTTCAGTTGCCGTTTTATTATTTTTTTGCGGCTCTTCAATAAGGTTTTCAGCAACGTCTTCTATCGACGGCTCTACATTGTCTATATGTGCTTCGTTTTCTTCCTCTTCGGCTTCAGCAGCTTTATTTAGCATATCTTCAGTTTGCATTTCATAATCTACAGGCTGTTCATTACTCAAGTCACCATCATTACTTACTTCTGGCGTATTCTGATAATTTTCTTTTAAAAAATGTTTTAAGACTTGGGTAATACGTGTTGAAAAAGCGTAATCAATACTCGATGTTTGAGTTTGAATTTGGCAGTCTCCACGCAATAATGTTGGTTCAGATCTAAGATCCCAGCCACGCTTTTCACATTCTTTTTCAGAAAATGCGTCTTGTACAAAAACTAAGTCTTCGGGATTTAAACTGATAATAATATGTTGTTCATTGACAGGAAGCGCTTCAATACCTTGCTTCAACGCTTGTAACACAACTTGAGGATTCACCGTCACTTCACAACGCACCATTTGCTCTGCAAGGTTTGTTGCTAATGTGATTAGTTGGAATTCAACATGCTCATCTAACTTTTCCAATGGCCTATGTAGACGTGAAACTAATTGTTGCCAATGTAAAGTTTGTACATCTACTTTGACTTGCCCTTCTGTAAGACCTTCTTGTAATCCTTGTGCAAGCCCTTCTTTATGACCTTCGCCTAAGCCTTGCAATTTACCTTCTTCCAAACCTTTGTTATAACCCGCTTCCTTTCCCTCATTAAAACCATCTTCGTAAGCGGATGCTCGAATTGCTTCAATATCTTCTAGGGTTAATGGTTTGGGGCCTTCTTCTTTCGTTTCACTCTCTTCAACAGGCGTATCTTGATACCAGCTTGCAGGACGACCAAATAGATCGGTATCATTTTCACCAAGTGAAATATCCTCTTCGAAGTCAGGGATTGCCCATTTTTCGAATGCATTATCATTATCGTTATTAGAAGTCATCCATTTACCTTTTTAACCGACGAGTGCGAGTTACTATTTTATGATTATAAGAACTCATCTCCACCGCCGCCGCCTAGCATTAATTCACCTGCATCTGATAATCGACGAGCAATATTAAGGATCTCTTTTTGCGCAGCTTCAACTTCGCTGATCCTAATCGGGCCCATCGCTTCGATATCATCAGCAAGCATTTCAGCAGCACGTTTTGACATATTAGCCAGCACTTTATTCTTAAGCAATTCATCAGCACCTTTCAAGGCTAATTGTAATTGCTCTGGTGGCACTTCACGTAATAGCGTTTGAATACCACGGTCATCAACATCGATAAGGTTATCAAATACAAACATAAGATCTTGAATTTGTTGACTCATATCTTCATCAGACTCACGTAAAGAATCCATTAATGGACCTTCGATAGCCGTATCTAAGTAGTTCATAATGTTCGCGGCTGCTTTAGCACCACCCATTTTCGCAGCTTGTGCACCAGCTTGACCAGCAAACTGTTTTTCCATGATCTCGTTCAATTCTTGCAATGCTGCTGGTTGAACTTCTTCTAAATCTGCAATACGCATCATTAAGTCGAGACGTACCTTTTCCGGGAATTGCGTTAAGATTTCAGCTGATTGTTCAGGATCCAAATATGATAAAACAATGGTTTGAATCTGAGGATGCTCATTTTGAATAATACTTGCAACCTGACGTGCATCCATCCATTTCAGAGAGTCTAGACCTTTAGATCCACTGCCTAAAATAATTTGATCCACTAAATTTCCAGCCTTGTCTTCCCCCAACGCTTCGATTAAAGATGAACGAACAAAGTTTTCACTGTCTAAGCCGATGTTACTGTATTTTTGAATATCTTCGATGAATGCACGATGCACGCTACTCACTTTCGCCTGAGAAGAATCTTCTAATGCAGCCATCTTCATACCTAGTTTTTGTACTTGTTTTGGCTCTAAGTTTCTGAATATTTGTGCCGCATCAGCAGGTGTTAAACTCAACATTAATAATGCTGATTTTTCTACACCGCTTAACTGAGTAACATCATAAGTAGCGACTTTAGTTGATTCTTTGTTGTTTTCATTCTCACTCATCTTGTATTAACCACTCTTTAATTACTTGTGCCGATAAACCAGGCTCGTTGGCCACTAAAGATCTTACTGCTGTTAACAGATCTTCATCCTTATGTAGGTCAGGTAATTTAAACTGACCATTGCTCATCCCAAATTCAAGACTCTCATTATCATCATCTGATAACATTTGTAGATTATCATTCTCTACAGAGCCAATTGCTCCGCCTAACTCGTATTCTTCAGCACTTTCAAGTGACTCTGGGTATAATAGTTTTTTCATGATTGGACGAACAATTAATAACAAAGTCAAAATAATGACAAATAAGCTTCCACCAAATCTTACGTAACCTTGAAAGCTTTCCGTTTCCCATAGTGCTTTTTCTGGCTCCACTGGTAATTCAGGACGATTAAAACTCACTGATGCCAGCGCCAAAATGTCGCCACGCGCTACGTTGATCCCTAAGCCACCTAATAATAGTTGCTTGATATTTTCTACTTCTGCCGCACTTCGTGGTGTATAAACGACTTCACCAGCTTCATTAGTTGACTTGATATAATCTAATGCTACTGAAACCGCTAGTCTGTCTACCTTACCCACTTTATGTTTAGTATGCGTAATGGTGGTATCAACTTCATAGTTTCGTGTCGATTCGGTCCGAGACGCACCATTATTTTCTGCTTTTGCATTTTCTGCAGCTTCTTCTAACTCTTCAGGAATTGCACCATTGGCAGGAGGTTGATTAGACAACGCCCCAGGGACAGAGCCAATGACCGCACCTAACGATGATTTATCTTCAATCAACATTTCACTGCGAATCGCTTGATTAGAAGGGTTAAACGTTTTTTTAGTTTCCTCTACGACGGTGAAGTCCATCACCAAATCAACTTCAGAAGTATAATTTGCAATACCTAATACAGGTATAAGAATAGCATCAATTTTTGACTTATATTCGTCTTCTCTTTCGCGTTGCATTGCAAATTCTTTGCTAGTTTGAGCAGAACTGCCTGTACTGCTACCTGAATGCAATAAACGGCCTCTTTGATCTGTCACTGTAACGTTGTTTGGTGAAAGTCCTTGTACCGCTGATGCAACGAGATCAACAATTGAGTCCACTTCCTGTGCTGATAACGCATAAGAACGTGCACTAGTTACAACAACCGTAGCACTTGCTTGTCTTTCTTTACGAGCAAACACACTTTCTTTAGGAATTGCTAATAAGACCTGTGCATTAGTAATGTTTTTCATTTCTTTAATCGCGAGTGCTAATTGACGCTCACGACTTAGCTTTAACCTTTCTTTTTCAACACGTTGACTTACACCGAAGCCCATATCTTGTAATAAAATATCATCGCCGTTGTCTGCATCGTCATTTGCTAAACCTGCACGTGTCATCAGCAGTTTAACTTTTTGATATTGATCGGACATAACAGAGACGTTATTACCTTCAAGTTTATAAGGAATTTTTTGTTGATCTAAAAAATCCAATGTAGAGATCAACTCATCTGTTTGATAGGTACCTAATGGGCGATATTCAGCTTCCTTGCCCCACGACCAAATGATTACAACAATCGCTAACACAATTAATAAACCAATAATCATGCTAATTTGTCGTAATACATCTACATTAGAGAAGAATGATGAAACCGCGCTTTTTTGCGGGGTTACCACTTCACTATCACTCCCTTCTAGCAATAAATTTGCGTTGCTTGCTGAATCAGACACAGGACTTCCTTTTTAACGAATTGACTTTAAACAAAAGCTGATTAAACAGGCATGCTCATAACTTCTTTATAAGCTTCAACCATTTTATTGCGCACCTGTACGGTTGCATCAAAGGCTAAACTTGATTTGTTTGCTGCAATCATCACATCAGATAAACTGACATTTTCATCACCCATTTCGAAACCATTGCGTAATTCAGTGGTGTTTTGCTGTAAACCATTCACATTATCAATAGCTTGTTTCAGCATGGCAGAGAAGTCAGCAGGAGCAGGGTTAACTGAAGAGGTGTTTAATTCACGACTCAAACCTTTTGCTTCGACACTTTGTGTTTGTAACTCTTTAAACATTGATGCTGCATTAATATTCATATTGATTAGCCTATTTTTGACACTGATACTTGTAAAAAGCAATTACTATGCCATTAACTAAAAATAGGTATTAATTTATATTAAGGGTGAGGTGAAGATAACCTCTAATGTAGGAAAATAGTAAAAAATGCAGAGAGAGGGTAATGGATAGTGAACAATGGCATTAAGTTAAATTAATGCCATGAGTTCATTAAGTTAATTATTGAGCGTTTAGTTTTTCAATCTCTTTATCTAAAGCAAGATCTGCACGCTCTGCTTTAAACTCTTGGTACAAAATATCTTTTTGTTGTGCATTAACAGTTCGCTCAGATGCGCTGATCAATTGTTCGAAAATAGCTTGCGTTGATTGTTGACCAATACCGACTAATACACATAAATTAGTTTTATCAGCAATATTCACAATATCCGTTTGAATTGGATTAGTACCCACTAAGGTTTGCTGAGTCACTTGTTTAGAAACACTTGAGAAAGTTGTACCAGATTCAACACCGGAAGATGCCTCAATTTTATCACGGTATGTTTTATCCATTGCACTAACACGCGTTTCAATTCGTTGTGCTAAAGAAGTACGCGCATTTGCAACAGCTTGCTGCTTATCGATTGACATATTGCCAGACCACAAAACACATTCAGAAACAGCAATCCCATCGTCAATCTGTGGGTTTAAAATCCATCCAGGAATATCGCCTACAGCAGTTTCTTGTACAGGTTCACTTGAAGAGCAGGCAGTCAATAACACTATGGTAGATAGGCTTAACAGAGACTTTATTTTCAACATTATCATTCCTTAATTAACATAATAATACCAACCACTGCTTAATGTCA
This sequence comes from Psychromonas sp. 14N.309.X.WAT.B.A12, assembly GCF_030397575.1. Classification (GTDB taxonomy): domain Bacteria; phylum Pseudomonadota; class Gammaproteobacteria; order Enterobacterales; family Psychromonadaceae; genus Psychromonas. The sequence goes on along the minus strand of NZ_JAPNXS010000003.1, from coordinate 150,962 downwards.
TTGGTATAACAATCATCCCCTCATAACAGTCTAAGTTATTTATAAATTATTTACATAAAAAAATCCCCATTTTAATCATTAAAATGGGGATTTAAATTATTTTAATAGTTAACTTGCACCATCAATGATGCGTAACTTATTAATTATTAGTTTTTAAATTCAGGGTAAGCTTCAACACCACAATCGTGCATATCCATACCTGCATCTTCTTGCTCAGCAGTAACACGAATACCCATAGTTACTTTGATGATAGACCAAACTACCCATGATGCGATGAATACAAATCCGAAGATAACTGCTGCGCCGTAAAGCTGAGTCATTACTGATGCACCGTCGTTAGACATTGGTACAATTAATAAACCAAATAGACCACACACACCGTGTACAGAGATAGCACCTACTGGATCATCAATTTTCAATTTATCTAGACCTACAATGCTGTAAACAACAATTACACCAGCAACTAGACCGATAAATGCAGAGGCTAATGGTGATGGAGATAGTGGATCAGCAGTGATTGCAACTAAACCAGCTAATGCGCCGTTTAGAATCATAGTTAAATCTGCTTTACCCCATTTAAATTTACTTACTAATAGTGCTGCAATAGCACCAGTTGCTGCTGCGGCATTAGTATTTAGGAAGATTTGACCCACTGCTGTTGCGTTTTCTGCATCAGAAAGAAGTAATTGAGAACCACCGTTAAAGCCGAACCAACCCATCCATAAGATAAATGTACCTAATGTAGCAAGTGGCATGTTTGAACCTGGAATTGGGTGAACACTTCCATCTTTACCGTATTTACCACGACGAGCACCTAGCAAAATTACCGCTGCTAACGCTGCTGCAGCACCAGCCATGTGAACGATACCTGAACCAGCGAAATCACTGAAACCAGCTTCACTTAGGAAACCGCCGCCCCATGTCCAGTAACCTTCCATTGGGTAGATAAAACCAGTTAGGAATACTGAGAAGATTAAGAATGCCCATAGCTTCATACGTTCAGCTACTGCACCCGATACGATAGACATTGCTGTTGCAACAAATACCACTTGGAAGAAGAAATCAGACTCTAAAGAATGATCTGCACCTTCAGAAGGTGAACCAATAAGAGAGCCAAAAGAAGGTAACCAACCACCAGCGCTGTTATCAACATACATAATGTTGTAACCAACTAATAAGAACATAGTACATGCGATTGCATATAACACGATATTTTTAGTTAAAATTTCAGTTGTATTTTTAGAGCGAACTAAACCTGCTTCTAACATGGCAAAACCTGCTGCCATCCACATAACTAGCACACCTGATATTAAAAAATAAAAGGTATCCAACGCAAATCTTAGTTCTGTAACTGTTGTTTCCATAATAGTAATCCTTAACTTATATAAACTTGTGGTTTAAAGTGCTTCTTCGTCGAATTCGCCAGTACGAATACGAACAACTTGCTCTAATGGCTGAATGAAAATCTTACCATCACCCACTTTCCCTGTATTAGCTGCGCTAATAATAGCTTCAACTAAACGTTCAATATCTTCGTCTTTAACCGCAATTTCTAATTTCACTTTAGGTAAGAAATCAACTTGGTATTCAGCACCACGATATAATTCTGTGTGGCCTTTTTGACGACCGAAACCTTTAACTTCAGAAACAGTGACACCAGCGATACCAATACCCATTACAGCTTCGCGTACTTCATCTAATTTAAATGGCTTAATAATTGCGGTTAACATTTTCATCATATATTCCTTTAAGGTGTATTAAACGTTTTGTTCATAGTCATCTATTAACAACTAACGTGCCAGAAAAAAATAAACCAACAATAACAATAACTTAACAAATAACCACCACTAATTACTTATTTGTTCTGCACCATAACAGTGCAACAATAAACCAGCTAACGCACCGATATGTATCAGATGAAATATTTGTCACAAAAATAATTAATGAACTTTGTAAATGATTGATTGTCATGATCCTTTATGTTGATAAAAGCTAACTTTCGAGCATCAAAAAAGTGACTTTTATGAGCATTTAATCCTTTATCTCTCCGGTATAAATGACCATGAAATAAAAATTAATTAACCAACTAACCTGCTTAGCCCTTAGCAAATAAAGCTTCATCTGCTATAGTGCGTAACAATTTTTCGACTTAACAACCTTGAAGGTATGTAACATGAAAAAAATAAGCCTACTGCTTATCACTTTCTTACTTAGTATTAACGCGCTAGCCGCTCCAATGATTGTTCCTAAAGCTCCATCAATAGCAGCCAAAGGCTACCTATTAATAGACTTTGATTCTGGGAAAGTCCTTTCTGAAAATAATAGTGAAGAAACATTAGAGCCAGCTTCTTTAACTAAGATGATGACCAGCTATATCATCGGACAAGAGTTAAAATCTGGTAACCTAAAGTTGACTGATAAAGTAACTATCTCGAACAACGCTTGGTCTAAAAACTTCCCTGATTCTTCAAAGATGTTTATCGAAGTCGGTAAAGAAGTAACAGTTGAAGACTTAAACAGAGGTATCATCATTCAATCTGGAAATGATGCTTGTGTAGCAATGGCAGAACATATTGCAGGTAGTGAATCAGCTTTTGCAGATTTAATGAACTCATGGGCTGCGCAATTAGGTATGAATGATACACATTTTGTAAACAGTCATGGTTTACATGCAGATGGACATCATACAACGGCTAAAGATATGGCGATATTAGCTAAAGCTATCATCACTGACGTACCTAATGAATACAAAATCTATAGCGAAAAATCATTCAAATACAATGGTATCGTACAATATAATCGTAACGGTTTATTATGGGATAAAAGCTTAAATGTAGATGGTATGAAAACCGGTCATACTAGCGCTGCGGGTTATAGCTTAGTATCTTCTGCAACAAAAGATGGCATGCGTTTAATCAGTGTTGTAATGGGAACTCGCTCAGATGAAGCACGTAAAGTTGAAAGCAAAAAGTTATTAAACTGGGGCTTCCGTTTCTTTGAAACCATCACTCCTTATAAAGCTAATGACCAATTAGCTAATGAACGTATTTGGATGGGTACACAAGCAAACATTCGTTTAGGTGTTCCAGTTGATACACCATTAACGCTACCACGTAACCAATCTCAAAACTTAAAAGCGGATTTCGTTATCGATAACGAGCTACGTGCACCAATTCAAAAAGGTGACAAAGTAGGTCAAGTTAACTACACATTAGCTGATGAAGCGGTAGCAAGTTACGACTTGATTGCCTTAGAAACCGTTGAAGAAGGTGGTATTTTCAGCCGTATCATCGATTACATTAAATTATTATTTATTGGTTGGTTTGGTTAAAATAGTCCCCATATATACCGTTCACATTTAGGTATAACAATTACCCAAATAATTAAAAGTGAGGCAAGTCCTCACTTTCCAATATCTAACTTGCTCAGGAACCAATCATGGCATTGAATACTAAATTTGATGAATTACTCGACTTTCCATGTAACTTCTCATTCAAAGTAATGGGCCTTGCTGACCCAAAACTTATCCCAGATGTGTTATCTGTTATTCAAAAAATCGCACCTGGTGATTACGCACCGACAGTCAAACCCAGCTCTAAAGGTACTTATCATTCATTAGCTATTCCTGTTATTGTGAATAGTAAAGAGCAAATTGAAGATATTTATACTGCTTTGAATAAACTCGATCTTGTACGTTACATTTTATAAGCCGATAACATGACTGCAATTCAAGACAAATTGATCATTCGCTACTTAGGGGTTACACCTTACCAAGAAACTTGGCAAGCAATGAGTGATTTCACTGAGCAACGCGATCAAGATACGATCGATGAAATTTGGTTAGTAGAGCATACTCCGGTATTTACCCAAGGACTTGCCGGTAAAGCAGAGCACTTATTAAGAACCTCTGATATTCCTGTTGTTAAAAGTGACCGTGGTGGACAAATAACCCATCATGCACCCGGACAATTAATAGCCTATTTACTGATTAACATTCGTCGTAAAGACTTCAACGTACGGAGCTTAGTAAGTATAATAGAACAGGCTATTATCGATTTGCTAGCAGACTATAATGTTACTGCTATTGCAAAGCCAGATGCACCAGGCGTTTATGTTGATGGTAAAAAAATTGCTTCATTAGGATTAAAGATCCGCAAAGGTTGCTCATTTCACGGTTTAGCCTTAAATGTAGATATGGATCTCAAGCCTTTTTTACAAATTAACCCATGTGGTTATGCAGGATTAGAGATGACTCAATGTTGTGACTTAGGTATTAATGCCTCTGTTGCGGAGTTATCGCCGTTATTGATTGAGAAGTTGAATCAAAATTTACACTACACACAGATAGAGAGTTTTATTAATGAACACTAAGCCAAGTCAATTAACTGCGGGCAACAAACTGCGCGATGCAGATAAAATGTCTCACATCCCTATTAAAGTTATTCCTTCAGATAAACACACGGTACTTAAAAAGCCATCGTGGATGAAGATAAAATTAGCAGCGGATAATACACGTGTTAGTGAAATTAAAGCGGCCTTACGTAAAAATAAATTACATTCTGTTTGTGAAGAAGCTTCATGCCCTAACTTAAACGAATGTTTTAACCACGGTACGGCAACCTTTATGATTCTAGGTGATATCTGTACTCGTCGTTGTCCATTCTGTGATGTTGGCCATGGTAAGCCTTTAGCTGTCGATAAAGATGAACCAAAGAAATTAGCAGAAACCATCAAAGACATGAAGTTAAAATATGTGGTAATTACTTCGGTTGACCGTGATGATTTGCGTGATGGTGGCGCACAACATTTTGCAGATTGTATCCGAGAAATTCGCTTATTAAATCCAAGTATTAAGATTGAAATCTTAGTACCTGACTTTAAAGGTCGTATGGATAAAGCATTAGCGTGTTTTGAAAAAGATGTACCAGATGTATTTAACCATAACTTAGAAACAGCACCGCATTTATACAAGCAGGTTCGTCCAGGCGCTGACTATAAATGGTCATTACAACTGCTGAAAAAATTTAAAGAACAACACCCTACGGTACCGACTAAATCTGGTGTTATGATGGGGTTAGGTGAAAGTAACGAACAAATAGAAACAGTCATTCGAGATCTTGCAGATCATGGCGTAACAATGCTGACACTTGGCCAATATTTACAACCTAGCTTACAACATCTTGCGGTAGAGCGTTACGTTCCACCAGCAGAGTTTGATGCTCTAGGTGAAATGGCTAAGTCGGTTGGTTTTGAACATGCAGCTTGTGGTCCATTAGTGCGTTCTTCATACCATGCTGATTTACAAGCTTCAGGTAAAGAAGTTAAATAAACTTACTTTATGACTCGCCAAAAAAGCCAGCTTTCAAGCTGGCTTTTTTGTGGATATTTTATATTTATTCTTGGTCGCTTTTCTCTTGCTGTTCAGCTTGTTGTTGGTTTTGTAACTTATCGTTATCTAAGACTTGTTTTAAATCAGCTAAGTGTTGACGTACTGCCGCGCCGTAATGTTTATCGTCGCCCCAAACATCAGCTAACTCCTCTAAGGCACTTTCATCGTACTTTTTAAATAGATCACCCGCTTTTTCTGCAAATGAAGGTGATTCACCCAATAACTTCAGTGCATCTACACCTAAATTCACTGCAGAATCGAAACTTTCTCGTCTGAAGGTATGTACGCCTTTTTGAAGAATACGATAAGCATGTGTCCTATCAATAGCACGCACCACTATTTTTAAGTTAGGAAAGTACTTTTGCGCTATGTCGATTATCTGTAAAGACTTTTCAGCTTCATCCACTGCAATCACTAATAACTTCGCTTCATCAGCACCCGCAGACTTTAATAAGTCACCGCGAGCAGCATCACCGTAAAACACTTTAATACCAAAACGACGTACTAAATCAATCTGTGCAGGGCTGTGATCTAAAATAGAAAGGTGATAGCCCTGTGCGGTTAATAAACGCCCTACCACTTGTCCAAAACGTCCATAACCCACGATAATCACATGGTCAGTAGACTCTAAATGTTCAGGGTCATCATAGGCAGCTGTGTACTTATCTTTTAATAACAGGTGTTCATATATCATTAATAATACTGGCGCAAATAACATAGAAATGGCCACTACTAAGGTAGTAATTTTAGACTCTTCAGCAGTCAGTATATTCAAGGTACCGGTTAATGAAATCAATACAAAGGCAAATTCTCCACCCTGCGCTAAGGCTAATGAAAATAGTATTTTCTGCTTAGACTTAAGTTTAAAGAGTAGCGCAATCCCATATAAGACCAGGCCCTTGAGAACAATTAAGCCAATAACTAATCCCATGATTAATAGGAACTGCTCGGATAACAGTTGAAAATCAATGGATGCACCAACTGCAATAAAGAATAAGCCCAGTAACAAACCTTTGAAAGGTTCGATATCGGTTTCTAACTCATGCCTGAATTCACTTTCCGCTAAGACAACACCAGCTAAGAAAGTGCCTAATGCCGGTGATAGACCTATCTTTTGCATGATCAATGCAATAGAAACAACCAAAAACAGCGTAAAGACAGTAAAGATCTCCCTTAGGCGTGTATCAGCAATATAACGGAACAAAGGCGTTGAAACGTATTTACCAATAAAGTAGATACCACTGATCACTAACAATGAAATACCTACCTGCCCCCATGCAGGAAAGTCTTCGATCAAACTACCATGACTTTCAATATCAGAGCCTGAATCACTAAAAGCCAATAATGGCAACAATGCTAAAATAGGGATCACTGCAATGTCTTGAAAGAGTAAAATAGAGAAGGTATTTTGCCCTGCTGGTTGCTTGATCCAACCTTTTTCAGTTAGCGTTTGTAATACGATTGCCGTTGATGATAGAGCTAACATTAAACCTAAGGCTAATGTAGTTTGCCAATGCATATCAAATAATAAGTAACAAGCCCCCCAAATTAATAAGGTGCTTAACCCAACTTGTAAACCACCTTGTAGCACTATTGAATGACGCAATTTCCATAAACGACTAGGTTGTAACTCTAAGCCAATTAAAAATAACATCATAACCACGCCAAACTCTGCAAAATGCAGCACCTCAGATTGGTCTCCCACTAAGCCAAGTGCAAATGGTCCGATTAAAATGCCGGCTAACAAATAGCCTAAAACAGAGCCTAACCCAAGGCGCTTAGCAATAGGAACAGCAGCAAGTGCTGCAGCAAGGTAAATGACAACAATTTCTAGCATTAGGGTCCTTAAGTGATAATAAAATAAATAGAATGAAGCATAATGGTTATTAGTTTAATGGATAAGCCCTAACAAATATCCCTTATTTTCAATTTAGCTGCAATCTTAAATTTTCTGCTAAATACACAAAAGCCTCTATCTAAGAGGCTTTAAAGTAATATGCATAAACTAATAATGATTAATTATTCAAAACCATAAAACCCTGGAAATATAACGATTGAAGCTAAGACTAATAACTGTAAACCGATAAAAGGAACAACCCCTTTATAGATATCCATGGTTTTCACCTGTGGCGGGGCAACACCTTTTAGGTAAAATAGACTGAAACCAAAGGGAGGTGTTAAAAAGGAAGTTTGTAAATTCATCGCAATTAATATTGCAAACCAAGTTAAATCAATCCCCATCATTTCTGCAATTGGATACAACATAGGGACCACAATAAATGATATCTCAACAAAGTCGATAAAGAATCCTAATACCAAAATAACCAGCATTGAAATGATTAAAAAGCCCCATTTCTCACCTGGTAAACTGAACATGATCTCTTCAATGATCTCTTCGCCACCAGTGTAGGAAAACACCATCGAGAACGCAGTCGCTCCAATAAAGATAGCAAATACCATAGAAGTTACTTTAAGAGTTTCAATTGAAGACTCCCAAATAACTTTCCAAGAGCATTGCCTATATAGCATAGCTAATAGAATTGCTCCCCCCCCACCAATAGCAGAAGACTCGGTCGGTGTTGCAACTCCATAGAAAATAGATCCTAACACAGCAAAAATAAGCGTTAATGGTGGTGCAATTGCCTTAAAAGCTATCCAATAAGGCGTTAATCCACCTGTTCCAGACAACGCTGACTCAGGTAAAGCAGGTGCAGATTCAGGTTTAAAATAAGCGTAAATTAAAACGTATAAAATAAATGCAGCAACTAAGATTGCTCCAGGGAATATTGCAGCTCTAAATAGATCTCCTACAGGTACCCCCATTACATCCCCAAGTATAATAAGAATAATTGAAGGAGGAATAATTTGACCTAATGTCCCAGAAGCACAAATAACACCAGTGGCTAGTTTTTTGTCATAGTTATACTTCAACATAACAGGTAAAGAAATAACTCCCATTGCCACAACAGAGGCCCCAACAACACCCGTTGATGCCGCTAACAAGCAGCCCACCAAGATGGTTGAAACAGCAACACCACCTCGCACACGCCCAAACAATTGCCCCATTGCTTCTAACAACTGCTCTGCTAATTTAGTTTTTTGTAAAATATTCCCCATGAAGATAAACATAGGGACAGCCATCATGATTGAGTTTTCCATGATACTCATAATGCGATAAGGCATGAAAGCGAATAACTCTACTCCTTCCGCAAAAATGCCAAAGATCAGGGCAACACCTGCAAACACAAAAGCCACAGGAAAACCCGTTAATAGCAGCAATAAAGCGACTCCAAACATAATAATGCCAATCATAAAAATTCCCTTTAAATGTTGTGGTTAGTTATGTTGCGTAAACTTTTTATAAGTACGCCAAAGGCACTTAATGCTAACGCGAATGCAGAAAAAGGAATCATTGATTTAATGATCCAACGATGAGATAAACCACCCGGATCACCACTGGTTTCTTGTAGATTGTAGGACTCTAAAGCGAAACTGTAGCCGTACCATATGATCAGAACACAAAAAGGAAGTAAGAAGAATAAACAACCTAAACAGTTAATCCATGCCTTTCCTTTCACACTTAATCTTTCATAAATAATATCAACACGTACATGCCCCTCTTCTTTTAAGGTATAAGCAATGCCTAATAAAAACATTGAAGCAAATAAGTGCCATTCTAATTCTTGTAAACCAATTGAACTGGATTTAAAAAAGTAACGTGCCACCACATCGTAAAAAACATTAACCAATAATAAAATCATTAATGTGGCTGCAATTTTTCCAACGATGTCAGAAAAGCGATCAAATACATTTTGCAGACTTTCCATCTAATAATATTCCTTATAGATAAAGAGTGGATAAGCAACAATTAAAAGCGACACAATCCATAGTGTCGCTTTTAATAATCAAGCAGTTATTCTTTAGTACTTTGAATGTAACCAAACTCTGAAATATCAGTCCATACTCGTACTAATTTCAAGTAATCTTGTTGAGATTTAATGATTTTAGCGGCCATTTCATCACTTGCCGCTTTTTCAGCAAGAATTTCATCGTTGGCTTTTTTCATTGCAGCTAATACTTCAGGTGGGAAAGTTTTCACTTTAATATCAGGGAACTCTGAAGTCATTTCTGCCCAGTTTTCAGCACTTGATGCGTAGGATTGAACATACATATCATAAGAGGCTTTGTGCATAGCCACTTTTAAGATAGCTTGTAGATCAGCTGGTAATGAGTCTAATTTCTTTTTATTAATGATAAACATTAATTCTGTAGCTGGCTCATGCCATCCCATGTAGTAGAAAGGAGCTATTTTATGGAAGCCCATACGCAGATCTAACGAAGGACCCACCCATTCTAATGCGTCAATCGTGTTACGCTCTAACGCTGTGTATAACTCACCTGGCGGTATATTTACCGGTGTTGCACCTAATTTTGCTAAGACTTCACCAGCAAAACCAGGAATACGCATTTTCAGGTTTTTCAAATCATCGAGATTATTGATCTCTTTACGGAACCAACCACCCATTTGCACGCCTGTATTACCACCAGGGAAGGCAACTAAATTATGATCGGCATAAACTTCATCCATCAGTTCCTGACCACCTCCATATTGGAACCAGGCGTATTGCTCCATAGCCGTCATCCCAAAAGGCATAGTTGTAAAATACAGGGTATTAGGTACTTTACCTTTATAATAATAACTTGCTGAATGCCCCATATCATATTGGCCACTTTTTACCATATCAAAGACACCAAAGGCAGACTTATGCTTATTTGCTGAATCGACACGGATTTTTAAACGGCCATTTGACATCTCTTCTGCCATCTTCACCATATTTTTAACTGAATCACCAAAAACGGGAAAATTAGGCCCCCATGATTCAGCGAGCTTCAAACGATAAACTTTATCTGCTGCAAACACATTCACACTTGTGACCATCACAACTGCGGCTACTAAGGTTTTTTTATATAAAGACTTCAGCATGTTAAACTCCATGTAAAATTAGGTTAAACGTCTTGTTTTAAAACAATAAAGTGAAACTAAGAAAAGACTCTTTTTCACTTGCTCATATCACGTAAAGTGTTATGAGCTTGTTAACAGACTGCCACTATCACAAAAGATATGAATCTGTTTAATCGTCAATTTGATGCATATATCACAGGGGGCTTGTTTTTTTTAAGAAAAAGCAGTGCTCGCGCAATAAAAGAGCAATTTAAAAAAGTACATTCTCCGATCCAAGTGCGCTTATTTATACTCTGTCTCTTACATAGTAAAAAATGTAGGTTTAGCAATCACTTAACAGTGAGTAATAAAAAATAAAACATTTAACATTCGTTGCATTACAATTTTAAAGGGCATAGAAATCAATGAGTATTACCGACAGCATTTTATATCAGCAGATTAACTCAAGCCCTTTACAAGCCATTACCCATCCTTTGTTAACAGAAAAAGCAATCCAATTGTCAATTAAACGAGATGACTTATTACATCCAGAAATAGCGGGAAATAAATGGCGAAAGTTAAAATACAATTTGCTACAAGCTGAAGCACAACAAAAAACACACCTACTCAGTTTTGGTGGTGCGTTTTCTAACCATATCCATGCATTAGCTGCTGCCTGCCACCACTTCAAGTTTCAAGCAACAGGTATTATCAGAGGTGAAGCTCACTATGCAGCGAATCCTACCTTATCTCAGGCTCAACAATGGGGAATGACATTACAATTTGTTAATCGACAAACTTATCGTTTAAAAGAACAGACTGAATACTTATTAAAATTACAACTGCAATACCCAGAGGCTTACCTGATTCCAGAAGGAGGCAGTAATGCTTTTGCTGTTCCAGGTGTCGAAGAGATCATAATTGAATTGGCCGACCAACATCCTACTGCTATTGACCATATATTTACGGCAACAGGCAGCGGAGGGACGTTGGCAGGATTAATCAGTGGAGCAGCCAAATATAGCCCTACAACACAAGTACATGGTATTGCCGTATTAAAAAACGCACTGTATCTACAACATAATGTAAAACAATGGGCTAAATCAGAACATGAAGTTAGTTGGCACTTACATACTGAAAATCATGAGGGAGGATACGGTAAAATCTCCAAACCGTTAGCTGATTTTTGCCACCAATTTAGTAATGAGACTCAAATACCCATAGAGCCTATATACACAGGAAAAATGTTTTACGCGTTGTGGCAATTAATTGAACAAGACTATTTTGCAAGAGAAACAAATATAGTCGCCTTACACACAGGAGGGTTGCAAGGCTTAGCAGGGTTAAAGTTGCTTAAAAAATTTTAAATTTATAACAATGGATTTAGTTTATTAGCACGACAACATTTAACTAATGTCTATGGCACGCATCCGCTTAGGAGAAGTAAATAACCCGCCTTGGCCTGCATAGACACCTAAGCGAAGTAAGCACTTCCATTCTTGCTGGCTTTCAATACCGACTGCAATCACTTTTGCATCACTATTTAAACAACTGGCCAGCAGACTTTGAACCGCCACTTGATTGGTGCTTCTGAGATGAATATCTCTCACTAAACTACTATGAAGTTTTAAATAATCGATATTAAAATCCAAAATATACTGGGTATTAATAACGTATTTACCCACATTATCAATTGCTATCTGACAACCTATTTTTTGCAAGGGAACAACTGCAGTTCGTAAAGGATAATAATATTTATCAACCAAATGCTCTGAAATTTCAATCACTAAATTATTACGCAACTTTTTAGATTTTTGCATAAGCTCGAATAAAAACCACTTATAGTTTTCTTTATTCATTAATAAATGCGAGCAAACATTGACTGAAATCGCTTTAGAGGATTCCCCTCTTTGTACCAATAACGCTAAGACCTTCTCTAACATTTGTCTATCTATCTGCGCTTGTAGCCCACACTTTTCAGCCATCGGCATAAATGTGCCAGCAGAAATAACTTCTTGCTCATCACCCAGGATACGCGGCCATAATTCAGTATAAACGATCCCGACAGCATCACGCTCCATAACGTGCTGCTGATATAACAATAGTGATTTTTTCTCCAGCACGTCTGTTAATAAAGTACGCCAACGCACCGTTCCTTTAGCAATAACAGTATGCTTGAGGTTCTCTTCCGATATATGCCAACCACTTACCTTCTGATGTTCTGCAACTAACACTGCACGATTAACATCATCAATAATGAGATCCGTTTTACTACCATAAGGAAAGTTAACCACTCCAACATGGAAGAAGTTTTCAATCATCTCTGGATCAGGTAATTGTAATTGAAATAAAGAACGGGTGAGTTGTTTGGCCACGACTTTGGTCTCATCGTAGTCCATCTGCGGCAACAAGATAACAAACTCAGACTTATTTGCTCTACCATAAAAACTGTCATCAAAACGGCGACAAAAATGATTTAATAAATCGACCATTTGCGAGATTATTTTTTCACTTTCTGCACTACCAAAACGATATTTCAGGGTACTTAATTCAGTTAAACTAACTAAAATCAAACTGCTTGACGCAAAGCTTTCATCCATTACAACGGTATCGAGTCGATTATCAAATGCTAGGCGATTACCTATCCCCGTTGCTTCATCTAAAAAAGCTTTTCCACGAATATGAATATCAAATACGCTGCGCTCTTTACGGCTATTTTCTAATCTTTCTGATAACACATCTAAAGCTTTGCTGGCTGCTTTAGGCCATTCACCTTTTTGAGCGAAGCGAGCCGTTGGATTATTTTGCAACAAGTAACGTGCTCGTCGCTCTAATAACTCAGCCCCATAGAAAGAACGCTTAATCCAACGTAATGCAAAATATAATAAACTCAAAGACAACAATATCGCAGTCCCAACACCAATCAACGGCCAAAAGGTAAACTGTAGCTCTGAAAAAGGCTGACGAGTGTGTAAAATTAAATGTACGTTGGGATACCTCTCTAACGTATAAGAGTAACTAAGTAATAACCGCATTGGGTAATATTCACGGCTTTCAAAGTAATTTTGATAGACAGTGATATCATCACGTTTAACCTCTAAACGTACAATTCCAGATGCATCAAGCAGATCCGGCAACCAGTGATCAAACTGAGTCTCAGTGGTTTGCTTATCTAACTGCTTTTCAATCACCTCGATAATACTATCGATTCTTTGCTGATGATATTTTAATGAAAGTGAGCGTAAACTAACCAAGCCTCCGACTAAGACCAAGCTAATACACGTCAATACAATCGCACTAGTAATAAACGTAAATTTATTAGTGAATTTCATAACATCCCTGTGACAAACTATTTTAAAGGTAAAGGTGAGTAATAGTTAAAATAACAATATAATACCGAGCCAAGTATCCACTTCCATTGGTATAATGGCATTTTCATCATCATTTAGGCTTCTAATAATAAGCTGTAATAGGAAATTTTCATGGCACTTCACTCGACCTTTTCAAATCCAAGCCAAGTTTTACAGCGTAACGAATCTTTATTCACTGATAAATCAATATTAGTTGCAGGTAATATTGATGACCACTACCCTATCCACTTACAAACAATAGCATCATCAAGCACTTTTTGTTTTAATGATTACCGTTATTATGAGCAATTAAAAGATCAATTAACCAATTCAGATGTCCACTTTACTGCCGATTACCAAGGTAATGAAGAGCAACAGAAATTTGACTTACTATTAATCTACATTCCTAAAGCCAAAACAGAAATTGAATACTTACTGGCTAACTTAACACCTCATTTAAAAGAGGATGCAGGTATTGTGCTGGTTGGTGAAAAAAAATGTGGTATTAAAAGCGTTGCCAGCCTACTAAAACCCTACTCAGAATATAGTAACCCTATTGATTCTGCACGACATTGTAGCATTATTTATGCAGAACTAAGCAAGCCTGTTGCCGTATTTAATCAGCAGCAATGGATCAAAGACTATCAACTTAAGGTTAATGATGTAAGCCTAACAATTCGTTCTTTACCAGGCGTATTTAGTTTTGGAGAACTAGATAAAGGGAGTGAATTATTATTAAATAATTTACCAGATGAATTACACGGAAAAGGATTAGACTTTGGCTGTGGAGCTGGCGTGCTATCTTGTTACCTACTCAAAAAACATCCTCAATTAGCATTAGATTTAATTGATGTAAACGTTTATGCTTTAGCTAGCGCTAAATTGACATTAGCCGAGAATAACTTAAAAGCTAATGTATTTGCATCAGATGTTTTTTCAAAAGTGACAACAGAATACGATTTACTGCTTTCCAATCCTCCTTTTCATTCAGGTCAAAAGACTAACTATGACGCGGCAGAAGGTTTTATCAATGAATCCGCTAAGTTTTTAAAGAAAAAAGGCAGGCTAACGATAGTCGCGAATAAATTCCTACGCTATGAGCCACTTTTAATACAGGCTTACAATACATTTAGTGAAGATGCTCAAAATAATAAATTTAAAGTATTGAGTTGCCTCAAATAATTATCATGTAACTCTGTTACCTTAGTGTTTTGTTGTTAGTATCAAAAGTTAAATAGATTAATAAACAGGCGCTATGTAATTCCAATATCGATTGTATTAAAGGTGTGCTCTTAATGATTAGAAGACAAATGATTTAACTGCAGTATCAGTTGATGTAGACAGAATTTTCCTTAATAACTCTAAGTTCAAAAACGACCAGCTGATCCATCATTAAATAGAGCGCATTATTAGTAGGCTTGATAGAGACATAGTTTTTTAAAATTTAGATATGTGGAGGTTCTATGGCTGATATTTTGGCTATGATACTTGCTGGGGGTGAAGGCTCTCGGCTTTTTCCATTAACTCAGAATCGAAGTAAACCCGCCGTTCCTTTTGGCGGAAATTATAGATTAGTTGATTTTGCATTAAATAACTTCGTTAATGCTGACTTAATGAAAATCTATGTACTGACCCAATTTAAATCTCAGTCTCTTAATATTCACCTCCGCCGCGCATGGCGATTATCAGGTATATCAGATCGTTTTATCGAAGCAATCCCTGCGCAACAACGAGTCAATAAAAACTGGTATTCAGGTACCGCGGATGCCATTTATCAAAACTATCGTTTTATTGAAAAGAGTAAGGCTCATCACGTATGTATCTTCGGTAGTGATCATATTTATAAAATGGATGTACAGCAGATGGTTGATTACCACCAAAAAACGGGTGGAGAGTTAACAGTAGCAGCGATACGAGTACAAAAGAGTCAAGCCCATCATTTTGGTATTATTGAGATAGATGATGCTGGGCATATGATAGGTTTTGAAGAAAAGCCATCTAATGAAAAAGCCAAAACTATTCCTGGAGATCCCGACCATGTTTTAGCTTCTATGGGTAATTATATTTTTAAAACGGATGTGCTGCTCAGTGAATTAGAAAAAGACGCCTTCGATGAAAACTCTAGCCATGACTTTGGTAAAGATATTATCCCTAAATTATTCCCACAGGGTAAAGTCTTTGTTTATAACTTTAACGATAATCAAATTCCAGGCGAGCCAGAAAACGCTTATTGGCGAGATGTAGGTACAATTGATTCATACTGGGAAGCGCATATGGATCTATTAAATGATGATCAGCCAATCTCTTTATATAATAAAAACTGGCCATTACATACCTATCACCCACCATTACCTCCAGCCACTTTCCGAGACCAAGATGAATCGGAAAGCAGTGTATTTAAATCTCATATTGGGGCTGGCTCTTATATTAATGGGGCTGAAATAGAAAACTCTATTCTTGGTTTTAGAAGTCATTTATGCAGAGACGTAAAAATCAAAGGGTGTGTATTTTTAGGCAATGCCAAAATAGGTAAAGGCGCTCGCCTAACCAACGTTATCTTAGATAAAAATGTCGAAGTCGCCCCCTATACGGTAATTGGTGAAAATTTAGAAGAAGATCGTAAACAGTTCACTGTTTCTGAAAAAGGTATTGTAGTAATCGGCAAAGGCAGTCGCATAGGCTTTGCGTAAGCGTTAATCAGCATAATATATATTGCTATTTTTATTACTTATATGAGGTTTACTCATGGCAAAAGTTCTCTCTATGATTTTAGCTGGCGGAGAAGGTTCTCGTCTTTACCCACTTACTCAATCACGCACTAAACCTTCAGTGCCTTTTGGCGGTAGTTATCGACTTATTGATTGTGTATTAAATAATTTTGTTAATTCCGATCTATTACGTATTTACGTACTCACTCAATTTAAATCACAATCACTCAATGACCATTTACGTAAAGCATGGGAGTTAAATAGCTTCACTGACACTTTTATTGATGCGATCCCAGCACAAATGAATAAAGGCAAACATTGGTACACAGGTACTGCAGATGCTATCTATCAAAATATTCAATTTATTGAGGCGGATGAAGCAGAGATTGTCTGTATTTTCGGTAGTGATCATATTTATAAAATGGATATCCGCCAAAAAATAGAGTTCCATAAACAGAAAAAAGCAACCCTTACCGTGTCTGCAATCCGCTTGCCCAAAGAACAAGCCTATCATTTTGGCGTTATAGAGGTGGATGTTAACGGGAGAATGGTTGGATTTGCAGAAAAACCAGCAGTAGAAGATGCTAAAACAATCCCAGGTGATCCTGATCATGTACTCGCTTCAATGGGTAATTACATTTTTAACTCAGTTGCATTACAAAAAGAGTTAATTCGTGATGCAGAAAATGAACACTCCAGCCATGACTTTGGTAAAGATATTATTCCGCATCTCTTAAAAACAGAGGATGTTTTTGTTTATGACTTCACCACCAATAAAATACCCAATGAAAATGGAGAGTCTTATTGGCGCGATGTAGGGACAATTGAATCGTACTGGGAAGCCAATATGGATCTTATTAAAGCGACACCACTCATCTCTTTTTATAATAGAGCGTGGCCAATGCATACCTATTATCCAGCATTACCCGCAGCTAACTTTCAAAATCATGATGGTAATACTTGCTCTATACGCAAATCTTTAATTTCTGATGGAGCGCTGATCATCGGTGCAACCGTTGAAAAATCAGTATTAGGATTTAACTGCTTTCTTGACGAGGGGACAAATGTTTATCAATCCGTATTACTAGGTGATACAAAAATCGGTAAAAACTGTCAAATAATCAAAACGATTATTGATAAAGATGTAGAAATCGCAGATGGTGTTAAGATTGGTGTAGACCTAGACAATGATAGAAAGCGCTTTACTGTCTCCGATGAAGGAATAGTTGTGATCCCTAAAGGCGCTAGAATTGGCTTTAATAGTTAACCCATAAGCAGCATATTGATGCGAAAATAAAGGCGTTTAAAATGGATTCTAAAAAACTAAAAATCCTATTCATTTCATCTGAAGTGGAAGGATTCTCAAAAACTGGTGGCCTTGCAGATGTAGCTAAAGCATTACCATTAGAGCTTCGTAATATGGGCCATGAAGTTGTTATTATTACCCCATTTTATCGTACTCTCGAGCATCGCGAAACTGCACACCAGGTACATCAACTCCATTTAAAAACAGATAACGCAAGGCCCGATATTCCCTTTTCGGTACAGGCGCTCTCTTTAGATGGTATAAAAGTATTAGCCATTGATAATGCGCATTACTTTGACCGAGCTGGTTTATACGGTGAAGAAAATAATGCCTATGCTGATAATGGAGAACGTTTTGCTTTTTTTGGTCTCGCAGCCTTATTAACAGCAATCGCAGAAGATTTTTCTCCAGACATCGTCCATTGTAATGATTGGCACACCGGACTGGTGCCTTATTTATTAAAAGCACGATTCCATAATAATAACCACTTTATTGACACTAAGACCGTACTTACGAGCCATAACTCTGCTTACCAGGGTATTTTCGAAAAGTCTCAATTGAATTTAATTCCTGAAGTAAGTTCTTGCATGGACGAACGTGTTTTAGAAGGTTATAGCTATATAAACTTTTTAAAGGTCGGTGTTATTTATGCAGACAAAATCAATACCGTTAGCCCTAACTACGCCAGTGAGCTATTAACAACACTAGGTTCACATGGCATGTCAGATCACTTTATCGAACGTATTCACGATTTTGAAGGTATTTTGAATGGCTGTGATTACAACGATTGGAGCCCTGAGACAGATAAACTAATCCCTTACCATTTTGATAGCAACGATTTATCGGGCAAAGAAAAATGTAAGGAAGCATTACAGAAAGAAGTCGGATTATCGGTCAATGATACACCTATTTTTGGCATGGTATGTCGTTTAACCGATCAAAAGGGGTTTGGTTTAATCATTCCTATTTTAGAAAGCTTCCTAAGACATAATGTACAACTAGTAATTGTTGGCTCTGGAGACCCAGCTATAACAGGACATTTGACCGCATTAGCTGCACATTACTCGGATAACTTTAAGTTTATTAACGGTTATAGTAATGAGTTATCACACCTTATTGAGGCTGGCTCTGACTTCTTCTTAATGCCATCGATCTTTGAACCTTGTGGTTTAAATCAGCTATACAGCTTAGCTTACGGCACGTTACCTATAGTACGTGCAGTAGGTGGTTTAAAAGATACGGTTATCGATTATGATCAAGATCCTGATAACGCTAATGGTTTTATGTTTTATGAACCGAACGCTAATGAACTACTCAATATTTTAAGACGCGCTTTATTACTTTATATTGAACACCCAGAAGAGATGCTACGTGTAAAAACACAAGCAATGCGTTCGCACTTTTATTGGTCTGACTCGGCTAAGCATTATGAACGTTTATATCATAGTGCTCTGCATATTAGACCGCAGTGGTCATAATCAATAAGACTAAATAATAGATATAAAAAAACCTGATTTAATCAGGTTTTTTTATATCGGTTTAACTTAAGATAAATTAACTAAGAATGGGTCTCGAGATAACTTCTTATTATTATCAGCTTGGAACCAATTAAGCTTAGTTGATAGATTAACGACTTCACCTATAATCATAATCGTTGGACCTTCTAAACCACCACCTAAAGTAGATAATTCAGATAATGCACCAGTAATGACTTGTTGTTCATTGGTCGTCCCTTTATTGATTAAAGCCACAGGCGTATTAGCATCACGGCCATTAATTAACAAATTTGTTTGAATCTCTTGTGCTCGTAATAAGCCCATATACACAACCAAGGTTTGATGTGGTGTCGCTAAAGACTTCCAGTCCAATGCTTTACCATCTTGCTTTCTATGCCCTGTCACGAAAGTGACCGATTGTGCATAATCTCGATGAGTTAATGGAATACCGGCATAGGTGCTACACCCTGAAGCGGATGTGATCCCTGGGACAACTTGAAAAGCAACGCCAGCTTCAACTAATTCTTCTAGCTCTTCTCCACCGCGCCCGAAAATGAAAGAATCACCACCTTTAAGGCGCACCACCTTCTTACCTTGCTGTGCAAACTCAACTAACATTTGATTAGTACGAGATTGCTCAACTTCATGTTTACCAGCGGCCTTACCTACAGAGATCAGGTCAGCATCACGACGAACTAAATCTAAGATCTCTTTTGATACTAATCGATCATATAAAACGATATCTGCCTGTTGCATTAGTTGTAATGCTTTAAGCGTCAGTAAAGATGGGTCACCCGGACCAGCACCGACCAATGCAACATCACCCTGAGCCACTTCATCAGTCAAATTGTCTTCCATAAATTGCTGTGCTTTGTCAATTTGTCCTTTTTGTAGCAAGCTTGCTAAATCGCCATTACCGAATAATTTTTCCCAATAACGACGACGTAAAGACTCTTTAGTAATAACTTGTTTAACACGGTGTCTAAATTCACCGGAGATCTGTGCTAATCGTCCTAAGTGCATCGGCAATAAGCTTTCTAAACGCTCACGTATCAAACGAGCTAACACAGGAGCTTTACCACCACTAGAAATAGCAACAACAATAGGAGAACGATCAACAATTGAAGGCATAATGAAGCTACATAATTTAGGCTCATCAACAACGTTAACTAGGATTTGTTTTTGCTCTGCAAGTTGTGCAACATGCTCATTAATATGAAGCTGATTGGTAGCCGCAACTACTAACCATTTACCATCCATAAGATCATCTGAGAAAGGTGCTTGAATCACTGATAGTTGCTTATTTCTGGCTTTCTCTAATAACGAATCACAAATATCAGGGGCACAGACAGTAATGGTGGCATTCGCTTTTAATAAAAGGTGCACTTTACGCGCAGCAATATCTCCACCACCTACCACTAGGCAATGACGGTTCTGTAATTTGGTAAAAATCGGAAGATAATCCATATATATCTCAGGTTAACAAGTCGAGGTCGACACTATAAAGAATAACGGGTGTAATATAAAATACTTAAAATATATTATTTATGAAGATTACATATATAAATAAACCATCCTAGTTTATTTAACTAATTGCTTTATAAGCAGTAAATATACACCCAATGAATATTAAACTACATTACTCCTAATATGAGGAAGTAGATCAATCGTTACACAAAAGAGTAATTAACGGATCAAGGCCCTTACCCCATCATGAATAGTAAATATGCCCAAAATTTCATCTTGGTCAAGAACAGGTAAACAACTAATATCGTGCGTTAACATTAAGGTTAATGCATCTTTAACTGATGTATCTGGTGCGACTGTGACTGGAGAGCGAGTCATCACTTGATGTGCAGGACGCTGAGCTGTATTAAGGTCACGCATTAGCTCTGCCTCTGTATCTAAAAAAGGACTTAAGACTCTTAATACATCCCTATCACTTATTACACCTTGTAACTTCCCCTCTTCCACTACTAATAAATGATGAAAGCCAGCCTGTGAAAGAATGTTTTGAAGAACAGGAATACGGTCATCCATGGTAACGGTGACAACTCTTGATGTCATTGCTTCTACAACTTTCATACCCACTCCCTTTTAAACCGTACTTAACTTTCCGCAGAGCCTTTCATTTAGATATAAAAAAAGGCCAGTACAACTGGCCTTATTATAAACGCTTAATAGCAAAAAAATAGATTAGTTATTAACGAAGTCAACACCTAGTTTAATATCAGCATGTAATACTGATAGCATCTCTTGTTTCTTCGCTTCTTCGAATGCACTTAACTCACCACAAGGTAGAACACGATCAATACCGTTTTTACCTAATAATAAAGGTTGAGCAAAGAATGGAGAATCTGGGTTTCCACCATCTACATAAGCATTCTGAATAATACCTTGCTTACCTGATAACGCTTTAACAAGATTGACACCAAATACGGCAGCTGCACGCGCCATAGATAATGTAGCAGAACCACCGCCCGCTTTTGCATTAACGACTTCAGTACCAGCATTTTGGATACGGTCAGTTAAATCAATAACTTCTTGGTCTGTAAATTCAACATTTTGAACTTGAGATAATAAAGGAAGAATAGTAGTACCGCTGTGGCCACCGATAACGTTCACAAATACGTCTTCAGATGGGATGCCTTTAAGCTCACCAACAAACTCTTCTGCACGAATAACATCTAGCGTAGAAATACCAAAAAGTTTGTTTTTATTGTAAACACCTTTTGCTTTTAACACTTCAGCAGCGATAGCCACAGTCGTATTTACAGGGTTTGTAATAACACCGATACATGCAGTAGGCGCAACATCAGCAACTTTGCCGATTAATGTTTTAATGATGCCAGCATTGATATTAAATAAGTCTGAACGGTCCATACCTGGCTTACGTGCAACACCCGCAGAAATTAACACTACGTCAGCACCTTCTAAAACAGCCGTTGGATCATCGCCACCAACACCGTCAACAGTAACGCTTGAAGGGATGTGACTTAAATCTTTTGCAACACCCGGAGTAACTGGAGCAACGTCGTATAGTGATAACGTAGAGCCTGCTGGTAAATCTAATTTAAGTAATAAAGCGAGGGCTTGACCGATACCACCTGCAGCACCAAGAACAGCAACTTTCATATTTTTCTCCAATGAAATAAAAATGTTTAAGTATTTAAGAGTAATCATATCTATTCTAAAGTGAATAAATACGCATGTGTGAAATATGTTAAATAATTGTGACTAATGTTAAAGATTAGCTTATTTGTAAATGAATGGGTACTACTAAATTCCTTTGTTCAACACTAGTTTTGAGGAAAATATTGATCATAAATTTGTTTATAAGTACCATTTTCAACAATTAACTTCAAACCTTCATTTAAACGTAAACGTAAATCATCATTGCCTTTTTTTACTGCAATGCCATAACCTTTCGAAAACTGCTCAACAAACACAGATTCTGTTCTACTGATCACCAAAGGTTGCTCTTGCTCAACTTGTTTACTCAAGAAGTCATTCACAACTTCAAAATCTGCAAAGACAACATCGATTTTGTGACGCTGTAAATCCTGCAAAGCCGCTTTAGATGAGAAATAAGGGACAATGTAACTATTTTCGGGGGCAAACTTAATCAGATAATTTTGGTTCGAGGTGTTTGCTTGCACGCCAATCAATTTACCACTCAGAGAAAAAGCAGTTTGTAATTGCTCTTTACTAACAAAAACCGGCGGTACTTTATAATAACTGTCACTGAAATCGACTTTATCCAATCGCTCACTAGTAATATCTAATGCAGCAATCACCGCATCATATCGCCCAAAGGGAAGGGTTAACAATAAGCCATCAAAACGGTGATGTTCAAAACTACAACTCATATTCATTTCAGCACAAATAGCATAGGCAATATCGATATCAAAACCGGCTATTTTTTTATCTGGAGTTAAAAATTCAAAGGGGTAGTAGTTGGCATCTGTAGCAAATCTAACTTGTATTTTTTCTAACGCTTGGGCACAAAGAGAGGTTGACAATAAGATACTAATAAACACAAATTTACGCGTTAAAAAAGTCATAATATATCGTCCTGATAAGATTTAATTGAAGCAAATGTTAGCAGAACTCCAGTTAAGAAAGTAGCTATCCTGCAATAAATGCATTTATTTTATAAAAAACGAATAAATATGCAAAAAAAGTGATATTTAATCTATTAACTAGGTACTAATTTAGATTAAAATAAACCCTTTATTATAAATAGATGGGAACAGCAATGCGCAAAGCTTCTGAATTGATGGACTTTTTTAAATGTTTGCTTAAAAAAGAGCATTTAAGCTCACAAAGTGAGATTGTGGACGCTTTAATCGAAGCTGGTTTCACCCACATTAATCAATCCAAAGTATCTCGAATGCTGAGTAAAACCGGCGCTGTACGAACGCGTAATGCAACCGGTGACATGGTGTATTGTTTACCTGTTGAGCTTGGCATTCCAACGACGACCAGCCCGCTAAAAAACTTAGTTGTAGATATCGACCATAATGATAGCTTAATCGTCATTAGAACCAGTCCTGGTGCTGCTCAATTAATTGCTCGCTTACTTGATTCAATGGGTAAAGCAGAAGGGATTTTAGGCACTATCGCCGGAGACGATACCATTTATATTGCCCCTAGCAACACAGCGAAAATTGAAGAAACGCTAGTGGTTGTACATAAATTATTTGATTAACTAATAACGTAACCCAACGAATAAGTTAATGCTTCAGTGAGTATTAACTTAAATAGTGCCCAATACGTGTGCCATTTTCACTTACTCCCCCGCAATATGACTAACCATTCATCATAGAATACTTAGCTAAACTCCGCTGCAAGCTAATTTTAAAAATTTTTCTATACTCAAATAGGTTCATACCGCTTACGGCAATGCAGTAATCAGTACAAAAGGAGAGGGAAATGAAATGGGATCGTGGTTTTACCTTAATTGAATTACTCATTGCGATAGTTATTCTTGGCATCATTGTCAGTATTGCTTATCCTTCATATCAAAATTTTCTGCTAAAAACTCGACGAGTAGAAGCTCAAACAGAGCTCATTAAAGCGCAAGTAGAACAGAGTAGTTACCGCATCACTGAACCAAATTACAGCACGGACAACAATCAGATAGGCTTACCAACGACACATGACTTTTATACTTTTAGTATTGTTTCAGCATCAGCCCACACATACCTTTTAAAGGCGCAAATAAAAGATGGTAGTACACAAGCGAATGACCAGCTGATTTGCCAAACCCTGTATATTAATCAAAGCAATGTAAAAACAAGCGATGGGGAAAAAGAAAACACCGCTTGCTGGTAAAATTAATTACCCCAAAGCGGTGTTTAGTGCAACAGCCACAACTTAATATTGTAATGAGTAAAGTTGTTACGGGTTAATACCCGCTTGATAGCTCTTCACTTTTTAAGAACTTCAATGGCTTACCGAAAACATGTTGATAAATCACATTATAAGCGAGTACATTTTGTACGTAAGCGCGAGTCTCATAAAATGGGATAGTATCTACCCAGCTATCGATATCAATGCCTTTATTGCCTTTTTTCTTCTCTTCACTAGTCCATCTTTCAACACGGTGAGGCCCCGCATTGTAAGCTGCAGTGGCTAAAACTCGGTTACCGTCATAACGTGTTAATAAGCCATTAAAATAAGCGGTACCTAACTGAACATTTAATTCACCTTCATTTAATTGCTCTACGTTAGAATATTCCGTTAAACCAATTTTTTTCGCCGTTTCCTCTGCTGTCTTAGGCATTAATTGCATATAACCACTTGCACCTACAGGAGATTTTGCATGTTGATCAAAACTACTTTCACGACGAGTAATTGCATAAATATAGGTTGGCTCAACATCATATTGTTTAGCCGCTTCAACAAACAACTCAGATTTAGCATTAGGAAAACGTATGTTTAATGCATTCCAACTTTTTGAATTAATGCTGGCGAGTACAGATAAATATGGCCAATTTTTATTGTAAGCATATAACCCCAACTGCTGTTGTTTTGTTTTACTCTGGTTACTCAGTAATCGCTGCCATTGTCGTTTTGCTGGTACATTAAGTTCATGGTAAAGCAGTTCCTCAATCACTGATAACTCACTCTCTAAACCAGTTAAACTGCCCTTTTTCTCAACAATCGCCTGTGCGTTAAGTGAAAAGTCGACGCCAAGCTTTTGAGCTGCCATAAACCCATGGAAATTTCGGTTTTTAGCTACTTTCTCAAAAAGTGCATTTGCTTGTTCAGATTTACCTTTATTGGCTAATACACGAGCTTGCCAATATAACCAAGCCGATGAGTTGCGTTTATCATCAGGTAATTGAGAAATCCAAAATTCAATATTTTTCCAATCATCACGTTTAATAGCATAGCGGATACGTTGCTCAATCAGCGACACATTACCTAATTTACCTAGCTCATTATCTAACCAATTAAAATACTGGCTTTTATCTCGCTGTACAATAATTCGTGCAAACTGTGTTTTAACTTGTTTCTCTTCACTAGTTGTAAAAGCAATTTTTTTCGCATAGAAGTTATAGTATTCCATGGCTTTACCTAAATCTTGATTTGCTAGACGCTTGATCGTAGGTATTAAAAAGCTAAAACTTGGTGCTGAACGAGATGGGAATAAGTCACTGTTTAATAGTGTTTCAGGCTTTTCATGTAAGTCGTACAAGTTTTTAGCCAACGCTAATTTATCTTTATCCATTCTTGCCATTAAAAAGCGCATTAAACCACGCTTATTATTCACAAAGCCTAACTCAAAACGTTTCCACACATCATCTTGAGTTAGTTGGTTAGCGTCTTGATAAAACACATACACATCGTCACATGCGTTAGGTAAAGAAGTACTCGATAACCAATATTTCTGAGCATCAGGCCAAGCTTTTTCACTATTCCCTGTCGCAATAGCAGCCTCTAAATAATGACACTTCAACTGTCGATTATTAGGCATTCTCGGATAGGTGGTCATAAATTGAGCCCAGTCCTTTTCTTTTGACAAGTGAAATAGGTAGCTGCGTTGCAGATCATCGGCTGCAATCTTGCCTTTGTTTTTTGCAATAAAGTCCAGAACAGCTTGATCACTCACCGTATCCATATTTGCTTTCAAATAATAATAGTCAGCAAGATAAGCTATTGGGTAATCAGCTATTTTTTGAATATTTTGATTGGCTTTTTGCCACTCTTCTTTTTCTTGTAATGCTAAGGTTTCAGCAAAAACGTCTCGCTGCGCATCTAAACTTAATGCACTTGCGAAGCTTGATGTTGAAAATAACAAACACCCTAAGATTAATCTTTTCATAACACCTCAACATAAATAATAACTAATTAAAACATCATTTCACAAAACAACTGACGATAGCAACTCTTGAGTATAACTATGCTTAGCATTTTCAAATATCTCAGAAGTCGAGCCTTGCTCTACAACTTCTCCCGATTTAAGTACTAATACTCGATGACTAATTGCTTTTACGACAGATAAATCATGACTAATAAACAAGTAACTTAACCCCAGTTCCTGCTGCAAAGACTTTAACAATTCAATAATTTGTTTCTGAATACTTCTATCTAACGCCGACGTTGGCTCATCCAAGACAATTAATTTAGGCTTTAAAATTAATGCCCTTGCAATAGCAATACGCTGTCGTTGTCCACCAGAGAACTGATGGGGGTAGCGATTTCCAGCATCACTATCCAAACCAACTTTTAATAAAACTTGCTTCACTTCATCATCTATCGCTTGTTCACTGAGATGGTTATGTTCATTAAACACATGCAACCCTTCCGCCACAATATCTCGCACCGACATTCTCGGGCTCAAACTTGAGTAAGGATCTTGAAACACAATTTGTAGTTGTTGACGTACTCGCTGTAATTTATTTTTGTCTAACTTACTGACTATTTCTCCTAAATAAACCACTTCGCCACTATATTTATTTAATTGTAATAGTGACTGCGCTAACGTACTTTTACCAGACCCACTTTCACCAACAATAGCTAACGTCTCACCTTGATGAATGCTTAAAGAGACATCTTTTACCACATGTGATGACTTAATCACTTTTCCCCAAAAATTATTTTTAATAGGGAAGCTAACGTTCATCTTGTACGCAGTTAAGATAACTTTAGGATCAACTAATGCAGGCATTTCACCAGTAGGTACTGCATTTAATAAGGTTTTAGTGTATTCATGCTGCGGGGCTGTAAATACATCTTGTGTTTTTTGATACTCAACCTGTTGCCCCTTAGACATCACTAGTACGTCATCAGCAAACTGCCTAACCATATTCAAATCATGAGTAATTAATAAAATGCCCATATTGAGCTTCTTTTGCAAAGACTTTAGTAAAGCTAATATCTGCTTTTGAATCGTTGCATCTAACGCCGTTGTAGGTTCGTCAGCAATTAATAGATTAGGTTCATTTGCCAACGCCATTGCAATCATTACCCTTTGGCGTTGTCCTCCTGAGAGCTCGTGGGGATAGGCATTCAATCGCTCTTCAGGCCGTTCAATGCCCACTAGTTCCAATAGTTCAATCGTTCGTAGCTGTGCCTGCTTCCCTGTTAACCCTTTATGTAATAATAGTGTTTCACCAATTTGTTTTTCAATGCTATGTAACGGATTTAAAGAAGTCATTGGCTCTTGAAATATCATGCTGATTTTATTCCCACGAATCGCTTCTAACACTTGTTCAGGCTCACCCATTAATGATTGCCCCTGAAAGTAAATATGACCAGCAGGATGATGTGCGTGTGGATACGGTAATAATTGTAAGATAGATAATGCTGTTAACGACTTCCCGGAGCCACTTTCACCCACTATCGCTAATGTTTTTCCCTGTTCTAAAGTAAAACTAACATCTGATAAAATGGACTGCTCAGCAAAACTAACAGCAAGGTTTTCAACAGCTAACAACGGTATTTGCATACTCATAATGTTTTCCTTGGATCAAAGGCATCCCGAGCTGCTTCACCGATAAAGACCAATAATACTAAGATACTAGAAAGTGAAATGAATGCTGTAATCGCTAACCAAGGTGCATGCATATTATCTTTACCTTGTGAGATCATTTCACCGAGAGAGGCTGATCCTAAGGGCAAACCAAAGCCAAGAAAGTCTAAGGACGTCAAAGTGGTTAATGCACCTGTGAATAAGTAAGGCATAAAGGTAAGCGTCGCAATCATTGCATTAGGTAAAATATGTTTGAACATTATTTTACTATCTTTAACACCTAATGCTTTTGCAGCTTTTACATAATCTAAATGGCGTCCGCGTAAAAACTCTGCTCGCACCACACTCACTAAACTTGGCCAACTAAACACAATCATTAATCCTAATAACCAAGTAAACGTAGGCTCCACGAAACTAGCTAAAATAATCAGCATGAACAGCATAGGTAACCCTTCCCAAATTTCCAACAAGCGCTGCCCAATCAAATCTATTTTACCGCCATAATAACCTTGTATTGCCCCAACAATCACACCTATCACTGAACTGGCGATGGTTAACGCTAATGCAAATACCACTGATATCCGAAAGCCATAGATTAAACGTGCTACCACATCGCGCCCTTGATCATCAGTACCTAACCAATTCATAGCATCAGGTGCAGAAGGAGCAGCTGAAGTAAGCTCATAGTTGATAGAGTCATAATAAAAAGGGATCACCGGCCAAATCATCCAGCCCTCTTGATTAATTTTATTCGCCATGTAAGGGTCTCGATAATCTGTGGTGATATCAAAATCTCCCCCAAAAACTTGCTCAGGGATATCTTCAACCACAGGAAAATACCAATTCGACTGGTAAGAAACCATAATCGGTTTATCGTTTACCCACACCTCGGCAATCAAACTTAAAAAGAACAATAAGCTAAAAATCCACAACGAATAATAACCACGTTTGTTAGCTTTAAACTGTGCCCAACGTTGATGATTACTTGGATTTTTTCGCATTCGTTGCCAAGTTAATAATAACGACATTATTGCCCCTCAAATGTAATGCGTGGATCAATTAAGGTATAAGTAATGTCGCTAATTAACTTCAAGACTAAGCCCACTAAAGTAAAAATATACAACGAGCCAAAAATAACCGGATAATCTCGAGAAATAACTGATTCAAAACTCAATAACCCTAAACCATCTAATGAGAAGATCACTTCAATCAGCATCGCTCCAGTAAAGAAGATACCAATCAACGCGGCAGGCAATCCAGCTAATACTAATAACATAGCATTTCTAAAAATATGCCCATACAAAACTCTATTTTTCGAACACCCCTTCGCCCTAGCTGTAATCACATATTGTTTATTGACTTCGTCTAAGAAAGAATTTTTGGTAAGCATGGTTAAAGTGGCAAAACTGGCTAAGACGCTAGCTAAAATAGGTAAGGCTAGATGCCAAAAATAATCTTTAATTTGACCAAGCCAGGAGAGTTGCTCAAAGTTATCAGACGTTAAACCGCGCAATGGGAACCAACTAAAATAAGAACCACCAGCAAAAAGTACGACTAAAATAATCGCAAAGATAAAGGCAGGAATAGCATAGCCAACAGTAACAGCAGTACTGGTCCACACATCAAAACGACTACCGTGGCTAGTTGCTTTTTTGATCCCTAAAGGAATCGAGATAAAGTAAGCTAATAAAGTGGTCCATAATCCAAGTGAAATGGATACCGGCATTTTTTCATAAATTAAATCAATGACGCTTTTATCGCGATAAAAACTATCCCCAAAATCAAAGTTTATATAGCGCCATAACATGGAAAAATAACGCTCATGTAAAGGTTTATCAAAACCATACAACTTTTCCAAGGCTGCAATGTATTCAGGATCGACCCCCTGCGCACCTCGATATTGACTTTGCTTGTTTGCTCCTTGCTTTATCTCACTTTCAGTACTTGAAGTTATACGAGAACTGGCATTTGCATCAATACCTTGATACTTAGCAATAGCCTGCTCTACTGGTCCACCTGGGGCAACTTGTACAATGAAAAAGTTTAAGGTCATGATGCCTAACAACGTAGGAATTATTAACAGCAACCTTTTTAAAATATATTGCTGCATCTATTGCTCCTTATCATTATTGGATGAGATCGCTTCCTTTGACCACCAAGTATCTATACCAAGTTCATAATCGGGTGCAACCTTCGGGTGCTCAAATTTATCCCAATAAGCAATGCGCGAAGCTGGTAAATACCACTGTGGAATAACCATATCCTGCGATAATAATACTCGGTCTAATGCCTTGGTGGTCTCCACTAACTCTTGCCGGGTAGTCGCGGTAATGAGTTGATTTGTTAATGCATCAATGACAGGTGAACATATCCCTCCCCAATTGGATGTTCCCACTTGGTTAGCACTTTCACACCCCCAAAAACTCGCTTGCTCATTACCAGGAGAGATAGATTGCCCTTTACGTAATGACACAAGATCAAACTGAAAATTATTTAAACGATTAATAAATTGCGAAATATCCACTAAACGAATATTTGTTTTAATGCCTATTCGCTGAAGATTACGACGGAATGGATGAATAATCCGCTCGAAGTCATTGCTATATAACAAAAATTCAAAGCTTAACTGTTCACCCTGTTGATTTTGCATTTTGCTGTCTTTTAAGGTGTAACCCGCTTCTGCTAATAACGCCACTGCTTCACGCATTTGTGGCCTAACGTTGCCATCAGCGTTTGTTTGATTTTTGACTAGAGGAGCAAACACAGCGCGAGGGAGTTGATCTTGATAAGGCATTAAAATAGCTTTCTCAGTATCGCTAATCGTTGCTTGTGTTGCTAACTCAGATCCCGAGTAAAAACTCTCTATACGTGTATAAGCATTGTAAAATAGAGTTTTATTTGCCCATTCAAAATCAAATAATAATGAGATCGCTTTACGCACTTGAGGATCTTTAAACTTATCTCGACGTAAGTTGAACCAAAAACCTTGCATTCCCTGCGGATTCTTATCAGCAATTTGCTCTAATTTAATTTGGCCTGTATCGAACTGTTCCCCTACATACCCCGTTGCCCAACGCTTAGAAGAGCTTTCTAAGCGATAATCAAAAGCCCCAGATTTAAATGCCTCAAAAGCCACTGCATCATCACGATAATAGTCAAAAATTAGTTGGTCAAAATTATAGCGCCCTTTATTAACCGGTAAATCTTTTGCCCAATACCCCTCATTACGTTGATACACAACTTGCTTTCCCGCATCAAAATGCCCAACACGATAAGGCCCTGAACCGATAGGTATGATGAGACCACTTTTAGCGAAGTCTTTATCTTTCCAAAAGTGCGCAGGTAAAATAGGGATTTGCCCAATAATTAAAGGCAGCTCACGGTTTCCTAACTCTTTGAATTGAAAAGTAACCCTCAATCTATCATCCACAACAACTTTATCCACACCAGCATAATAGGAGCGGTAATGCGGCGCACCTTCTGTGGTTAAAATATCAAAACTAAATTTAACATCTTCTGCGGTAATTGGCCGACCATCCTGAAATGTTGCGTTAGGGTTAATTAAAAAACTCACAGAACCGAAGTCATCTGCGACCTTCACTTTTTCAGCAACTAACGGATATAAACTAAAAGGTTCATCACTAGACTGTTGTAATAACGTATCGTAGATGTAAGAAACACCTGCCGCGGCATTTCCTTTTACAATATATGGATTAAGTGAATCAAAACTACCAATTGATGCTTGTTTAAAAATACCTCCCTTAGGCGCATCAGGGTTCACATAATCAAAGTGTTGGAACTTGAAATCATATTTTACGTCCCCATACATACTAATAGCATCATGCCAAGATGCACTATGAGCAAAAAAACTCATTGTAAAAAGGGTGCAAAATATGTAACTGTGTATATGCTTAATCTGATTCATAAAACAAAGTAGCTCTAATAAAGTAATCGCACAAGAGTATTTAAGATATCAAATGATTAAGTTAAAGAAAGATTTTTAAACACAAAAACAGGAGATTAAAACTGAAATAAACAAATAAAACTCATTTATGATTTGTACAAACTAAGTATCGCAATTCAGCAAGTAAAAATTGCAATTTTTTTTAAAAAATATGCTTAGATCAAAGATTAAATTGGTTTATCGATAAGGCTTATTTTATGTGACTAAAATCACATTTAAATTAGATTGAAAAGCCTAATCTATTACTGAACACAATAAGTGTATAACTAAAAGGTGTCCTATATGAGAATTGAAATTACTAGCAAACAAATGACTATCACAGACACAATGCGCGCAAAAGTAGAGGAACGCTTCGAAAAGTTACAGAAACTACAAGTTTCACTAATCAAACCACACTTCATCATTACCAAGGAACCTAAAGGCGTCAAAATTGAAGGCACCATCGGTGTTCCAAACGGTAAAATATTTGCTCATGCAGAGCATGACGACTTATACGTTGCCATTACGCAACTATTCCAAAAAATCGAGCGTCAGTTAAACAAACACATTCATAAAGACGAAGCAAACCGAGCGAAAAATAACGGTAAAGAGTTATGTCGTAACGGTGAAATTTCAGGTGAGCCGATAGAAGAGCCAGAGGTTGAAATTGAATCAGATGCTGAAATCAAAATGAATAAAGAATTTGCTGCATAAAGACTTTGGCTTCAAAAAATAAGCCATTATAAAAACAACAAGGAGGCACATTGCCTCCTTTTTTGATCTTGCGATTCAACTTGCTTGATACTAATCGCAGTCATTTCCCCTGTTTTCTTAATAAAATAGTTTATTTTCTTGGCACTCGTCTTGGTCAAGGAACTATGACTTGATATCTCAATTTGAGCCTCAAACTAAATTACTTACTCTGTGTAAAGTTAACATCACTTATTTAATATAATAGCTATTTTACCAACTCCGATAATATGACCTATTTATGCTTGTTAAAATATATGCTAGCTGCGTTATTCACTTTGTCTTAGAATAACTAGTTACTGCAATCAAACTCTTGCTTTCATTCATTTTCGCTACGCCTAAATAGAGTAGTTATTTAATGAATTTACTAATATTTTTAAACTTTAGGCAATAAAAAAGGAGGCTAATGCCTCCTTGTATACTGTTTACTGATTATTATTTATTCTCGTAGTGGCGATTATCATGTGCCTGTTGCAGCATCACGCGGCTTTCATCTAAGAATAACGAGGAGTAATCGCCCATCCAGTTAGTCACAGACTTAAAACGCTCAATAAACTCTTCACGATTATTATTTTCCAATAGCTCAATAGCATCAGAGAAGTGCTTATGGTATCGCTTGATCATCGTTAAGTTATTTTTTTGCGATAGGATAATATCAGCATATAGTGCTGGCTCTTGTGCAAATAAACGTCCTACCATTGCTAACTCTAAACGATAAATAGGAGAGCTTAGATCTAATAACTGCTCTAAGTCTGCATCCACTTCTTGCAGGTGTACACCGTATACAAAACTAGTAAAATGACGTAAGGCTTGTATTAACGTCATCGACTCATCATGAGTAGGTGCAGCAACAGGATAAAGATGTGCACCCCATATTTTCATCTGCTCAATTAACCATTGGTATTTATCTGCGCCACGTCCATCACAGTAAACAATCACTTGTTTTGCAAAGCTAGAAATATCAGGACCAAACATTGGGTGCAAGCCGACTACAGGGCCTTCATGCACCGCTAACATTTCAGTCAAGGGTTCATCTTTAACACTGGTGATATCTGCTAAAATACAGTCTTTAGGTAAGAAGTTAAGCTGCTTAATTACATCTGTTGTTACATCAATCGGTGAACCAACAATCACTAAGCCCGCTTTGCTACAAATAACTTCTGCTTGATCCCAGTTAGTGCGACCTAATACGTCAACTTCGTAACCCGATAACTTAAACATCTCAACAAAACGTTGTCCTAATAAACCATTACCACCAATAATCACAATACGTTTCATATCAGGGTTAACTGTTTTAAAACCAGTTTCGTTTTCACTAGCGTAAGACTCACGCATAGTACGACGTAAGATATCTTCAATTAAATTTGCAGGGACCCCTTTTGCTTCAGCTTCTTCTCGACGTTTAGCCAGCATTGCAGCTTCACGATCTGGGGCATATATAGGTAAACCATGTTTAGTTTTTACTTCACCAACTTCACCTACTAAGCGTAAACGCTCAGCTAATAGATCAATAATTTGCTGGTCAACAGCATCAATTTGATCTCGTAATTTACTTAAAGGCATAATTTACTTCTTATCTAGTTTTGATAGCGTCTTTTAATAACACAGTCGCTTGCTCAAGTAGTTCACATGTTGTCTGCCAGTCAATACATGCATCAGTAACAGATACACCGTATTGTAACTTTTCAGCAGATAACGAAGCAGGCTGATTACCAGCATTAATGTGGCTTTCTAGCATAATACCAATAATTGATTTATTACCTTCAACGACTTGATGGAAAACATTTTTTGCAACTAGCGGTTGTAATTCATGGTTTTTGCTAGAGTTTTCATGGCTACAATCAACGATTAGGATCTCTTCCATATTCGCTTTTGCTAACGCCTGTTCGGCTAATGCAACATTGATCGAATCATAGTTTGGCTTACCGCCACCACCACGTAAAATCACGTGTCCATCTTTGTTACCCGCTGTTTGTAATAATGCACTTTGGCCAGCTTGGTTAATCCCCATGAAACGATGTGGAGATGAAGCTGATTGCATTGCATTTACAGCAGTTGATAGGCTACCGTCAGTACCGTTTTTAAAGCCAACCGGTGTTGATAAACCACTTGCCATTTCACGGTGAGTTTGTGATTCAGTGGTACGCGCACCAATTGCAGCCCAACTAAATAGGTCACCAATGTATTGTGGGCTAATTGGGTCTAACGCTTCAGTTGCAATTGGTAGACCTAATTCAGAGATCCAAAGCAGTAATTCACGTGCTTTTTTAAGACCTGTTTCGATATCAAAAGAATCGTCCATATGAGGGTCATTGATTAAACCTTTCCAACCAACAGTAGTACGTGGTTTTTCAAAATAAACTCGCATTACAATAT
Source organism: Psychromonas sp. 14N.309.X.WAT.B.A12 (assembly GCF_030397575.1). Lineage (GTDB taxonomy): Bacteria > Pseudomonadota > Gammaproteobacteria > Enterobacterales > Psychromonadaceae > Psychromonas. Next base: position 115,719 of record NZ_JAPNXS010000003.1, on the reverse strand, counting down.
ATAGGGTATCTTTATATTGTTCATGTAACTCTTTCAAACGTGATGCATAATCTTTAGCTGCTTCAATATCATGAATAGAACACGGGCCACAAATAACAAGAAAACGCGGGTCTTTTTTGTGTACGATATTAGATATAGTTTGACGAGATTCATTAATGAATTGATACACACTATCAGAAGCGGGCAAAGACGCTTTAAGCTCTGCTGGTGTGATTAAAATAGTTTCTGATTGAATGTGGATATTTTCATTTTGTTGCGTAGTCATTTTACTCTCATTGACAATTAATAGTGAAAACATAATAGCATAGCAAAATAATAGATCATGCGATTAAACTGCAGAGGTCAAATAAATGCGGATTAAATTAAACTAATGCCTCTATTTACCTGTTTTCTTTTACAATAAAATATAATCTTTCTTCATATATTGGTTTAAATCACGATAATATTAAACAAAATTGCTTAGTTTCTACTTAATAAAAGAACACATTCTATCAATGTGATTTTTATAGCTAATTTGCAGATAAGGTATTTATTACAATATGTCAGTTATTACCTCTTATGTTATGACCTCGTGGTCTGAAATAAAAACATTACAAGCTAACTGGAATACCTTATTAGAACAATCTGATGCTGATAATATATTTCTCACTTGGGAATGGATGGAGAGCTGGCAAAAAACTTGCCCTTATGAAACTCAGTTATTTTTTATTGTATTAAAAGAAAATAACAAACCGATCGCTATAGCTCCCTTTTATATTCAACCTTACCGTCTCCTTAACACATTAACCTACCAAGTATTGCGTTTTGCTGGTGATCAAGGGATTGGTTCAGAATATTCTAATTTTATTGTGAGAAAACACGACAGTGTAAAACTAAAAACACAACTTTGGCAGACACTACGATTAAAGCAAGCCAGCTTCCATTGGGACCTTATTTGGTACACTAATGTATCTACGTGGACAGTTGGTGGGCAAAGCCTATTAAAGTCATTGGCACAAGTTCCTGAACTAAATACAGCTGCACGGGATGTTGATTTTGCGAACACCGATTTGACTCTGCTTTCGGATCAGCTCCTACCAGCTCTTTCAAAAAGCTTACGCACGAATATTAAGCAAACAAAAGGTTATTTAACCAACCATGGGAAATGGCAAGTAACCTGTTGTGAAGATCCTAATCTCCTGAGTACTGCATTAAACAAATTATTTGAACTACATAACTTACGTTGGCAGAAAGCAGGCCTTAAAGGTTCATTTCAGCGACGCCCAGAAATGGCGAGTTTCTATCAAGACTTTGCTCATAAAGCTTTACAAAAAGGTTGGTTAAGATTAGCTGAATTAACGTGTGATGGCGAAACCCAAGCAGTACAAATTGGTTATGTATATCGTGATCAGTTTTTTGCTTTACAAGAAGGTTTTAACCCTGAATTCCAAAAAGGCACAGGGCAAGTTTTACGTTACCATGTTATGAAAAAGTGTATTGAAGAGAGGTTAACTGATTATGATTTTCTAGGGCAATATACGAATCATAAAAGACGCTGGTTAGCTAAGCAGCGTAATGGCCAACACCTGCTTATTTGGCCAAATAAGATAAAAAATACACTCTTTAACTTTTTAACTATTTGGCCAACGGGGAAATATTTAAAACCAACTCGTTAGCAATTTATTTCCAGACAATACTAGTCACAAATTCACTATCTCGATTAATACCAGCATTAAGTACTAAAGTCGTAATAGGTACTTTTTGGTGGTAGCCACGACTCAACCAACCTATTGAAGGAATTTGAGCATCATCATTAGGTACGCCTTGTACTAGAGTTGCTTTAACTTGCTCAGGTAATGTAATCACTATCTCATTATCACCTAGTGTTAAATAGCAAATCCCCTCTTCAATACGTATATCCTGACAACATTCAGAGAAGTGAAAATAGATGGCAACTTGATGATGTGCTTGTGCTTTAACATGGTCAGTAATGATTATCTGTTGTTGTGTGATATCTAGTTCAACATCGCGTTGGTGAGTAACAGGTGATGCTAAACGTTGATAACCATCATGAGCAGCAACAATTTTTCCCCCACTATCTGTTGGAGACCATTCAATACAAGATGCCTGTGCATGCGATTCCCACATAAAAGGCCCTGTCATCACTGATTGATCTAACCCATCAATTTCTAATGTGTTATGTGCCTGTGTTTTGCGGAAATGATTACGCCATTCGGGAAAGCTGAAATAATCATAGGTACCTGTATCAACGAATAAATCATGCTGATTAATACGCACAACACAGCTTAAAGCATCCGCGTGACCATGAGCCGCAATCGCCGTATAACCTAACTCTGCGACATCCATTAAAATACTAGCTTGGTTGTTCTCGCTAGCCTTACCACCTTGTAGTAAATAGTAACCTGAATCCTCAAAAGCAGCAGAATTTAAACCAGAGTCTGCTAATACGCCTTGATTAATTTTTTCTTGTTTATTATTAAATAACCAAAAACTAGACTCACAAGCTTGAGTAGATGCGAAAATCGAATCATCATAAAAATAGCCAACGACATCAGTAAGCGCATTAATGTCATGTACATGATCTCCAAGATCTAATACATAACCATCATCTTGGTCGCCTAGCATAGGGTAATACTCGCCACCTTCAGCGATACGAACAACAAATTCCGATAAGCGTTTTAACGTATCCCAATAACTCTCAGAAAAATCGTCACCGGCCCACTTACCAGCTAAACCTGTAAAAAGATAAAACTGCAGTACAAAAAACTGATAGCTAAAGGCATGCTCTTTAGTACAACCATCGGCAAAGCTTTGCGCTACTATCTCTCTCTCCAGTACCCGCTTACTATTATTTTTCCAAATAGCGGCATCTTGTAACATTGAGAAATAACTGGCCGCAATATATACACCAGCAGCTTCTCCTACCAAATGATTGTTAGCAGAAGTACCTTGAGAGAATTTACTACTAACGTCACGACAATGTAGAAAAACACTTTCTAATAGGCGCGCTTTAAAGTCCCCTACAAATAATCCACTATCTTTAATCAGATCAATTGTCCAAACCCAATTGATTAGGCGAATTGCTAGCTCTAGAGGACTACGCCAATTCATACCTTTACCGTAAGGATTTTGATTCAGCCAGTCAGTTATTTGCTCAACAACTGCTTGTGCATACTTAATGTCTCCTGTGACTTGATAGGCTCTAGCTAGTACTACCATTTGATGGTGGCGATTTGGCTCCCAAACAAGCTTACAGTCACCATTAACCTTAAAGTCGCGATAGTTAACATCTAAGATATGACCAGTATTTGAATAGATATTCGCACTATGATCTTTATGCCAATTAATCGGAGTCTCTAGATGCTTATCCTGCAAATCAAAGTAGCTTAATCTATGTTCAATCACCATATCGGCTTTTGCTAATAAAGGGGTTTTCCACTCAGGCTTATGCTCTTCTAATTGCCCTTTAAAAACACTAAAACCAGGCATGAAATCTGAGCTAACCTGATAACCTTTTACAAACTGAACTTTAGGCACCCAGTTAAACTGGACTCTTATACGCTCTACCCAAGCAGCTGAAAGCGAGATAATTCGCCAAGTTATTTCGCTTAAACTCATCATCTGAATACGTTTAATGTACCAAGTTATAGATTGCATTGGATTTAATCCCTTAAATTATGATTTATTTGAATTAAGATAAGCTGTAATAAACTTACTTAATTGTTGCTCAGCGCTGGCTTGATCATCACCATCAAAATCAAAACTAACTGCAACTAACGTTGCCCCAGGTTGACCCAATAATGCTGCTTTGACCTCAGCTAATTTGGCAATTTTTTTATCACTAGTCATAATCCCATTAATGACATACCAAGAAGCAATTAATCGATACCGATGAGCAGATTTTTTTAATACGAATAAATTAGCTTGATCCAATGCAGGTGCTTCCGAAATAGACAGCTTTTTATCTGCCACTTCCATCCAAAAATCTTCATCAAATAAGTAATTTTCTACAAAAATCATCTCTTTGGCTTGTTCTTGTTTATAGTAATCTGCCAAATAAACCTGAAAACCTAATGACTTCTCAATGTAATAAGAGAACCGCTCTTTAGTTGCCCCTTGTGAGTAAGGCTTCCAACTTGGACTGTAAGCTTTGTCACGACTAACTATTTGATAATTGACTAAACTTGGTTCAACAAACGCATAATTTTTATCATAGCGAGAAGGAATCCAATAAGAGGCTGCAACAAAAGAAACAAAAACAATCAAAGTCACGCATATCTGTGTTTTATTTAAAGAGAAATCATCATTAGCTACTGGCTTAACAGTTTCAGAAGTATCATCTTCAGACCTTTCTTCAAAATAGGTACGAGCAATATAAATAAGTGGAATTAAACATATAGCAAACACAATCCACCCAAAAGTAAGATGGTCATGCACGATAAAATGGTTCATCTCTGTGTAAGTGCCCACTATGATGATAATCATCACCCTTAACCAATTGGCAATAATAGCGACCGCTAGACTAATAAGTAAAAATGTTAAGGTTCGTTTGGTAGAGAGTTTATTAAAGTAACTTACACAAAATGTAAGCAAAGCAGCCACCATAAAGAAGCCTAGACCAGAACAAGCTGGATCAACATCGAACATACCGCCCGCTGTAGACAGTCGATAATCATCACGGTCTACGGCAATGCCTAGTAACTCAGGCCCCCACACTCCAGCTTGCGTTGACAGCTCACGTAAAGGCAACTGCAACATATTCCAAACCGGTAAAATAAGTAGCAGCATCAGTAAAGGAATGAAAAAAGAGCAAATAACCTGCCAACCATAAAAGCAGAAAAGCAGAGAAACTAGGATACTAAAAAAGGCTAATTGCTGTAATTGTTGGATACTAGATAACAACGCAACCAAAGAAATAGACAGACTCGACACCAAACACACTAAAGCAAGCGCGTAATGCCTTTTAGATAAAAGAGTGATCTGTAAGTGATGTCGTTGTAGATAAAAAACGTAGGCCACAACAATAATCCCTAAAAACCCATGGCTATAGGGCCCGTCACTATTCCATTCGTCGAAAATAGTGAGTAAAACAGGCGCACTGACCACAAGCAATACAAATAGAGAGGCTACAAATAAGCTATGTACTGAAATTCTTTTAAACAAAATAAGCTCCTAATATAAATAACCTCATTACATGAGCACTTCATGATAAACAGCAATGGTTCTCTCTGCTACTTTTTCTACATGGTATAGCTCTCGTGCTAACTGCTTTGCTTTACACTGCATTTTATTGGCAAGCTCAGGATCATTTAAAATTAACTCACATTTATTAGCAATATTGTGTTCATCAAAAGGATTGATCAAATAACCTGTTTCGCCATTTTTTACCATATAAGGCATACCACAACGGTTAGAAGTTACCACAGGGACCCCTACGGCCATTGCTTCTTCGATTCCCATAGGCGAATTTTCTTCCAGAGAAACTAATGCATATAAAGTTGCATTACATAGTTCAGCTTGGACTTGAGCAGTGGGGATACGCCCTAAAAGAGTGACATTTTTTTGTAAGTTATTTGTCTCAATAAATTGCGTTAGTTGATCTGCATAAGCTTGATCCGTAATACCACCAGCAATTCTTAGCTCAACCTCAATGCCTTTATCAGCAAGTATTTTCAACGCTTTCACTAGCTGCAATACATTTTTACGAGGGGTGATCACTGCAGATGTAAATATAATTTTCTTATTGAGCTGTTTTGTTAAATCAAAAAATATGCCTGAGATAGGATTATCGATATCAAAAATATGCGCTTTTGTTACCCCTGTTAATCTCTCTCTAACATAAGGACTAATGGAAATAATATTAGGTTGTTTTCGCCAACTCGACTTCTCGATAAATTCCCATATTCTAGAACGTATCGCTTTAAATTTTCCATTTGCTAATAATGTATCCCCATAAATAAAACCATGGATAGTAAATACTTTAGGGATACTTAAATCCTTAACCATAATGCCGTAAGTATCATGAGCATGAATTAAATCGGGAGATATTTCTCTGATTTTATGTTCGATCAACCGTTTGCCAGTTGTTAATGCATTTATTAACTCACTTCCAGAAGGTTTGGGAATGCGGTGAATAGTTATATTTTCAAGCTTTTCAATGGATTCAAGCTTGGTGTCTGGGCACAAGGTTATTACATGTAGTTCAAATTCAGAATAGGCGGCTAACGCAGGTACTAAATTAACACTAACAGCTTCAACCCCACCATGTGGTCTACCTAGTTCAATAGGAAACTGGGTTACAAACGCTAATCTAATTGGCATTTATCCCCCTTATTGTGATAATTCAGCGAAAATAGCTTCGAAACGTTCCATCACTTGGTTAACAGAGTGATTCTTTACATAATATTCACGCGCATTATTAGAATACTGTTGCCATAACTCAGGGTCAGAACATAACTTTCTAATACCTGATACCAAATCATCTTTTGTAACAGCATCAAAGCCTAACTCACGATCTCTGATAAGGTGGTCTGGGTCAAAGGTAGAAACAATAGGCACCCCTTGGCTCCATGCTTCTAAAAAGGTATTAGGAAACCCTTCATAAACCGATGAACAACAAAACACACTTGCACTACGATATAAATTGGGCATATCAGCACGAGCAACCATACCTAAATAGGTTACGTTATGGAGCTTATTCATCGTATTTAATACGCTTTTAAAATAGGCATCTTCTTGTTTAGGGCTGCCACCAATAATAAACTGATACTCAGGAAGACTTTTTGCGACTTCTAAAAACAACTCTAATCGTTTACTTTCATGGATTCTCGCTGCCCATAAAATAGAAGGTGATTTTTGATTTAAAACGATTTTTTCATACTCATCACGATTAGGACCAGGGCATGGCATAGGCATTATTTCAGAATTGAGTTTAAAACCAGACTTTAGAGAGTTCATCTGTTTTTTAGTTTGCGATAAAATATAATCCGCATTGGCTAAACCATAACGATATAAAATCCTTTCTCGATAGGTGTTCATTACTGGCAATTTATAATCAGCATCAGAATCATTTGCTAAAGAGTATAAAAATTTTTTGTTATGCAACTTACACCATAGCGCAACTTGCCCTGTTATGTATTCACCACAGTTTTGATAATAAATATCAGCATCGGCACGCTTCATTGCACTATTTAAACCAGTCCAACGAGGATGAAAGAAACGAAGTCCTTTTAAACCTGAATCTTGACGACATATTTTAATCACATTGATGCCCTCTATCACTTCGTCTTCATCGGATCCTTCAGACCAAGTTAACAAAGAAACTTTATGCCCTCTTGCCACCAACCATTTAGCCATCAAACTCGTTTGTCGTTCCACACCACCAATTGAGCCATGACTTCCACCAGTAACTGCACCATAGGCAAAATGAGCAACAAGACAAATATTTAACATGATAATTTACAACCCTAGCAATGAAATAGATAAAACGAGATAGTTATTATTTCGTATTAAACAGGAATAACAGTTCAGGAATTGTTTTATGCGCAGGAAAGTTAAAACGTTTTAATGTCATTAAATCATCCTTTGATTGACACAACCCAACATCCGTTGAAAATGCAGCTTGATAACCAACTTCTTTTACCAACTGTTTAGAAAGCTTATTATAATTGCCATTAGGATAACAAAAATAATCACATTTGACTGCTAATTCCTTTTCAATACAGATTTTTGATTGCTTTATCTGTGATAATATTTTGCTTTTTATTAAGCAATCTAAGCGTAAATGATCCTGAGTATGGCTTGCAACATCAATACGATTGTCTGACGTTAGTCTTTTTAGAACGTCCCATGTAACAATTGCAGACCAATCATCTTCATGACAAATATCTTTTAAAGCAGATGCTGAACGCTTTTCTAAGGTTTCACACAAATAATCAAATAGATTATTGAGCTCAATATCGTCGCTAAATTTATCCTTACAAATATCACGAAATTTTTTGTAGCTAATAGTTAAAGCATTACGGCTTGTTGCATCAAAGGTATAAACTTCATTATTATAGGATAAGGAAATAACCTCTCCCGCATTTTGTTGCAAAGCATAATCAAGACGGTCAAACCAAAAAGGAAGCCCTGAATTAACATGATTAGTAGCAACAAATAAAACTGGCTTGATATTATATTTCTCACAAATAGGAAGCGCATAATCAATATTATTACGGTAGCCATCATCAAATGTAATCAATAAAGCATTATCAATAGGTGGAATTTTACCGCTTAAGATGTCGATAGACTGTTGTACGGTAATAAAATGATAGTACTGAGAAAGCATGCCTAGAGTTCGGTCGAACTCTTTAACAGGAATTTGCTTACGAAGTGGAGACCAAATAGTTTTGGTATCAATATCCATGACACCATGCACCATTAGCACACAAATTTTATGACGGTTTTTGTGATGTAGGATTCTTAACAACCCAGTTCTAAATAAAGCCTTTAAAAATATTCTCTTAATAAAAGCTTTAGTTGTCATAGTTATATATCTCTCGAATCAACAAAATTAACGGGAAAATTATTTCTGGTACTCAAGTAAATTTTTATAATGATTAGATACATTATCTACATACCTTTCAATACTAAACCTTTGTAAACCTTTCTTAGCAGACTCAACTAAATTACTACTCAAATCACTGTCAGATAATACATTAGTTATCTTCTCAGCTAAATCTTGCACGTTGTCTCTTTCAAAAAGAAGGCCGTTATTACCATTTTCTATGATCTCCGGTATTCCTCCTGTATTTGATGCGACACAAGGTATTCCAGATGCCATTGCCTCTACAAGCGCTGCACCAGCACCTTCAGACCGAGAAGGAAAAATAAAAAGGTCACTTTCTTTTAATATGTAAGGGATATCATTTCTATTACCTAAAAAAATAACCTTCCCTTCTACCCCTAACTCCTGAATTAGCGTCATTATCTTGTTATAAAATACGGTGGAAGTTTTTTTACCTACGAGCAATAATTTCGTATTTGGGAACTTTTTATATACCTTACTAAAAGCTTCAACCGCTATATCCCAACCTTTAACCTCTGCAAAGTGGCCAACGGCAGTAATAACAATATCACTTGAGGAAATATTAAATTCTTTTCTTATTTTTAATGCACCTTCAAGGTAATTGAAAACATCTAGATCAACAGGCACTTCTACAACAGCAACTCTATCTTGAAAGCCAACTTGCGCAGATATTTCTTGCTTTGCAGCATTACTAATAGCTAAGACCTGGCTTGCTGCCCAACAAGTAATACGAGTACTTGGCATTAACTTTCTTAAGCCTTTAGGAGAAACTCCTTCTTCATAATAAGAAGACATTGCTAACTTAGACCAAAGCCTTATAGGTACATTCGCTAGTCTTGCAGCTATAATAGGGCTCGTATGATCATTATAACAATGAAATATTGTGCAGTTTATTTTTAAAAGAAATTTTAAATTTCTATAAATACTTTTATAGTCAAAATTACCCTGCGATCTTGGGTGATAAATAACTTCACATCCAGCTTCTATAAAAGGAGTAATTAAAGATATATCATCAGGTTGCTTGGATAGTACCAGCCAATTTTTCCAATTATTAGCAGCACACTTTTCAACAAGCTTTAAAGCACTTAGCCATTTAGAAGTTGCAATAATAGGAAAGCCTCCCCAATAATGGACAACATTTATAACATTACTCAAAGAACTCTACCTATAATTAACAACACAAAAAACTGAAATAAAAACTTAAACCACATAAATATTTTAGAAAGTAATTTTAATTATTTTAATGAAACAACAAATACCTATAAGTAAATAAATTAAAATAACTTTTTGTTTTTTAAAATAAACTGTCAAGCACCACATATAAAGAGGTTATTTCATTTAAATAATTCCTAACTAAATATTCATACCCCAGCATGTAAGTAAAATAAGGTTAAACTCCCCGCTTTGAGAAGCATGAATGATAAATTATCATTAAGTTATCTACAAAAACTAGGATTTATAGAAATAGCTTCTATAATCTTATGATACAGACTATTTAATTTTAAAATTACTTATTGTTTATTAGTTGTCACTATCAATTTGTATCAAAGCAAGCATGGAGCAAAAATGAGCCGTTTATTAAAATATGGAACGTATTGTATATTGACACTTTCTACGACCAGTTTTGCTTTTGAGTACCCAACGGGTATACCTGCAGCTTGGATAGTACCTGATGTTGCAGCGCCTACCCCCCCCTCAGATTGGAGTTCCGAAGTAACTAATATGTATTATATTGATGCTTCAAATGAAAATTGCTCTTTGAAATTAACGTATGGCTCTGAGAGTGAACCTCTATGCAGACTCCCTTCTTCAATGGCAGCTGGTTCTTATGTTGAAGTCCATGGTGGACCTTACGAATACACTAGTACCATCTATCTTAAGTCCGAAGGTACTGAATCCGAACCTGTTTGGATCGTTGGTGCAGAAGGTAACTCAATAAAAATGTCACTTGTATTATATGGAACCTACCTATATGTAGACAATTTAAATATCAGTGGGGATAAAGGGATTTCTGTTCGCCCTTATCGTGATCTGCAAACTGATCACATAATGGTGCGTAATACCGTTATTACAGGCACAGGTTCATTAGAAAGTGGTGCAACTGGCATTGCAGCAGGAGGTAGTAATGGACTACAACTTGAAGGTTTCATTGCCTATAACAATACCATCTCATATATGGGTGATTCAGAGTCTGAAACAGAAAATGATCGACATGCTTTACAAACAGGAAGCTATATTAATAATGTTTGGCATTTATATAATACCACTCATCATAATGGTGGCGATGGAGTTCAATACTCTCACGGAGGTGTAGATGCACATCACTTTTATTATGGAGGAAACACAAGCTATAGTGAAAGAGAGAATTGTGTAGACATAAAACAGGCAGACGATGTAATCATTAGTGGTAATACTTGTTATGATATTGAAACATCTTCATCTTCCCCTGGTGAATGTATGGTAGTGCATTATGATCCTAGTAGGATTTGGTTCATTAACAATGATATATCTGAATGTATAACTGGTATAAAATCCACAGGTGCTTTTGATGTCTACATTACGGGTAATAATATCCACGGTATGAAAGAGAGCACTAACGAAACACATGGTGATATATCTAGCTATCAAACTGGTGTGGGGATTACTGCTTATAATACCGGTAATGTTTATATTAGTAATAATACTATTACAGATGCAATTAGAGGCATTGCCTATGAGGCAGTCTCAGGGTATGAAGCTGATATAACAAGTAATATTATAGCAAACCTACATGACGGAGCTTATACCGGAAATAGCCAATATGCGATAATGTTAAAAGGCGATGATACCACTGTCGATAACTCTGATATTGAAAACAATCTTTTCTATAATCCTTTAAGACTTTATATTGATGGAAAAACATATACTGATTTAACTTCGTTAGTTTCATCGGGCAAATGTGATGATAACGGAGGAAGTTGTCTTAATGCAGACCCAAGCTTTTTAGATGATGGAAATTACAGTTTATCTTCAAGCTCTGCAGCTATAGATAAAGGCACTAAAGCCAGTTTTTATGCGCTATATGAAACCCTTTATGGAGAATCAATCACATCAGATATACTAGGCTATATTAGGACTGATACAACTATTTGGGATATTGGTGCTTATGAGAACTCTGCAGGAGGTCAAACAGAACCTTCTTTATATAATCTACCTGATGCACCTGAAATTTTGAGTATCGACATAACAAATTAATCGGTTAAAAAATACAAGGCAGATTAGAGAAATATACCTTAGCTTCTTTAATCTGCACCTACCTTCAGCTTACCCATGTAAAAATTAGTTAATTTTATAGCAATTCGCTCGAGTATTATTCATCTAAAAGTAAACTATTTTTATTATTTCTTTTTTTGTTACGTTCGACATAAACTCGTAATAACAAGCCAATTGCCGCCCACATACCAACAGAGCCTTCTCTAGGATAGAAAGACTGGCTTCCTATAGAAGCAATTAGAAAGGCTCCTATTAATGCAAAGGAAACCCCTCCAGTAACTACATATAAACGGTTAGAATTATCACGAAACAGGCTCCAAGAATATTTCAAGAGCAGTAAATATAATAAAAATACAGGCAAGGCACCTATAAAGCCGTTATCTTGAATCCATTGTAAATAAGAGTTATGCGGATGAGGAAAACTATCTGATACGCCATATAAATCCTTCATCTGGAGTGTAAGCCCTATATTTACCATAGCATCTCTACCATAACCAAAAAATGGGGCCTCTAAAATGGACTCCCACACTAGTGGCCAAGCTAAATTCCGGCCAGAAGTGACTTCATACAAGTCAACTCCATCTTCTTCGAAATTAGCCTCTTGAGTGTATAAATTTTCATCTGATTTAAAACCAAAGCTAAGTCGCTCAACCGAAGATGGTGCAAACATAATCACGGCTATGTATATTAATGGGACTAATAAAATATATTTTTTCCACTTAAACAAACAATAAAGCAAACCTAGTACAGCCCAAGTTCCGTAGCCTGTTCGGCCTCCCGTTAAAGCCATAGCAAGAAATATCATAAGGCAACTGGGCAATATAACAAACCAGTAATGTTTTTTACTAACTAACTCTTTTAAACAAAAAACGAGCCAAAAAGCGCCACTCATCATCATTGAGATATTAACTCGGTGGAAGCCAACACTATCAGAGATAATTTTTAGCGCTTTATGCTGTAGCGCATCACCACCTAAAGTCAATGAACCTAACTTCATTGCCTTAACAACTTGAAAGGCTAATAAAATGAACATCAGAGCTAAGGAGCCCAATGCAAAATTATACTGCTTTCTATTACGGCAACCATCAAAAATAATCATGCTTGGAAAGACCCACTTAAAACAATTAATCAAGTATTCGTTGATATCAGAAATAGCTCCTGGTGGAGAAGCATTAATCACTTCATACCATTCTAATACACCACTTCGATCTGACATGTATCTGATGACACTCAGTACAATAAAAAAGCCATATATAAATAACAAAAAATTAATTTTACGCGGCATTTCCCAAAGTAACTTCTGCTTTCTTCTATTAGAAAGCCAAGATAAAACTACATTTAGAAATAAAAAGTTCCAATGATTTAAACCAGGTATACCCCCAACAGCCTTAGGCATATCAGGATGCTGAAAGATAGCAATTAGAAGCACTAACCAGCAAGCACCACGAAACCAATCCTTCCAAGCATAAACACTTAAATAAGCAATGAGTAAGGTCAATAATGTAATTCGAATCATAAGTAATGGGCTTAATTTATCTAACTGGTAAATGTTGCATATATTTTCTGCCAATGTTGTGAGACTGCAGGAACAGAAAATTTTGTTGTAGAGTGATACGCATTTTCCGACAATTTTTTTAGTTTATTTTCAGAAGAAAGTATAGTCACATAACTATTTGCAAAGCTTTCATTGGTTAACGGAGTTATAAGATAACCATTTTTATCTTCTTTAATTAAATCACTTAAATCGCCAACATCAGAGTTAATGGCAGGGATCCCACACATCATTGCCTGAATAAGTGCCTGCGATAAACCTTCGGAATCTGAGGTCAACACAAAACAGCGAGATTGCTGAAGCCAATATTCGACATTATTTTGCCACCCTGCAAAATATACATCATCAGCAATACCTAACTCGATAGCCAGCTTTTGTAATTTTTCTTTATCTGGACCATCACCGACGATTACCGCATTTAAATGAGGAAGTTGTTTTTTCGCAATTTGTATCGACTCCAAAAACCGATCGATTCTTTTTACTTCAGACAAACGACCTATTAAAATTAAATCATATTGTTTTTTTATTTCAGGCCTAGGGCAAAATACAGAATCATCGAACCCGCCAGGCACAATTTCAAAGTTTGTCGAGACACCTTTATCTTTAAAATAACGAATAGCAGATGTTCCCATAGACACGACAAGATCCATTTCATTTACTGACTTAACTAACATTTTTTCTATAAAGTCATCAGGCTGTCCAATTTTGTTAAAAATTCTATTTTCAGTGTTAACCCCACCTCCAACAACTTCTCTTGGCCCACCACCACAAATGTAGACAGATTTAGCACCAATCAGTTTCGCTAACACCACAACAAACAAACCATTAAGTAAAAGGTGAAACCCTACTAAAACATCAGGCCTTTTAGTGATCGCTACCCATGTAAAAAAGAGCAAACGAGCACCTACCTGTCCGAATATTTTACTTAACCAGCGCGGAGCATACTGTCCAGAAACTTTATCTATATTTGGTACAGAAGTAGATGCCACCATCAATAAATGCTTACACTTATCAGCATTAGCCATAGGGTGTAAATGAGTCATTAACCAATGGTCAGAATAAAAAGTGCCTGTCGCTAATATAGTTAATTGCTTCGTTTTTTTAGTCTTATGAGGTATTAACTTAAATAACTTTAATATTAAATAATGCAAAATAAGCATTATCCTTAATAACCAACGATAACAGTTCCGAAGAAGATTAACTTTCTTATCAAGCATTTTTAATTATCCATTTTAGGAAAGACTAATCGCTCCCATCCGATTGAAATACTAACTAGTCCCGAATCATCCTTGTCATTAATGATTATACGATGACACTTTACGCCATTAATATATAGTAGGGTTAAATCAGGATTTTCCACATACCAAGTCAGACCTTGAATATCCTCGCCGCTGTAATCTGTAGTAAGATAGATATGGGTTTCTTCACCTATATGTTTAACAGAGAAATCCAATTCTTCAACTGTACGGTTATAGCCTAATAAACGGCGAGTAGTGGTAGTTAATATTTTTTGGTTACCTTGATACTCAGCTAATAACTCAAAGGCTTGCCTCGTTTCTTCAGTAAACGGTTCTTCGATAGAGTGCACTTTACCTAAATGACTATATAGAACACTACAACCTTCATTCTGCACCAAGGTATCTAACATCTCTTTAGTTAATACATGATGAATACCACGTGCTTGATCGAAACAAGAGACCCCCCCCCATGCTGGGTTACAACGCATAAATTCAATAACTTCAGTACCGTCTATTAATGTTGCTTTACGTAGTACTTTGTTAGCTTTATGCATTGCATATTTTTGGTTTCCAAATCGAGCCAGCCAACCTTTAATAAACTCTAATGCAATGGTTTTAATAGATGCTTTAATTTTCAGCTTGTTAAATAAACTTTGATAACTGCGTTTTGCATTTTGCGCAACACAACTCGTCACCCGACCTTTCCAAATAAAAGGCAGACCACCAGACTGTACTGTAAGGTCACTATGATAAGCTTTGGTACCTTGCTCAGCACCGCGACCTTGCATAATGTCATTATCCAAATTAGTTGGGGCTTGTGCATGGTCTACCCATACCTCAATTTTTCGTTTTCCTGATTGAATAGTATTCCAATACTTTTCAATTGATACTCTGTCATCAACAAAGTCACCAAATGAGTGTAGGCAGTCAATATGGCCAGACTCAATTAATTGATGAATTTTGCCCCTTCCATCATCATCAGTATTTGTATAAGAAAAATTATGGCTTGGCATATCAAAATAGATCGTATTACCAACCTCTAAGCCAACCCCTTTTCCTAAAGACGTTTGTTCAGTTGTATTTAAGTACTTTGCCGTTTCAAAATAAATTTCTTTGTTAGGTGTTTCATCAAGATCACTACAAATAGCAAGCATTGCTTGGTAAGGGTATGGATATTTTCTTAGGCTAACCGTATTTTTCTTCTTCATAGTGATTGCAACTTAAATCGAGATAAACACTTTTTTCGTAGCTTCATTGGTACTAAGTAATAGAAGTAAATAGTTAAGGTAACAACACCTGCACAACCAAAAAACAACCAAGCATTTAACCACTCACCTTGATTATATTCATTGCGAGATAAAGAAAGCAGGGTAAAAAAAGGAATAATATAAAGAAATGGCTTAAGTAAACTATTGAAAATATAGGTTTTTAAAGAAAGCTTAAGCTCGTTACATGCATAAATAGGTACAATAATGCCATAGACAATATTCATTGGAATAACAAACAATAGTGCGGCTGTAGTTAATTCCCACTGCTTAACACCCGTGAATAAAAGCCCTATCCCAAATAATACAAAAATCGCAACAAAAGCAAAAAGTGAAATACGGCCATGTTGATTCATGCCCATTAATATACGAATCGAAGTATCTTGCCCCATTGGAAGTAGCTGGCCAATGGCTAAAATCATTACTAATGGCCAAAGTGCATATTCAGGTCCCATCCAATAATGCAGAACAATATCACCATAGATGAACAACAAACCTAAAGTAGGCAAAGCAAAAGCAAAGCTTAATTTGGTGGTATTAATGAACAACGCCTGAATTGCTTGCGCATCTCCAGCCCCCTGCATGGAGCCTGTTGTAGGAGTCAGCATCAAAGTAAACTTAGTCATGAATGTTTTGATTTGCTTAGTTAACGCCATAGGGCGAGCAAAAATTGCGAGCGCAGCAGGGCCAATAGAACTCACCAACATCACACTGATCGTCTGTAACAAAATGATAGGAGGAACATTAGATAGCATACTTTTAATGCCAAACTTTAATAACATTTTAGTTGTTTTCCAGTTCGCCATTTTTAAATTAAACTTAAATTCCTTGCAGATTTTATTAACAAATACAAATCTAAGTGATTGGAAAATAATAGTTGAAATCAAGTAGCCAATTGCCATTCCAGCAACATTCAAATCAGTGAAATAAAGAGCAAATACCATTAAGACAATAGATAATATACTATCGCCTGCATGCAGTGCATTATGTATATCCCACCGATGGTAACCGGTTAATAATCCACTTGCCGAACCAGAAGCCATTTGAAAAGCAACTCCTGCTCCTAAAAAAAGAATAACTAACTGAGCCGTATGAGTATTCTCAGCAAGGTTTTCGCCAAAATAAGGTGGTAGTAATAGGTAAAATAAAACGGTAACCGACATTGCCACAGCAGCAAATATTAACTGAACAAATAAGGCTGAATTAGCAACATAATTAAGTAAGGTCAGTTCACCTGCACCTCTATGCTTGGCAACATAGCGATTGAAGCAAGCCCCCATGCCGAGACCAACCAAGCTTAAATAGCTGACAAATGACCAACCAAAATCCCATATACCTAAAGCCGCTTGTCCCACTTTATCATCCACCAAACGCGGCATAATAAAGCCAGAGAAAATCAGCACTAGTTGGCTGATCCAACTCACCATCAAATTCCATGCAAAACGGTCTTGCCCGGTTAAATCAATTTTTTGTTGTTCAACTTTATCTATCATTTTACTTTATTCCACATAACCAAGATGGCGATGATAATCACCGGTGACTTGATAATATGTTTGTAACTCACCTTCACTCAATAAAGTTTTCCAACGATCATCTAGCTGGATGACTTCTGAATCATCCAAGCGCATACCGTTACCGACGACATGATGCTCAACAGTTTTAAAATCTAAGCGTTTTTTAGCAGGGTCTACACCGATAAACTCAAACAAAGTATCTAGGGTTTGCTCAGTGTTATTACAAATATCTTCGTAATGTACTCTGATCCAATTATTTTTCGGCATGGTCGCTAATACGGCTTCCGCCTCTTGATTACAACGCACCCATTCATGAGCACCAACTTCAATTCCTCTTCCTTGCTCTTGTGTTTTTCCTGCACCACCGCCACGTAACTTTGGATTTTTAGCATCGGCAAATTCTGAAGGGTTTTTATAGGCTAAAGAAACACCTCGGCCATCGCGGACAACCCAAATTACTTTAACGTCTAAATCAGGGTTCTTTAATAAATACTTCAACCGAATACCAATTTTTGAAGAGTCAACGACAATATCCACACCTGCTTGCTCAGAGATTGAACGTGCATAATCAGCATTGCGTTTTTGCAGCAAAGGTAGACTTTTACGCCAAACTGGAGAGCAACAAAGCAAGGTATCACGAACTAACTCCATCAAAGGCGAACGCACTAAAGGTTTTAATAAGCGTAATACGTAAGGAGTCGCGCCAGTGCGAATATCTGTTCCAGCCTCAGAAATACAAAAATCATGGCCTTTATCCGCCATTTTCTGAGTCACGCCTTGCCAAAACCCGCACTCCCCCACCAGCGTTTTACAAGAGCATAAATAACTATTTTTATCGCCTAAATTTACCGCCTTTAATTCACCAACACTGCATAAGTCAGGGTGGGCTCCTAATAGCATAGCCGTCATAGTTGAGCCTGAATGGCTAGCAGCAGCAAGATAAACTAGTTTTTGTTTTTTAATTGTCATCTATTTTCTTTATGATTTAACGGGCTTTAAAAGCTCTTTTATTAACATCCAAATAAACAAAGTATTAGTGATTAAATAACGTTTCCATAGACGCTTAGGTTCTTGTAATACACGATAAAACCACTCCATTCCCATTTTCTGCCAAATTAAAGGCGCACGCTTTACTTTTCCAGCAAACACATCGAATGAACCACCAACGCCATGCACGACAGGTACTCGCATTACTTCCCCCCACTTGGCCATAAACTGTTCTTTCTTAGGAGAAGTGATTGCGACAAAGAGAACATCAGCCTTAGCTTGCGCAATATTTTCTGCTACTTGCTGTTGTTGTTCGTCTGAGAAATAACCATTTTGACGTCCTGCAATAACAAGACCAGGGTAATGCTTAGTGATTTGTCGCTCAATTTCTTCTGAGACAGCCTCTGTTGCCCCTAAGCAAAAAACTCGATAACCTGATTTATTACCTCGTTCCATAATGCCATACATTAAATCGATCCCTGCAACACGTTCAGGCAACCTTTTATTAAGAACTTTACTTGCTGTCACGACTGCACTTCCATCCGCCAAAATCAAATTAGAAGAAGTAACGCTCTCTCTTAAGGCTGGATTTTTTTGCATATTGACAATCTTAGCCGCATTAAGCATGCCTATATGTAATGATTGCCTAGAAGTGATACATTCATGTACAACATCTAATGTTTGAGACATTTTTAATGGGTGTATATCAATACCAAACATTGTAATGGTAGGTTCTTTTAAATGGTATCGGTTGAAAGGTTCACTTGACGAGGAATACTCTTCTTTCACCTAGCCTCTCCTTAGCTTTTATGATGGCTTATTTTATCAAACATAACAGTAGTTTTTTGTGTTGTAAATCTTAACGGAATTTAATAACATTTTTTTACAATAAAAAGATAAAAAACTAGCCTTATTAGGTATTAACTAATTGAACAGGAAAGGAAAAAATGAAAAAAACAGATTACTTAATAAGCCTAGATTATGAGCTTTTTTTTGGAAAAAATACAGGTTCTATAGAAGACTGTATGATTACGCCTACCAATAAACTGATTACCCTATTAAATAAATATAATAGTCGTGTTTGCCTTTTTGTAGATGCTGGCTTTTTAGTTAAATTAAAAGAATATGCAGACAGTTTCCCTGAATTAGCAAAACAATACCGTGATATTAAGCAACAATTATTAACACTCTCCAAAGCGGGTCATGATATACAGCTTCATATCCACCCCCATTGGGTAGATACTACCTACGACCAAGATGGCTGGCATATTGATACCAGCAGGTATCGATTACATGACTTCTCTGACTCAGAAATAAACGAGATTGTACGTAGCTATAAAGCAGAGCTCACCACCTGTACTTTACAACCGATATTTGCATATCGTGCAGGAGGGTGGTGTTTACAACCCTTTGATACACTATCTAAAGCCTTATCAGACAATGGTATTTGGCTGGACAGCACCTTGTTTAATCAAGGTTACTCATCGGATCCTACACGCTATTTTGATTTCACTAATATGCCGCAACAACCTTATTGGACTTTCTCGACAGATCCTTTAAAGCCCGATACTCAAGGGCAGTTTCTAGAAATACCTATAAGTGCTTTCAAAACATCGCCTTTATTTTTTTGGAAACTTGCCTTCCATAAGAAGGTTTCAAGTAAAAAATTTAAAAGCTTTGGCAATGGCCAGGCGATGGTAGCCAATAAACAATATTATATAGAGAGGCTAACTAAAACGACCTATGGTCCGGTAATGATTGATGGCGCTAAAGCAGGACAGCTAGAAGCCGCACTAAAGTCACATCATAAACAAAACGCTGGTGCTATCTTCAATATTATGGGCCATCCTAAGAGCCTTGCCCCTTATTCATTAACTAAACTAGATCAGTTTTTGAATAATAACCCACATCTTCAGTGCAAAACCTTTCAAAACTTTAGGCACTTAATGCCAAATAGAATACAGGGTTAAAAAGGTAGAATTAAAAAACCAGTGTTTAACTAATAAACACTGGTCTAAATGCTACAACTAATCTATTTAGATAACGCTTACTCTGACACTTCCTGCCAATGTTTTTGAATTTCAACATTATCGGGTAGTAACGTTAACGCTTTCTTAATTAACGGCCTAGCTTCAGCAGTTTTTCCAGACTGATACAGAATCCAACCATAGGTATCTAAAACAGCAGGGTTATTCGGTGCAACTTCATAGGCTTTAGCAGCTAATACTTCTGCTTTAGGATTTTTCTCTAATGAGTATAACCATGCAGCATTATTTAAGCTCCTTAGTTCATTAGGCGACACACTCAAGACCTTTTCATAAGCCTGAATAGCAGCTTCGTTTTCACCCTTGGCTTGTAATAACATGCCGTTGTTTAAATTTGCATATAAGCTAGAAGGCGCAGCAACTAACCATTTACTTAAAAATGCTTCAGCTTTACTTTTATCGGACTGCTGATAAATTTTATAGAGCTCAACGGCAATTTCGTCATTATTATTTTTGTTCCATTCGTCTGTTAATAACTGTATTGCTGTTGTGTCATCTTTTTGGGTCATAGCCAACTGAGCTTTCAATACCACAACTTGGGGATTATGAGGTAAAATAACCTCTACTTGTTTCAATACTTTATCTGCTTCTGCATATTGACCTGATAAGGTCTCAATCGCAGCTAATCTCATTAAAAAGATTGGTTTTGTAGGAGTCAATTGCAACTGTGCCAGAGTTAATTCTCTTGCACTGGTATAATCCTTAGATCGGATTGCCGCAATAATTCTTTGGTTACTGATTTGCTGTTGTAATGTATCACCTTTATCCACCAGCTCTACGGGGAGATTAACTGCTTTCTTAATCATTTTATCAGCCTGAGAAAATTGCTTTTTCTGAAACTGATAATCAGCTAACACAAGTGCCAATACACTTGGATTATGCTTATTTGATAAGCTTTCTTCCATATTAAGTGGATCTTTGTTTTGCTGTTGAGTGCTAATAACAGCCCCGTAATAAGCTTTAATTTGCTCAGGATACAAATCTATAATTTGATTATAATAGGTAAATGCTGATGACCAGTCTTGCTGTAGCTGTTTACTTTGCGCTAACCCATAATATGCTTGAACATTATCAGAAATTTTGAGGGTCTGATTAAATGATTGCTCAGCTAAAGCATATTGATTTCTGTATAAATAATAATTGGCAATTAATAAACGAGTCCCTACTGCTTCTCCAGGTTTATTGACTTCATTAGCAATAAAACGATCCGCTTCTTCCAAACGTTGCATTGCGATTAGTTTTTTTAAATAAACCGTTTGCAACGAAAGGTCTGAGCTATTTTTAGCTAAACCAGCGGCCAATAAGTCTAGTACTTCTTGCTCTTTGTCTGGAGATTTCTCATTCAAATAACTGCTTTCTATTAAAGTCAGTTTAGGTGAATCTGGAAATAGTTTTTTGATACGCGCAATCGCTATATCTGCTTTATCAAATTGCTTTTCAGCAATCGCGGCAATCGCATATAAGGTCAATGTATCTAAACGCTCCTCATACTCAATAACGCCATCCAAAATATCTAAAACGTCATGGCTTTGATTAAGCTTAAGTTGAGTCATTGCATAGATTTGGGTTAATTGAGGCGTGTTAACTTCAGGATCAATCATGCCAGATAAGTATTTTTCTGCGCCATTAATATCCCCTTCCGTATATAAAATAACACCAAGCATAGTAGATGCTTTTTTATTTTTAGGGTCTATTTCTAATATTTTTTGTAAAGCTTCTTTTGCTTCACCTAACTGCTTTCTTTTGTAATATTCTTGCGCTGAAACATAATACTCATTGATCGTTGTGGCTGTAGGGAATTCATCACTTAAAATACGAGAGTATAATAGCGCTTCTGAGCTGCGACCTTGTGAAGTTAAAATCGATGTTAACGCCTTAAGAATATTAATTCGCTCTGGCGTAAATATATCCGATGAAGGTAATTCACTTAATGCAAAAGACAGTGTGCTTTCAGCTTGCTCTATTTGACCTTTCTCAAGTAATAAAAAGCCTTTTAACATTAAGGCTTCAGTATTTTTAGGCTCATTCATTATCGCTTTTTCTAACAGTGTTAAAGCGGCTTCTTTGTCATTATTACCCGCGGCAATCCTTGCCTCACCGATGAAACCATCACTTTCAAAACCTGCTTGCTGTTGTAGCTCAGTAAAGCTTAATAATGCTTGCTCAGGTTTATTTTCTAATAATAACAACTTCGCCTGTAATAATTTGAAGCTATTTCCCTTTGAAGACAATAGCTCAGATTGTTGCTCAATCAGCTTATTTGCTGAAATAACTTTCTTAGTGCGTTGGTAAGACTCTAATAATAATAAATAGAAATCAGCATCTTTTTGCCCCTGGTAACGGTTTAGAACCTCAAGCGCTTGATTAGACTGTCCAAGCTTATTATAAACTTTTGCTAAGATAACATAGCCATCTTGATGATCAGGGTAAAGGAGAACAGCATTACTTGCGGAATTAATTGCTGCTTTGAATTGACTTTGTTCTAGATAGGTTTTGCCTTGTTGACTATATTGAGCCAATTCAGCAACATTTTCAGCGTTAGAGTCGTCATTACATGCAGTAATAAATAAACTACTGGCTAATACTAACGAACTAAACATGACGGTAGATGATTTTTTCATTTTCTTCCCTTATAAAAGGTAGCTGAACTAGCTTTATAATTATTGCATATCGTATTTTTTCATTAGGTCATACAAGGTTGGTCTTGTGATGCCTAATGATTTAGCGGCTGCGCTGATATTATGATCAGAGGCAATTAATGCTTGTTTTAATGCATTCACTTCTGCATTTCGTCGAATCTCTTTGAGGTTTAGCGGCGCAACTTCTTCATTCGCTAACCCTAAATCTAACGCACTGATATATTTAAGATCGCACATGATTGCTGCACGCTTAATTTTATTTTCCATTTCGCGTACATTGCCCGGCCAAGTGTGATTTTCAATACCATTAACGGCATCCTCTGAAAACCCGATAATTTGTAGTTTTTGTTTTTTTACATATTTATTTAATAGGTACTTCGCTAATAATAACTTATCTGAGCCACGCTCTCTTAAAGGGGGGATATCGATTTGTATTTCAGCAATACGGTAATAAAGATCTTCTCTAAACTCACCGGTCTCCACTAATTTATCGAGGTCTTTATGTGTTGCACAAATAATACGCGTATCGATATCTATCTGTTTCCTTCCACCAACACGCTCAATCACTCGCTCTTGTAAAAAACGCAATAACTTAGCTTGTAAATGAAGTGGCATATCACCGATTTCATCTAAAAATAGTGTACCTTTATGCGCTAATTCTATTTTACCGACAGTACTTTTTACTGCGCCAGTAAATGCCCCTTTTTCATAACCAAATAATTCACTTTCGATAAGGTTTTCAGGAATGGCTGCACAGTTAATCGCGACCATTTTATTATCTTTGCGTAAACTTAATTGATGCAATGAATTCGCAATCACCTCTTTACCAGTACCACTTTCACCGATTAATAAGCAAGAGGCATCTGTTGGTGCTATTTTTTCCACCATATTGCAGATTTTTAACATCTTAGTATCACTAGCAATCAAACCATTCAACATCGACTCCTGTTGATTGTTTAATTGCCTATTTTTCTCTTCAAGATGATAGATATGAAATGCACGTTGAACGATTAAGTCCAAGGTATCAGGGTCGACAGGCTTAGCATAAAAGTCATATGATCCTAATTTAACCGCTTGCATTGCATGTTCGTTACCTTCATTCCCTGTCATGACAATAATTTTCATGTGTGGACTTAAATGTAATGCTTGTTGCAGTAGCTCAAAGCCTTCCGTTACCCCATCTTCATCTGGCGGTAAACCTAGATCTTGAATCATTACTTTTGGCTCATGCAATCGTATCGCAGAAATTGCTTCTTTCTGGTTAGCTGCGGTAATGACATTGTAGTCCGCAAAGTGCCACTTCAGTTGAGTTTGCAACCCCAAATCATCTTCAACAATTAATAATGCATCTGCTTTATTATTTTTCAATCTTCAATCCTTAATATTTAAACTCGACACTCGCGGTATATTGCATCTCATCATAGCTATTGGATTCGTTCTCTACAGACTGTTTATAATAATTAGCTTGTAAAGAAAAACTTAAATGAGGGCGGAAGGCATAGCTACTGCCAAGAGTCGCGTTAGCCGCTTGTTTATCGAAATTAGTATTCACTGTTGATTCACTATAACCAACTGATAAAAACGTATTCATTTTTTTAGTCGTTTGTAAGCTAAAATAAGTAGAAGCTCCCCAACGCGGTTCGACATCATCGCTGACAATTTCAGTTTCTTGCTGATAGTACAAAGTATTACTATTACTTAGGCGGTTTGTAATAAAGAACTGATGTTGTAAGTCAACTCTATCTACCCATTGAATTTCTGCATCATCACTAGCACTTTCATCACTGTTATCTAATACATCATTACCGGAGCCCAATGATGAATCGCTTAATTCTCTTTGTGCAGTTAACGAAAGGCTTTGTCGACTAAATTGGTAACTATAAGATAACTTGAAAATAGCCCCTCCTTCGTCCCCTTGATCAGAAGTTAGGTGGCTATAACCTAATTGCACCAGATATAAGCCTTCACGCAGTTTACCGTCAATAGAAGCATTAACATTAGTTTGTGTGTAATCAAAATTCGAAGAAAGATACTCTACTTTATTAACATCCGTTGCAACTTCTAAACGAGCTTTTGCTGATAACTCATTATACCAAGTTACTCCAACACCATGGCGATTAGTGTCTTGATCATCATCGTCAGTGTAGCGAGTTGCAGTAAAATCATAATCAAGCTCTATACCCGCTCTTGATGAGTAAGGAATAACCCAAACAGGATTAATGGTGAAGACGTCTCTGTCTCCTGTGTTTTCAGGAACATCAAGTCCGGCTTCATCCAATAAATAAGAGCGCCTAAAGTGCGTTAAATTGAGTGTTAGGTTTTTACTAAAAAGCTGCTGGCTGATACTTAAGCTACCTGAGACATCACCTTCATTGTCTAAGCTATCTTCACTATAGGTTGTGTAATAAGCAGAATAATCTAATGCAGTGCGATTAGTTGCTGTTTGGTTAAAATAACCTACCCCTAGATCTGCTTGTTGTTCATAGCCAGATTGCTTATTACTGTTGGATTGAGTGATATTATCACTTTGTGTGTGTGATAACCCAAATGACACATAACTCTCACTAACAGAGCTAGGTAAATCATTTGCTAACGCGATGCTTGGTAATAAACCCAAACATCCCATTTCGAGCAACCTCAGATAGCATTTTTTTAGTTTCATATTCACACACTGCCTATATTAAACCTTGTAATGACTCATTTTCGTTATGCAGATTAATAAACACGTAGCGCTTAATAATTTAATATTCAGGATTACGTATTACTGCTACCCATGTCATGCTTTACACTATTATCTTTAAGCTTTTCATAAACATTTCAAATAAGTATTACTGATTATTAAGAACGACCCCTGCTAATTTATCTTTTCCTAGTGCATCAATGCCCGCCTCGACTTGCGATGAATTAGATTGTCCATATCCAACAACCAATAATGCGGTATCACAAATAGACGCTAATATCTGTGTTTCTGCATATAAACCAATAGGCGGCGTATCAATAATAATGAACCGATCTGGATAACGGTTTTTAACTGAGTTAATAAAGTTTTGCATTTTATTAGATGAAAAAAGCTCTGCCGCATGAATCGTATTATTACCTACAGGGATAACGCGAACTCTAGGAATGCCTGACGGATAAATAATGTCCGTAATCGCATCAGTATCCCTTGCTAAAAAGTTAGTTAAACCTAAAGTCGGCTTCTCCTTGAGGTAAGAAGCAATACGTGGTTTATAGATATTACAATCGATCACTAATGCGGTTTTACCTTGGTCTAAGGCAATACTGGTTGCTAAGTTCATGCTGACATGACTTGTCCCTGATTGTTGAGATATGCCCGTCACCATACAAATAAAATTATTATGCTGCATTTTATTAAATAGATTGGTACGTAACTCTCGGTATGCATTCAAAGTTTTGTAATCGTCTAAACCAGGGTAAATAATTTTTAATTGATCAAGTTCTTTTGCAGATAATAAAGGTGCTTCTGCCATCTCTGCTATCTGGTTGGTATTAACCGAATCAGGCATCAAAGCATCATTATTTTGCAATGCTGTTGTATTCGTCGAAGAAGTTTCAGATACAGACATATTAAAACGCTCCTAATCTAATAATGTTGTCTAAAGAGGCGCCATATTTAAAGGCAAGCGCAATGGCAACATAACCAGACATACAGACAATATAATAAAGTAATAAAAAGGTATTATGTAAACGGCGTGTTTTACTTTCAGAACGGCAAGTCGCATGCGGAATGCTCGCCAATAACATAGTGCCTTCGATATTTTTAATTTCTGATGAGAACCTGATTTTTGAATCAACTAGAATTTTAGCGACAAAAACACCAATAATAACTAACAATGCAACCAGTGGTCCGGCAATGAAAAAGTGAATAAAACGAGCACCAATAGGTTTATTTGGGTACGCTGCAGCTTCTTGTAGTTTGTAGTTCACTCCCTGACCTTGGATATCAAGCACCATTGAAATTCGTGCTTTTTCTTTTTTAGTTAACATCTCTTCATATTGTTCCTGGAAAACACTGTAATCACGTGTTAACTCTGACAATTCAGCTTTATTATTAGCGATACGTTTACGACGTTCGTAAGATTCATCTAATAGCCGATTAAAGGCTTTTAATCGATTTACTAGCGTACGATTCTCAACTTGAGCAGCAGATAGTAAGCTTCTTAACTCTTCATATAAGGGATTAAAATCTCCACTCACAGTACTCTCTGCACTCTCTTTAGTGCCAATTTCAGAAATTACTTTTTCCAAATCATTAATTTGATAATTGATATCAATAATCGCAGGATAACTATCTTCATAGTTAACCTGTAAGGCCGCTTTTTGCTTTTTTAATTCTCTTAACTGACTATTGTAAACAGCACTTTCATAATTATTATCGGCATATTTACTTTCTCTTGAGAGCTGTCGTCTTAGGCTACCTACACGTGTATTACTCTCTTGAATTTGAATATTCATCTCTTCAATAGAGGCACGTAAACTAGCAATACGGCTATTTACTTCATCTTCAGTGCCATCAAAATTATTCGATTGAAAACTTTTAAGCTTTTCTTCGGCATTTAATAGCAATGATTTATAAGAAGCAGCTTGTTGATCAATAAAGTTGAATGCACTTCGACTCTCTTCACGCTTTGTATCTGCGCTATCTTCAATAAACACAGAAACGACTTTATTTAATATTTCAAAAGTCTTATCTGCACTATCGTCTTTATAAGACACTTGAATATAGTTACCTGAACGTCCTTCGATAGTCAGATTTTTACGTACTTGGCTAATTTTAATATCTTTCGATAACGGTGTTGGAAAAGCATCTTCACCATACACACTATCAACTACCTGAGACAAAATACGAGGAGAGTAAATAATATCTCGTACTTGATTACTTCGATTCTGCTTAAGCTCAGTGACCGATGCTTTAGACCCCAATAAGGGCTTAATAATATTTTGGTTATCGGCAAAAATAGTAATAGAGCTAGAGTAGCTTGGTGGTCGCAGTATGCCGACAAACATAATCGTAAAACTAATCAAGGTGACCACAAAAGCCACCTTAAATTTCCGCTGACACATTTCACGCCAAACAACTGCGGCGTACTTAAAGATCTCAGTAATATCCATTGTTAAAACACACTCTCAGGTATAATTAAAATATCAGATGGACGTAACGTGTAATTGGTCTCTAATATTCCACGATATAAGATATCCTCAACATTGACATGGTAAGGCTTAATACCCTCGGGAGTTTTTCTGTATAAAATCGATTCATCTGCATTAGCAAATTCAGTTAATCCACCCGCCTCTAACACTAGATCTAATACGTTAAGATCGGTGTAATAAGGAATAGATAATGGCGCATTCACAGCACCAGTAATGCGCACTCGACTTGAGTAAGACGCACTGTTTGCAGCTTGTACAACCACAGTAACATTAGGCGCTCGGATATATTTACTTAGCTTATCAGCGAGTTCTGTCGCCAATGCTTCAGGTGTTAACCCCTGTGCTTGTGCATCACCGACTAACGGCATTGAAATTTTACCATCAGGACGTACTGGTACACTGATTGATAACTCTGTATTTTTCCATACACTTACTAGTAACTGATCATTGTTCCCTATTTTATATTCAGAAAACTTCACTCGATCAGCATAAGGTGCTTCACTCAACACTTCTGTCTTTGCACATCCAGAAATAATCACGGCACAACACAGTGCTATAAGGTAATTTTTCATATCCATCTCTCTTTTAAAATTTAACTAATAAACATTATATTAAGAGTAAAACATTA
The DNA here is from genome assembly GCF_030397575.1 of Psychromonas sp. 14N.309.X.WAT.B.A12. Classification (GTDB taxonomy): domain Bacteria; phylum Pseudomonadota; class Gammaproteobacteria; order Enterobacterales; family Psychromonadaceae; genus Psychromonas. Next base: position 86,858 of record NZ_JAPNXS010000003.1, on the reverse strand, counting down.
ATCTAATGGCTACTCCCTCGCACTTTAACATTCCATCTATGATAACTGTTTTGAAAATTGTTAATTAACTTAGCATGGGTAAATATATTGAAAATTTACTCCCTATCTGAGGCGTGCTTTCAACAATTAATTCACCATTTAAGCCATGGATAATTTCACGAATTTGAAAGGCGCCAATGCCCATCCCTTCATTTTCTTTGGTGCTGTTAAATGGCTGAAACAGCTCATTTTTAATAAACGCTTGGTCCATTCCAATACCAGTATCAGTAATATCTATCCAAATTTGATCATCATGACTACGTAGATGTAAAGTCAGCGTTCCATCATCAGCCGTGGCATCTTGAGCATTTTTGATTAAATGATTAATAGCCATTAATAACTTATCATTATCCCCATTAATAAAAGCACTATCGCAATCAGAAGTAAAAACAGGACTTGGCAATCCGTTCATATTCATCTTTACAGCTTGTTTAAGCAATTCATGTAAATTAATAGTTTTTGACTCAACTTCTCCCTTTATTTTTTTAAGGAGCTGATCCATTTTATTCACCGAATTTGCAATAGTTGCAATAACATCATCAATAAACTCTGGATGATGTTTATATTTTTCCGCATTTTTTACAACTAATCCCTGTTGAGCAATTAAATTTTTAATATCATGAATAGCAAAAGCAGATATTTTATTAAACATGTCAAATTGCTGATTTTGGATTAGCTTCTCAGATGCTTGCTCTTGACTAATATAACTGGCAATTTGGCGGCCGGTTAACTTAAGCAAATCAAGATCTTCCCACGTTAATTTTTCTTTTTCATTCAAATTACTTTTACACAATACAGCAAAACCGATTAAACCGGATGCACTATTAAGAGGTAGTATTATCCATATCCCTTCAATATTAGGCACCCACTCAGGTAAATAAGAGTTATATTGAGCATCGTATTTATTGGCGTATTCGCTTGCTTGAAAAATCCATTCCTCTTCTTCTAGCTTTTGTATCAAATCACTATGGTGTGACTCAATAGGAAAACTTCCTGAGAAGTTCAGGTTTTGTGTGGCGACAGAGGTATAAAATTGCTGCCCTTTCACCCAAATACCACCAGCATTACAATGAAATATGGTTTTTAATGCATTAAGCGAAATATCATAACAGTTTTGATTTTTGTGCTGTTTGGATAGTAATGAATCAAGTTGAATCCACTGTTTTTTATAATCATATTTATGTGCAAAGAAATGTTTACTTGTCCACACAACAAAGCTATCTCTTATTTTTTCAGACAAGGATAAGGCAATCAGCAAGAACACTGCGAGTACATATAAAATTACTTTTGATGCACTTAACCAACTAATTTCAAAATAATCAAAGGCAGAGGCAAGTAAAGCAATCGCAATTAAAAAGCCACCGACCACAGTTAAGCTTGTATTGAAAATAATCACGCTATTAGAAAGCTTGAAACGGCTGCGCTCTTTTAATTGATTCGCATAAAATATAATACTTAACGCTAAGATTAATGAAGTAACCGAGCTAATAACCGTTCTGGTTTCCCATAAAGAAGCATGTAAATCACTGCTTAACAACAATAACGAAAAAACAATAATGTCATAAGAAAAAAGAATAAAAGCAACAAGAGCAACTAACTTGGTCATGCGACTAGAATGATCATCTCGAATCAACTGTTCACAAATAACCACTCCAAATAACCCTAATAGGATTTTAAGGTACAGCGCTAATACAGGAGAAGGGAATAGCGCTTCGTTATCTATATTATATAAAAACAGGACTAATATAATCGTCAAAGCTGTGTACAAACTATACGCCCAACTATTAGGCAACTTTGATTGCCTGCTGAGCATTAATAGATAAAGTAAAACGATGATCCAAGACAAATATCGGAGTGATTCTAATAATAGAAAACTCCATGAAAAGGACGCTGCAGAGATAGACTCAGGTACTGAACTATGCCAAATAACAGAAATAACAGCGCAAGCAAATAGACTAATTCTAATACGTAGAATAGGTACTTTAAAAAGAATAATGATCGCTAATGCTATTTCCACACAGCTTTTTAACCAGTTCCCTTCTAGTAAACTGAGACTAAATTCCATTTATGACTTCTCTTCTATGCATCCATACTCACAATAAATTCAAACAATTACATCAAAAAAAAGTATGAGATTATTAAACAAAATCAATTATAGCTTCCAAGATAAAAAAAATGCAACGTTTGATAGTACACACTACCGCTATAAAGTTTGAATTATCTAATATGGAGTAGTCAAAGACGCTTACCAAACTGGCTAGTGATTATTTTAAAGTGATACAAATATACGAATAAAATAGTTTATTTAACGAACAAATAGCTAATCAAAAACTATACTATTCAATCAAATAAATACATTAAAGCTAAACTCTGCACATTTAAAAGCACATGAATAATATGAAATGCACCTCAATACGCTTGTAAGGCACTAGTATACATTTCCATTAATAGCCCATTGTTTTAACACTTAGCCAATGAAAAAGTTTAAGTGCCGTACAATACCCACTTCCTAGCATCCAAAGCCAGCATCATAAAATATTTTGTGATGGTACTTTTTATCAAGAGAACCCTACATTTTGGGAAGGCTTACAGCGACATTAATTTAAAACTGGGCAGTTCCTCAGAAAAGGTGAAAATAGCAATGATTTGTGGCTTCAAGCCACCTATAACCTAAGCGTAGATCAAAGTAATAAAGTAATTAAATTCGCTAGTAGCATTACACATAATGCCGAACGTGAAGCTTTAGTTAAAAACGCATCGATGCTCGCAGACCAAACCAACTTATTAGCATTAAATGCAGCTATAGAAGCTGCTAGAGCAGGTGAACAAGGTCGAGGTTTTCCCGTGGTAGCAGATGAAGTAAGGCAGTTAGCTTCATGTACAACAGAGTCAACCAAAGAGATATCAGATGTAGTCACAAATAACCAAGAAGTAACACAAAATGTGCAACAAGCTATCAATGCAGTATCTGAACTTGCAGAGAAAGGGAGACAGCAAGTTCAACATATTGAACAGGCAATGAGTGACATTCAATTGGCTGCTCATAATGTCTCTGAAAGCGTAGATAGCCTAAACAAAACCTAATAGACGAACATGACTTAAATTTTTCTGTACCACTATTATTTCTGGTTATTCATATATCTAGAAATAATATATTTAGCATTAATAAAACTAGAGTTATTCACGCTAAGTGCCATGCAGAGTAAAGCACAACTCTTAGCTTGAACTGACTATTCATAATAATATAAAGCCGGTTTTAAGTATTAGACTTAGTAACATCAACATATACTTGAAGCTGCTGACCTATCTTAATGTACTTACTATTTTTAATTTTATTCCAACGAATTAAGTCTGCTGTTTTCACTTTAAATTTCTGTGCTATACCACCTAAAGAATCTCCCGAGCGCACATGATAAGTGACTTTTCTGGTAATATTCTTATCTTGCGTAATAGCTAAAGTCGGCACAGCTTTCCAAATCGTTAACTTCTCTCCTAAACGTAATGTTTTTTTAACGTTAAAACCATTCCACTTAGCAATTTGCATAGAGGTTACTTTATACTCTTTACTAATATCCCAAAGCGTATCGCCCTCTACTACTTTATGTATTACCTTTTTATTGGTTGTCGCACTTGTTGCAGCTATTTTTTCATACTGTTCTGCTTGTAAAGATAAATTCTGCTGCTGCTCTTTAGTTGCAATCGGTATTAATAACGCTTGGCCAACTTTAATAAATGAACTATCTAAATCATTAATCTGTTTTAAAACACGTGTTGTTGTTTGTTTTCTTTGAGCAATGACACTCAAGCTATCCCCCGATCTCACTAGGTAACGATCCCAACGAATGCGTTGGCTTTTATCTATTTTAGCTAGCTTGTTTGAGAATTGCTCCGCGATCGCTGTCGGTAGTAACAAACGATGTGGTCCTTCAGGGGAAGTTGCCCAATGATTAAATGCAGGGTTCAATAATTGAATTTCAGAGACCGTCAGTTCGGATAATTCAGCCGCGTAAGCTAAATCCATCTGAGATTCGATATCGACATAAGTCAGGGCTTGAGTATTAGGGATATGTGGTAGCTCTATACCATAAGCTTCATGATTACGTAAAATATCCACTAACGCTAGGAACTTAGGTACATATTTTTGCGTTTCTTTAGGTAAAGACAGACTCCAATAGTCAGTTGGTTTACCGGCTTTTTTATTTTTTCTAATGGCTCTTTCTACTCGCCCTTCACCAGAATTATAAGCAGCAAAGGCATATAACCAATCCTTCCCTAAGTAATTGTGTAGCACTTGCATATAATTTAAAGCACTACGAGTTGATGCATAAACATCTCTTCGCCCGTCGTACCACCAATCTTGTTGTAAACCAAAACGTTGTCCTGAAGTTGGCATAAACTGCCATAACCCTGATGCGCCAGCAGGTGAATAAGCAAAGGGGTCAAAGGCACTTTCCACAATAGGTAATAAAGCAATTTCAAGTGGTAGGTTGTTATTTTCAATTTGCTCGACGATCAACCACAGAAAAGGCTCAGCACGTTTTGATACACGCTGAAGGTATGCAGGATGTTTTAAGTAGTAATCACGCTGTGCAGCAATGCGAGGGTTATCAGGCACTTCAAATTCAAAACCTTCTGCTAATTTTAGCCAAAGGTTATCATAGTGTCTTTCAGCAAAAGGAACCTCTACTTCGACACTTTTAGTGACATTAGCGTGTTTCACCACTCCGCTATTGCTTACTATCTGAGTGTTATCTAAAACTTCTTCGCTAGATAACTCAACAGGGGCAGTTGTTTGTAATGAAGTGCTTTGACAAGCACTCAGGAGAAAAGTAAAAAATATAGAGAAAAACAATTTCATTGTTGAGCCATTTTCAAAAAAGTAGGCCGTGTATTCTATGTGCTTTTCTCTATTGAATCAAAAATGATCTTTGTGAGTACGCAAAGCCTTGAATAATCCCTCTCCAGCAGTTATCGGCTGGGCTAATATATTCTGCACATTCGCTAACAATGCAGGATCTTCACAACGTAAAAAAGGATTTATAAGTTTTTCCTTTGCAATCGTCGTTGGAATGGTAGGTACCCCTTGTTGGCGTAATTTACTAACTTGCTTAATATAACCTAATAAATCTTGGTTATTTGGATCAACAGCTAACGCAAAAATTAGGTTGTTTTGTGTATATTCATGGGCACAATAAACTTTAGTATTATCATTTAATGAGCTTAATCGCGATAAGGCTTGATACATCTGTTGATGTGTCCCTTCAAAAACACGCCCACAACCACCTGAAAATAGAGTATCTCCACAAAATAGAACTTGTTCATTGAAGTAGGCAATATGATCTAATGTATGGCCTGCTACTTGGCATACTTTTAAGGTTAAGCGGCCGTCTAATAATGAAACTTGGTCATTGTCGTCAACTAATGTAGCTCCCTCAAAAAGTGGCGCTTTGCTAAATACTTTGATACCAGGGTTATCTGCTATTAATGCTGCGACACCACCAGTGTGATCATGATGGTGATGAGTGATCAGAATTGCTTCAATAAAAAGATCCTGCGCCGCTAATATTGCTAATACGGGCTCTGCTTCACCGGGATCAACAACAACACAGCGTTGGCTTTGACTATCTTTAATAAGCCAAATATAGTTGTCATCAAAAGCAGGTATAGTTAATACAGTAAACATAATTTGTCTCAACTTTCAGTTTAGGGGGTGAAAATAGATGAAAATAGCAAAAACGTCACGTAATTTAGCACCCATAACAGATTGGTTACAATTAAATAATGGGCGTTACTTACACGCACAAACACAACATTTGATAGATGAGGCTATTTCACATAGCTTTGGCTATCATCTATTAAAGCTAGGCCATTTAAGCACACAATTGAAGACCAATAAATGCCCTATTCTCCATCAAATTAATTGTGCGCAAGATGGTCAGGATATCGGCTTAAGAAGTGACTTGCACCACTTACCTTTTCAAGATGCGACTATAGACCTGTGTATTTTAGTCCATGAGCTCGACTTTTCTAGCGACCCACACCAGTTGTTAAGAGAGATAGATAGAGTCTTAACGCTAGATGGCATATTAATTATTAGTGGTTTTAATCCATACAGCTTATTTGGTTGCCGATCATTACTTTCTTCAAAAAGCGAACATACTGCCCGCCTGTTTGCACCTAACCGAGTGATAGATTGGTTGCATTTACTAGGCTTTGAAATAAAACAAAAAAAACACTTTGATTATATTTCTCCACAACCTAAAAATGCGATTTTATCATTGATAGAAAAAATAGGCCGACAATACCTATCAACCTTTTGTAGCATCTATTTTATTGTAGCAAAAAAGCAGTGCACGCCTATGACGCGCATAAAAACAGGGTTTAAATTTAACAAAGCAATTATCAATAACCGTCCTGTCGCCACTAAACAGTCACATTCGAAAACATCGTCTTAACCGTCAAACCCTTGATCCACTTGAATAGGGTTTGCTTCCGCCGCTTCTCGAGCTAAATCATCACAACGTTCATTTTCAGGATGTCCAGAGTGACCTTTTACCCAATGCCAATGTACCGTGTGTTTTTCTTGAGCTGCATCTAATGCTTTCCACAGGTCAACATTTTTAACTGGCGCTTTAGCTGCTGTTTTCCAGCCTCGTTTTTTCCAATTGTGGATCCATTGTGTGATCCCTTGACGCACGTATTGGCTATCAGTAGTAACATCAACTTCGCACTTTTCAGTTAAACTTTCTAGTCCTTTTACACAAGCAAGCATCTCCATTCGGTTATTGGTAGTTCTCGCATAACCTTCAGACAACTCTTTGCGATGCTCATTAAAAATCAAAATAGCGCCGTAACCACCTGGGCCAGGATTGCCAAGACATGAACCATCTGTATAAAGTTGGATTTTTTTCATTATTACCATCACATAAATTTGTTAGACTAGTACAATAATACTTAGCGAGTTATGCAGAGCAAACTGCGCAACAACTATAAATAGAGATGGCTATGAACACAAGTAAACTCACCCGACAAGTTGTATTAGATACTGAAACCACTGGTATGAACAAAGATGGCCAAATATACGTTGGTCATCGCATTATTGAAATCGGCTGTGTTGAAGTAATTAATCGTCGTTTAACAGGTCGGCATTATCATGTTTATATACAACCTGATATGTTAATTGATCCTGAGGCAATGGCAGTACACGGCATCACTGATGAATTTTTATATGATAAGCCACGATTTGCAGACATAGCAGATGAGTTTATCGATTTTATCAAAGGGGCAGACTTAGTTATTCATAATGCTCCCTTCGATGTTGGCTTTATGGATCAAGAGTTTCGTTTTTTAAATAAAAAGACACAACCCACTGCAGAAATATCAACGATTACCGATACATTAGAGATGGCTAAGAAAATGTTTCCTGGAAAGCGAAACAACTTAGATGTTTTATGTGACCGTTATGGTATCGATAACAAGCATCGTGTATTACACGGAGCATTATTAGATGCAGAGATCTTAGCGGATGTTTACCTGTTAATGTCAGGTGGCCAAAAAGATCTTAATTTAGCGAATAACGAATCAGGTAGTCATGATACAGGTCGCCGGATGCGCCAACATCGATCACCACTACCTGTTATTCATGCGAACCAAGAAGAGTTAACAGCGCATGAGTCTCGATTAGACTTAGTAGCTAAATCAGGGAATTGTTTATGGCGATAATCAATAGTAAATGGATAGTCTTTATATGCTTAGCGCTGTCATCGTTCAATGCAATGACACATACTATTTATGCGCCTAACGACATATCATTATTAGACAACCGTTTTAGAATAGATCCTAAAACAGAACAAGTTACTATTATATTAAATCATCCTGCACACCCTCAAAAGGTCGTACTGGTGAAACCTGATGGCAGTAAGTGGTTTTCTCAACGCCACCCAGAAAGCCAAGTCGCTTGGGTTAATAATCGTAACCAAGATATTATCACCATTCAGAACCCTACACCGGGACCTTGGCAGGCGATAGCCACGTTACATGGCGATAACCGCATCCAATTATTAAGCCCAGTAACCTTAAATGTTAAAAAATTACCGCTAAAAGTCTATCAAAAAGAGTATCTGACGACCTATGCTTCCTTAATGAATGAAGGCAAGGTCATGACAGAAAAAGACTTTTTGCGCAGCGCTCGACTTACAGTTTCCCTAGTAAATGATCAGCAGGACTTAATATCCCTTTATCAAGATAATGGAGAGTATTATGACTCACTGCCATTTGATGGGGAGCTAACAACACATATTTTCATGGATTTAGCACCGGGCCGTTACTTACTAAATGTTAAAACTAAAAATAATATATTTACTCGAGGTTATAATGCCGATGTAGTCGTTTTCCCGCAACCAGTGACCTATCATGTTGAGCAACTTGATCAAAAAAGTGATGATGCGAATTTTATTTTTAAAGTCGATTCATCAGAGATTGACCCTAAATCTGTGATTGTCGAAGGAATTATCAATAACACGACCTTAAATACACGCGAGCAGCTTTTAGTGCATTTTTCAGATGAAACAATCGCTCATGACACACTTTCGTTAAAAATCCCGCTCCCGCATACCTCATATACCTTTTCAGGAAGGGTTTTTGCCAACACGATTGATGGCCGAGAAGTTAACTTTTCCTTACCTGAATATAATTTTGAGCTCGCTAAACCAGAGCCTGTTATAGAAGAAGTAACAACACCTGTTGTTACCTCAAGCTCAACAGCAGAGACAATATCGGATGACACCCTAGAGCAAAACATTCAAGAGGAAAAAACAAGTAGCAGTTTTCAATATTTATGGATAATAGTATTAGCCCTGATCCTGTTAATCGCGATTAGTATTGCAGTCGTCCTTTTTGTACTAAAAAGAAAACAGAAGAAATTACTCTCAGAGGGTGACTTATCACTCAACACGCTTTCTTTAGATCAGCTAAAACCATTAGAAATAGATGAAAGTGAAGTTAAAAAATAAACGCTGTGGCGATAAAACGAGCAGTTAGACCTTTTACCTTGTAAATATTGTGTTTTTTTTGTTTTTCGTTATTGACTCAGTACATGCAACTCCGTATTATCTGCGCCTCAACGGAGTTGCATATTATGTAACGTTGATTTTGCTGGAGTGGTAGTTCAGTTGGTTAGAATACCGGCCTGTCACGCCGGGGGTCGCGGGTTCGAGTCCCGTCCACTCCGCCAACAGTATTATATAAAAGCTTATTGGTTTATTTCACCAATCATTTATATGAAAAGAAATAACTGTAACACACTCGTGGAGTGGTAGTTCAGTTGGTTAGAATACCGGCCTGTCACGCCGGGGGTCGCGGGTTCGAGTCCCGTCCACTCCGCCAACAGTGTGTTAAATCGTTATCACTACGATTAAAAGTGATTAAAATAAGCGGTCTGTCATGCCCTCAGTTAATACTGTCAAAAGACAAAACTGTTATACACTCGGAGGAGTGGTAGTTCAGTTGGTTAGAATACCGGCCTGTCACGCCGGGGGTCGCGGGTTCGAGTCCCGTCCACTCCGCCAACAGTGTATAAACGTTTACCTTTCAAAAAATTAATCCCCTATCTATATTTCATACTTCGCTCAGTTCTAATAACTTTATTAATCAATATTTTTTTCTATTAATTTATCTATGACTTAATTCATATATCAATTCATTTAAAATAACTTGAATAAAAATACATCAGACAATAAAAAAGCGCCGAAGCGCTTAATAACTCTATAGTCTAATTGAAATACTACGAATAAGTTAAGTCGTTAATGTCCCCTAGCTCTTTCGGCTCTAAACTTAAACTACTTTTACTTTTTGGCTTCACTTCCGGCTCTGCAAAACTGCCTTTATCAAGTTTAAACTTAAGTGCTAAGTTGGTAGGAGAGTCGGAGTTTTTAATCGCTTCTTGTTCGCTAATTAAACCTTCTTTCACCAAATCAAACAGAGCGCTATCAAAAGTTTGCATACCTAATTCTTTAGACTTTTCCATTACCTCTTTTAAGCTTTCGAAATGTCCACGCTTAATCATGTCTCGAATGGTTAATGTTCCCATCATCACTTCAATCGCAGCACAACGTTTGCCATCAATTGTGGGAATTAAACGTTGCGAAACAAAGGCTCTTAAATTATTACCTAGGTCCATTAACAACTGAGCACGTCTTTCCTCTGTAAAGAAGTTAATGATACGGTCAATCGCTTGGTTAGCATTATTGGCATGTAACGTAGAAAGCACTAGGTGCCCAGTCTCAGAAAAGGCTAATGCATGCTCCATAGTTTCTGTATCGCGTATTTCACCAATTAGAATAACGTCTGGTGCCTGTCTTAGGGTATTCTTAAGTGCGGCATGAAAGCTACGCGTATCAACGCCAACTTCTCTTTGGTTAATAATACTTTTTTTATGACGATGAACGAACTCAACAGGATCCTCGATAGTGACAATATGGCCGGATGAATTTTCATTGCGATGGTCAATTAAGGCTGCTAGTGAAGTCGATTTACCTGAACCAGTCGCTCCGACAAATAGTATCAAACCATTTTTAGCCATCACCACTTTTTTTAGTACTTCAGGTAATCTTAAGTCAGCAAACTTAGGAATGTTAATTTTAATGTTTCGCACGACGATTGACACGTCATTTCGCTGTTTAAAAATATTAACTCGAAATCGCCCTATTCCACCGATAGAAATCGCCAGATTCATTTCTAAGGTATGTTCAAACTCTTCAATTTGTTCTGGATCCATAATGTCGTAGGCTATCGCCTTAACATCACCTGGTTTAAAAGAAACATCACTTAAGGGAATTAACTCACCTTGAAATTTAGCTGAAGGAGGTGCTCCTGTGGCCAAATAAAGATCAGAACCATCTTGTTCTGATAATTGACTTAACATTGCATTAAATTCCATCACTGTACACCCACCTTAAATATTCCATTATTATATTTTTTTATATAGTAATAATTTACTACTAATAATGTCATGCTGCTATGTAAATGAGTATTAAATTACTAGTAAATGATAAGCCATTGACAAAATGTAAAAACAGCTAATAAATAGAATTTAAAATCACAAAAACAGCATAACTATTCACGATTACTTAACTTTTATACCTTTCTTAAAAAGTGATTTAGTTATTAAATCAATAAAATACTTTTTATTAATAAATAATCTTAGCTCACAAAAATAATTCAATAGATAACTATTGTGATTAACTGCTCACTTTTTATTCAAAAAAACATGATCTAGCTCTTCATCCCTCCATAGATAAACAAAAAAATTAACATACTATTAACAGCGATTTGACGAAATAGAAGATTTTTTCTTTAGCAATACAGTTAAGTGATTAAAAGTGAATGTTTATTTTTTTGACTTTAAAAGTGATTATTTTAAATACAAAATTTAACCTTTTTCTTGAAATCTCTTCTGACTAATAACATTAAGGAGAATAATAGTGAGTTTTGAAAATGAAGAAAAAGCAAAGGGGTATTGGGATGAAAACCTCAAACTAGTACTCAAACTCTTAGCAATTTGGGCTTTTGTCTCATTTGGCTGTGGTGTGTTATTCGTTGATATATTAAATGAATTCAGTTTTATGGGATTTAAATTAGGATTTTGGTTCGCCCAACAAGGTTCTATCTACGTTTTTTTACTCTTAATTTTTGTATATGTAAAAAAATCTAATGCGCTTGACCAAAAATATGGTGTTGACGAATAACAAGGAGTAACAAGATGGATGTTCAAACATTAACCTATATCGTGGTTGGCGTTACTTTTGCCCTTTATATCGGTATTGCAATTAAATCACGAGCAGGCTCAACCAAAGAATTTTATGTCGCAGGCGGAGGTGTTCCACCGGTTTTAAATGGCATGGCTACAGCTGCAGATTGGATGTCAGCCGCTTCCTTTATATCATTAGCAGGGATTGTCTCTTTCGTTGGTTATGATGGCAGTGTGTACATAATGGGTTGGACTGGCGGTTATGTATTACTTGCTTTATTAATGGTTCCTTACCTTCGTAAGTTTGGTAAATTTACCGTGCCAGATTTCATTGGTGACCGTTACTATTCACAATCAGCACGTACTGTTGCCGTTATCTGTGCAATCTTCATTAGTTTTACCTACATCGCAGGTCAAATGCGTGGTGTAGGCGTTGTATTTTCACGCTTCTTAGAAGTAGATGTTGATACTGGCGTGTATATTGGCATGTGTGTAGTTTTTTTCTATGCGGTTTTAGGTGGAATGAAAGGGATTACTTACACACAAGTCGCACAATACTGTGTGATGATTTTTGCTTTCATGGTACCCGCTGTTTTTCTTTCAATCATGATGACAGGCCATATTTTCCCTCAACTAGGTTTTGGTGCTGAATTACTCGATGCAACAGGAAATAGCTCAGGTATCTATCTGCTTGATAAACTTGATGGACTTTCTACAGAGTTGGGGTTTTCACAATATACCCAAGGCTCTAAAGATATGATTGATGTGCTATTTATTACTGGTGCATTAATGTTTGGTACCGCTGGCTTACCACATGTCATTGTACGTTTCTTTACCGTACCAAAAGTGAAAGATGCACGTAGTTCAGCGGGTTGGACATTATTGTTTATCGCAATTATGTACACCACCATCCCTGCTCTCGCTTCCTTCTCGCGTGTAAATATGATTCAGTCAATCAATGGTCCAGAAAGCCAAGGTGTACCGCATGCCGAAGCACCAATTTGGATTGAAAACTGGGAGAAAACAGGTTTAATCAAATGGGATGATAAAAATAATGACGGTAAAATGTTCTACTCAAATACAGAAACAAATGAGATGAATGTTGACCGCGATATCATAGTATTAGCAACACCAGAGATGGCAAACTTACCTGCATGGGTTATTGCGTTAATGGCTGCCGGTGGTCTGGCTGCTGCATTATCAACCTCAGCAGGTTTATTACTGGTTATTTCGACCTCTGTCTCCCATGATTTACTGAAAAAGAACTTAATGCCCAATATCTCCGATAAAAAGGAGCTAATGTATGCGCGGTTAGCATCGGCGGCCGGTATTATTATGGCAGGTTACTTTGGTATTAACCCTCCAGGCTTTGTAGCTGCGGTGGTCGCAATCGCCTTTGGTCTTGCAGCCTCTTCTTTATTCCCAGCGATTACTATGGGGATTTTCTCTAGAAAAATGAATAAAGAAGGTGCTATCGCAGGTATGCTAGCAGGTTTATTATTTACAACTGTTTACATTGTATATTTTAAATTTATTAACCCATCTGCGAATGTGTCTGATAACTGGTTATTTGGTATATCACCAGAAGGCATAGGTATGCTAGGTATGGTAGTTAACTTCGCAGTGGCTATTCTCGTCTGCAAAATGACAGCTCCAACTCCGCAAGCCGTAGTTGATATGGTCGAATCTATTCGTTTCCCTAAGGGAGCAGGTGAAGCACAAGATCATTAGGACAACCTCAATTTAAAGCGCTTCGGCGCTTTTTTTTTGCATCATTTTTTATTAAAAAAGCACATCAATAAAGCAATTAATACAGATGAATAAAAGGAAATATAACCTAAATACACTAACATGAGATAGATAGGTAAATATGGATAATAGTGAACTACAACCCATTTTTGACTTCATGCGCAAGTTAGCGCCCTTTGATACTTTGCAAGAACAAACCATTAAACAATGTTGTTCAACATTGACCATTGTTTACTACAGCAAAGCACAGAAATTAGTGCATGTAGATACCAATCAACCACAGCTTTATATTGTACGAACAGGAGCTTTTGAAGTTAGTACACAGCAAGGTGAATTAATTGACCGTATTGGTGAAGGGCAATTTTTTGGTTTCAGCGGCATGCTTTCTGGCGAGAAAGTAGTTAATCAAGTGCATATTTTAGAAGACGGTTTGGTTTATCACCTCCCCGCAAGTATGTTTGATCAATTGCGTGGTAGTTGCTATCAGTTTGATCGCTTTTTTAATCGTGCATTTGCAAAACGTTTACGCAATCAAAGCTCTCTAGATCGCAACGCGATTGACACTGCGCGTATCACTAACATTATGTCTAAAGAACTGACCACAATTGCCCCAGATGCAACTATTCATGATGCAGCTATGCTAATGTCAAATAAACGAGTTTCTTCATTAATTGTTGTGGATCAGAAACAACTATGCGGTATTTTAACTGACCGTGATTTACGCAGCCGAGTATTGGCTAAGGGGTTAGGAGGTAATTTATCAGTAGCTTCAGCAATGACCCAAGATCCAACGACAATTGAAAGCAACTCATTAATATTTGAAGCAATGTTAAAGATGAGTGAAAACAATATCCATCACTTACCTGTAATGAGTCATAACAAACCTATTGCAATCATCACTAGTACAGATTTAATTAGAAGCCAAAGCTCTCAACCTTTACTCTTAATTGGACAAATACAACGCCAACCCAACCTAGAATCATTAATTCAGGTGAGTCAAAAAATACCAGACTTATTATACAACTTGATCAGCAGTGATGCTAAAGCTAGTGAAATAGGACGTATATTAACATCGGTCACCGATGCCTTAACACGCCGATTAATTGCATTAAAACAGAAACAATTAGGACCAGAGCCAATGCGTTTTTGTTGGTTATCCTTTGGTTCGCAAGCCCGCCAAGATCAAATGGCAGGTTCAGACCAAGATAATGCACTAATATTAGAAAAAGAAACCACTGAACAAGAAGCCAAATATTTTAAACAGCTGTCAGAATATGTATGCTGCGCATTAAACGAATGTGGCTTTCCTTTTTGTCCCGGTAACATCATGGCACAAAACCCAGTATGGCAACTCACGCTACAACAATGGTTACAACAATTTTCTAAATGGATAAAAAGCCCAGACCCAACCGCGTTATTACATGCATCAATCTTCTTTGATATGCGCCCTATCTATGGTGAGATAAGTCTCTTCGATCAATTACAAACAAGCGTTTTAAAAGATACAAAAAATAATGATATTTTTATTGCTGCACTTAGTCAGAATGCCCTGCAATCAACACCACCATTAGGCTTCTTCCGTAGTTTTGTTATTGAGCGTGATGGTAGAGAAGTAAAAGGTATCGATCTTAAACATAAAGGCAATGCATTAATTAATGACATTATTAGAATATATGCACTCTCTGTAGGCATTGACGAGGTTAATACTAGTAAACGTATCGAAAGGCTTGTAACGCAGTCTGCAATTGATAAAGATATTGCAATGAACCTATTAGATGCCTGGGAGTTTATTGCACATAAACGTCTCACTAATCAAGGCCGCCAATTTAACCAAGCTCAAACAGTATCAAACTATATTTTACCCGATAGCCTCTCCTCTTTAGCAAGACACCAGCTAAAAGATGCATTTAAAGTGATTTATGAAGCCCAAAGTACTATAAAACTTAAATTCTTAAGGCAATTTTAATGTTTCAAAAATGGTGGTTAAACAATAAACTTAAGCGACTTATTAGTAATAATAAGTTAAACAAATCAACTCACCTACAAAGACATTATCAATACCTTTTCACACAATTAAACAAACCTGTTTCAGACATTAATTTTTTAGCATTAGATATTGAAATGACTGGATTAGATCATAAAAAAGATGAAATGGTCAGCATAGGTATTATTCCTATTATAAAAGGTCAAATACAACCTGGATATGCACAGTACAAGCTATTGAAAATTCAAGGAAGTGTTGGGCAAAGTGCAACGATTCATGGAGTACATGATAGAGACTTAACAACAGCTTTAGATACTTCAGAAGTAATAGAGTGGTTGTTACAACAATGCCAGGATAAAGTATTAGTCGCACACCATGCATTATTGGACATACAATTTATAGAGCACGCTCTGTTAAAACTAGGAATACCAGTCCATCAACTATTTGCGGTTGATACCTTACAGCTAGAAAAACAACGTATTTATCGAAAAAAACAATTCATAAAAAACGGAGAGTTAAGGTTAAATGCCTGCAGAGAACGTTACTACTTACCAATTTATTCAGCCCATAATGCATTAACTGATGCGCTTGCCTGTGCAGAACTGCTGCTAGCACAACTCAATAAAATGGGAGGGTTAGAACATATTAAACTGCAGGATATTCTTAGAAAGTATTAAAAACACAATAAAAAAAAGCCTGCTGAAAGCAGGCCTATTAAAAAAGTTAGTAAGCACTAACCAGCCCATGAATCTCGTAAGGCAACGGTACGGTTAAAGACAAGATGCTCGGCACTTGAGTCTTTATTATCGGCACAGAAGTAACCTTCACGTTCAAACTGATAAGCAACTTCAGGTTGCGCTTCAACAAGACTATTTTCAACAAAGCCATGCTTAACAACTAATGATTCTGGATATAATACTGTATGGATATCTTCAGCTGCTGCAGGGTTTTCTACTGTAAATAGACGATCATAAATACGGAACTCTGCAGGATGGTTAGAAGCAGCACTTACCCAATGGATAACACCTTTTGGCTTACGTCCATCTTCAGGGTTTTTACCTAATGTAGTAGGGTCATATGAACAGATAATTTCTGTAATATTGCCTTCCTCATCTTTAACCACTTCTTCTGCTTTGATCATATAAGCATTACGTAAACGAACTTCTTTGCCTAATACTAAGCGCTTGTATTTTTTATTAGCTTCTTCACGGAAATCCGCGGCATCAATATACAATTCACGAGAGAAAGGAATAGTTCGTGTTCCCATACTTTCATCTTTAGGATGAGCAGGTGCAATCAGTTGCTCTAACTTACCTTCTTCGTAGTTTGAGATAGTTACTTTAACGGGATCAATCACAGCCATAGCACGTGCACCGTTAGCTTCTAAGTTCTCACGTACACAA
The DNA here is from genome assembly GCF_030397575.1 of Psychromonas sp. 14N.309.X.WAT.B.A12. GTDB lineage: Bacteria > Pseudomonadota > Gammaproteobacteria > Enterobacterales > Psychromonadaceae > Psychromonas. The sequence continues at coordinate 69,937 of NZ_JAPNXS010000003.1, read as the reverse complement.
GCTTCCAAAGCAGCCAACTCTACCGTATTTTCTTGCTTGGTTACACCGATACGCTTAGCAAACTCTCGTAATGAAGCTGCAGGATAACCACGGCGACGCATACCAGAAATTGTTGGCATACGAGGGTCATCCCACCCGGTTACGATGTTTTCTTCAATTAGTGCGTTTAATTTACGTTTAGAAGTTAATGTGTACTGTAAGTTTAAACGTGAAAACTCAATCTGACGTGGTTTACATTCAATGCTGATATTAGCAAGTACCCAGTCGTACAATGGACGATGATCTTCAAACTCTAATGTACATAAACTGTGTGTAATGCCTTCGATAGCATCAGAAATACAATGGGTGAAATCGTACATTGGGTAGATACACCATTTGTCACCAGTTTGGTGATGGTGTGCAAAGCGAATACGGTAAATAACTGGGTCACGCATTTTCATATTTGGTGAAGCCATGTCGATTTTAGCACGTAACATCATCGTGCCTTCTTCAAACTCACCTGCTCTCATGCGATTAAACAGATCTAAACTTTCAGCGATAGGACGATCACGAAATGGGCTGTTTTTACCAGGAGAAGTCAACGTACCACGGTATTCACGAGTCTGCTCAGCGTTTAACTCACAAACGTAGGCTTTATCATTTTCAATTAACTCTACTGCATAATCAAAAAGCTGTTCAAAATAGTTTGAAGAATAACGAACATCACCTTGCCATTCAAAACCTAACCAAGACACATCTTTTTCAATTGCGGCAACATAATCTGCATCTTCTTTAACAGGGTTAGTATCGTCAAAGCGAAGATTACAGGCAGCATTAGGGTAATCAGATGCTAAACCAAAGTTTAAACAGATCGATTTTGCATGACCAATATGTAAGTATCCATTGGGCTCAGGTGGAAAACGTGTATGAATTGTCTGATGTTTACCACTCTCAAGATCGTTTTCAATAATAGTGCGTATAAAATTACTTGGGCGTGTTTCCAATTCGGACATTTTAACCTCTAAAAGACATGATTCATAAAAACAACAATCATCGTATATTCTTGGCTTAACCTCAAGTTAAATAATAGAAAATGCCTACTATCACCGCGATATCCTGTGGTTATATCAACCCCAATAAATAAGGGTCTTATAATTATTTATTTTCGGGCCATTTCCAGAAACAAAAAAGGCACGCAAAGCGTGCCTCAACAAGACAAGTAATAACGTTAACTATTTTAATAATTTCATGCGATTAGCAATACTTTCTGCTTGAGGGCCAATAATAACTTGTAGGTTCTTTTCACCTAGCTTGACCACTCCCATCGCCCCTAACTTTTTCAAATTAGCATCTTCAATAATATTACGGTCTTTTAAAGTTAACCTTAGGCGAGTAATACAAGCGTCAATCACTTCGATATTTTTTATGCCACCTAACGCCGCAATATAATCATTCGCTAATGCATCGCCATCTTTCGCTACACTTGATTTACTTTCTGCTGGTAGTTCTTCATCTGCTTCACGCCCCGGAGTTTTAAGATTTAACCATTTGATTAATCCTAAAAACACAAAATAATAGATAGCAAAGAAAGCCACACCTTGTACCAGTAGCATATACCACTGTTTAGCAAGTGGATTTTGCGAAGAAAGCACCATATCCACTAGACCAGCAGAGAAACCAAAGCCTGCAATCCATTCCATATTAGCGGCAATAAATACAGATATCCCAGTTAGTACTGCATGCACGACATACAATAATGGTGCAACAAACATAAAAGAGAACTCTAAAGGCTCAGTAACCCCAGTGAAGAAAGAAGCTAACGCAGCTGCTAACATGATAGAAGCCACTTTTTGTTTATGCTCACTACGTGCGGCAGTGTAAATTGCTAATGCAGCACCAGGTAAACCAAACATCATAATAGGGAAGAAACCAGCTTGATACATACCTACTGTCCCTAATGCCGTTTTCCCTTCAGCAGCAAACTGTATAATAGTTTCCTGACCAGCTAGGAAATTAGGAATATCATTAATACCCGCTACATCAAACCAAAACACTGAGTTTAATGCGTGATGTAAACCTACCGGGATAAGTAGTCGATTAAAGAAAGCGTAAATACCGGCACCAATATCCCCCATTCCAGAAATACTTTCACCGAAATGCTGTAAACCAGAAAAGATAATCGGCCAAATCGCCATTAAGATAAACGACACAATGATCATCACAACCGAGACCACAATCGGTACTAAACGACGACCAGAGAAAAACGCGAGCGCATTGTGTAATTCAACATCAGAAAATTTATTGTATAACTCAGCTGAAATGATACCAATAAGAATACCTACAAACTGATTTTCAATTTTCCCAAAGGCAGCATGTGCGACTTCACCAGTAATTTGCTCAACTGCGCCGGGCGACAGTAAAGTAGTGACCACTAACCAACCTACTAAACCAGATAAAGCAGCAGCACCGTCTTTGTCTTTAGACATGCCATAGGCAACACCAACAGCAAATAATAACGCCATGTTATCAATAACCGCAGCACCTGCTTTAATCAAGAAAGCAGCTAAGGGAGAATCGCCTCCCCAACCGTTAGGATCAATCCAATAACCAATCCCCATTAAAATAGCAGCCGCAGGTAATACCGCGACAGGCACCATTAACGCTCTTCCGACTTTTTGCATATATCCTAATATATTCACTGTAACGCTCCTTGATCACTCAACTTAATTCGCACTTATTATTATTTATTTTAATTACTAACAAATAACCTATAAAAATTTAAATATGTATCAAAAACAAGCTATGACTCTAAAGTTTTTCTAAATAGGCGCAAAGTATTTTGAAAGTTTATGTGACACAAATCACTTAAATTTACACTAGCATTATATTCAACAAGCTATTACAATCCACTTTATTCGCGATGAGAATTAATTGTTTTTAATATTTGGAGATTACCATGCGCTTAATCCCGCTTGAAAATGCATCACAGGTTGGACTTTGGTCTGCTCGATATATAGCTGATAAAATTAATCAGTTTCAACCAACACAGGATCGCCCTTTTGTTTTAGGCTTACCGACAGGCGGTACACCATTAACCACTTACAAACAATTGATTGCACTTTATCAAGCTGGAGAAGTAAGCTTTAAACATGTTGTCACTTTTAATATGGATGAATATGTTGGTTTACCGCGATCACATCCAGAAAGTTACTATAGCTTTATGTTTAATCACTTTTTTAACCATGTGGATATTCAAAAAGAAAACATTAATTTACTCGATGGGCAAGTAAACGACCTAAGTGAAGAATGCCAACGTTACGAACAGAAAATAAAAGCATACGGTAAGATTCATTTATTTATGGGTGGCATGGGAAATGATGGACATATTGCCTTCAATGAACCAGGTTCATCATTAGCTTCTCGCACTCGAGCAAAAACCTTAACAACTAATACGCGTTTAGCTAACTCCCGTTTTTTTGACAATGATATCAATCAAGTACCTAAAAAAGCATTAACCATAGGTGTTGCTACTTTATTAGATGCAGAAGAGATTTTAACGCTTGTCACTGGTCACGCTAAAGCGTTAGCATTGCATGCCGCCGTTGAAGGTCCTGTGAATCAACAATGGACAGTGAGTGCATTACAACTCCACCCTAAGGTAGTGGTTGTGTGTGACGCTGATGCCACCCTTGAACTCAAGGTTAAAACGCTTAATTATTTCACCGAAGTAGAAGCAGGCAATTTAGGTAATCTATAACCTATTTTAAAGGAGAAGTTAAACATGTATGCATTGGTTAATGGCATTATTTATAGCCCTGAATCAGTTCTAACTGATCACGCAGTGATTATTGAAGGGCAATTAATTAACGCGATTGTACCTGTTGCAGACCTGCCATCATCATTAGCGAAAATAGATCTACAGGGACAACACTTGAGCCCTGGTTTTATCGATTTACAACTTAATGGTTGTGGCGGAGTGATGTTTAATGGCTCTGAAAGTGAGCAAACACTATCAATAATGCATTCTGCAAACCTTAAGTCTGGCACAACAAGCTTTCTACCAACGTTTATTACAGATAGTGACCAAGGCATCGAAAAAGCCATGGCTGCGACGCGTCAATATATGCAAACCACCAGCAATCAAGTATTAGGTTTACATCTAGAAGGTCCCTATATCAGCCAAGAAAAAAAAGGGATCCACCCAGCTCAATGGATACGTCCTGCTGAAGCTGAAATGGTAGATCTAATTTGTAAAAATGCAGATATCGTAGCGCAGATTACTATCGCGCCAGAAAAAATGCCCCTTGAATTTATTAAACAATTGAGTGATGCCGGTATTGTTGTATCACTTGGTCACAGTAATGCGAATTACCAACAAGCAACTTTAGCGATTGAGCAAGGTGCTAGTTTTGCAACGCATCTATTTAATGCCATGTCTCCTATGACAGGAAGAGAACCAGGCATGGTTGGTGCTATTTACGATCACCAACTGTATGCGGGTATTATTGTTGATGGTTTCCATGTTGCTTACGAAAATATACGCATCTCCAAACGTTTGATGGGTGATAAACTTATCTTAGTGACCGATGCTACCGCACCAGCAGGCGCTGATATTGAACAGTTTGATTTTGTAGGTACAGAAGTGTATTACAAAGATGGTAAGTGTGTCGGTAAAGATGGTACTTTAGGTGGTTCAGCAGTCACTATGATCGAGTCCATTCAACAATGTGTTGAACATGTTGGTATTCCGTTAGATGAAGCCATTAGAATGGCTAGTTACTACCCTGCTAAAGCGATTGCAGTTGATCACAAGCTAGGCTCCATAACGGCCGGCAAGGTAGCTAATTTAACGATATTTGATCAACAATTTAATGTGACTGCCACCATTGTTAATGGATATCATCAACTTACAATTTAATGCATTGATATGTAAAGGAAGAGAATGAATGAATGTCGGGGATCAGGCAAACACACCAAACACTATCGTTAACCTTGATCAGGTAAAACAACTTAATAGTGCAACTATTTATAAAGTTATCGAACAGTATGCCCCTATTTCTCGTGTAAAAATAGCTAAAGTAAGTAGTCTGGCTCCTGCCAGTGTGACTAAAATAACCCGCCAGTTAATGGAAAACGGTTTAATCTCTGAAGTCGATTTACAAGCATCAACCGGAGGCCGACGTGCTATCTCTCTCGCTCCCAATGCCCACAACATTAATGTTATTGCAATCAAACTAGGAAAAAGCCTGTTATCTATTGCACATTATAAGTTATCTGGAGAAAAACTCCTGAGTAAACAAATCAATGTGCCAACGGTATCTGATAGCGCGGCTTTGATAGATTTTTTCATTTCTGAAATCGCTAAGTTTATAACTCAACCGACCTTAATCAATGAAAAAATATCAGCTATTTCTATGACCATCTCTGGTTTAGTTAACCCTAAAACAGGGGTTGTTATTTACCATTCAACTTCCCCGTTGCAAAACACTCCTTTAGTTAAAGAGATAGAACAGGCCTTTAATATCCCAACCTTTATTGGCAACCATACGCGTTGCTTAGCATTGGCAGAACATTACTTTGGTGCCACTCGACAGTGTCAGGACTCCATCTTAGTTAGCGTCCATCATGGTGTTGGTTCAGGTGTCATCATGGAAGGAAAAGTACTGTTAGGTAAAAGTTGTAATATTGGAGAGATTGGCCATATTCAAATCAATTCTCTAGGTAAACAATGTCATTGCGGCAATATTGGGTGTTTAGAAACAGAAGTAAGTGATAATGCCATCTTTGACAAAGTTAAAACAGCGATTGCGGCAGGTAGCCCTTCTTCGCTCAGTACTTCAGATTTTACTATTGACGATATCTACTTAGCAGCAACGAATAAAGATCCTTTATGCCAGGCAATAGTGCAACAAGCTGCCACCTATTTAGGCAAGAGTATTGCTATCTTAGTGAATCTATTAAGTCCGGAAAAGATTGTGATCACAGGTAAGATTATTTTATCCGGCAACTTAGTATTCGATACAATTAAACAATGTACTGATACTCAAACCCTACCTGATTTTCACCATCAACTATCAGTGATTCCCACTGAATTAACAGCAGACCTAACACTCGCGGCTTTTGCTTTAACCAAACAAGCCATTTATGAAGGCGATCTACTACAACGAATTAAAGTTTAAGGCTTTAAAACAAAAAACCTGAACAATAATGCTCAGGTTTTTAAATGGTCGCTTTTTTTTGAGCGAACTACTGCTCGACAAATACCAGTTGCCCATCTTTCACATCCACTAAAATAGGATGGCTAGTACTTAACTCACCGGATAAAATTTTCTGTGCTAAAGCATTTTCTAGTAGCTGCTGTATTGCACGTTTTAATGGTCGAGCACCATAAGCTGGGTCATAACCCGCTTCTACTAATAACTCAATAGACGCATCATTAAACATCAACTGGTACCCTTTTGCTTTCAAACGAGTTTGTAACGTATGAAGCTGAATCGTCGCAATCGATTTAATGTGTTTTTCACTTAATGGGTGAAATACCACTGTTTCATCGATACGATTTAAGAACTCAGGTTTAAAATGATTTCCTAAAATAGTTAATAACTGATTCTTAACATCATCATAAGCGGCTCGCGGAAACGCATTTTGTATCACTTCTGAGCCAATATTCGAGGTCATAATAATCACAGTATTACGGAAATCAACAGTACGTCCTTGACCATCAGTCAAACGTCCATCATCTAATACTTGTAACAAAATATTAAACACATCTGGATGCGCTTTCTCTATTTCGTCCAATAAAATGACAGAATAAGGTTTACGTCTTACTGCTTCGGTTAAATACCCACCTTCGTCATACCCCACATAACCAGGAGGTGCGCCTACTAAGCGAGATACCGCATGTTTCTCCATAAACTCTGACATATCGATACGCACCATATTATCAACACTATCAAAGAGGAAACTTGCTAATGCTTTACAAGACTCAGTTTTACCTACCCCCGTTGGACCTAAGAATAAAAATGAGCCTATCGGGCGATTTGGATCACTTAGTCCAGCGCGGCTTCGGCGAATAGCATTAGAAACAGCTTCAATCGCTTCATTTTGTCCAACCACTTGCGAATGTAAGTGTTTTTCCATTTTTAATAATTTATCACGCTCACCTTCGAGCATTTTAGACACAGGGATCCCAGTCCAATGCGCTAAGATATCCGCAATTTCATTCTCAGTCACAGAATGTTTTAGCAGTGTCATTTCTTGCATTTCAGCTTGAGAAGCAAGATCTAACTGCTTTTCTAAATCAGGAATACGACCATATTGCAATTCAGACATACGCGTTAAATCCGCAGCACGACTGGCGACCTCAAGGTCTAAACGAGCTTGTTCTAGGGCTTGTTTAATATTTTGAGTACCCGATAAGGCGGCTTTTTCAGTTTTCCATACTTCATCGAGTTCTTTATATTCTTTGCCTTTGCTTTTAAGAGTTTGATCTAAATCACTTAAACGTTGCAAACTTGCTTCATCTGTCGCATTTTGTAATGACTTTTGCTCTACGGTTAATTGAATTATTTTACGGCCTAATTTATCTAAATTCTCCGGCTTAGAGTCCATTTGTAAACGGATACTAGATGCAGCTTCATCAATTAAATCAATAGCTTTATCAGGTAATTGGCGGTCCGAAATATAACGATGTGACAAAGTCGCCGCCGCAACAATTGCCGGATCTGTTATTTGCACCTTATGATGTAGCTCATAACGCTCTTTCAAACCACGTAGAATAGCGATGGTATCTTCGACAGTAGGTTCATCAACTTGTACTTTCTGAAAACGACGCTCTAATGCCGCATCTTTCTCAATATACTGACGATATTCATCTAAGGTTGTTGCGCCTACACAATGTAATTCACCTCGGGCTAAAGCTGGTTTCAACATGTTACTAGCATCCATTGCACCATCGCCTTTACCTGCGCCGACCATGGTATGTAACTCATCAATGAATAGGATCACTTGCCCTTCTTCTTTAGCGAGTTCAGCTAATACACCTTTTAGGCGCTCTTCAAACTCACCTCGATATTTAGCCCCTGCAATTAGCGACCCCATATCCAATGATAGAACGCGTTTATTTTTTAAACCTTCAGGTACTTCACCATTAATAATTCGTTGGGCAAGCCCCTCTACAATTGCGGTTTTACCTACACCTGGTTCACCAATGATCACTGGATTATTTTTAGTACGACGTTGTAATACCTGCACCATACGGCGCACTTCATCATCACGACCAATCACAGGATCTAGTTTACCTGCTGCGGCGCGTTCAGTAAGGTCGATAGTATATTTATCTAATACTTTTTCAGGGCCATCGATATCATCGACATGCTGACCTTGACGAATTTTCTTTAAAGACTCTTCGACTTTTTGCTTCGTCAGACCTAACTCATTGAGTACTTTTCCTAATTCACCTTTATCTTCGCACACTGCCACTAAAAACAGTTCAGAAGAGATGAATTTATCTTTTGCTTTTTGAGCATATTTATCACATAGGTTGAAGGTAATACCCAGCTGACTTGATAGCTGCACATCCCCACCGATGCCAGATACTTTAGGTAATTTATCGAGCATAGTTGATAGTTGTGAGCGCAGTAGATTTATATTAATTTCAAGATCAGACAAGATACCGCGGATTGCTCCACCGTCTTGATTTAACATGGCTAACAGAACATGCGTGGCCTCAATATATTGATGGTCACGACCTAGTGCAATAGACTGAGCATCAGCTAATGCTAATTGAAATTTACTGGTTAATTTATCTAAACGCATCTTAATTCTCCCAACAAAGATTACTCTTTATAAATGGGTATAAAGATTATAAATTCAAGGTCGTTCCAATTATATTAAATGAGTAATGCAAATTTTGCGTAGGAAAGAGGATTTCATTCACGGCGTAATGTGAGTTAACCAGTTGTTATATTTATGAAAATAACAACAATAAGATAAGTTATTTTAACCAGAAAAATAGATCAATTAATTAGCATGATTGGTATAAATTAAAAATAAATTGTGCAATTAACAAGCGCCAATTGCCTCTTATTTAATCAGCACAACGTTAATCAAGGAAAGAAAAGGCGTTAGGGTTAACCTAAATAGATAAATGTTGCTAAGCGCCCTGTTTGACCATCTCGGCGGTAGGAATAAAATAAACTTGAGTCACTGTAAGTGCATAATGGCGTGGCGCTAATATTAATGCCAGCAAAAGAGGTTAAACGCAGTCTTGCTAAAGCGTGTAAATCAGCAAACCATTTGCTAGGAGAGCCTGCAATGAAAGCGTGTGCAGCTAATGGATTATGTTCCACAAATAAGCAACGCACTTCATCACCAACCTCAAAAGCATCAGGACCAATACAAGGACCTAACCACACGAGTAATTGTTGACTAGGTATTTCCAGTTCTTTACAAATATCAGTGATGCTATTTTCGATGATGCCGTCATATAAACCACGCCAGCCTGCATGTATTGCAGCAACGAAGGAGCCTTGTTTATCAGTGACTAATACAGGCAAACAGTCCGCAGTCATCACCACACATGTGCGTTGTGGTGAGGTTGTCCAACTCGCATCAGCGTCAATACCTTGCTCAGTTGAAGGGAATACCTTTATTAATCTATTACTGTGGGTTTGATTTAACCAACAAAAGTCGCCAGCACCCTGTGCTTGCTCACTCAGTAATCGGCGGTTAGTCATAACCGCTTGTGGATCATCTTGTACATGTAAACCTAAGTTCAACCCCGTGTACTGTTGCTCACTCACTCCACCTAAACGAGTGGTAGAGTAAGCATGTATATGAGCAGGAGCATCCCAATTAGGTTTAATTAATTGCATAGCAGGACTTAATAGTCTTGAGTTTGATTTTCATGTGCAATGGCATCAGCACGTAACGCAGCAGCTAACACTTTAAAATCTTCTGGTGGTTCTGCATGCCACTCCATCTCTTCACCTGTAATAGGGTGATCTAAACGAAGCATAGTTGCGTGTAGCGCTTGACGTCTAAAGCCACGTAGTGCATTACTTAACTCTTCTGAAGCACCTTTTGGTGGACGAGGTCGGCCTCCGTAGACAGGATCACCTGCTAACACATGGCTAATAGACATCATGTGTACACGGATTTGGTGAGTACGGCCTGTTTCTAAGCGTAAACGTAAGCGCGTATGAGCACGGTATTTTTCTGAAATACGATAGTGCGTGATCGCTTCTTTACCGGCAGTATGATTGACAGCCATTTTAGTACGATGTACTTTATCTCGACCAATCGGTGCATCTACTTTACCACCAGCCGTAAAACAACCTGTTGCAATAGCATCATATTCACGCGTCATTTGGCGTGCTTGTAAACTAGTAACTAAATGCGTTTGAGCAGGTACGGTTTTAGCAACCACCATTAATCCCGATGTTTCTTTATCTAGACGATGCACAATACCGGCGCGTGGTACTTCAGCAATACTTGGATAATGATATAACAGTGCATTTAACAATGTACCACTCGCATTACCTGCACCAGGGTGAACAACTAACCCAGCAGGTTTGTTTATCACTAGAATATCTTCATCTTCATAAACAATGTCGATTTCAATTTTTTGCGCAACAAAAGTAACTTCATCTTTTAATTCTGCATTAACGTCTATGACTTGCCCTGTAAATACTTTTTCACGAGGAGTGGATGAGACCGCGCCATCGATTTTTACCAAACCGGCTAAAATCCACTCTTTGATACGAGAGCGTGAATAGTCAGGAAAAAGTGCTGCAACCGCTTGGTCTAATCGAAGTCCTAACTGTTCATCTGTTACTTCTGCAGTTAGGTGTATTGCTTGGCTCATAATGTTCTCTTCTTATAATATTGCGCTGTAATAATGTATTTTTTAAACAGTATATCGTTTAACAACCTAATCTTGTCACATTTTGTCTTTTTTTACTTTTATTTCGTTCAACGATAGCTGATACTGTTACTTTTTAATATTGGCCGACATTATAACACTTATGAATAAAATCCTTAGACTAATAACGACCAGTTTTTTTATTGCCATTTTTATTTCGGGCTGTTCATCGAAAAAAAATACTAAACCCAAAGTAGCTGATAAACCGCCAGTGGCATTATATCAAGATGCATCTAATGCATTGGAATCAGCTAACTTTGAAAAAGCCGCTGAAATTTTAGAAGCCCTAGATAGCCGCTACCCATTTGGCCCTCACTCAGAGCAAGTACAATTAGATCTTATTTATGCTTACTATAAACAAGGTGACATGGCGCTTGCACTGGCAAACATAGACAAATTTATCCGTTTAAACCCAACCCATAAAGATTTGGATTATGTATATTACATGCGTGGTTTAACCAATCTAACCGTTGATGAACAATTTTTCCAAAACCTATTTGGTGTCGATCGTTTCAACCGAGATCAAAGTTACTCACAACGTGCTTTTAAAGATTTTAATCGTATTTTAAAAAGCTACCCAGATAGTGAATACGCTAAAGATGCACGTCAACGTATGGTTTACTTAAAAGACCGTGTAGCAAGATATGAAGTGGCTGTTGCTGAATGGTACATCAAACGTGAAGCTTATATTGCTGCCATCAATCGAAGTAAAATAGTACTTAATAACTATCCTGATACAGAATCAGTAAAAGATGCGTTAGAGATTATGATAGAAGCTTACGAAGAGTTAGGTTTAGAAGAGCCGAAGAAAAATGCATTGGCTATTTTAGCGTTAAATTACCCTGATAATAAGATAGTAAAACGCGGTGGAAGCCTGAAACTATTTGACTGGTAATATCCTTCGTTAGTATATAAATAAAAAGGAGAACATAGTTCTCCTTTTTTGATCCGTTCACTAAATATTTAAAACAATTACATTATAAAAATGTATTTATAATGATCTAATTGCGATAAAAATTAAACAGCTTCACCATCTTCTTCACCAGTACGAATACGAATAACGCGCTCTACTGAAGTTACAAAGATTTTACCGTCACCAATCTTACCTGTTTGAGCTGTTTTCATTATCGCTTCAATACAACGCTCGACATACTCTTTCTTTACCACCAACTCGATTTTTACTTTTGGTAGAAAGTCGACCATATACTCAGCCCCACGATATAGTTCAGTGTGGCCTTTTTGACGACCAAAGCCTTTTACTTCTGATACTGTCATACCTGTAATATCGATGTCTGCTAGTGCTTCACGTACATCATCCATTTTAAATGGCTTAATAATCGCTTCAATTTTTTTCATAATAAACTCTTAAGGTTAATTTCAACACTATCACTCAGGATAGTTTGTCATTTTAAATGCAATATCTAAGGGAAATTAACAAGCATACTACACTATTCATAATTCAATAAAAAACAAACTTTCTAAGAGTGAGGGTTAAATACGTAGAAAATGTGATCTATTTTGAAATGAATTATACAAGCTGTTTTTGGGGAGCCTTTTCAGGCATTAATAATAATATAAGCCATATTATTAGAACATAATAGTTACTTGATAATCTTGAAAACTACTTATTTATCCAAAATAATAATGATTAAAAAAGGGGGGACAAATTTTTCAATTTGCCCCCCCTTTTTAATGGTTCGCTAAGAAAACCATGATTTAATACAGCTGGCGCCAGCTTATTGGTCCAGTAATATTTAAATCATCATCAAAACAAGTTTGTTCGTTAGTACTTAAGGTAATACATGTTAACCCCTCTGCACTTTCAAACACTGTTATCTCCTCAGTAGTTCCATCTTCATTAGTGATGGTTTCAGTTGAAGTTGTCACTGAAGCAACTGAAGTTAAACCTGTTGCTACACCATCAATATAAGTATTTGAACTATCTTCAGGAATCTCTTCAGATTCATCTACTGTTGTAGATGGATCATCTTCAACTTCAGTCCCTGTATCCCATGTTTGTCCGGTATAAAGATTTAATTCCATATACCAACCACTACCACCCGCAACACAAGGGTCAGTCCCTGGTATTAGCGTTACAAAACTGACCTTGGTACCTAAGATAGTACTAGCAACCACTTGGCGTTCACCATAGTTATTAGTATTACCATCCTCAGTATTCACTAAATCAATATAGAAACCACTAATATTATCCCAATCTAATGAATTGCTAGACAACAGACGGTTAGTACTACTTTCTTTAGTAATTGATTGTTTCTGTAAATTGCTAAAGCCAGAAGCTGAACGTGATGCAGTGACCACGGTACTACCTAGTTTATCCTCGACCACATAAAAACTTTGTGTAGCCTGATCATCAGTGGACGTATCGTCTGATTCAACATATTTCCCTGTACCAAAGGCAACTAATACACCTTCACCATCAGGATGACGAACAACAGATGGACGACTAGTAATAGGCTGAGACATATATTCAACACCATCTAATGTTGGACTGACAGCAGTGAATAAAGGAGCGCCGTTAGTTTTCTTAATTCCCCAGTCGGATGTATCTGAACTTGAAATATCAAATACCCACATATTACCGAATAAGTCACCTGAATAAATATAATCAGCAATACCATCACTGTCATTATCAACCAATAAGGGCTGTGCTAGTGCATTTGGTCTACCTTCGCCCGTTGGGTCAGTTTGAGCGCCAACAGTTAATTTTTTAATTAAACTACCATCAGACAAATCTGCAATATAAATGGCGCCATCATCATCTGAAGAGTTATAACCATTGGCAAAAACAACACTTGCAGTACCATTTGCTAATTCAACAATAGTTGGCTCAGAAATACTTAGTCCCAACCCTTCAAAACCATCAGTATCAGTGGTAATTTCCCACTTCATCATATCCGTTGAAGGGGTACCGATGTCAGAAACATCAATTGCGTAAAGTCCTTTATAACCAAGCCCTAAACGACCTACTAAGGTAGTTCTTGCAACGGATGTTGATACACCATCGATATCAATATCAATCATATCATTATCATCAGAGTAGGCATTAATGCCACCGTCTACTGAATATTCATGAATGTAAGCAGAATCAACAATATTACCAAGAGCGTCATACACACCACTTGGAATATAAGCGACTAACTCCTCTCCATCATCAGCATCAACAATATGTACCATGCCGTCATTGGCTGCAAAGGCAACAACCTCTGTCCCAACAGTATGACCTTTCGAAGTTGAAACATAATAAGGGCTAGAATTAATAACATCCCCCATAATGCTGCTGCGCTCTCTAAAGCCATCTAACGTAGTTGTCACTTCGTTATCTCGCTCACCGCGAATATAATTAACGACATTGGTTAGGTAAGCGAGTTTCTCTGTAGTCGAGCCTGTTGTATCACCCAATAGGCTAAGTAATTGGCTATCGGTAAAGACGCTGGTTAATGAACTAAGATCTGCCGATATGATACTTGTCAGTAAATTATTTAATACTGATTCGCTGATCGCATCGGTACTAAACTCAAATACATTACCTTGGCCACCTAAATATAACGCTTCATTACTGCGTGTATAAATTAGACGGTCATCAGGAGACATTGCATCCAATTGCGTTGCTGCACTCCAAGTTGCACTACTTGTATAGTCTCCAACAGAATTCACTTTATAAGCATTAACATCACCATTCCATGTTTCTTCTTCAAAAGATGATTGGTAAGCCAATGAGCCACTAGTTAATAAATTAGAAGAGAAAGTAACCGATGATCCCGTCAATACTCCGTCATAAGCTAAATCAAATGCAGCGGCTAATTGATCTTTTAACTCACCAGCATTAGTTACAGGGAAGTAGTTATCCGGATCACCATCAGCACCACCATCATCTGCACCACTTGTATCCCATTCACTATCAAGGTTAGGGGTTCCATCGCCATCTGCGTCATTAAAGCCGCCCCATTTTGCAGCATACCAAAGTGGTGAAGGTAAGAATTCAGCAGCATGATCATCACTAGGGAAGAAGTTACGAGTCGCTTGTAAACCTAATTCAGTCTCACTTCCGCTCTCTTTACGACTCTCAAATACTGTACTATCAGGCGTATCTAGATAATATTCAATATCTGCACCACTTACATCTTTAACTTCTAAGTACATACCATCATTAGTGGTACCAGAAATAATATAACCAGCATGTTGATCAACACCACCAGCGGCATAAGTTGAGTCTAAGGATATTTGTACACCTTTACCTGTTTCTACACATTGATTACCGCTGTACTCTTTACAAAGTCCATCTAACACTTCATATGAATATTTTACAATCATATCCATATCATGATCGGCCCCTTGTTCAACATCTTCATAGTTGATACGGAACACGCCGGTTGTATCGGTTATCGATTCAATATACCAGTCAACAATAGTATTCGTTGGTTGAAAATCGCCCTCATCATCAGATATGTTATTCCCCCAACCGACCGATTTTGCGAAAGGCACTATTTTAATAATCTCACCATCAACATCCACTTCAATCTCAGGTAAAGTAGAAGCTAATGCAACAACCATAGTGGTTACTTTTTGATCTTCGTCTTTAGTTAGATGAATATCATTATTATGGCCATAATAAGCGACAGCTGCAGAACTATAACTACCTTTTTTAGTTGGTTCTGCCGGAGCAAGACCACGAACAGAGCCTAAACCAGAAATGTCTTTTGCAGTAGGTGCCCCATCGTTGTCTGAGCCTGATTGCCCAATGAAAAATTGCCCAGACGTTTTTCCTTCTGAATTTGAAATTGTAGACAATAATGAAGTAACACTGAAACCTGGTAATGTAGTGCCATCGTATGTTTCATCATTATTACTTGAACTCGTAAATTGACTGTATGCACCAGGAAGCTGGTCAGAGTCATAGGATGGATTAATGTCACTAATCAATAACACATTTGGATTTGCACACGTACCACGGCCATCATAAGGGTCATCCCAATCAGGACTGGTTAAACCAACTTCTTCATCATAACCACCTGATGTCGAATAGCTTGGGCTTGCAGATTCCGCACCTGAGAAGTAACGCATCGCTTCGTAAAGCATTTCACCAGCAGGGTTTCCCCACGAAGCACACTGTCCGTCTGAAATAGCACCATCAACGACCCATCCACAATTTGTAGCATAAGTTTTATTACTATATTTAAAACCATGTACTCTTAATTTATCAATGGTTGCCACAATACCATCTTCAGTAGAAGTGTATTGCCCAGTTTCATCATCTACTTCTGCAGAAAATTCACTAATTGCTTGACGCAATACACCACCAGAAAGGTTCTTATTATAACTACCAGTTAGTAAACCAAATAGCATTTGGTCACTTTCTCCGTAATCGTGTAATAGCCCAGTTGGTTTATAATACCCGCTCGGATACAAATCACAATTAGTGCCCTCTGTAAAACCATCAACACATGCTTCTACTCTAACAACATAATCATCGCCACTTGCATTAAGAACAGGTCGCTCAGTTGATGCCCAACTCCAGACTCCCCAGTCATCGCTAGAATAGCTAACATTTTCACGTACACGTAAGATAGGGTCTTCGCCTAAACCAGTGTAAGTCACTGTACCGAAGAAATGCTGCTTACCTGAGTTGGGAATAGAATAAGGTGTATAATCTGATATATCATAACCATCCACTGCTACTGATGTATAAGATTTTGCCCAACTATGTGCATCTTGAGGAATAAATACACGTTCTAAAACAGTTGTATCTTCGTCATCCGTACTACGCGTTCCGCCGTAAAGTACTTTACGTAACACATCCATACGCGTCATAGTTAAATAATTAAGAAAGTTACCACTCCAACGATTACTGTTTGAACAAGTGGATTCAATTGTTTTAGGTTGGAATCTGGATTTTCCGCTTCTGTATTTATAACAAGCCGTAGAATCAAAATAACCTTCATAGGTATAATCTGGCTTAAAGGTAGTATCAAGCTCTCCATCACCATCAAGGTCAGACGCATCATTATAAGCCTCATAAAATAAGGTATGGTCTCGCCCCATAGTAAGCATCATCATGGGTGCTTCTGAAGTTCCTGTATAAAGCGGTTTAGTGGCAAGGTCAAGATCTGCCGCATTGACAGTTATTGACAGTAAGCAACCTGTTGTTAATGACACTGTCCTTAGTAATTTTTTTCCCACAATAATATCCCTATTCATTACCAACAATCTGATGCATCAGCCCCTGTGCTACCAGTATGTGTTATCGTTAATGTTCCACACTCATCTTCACTTTGTGCACCTGTTGATAAAGGTGCTGCGGATAAAGTAAATGTTGATGCTGTCGCAGCACCCGTTAATTCATAATATTCACTGAAGTCATCACTAACAATAAAGTCTGTAACCTCATCATCACTGGAAATTGCACCACTGTAATCTAGGTTCATGGAGTAATAACTTTCCATTAATTGTGATGCTTCTAATAATGTACGTATTGCTTCTTGTCT
This sequence comes from Psychromonas sp. 14N.309.X.WAT.B.A12, assembly GCF_030397575.1. Lineage (GTDB taxonomy): Bacteria > Pseudomonadota > Gammaproteobacteria > Enterobacterales > Psychromonadaceae > Psychromonas. The sequence continues at coordinate 52,531 of NZ_JAPNXS010000003.1, read as the reverse complement.
TCGAGTCTTTTCTAATACGCCTTTATAACTAGGATAGGCGATAGAGGCTAAAATGCCAACAATAGCGACAGCAATAAGTAATTCAATTAGCGTAAAACCTTTTGTTTTATTTTTATTCAATTTTCGCATGTTTTTTCTACTCTAAGGTGATGTAGTAGCTTTGTAAATAAGCAACTGAATTCCCCTTCCCCTGTGCTTTAACTGTCACACGATAAAAACGTTTGGTCAAATTACCAGTACCTACGGCAAGACCTCCCGTACCATCATCTTCAATTAAATATGAAGGCGTTTCAGAACCAGCAGAGATTAAACTGCTAATAGCAGTTGCACCACTCCAGTTATTGGAATTTTTCCACCAATTAGTACCAGTGTTAATATCAACAGCTAATGCTTGTAATGTTGGTGGATCAAGAAAGTTCTCTGACATGACACTATAGGCTGCAGATAAAGTTGACTCCGCTGAGTTTAAACTTAAAGTTTGATCATAATTAGCCGTGGTTGTTTTTCGTAAAGAGATAACCTGTTGACTCACTGCGATCCCCAAAATCGCGATTACTACGACCATCAATAGCGAGGTAATTAACGCAGTACCGCACTGCTTTTTATATGTTTTTTGCACCTTATTACCCTCCTTGATTACCTATAATCACAGTTTCCATCACAACGCTTCTATAGTTGGTGTCGTTTGCAGCGCTAATAGTTTGATTGAAAATCGTGTAAGCATTAGCATTTGTTAATCCATGTGCAGATACGTCTTCAGAGATCAATAATCCCACCTTCACTCTATTAATATCGGTCCAATCCGAAACTTCTGAAGCAGTAAAATAGCGATAATCGTCCTCAGTGCCATACAACAACTCCATGAACTCGACATTTTCATCTAATAAAACAGGGTCATCATTATTATCTTGGCACATTAACTGATTACTTGTATTGACATATAAAAGCACTTCATTGTTGGTTGATTCATCTAAATCATCACCAACACAAGAAACAATTCCAGCTTCTGCTGCCCCTAAAAAACGTACCACTAAAATATCAGAATCAGCTTTTTCATCATCTATTTCACTCGAACTAGTCATCCCCTGAATAACTTGCCCATACTCCCAAGTTTCTCCAGCATTAGATGTACCAGAGCTAAATGTTGTCTCATTCTTTAATGCTGCTGAGTCTCTAAAGCCAGCTTGTTGTATGTACAGCCTTATTGTCTGAATAGCCATACGACTTTTAGTCACTAGCCCTTGAGTGCTTCTTGCTGATTCATAAGAGCGCATATCGCCCATCACTGAATAAAATAAACCAGCGAGGATGAATAGCGACACCAATAAGGCAATCATTAACTCAATTAAACTAAAACCAGCATTCGATTTTCTCATTGAACCCATACTGACATGCTCCCACATTGGTATGAATTTAATGCTGTTGTATCACAAACACCACTGCCAACACCGGTTTTAGCTGCATCCCAAATTAACATCAGGTTATAGAGATTTGCATCAGAAGAATCTACTTCGACAGAAAAACGTGGTGATGGTAAATTATTTTGTAAATGATCAAACCACTCAGCAAGCTCTTCAGTAGCAAATTCATCTTCATCACAACTACTTTCAGAGCAATCCTTGGTCGCCACAATATCAGCACCATCACTTAAATTACTAAAAACAAAACTACCAGCAAGATCTGAGTTAGCACGCATTCGTTGTGCTAAATCTAATAAAGCAGTATTAGCAGTTTGAGCAAAAAAACCTTGTTGAGCAACATTCATTGACTTAGCTTGCATTTTGGCATGTCCTAACACGCCTATTGCAACAATAATTAATGCAATTAACACCTCAATTAATGTAAATCCTTTTTGAGCTTTCATCCCTAGCAGTCTCCTGATGCTTCTTCATATGTAATGCGCCCCATCCTACTTAATACCATTTTATACACCACCGCATTGTCAGTATTACTACAAATTTTGAATGTATTGGCTAGAGAATGCCCTGTAGGAGTAAACTTAACTTCTTTGATCTCGCTAGTTATTGCATCGGTTTTAGAGCTAATATTGGCAATAATTGTATCATCTTCATCCAAATCGCCACTGCTATCATCGTCTTGATAAATTAACCAATCACTTCCCCAATCCGTTGTATCTGCACAACTTTCACCGTCATTACTACTGCATAGATAAACATTGACTCGTTCACTTTGGGCTTGTTGCTTAGCTGAATAAATTGCACTTACTAAAGAGTCTCGAGTCGTGCGCTCTTTGCTCGACTCAATAATGCTATTGAAAGAGGGAACCACAATACTGAGAAGAATCGCTGCAACAGCAATAGTAATAAGCATCTCGATTAACGTAAATCCTTGTTGATGCTCTTTTGAATTAATAAACAGGTTCATAACATCCTTTGTTATAATTATATGTTCTTTGAAGATGCTTTCTTAGATTACTCTTTATACAATGAATTTTATATAAAAAGAATATAGTTTTTACTCTAAAAGAATAGTAATAATGATAATGAGAGCAAATTCAAATTTAGAAGGTAATAAAGAGGTAATTTTTCTTATTAAAGTTGAGAAGTATATAAGGTGTATTAAAAATTCAATACACCTCTTAAGAGATAATCTGGAAGGCTGGCTAATCAACCTGCTTAATACGCAATTCCGCAGGGACTTCAAAAATTATATTTTCTTCTACACCTGGGTTTTCGATAGCGATATCACCGCCTAGTTTTTGCAACCTTTTAATCACAGCTTGAACTAACACATCAGGCGCAGAAGCACCGGCTGTCACACCAACAGAGTTAACTCCTTCAAACCACTCTTCCTGAATATCTGATTCATTGTCTATCAAATAAGCATTTGCACCTACGCTATATGCCTTTTCACGTAAACGATTTGAGTTTGACGAATTAGGAGAACCGACAACTAACACTAATTCCGCTTTATCTGCTAAATCTTTCACCGCATCTTGACGATTTTGTGTTGCATAACAAATGTCATTTTTACGCGGTCCTTCAATCTGTGGAAACTTCATTCTTAAAGCATCAATCACATGTGCCGTATCATCAACAGATAAGGTTGTTTGCGAGCTATAACATAAGCTTTCCGGATTTTTTACCGTTAATTTATCCACATCTTCCGTAGATTCAACTAAGTAAATGCCGCCCTCTTCGCTATTATATTGTCCCATTGTGCCAATCACTTCAGGATGACCTTGATGCCCGATCAAAATACACTCTTGGTTACGACGACTTGCACGTGTTACTTCCATATGTACTTTAGTCACCAGAGGACAAGTGGCATCGAACACTTTTAATTCACGGCGTTTTGCTTCTTCACGTACACTTTGTGCCACACCATGCGCACTAAAAATAACGATATTATCATCTGGTACTTCATCAAGCTCTTCAACAAATACAGCACCACGAGACTTTAAATCATCTACTACATATTGATTGTGTACCACTTCATGGCGAACATAAACCGGTGCAGGGAAAATCTCTAGGGCGCGATCAACGATATTGATAGCACGATGCACACCGGCACAAAAACCACGTGGATTAGCTAAAATAATTTTCATAACAATCTCAATATAAAATAATGGGCAAATGAGGTTGATAAAAGTGTAACAACCTAGCTTATATTTGCTTTATAAAACTTCTAATACATCTACGTCAAAGGTAACGGTTTGACCTGCTAACGGATGGTTAAAATCAACTGTAACACTATCGGCTACAACTTCACGGATAATACCCGGTAATTCAGTTCCATCGGGTTGAGTGAAGCTAATAATAGTACCTATTTCAGCAGGAACATCTGCTGAGAACTTGCCTAATTCAATATAATGGAAATTATCTGGATTTGGTAAACCAAATGCCGACTCAGGAGCCAAAGTAAAACTTTCTGAGCTACCTTCAGTTAACCCTAGTAAACAAGCTTCAAATCCCTCAGTAAGGCTACCATCACCCATGACAAACTTAGCAGGTTTATTATCCACTTTAGTGCTATCTACTGCTGAACCATCACTTAATTTAATAGAAAAGTGCATCAACACCTCGCTATCTGCAGCAATTACTTTTTTTTCATTTGTCATTCTTTGCTTCTTCCTTTGCTTTTTCACGTTTCTCAGCCCAAAACAGAGAGTCGATAATAATCATTGCGGCACCGATAAAGATAGCAATATCAGCAACATTAAATACAGGCCAACGATAAAAGCCTAAATCAAAATCTAGGAAATCAACTACATAACCAAAGATTAAACGGTCAATTACATTACCAATAGCACCAGATAAGACTAAGGCATAAGCGCTATTCATCCAGCGATAATTCGCTTTAGTCGTTTTCAATAAATATATCAAATATCCAGAAACTGCAAAGGCAATCCCCGTAAATAGATATTTTTGCCAACCACCAGCATCACCTAAAAAGCTAAAGGCAGCGCCATAGTTACGCGCATAAGTAAAATTAAAAAAAGGCAGTACTTCGTAAGATTCATAAAGATCTAACATCTCGATTGTTAAATACTTAGTAAGTTGGTCAATGATTAACACAACCAAAGATAACCATAGAAATGCTAAACCTGTTGAAGATTTAACAGCTGAACCTGAAACATTGTTTGTCATAGTATTTCCTAAAAAAAACGCCTTAAATCATTTTCATAACTAAGGCGCTTGCTATCAGATTAATTTACAGCTTAACGAAGTTTAAGCGAATTGACGAGACTCACCTTCACCATCAACATTTGTGATACAACGACCACATAGTTCAGGATGCTCTTCACTTTGACCAACATCTTCGCGGTGATGCCAACAACGATCACACTTCGCAGCAGCACTTTTTTGTACTGTAACAGATAAGCCTGCCACTTCTGTAGCAACAGCATCTGCAGGAGCATCTGCTAAAGGTTTCACTACAGCTTGTGAAGTAATTAATACAAAACGTAATTCATCATCTAATGTAGATAATAACGCATTGATTTCATCAGAAGCATACAGTGTCACTTCAGCTTCTAATCCGCCGCCAATAACCGCTTCTTTACGAGCCAGCTCTAATACCTTGTTTACTTCTGCACGAACTGAAATAAGTTGAGACCACTTATCGTTATCTAATACTTCATTATCAGATAAACCAAATAAGCCGTCGTACCATGTTTCAGTGAACACAAATTGATTACGTTCACCTGGTAAACGTCCCCAAATTTCATCTGCTGTAAAGCTTAGAATTGGTGCCATTAGACGTACTAAAGACTCAACAATATGGTAAAGCGCCGTTTGACAACTTAAATGAGCATTACTGCCAGTTTTCGCTGTGTATTGACGATCTTTAATAATATCTAAGTAAAAGCTGCCTAAATCAATTGAACAGAAGTGCATTAGTTTTTGATAAACCACATGCATATTGTAGCTTTCGTAAGCTTCAATTACTTCGTGTTGCATCGTTAGTGTTTTAGCAACGATCCAACGGTCTAATGCCACCATTTCAGCGGCAGGCACTAAGTCAGTTTTTGGGTCAAAACCGTTTAAGTTCGCTAATAAAAAGCGAGACGTATTACGAATACGACGGTAACTATCGGCACTACGGTTTAAGATTTCATCAGAAACAGTAATTTCACCTGTATAATCTGTTGAAGCAACCCATAAACGCAAGATATCTGCACCTAGGTCATTCATCACCGTTTGTGGTGACATCACATTACCTAATGACTTAGACATTTTTTTGCCGTCGCCATCAACCACAAAGCCATGGGTTAACACCTCTTTATAAGGCGCAACACCATTAATCGCAGTACTAGTTAATAATGAAGATTGGAACCAACCACGGTGTTGGTCAGAACCCTCTAAGTACATATCAGCTTGCGCTTGTGTACCATCTTCTTTGGTAAACTCATCACGAACACCAACCACTGCGGCGTGTGTTGTACCAGAGTCAAACCAAACATCTAGGGTATCTGTTACTTTACGGAACTTTTCAGCTTCAAAACCTAATAAAGATTCTGGTTCTAAATCAAACCATGCTTGAATGCCTTCTTTCTCGATTTTTTGTGCAATCAGTTCCATCATTTCAACAGAGTTTTCATGCAACTCATCCGTCTCTTTATTAACAAATAAAGTGATTGGCACACCCCAAGTACGTTGACGCGAAACACACCAATCAGGACGACCTTCGATCATTTTCTCAATACGGCTTTGACCCCAACTTGGGATCCATTTAACTTCTTTAATCTCTTTTAACGCACTGTCACGCAAACCTTCTTGATTCATTGAGATGAACCATTGTGGCGTTGCACGGAAGATAATAGGCGTTTTGTGTCTCCAACAATGTGGGTAACTATGCTTAATGTTTACGTGATGAATTAGTGCATCGCGCTCTGTTAATACTGCTAAAACCGCATCATTTGCTTTAAAGACATGTAAGCCAGCAAAGAACTCAGTATCTTCACGGAACACACCGTTATCATTAACTGGGTTAGCAACTTCTAAATCATATTTTAAACCAGCAGAGTAATCGTCTTGACCGTGACCAGGTGCGGTATGTACACAACCAGTACCCGCATCGATAGTGACATGATCAGCCACAATAGCAGGCACTTGTAAGTCTAAGAATGGATGTTGGAATAATTGCTTTTCAAGCGCGGCACCGGTTGTAATCGCTAGCACTGTAAACTCTTCGATACCGTAACGAGCCATACAGTCAGCCACTAGGTCAGTTGCTAAGATTAAGCGACGTTGGCCTGCTTGTACTAATGAATATTCAACTTTCGCTGCTAACGCGATTGCACGGTTTGCAGGTAATGTCCAAGGTGTTGTTGTCCAGATAACTGGCGAGATAGTACCGTGTCCTAAGTCATCACCTTGTTTATCAAAACAAGCTAATACAGCATCGATATCAACTGCATTAAATGCAACATCGATAGCTGCTGATACTTTATCTTCATACTCAACTTCCGCTTCCGCTAGTGCAGAACCACAGTCAGTACACCAATGCACAGGTTTTGAACCTTTGTGCAGATGTTTATTTTTAATGATATTTGCTAATGCACGTACGATGTTTGCTTCCGTTTCGAAGTTCATGGTTAAGTAAGGCTTATCCCACTCACCTAGCACACCTAGACGTTTAAAGTCTTTACGTTGGCCATCAACTTGACGAGCAGCATATTCACGACACTTAACGCGGAATTCAGCAGGTGTTAACTTTTTACCTGGTTTACCGTGCTTCTGCTCTACTTTTAATTCAATTGGTAGACCATGACAATCCCAACCTGGTACGTATGGCGCATCAAAATCAGATAATGTTTTAGACTTAATAATAATATCTTTTAAGATTTTATTAACCGAGTGACCAATATGAATGTCACCGTTTGCATAAGGAGGACCATCATGCAGAATGAATGTTTTCTTACCTTTTTTAGCCGTACGAATCTTGCCGTAAAGGTCTTCTTTATACCAATTCTTAAGCATATTTGGCTCGCGATTAGCTAAGTTAGCGCGCATCGGGAAGCCTGTTTTTGGTAAATTTAATGTACTTTTGTAATCACTCATCGGTTTTTATTCCATCTAACGATCTATTAATTAAGCAGATGCCATTCTCTAGCTTGCTGAATATCTTTATCAATTTGTATTTTTAAGTCTGCGAATGACTCAAAACGAGTTTCATCACGCAATTTATTCTCAAGTAACACTTCTAATTGGCGACCATATAAGTCACCTTCAAAATCAAATATATGCACTTCTAACTGTTGCCTTTCACCATTAACAGTTGGACGACAACCAATGTTTGCCACGCCAGAGTAAACCTTATTGTCTATGCCTAAAATTGACACAACAAAGACACCTGAAACAGGTGATACTCGACGTTTTAAAAACAAATTAGCCGTAGGAACGCCAATAGTTCGGCCTAGTTTTTTACCATGGCCAACACGCCCTGAAATGCTGTATTTTCTACCCAGCATTTGCTCCGCTTGTTGCAACTCACCTTTGGCTAATGCACTACGGATGCGTGTACTGCTTACGCGGCAGGTATCTTGCGATAGACTTTTAGTATCCACCACTTCAAAACCATATTTTTTGCCCGCTTCTTTAAGCAACGCAAAATCCCCTAAACGTTGATAACCAAAATGGAAATCATCGCCTATTACCAAAAATTTTACATTCAGCTTTTTAATCAATAGTTCTTCAATAAATTGATCGGCGCTTAGATTAGCAAATTGATGAGTAAAGGACACGCACAGTAGACGATCTAAATTTAATTTTTCAAGTTGAACAAACTTATCGCGTAAACGACTCAAACGACCAGGTGCATTTTTTCCTGCAAATAGTTCAGCAGGTTGGGGCTCAAAAGTCATCACCGTAGACGGGACTTGCAAACGCTCAGCTTCTTTTAGCAAACGCGATAAAACAGCACGGTGCCCAAGATGAATACCATCAAAGTTACCAATGCTTAACACACAACCTTTAGGTTGATGCTTTAAATTATGAATACCGCGTATTAATTCCATAAATAATGTCTTAATTGATTGCAAAACTAAGCGTTGAAAATATAAAAGAGCCGATTATATATTAAGGCAACAAAGTATTCAGCTTTCATTTTAACGATTTACCATTAAATCAGTTAACTGGCTTTAAAATGGTATAAACGTAAACCTAAAATAACATTGCTGATTAAATAGACTAAAGCACCACCAATAATTAATCCCACCAACTGTAGAACCGCATCAAATAAACTTAACTCTACCCACAGGCTTAGTGCAGGTGTTACATATAACAAAGCAGCCACCATCACAGCCCCCGAACAAACAATGCGAATTAACACACTAATACTCTGTGGTTGACGTTGGTATACGCCACTTTTATACAAACCAAACCATAATAAGCCCGCATTCAATGTTGCGGATAACGAAGTAGCAATCGCCAAACCAACATAACCAAATGGGATAGCAAAAATAACATTCAATAACATATTGCTTACCATAGCAATAACCCCAAACTTAACTGGAGTTCTAGTATCTTGGCGAGAGTAATAACCCGGCGCTAACACTTTTACCAACATGAAGCTTAATAAACCAGTGGCATAAGCGAACAAACTCATCGCAGACATACTCACATCTTGAATATCAAATTCACCGCGCATAAACAAAACGCGTAACATTGGCTCAGCCAAGATCATCAAGCCCAACATAGCAGGAACACCTAAAAAGCAAACACTGCGTATTCCCCAATCAAGGGTTTTAGCAAACGCTTCAGGGGACTTATTGACATGAGATGACGATAAACTAGGCAAAATAACGGTAGCGATAGCAATACCAAATAGCCCTAATGGAAACTCTAGTAAACGATCTGAATAATATAACCAACTGATTGAGCCGGTTTGTAAGAAGCTAGCGATTAAGGTATCCAATAGCAGATTAATTTGGCTCACCGACACACCAAATAAAGCAGGAATCATCAAAGTGCGAATTTTTACCACGCCAGGATGGTGCCATTGCCAACTAGGTTTAACTAACAGCCCCTCTTTTTTAAGAAAAGGAATTTGGAATAGAAACTGCACTAGACCACCAATAAAAACACCTACTGCTAAACCAATTTCTGGTTCCGATAACTGTGGTGAAATATAGATAGCAGATCCGATGATCGCGATATTTAAAAAAACCGGTGTAAATGCTGCAACAGCAAATTTTCCTAAGGTATTTAAAATAGCACCGGATAGCGCCGTAAAAGTAATAAACCACAAATAAGGAAAAGTAATTTTAAGCATATCTGAGGCTAATTCAAACTTATACGCCTCAACGCCACCATGCCACCACTCTAAGAACCAACCAAAACCAAATAACGCAGTGATCACAGAGGAACCCAGTACCCCTAGAATAGTGATAATGGTGATGATCGTCCCTAAAGTACCGGATACTGCCGAAATGAGCTCTTTTACTTTGTCCCGCGACTGAGTTTTCTCATATTCGGTTAATACAGGAACAAAAGCTTGTGCAAAAGCACCTTCTGCAAATAAACGACGTAAAAAGTTAGGAATTTTATTAGCAAAGAAAAATAAATCTGCAGCGGCGCCAGCGCCCATTAAATTAGCAATAACAATATCGCGTACTAACCCTAAAACACGAGACACTAAGGTCATAGAACTTACAATCATGCCTGATTTTATTAACTTTTTACTCACACTGAATGTCCTAAAAACTAAGCCATCATAAGACTTAGAAAACTGAAAGATAATATTCGCAACCACAAAATACACGTTTTCATTAAATTTAATAGCAATAACAATGGATATATCAACGAAACAATCGACACTGGATTTGCATCTGTAATGGGTTGAGTATAAAATGCGCGCAGTTTAACCATCCACCTGGTTTCTTACCAGTTATTTTATTGGTTAATAAAAAACCATTTGACAATATACGTGTTACAAGGCATATTCCACGACCTTTGATTATCCCTTGTTATACAGAATTTAGGAGTTAAGGTCTTGGCTAATATCAAGTCTGCTAAAAAACGTGCTTTATTATCTGAAAAAAGCCGTAAACATAATGCAAGCCGTCGTACAATGATGCGTACTTTCATCAAGAAAGTTGTTGTTGCAATCGAAGCTGCAAACAAAGAACTAGCTGCGGCTGAGTTCATTAAATTACAATCAGTTTTAGATGCTTACGCAACTAAAGGTCTGATCAGCAAAAACATGGCTGCTCGTAAGAAAAGCCGTCTTTCTGCTAAAATTAAAGCACTTTAATTCTTACTAAAGAATAAGTCTTTTATTTAGAATATTAAAAAACCGACCTAGCGTCGGTTTTTTTATATCCAAAATTTATCAAAGAGCGATATAGGTTAGTTTTAAATCCCCATACCTGATAACGCATTAATTAAGTCTTTCACAAACTTGCCTGCTATTGGATTTGTTTCTTCAAATTCAACTAACTGCTCTGTTATTTTTTTATCTTGGATTAATTTCGCTGGGTCGCGAGAAAGGATCGCTTGTTGTAACTGGTCATGGACTGTTTTTAATTCGCCTGCTGTACATTCATCTGCAATTACACCGTTAGCTAAAATATCGGTCAATTTTTCAAATTCACTCTGCACTTTTTTAATTGGCATATACACCTCACTTTTCATCGAAAATTAGATAATACCAATTACATTAAATAAGTGATCTAAATTTTGCGCAGGAAAAATGACTCAGTTCAAGGCGTAATTTAATCCTTTCGACGATTAACTTGGTTAACAGTCTGCCGGAGAATTAACGGAAAGATGTTAATTCTTTAATAGTTGTTCTATTTACGAAAATTACAACGAAGAATAAGTTATTTTAACAAGTAAAATAGATCAGTTAATTAGCGTAATTGATATAACGACTTTAACATCAGTCTATTGCTGGCTTTGTGATAAAGCGGTCAATAAAACGCGTAAACAATAAGTAACCTATCACAAATACAATACTCAGTCCGATTAATCCAACCTTAAACCAACTATATACTTGATAAGCTTGTAAAAACTCACTGGAAATGTAGATAGCAAATAACCAATAAACAATACGTAATAGGTAGCCCCAAATAGGGTATCCCTTATCTGTTAACCATAACTTAGCCATCTATCTTCCTTTGAAATTAAAACCAATTATATTAAGTAAGAGAACTAGTTTCACCTAGAAAAAATGGCTTAGTTTAAGGCGTAATTTGAAGTAAAGGGTTACTTTCTTTACGAAGATTACAACGAAAAATAAGTTATTTTAACAAGTAAAATAGATCCGTTAATGAATATGATTGATGTAACTGGTTACGAATTATCGATACTAAAGCTTAAGACATCATTAATATGATCTTGTTCAGTCGCCAACATTAATAATCTATCTAAACCTAAGGCAACGCCAGCACAATCGGGTAAATGATCTAAGCAATCCACAAACTTTTTATCGATCGGCATTTCATCTAATCCCATCTTGGCTCTTAATTTATTATCCGCTTCAAAACGCTTCAATTGCTCAGCACTACTGTTCAACTCATAAAACCCATTCGCTAGCTCAATACTTTTATAGTAAACCTCAAAACGATCTGCCACGCGCGAATCCTGAGTATTGATCCGTGCTAAGGCCGCTTGAGAAGCTGGGAAGTCATAAACAAAACAAGGGGATACTTGGCCAATCTTAGGTTCGATAGCGATACAAAAAAGTAACTGTAAAATGGTATCTTTATCATCTTCATTGTCTAAAACATCACCTAATTCAAGGTGCGCGCCAGCCGATTTAAGTTGCTCATTGGAAGCACTTAAAGGGTCTACTTGTAAATGTGTTAAAAAAGCCTCTTGATAAGTACATCGCGTCGGTTCTGCACAGTGCAAAATAGCCATTAATAACTGCGTCATTTCATCCATTAATTGATGATGGTTAAAACCAACACGATACCACTCTAATAAAGAGAACTCAGGGTTATGGTAGCGTCCAGACTCTTCGTTACGGTACACTTTGGAGACTTGATAAATAGATCCGCTACCAGCCGCTAACAGCCTTTTCATATGAAATTCGGGAGAGGTTTGTAAATATAAAGGAACAGCCCCATCCACCAGTGGTTTATCGCTAATATTACGCCCTACAAATTGTGTTTTAAAACAGTGTAAGTGAACATCAGTGACAGCCGCTTGGCTAAGTGAAGGCGTTTCTACTTCTAACACTTGTAAGCGACTAAAAAAATCTCTAATCGTGTTTAACATCTTAGCTCGTGCAGTAAGCTGAGCTAGTGAAGCATTGGGTAACCAGTTCATTATATCTCCTTTAAGAAGCGCTATTTTACCTAAGCTTTAATACCAATCATACTAATTAACTGCTCTATTTTGCCTACGTAAAATTTACAATACTTATTTAATATAATGGGCATCGTTTTTCGGAAATCATTAAAAGCAGAAAGCGGATACAAAAAAACCAGCGCTTGGCTGGTTTTATTAAACTCAATCATGGATTAAGCTTTATTTTTTAACACGACCTACATATTCACCAGTACGCGTATCAACTTTAATGATTTCACCAATTTGGATGAATAATGGAACACGTACAACAGCACCTGTTGATAAGGTTGCTGGTTTACCACCAGTACCTGCAGTGTCGCCTTTTAGACCAGGGTCTGTTTCAGTCACCTCTAACTCAACAAAGTTAGGTGGCATAACCGCGATAGGTGCATCATTCCAAGTAGTGATAGTACAAATGTTTTGTTCTACTAACCACTTGTCCATATCACCGACTGCGTTTGCATCAGCAGCGATTTGTTCGAAAGTATTGTTATCCATAAAGTGGAAAAACTCACCATCGTTGTACAAGTAAGCTAAATCAAAATCCATTACATCAGCAGATTCTACTGTTTCATTTGATTTAAATGTTTTATCAACCACTTTACCTGAGATAAGCTTACGGTATTTAACACGACTAAATGCCTGACCTTTACCCGGTTTAACATATTCATTTTCCATGATCACACATGGTTCATTATCGAGCATGAATTTTAGCCCGCCTTTAAAATCACTGGTACTATATGTCGCCATTACAACCTCTATAACTGAACTGATAAAAAATGCTTAAAATAATTGACGTGAATAATACCGCTGACTTGCCAACATGGCAAAAGGAACTCGCTAATGCGGTCAAAAATCCACAACAACTGTTACAAATATTAGAAATTGAGCAAGAAACGACACGAATAAGTGAGCTTGCTAAGAAACAATTCCCGATGTTGGTACCTATGCCTTTCGTCAATAAGATGAAAAAAGGCGATATTAACGATCCTTTATTAAAGCAAGTATTGCCTATTCATGATGAAGAATTACACATATCTGGTTATAGCACAGACCCTTTAGTTGAACAAAACAACCAGCACAAAGGATTACTGCACAAATATAAAAGCCGAGTGTTAATTATTTTAAAAAGCGGTTGTGCAGTGAATTGTCGTTACTGTTTTAGACGCCACTTTCCCTATGCAGATAACAGTGTCAATAAATCACAGCTCACTAATATCGTCAGCTATATCCAAGCACACCCACAGGTTAATGAAGTTATTTTAAGTGGCGGTGATCCATTAATGACCAAAGACAAACAACTTGCAGAGTTACTTGATCAGCTAGAAGCATTGCCGCAATTAACACGTTTACGCATTCATACACGTTTACCAGTTGTGATCCCTTCACGTATTACCGATACACTCACTACGCGATTACAACAGAGCCGCCTGAAAATAGTCATGGTGTTGCATATCAATCACGCACAGGAAATTGATAAACCTTTTGCAGAGGCGATGCAACGCTGTCATCAGGCAGGCATTCAACTGCTTAACCAAAGTGTATTACTTAAAGACGTTAACGATGATGTCACAACCTTAGTTGCGCTTAGTGAAGCTTTATTCTCAGTGAATATATTACCTTATTACCTATTCTTATTAGATAAAGTACAAGGAGCTGCACACTTCGATTTAAATGAACAAAAAGCACAACAGCTGCATAAACAGATGCAAGCCGAACTACCTGGTTACTTAGTGCCTAGATTAAGCAGAGAAATCGCAGGTGAACAAAGTAAAACGCTAATACATTCGTTATAATAACCATTATTTTAATAATTGAATTGCACAGGAGAAAATAATGAGCAAAGAAAGCGTGCAAGCACAGCTTCAAGAAAACATTAAGATTATTTACCACAGAGCTGTGGATGCAGACCAAGCGTTAACTGAATTGCGCAAACAAAAAAATGCAACTTTTGCACATATTTTTACAGAAGACACACCATTTAAACAGCATGCGAATACCTTCTTACCTTATGTAGAAGAGCTAGCAGCAGATTTACAAGCGATGGAAGTAGAAGATGACGAGCAATATAAAGTGCAATTACCTGCACTAGTGGTGAAGATTGAATTGTTATTTAAAACTTTAAACGCGTTTAAAGAGAAACTGAAATCTAAATAAACCAGATTTCAAAGAGACTGATGACTGCAGTAAACTATTACTGCAGTCATCACTTATTAAGAGATAACGTCACTACGATAACGACACACTTTATTGCGGCCAGTCATTTTTGCTTCTTCTAAAGCTTGTTTAACAAACTGCATCTGTTGAGAAGCATCTTCAATCTCTTCCACTTCTTGTACTTGCATTAATCCAATACTCACTGTGAAATCAATTTTTCTGTCATTCACAACCGTTGGCATCGCGTTAATCTCACTTCTAATACGTTCCATTAAGATAAGAGCATTGCTTTGATCCGTTCTTGGCATTAACAGAATGAAATCTTCACCACTTAATCGGGCAAATACATCTGTTTGACGCATCTGGTTATCAATTCGCAGCGTAAAATCAAGTATCACCTTATCGCCAAGATTATGCCCAAATCTCTCATTAATACCTTTGAATGAGTCTATATTTAACATCGCTAGGCAATAAGGCTCTTTATAACGTAGGTAGCGTATATGTTCTTGCGCCATGTGAATTTCAAAATAGCGACGATTATAAATATTAGTTAAATCATCATGAGTCACTAAGTGTTGTAGTTTTTTATTATTATCCGAAATAATATTATCTTTATCTAAAATTGTTTGTATATAGCCTTTTATCACCTTAGCTATTTCACTAATATCATCATCACCTTTAACAGCAATACGATATTGGGCTTTACTGTCACCGGCATCAATAACCTGTCGAATTAAACCAATTCTACGTAAAAGGTTGGTTTGGAATACGATTAAAATGATAGCAACCACAACACAGGTTAATAATAGAAGGTAGAGAAAAGATTCCCTTACCGAAATTTTCTCTTCTACTTTAGTTAGATTCGTTAAAAATGCTTTTTGCGCAGATAAAACACTATCTCCCATCACGGTAATGATCGACTGAGTTAGTTCTTTATGCTTTTCTTTTAATGTTTCCAGTACTGCGAGTTGTGCAGAATACGCTTGGTAATCCACAGAGATCGATGACGGGCCTACTAATAAAGTAGATAAACCTTCGTAGTCTTGCGTCGACATGACTGATTTTAATGGTGATATTATGGCTTCAATAGCAGATGGTTCTGTTTCAGAATAAGCCTTAAGCAATGGATTAAATAATAGCAGTACATCATCAATGGCCAGTGCAATTTTAGTTTTGCCTTGTTTTAGTGTATCTCTTCGGTATTGCTCAATACTCTTATAATCCGATAACACTTGCTCAGATAATGCTATTTTTTTCATCATAGCGGCGGAAATAACATCACTCTGATCTGATAGAGTAGTGGTTAGGGATAATAGCTCCTGATAAGAGTAAAGG
Organism: Psychromonas sp. 14N.309.X.WAT.B.A12; assembly: GCF_030397575.1. Taxonomy (GTDB): domain Bacteria; phylum Pseudomonadota; class Gammaproteobacteria; order Enterobacterales; family Psychromonadaceae; genus Psychromonas. The sequence continues at coordinate 36,278 of NZ_JAPNXS010000003.1, read as the reverse complement.
TTATTAGAATACTTTTCTGATATTTTTACTATCCAGTTAGCTTTATCGGCAACATATGCATCACCCCATTCAAGATCCTTTTCATTCTCCGCAAGAAACATATTACTGGTTGCAGCAAGTATCTTATTGGTTTGAATTTTGAGTTGAGTAATTTCCAATAAACTATCGAAGTGTTCATCTTTAACACGTTGGTAATCATCTTTAAGTTCATTTAATGAAGCAATAGCAGACATCCCCACAACACCAGTCATGATAGTGAGGGTAATCGTCATGATAACAACTCGTAAATTCAATTTATGTTTTAAGCGAGGCATATTATCCTTGAAAAATGCATGTATAAAATAGCTCATCAAGAGCAAAACTAATCCTTAAGGATAGTATTATATAGCAAAATTAAATAAATTTATTAAATGGTCATTCACAATTTCAAGAATAAAATTTTAATAAAGAGAAACAATGACATCAATTCCTAAATAACTCCAAAACGACAACAAGCATGTTATTGAAATAGGTAATTGAACATAAAAACACCATACAAAGGATAGACAATAGCCTGTGTTTGTATGAATTTGAAGCAGTTTTATAAACCTAAGCAATCATGATCAAGATTTGCTAGTATCGCGGCCTTGTTCATAATCAAATTGCGTTTTAAATGATTTTAAAGGGACCCGCGCAATCTACTAAAAGGTATCTTTATGTTAACAGTACTTAATGCTTTGAATGGTCTATTATGGGGGCAAATCCTCGTTTATTTACTGATAGGTACGGGCGTTTATTTCACAATACGTTTAGGCTTCATTCAATTCCGTCATTTCTTCCATACTTTTACTGTCATGAAAGGCAGTCGTCAATCAGATAAAGAAGGCATCTCTTCTTTTCAAGCTCTTTCCACCAGTTTAGCAGCACGAGTAGGTACAGGTAACTTAGCAGGTGTTGCTATTGCAATCACAGTGGGTGGCCCTGGCGCTATCTTCTGGATGTGGTTAATTGCGATATTAGGAATGGCAACCAGCTTTGCAGAGAGTACACTTGCGCAGGCTTATAAAGTGCACGATGAAGAAGGTAATTTCCGTGGTGGTCCAGCTTATTATATGGAGCGTGGTCTGAACGCTCGCTGGATGGGTAGCTTATTTGCAATTTTTCTAATCATCGCTTTTGGTTTAGTGTTTAATGCAGTTCAAGCGAACTCAATTACTGCCGCACTAAACGAATCATTTAATATCGACAAAATGACCGTGGGTATCATACTAGCCCTAGTATCAGGTGCCGTTATTTTCACTGGTATTCGAGGCATTGCCAAAGTAGCTGAAAGAATAGTACCAGCAATGGCACTTATCTACCTATTGATCGCAGCCTTTGTTGTGGTAATTAATGTCACTGAGTTACCAGGAATTATTGGTCTGATCTTTGATTCTGCTTTTGGTTGGCAAGAAGCAGCAGGCGGTGCATTTGGTGCAATGATCATGACGGGCGTACAACGTGGTCTATTCTCTAATGAAGCAGGTATGGGTAGTGCAGCTAATGCAGCAGCGACAGCCTCTCCTTATCCGCCACACCCAGCATCACAAGGTTATGTGCAAATGCTAGGTGTTTTCATTGATACCATCATTATTTGTACTGCAACTGCCTCAATCATCCTTTTATCGGGTGGCCTAGATTCATTCTCAGGCATGGGTGGTGTAGAAATCACACAACGCGCTTTAGACTTCCAAGTAGGTAACTGGGGTGGTTCTTTTGTTGCTATTGCTCTGTTATTTTTTGCATTCACTTCCATTATTGCAAATTACTCTTATGCAGAAACTAACCTAGTATTTTTACAACATAAAAATACACGTGGTTTAATCGTCTTGCGTATTGCAGTGTTAGCAATGATTCTCTTCGGTGCAACACAAAGTAACAATGTCATCTGGTCTTTAGCTGATGTTTCTATGGGACTAATGGCGATTGTTAACCTTGTAGCGATACTATTACTTTCAAACGAAGTCATTAAGTTAGCAAAAGATTACAACCAGCAACTGAGTGCCGGTAAAGTGCCTACTTTTGATCGTACTAAACTACCTGAGCTAGACAAAAAAATAGAGCCAGGTGTTTGGGAACCTAAAAAGTAAAATAAACACCCAACAGACCTTACAACATCAAAATGGATGAATGTGCTAAGGTCTGTTACTCCCCCTCTCTTTTATAAACTCTCCAAAACCTTCTTTTTATTGAAAATTCAGCCTAAAAAAACACCAAATTAACCATAAAATTAATTGATCTTTTTTCGTGATAGTTCAAACTATAGACAATCGACAATATACTTAAGGAGAAGTAATGTATCCAAACCTTAGAGACATCGGGATCCGTAACCCAGAAAATATCAAACGCTATTCACTGCGTAAAGAAGGCGATAAGGATATTTTAAAAGTATATTTCCGAAAGACGGGTGGTATGTTAATTGGACGTAGCAGTAAATATAAATTTCAACGTCAAATCAAAACGGTGAGTGGCGGTCAACACGTACAACATATACAAGGCACTACAGAGTTATCAGAGATTAACCCAACACTGCACAAAATTATTAAAGAACTGGATAGCTTAAGTGTTCAAGTCAGTAGTGAAAAAGAACTAAAACAACAAGTACTATCAGACTTAAAACACCTACAGTCAGTGGTTGATAATAAGATTCAAGAAATTGAAGGCAAGCTAGACAAGCTGCAGTAAACTGATCAACACAATGTGAATTGACTTAGACATTATTAAAAACGAACATTTTTGTTCGTTTTTTTATATCTAAATACCTAACCTATTTATCCTCCCCTATTAAGCCTCAATCATATTTTCAAATAACCAAGTTTGATCCTGTGACCTAGTGCTCGTATTGGAATAGTACGCCCGCCAGTTTATTGTAATTAAGTAATACAAATGATATAAATTGATCATTATTAAAGGTTTAATAACGGCATCAAATCGACACAATTAATGTCGATTTTTGTTTAAGGTACTTCCCTTGAATAGCTTAATAACCTGATATTTCATTAACATTCCTTGCAGTTGAGTAACTTACCATTGCTGGGCTGGTATAAATTTATTAATTTCATAAGTAGAGGTTTAAATGTCTAACAAATCTTTTGATGCGATCAAGGCGATTAAATTAGAAAACGACAAATCTGCTGGTAATCTTCTTGATGTGATGCCAGTTCAAGTTCAAAAAGCTGATATTGATCTGTCTTTTTTGGATAATTTGAGTGTAGAGCACCCTCGTCTATTGGTTCAAAGTAAAGATCTACCTGCTTTTAGAGCTAACCTGAAAGATAATGCAGGCTACTGCAAGTTTGATGCTTTCATGAATAACTCAACAAATAAATTTTTAGACGTAGCACCTTATGAAGAACCAAAAGCTTACCCTGAAGAAACCGTTGGTAAAGCTTCATTGTGGCGTCCTTACTGGCGTCAAATGTACGTTAGCTGTCAAGAAGCTTTCAACGCAACTCGTAACCTATCAATCGCTGGTATCGTACTAGAAGATGAAGCAATCATCGCCAAAGCAAAAGCATGGACATTACAATTAGCTGCTTACGATCCAGAAGGTGTAACCTCACGTGGTTATAATGATGAAGCCGCGTTTCGTGTGATTGCAGCAATGGCTTGGGGTTATGATTGGCTACATGCATACTTCTCTGATGCAGAACGTGAAACAGTAAAACAAGCACTTATCATTCGCTTAGAAGAGATCATGCATCATCTACAAGTAACAGTAGATCTACTGGCTAACCCACTTAATAGCCATGGTGTTCGTTCAATTTCATCTGCGGTGATCCCAACCTGTATCGCACTATACAATGAATACCCTAAAGCACGTGAATACATTGAATACGGTATTGAATACTATGCTGTACATTACCCACCATGGGGCGGAGAAGATGGAGCTTGGGCTGAAGGTCCAGATTACTGGAACACGCAAATGGCCTTCCTAGGTGAATCTTTTGACCTTCTGAAAAGCTACACCTCTATCAACATGTTTAATAAAGAGTTCTACAAAAATACAGGTGACTTCATCATGTACTGTATGCCTGTTCACTCCAAACGTGCAAGTTTCTGTGATCAATCAAGTATTGGTGATTTCCCAGGTTTGAAATTAGCTTACAACATCAAACATTTTGCAGGTGTTAACAACAAACCTGAATACATTTGGTACTACAACCAACTGAAAGCACGTGACACGGAAGCACATACTAAATTCTACAACTTCGGTTGGTGGGATTTTGGTTACGATGACTTACGCTTTGATTACCTATGGAACGATATGCCTGAAGTTAAACCTTCAGATGAACCACAGCTTAAAGTCTTCCCAATCACAGGTTGGGCTGGTTTCCATAGCAACATGACAAACCGTGATGAGCATATTCACATGGTTTACAAATGTAGCCCATTCGGTTCTATCAGTCACTCACACGGTGACCAAAACGCCTATACTCTTCATGCATTTGGCGATACCTTAGCAGCTATCACAGGTTACTACGGTGGTTTCGGTGTAGATATGCACATCAAATGGCGTCGTCGTACTTTCTCTAAAAACTTACCGTTATTTGGTGGTAAAGGTCAGTACGCTGAAAATACAACGACTAACTTTGAAGGCGAACATCAAGATCGCTACTGTGTGGAAGCTGGCGGTAAAATTACCGACTTCGATACAGAATCAGACCTGTTATTTGTTGAAGGTGATGCATCAACGTCTTACCAATTCCACAACCCAGATCTTGAATCTTACAAGCGTAAAATCTGGTTTGCTAAAGGTAAAGTATTTGTAATGCGTGACCTAGCAACACTTAAATCAGAGCAAGATCTGACTTGGCTACTGCATACAACATTTAGTACTGAAACAGCGACAGACACTTTCAAAATCATTGGTGAAAACGCACAACTAGACGTTTCATTTATCAATGACAGCAAAGATGATCTACTTTCAATTGAAAATGTAGAAGGCTTTGGTGAAGTTGACCCAAGCGAATACAAAGATCTTGAAATTCATCGTCATGTTGAAGCGAAGTTTAAAGCGAAGAAAGAGCACAACATTCTAACGCTATTAGTACCAAGTAAATTGAACGGTCCTAAAACAGAAGTTTCGTACAACCTAACAGATACAACATTAACACTGAATATCGACGGTGAAGATGTAGTGATCGAGCTATAACTCACTCCTTACAAGGTTTATTTGTTATAAAGCCGCTTATCATAAGCGGCTTTATTGTTTTACAGACTCACTTTCACAATGAACTAAAAGAATCCCATCGGATTAATATCGTAGCTCACCAACATGTTCTTCGTTTGTTGATAGTGCTCTAACATCATTTTATGGTTCTCACGTCCAATACCAGATTGTTTATACCCACCAAACGCAGCATGGGCAGGATAGAGATGATAACAGTTTGTCCATACGCGCCCAGCTTGAATACCGCGCCCCATACGGTAAGCAATATTACTATCCCTTGTCCATAAACCCGCGCCTAATCCAAACTCACTGTCATTAGCTATTTTTAAAGCATCTTCTTCATCTTTAAAAGTAGTAATACTGATCACAGGCCCAAAAATTTCTTCTTGGAAAACACGCATATGATTACTGCCTTTTAATAAAGTAGGTTGAATGTAGTAACCATTATGTGCCCCATCCACCTTCTCAATGGCCCCACCCGTTAACACTTCTGCGCCCTCATCTTTACCGATTTCAATATAGGATAAAATCTTGTCATATTGCGCTTTAGAAACTTGTGCACCAATTTGACTGTCAGTATCAAATGGATTGCCTTGTATAATTTTTTGAGTGCGCGCAATCAAACGCTCGATAAACTCATCGGCAATTGACTCTTGCACCAGCAAACGAGATGGACAGGTACATACTTCCCCTTGATTAAAGAACGCTAATGCAGCACCTTCCAAACATTTATCGATAAAAGCATCTTCATGGTTCATCACATCGGCAAAGAAAATATTAGGTGACTTACCGCCCAGCTCAACAGTAGAAGGGATCAAATTATCTGCCGCACATTGCAAAATATGTTTACCAATAGGGCTAGAGCCAGTAAAGGCAATCTTAGCAATGCGTTTAGAAGTCGCTAAGGCTTGCCCTGCTTCTTCACCAAAACCATTCACAATATTCAACACGCCAGCTGGTAATAAATCACCAATAATCTCCATCAAAAACAAAATAGATAATGGCGTTTGTTCAGCAGGTTTAAGCACAATACAATTACCAGTAGCCAATGCAGGGGGTATTTTCCAAGCAGCCATCAATAGCGGAAAGTTCCAAGGAATAATTTGTCCAACCACACCCAAGGGCTCATGAAAGTGATAAGCCACGGTATGCTGATCAATCTCACCTAACGAACCTTCTTGCGCTCTGATACAACCAGCAAAATATCTAAAATGATCAACAGCTAAGGGAACATCAGCTCCCATCGTCTCTCGAATACATTTACCGTTATCCCACGTTTCAACTAACGCAAGTAACTCTGAATTAGCTTCAATTCTGTCTGCAATTTTAAGTAGAATATTAGAACGCTCAGTGACAGAAGTGCTCGCCCAAGCTTGTTTAGCCTTATGCGCAGCATCTAAAGCAAGGTCAATATCTTGCTGATCTGAACGAGCAACTTCACAAACATCTTCACCAGTTACTGGCGTTTTATTAGTAAAATATTGCCCATTAGCCGGTGCGACCCATTGCCCATCAATGTAATTATCATAATGAGATTTAAACGTAATTTGTGACTCTGCAGAACCTGGATTTGGATAAATCATAAACACCTCTCAGTTATTTGTATGCCTCTGTGTGATATTCATCCTATCCGTAGATTTTTTATATGCATGACTGTTAATTCAAAAATATTGACTGTCAGTTTCAAATGGCAGGGAGTGTGACAAAAATGATAAGCCAACATGTTCAAGATCAAAGAAACAACCCTCAAGTTTTGGTAGAGAACAAAACATCTTTTGCCGGAGAAGATGCTGAATTGAGCATATATGACACATTTGAACCTGCTAGCAACGTTAAGCTCGCCTCTGATCAACTCATGTTTTGCGGCATGCTTTCAGGCAAAAAAATAATGCACAGCCTACATAGACGCTTTGAAACAGAGTTTTTTCCACATGAATCATTCATCATGGCACCTAATCGCCCTATTCAAATTGATTTCCCAATGGCTAGCCTAACCACCCCCACCACCTGTATTGCCATTGAAATTAGCCATAACAAAGTAAAAAAAGTTTGCGATAAACTAAACGCTAATGCGCCATTATCAACCTATCAACAGGAGTGGCAATACGACAATAAACTAATGCACACGCATCATAATACGGAGACTCAAACCTTATTAAATCGCATGATCAATATCTTTTCAGAGAACCATCCAGATAGGAGTTTTATGGTTGATCTCGCGGTGAGTGAGCTCATTACGCGATTATTGAGAGAACAAACTCGCGACTTTATCATTTGTCACAGCCTCAACGACCCAGAGCACAATGGCATTAATTCCGTGGTTGCCTACTTATATAAACACTTAGGAGAAACGATCAATATTGAAGCTTTGATCAAGCTATCATGCATGAGTCGCACTAAGTTTTTTTCTGAGTTTAAACGTACTATCGGATGCACGCCTCAAGACTTCCTATTCCAACTACGCCTCAAAAAAGCAGCAGAAATGCTAAGGAAAAACAGCTCAGTAACGCAAGTTTGCTTCGCCACAGGTTACTTAAGTACAAGTCACTTTAGCCGTAGCTTTAAAAAGTTTTTCGGGGTTAACCCAACCCAATATAAACTCAGACATAGTCCTGATTTATTAAATAGGTACACTTGAGCATCTCAATATGCCCTTACCTTCGGAGCTGAACCATCAGATCGCACAACCTTTATTAGCCGCTACACAGCTTAACTTGCCGTTTATAATGTGAGAGCTTATCATTCATACCATTAACTGGTACTTATCCGAATGTCTATTGGCATCGCAATACACCACCTATGCATACATACAGGAAGTAACATGAAAAAACAGACGCGTTTATATACTTCATTACTCGCACTCACCTTTCTATTATCAGGCTGTGAGTCCGTTTATTACTCTACAATGGAAAAAGTGGGCATTCACAAACGTGACATTCTTATTGACCGAGTAGAGGAAACAAAAGAATCGCAAGAAGAGTCACAAGAAGAGTTTCAATCTGCACTTGATCGCGTAACAGCCTTAATTGACTTCAAAGGCGGCGACTTGCAAAACACCTACAACGCATTAAACGACGATTACCAATCCAGTTTAGATGCAGCTAATGAAGTTTCAGAAAACATAGACAAAGTAGAAGATGTCGCCAATGCACTGTTTGCAGAGTGGAGCGAAGAACTTAAACAATACAAGAGCGCCTCTTTAAAACGCCAAAGTAGCCAAAAACTAACTAATACAGAACGTCAATTTAATACTATGCTGCGCTCAATGCGCAACTCAGAAAGTAAAATGCAACCAGTATTATCTTCTCTAAACGACAACGTCCTGTACTTAAAACATAATTTAAATGCGCAAGCGATGTCAGAGATAAAAGGTGAATTCACCAATCTTAAGCGAGACATTCAACAACTCGTTAATGATATGAACCAATCTATCGCTGATTCAAACAAATTCATTGAACAAATGAACAGCGCTAGCTAATAGCAACAACTGATTAATAAGCCTGATGATAAAGGCTTATTAATCAGGCTTTAGTTTTCACACTCACTCTCAGCATAGCTAACAGCCAGCAATTTAATACTTTATCCACCTTGCAAATCACTATTTAAGCCCCGATCAAACAGCAAGCTCGCAAAAGCCCAAACACATTTAACGTAATCCAAGCAAATTCAACTATCTTCCTAAATACCTAAAGGTTAGAATCCGTGAGCTAATTTTAATTTAGCAATTCTCAGGGCGGGGTGAAACTCCCCACCGGCGGTAAACTTATTAGGTGAGCCCGCGAGCGCTTTATTGATTATGTAACCTAGTAATACTAGCAATAAAGGTCAGCAGATCTGGTTTAATTCCAGAGCCGACGGTGATAGTCCGGATGAAAGAGAACACAAAGCACTACATACGTAGTGCTATTTAGCATCGCCTAATAATTGGGTGATGTTACTCTCATGCCCTGATTCTGGTAACTATTCAAAGGAAAATACCATGAGTCAGTCTCTATTAAGTTTATTCGGTGATGCACACACGCGTGTATCAAATGCCATTCAATCAATCAAAAACGGTTCAGGTGTATTGGTCGTTGATGATGAAGACAGAGAAAATGAAGGTGACTTTATTTTTGCTGCTGAAACATTAACAACGCCACAAATGGCGATGATGATCCGTGAAGGCAGTGGCATAGTGTGTTTATGTTTGCCAACCAAAACCACGCAAAAGCTACAACTTCCACAAATGGTCAGCAACAACACCAGTCAAAATACCACTGCTTATACCGTGAGTATTGAAGCAAAACATGGTGTAACCACAGGTGTTTCTGCAGCAGATCGCGTCACCACCATTAAAACCGCCGTTGCACCAAACGCAACAGCCGATGACCTCTCTCGCCCAGGCCACGTATTTCCTCTACAAGCCGTTGAAGGTGGTGTATTAGTGCGAAGAGGACATACCGAAGCAGCAGTTGATTTAGCCACATTAGCAGGGTTTGCACCCGCAGGTGTTATTTGTGAATTAAGCAATGAAGATGGCTCAATGGCACGTTTACCAGAAGTCGTTAAATTCGCACAGCAACATGATATGCCAGTGGTCAGTATTGATGATTTGGTAAATTATATTAAAGCAGAGCAAGTAGCTTAGTTCAGACATAGATAAGCTGTAGTGTCGGGGAGCCAAAAACTCTAACACTAAAATAAGTCACCGCTTTATGGGCTGTCTATAGAAATATAGATGGCCTTTTTTGTCGCAACAATTATGCTTTTTCTAGATTTATCGATGAGGCTTATATAGTGGATTCGTCTGCGCTCACTGTTGCTTAGTGAATAATTGTAACTTGGTCTTCCGCCCTGTCGGCGTGTTACTTTCTTTTGCGTGGCCAAAAGAAAGTAACCAAAGAAAAGGCCACACCGAATATTTTTTAATCTGAATAAATGACTACCTTCTTAACGCACCGCTCATACGCGGCGTCCATGCCGCGAAGTTCGCTAGCAACGGCATCCCTGCCTAACCTTGCTAAAGGCAATCATTGATTCAGAAAAATATAACGGGGAAGTTAATGTAGCCGCGTTGAAAATTCTAATTTGTATAAGCTCGCTAAAGCAATATTCCTTTAAAATTATCGTTTTAAACATACCATTTTGGACTTACATGAACGCACTAGCTTTAACTAATCCCTCCCTGTTTGGCTTTACTAAAATGCATTGATTGCTTTGGAAAGCTCAACGGTGGAGAGTTGTAGGCATAATGAGTATTGGTTCGTCTGCGCTCATTTAAGCAGTTTGGTTATTATTTACTTACTGTTTCGCCCTCTCGGCGACTCTACTTTCTCTTTCATACTTTCCGTGATTAAAATCAGGCACGTTTAAGTAAACAAAGACTATTCCGCCTTTCCGTTGTTAATACGGAATAACGCCACCTTTCCACATCATAAAATTTTGACAAAAACCTTTAAATGATTGTTTTAAGGTTTTTCTAGCGTATTATTAATGAATTTTTAACAAATAAATATATTTCGTATTTCCACCGTAAATGTGGAATTTATCGGTTTAATGAGCCGTTAGCTAACCAAGGAGAGTTCGGTGCAACGTGATATGGATTTAGTCAGAAAGATTCTTCTATATATTGAATCAAAAGAAGATGATCACCCAATAATTGAAGCTCCATTTGATGGTTATGATCAAATAACATTTCTTGAGCATTATCATCTTTTATATGAGGCTGGTTTAATTCGTGGAGAAACTATTTGTTCAACATCAACTCCAGAAAGGATAGTTAAAATTATTCCTTTTGGTTTAACTTGGGCAGGTCATGACTTTACAGATTCAATTAAAAACGATGGTATTTGGAACAAAGCTAAAGATGCTGTCTCATCCAAATTAAGTGGTTTACCTTTCGATGTTCTAAAAGCCGTTTTAATTGGCTTGTGTAAAGAGGCTGTCAATGATGCAGTCAAAGGTTAGCTAACAAGTTGCTCAAACGGACAAAAAACAGTTGGCTTTTGCTCGTTCCTCGCTTATTTTAGCCAACAATTTTTCGCGCGCTTAGCAAGGCGTTATGTGTTTCAAGGAGGAGATTTTTGAATTCGAATGATGTGCTAATAATTATTCTGGCAATTATTGCTTTGCCATTAGGTATCTATTTGTTGATTGTTATGCCAAATGACAAGCATTGTAATGACTGTAATTCAGACCTTTCACCCCATCGTCAAAAAACATTTCATTGCAAAATAAAAGGTGAAGACAAAGAAATTTGTAAGCGTTGTTACTCTCGACGCTTTGGTCGTTCGTAATAAACACATAACAAGTCGTTTATTACAAAGAAATATAAAATTATAACTTTTAACTTATTGTTTTCAAAGTCAATTATTTTTAATAATTAGCTGTATTTTCACTTAAGCTAGATAAGTTATACAGCCTCGTTATGTAGCAGTTTTAGCTAAGGATTTTTATTATCAAACAATCAGAGAATAAGCTTATAGAGTTTTTGCTTGGACAATTTGCATCTATGTTATTTGCTCTGCCAACAACAGTATTACTTTGGTTAGCAACCAACAAATATTTAACTTTTTGGGGTCCAGAAAATGCATTTCTGGACAGCATAGGTTTTTGGGCAATATTTGGTTTATTTGCATTTACTTCTTTATTTTACCCTCGATTATTTCCATCTTTACTTGGTAAAGCTTGGAATGGGCTGATGAAAGCTGAAAAGTGGCTATAGCCACATAACAAATCCATTTAAACAAAAGTAGTCTTTCTCTACTTTAGTAGGCACCTTCTCATCACTCTGAGGAGGTTAAAATACTTAAATATACACAACTAAAAACATGCTTTAACTAATTAATTTAAAAACTAAAGCAACGCAAATTATTAAATTTAAGGAACACATGAAGTTTCAAGGTAAAGTAATAAACTGGAATGACGATAAAGGGTTTGGTTTTGTGGAACCAAACGGTGGCGGTACTCGTGCTTTTGTCCATATTAAAGCCTTTAATTCAAGATCACGTAGGCCAGTTAATGGTGAACTTATTATCTACGAATTAGTACATGAAAGTGGTAATCGATATAAAGCGACGAATATTAGATTTGCACGAGATAATAATAAAGAAAAGACTAAAAGCCATGAACGTCATTCCCCTAAAAATAGTAAACCTAAGAACAGTAAACCTAAAAGCTATATATTGAGTTCTATATTTACCGTACTTTTTTGTATTGGGTTAGTACTTGCTGTATTCAGCCGTAAACTTCCATTTTTTATTGGTTTCGCCTACGTATTGATCAGCTTAATTACTATCCTTGTTTATGCACAAGACAAGTATTCAGCACAAACAGGCCGTTGGAGAACTTCAGTAGCGACATTGCATTTTCTTTCTTTGATTGGTGGGTGGCCGGGAGCGCTAATTGCACAAAAAGTATTACGACACAAAACAAGTAAAAGCGAATTTATTAGTACTTACCGCGTTACTGTATTTTTTAATATCGCCACCTTACTTATTATCTATACAGAACAAGGTCAGTACCTTTTACACGATATAGTATTACCCTTTTTTAAATAGCTAATTAACGAAGAAAAATAAGGGGAACTCTTTGCGTCTTTAAAATACACCTATCAAAACGCTAAAAGTAATCTAAGCTCAATGTGGTTACAACTCCGCCACCATTGAGCTTTATCAATCACCCTTAAACATCAAAAAATGCGTAGGTTCTTGTTTCAATGCTTTGTCTTGGTTTGTTGTGTTCGCCCTGATTAGCTAATGGGAAAGCGGTATGCATCGCAAAGCGAGCGCTTGAGGGTTCACTATCAAAGCCTTTAATTAATACGGCTTCGCTACCATCCATCTCAGGGTAGTAATACCATTTTTGGTGTTTATTCTTTTTCAGTGCGAATATCTCACCTTGATGCTTTTGTGTTGAGTGCATATCGTTAAATGAAATATTAGCCTTCACTAAATCGTTACTATCTAGCGTAGAGAAATCCAAAAATGCTAAGGGATCTTTCTCTATCACACCATCAATTGAACGCCATAGGTTTATTTGAACCATGCGCTTTCCTGCAAAGCGTTTTAGAATAGCTTTATCCAATACGGTTTGTGCTCTTATCGGTCCGGTTTGATGTGTGTAATCGTTATGCACATGGTAAGCAGGATGACGGTTGGAAGCTTTAATGCCACGACGTACGGTATGATCAAATGCAACCACATGCGCTGCGCCCGTCTGTACTTTTATCAAAGCTTCTACTTGCGGATAATAGTCAGCTTTAACCGTTTCACTTTCTAAAAAATCAACTTCATTGGGTTCAAAATGCGTAAGCTGAAAACCAGCGTTGTCTAAGTTAAAAACAGTTTCTGTTGAAACCGCCCTTGCATTGATGACTTCCGTTTCTTCAAAGCCATAATGTGCGCTATATTCCTGCTGCTCATCAAAGCCTGAATAATTGATCACGGGTGTACCTGTAGCACTTGCCTTAATAAAATGAAGTGTTGTTTTTTCAACTGTATTAGTACTCATATCAACCTCTGCTATTTAACTATAACTATCAACTGTTGTTCACTCTCGTTGTTAGCTATGCAAACCAAACTATCTACCGATAGGTAACTTTAGTTATTAAAGATTAATTAGTTACTAATAGCAATCTATATTTAGTCATTTTTTAATGCGATCTATAAAAATGAAGGTGTGAAATTAAAAAAGTAATTAAAAATCAATAAATTAAAAATTCAATTAAATGTGCTAGCTATAAGGTGAGTTTGATATGAGTATCGCCTTCTGCCTAAAACTCACGGCAAAGGTTTTTGGATAAGAGATAATGAAATTAGAATGCTTTGGTTTAGGCAATAAATAGTGAGGGAGTACTTAATAAGATATGACACTGGATACACTTAACATGACAGAGAATTAAGTGTACCCACGATACTTTTACTGGGTAGCTAGTTTAAAATAGCTGTGATCATTCAATGCCTTACTGATCATCATTGCACCTTCTAATGTGCTGACGGTAAGGATAGCTGCATGTAATGGTTCGTTTTCTCCATTAGCAATATGCGCTTTTTGTAACCACGCTAAGTTCAGGTCAAAAAAACGTTTTACTTCTGAACGAACCTTTTCAGGTAAGCTTTCATTTTGAGCGCCTAACAAACCACATAAACACATTTTGTCATCGTTGAGTAACGCACTTCTGAACAGTTGTGTATAAGCTTCAATAGGATCTTTATTCGCAGCTTTAAGTTCATCTACATCGCCTAATGCACCTAAAAAAGCATTCGTATATTGATGTGCTAATTCAGCGCCTAAATCCGCTTTGGTAGGGAAATGGTAGTGGACACTGGCACTTTTTATACCCACTTCATTAGCGATTTCTCGGAAACTGAAATTATTATAGCCACCTAGTCTTACTTTATCTTCTGCAGCTTTTAATAATGCTTCTTTTTTGCTCATTCTTGTATTCCCCATCATTGAATATAAATTATCAAGCAGAGCATCACTATTTACAAGTAATAATGCATTCTGAGTAAGGCAGCTAACCGCCAAGTTCCCTTTTAAAGTTGACTTATAAACAATTAAACCATATAACTACCTACCGATAGATAACTATAATATCAAAATTGGAGGTAATATGAAAATCGCAGCTGATTTTAGTCAACGCGCTGTTGTACACAGCCAGCTTCAAGAGTGGATAGCATCACCTATGGCGGGCGTTTATCGTAAGCCTCTCGATAGAGTAGGCGCTGAAGTAGCAAGAGCAACTACCATCGTTCGTTATGAGCCAGGCAGTGAGTTCAGTGAACACATTCACACCGGTGGGGAAGAGTTTATTGTGCTAGAAGGTATTTTTGAAGATGAGCATGGACAATTCCCAGCTGGTTCATATATACGAAACCCACCACAGTCTCGCCATCAACCAAGCTCTAAAGGCGGTTGCACTATGTTGGTAAAACTTTGGCAGTTCGATGCAAATGATCGTACACATGTTCGTTTACAGATGAATAAAATGGGTAAAACACAACTTCATGATAATAACCAAGTTGCTGTCACTCCGCTTTATTTAGATGATATTGAAGAAGTTAGTGTATTGCACTTTCAAGCAAATGCGACCTACTCGCTTGAAGCAAAAGGCGGCGCAGAGTTATTGGTACTTGAAGGCTCAGCACAAGAGTCTACAGATACCCTAAATAAACACAGTTGGTTACGTACCCCAATAGGCAGTAACTTGCAGGTTAAAGCGGGTGAACAAGGGGCAACGATATGGGTTAAGACCGGACATTTAACACAAGTTGAAGAACAAATAGCACGCGTAACAAATGCATAATCCTATAAATGGCCACTGTTTAAGTGGTCATTCCTTCCTTTAAAGCAGCTATTACAACTCCCCAAAACTAATAACCTAGAAACACATCACTTAATATAACTTATTGTTATCATTATTAAAGACATTAAAAATTTAAATATATGCGTTGTTTAAAGTCACGTTTGAGCTAGGATTTTTAAAAGGGGTTATGACAAGAAGATAGTTTAGATAGATTGGTTTTGCTGTTAGAAAAAGAAAAAAGCAAGAGCACTGTTGATACCAATTATATTAGTGTGATTGATATAAGCTGCTCTTGCTGAAAATGAACTAATTCACTTAGGTCATGTGGAAGAAACAAAGTTTGTTGCCATCCAAGTCATAAACGTATGACCCATAGAAGAAGTCAAAACGTTGACCTGGTTCACCGGCGTCTGTTGCACCTAGTTCAATAGCTTTATTGTAAAGCGCTTGTGCACCTTCAATTGAACCACCAGGAATAGCAATTTGTTGACCGTTACCAGCAGTTTGTGGATTGTTATCATGAGGAGTACAAACAGCTAGCATTGCGCCACCAGCATCTGTTCCGTAAAATTTAATTCTGTCCATTTCCATGACTCTTTTACCACCAACTAATTCAAGTAATGAATCGTAAAATGAAACGGCTTTATCTAAGTCTTTTGAACCAATCGTAGTGTATCCAATCATAATTTAATCCCTGTTTTAAAAAGATGAAGTAACGTTATTTAAGTCTCAATCAATAGCCACTTGGTAACGTTGTGTCGTTGTTAACGACACGAATATTCACATACCTACCGATAGATAGTCAAACTATTTTTTGAAAATAAACGCTATCGAATAACAAGAAAAGTGATGAATATTCAAAAAGAGGGTTTAAATAGCATTAATAATCAATAAGTTAAATTTTGTTGGGAAAAGTTATTTTTTATAATAAAGTGTGATCATAACCAAGTGATTAAGATCATCACTTAGGATATGCACAATAGAAGGGGAAAAATAGAAGTATTAACTGCCCATTACAAATAGTAAAAAGCAGTTAAGGAAACAGACTAGAGGTATTAAACAATCGAGGACTGCTGTACTAAGTTATAACCGTAAGCAGCAATAATTAAGACCAGTACGCCTAACCCTTTTAATAAACCTTTTTTATTCACTTGTGGCTCAATTTCACATCGTTTACCAAATAAAAAATGTCCGATTATTCCAGCAAAAATACCATAAATAAGTGCAACCATATCCGTTTGTTTAGCAACAACAAATGGGTCATACAGATGATGAATTAACTCGCTAGTTAATAAAGGAATCTGCACGAAAAAAGTTTGGGTTAGTAGCATATAAGTAATAAAGAAAACAAATATAGCAAAGGGTAATCGGTAAGGAATAAGTTTAGATTCTGTCATTTTTTTCTTCTGTATAATTTGGGTAAAAAATAAATGGTTATCGTATCGATAATCAGATTTATTTCATCTTAATAAGTATCATCATATTAGTCATTGATTATTGCTGATTATGCCATAGCTTACTCTTCCATATGTGAGCTGATCCCCTATTTAGTCTCAGTTCAGGTTAATGGAAGCGAAACATTATATAAAATCAGATAGTTAAATCATTTAATAGGCAATACTGGTATCAAACTATGCATAAGCAAAACAATAAATAACAATTAACTATCAATTATTAAAATTAAAACGATTTTACCTATTGAAATAATACTCGTATATTAGCTAAAAAGTTTAATAGGGACATCAAATGAGCCAAATACCAGTACCATCATTCGCCAATACACCTAACTGTGAAGCAACCCTACCCGTTAAAGAAACCGCACTTGTTGTTGAGGGTGGTGGTCAGCGTGGTATTTTTACAGCAGGCGTATTAGATAGTTGGTTAGCGAAGGACTTTAATCCTTTTTCTATTTTAATTGGTACTTCGGCTGGCGCTCAAAACCTATCAACTTATATGACTCGTCAATCAGGTTACGCTAAACGATCGATTATGCAGCTTTCCAGAGATCCTGAGTTTTTTAGTATAAAACGTTCTTTTACTAAACGTAATGCAATGGATCTTGATTGGTATTTTGACCGTGTTAGCGAGCCTGAATATCAACTCAATATGCAATGCGCAGAAAACCAATTAGTTAACCGCCAGTTACTTTTTTCGGCGACAAATATGAATGGCTTCTGCCCTACTTTTCTTGAACCTACAGCAGACAACTGGTTAACCATGCTCAAGGCATCCAGTGCGCTACCTTATTTGTATAAAAAAGGCGTGGCAATTGGAGCTGATCACTATGTAGATGGTGGCGTGGCTTTACCTATTCCGATTCAAGAAGCATATAACCGCGGCGCGAAGAAAATCATTGTTTTACGCACCGCGCCAACGGATCGCAATGTAGGTTACCCGTGGGCACGAAAGTTAAAGTCTTGGGTGTGTAAATCCAATAAATGCCCGAAGGTATTAGATATTATTACTGGCTATGAGAATGCTTATAACCAAGCCATTAATTTTATCCAGCAACCACCTGAAGATGCACAAGTGATTGAGATATCTCCGCCTACAAAGCTAGCCAGCCGTATTTTAGGCAGCAGTGACAAAGCGTTAATGGCAGATTATCAATTAGGTGTTGAAGTGGGTCAGGCTTTTTTACAGAGCCAGTCAGCACAACTATTTAAAATGCATTAATGAATACGAAGGTAAAATGATAACCACTGCTTTATCTTTGTTTGTATTGTGTAGAGCAGTAAGCTCGGATAACTTCAGGCGACCTTAGTTTTAAATGCTTGGTTTTTCTACCACTGACTCTCGCACGCCATAACCTGAAGCTACCTGGCTTTAATTGCCCACGCATAAAGCTAATTAATGCTTTTTCACTTAAACCAAACTGGTCTTCAATTGCTTCAAAAGGCGTTCTATCTTCCCACGCCATTTCAATCACTCTTGATACTTCACTTGCTGTCAGTGCCATTGTTCTTTCCATCAAATTTTAAAAAGTCTAATACGAACCTGCACGTGACAAGGTTTAATCTTTGCTTACTTTTAATTAAACACTGGTTTTAATGATGGTAATAAATTTGTCATCTTACTGCTTTAGTCTAGAGCTCGATTTTTATCCCCCCCTTTAAATAAATGAAAAAGGTAATAAACATGACGGATTTATTAGATAAAGAAACGGACTTTAGCAGCATGATTGACGCACGTTTATCACGTCGTCGTTTTTTAATGGGTACAGCAGCAGTCGGGGCAGGTGCATTTTTAGCCGTTAGCCCAGTAGCAAAAGCAATTGCAGCAAGCATGGACAGTAAGCTTTTAAACTTCACACAAATTCCGGCATCAACGAGCGATAATGTTGTTGTACCAAAAGGTTACAGCACAAGTAACTTAATCTCATGGGGTGACCCAATTTTCCCAGATGCGCCAGCATTCAATGCCAACGGTAAACAAGATGCAAAAACACAAGCCATGCAGTTTGGTGACAATACTGATGGGATGAGTATTTTCCCACTTTCAAAAGACCGTGCCATTATGGCGATTAACAACGAATATACTAATTACCAATTCCTTTTTGACCATCAAGGTAAAGCGATGACTGCTGATGATGTGAAAAAAGCACAAGCAGCTCATGGTAATACCATCGTTGAAATAGTTCGCAAAGACGGTAAATGGTCAATAGATAAAAACGGTAAAGCGAACCGCCGCATTACTGCAAATACTGAAATGATGATGACAGGTCCAGCTGCTGGCGATGACTTGTTAAAAACTAAAGCGGACCCAACAGGGACTAAAGTATTAGGGACTATCAATAATTGCGCAAATGGTGAAACGCCATGGGGCACTTACCTAACATGTGAAGAAAACTTCAACGGTTTATTTGGCTCTGAAGAAGAAGTTGCATTAGATGATAATTTCAAACGTTACGGTATTAAAACAGACGGTAACAAATACCAATGGCATCCAACAGACAAGCGTTTTGATCTTGCTGTAAACCCACAAGAAGCAAATCGTTTTGGTTGGGTTGTAGAGATCGATCCTAAAGATCCAACATCAACGCCAATGAAACGTACTGCATTAGGCCGTTTTAAACATGAAAATGCAGCGGTTGTTGTCAACGATGATGGCCATGTTGTGATTTACCTAGGTGATGATGAGCGTGGCGAGCACTTATATAAATTTATCTCTAAAAATAAATACCAAGAAGGCAATAA
This sequence comes from Psychromonas sp. 14N.309.X.WAT.B.A12, assembly GCF_030397575.1. Classification (GTDB taxonomy): domain Bacteria; phylum Pseudomonadota; class Gammaproteobacteria; order Enterobacterales; family Psychromonadaceae; genus Psychromonas. The sequence continues at coordinate 16,603 of NZ_JAPNXS010000003.1, read as the reverse complement.
CAGTGCAAACCGTCAACTGCTTGAAGAAGGTACTTTATACGTCGCTAAGTTTAAAATGGATGCAGATAAATTAGAAGGTGAAGGTGAATGGTTAGAGTTGACCTACGGTAAAAATGGTTTAACTAAAGAGAATGGCTTTAATAGCCAAGCTGAAATACTTATTTTTGCACGTAAAGCAGCTACACAAGTGGGTGCAACAACTATGGACCGCCCTGAATGGGTTGCCGTTCACCCGGACAAAAAACACGTATTCTGTACACTGACTAACAATAAAAACCGTGGTGTGAAAGAAGGTCAAGATGTTGATGGTGTTAATCCACGTGCTGAAAACCATTATGGTCAAATTGTTCGCTGGATGCCAACTAATGCCGACCATACAAGTGCTTCATTCAAATGGGATTTATACCTGATTGCTGGTAACCCTACAGTACACCAAGGTGATTTATACGCGGGTAGCGCAAACATTAATAAAGACAATATGTTTAACAGCCCTGACGGCCTTGGTTTTGATAAAGCAGGTCGTTTATGGATCCAAACTGATGGTGATTTCTCAAACAAAGGTGACTTTGCAGGACAAGGTAACAATCAAATGTTATGTGGTGACCCTGAAACTGGTGAAGTACGTCGTTTCTTAACAGGCCCAATAGGCTCTGAAGTGACTGGTTTAACTTTCTCTGAAGACCAAAAAACTATGTTTGTGGGTATTCAGCATCCAACAGGCCACTTCCCGGCAGGTGGTGACAGCAAACCACGTTCAACTATTGTGATGATCACTAAAGATGATGGCGGTGTAATCGGTAGCTAATACCGATATTAAGATCAACTATACTTAACTATTAGCTCAATAAAAGGGAACCTATCTGCATAAGGTTCCCTTTTTTTATTCCTTTTAAAACGCTTTATTTATCAATCAGTGCCACAATCAATAAATCCACAGAAGACGTATTAACAAGCCCTCCGACTGTTGGACTAACCCTGCTCCAAAAATCATGGTGGTGCCCGCAAATAATTAAATCAATACCCGCCTCTTTCACAGGCGTTTCTAAGCTATGACTGATATCGCCATTAACCACATACGTGTGGGCAACATCATAATCAAGTTCAGAGGCTAGTGTCTTTAATTGTTGGGTAAGTTCTTCCAAGTCTGGGTAGGCGGCTAATCCTACGAGGCTTAAATCCATTAAACCTGTAAAACCATACTCTCCCAACAGTTGATTAACATGAACCAGTGAAAGCTTAGCATCGAGTGATTTAGCCAAGTTAATGCCTTTATCGATAACTAATTGGTTGTCTTCTTCAAAATCTACAGTAACTAAAATATGACGGTAACTCATGGGTAACCTCCTTCATCAAGATATCGCTTTATAATATTAGTACTAAAGATAAAGTGAACCTGATACCACCAGCACATTACTGCAAGATTACAGACCTTTTTACTATTCTAATGACCTAGATCAAAGCTAGAAAAACGATATAAATAAAAGAAGTTAATTAAGTTAGATGAGTTATGAACAAAGTAAATCGCTCACATGAAGAGGATAAAACTAAACTATTTTGTGCGGCAAAATAGTTTAGTTTTTTGGTTTATTTGGTTGAGTTAAACGGTTAGTTATTTAAGGCTTCATCCAATTCTTTGGCAATGCCTTCTGCGGCTAGCATGCCACGGTTGAGAGACCAAAGTGCTGAAGACACCTGCACCATTTGTCCTGTTTTACTTATTTTAAGTAATTTAAATAATGGATTATTTTCCCAGCTTTCCAACACTGTGACGGGCTTGCTCCTTACATAGAATAACCAGTCTGGATTAACACGTAACAACACTTCTAAGTTAGCTTGTATTAAATGATTATCCTGCAAATCAGGTAATGCTGATTTCAAACCAAGATAACTAAACAAGCTACCAGTAAAAGACAGCGGTCCATGCATCCACATGCCACGTTCATTAACTGTCGTAAATTGAATCGTTTCGTCACTCTTAAAGCGTTCACGATAACTATTCATTAACTGTTTATGTTGGCTAATACGCGCTAACATTTCTGACTCTTTACCAACCGCTTTACCAATCACTTTAGCGGCTTCAAGTGCATCTAAGTAACTTTCTCCACGGCTTTTTAGCAACATGGTAGGGGCTATTTGAGAAAGATCTTCATAACTGACACGATGACGGTATATATCACCAATAATCAAATCAGGTTTAAGGCGTGCAATCACCTCTAGGCTAGGCTGAGAACGCATGCCGACCGAAGTCCATGGATCAAGTAACTCACGTACAGCAGGAATGATTCTTTGTGGGTCTAGATCATCTGCAACACCAACAGGTGAAATACCAATTGAAGCAAGTGCATCAATAAATGAATACTCTAATACCACGATACGTTTAGGCGCTTGTTGTAAAGTTAGCGTACCCAGCTCATGCTCTACTTCAATGCTTGCCTGTACTGACAATGCAGTACAAAGCAGTATTAAAGCGCCGAGAAGGCGCTGATAAACAAACTTAAACACAGTTAGAATTTACCTGATAAGCTGAAGGTGATATTACGTGGATCACCGGCGTAAATATTAGTATCACCAGAACCACCGTAGTAATAGATTTCATTAAATAAGTTTTCAATATTTAATGATGCGCGGTAATGCTCAATTTCATAATGAAGACCAATATCAACAGTTGTATAACCTGGTAGTTTAACGCGGTCTGTTGAGTCTTCATCAGTGTAACGAGAACCCTCGTAATTTGCCCCTAATGTAGTCCCTACGATACCGTCAGCAATTTTGTACGGGAAGTTATACTTAGTCCACACATAAGCATCATGCAGAGCACTCGCAGCAGTACGGTTGCCTTCAATATTATCATCAGGGTTATCTGACACTCTAGCATCAACGTAAGCGTAACCTAGTTTCACCTGCCAGTTCTCTATCGGCATCATTAACAGCTCTACTTCAACACCCGTGCTCTTAACGCCACCTAACAACTCATCTTCACCGGTTGTTAGGTTCTCCTCAACCACATTGGTTTTTTTAATATCAAAGTAAGCGATAGATAAGTTTGCTTTGTTATTAAATAGATCAGTCTTGGTACCCACTTCATATTGACGACCTTTTTCAGGGTCGAAATGGTCACCGTTAGCATCAGTGTCTTCGATACTATTTGGGTTAAAGCTTTCACCGTAACTAGCATATAATGAAGTTGCTTCAGATAAGTGATAAACCACACCAGCTTGAGAAACAAAAGCATCACTCGAGCTTGAATCAGTTGTCCCTCTATCTACTCTTTCAAAATCAGCATCTTGACGGGCATATCGAATACCAGTCATTAATGTCCAAGTCTCATTTAAATAAATTGTATCTTGTAGATAAGCTGCGTAGTTCATGTAGTCTGTAATACGATGGTTAACACTCGAATCGCCTTCATGCCCAGTTAAATCTGTTGGATTAGAGAAATCTACAGTACGAGCATCATCATAAGTTAAACGATCAAAATCTTTTTGTTCATAGCCAAAACTTAAGCCAGCTAATAACTGGTGCTCAACGTCACCCCACCACAAACTGCCAGTGGTTCTAGTATCAATAAAGTGATATTGACGTTTATTATCATTCTCACGGTCAACTAAGCTAACAGTATCAGTAGTATTATCAACTGAAGTTGTTCTGTAGTATTCACGAGTATCTTCATGCCACACACTTCGCCAATCAACTGTAATATCAAAGTCATCAGTGACCATGGTATTAAAAGTAGCAAAAGCCACCAAACCTTTATCTTCACCATTATCATCAGCAGATTGATAATGTGTATCTATTTTAGCAATTTGATTGATATCGTTATCTAACACGACTAAACCATCATCTGGAACACGTTGTTCAGTTTGTAACTCTAAACCAAATGTCACTTCTGTTTCTGTATCAGGGCGGTAAGTTAGCGTTGGGAAAAAGTAATAGTTTTGAGAATCAACATCATCACGATATGAATTATTATCTTCAGCACTTACTATAAAACGATATAACCATTTTTTATCATCCGTTAGCGGGCCTGTTGCATCTATCGATCCTGTAAAGCTATTGTCATCACCAAATTCACTGACGCCAGTACTATAGCTATTACCTGAAATATCAAAACTAAATGATGCTTCCTCTTGTGGTTTTTTAGTGATGATGTTCATCAAACCACCCGGTTGCACTTGCCCGTACATGATAGAAGCAGGGCCTTTTAAAATTTCTACACGTTCAACATTAGCCGTTGTTGGAGAGCCAAAACGAGAAGCTAAACCCGGTAAACCATTCACTTGAATGTTATTAAGGTCAGTATCAATACCACGTAAGCTAAAACTATCGGCATTTGTACCTGATTGACTTAACCCAGTTGTATAACCGTAAGCATCAGACAATGATTCCGCACGGATATCCTGTAAAAACTGTTGGTTGATAACATTGACCGTCAGCGGTGTATCTTTAGGGTCTACATTACTCTTAGTGGCAGTGCTTACTTCTGGGTTTAAATAAGAGTTTTGTTTACCAACAACGACCATTGTTTCAAGTTCTGTAGTCGTTTCTTCAGCGGATACGTAAGAGGTTAATCCCAAAATTAGGGCGAGACTGTGCGTCACAGGATTAATAACAAATTTCATTGTCGATTGCTCATTTTGTAGTTTAGGTGATAGAAAATCCGTTTAAGGCCTTCTGCATACAATTTTTTGGTTCAACTCACTCATTCCAGTGGTGTTTGAATCTATATGCGAATAATATTGATAATCTATATCATTAACAAGAGCAAAAAGTCGTTTTGACTAAGTTAATCCTTTTATTTGATATTGATTGTTATTACTCTTTAAAATAGAATCTTCGACATCTAACAGGTGATATGACTTTTGTTGTAAGGCCTAAGCGAATAAACAAGGTAGCTTCTTCCTTCACTTAGGTATTTCAAAATATTATGCCCCTCTCTATTCGATATATTTTGCTCTTTGTTTGCGCATTTACTTTGCTCTTATTTAGCTTTGCTTATTCTCTTATTGCTTGGTCTAGCTTCCCGCTTGACCTGTCACATATCTCAGCTTATTTATTTAATTTCGATAGTCAGAGTATTGAGCAGCAAATATTAGCAACCACGCGTATCCCAAGATTATTAGTTGCGATATTAATTGGTAGCAATTTAGCGGTAGCCGGAGTGCTGATGCAGGGCTTAACACGCAACCCTCTTGCTTCTCCCTCTATATTAGGCATTAACTCTGGCGCAGCTTGCTTTATGGCACTAGCCAGTATTGGTATTAATGTTTTAGGAGAGGTATCGAGTTTAGTATCAGCATCAGTTGGCGGTTTGATCAGCGGTGCGTTAGTGATTTTTCTAGGCGGTTTTTTCTCTGCTCGTAGTAACCCATTAAAATTAATTTTGGCCGGGATCGCGATTAATGCTTTATTAATTGGGATCACTCGCGCAGCAATCATCTTAGCCGATGATAGAGCGTATAGCGTGATCACCTGGTTATCCGGTTCTTTAGCAAGTATGGATTGGCAACAATGGCAGTTGTTATGGCCAAGCAGTCTAGTTGGTTTAGCCATTGCTATTTATGTCGCTAAAAATCTTAACCTACTTGCACTAGGTAATGAGGTAGCGACGAGTTTGGGCATTAATATCGCCTTCACTCGCTTTTTATCTTGTATCGCAATTATTTTGTTAACCGCTTCCAGCGTTTCTGTCGTTGGACCAATTGGTTTTGTGGGGTTAATCGTGCCGCATATTGCAAGACGATTAGTGTGTAATAACTATCTTTTATTGTTACCTGTTAGTGCATTATTAGGCAGTTGTTTAATAGTTTGGGCTGATGCTTTATCACGTGGCATTGCCTTTCCCGCTGAAACACCAGTTGGTGTGATCACGGCATTAATTGGTGCGCCTTTCTTCGTATTTCTCAGTATTAGGAATAAAGCCCTATGAGTCGTTTAACGCTCACTTCACTGTTGCTTATTTTATTACTGATTAGTGTTGGCAGTTTGTTTATTGGTGCTTCAACACTTTCTGGACAACAAATCATAGACACTCTACTGCATAGTGGCGAATATGATTTCATTGTTAATCAATACCGTTTACCTCGACTATTATTGGCAATTGGTGTTGGTGCAGGGTTAGGTTTATCTGGTTCTCTGATTCAAGGTGTTATTCGTAACCCTTTAGCTTCCCCTGATTTAATGGGAATTAGTGCAGGTGCAGGATTAGCCGCTACCGCCTTATTGGTCTTTTATGCTGCGGCACCGGTTTATCTATTATTATTAACCGCTTTATCAGGTGGCTTAATCGCCGCAGCAATTATTTTATTGATCGCCTATAAAACTAAGCCAACACCGATCAGACTAGCGTTAATCGGTATTGCCATTAGTACTTTCTTATCCAGTGGCATCGATTTTTTAATTATCGTTAACCCTGTTGAGATGAATACTGCGATGGTCTGGTTAACGGGTAGTTTATGGGGAAGAAACTGGACGCAAGTACCTATTATTTGGGCGACACTTGCCATTGTTCTGCCTTTTGCCTTCTGGTTAGCATGGCGATTAGATGTAATGGGACTCGGTGAAGACTGTGCAACGTCCTTAGGTATTCGTCCATCTAGGTTACAATTAATTGCATTATTAACGGCAGTGATCTTAGCCAGCATTAGTGTTGCAGTAGCAGGAACGATTGCTTTTATTGGATTATTGGCTCCCCATCTTGCGCGTATGTTGTTTGGGCATGATCATAAATACCTGATCCCTGCCTCTGCTTTATTAGGTGCTTTGATGTTAATTATTGCAGATACATTAGCAAGAGGTTTACAGCCACCATTGGAACTACCTGCTGGTGTATTAACATCATTAATTGGCGCTCCCTATTTCATTTTTTTATTACAACGTTATAAGGCTTGGTAATGATATCAACGGAAAATCTCACAGTATCCTATGGTGACAATACTATTATCAAAGATCTTAATTTAACCTTGCCCAAGGGAAAAATTACCGCCTTAATCGGTCCCAATGGCTGTGGGAAATCTACGCTTTTAAAAGCATTAGCGCGTATTAATAAAGCCAATGCAGGACAAGTGTTACTCAACAACCAACCTTTACAAACGTTTGCTGACAAACAATTAGCACAACAACTGTCATTATTACCACAAATACTGACCACGCCAGAAGGTCTCACTGTACAGCGCTTAGTGGAATATGGCCGCTCTCCTTATATTTCTCACTGGGGAAAGTTAAGTAGCCTAGATAAACAAATCGTAGCGCAAGCGATGTTCGAAACCCAAGTCAGTGAGTTTGCAACGCAGACAGCTAGCTCACTTTCAGGCGGTCAGAGACAACGAGCTTGGATTGCCATGGTGCTCGCACAAGATACCGAAGTGGTCATGTTAGATGAGCCCACTACTTATTTAGATTTATCACATCAAATTGAGTTGATGAAATTAATGCAAGCGATGAAAGCCAAGGGGAAAACCGTGATTGTCGTACTACACGACCTTAACCAAGCCTGTCGTTACTGCGATCACTTAGTAGTCATGAAGCAAGGCGAAGTCGTTGTGGAAGGCGAACCAGAAGTCGTATTTACAGAGCAATTATTACAGGATGTCTTCTCCCTCGCCGCTAAAGTGGTTCCCGACCCGATTGCTAATACTCCAATGTGTGTTGCTTATTAACCTCTAGAAAAAATGTCTTTCAATTTCAGATTGATGGGCATTTAATAGCACAGTAAGATAAATAATTTACTTTATGCTTTCTTACCCCTGCATTAAATTGAAAAGGAATATTCTGTGAAAAAAACGCTCCTCGCAACGCTTATCTCATCAACTTTGATTATCACAGGCTGTAATGACAACAATGACAGTTATTCAGCAACATTACGTGTTCTTGAAACCTCAGACATTCATGCCAATGTGATGGATTATGATTACTATAAAAGTAAACAAGATATCACCATTGGTCTAGCTAGAACGGCTAGCTTGATTAATATGGCACGAAACGAAGTTGAGAATACTTTATTAGTCGATAATGGTGATTTACTACAAGGTAGCCCAATGGGTGATTATATTGCTAGCGAATTTAAACAAGGACGCGAGTTCACTCTCCACCCTAGCTATAAAGCAATGAACCTATTAGATTATGAAGTCGGTAATATAGGTAATCATGAATTTAATTATGGTTTACGCTTCCTTGAAAAAGCGATAAACGGTGCGAACTTCCCTTACATTAATGCCAATGTATATTGCCAGTCAGACTGTTGGGAAGATAAAAAAGAAGGCGATAACCTATTTACACCTTACCTAATTAAAACAACCGATATCATTGATAATGAAGGTGTAAAACGCACTATTAATATTGGTTATATCGGCTTTGTACCTCCACAAATTCTGCAATGGGACAAACAAAATCTAAACGGCAAAGTCACAGTAAAAGGCATTGTAGAAACAGCACAAAAATTTATTCCTGAAATGAAAGCAGCAGGTGCTGATATTATTATTGCGATACCCCACTCAGGCATAGGATCCAGTGAAAACCCAAATGATGTTCATGCAGAAAACGCAACCTATGCACTGACCACAGTCGCAGGAATTGATGCGATTATGTTTGGTCATAGTCATTCAGTTTTTCCTAGCCAACAGTTTGCAGAGATCCCTAATGTTAATATTGAAAAAGGCTTAATTAACGGTATTCCTGCGGTGATGCCAGGCCGATGGGGCGATAACTTAGGCGTAATAGACTTTGACTTAACCTACCATGATAATCATTGGATTATTAATGATGCTAAATCTGAATCTCGCCAAATATTTAAACGTAACAAACAAGGTAGTAAAGTTGCGTTAGTAGAAGCAGATAAAAGAATTTATGATGCCGTTGCTGAAGACCATAAAGGCACTTTAGACTTCGTAAATGCACCTATCGGTAAAGCGAACAGTAATATGTATAGCTTTTTGACCTTAGTGCAAGATGACCCAACAGTGCAAATAGTCTCTGATGCACAATTGCGCTACATGAAAGATCAGGTAGCAGCTTCAGATAATAGTGCCTTAAAGGGGCTACCTATTTTGTCCGCAGCGGCTCCCTTTAAAGCCGGTGGACGCCATAGCACGGCATCAGATGTTGATGCATTCGTGGAAGTGCCTAAGGGTAATTTGACCTACAAAAATGCGGCGGATTTATATCTTTACCCAAATACGGTAGTTGCATTAAAAATAACAGGTGAACAATTAAAAGATTGGTTGGAATGCAGTATGAATCAGTTTAATCAAATTGATAGCACTTCAACTGAGCCACAATATCTGATTAATTGGCAGGATCACCGTACTTATAACTTTGATGTGATTGATGGCGTCAACTATAAAGTCGATGTAACCCAACCAAGTAAATTTAATGGTGATTGTTCTGTCATTAACCCTGATGCTCAACGTATCGTTGATCTAGCCTATACAGATGACCAAGGTAAAACGTTAACGGGCAATGCATTAATGAAACAAGACTTTATTATTGCTACCAATAACTACCGAGCATTCGGTGGTAAATTTGCAGGTACAGGTGCTGAGTATGTCGTCATGGAACAACCTGATACTAATCGTGATGTACTATCTGCTTACATTAGCGCAGAAACCAACAACAATGGCGCAGTTGATCCATCTGCAGATAATAACTGGGACTTTCTTGATATTAAAACGAATACAACCTTAGATATTCGCTTTGAAACACAAGACAGTGCGCTAGCGGATCGCTTCATCGCTGACAATGCACTGCGTACATTAACCAAACGAAGTGAACCAGATAGCTTAGGATTTGCCGTTTATAACATCGATTTAAAAGCACAATAAACTAAAGGTTAATAAACGTAAAAAGCGAACCAAATGGTTCGCTTTTTAATATACACAACTCATTGCTATTAAGGTTTCTTTTTAGACTGCTCTAATAAATAACTGATGAAATTTTTAATGCCCGCCAGATTTAATTCTGCACTCATCATATGATGGTCTAAATCATTAATTTCATGTTCTTGCTTTAAAAGCTCACGACGTTCCACTTCCGCTTTTAATTCAATTAATGTTGCTTGTGTTTCATTAATCAATTTATTTAATCTTTCAGTGGTTAACACTTGTAAATTACTCATCTGACTTTCCTCAATAATACTTTTTCTTAATCGCCAATAACTAAAATAGATTAAACAATACTCGTCACTGTTAAACACACCGCAGGGACAACAAAGAACACGCCTAGGATATAACCCAAAGCTGCAAACTTGTTTTCTGCTGCTGTTTGACCTAATGCTTCAGCGGCTTTAACTGGTAAATTACGTAGTGCTGGAATACCGTAAATGACCAACACCCCTAAAATGTTATATACCAAATGAATAAAGGCAATTTGCAAAGCCGCTTGAGCATTACCAGTAACGGCAGTAGCAGCTAATACCGCGGTAACACAGGTACCAATGTTCGCACCCAGAGTGAATGGATAAATATCTTTTAATTTAAAGGCACCTGAACCAGCGAGAGGAATCATTAATGAGGTAGTTGTCGAAGACGACTGCACTAAAATAGTAACCAATGTGCCAGACGTAATACCTGAAATCGGACCACGTCCAATAGCGGTATGCATAATGCCCTTTGCTTTACCTACCATTAGCTTTTTAAGTAACTTACCAACTAAAGTAATTGCCACAAAAATTAATAAAATTCCGACAATAATTAACGACACACCACCAACTTGATCACCTAATGAACTACCTACACTTTTAAATGAATCAACAACTGGAGCAGTGGCTGCTTTTACAAAGTTAAAGCCTTTAATTGAGGTATCACCTGCACCATAAAACAAGCTTGCTAACCAGCCGCCCATTTGCTCTAAAAAGCCAAAAGCGATCTCTAGTGGCAAGAAAATAACCACTGATAATAAATTAAAGAAGTCATGAACTGTTGCAGCAGAAAATGCACGCTTAAACTCTTCTTTCGCACGAACATGACCAAGTGAAACAATCGTATTAGTAATAGAGGTTCCAACGTTTGCTCCCATCACCATAGGCACAGCAAGTTCAACAGGTAAACCACCTGCTACTAAGCCCACTATAATAGAAGTCACCGTTGAAGAAGATTGAATTAAAGCGGTCGCAACAATACCAACCACTAAGCCAGCAAAAGGGTTACTCGCAAAAGCAAATAATTCCTTTGCATGGGCACCCACTGACATTTTAAACCCACTGCCAATGATGCCAACGGCACAAATAAGTAAATAGACTAAAAATGCAACGGTTATCCATTGCACATAATTATTAGAGTTTTCTGATTCGCCTCTGTTAGGCAGCACTGCTTGTACATTTTCCATAGTAAAACTTTCCCTGTGTCATAATTGATAACAGGGATGCTATAAATAATGTATTACAAATAGATTACTAAAAAGTGACGTTTTGATTGCCACTTTTACAAGTATTCACTAACTCACAATAAATAAAGTTAAGTAAATAACAGATAAATTTGAGACAAAAAAGCCATCAACAAGGTGATGGCTTTTTTTATTAGCTTCTTAGCTAAGTCTAAAACTAATTAACTAAAGAGGCAGTATATCGACGTCTAATAGCGATTAAAGTAAGTACAGACAGTGCGATAAAACCAAGGCTACCACCACTAGAGCTGCTTGAACTTGTTGTCGTTTCTGTTGTATCCGATGAAGTAACGATCACCTCATCAGAAGTCTCTGTTTCATCTTCAGTGGTGTCCGATGAATCATCTGCTACTTCATCCACAGTATCAGCTACATCCGCGTCACTATCATCATTAACTAATAATTCTCCGGTAAATACACTATCGGTAGTGATAGCATCATTCAAATCGAACTCGATTTCACAACTTGAAATATACTCTTCAGTAGAATATAAGAAGGTATCACTGCAGGCATCGCTAAGAGTAATGGTATCGCTGTAGCTATCGTCATCGAAAGTTAATTCACCAATATCCGAGTAAGTTTCTAAATCGTCACCATATTGATAAACACTCAATAAACCTGAAGCATAGGTCTCACTATCAGCATCGTAGATTGCTACTCCCTCTTCGACTACCTGTATACCGTCAATATTCTCTAGAATCCAAGTTCGTAAATTACTCACGTTAGTGTAAACAGCGGGAGAGTCAGAACAAGACGTAGCTCCCCAACTAACTAATCCGACTAAAGTTAACTGCCCATCAAGGTCAGCAAATACAGGACCACCACTATCTCCAGAGCAGCTATCAATATCTATATCGTCATCAGCTGTATAACCTGCACAAAACATATTATCAGTCATTGAACTTGCCCACTGACATTGATTAGTAGGGATAAACGGTAATTCTGCTTCTTGAAGTGTTGTTGGGATAAATTCTTCTGGAGTAGCATCCTCATCCCCTGACATTTTTCCGTAACCTATTACGGTCAATATATCGCCTTCTTCTATAGCACTAAATTGACTCGCTAACGGTAATGCCGGACCAGGTTGATAATAAGCAGAGTCTAGTTTTAATAATGCAATATCATAATCAATACTATCATCATCGTAGTTAGGTTGAATTATTACATCACTAAATTCATAAGCAGAGACACCACTTCCCTCTGCTGCATTGGTTGTTGAGTAATGTGTTGTGCCGCCGATGATTGCGCTAAAATCCGCAGCATCTAAAGCAGTGGCATTGCCATCACTATCATCAGTGTCGTAAACACAATGCGCAGCTGTTGCAACCCAATTAGAACTAATTAGTACGCCGCCACAAATAAAGTTACCTGAACTATATAAAGCCACCATCCAAGGGTACTCTCGTTGCGCATCATCGCCACCAACAATATAAGTGGTTGGTGTTAATGAAAGAGTATCACTATCGACCGTGCCCTCTACTTCTGTGGAAAATCGTAATGAATAACTCTCATATTCATCAGCGGCAAATGATGGTGTTGATAAGCCTAGGGTTAAGCTGGTGATACTCATTACAAATGCTGAAATTTTAGTGGTTAACGTCATAGTTGTGTTCGCTCTGTCCATGTAATGTTTAAAGGCAATATTAGCCTGTAAAATGCAGGTTATCTCGTTAATTTATTAATTTCACAACTTACTTTGTATTTACAAAATAGCATTGCTAATAAGAACAAGCATTTACGGTTCTAAAAACAGTTTAACAAGCTCACTTATTAAACTGTAAATACCTAATTATAGCTATATATTGGTAATTACCCACTTATCCTTTAAGAAAAAACCGTTAAATAACCATTACAATGCATTACAAATAAGCAATAACACATAAAAATCAATCAGTTGAAAAAACTTAATTTAGAAAAATTTTACGAATAGTTTTTAGTTAAAAAGGGATATACATTTTTCTATAAAAATATGTAAATTGAAATGAATGATGAAGTCATTACCTTCAAACTATAATGTCCAGCTCTATAATGTGTTCCCAAAAGATAAAATAATTACTGGTCGGCTATGCTTTTAACACTTGCCACGCTTCGCAAGCTTTCAGGAATTTATCTTTATCCCCTGTTGGTCTATCTGGGTGCAGTTTCAGTGCTAGTCGTCGCCATTGTTGGCGTATCTGTTGTGGTGAGGCTTGTGTATCTAACTCGAAGACATGTAACGCATTCGCTTTATCAATCGTATTTATCGCAGGGCTAATGGTCTGATGATAACGATCCCAAAAGCCTGTCAGCATCACTTCTATTTCATCTGAGTCTGTTTCAAAATACTGCCAATCTAAATAGTAACTGCGTAATGCAGATGTCTGTTCAAGAGCCACCTCAATGTTCGTAGGTGGATGCTCAAATAGTTGAATGTTCATCGCTTCAACTTGTAGCCATTGTAAAGGCAATAGCATTGTTTGTAGTTGATATAAGGCATTCATCAACAAGAAGTTTCTTTTAAATAAGTCTTTATTGGGGTCCTTATCTAGTTCTTCCAGTAATCCATTTTTTTGCAGCTCTGTGGCTAGGTGGTGAATCTGACAGTTTTCTTCAGCGGCTTCAATTAAGGTTAACAACGGCCAAATTAACGGGTTTTCAATATTGTTATTCATGAACAGTCTAACCACCTAAAAATATCAATAAAAAAAGCGAGTATTGATAATGAACAATACTCGCTTTCTTTGTCAACTTAATCGCTAAGCTTTAAATCACTCTAAGATGTTATTTAGCTAATACGCTCAAACAATAAATCCCATACCCCATGGCCTAAACGATGACCACGAGATTCAAATTTAGTCAGTGGACGCCAATCTGGACGTGGAGCATAATCACCTTCAGTACTGATATTTTTAAAATCTGTCGCAGCTTGTAAAACTTCTAACATGTGCTCTGCGTAGTTTTCCCAATCTGTCGCCATGTGGATAACACCACCAATCGCTAATTTAGGACGCATGTTTTCAATGAAGGCAGGTTGCACGATACGACGTTTATGATGACGCGCTTTATGCCAAGGATCTGGGAAGTATAATTGGAAAGTAGATAAGCTTTGATCAGGGATCATAAACTCTAATACTTCAACGGCATCATGGTTCATTACGCGTAAATTAGTCACGCCTGCTTCACCGGCATCAGCTAAACATGCACCAACACCAGGACCATGCACTTCAATACCTAAAAAGTTTTTCTCTGGTGCATTTTTAGCCATTTCAATCAATGACTTACCCATACCAAAACCGATTTCTAAAACAACAGGGTTGGCATTACCAAATAGCGCTGTAAAGTCGATCTGTTTTTCTTGGTAATCTACACCCATAGTTGGCCATAAATCATCAATAGCAGTTTGTTGACGTTTAGTCATGCGCCCTTCACGTTTAACAAAAGAACGAATTTTACGAATATACTTTTCTTTCGTGTTTTCAATGTTGTTTTCTTCTGTTCCATTATCTGTCGCAGACTGGTCATGCTCTGTCATTTTCTTACCTTTCAGTTTTTGGTCTTGGTCTAATTAGCCGTGCATTATGCAATGTTATATTAATTGTGCAACTCTGCTAGACTAGCGCTCTTTTTTATTATTGAAGAGTTTCTAGTGAGTGAGTTGCATTTTAGCCAAAGAATCAATGATTGGCACCAACAACATGGCCGTAAAACCTTACCTTGGCAAATAGATAAGAGTTTATATAAGACTTGGGTCAGTGAAGTTATGTTACAACAGACGCAAGTAGCGACTGTAATCCCCTATTTTACTAAATTTATGCGCTCATTTCCTTCTATTTCCTATTTGGCGAATGCACCTATTGATGAAGTATTACATCACTGGACAGGATTAGGTTATTACGCCCGTGCTCGTAACTTACATAAGGCAGCACAAATCGTCAGAGATCAGTTCAATGGTGAATTCCCTGAACAGTTTGATGATGTATTAGCGCTACCGGGCATTGGCCGTTCGACTGCAGGTGCGGTGTTATCACTCACCTTGAATAAACACTTCCCTATTCTTGATGGTAACGTAAAGCGTGTCTTAACGCGCCATCAAAAAATTGAAGGTTGGACTGGTGAAAAGAAAGTTGAAAATCAACTTTGGGCATTAGCAGATAAAGTGACTCCCAAGAAAAACACTAACATTTTCAACCAAGCCATGATGGATATGGGGGCAATGATTTGCACACGCAGCAAACCTAAATGTGAAGAGTGTCCTGTATCTGACGATTGTTTAGCGTTAGCAGATAATTGCATGACTGATTACCCAACACCAAAAGCCAAAAAGAAGATTCCAGTAAGAACGGCTGTGATGTTGGTGTTAAAACACAAGCAACAAGGTATTCAATTAATACAACGTCCACCAACCGGCATTTGGGGTGGATTATGGTGTTTCCCTGAATTCACCGATAATGAGTCGGCATTAGCCAGTTTATCTGATATCGGTATTACCGAATACAATGCCACTGAGTTACCGACTTTCCGTCATACATTTAGTCATTATCACTTTGATATTTCGCCAATACTAGTGGAGTTTGGTAAGCAAGAAAGTCAGCAAGTCATGGAACAAACTGGCCAACTTTGGTATAACTTACAACATCCACAAAAAGTGGGATTAGCGGCAGCAACTAAAAAAATATTAAATACCGTTAATAAAATAACGCACAAGGAATAAATGATGTCTCGTACTGTATTCTGTACCTATTTGAAAAAAGAAGCGCCTGGTTTAGCGTATCAATTAATTCCAGGTGAAGTTGGCAAACGTATTTACGACAATATCAGTCAAGAGGCATGGGCTATATGGCAACATAAGCAAACTATGCTAATTAATGAGAAAAAATTAAATCTAATGCAAGCGGAAGATCGTGCTCTGATCCAAGAAGCAATGCTAGGATTTTTGTTTGAAGAAAAAGATGTGGAGATCGAAGGCTTTACACCTAAAGATTAATCCAACAAGGTTGAGTGTTCACAATTAGAGCACTTAACGTTCAAAGCACGAGCAAACACACTAAAATGTTAATAAAACTGTAAAAATAGGTTGACGATACACACTAAAGTCTATTTAATACGCCTCGTTCCTGCTTAGTTAGCTCAGTTGATTAGATTTAGACAGAGTTAAAAAGCAAAAGGAACAGTATGCTTCGTTAGCTCAGTCGGTAGAGCAGAGGATTGAAAATCCTCGTGTCCTTGGTTCAATTCCGAGACGAAGCACCAT
>NZ_JAPNXS010000029.1 GCF_030397575.1 Psychromonas sp. 14N.309.X.WAT.B.A12 | reverse complement strand
TGACTAACGAGACGTCACCTGCGTTAAGCGGCAGTATTGATGACCCAACTGCGACTGTGATTGTGACGGTCAATGCGGTTGAATACACCGCAGTGAATAATGAAAATGGGACCTGGAGTTTAGCGGCCGATACTTTACCTGACTTAACCGAAGGGGATGTTGAAGTAAGTGTGTCTGCGAGTGATGAGGCAGGCCATAGCGACAGCGCAACAACAACCATTGAGATTGATACCACCGCACCAGTGGTCAGCGTCGATTCAATTATTACCAATGATACAACTCCTGCGATCACCGGTACGATTGATGATCCAACGGCCGCGGTCGTGGTGACGGTCAATGATATTGAATATACAGCAACCAACAATGCTAATGGTACGTGGACATTAGCGGATAATACTTTACCTGCACTGGATGATGGTGAAACCATTATTACCGTCACTGCTTCAGATGCGGCAGGTAATAGCGCGACAAACACCGGTACGGTTGAAGTAGATACGACTGGCTTAAACGTGAGTATTGATGCGTTAGTGACTAACGAGACGTCACCTGCGTTAAGCGGCAGTATTGATGACCCAACTGCGACTGTGATTGTGACGGTCAATGCGGTTGAATACACCGCAGTGAATAATGAAAATGGGACCTGGAGTTTAGCGGCCGATACTTTACCTGACTTAACCGAAGGGGATGTTGAAGTAAGTGTGTCTGCGAGTGATGAGGCCGGCCATAGCGACAGTGCAACAACAACCATTGAGATTGATACCACCGCACCAGTGGTCAGCGTCGATTCAATTATTACCAATGATACAACTCCTGCGATCACCGGTACGATTG
>NZ_JAPNXS010000028.1 GCF_030397575.1 Psychromonas sp. 14N.309.X.WAT.B.A12 | reverse complement strand
CAATCGTACCGGTGATCGCAGGAGTTGTATCATTGGTAATAATTGAATCGACGCTCACCACTGGTGCAGTCGTATCAATCTCAATGGTTGTTGTTGCGCTGTCGCTATGGCCGGCCTCATCACTCGCAGACACACTCACTTCAACCTCACCTTCGGTTAAGTCAGGTAAAGTATCAGCTGCTAAACTCCAGGTTCCATTTTCATTATTCACTGCGGTGTACTCAACCGCATTGACCGTCACAATCACGATCGCAGTTGGGTCATCAATACTGCCGCTTAACGCAGGTGACGTCTCGTTAGTCACTAACGCATCAATACTCACGTTTAAGCCAGTCGTATCCACTTCGACCGTGCCGGTATTGGTTGCTGTATTACCTGCTGTATCAGTGGCCGTAGCCGTAATAATGGTTTCACCATCATTCAGTGCAGGTAAGGTATTATCCGCTAATGTCCACGTACCATTAGCATTGTTGGTTGCTGTATATTCAATATCATTAACCATCACCACGACCACTGCAGTGCTGTCGTCAACACTCCCCGTTAACATCGGTGTGTTATCGGTAGTAATAATTGAATCGACGCTGACCACTGGTGCGGTGGTATCAATCTCAATGGTTGTTGTTGCGCTATCGCTATGGCCGGCTTCATCACTCGCAGATACACTCACTTCAACCTCACCTTCGGTTAAGTCAGGTAAAGTATCAGCCGCTAAACTCCAGGTCCCATTTTCGTTATTCACTGCGGTGTAATCAACCGCATTGACTGTCACAATCACGGTCGCAGTTGGGTCGTCAATGCTACCGCTTAACGCAGGTGACGTCTCGTTAGTCACTAACGCATCAATACTCACATTTAAGCCAGTCGTATCCACTTCAACCGTGCCAGTGTTTGTCGCGCTATTACCTGCCGCATCTGAAGCAGTGACGGTAATAATGGTTT
>NZ_JAPNXS010000027.1 GCF_030397575.1 Psychromonas sp. 14N.309.X.WAT.B.A12 | reverse complement strand
CTATCACTAGCAGCAATGACTTTACTGAAGATGACGGCAGTGCCGTTGAAGGTGCAGTTGTTGCGACGTTCGAAACAACGGATGAAGACGGTGACGAGGTTACTGTTACCTTAAGCGATACCGTTAATTATGAAATCGTAGATGGCACGGTTGTGCTAACAGAAGCGGGTGCTGCACTGGTCAACAGTGGTCAAGAGCTACCTGCATTTACATTAACACCAAATGACGGCACGGTAGACGGTGAAGCAGCCACTGTTGAGCCAGGTGTGACGACTAGTAATGATGCACCAGAAATAACTATCACTAGCAGCAATGACTTTACTGAAGATGACGGCAGTGCCGTTGAAGGTGCCGTGGTTGCGACGTTCGAAACAACGGATGAAGACGGTGACGAAGTTACTGTTACGTTAAGCGATACCGTTAATTATGAAATTGTTGACGGCACGCTTGTCTTAACCGAAGCCGGAGCAGCACTGGTCAACAGTGGCGAAGAGCTACCTGAATTTACTTTGATTCCAAATGATGGCACGACTGACGGTGAAGCAGTTTCTGTTGAGCCAAGTGTAACTACGACGAATGATGCACCAGAAATAACTATCACTAGCAGCAATGACTTTACTGAAGATGATGGCAGTGCCGTTGAAGGTGCCGTCGTTGCGACCTTCGAAACAACGGATGAAGACGGTGATGAGGTTACTGTTACCTTAAGCGATATCGTTAATTATGAAATCGTAGATGGCACGGTTGTGCTAACAGAAGCGGGCGCAGCACTGGTCAACAGTGGCGAAGAGCTACCTGCATTTACACTAACACCAAATGACGGCACGGTAGACGGTGAAGCCGCCACTGTTGAGCCAGGTGTGACGACTAGTAATGATGCACCAGAAATAACTATCACTAGCAGCAATGACTTTACTGAAGATGACGGCAGTGCCGTTGAAGGTGCAGTTGTTGCGACGTTCGAAACAACGGATGAAGACGGTGACGA
>NZ_JAPNXS010000026.1 GCF_030397575.1 Psychromonas sp. 14N.309.X.WAT.B.A12 | reverse complement strand
TGACTAACGAGACGTCACCTGCGTTAAGCGGCAGTATTGATGACCCAACTGCGACTGTGATTGTGACGGTCAATGCGGTTGAATACACCGCAGTGAATAATGAAAATGGGACCTGGAGTTTAGCGGCCGATACTTTACCTGACTTAACCGAAGGGGATGTTGAAGTAAGTGTGTCTGCGAGTGATGAGGCCGGCCATAGCGACAGTGCAACAACAACCATTGAGATTGATACCACCGCACCAGTGGTCAGCGTCGATTCAATTATTACCAATGATACAACTCCTGCGATCACCGGTACGATTGATGATCCCACGGCAGATGTTGTGGTTACTATCAATGATATTGAATATACAGCAACCAACAATGCTAATGGTACGTGGACATTAGCGGATAATACTTTACCTGCACTGGATGATGGTGAAACCATTATTACCGTCACTGCTTCAGATGCGGCAGGTAATAGCGCGACAAACACCGGTACGGTTGAAGTAGA
This sequence comes from Psychromonas sp. 14N.309.X.WAT.B.A12, assembly GCF_030397575.1. Classification (GTDB taxonomy): domain Bacteria; phylum Pseudomonadota; class Gammaproteobacteria; order Enterobacterales; family Psychromonadaceae; genus Psychromonas. The sequence goes on along the minus strand of NZ_JAPNXS010000026.1, from coordinate 521 downwards.
TACGACTGGCTTAAACGTGAGTATTGATGCGTTAGTGACTAACGAGACGTCACCTGCGTTAAGCGGCAGTATTGATGACCCAACTGCGACTGTGATTGTGACGGTCAATGCGGTTGAATACACCGCAGTGAATAACGAAAATGGAACCTGGAGTTTAGCGGCTGATACTTTACCTGACTTAATCGAAGGGGATGTTGAAGTAAGTGTGTCTGCGAGTGATGAAGCCGGCCATAGCGACAGCGCAACAACAACCATTGAGATTGATACCACCGCACCAGTGGTCAGCGTCGATTCAATTATTACTACCAATAACACACCGATGTTAACGGGTAGTGTTGACGATGCGATAGCAGTGGTTGTAGTGACGGTTAATGATATTGAATATACAGCAACGAACAATACTAATGGCACGTGGACATTAGCGGATAACGAATTAGCAGCACTGACTGAGGGTGACATCGCAGTAAGTGTGGTGGCAACGGATACGGCGAATAACAGCAGTGACGCTGCAACCGGCACCA
>NZ_JAPNXS010000025.1 GCF_030397575.1 Psychromonas sp. 14N.309.X.WAT.B.A12 | reverse complement strand
TCGTCACCGTCTTCATCCGTTGTTTCGAACGTCGCAACCACGGCACCTTCAACGGCACTGCCGTCATCTTCAGTAAAGTCATTGCTGCTAGTGATAGTTATTTCTGGTGCATCATTACTAGTCGTCACACCTGGCTCAACAGTGGCGGCTTCACCGTCTACCGTGCCGTCATTTGGTGTTAATGTAAATTCAGGTAGCTCTTGACCACTGTTGACCAGTGCAGCACCCGCTTCTGTTAGCACAACCGTGCCATCTACGATTTCATAATTAACGGTATCGCTTAAGGTAACAGTAACCTCATCACCGTCTTCATCCGTTGTTTCGAAGGTCGCAACGACGGCACCTTCAACGGCACTGCCATCATCTTCAGTAAAGTCATTGCTGCTAGTGATAGTTATTTCTGGTGCATCATTACTAGTCGTCACACCTGGCTCAACAGTGGCTGCTTCACCGTCTACCGTGCCGTCATTTGGTGTTAGTGTAAATGCAGGTAGCTCTTCGCCACTGTTGACCAGTGCTGCACCGGCTTCTGTTAGCACCACCGTGCCATCTACGATCGCGTAGTTGACTGTATCGCTCAGGGTAACGGTAACATCATCGCCATCTTCATCTGAGGTAGTAAAGGTAGAGACTTCTGCTCCAGCAACCGCACTGCCATCATCTTCGGTAAAGTCATTGGTACTGGTAATGGTGACTTCTGGCGCATCATTCGTCGTGGTTACACCTGGCTCAACAGAAACTGCTTCACCGTCAGTCGTGCCATCATTTGGAATCAAAGTAAATTCAGGTAGCTCTTCGCCACTGTTGACCAGTGCTGCGCCCGCTTCGGTTAAGACAACCGTGCCGTCAACAATTTCATAATTAACGGTATCGCTTAACGTAACAGTAACTTCGTCACCGTCTTCATCCGTTGTTTCGAACGTCGCAACAACTGCACCTTCAACGGCACTGCCATCGTCTTCGGTAAAGTCATTGCTGCTAGTGATAGTTATTTCTGGCGCATCATTCGTCGTAGTTACACTTGGCTCAACAGAAACTGCTTCACCGTCAGTCGTGCCATCATTTGGAATCAAAGTAAATTCAGGTAGCTCTTCGCCACTGTTGACCAGTGCTGCTCCGGCTTCGGTTAAGACAACCGTGCCGTCAACAATTTCATAATTAACGGTATCGCTTAACGTAACAGTAACTTCGTCACCGTCTTCATCCGTTGTTTCGAACGTCGCAACCACGGCACCTTCAACGGCACTGCCGTCATCTTCAGTAAAGTCATTGCTGCTAGTGATAGTTATTTCTGGTGCATCATT
>NZ_JAPNXS010000024.1 GCF_030397575.1 Psychromonas sp. 14N.309.X.WAT.B.A12 | reverse complement strand
GAAGTGGATACGACTGGCTTAAACGTGAGTATTGATGCGTTAGTGACTAACGAGACGTCACCTGCGTTAAGCGGCAGTATTGACGACCCAACAGCCACCGTGATTGTGACAGTCAATGCGGTTGATTACACCGCAGTGAATAACGAAAATGGGACCTGGAGTTTAGCGGCCGATACTTTACCTGACTTAACCGAAGGTGAGGTTGAAGTGAGTGTGTCTGCGAGTGATGAGGCCGGCCATAGCGACAGTGCAACAACAACCATTGAGATTGATACCACCGCACCAGTGGTCAGCGTCGATTCAATTAATACCAATGATACTACTCCAGAATTAACAGGGACTGTAAATGATCCTACAGCTTCTATTGAAGTTATAGTTGATGGTGTTCAGTATGACGCGACTAATAATACTGATGGCACTTGGACATTAGCGGATAACACCTTACCTGCATTGGATGATGGTGAAACCATTATTACCGTCACCGCTTCAGATGCGGCAGGTAATAGCGCGACAAATACCGGTACGCTTGAAGTGGATACGACTGGCTTAAACGTGAGTATTGATGCGTTAGTGACTAACGAGACGTCACCTGCGTTAAGCGGCAGTATTGATGACCCAACAGCCACTGTGATTGTGACGGTCAATGAAGTTGAGTACACCGCAGTGAATAACGGTGATAACACCTGGAGTTTAGCGGCTGATACTTTACCTGACTTAGCAGAAGGAGAAATTGAGATTGTTGTTGTTGCTGAAGATAATTCAGGAAATAGTGATACTAATATAAAAGTAATAGAAATTGATACTACGAGCCCAGTAGTCAGTGTTGATTCAACGATTACTACTGATAACACGCCGATGTTAACAGGTAGTGTTGACGACAGCACTGCAGTGGTCGTGGTGACGGTCAATGGCATTGAATATACAGCAACGAACAATACTAATGGTACGTGGACATTAGCGGATAACACCTTACCTGCATTGGATGATGGTGAAACCATTATTACCGTCACCGCTTCAGATGCGGCAGGTAATAGCGCGACAAACACCGGTACGGTTGAAGTGGATACGACTGGCTTAAACGTGAGTATTGATGCGTTAGTGACTAACGAGACGTCACCTGCGTTAAGCGGCAGTATTGACGACCCAACAGCCACCGTGATTGTGACAGTCAATGCGATTGATTACACCGCAGTGAATAACGAAAATGGGACCTGGAGTTTAGCGGCTGATACTTTACCTGACTTAACCGAAGGGGATGTTGAAGTAAGTGTGTCTGCGAGTGATGAGGCAGGCCATAGCGACAGCGCAACAACAACCATTGAGATTGATACCACCGCACCAGTGG
>NZ_JAPNXS010000023.1 GCF_030397575.1 Psychromonas sp. 14N.309.X.WAT.B.A12 | reverse complement strand
GGTTATGACCTTTCAATCGAAGACCTTAAAAACTTCCGTCAACTGCATTCAAAAACGCCGGGTCACCCAGAGTACGGTTACGCACCAGGTATTGAAACAACAACAGGTCCACTAGGCCAAGGTATTACCAATGCAGTGGGCATGGCGATTGCTGAAAAATCTTTAGCGGCACAATTTAACCAAGCAGGCCATGAGATTGTTGACCATAACACATACGCTTTCTTAGGTGATGGTTGTTTAATGGAAGGTATCTCGCATGAAGCTTGTTCTTTAGCGGGTACATTAGGCTTAGGCAAACTGATTGCCTTCTGGGATGACAACGGCATCTCTATCGATGGTGAAGTAGAAGGTTGGTTCACTGATGATACGCCTAAACGTTTTGAGTCTTACGGGTGGCAAGTACTGTCAGTAGACGGTCACAATGCAGAAGAAATTAAAGCGGCGATTATTTCTGCTAAAGCAGAAACCACTAAACCAACGATTATTTGTTGTAAAACGATTATCGGCTTTGGCTCTCCTGCTAAGCAAGGCACACACGATTGTCACGGTGCTCCATTAGGTCACGATGAAATTGCAGCAACACGCAAAGCATTAGGTTGGGAGCATGGTCCATTTGAAATCCCAGCTGACGTTTACGCAGGTTGGGATAACAAAGCACAAGGCCAAGCGGCAGAGCAATCTTGGGATGAGAAATTTGCAGCGTATGCAGCGGCTTACCCTGAGTTAGCAGCAGAATATAAACGCCGTGTTAATAACGAACTACCTGCTGAGTGGGAAGCGAAGTCTTCAGCTTACATTGCAGACTTACAAGCAAACCAAGCGAATATTGCAACGCGTAAAGCATCGCAAAACTGTATCGAAGCTTACGGCGCAATGTTACCTGAGTTACTAGGTGGCTCTGCAGATTTAGCACCATCTAACTTAACCATGTGGTCTGGTACTAAAGCGATTACCGCTGATGATGCATCAGGTAACTACTTACACTACGGTGTTCGTGAGTTTGCAATGGCCGCTATCATTAACGGTATCGCACTGCATAAAGGGTTTGTTCCTTACGGTGCGACTTTCTTAATGTTCATGGAATACGCGCGTAACGCACTGCGTATGTCAGCATTGATGAAGCAACGTGCGATTCAAGTATTTACGCATGACTCAATTGGTTTAGGTGAAGATGGCCCAACACACCAACCAGTAGAGCAAATTGCTAGTTTACGTTTAACACCGAACATGAATACATGGCGTCCATGTGACAGTGTTGAATCTGCTGTAGCTTGGAAATTTGCTATTGAATCAGTGGATGCACCAACATCACTTATTTTCAGTCGTCAAAACCTAAAACCACAAGCGCGTGATGCACAGCAATTAGCTGACGTTGCTAAAGGTGGTTACGTATTATTAGATTCTGAAACACCTGCAGAGATTATCTTAATCGCAACAGGCTCAGAAGTTGAATTAGCGATGCAAGCGGCAGCTGAATTAACAGCGCAAGGCAAAGCGGTGCGTGTGGTATCGATTCCTTGTACAGAGCAATTTGAACTGCAATCAGCAGAATACAAAGAGTCAGTACTACCAGCGGC
>NZ_JAPNXS010000022.1 GCF_030397575.1 Psychromonas sp. 14N.309.X.WAT.B.A12 | reverse complement strand
AGTTCTAAATCATCTACTGGGCGTAAAAGAATTGGATCAAACTCAGGTTTAGCTTCAGCTACTGGTGCTTCATAAGTAGTGCGCAGATCAACAAATGCGTCTAATTGCTCAGCTAAAATTGTAGCTGCGCGACGAATTGCCTCTTCTGGCTCTAAAGTACCATCTGTTTCCATATCGATAACAAGCTTGTCTAAATCGGTACGTTGTTCAACACGAGCTGATTCAACACTGTAAGCAATACGCTCAACAGGACTGAAAGTCGCATCTACTAATAGACGACCAATTGGACGCTCATCTTCTTCGCTATGAATACGAGATGAAGCTGGAACATAACCGCGACCTGATTCAATTTTAATACGCATGCTGATTTCAGCATTGCCTGTTAAATTACAGATCACATGTTCTGGGTTGACTATCTCTACATCACCATCATGAATGATGTCGCCTGCAGTAACAGGACCAGCGCCAGATTTAGTTAAACTAACTAAAACTTCATTTTTACCTTCAAGCTTTACAGCTAGACCTTTAAGGTTAAGAAGAATCTCTAGGATGTCTTCTTGAACGCCTTCTTTTGTGCTGTACTCATGTTGTACACCATCAATTTCGACTTCTGTTACCGCCGTTCCCGGCATAGATGATAACAAAATACGACGAAGAGCATTACCCAAAGTATGGCCAAAGCCACGCTCTAGTGGCTCAAGAACCACTTTTGCTCTAGTTGTTGAAACTTGTTCGATATCAACTAATCTTGGTTTTAGAAAATCAATTACAGAACCCTGCATTTGTGCCCTCTCTTAACAGTTAACTTTACTTAGAGTAAAGCTCGATGATTAACTGTTCGTTAATCTCAGCAGATAAATCTGAACGTTCAGGTTGACGCTTAAATTCGCCTTCCATCTTCGTTGTATCAACTTCTACCCAAGCTAGGGCTTCACGTTGACCAGCGATTTCTAATGCAGCGCCAATACGTGATTGCTTTTTAGCTTTCTCACGGATCGCGATAACGTCGCTAGGTTTAACGTTGAATGAAGGGATATTTACAACTTTACCGTTCACTAGAATAGCTTTATGGCTAACTAGTTGACGTGATTCAGCACGTGTTGCGCCAAAGCCCATGCGGTATACAACATTGTCTAAACGACCTTCAAGAAGTTGAAGTAAGTTTTCGCCAGTGTTGCCCTGTAAACGAGCAGCTTCTTTATAGTAGTTACGGAATTGCTTTTCTAATACACCGTACATACGACGTACTTTTTGCTTTTCACGTAATTGTAAACCGTAGTCTGATAGACGTGGTTTACGTGCACCGTGTACACCTGGTGCATTTTCGATCTTACACTTAGAATCGATCGCGCGGACACCTGATTTTAAGAATAAATCAGTTCCTTCACGACGGCTAAGCTTAAGCTTAGGACCTAAATATCTTGCCATTGTTCTTTCTCCAATTACCCTAGAAAGTTGCGATTAAACGCGACGTTTCTTTGGTGGACGACAACCATTATGTGGGATTGGTGTAACGTCAGTAATATTAGTTACACGGAAACCCGCCGCGTTTAGTGCGCGAATCGAAGATTCACGACCAGGTCCTGGTCCATTTACAAAAACTTCAACGTTTTTAAGACCGTATTCTTTAGCTGCTTCAGCAGCACGCTCAGCAGCAACCTGTGCAGCGAACGGAGTAGATTTACGAGAACCACGGAAACCAGAACCACCTGCAGTAGCCCAAGAAAGAGCATTACCTTGACGGTCTGTAATAGTTACGATTGTGTTGTTGAAAGAAGCATGGATGTGAGCCATACCATCAGCAACTTGCTTTTTAACGCGCTTGCGAGCACGAGTTGGTGTTTTAGCCATTATCTCTTACCCTATTTCTTAATTGCTTTACGCGGACCTTTACGAGTACGAGCATTCGTTTTAGAACGCTGTCCACGTAGAGGTAAGCTGCGACGGTGACGAAGTCCACGGTAACAACCAAGGTCCATAAGACGCTTGATGCTCATAGATACTTCACGACGTAAATCACCTTCAACGGCGAATTTAGCTACTTCTGTACGAAGAGCTTCGATTTGTGTTTCATCCAGATCTTTAAGCTTAGTAGTTTCAGCTACGCCTGACTCAGCACAAATAATTTGTGAACGAGTCTTGCCGATGCCAAAAATAGCAGTTAATGCGATAACTGCATGCTTATGATCAGGAACGTTAATGCCAGCGATACGGGCCACTATGCACTCCTTAAAGTTAACGATTCATTTGTGAAAAGCCCGGTAGGATACTCGACAAATGATAAATTAGCAAACAAAACACAGCTTAGATGAAAAATTCATCTAAGCTGCTGATATATCCTAAATCTATCTAGGATTAGCCTTGGCGTTGTTTATGCTTTGGCTCTACGCAGATAACTCGCACCACACCGTGGCGTTTGATAACTTTGCAGTTACGACAGATTTTTTT
>NZ_JAPNXS010000021.1:2044-5283 GCF_030397575.1 Psychromonas sp. 14N.309.X.WAT.B.A12 | reverse complement strand
AACAGCAACACTACTTAGGTGTTGTATGGTTAAGCCTCACGGGTAATTAGTACAAGTTAGCTCAATACGTTACCGCACTTACACACCTTGCCTATCAACGTTGTAGTCTCCAACGGCCCTTCAGGGAACTTAAAGTTCCAGTGAGAACTCATCTTGAGGCTCGCTTCCCGCTTAGATGCTTTCAGCGGTTATCGATTCCGAACGTAGCTACCGGGCAATGCTATTGGCATAACAACCCGAACACCAGCGGTTCGTCCACTCCGGTCCTCTCGTACTAGGAGCAGCTCCTCTCAATTCTCAAACGCCCACGGCAGATAGGGACCGAACTGTCTCACGACGTTCTAAACCCAGCTCGCGTACCACTTTAAATGGCGAACAGCCATACCCTTGGGACCGACTTCAGCCCCAGGATGTGATGAGCCGACATCGAGGTGCCAAACACCGCCGTCGATATGAACTCTTGGGCGGTATCAGCCTGTTATCCCCGGAGTACCTTTTATCCGTTGAGCGATGGCCCTTCCATTCAGAACCACCGGATCACTATGACCTACTTTCGTACCTGCTCGACGTGTCTGTCTCGCAGTTAAGCTGGCTTATACCATTGTACTAACCTCACGATGTCCGACCGTGATTAGCCAACCTTCGTACTCCTCCGTTACTCTTTGGGAGGAGACCGCCCCAGTCAAACTACCCACCAAACAGTGTCCCAAACCCCGATTCAGGGGCCATGGTTAGAACTCAAAACATACAAGGGTGGTATTTCAAGGTTGGCTCCACCGCATCTGGCGACGCGGTTTCAAAGCCTCCCACCTATCCTACACATGTAGGCTCTAAGTTCACTGCTAAGCTATAGTAAAGGTTCACGGGGTCTTTCCGTCTAGCCGCGGGTACACAGCATCTTCACTGCGATTTCAACTTCACTGAGTCTCGGGTGGAGACAGCATGGCCATCATTACGCCATTCGTGCAGGTCGGAACTTACCCGACAAGGAATTTCGCTACCTTAGGACCGTTATAGTTACGGCCGCCGTTTACCGGGGCTTCGATCAATAGCTTCGACCTAAGTCTAACCACATCAATTAACCTTCCGGCACCGGGCAGGCGTCACACCCTATACGTCATCTTACGATTTAGCAGAGTGCTGTGTTTTTAATAAACAGTTGCAGCCATCTGGTATCTTCGGCCCCCAACAGCTTAGAGAGCAAGTCTCATCACCGTCAAGGGCGTACCTTCTCCCGAAGTTACGGTACCATTTTGCCTAGTTCCTTCACCCGAGTTCTCTCAAGCGCCTTGGTATTCTCTACCTGACCACCTGTGTCGGTTTGGGGTACGATCCTTATATTTCTGAAGCTTAGAGACTTTTCCTGGAAGTATGGCATCAATGACTTCACTACCTTAGTAGCTCGACATCGAGTCTCAGCGTTAATAGAAATCCGGATTTACCTAAATCTCCCGCCTACACTCTTGAACCTGGACAACCATCGCCAGGCCCACCTAGCCTTCTCCGTCCTCCCATCGCAAAATATAAGGGTACGGGAATATTAACCCGTTTCCCATCGACTACGCCTTTCGGCCTCGCCTTAGGGGTCGACTCACCCTGCCCCGATTAACGTTGGACAGGAACCCTTGGTCTTCCGGCGGGGAGGTTTTTCACCCCCCTTATCGTTACTCATGTCAACATTCGCACTTCTGATACCTCCAGGATGGTTTACACCTTTCCCTTCGACGGCTTACAGAACGCTCCTCTACCACGCGTATAAATACGCGTCCGCAGCTTCGGTGATATGTTTAGCCCCGTTAAATCTTCCGCGCAGGCCGACTCGACTAGTGAGCTATTACGCTTTCTTTAAAAGATGGCTGCTTCTAAGCCAACTTCCTAGCTGTCTAAGCCTTCCCACATCGTTTCCCACTTAACATATACTTTGGGACCTTAGCTGGCGGTCTGGGTTGTTTCCCTTTCCACGACGGACGTTAGCACCCGCCGTGTGTCTCCCATGATTGCACTTGTTGGTATTCGGAGTTTGCAAAGGGTTGGTAAGTCGGGATGACCCCCTAGCCTTAACAGTGCTCTACCCCCAACAGTGATACATGAGGCGCTACCTAAATAGCTTTCGAGGAGAACCAGCTATCTCTTGGTTTGATTGGCCTTTCACCCCCAGCCACAAGTCATCCCCTAATTTTTCAACATTAGTGGGTTCGGTCCTCCAATTGATGTTACTCAATCTTCAACCTGCTCATGGCTAGATCACCAAGTTTCGGGTCTAATCCCAGCAACTATTCGCCCAGTTAAGACTCGGTTTCCCTACGGCTCCCCTAAATGGTTAACCTTGCTACTGAAATTAAGTCGTTGACCCATTATACAAAAGGTACGCAGTCACGGAATAAATCCGCTCCTACTGCTTGTACGTACACGGTTTCAGGTTCTATTTCACTCCCCTCACAGGGGTTCTTTTCGCCTTTCCCTCACGGTACTGGTTCACTATCGGTCAATTAGGAGTATTTAGCCTTGGAGGATGGTCCCCCCATATTCAATCAGGATTTCTCGTGTCCCGACTTACTCGTTTTCACTGTAAAGAAGTTTTTGTGTACGGGACTATCACCCTGTACCGTGGCACTTTCCAGAGCCTTCCACTAACTTTTAAACAGCTTAAGGGCTGTTCCGATTTCGCTCGCCGCTACTTTCGGAATCTCGGTTGATTTCTTTTCCTAAGGGTACTTAGATGTTTCAGTTCCCCTCGTTTGCTTCGCTATGCTATGTATTCACATAACGATGACACTAAGTGCCGGGTTGCCCCATTCGGAAATTCCAGGATATAACGCTTGTTATCAACTCCCCTGGACTTATCGCAGATTACCACGTCCTTCATCGCCTCTAATTGCCTAGGCATCCACCGTGCACGCTTATTCACTTAACCATACAACACCTAAAGAGTGTTATATGTTGTTTCCAAGACGCTTGCGACTCTCATATTTACATATGAAAAACGTTTACGTTTTTCGTGCACCTAACACTCAAAGAGTGTGTAGATACGTACTCATTACATTTGCATGTAATGTGCATTTTATTTTTGCTTGATTACAATACTAAAACCGAGGTTTTAATATTGAGAACTCGTTTAATTCATCGTAATGAATTAAACATTTCGTTTTATTTATCACACCAATCAACACCGAAGTGTCATTGTTTTTGTGCGATAAATAAGAACATTTATCAGCTTTCCTAATTGTTAAAGAGCAGTG
>NZ_JAPNXS010000021.1:0-1676 GCF_030397575.1 Psychromonas sp. 14N.309.X.WAT.B.A12 | reverse complement strand
ACTTTCTAATCAAACAATCTGTGTGGGCACTCATTATTACTTGCGCCAATGTACCTAAGTACAAAGGATGTGTTTCTTTACGTAAGGAGGTGATCCAGCCCCAGGTTCCCCTAGGGCTACCTTGTTACGACTTCACCCCAGTCATGAACCACACCGTGGTCATCGCCATCCCGAAGGTTAAGCTAATGACTTCTGGTGCAGCCCACTCCCATGGTGTGACGGGCGGTGTGTACAAGGCCCGGGAACGTATTCACCGTGGCATTCTGATCCACGATTACTAGCGATTCCAACTTCACGGAGTCGAGTTGCAGACTCCGATCCGGACTACGACAAACTTTAGGAGATTCGCATACCATCGCTGGTTAGCAGCCCTTTGTATTTGCCATTGTAGCACGTGTGTAGCCCATCCCGTAAGGGCCATGATGACTTGACGTCGTCCCCACCTTCCTCCGGTTTATCACCGGCAGTGTCCCTAGAGTTCCCGGCATAACCCGCTGGCAAATAAGGATAAGGGTTGCGCTCGTTGCGGGACTTAACCCAACATTTCACAACACGAGCTGACGACAGCCATGCAGCACCTGTCTCAGAGTTCCCGAAGGCACTCATCTATCTCTAGGTGATTCTCTGGATGTCAAGGGATGGTAAGGTTCTTCGCGTTGCATCGAATTAAACCACATGCTCCACCGCTTGTGCGGGCCCCCGTCAATTCATTTGAGTTTTAACCTTGCGGCCGTACTCCCCAGGCGGTCTATTTAATGCGTTAGCTTTGAATCCCACGGCATATAGCCACAAAATTCTAATAGACATCGTTTACTGCGTGGACTACCGGGGTATCTAATCCCGTTTGCTCCCCACGCCTTCGCGCCTCAGCGTCAGTCTTTGTCCAGGTGGCCGCCTTCGCCACTGGTATTCCTTCAGATCTCTACGCATTTCACCGCTACACCTGAAATTCTACCACCCTCTACAAAACTCTAGTTAACCAGTTTCAAATGCAGTTCCAAGGTTGAGCCCTGGGATTTCACATCTGACTTAATTAACCGCCTACGCGCGCTTTACGCCCAGTAATTCCGATTAACGCTCGCACCCTCCGTATTACCGCGGCTGCTGGCACGGAGTTAGCCGGTGCTTCTTCTGCGAGTAACGTCACAGCTGCACTCTATTAAAGTACAACCTTTCCTCCTCGCTGAAAGTGCTTTACAACCCGAAAGCCTTCTTCACACACGCGGCATGGCTGCATCAGGCTTGCGCCCATTGTGCAATATTCCCCACTGCTGCCTCCCGTAGGAGTCTGGACCGTGTCTCAGTTCCAGTGTGGCTGGTCATCCTCTAAGACCAACTAGGGATCGTCGCCTTGGTAAGCCATTACCTTACCAACTAGCTAATCCCACTTGGGCTACTCTTATGGCGTGAGGCCCGAAGGTCCCCCACTTTGATCCGGAGATGTTATGCGGTATTAGCAGTCGTTTCCAACTGTTGTCCCCCACCATAAGGCATATTCCCAAGCATTACTCACCCGTCCGCCACTCGTCAGCAAAGTAGCAAGCTACTTTCTGTTACCGTTCGACTTGCATGTGTTAAGCCTGCCGCCAGCGTTCAATCTGAGCCATGATCAAACTCTTCAATTTAAAGTTTAATTTGCAACCTAAGTTGCGACTCAATATTACTGACTAAAACTA
>NZ_JAPNXS010000020.1 GCF_030397575.1 Psychromonas sp. 14N.309.X.WAT.B.A12 | reverse complement strand
GAAGATGACGGCAGCGCGGTTGCTGGCGCAGAAGTGGCGACTTTCGAGACCTTCGATGAAGATGGCGATGAGGTGACGGTTACGCTAAGCGACACAGTAAACTATGCCTTAGTAGACGGCTCAGTGGTATTGACCCAAGCGGGCGCTGACTTAGTGAACAGCGGTCAAGAATTACCAGCGTTCACCTTAACGCCAAACGACGGCACGGTTGATGGCGATGCCGTAAGCGTTGAACCAAGTGTGACTATTGTTGATGACCCAACTATTACCAACTCTGACTCAACTATTACTGATGAAGATACACCCGTCATAATTGACGTCTTAGCGAATGACACAGATGAAGATAGTGAGGTATCTGCCGTCACTTCAGTAACTGATGGCGTGAATGGTACGGTTGTATTGAATAATGATGGCACTGTTACTTATACGCCAAATACTAACTTCAATGGAACAGATACTTTCACTTATACCAATGAAGAAGGTACTGAAGAAACGGTTAGTGTCACTATTAACCCAGTGGATGATCCGACTGAAATTTTAGTGGGAGCTTCAGATAGTGATAATGGTGAAGTGACCGAGGATCAAGAAGTAAGTGCAACTCAAACCTTAACGGACTCAGGTACATTAACATTCTCTGATGTAGATACTGAAGACAGTGAAAATTTTGCGCCTACTGTTGAGTTCTCTCCTGAGAATGAAGGGGATACCGCTTTAGGTGAAATCTCTATTGATGCAAATGGTAACTGGACTTATGAGGTTGAGAACAGCGCTGTTCAATATTTAGGTGAGGGTGAGTCATTGGTAGAAGTCTACACAGTGACGCTAAACGGTACTACACATGATATTACAGTTACTATTAATGGAGCTGATGATCCGACTACTATTGAACCAGTAGGCTCTAGTGATGCGTTTGCTAGGCTTTTTGAGGATGATGATACAGACACCCCAGGGTTTTTAACAACAAGTGATACTTTTGAATTTGGTGATGCGGACTCTTCTGATAGCGCCTCTTTTGAGCCAGAAGTCAACTTTACAAGTTCGACTTCAAGTTTAGGTCAATTGGGCTCTGTTACTGTAGAAAATGATGGTAATTGGAGTTATAGCGTAGATAACTCATTGGTTCAGTACCTAGATGAAGGTGAAAAAATCACTGAGATATACACAGTTACTTTAAATGGTACCCAAGAAACTACCACCATTGACATTATTGGTGCGGAAGATCCTACTGAAATCATAGTAGATAGTAGTGTTGGTGATAGTGCAGAAGGCGAAGTGATTGAAGATAGCACTGATATGGTATTAACAGATTCAGGAAAAATCACTTTTATTGATGTCGACGATTCAGATAGAAGTAGTTTTTCACCAACAGTAACCTTTGCTACTTCAACAGCAGGGAGTAGTGCACTCGGAGAGTTAACTATTGATTCAGATGGTAATTGGTCATATGAAGTCGATAATAACGATGTGCAGTATTTAGCTGATGGCGAGACTTTAACTGAAGTTTATACTGTGTCCTTAAATGGGGCTGAACAAGATATTACAATAACTATAAATGGTACTGATGATCTATCAGTTGTGACTGGTCAAGCAACGGGCGAAGTTACTGAAGATGATGATGAAAGTATATTAACTACCAATGGTACATTATCTCTAACGGACTTGGATACCGCAGATACAACGACCTTTGAAGCTGAATCAGTAATCGGTGCCTATGGCACTGTTACTATCGATTCTGATGGCAATTGGACGTATGAAGCTGACAACACACAAGCTGAAATACAAGCTCTTGATAATGGTGAGACCTTAACTGATATTATTACCGTCAATACAACAGATGGTAATACTCAGGATATAGAGATAACTATTAATGGAGTTGATTATGCACCTACTGCCGTTAATGATACTGAAATGACTTATGCAACAACAATCCGTCTCGATGAAGAGCCAGAATATGGAACAGTGCAAGTATCAGTAGATGGTGTTTGGGTTGATATGGTTATTGGGGACGAATATGACTCAGATTCTGAGGTTCGATTCATCCCTGATGAAGAGGAAGTTAAGCTTAACTCTGTTGATATTCAAGTGGGATCATTTGGTGATGACGGTAGTGAAAGCTTTGTGGCTAGTGTTAGTGATTGGGGAACAGTTAATGAGGAAGGGACAGAAGCAGTAGCTGTTATTAACAATGCAACAATTACAACTTCTATAACAACAACAAGTGAAAACGATTCAAAAGTATTAACTGCTTGGAATGGTAATACTCATATAGGCAATGGTATTGGTAACGCTGATGGAACAGGACTAAGCAGGGGAGAAACACTGGTTATAGACGTTGTAGGTGAAAATATCAATGAGGTGAGTTTTACGCTTGATGGGTTAGGTGGTTTCTTTGATGAGTCTAGTAACAGTGCTACTCAGGTAAGCATAACTGCTTACTTCGAAGATGGGACGACAGAAACACAATCTGCTTACAGAGAAAGTGGTACTTACTCAGATGTTTATTCGTTTACGACTGATACACCCGTTGATTATTTTGAATTAACAACGTCAGGATCTAATGGTACCTATGTAGTACAAAATATGACACTTTCAAGAACAATTTCAGATGAAATTACTTTTACCAGAACACAAGCAGATGGTAGTGAAACAACAGAAGTACTTACTCTTGATATCAATTACGATGATGCAGATACAGTTGTAGATGTTACTGATGATTTACCTTCAGTAGATACCTCTTTAACAGAAGGGAGTATTTTTACTGATGAGAATAACTCAATAGCTATCGATGTACTATCTAATGATAGTGACAGCGACAATGATGACATTACTATTACTGAGATCCAAGGGCAAAGTGTGAGTGAAGGCGGTGATGCAGTCGATGTGACTGCAGGTGGTGTTATTGTTGGTACAGGTGAACTTGTGAATGGAGAGATAGTCTTTACCCCAAGTGAAACATTAGGAGCAACCCTAAATGAAGGCGACTCACAAACCTTTGATATCGAATACACTGTAAGTGATGGTGTTAAAACGGATGTTGCCGCTGCCACTGTTACCGTGAATGGTGTTGATAGTATTCTTGTTGGAACAGATGCAGATGACACGTTAGTTGGTGGAGATGGCGATGATATGTTAACCGGTGGTTTAGGTAATGACATATTAACTGGTGGTGAAGGATCTGATACTTATATTTGGGAATTCGATAGTAGTGCTAATAATAATATCGATACCATTACTGATTTTGATATCGATGGAGAAGACGTACTCGATTTAAGCGATCTACTCGTTGATGCAACCAGTAATACATTAGATTCCTACTTAAACTTCTCTGTTGATACAGATAGTGAAGGTATTGCGAATACCACTATTGAAGTGGTTAATGATGAAGTAACACAATATATCGTTTTAGAGGATGTTGATGTTGTGACTGAGTACGGAAGTGAAGATGTGACTATCATTAATGGGTTAATTGAGGATGGAGCTCTGATTGTCTCTGACGATACAGATATGTATGCAGCAACTTCATCTACAGCTGAGATGGAAGAAACAATATAAATTAGCCACCATAATCTAAGCACACTCAGAATCGTTAGGTACTTAGTGTGCTTTAGTTTGATTATATTGTCGTTTAACCATATTGATAAAATTGCTTATTAGACTTCTGAATAATTGTTAAAATTAATTTTTAGGGGATTAATTAAATGATTACTTTTGGGGCTGATTAATATGACTTTATGTTAAAAGAAGCCTGTAAAAGGGGCAGATTCTATCTTTTTATTATAAATTCAAGTTAACGGGAATTTATAATACAGTATTGTTTTAATTTAAGTATTACTTACATAGTGGTTGCTGGTTAATAGTAAAAAGGCCACTTTATTAAGCAGCCTTTGTTGGTCGATATTTATTACGAATAGTCAGTTGCGTAAGTTTCTTCGTAAGTGTGTGAATAGAACTCAAATAAGTTACCAAACGGGTCTTCTAAGTAAACCATTTTAGCTGGTTTGCTATCATCTTCTGGATGGTAACGCATGATATCCATACGCACTTTACCGCCGTATTGTTCAGTACGTGCAATAGCACCTTCAAAATCATCTGTTTGTAGACAGAAGTGGAAAATACCAAGGCGAGAGAAATCAACTTCATGGCGTTCTTGACGATCTTTCATCTCAAATAATTCAACACCGATACCATCAGTTGTTACTAAGTGTGCAATATTAAAGCCTTTGAAGCCTTCACCAAATACCGCAACACACATTCTGCCAATAGCTGTTTCGCGTTCTTCTTGTACTTTAGTGTTATTCATAACGATGCGAAGACCTAGCGCTTTAGTATAAAACTCAACAGCTTTGTCCATATCGCCAACCATTAAACCAACGTGATTCATTTTCATAACGTTCTCCTACTTTTATTTCATTTATTACATGCATTGCTTATTACATGTTTTGTTTCGATGAGGAGATAGTACGCTTGCTTTTGAATAACTTAAAATTATTATATTTTATTATTATAATAATTTATTGTTATCTATAAGAGGGGGATTGATATTGATGATCAGAGATAGTTTATAGGATCAGAAACCAGTTAATCGCTGTAAAGGCGCCAATAGCCCATACAAAGTAACTTAATATTAATAGGCATTTGCTCAAGGCTATCCAAAGATATTTACCTTTATATTTTTCTGAGGCAGCCCAAATACCAGACATTACTATTAGGTTATAAGCCAAGATAAAGAACAAAAGAGCCACTTCAATAACATCATTGAAGGGAATAAGAAAAAAGCCGATTAAGCAACAGTTGATTATGGCAGCGTATAACCAAATTGTTTTAGCTAGCCCCATTTCCCCATGATATAGCTTATTGAAGTGGTTTTTTTGCGGTTCATTTAACATCTATGTTTCCTTTGCCTATTAATATTAATTAATACGCAAAGTTAACTAATTTGTCATGGGGTTCAGGTTAATCTTTCGAGTTAAGTACACAAATTATATTATTTCATAGCATTGTTTTCCGATGCAGTGATGGTTTCTTCTTTTATTAGCGTTTCTACTTCTGTCTCTGTCCTTGGATCCATTTCATAGGCAGTAGGGCCTGCCATATCGGTTACCGTACGAAACTCTTCTTTTTCTTCTAAGATAGAAGGTGAAATATGACTGCGGCGTCTAAATAGAACAATAATAAAGAATAATATGAGACAGGACCCTGTAAAAGCATATAGGCCATTTGCTCCCAATTGACTCATACTGAGAGAAGCTAATGGTGCACCGATAGCAGAAGATAACCCTAAAGTAATTAACATTGCACTACTGATTTCTACAAAATCTTCTGAAGTTGCATTATCGTTAGCGTGAGCTAAACAGATTGCATATAACGTCATGCAAGTTCCTCCCCAAAAAAAGGCTGACACAAAAGCTGGCCATCCAGCAAAAGAGGGGACAAGTTGCGGTAAATAAAAAAAGGTCAAGGAGACGATAGAGCCTATTAATGCGGAGTACATTAGTACACTTCGACGGTCCATTTTATCGGATATTTTACCTAAAGGAAGCTGAAAACATGCTCCTCCCAATACAGTAGCTGATAGAAATAACCCTACTTGAATATTATTGAAATTATTAGCTTTCGCATAAATAGGGGCTAAAGACCAAAAGGCACCGGTGACTAACCCTGCGACAACTGCGCCAATTAACGCAATGTGAGAGTGCTCCCATACTTTATACATATTCAGTTTAACCTGCTGAACCATAGTTGGTGCAGCGTGGCGAGTTAATGAAATCGGGATAATAGCAATCGAAATCAATATAGCTGCTAAGCTAAATAACATCGTATCTTGTACGTTACCTAAGTTGAATAACTGCTGTCCGCACATCACCATGATTAAATTTAGCGTGGTATAAATAGATAGGATAGAACCTCTATTTTGCGGTGTTGCATTACCGTTAAGCCAGCTTTCGATAATCATGTATAGACCTGAAATAACTAAACCGATTAAGAATCGCAATATCATCCAAGCATAAAATTCAGGTAATAAAGGAAAGATTAAAATGACCACAGTATAAGAAGTGGCTAGTACGGCAAAACTACGAATATGACCCACGCGTTTTAACATAAAAGGAGTGGTTAAGCAGCCTGAAACAAAGCCTAAGAAGTAAGCAGATCCTGTTAAAGCAACTTGTGTATCGGAAAAGCCGAATGAGTTAGCGGCAATAGGCAGTAGAGTAAGTAATAAACCATGCCCAAGTAGTAACAATGCACTGGACATAAGCAAAGAGGTGACTGGTATTAGTGCATTTATCATAAGACTCCAATAAGCGAGAGAGGCAACCTTATTTATAGTTAGCGAGTATCATTTGCTGTTGTTTTTCTGCCTTCGATGCAATTACAGTTACAACTTAACTTGCTGTTCTTTGGTTAGGTACAGCTAATATGAGTATTTTTATAATGGCATAAAGGCGCGTTATCTATTTTTTATAGATTACTCCATCACATAACTCATGAAAAACTTGTGCCAAGTATTCAATAAAATATAATTTAACAAAATCAAAAGCTTGAGGAGTATCAAATAAAGCAATTTTCTTTTTAGCACCAAATTGGTTTGTTATTGAGTTATATGCACTTTTTTATACAACCAAAAATTGTAATGAAATGAGTATTTCCTAGAGAAAGTTAATCCGGTGAAGATTGAGTTGCCATTTTTGAACTCCATAAGGTTACTTTATTACGGCCTAAGGATTTTGACTTATAAAGAGCCACATCTGCTTGATGGATTAACTCAG
Organism: Psychromonas sp. 14N.309.X.WAT.B.A12; assembly: GCF_030397575.1. Classification (GTDB taxonomy): domain Bacteria; phylum Pseudomonadota; class Gammaproteobacteria; order Enterobacterales; family Psychromonadaceae; genus Psychromonas. The sequence continues at coordinate 17,023 of NZ_JAPNXS010000020.1, read as the reverse complement.
AAGGCGTAGTTGCATTAAATTGAACAGAAGCAACACCAAAACTACAGGTGACATATATATCGTTGAATGCTGTTAACTCAATTTTTTCACGTATTTTTTCTACGATTTTCATTGCTTGTTCTGGTTGTGTACCTGCTAAAGTAAGGCAGAATTCCTCGCCACCATAACGCACTGTAATATCATCTTTACGAATACCATTTTTCAATACTTCAGCGATATCACACAACACCTTATCTCCTATGTTATGGCCATGTATATCGTTAACCTTTTTAAAATGGTCAATATCAACAAGCACAATACAATATTCATCGTTAGGAGTTAATCCTTCAAAGACTTCATTCATGAGGTTAAATAATGCTCGGCGGTTATAACAGTTAGTCAGAGGGTCTCTTGTTGCTAACTGATCTAGTTTTTTGTTGAGTTGACGTGAGTAATTAAAACGTCGATAGATAAATAAAACGGTGAGTAAACAGATAATTAATAACGCAGTGAGTGTGGTATTCGCATACTTGTTTTTTGATAGCTCTAATTCGGCTATTTTTTGAGCTTGTTCTGAAAGAGCAACTTCACTGGTTTTTTTGGCTAATTCTAAAGCATCTCGTTGTGTTTTTTCCTTTAATAAGGCGAGTTCTCTCTCTTTCTTATGTGAATATAATTTAGCTTTAACTAACGTTAGACTTTCATCATTTTTTTGTTTTTCAATCACCTTTGATAAAGCGAGTTCTTTCTCTGCATAGGACAAAGCCGCTTTATAATTATGCTGTGCCTTTTCAGCTTTTTTTAATTCTTGATAAACATGTAACATGTGGGTTGTTGAATTAATTGTGGTGGCAAGTACTAAGGAAGATTTTAGTAACTCAATAGCTTGTTGTATGTCCCTGTCAATTAATACTTCAGCTAACGGAATCTGTGCTTTTAACTGATACAGAGTATCTTTAGCCTCCATTGCTAAGGATAAAGAGCGCTTATAAAAAATAATAGCTGCTTCATCATCGTTCTGAGCATGATATATGTTGGCGATAATACGCGCCGTTATTGATTCATATAAGTGATCATCCTGTCCCTGGTAAATCTTATGCGCACGTAGAATTTTTTGTTTTGCATCTTCGTAATCTTCTGACTCAATGTCGATCACTGCCAATTCCCGTAAAGCCGAGGCTAATGTTTTTGTTTCAACTTGGTGTTCAGGGAGGTTAATGGTTAAATTGTAAAAAGACTTGGCTTGCTCGTACTCATGCAAACGAGTATAAATTAATCCCATTTGGTTGGATGTTTTGGCCAACCCTTTAGTATGGTTGAGTTGTTTATAAATTAAGTGAGATTGGTACATAAAAGACAGTGACTTTTCATATAAACCAATAAATCGATAGATGATACCTGCACCGGAAAGGGCTTTTGCTAAGCCAATCTGGTCATTGATCGACCGCTGTATGTCAATGCTTTTTAACGAGTAATCAAGAGCAACTTTATAATTTTTTAAATTTCGTTCCACCTCTGATAGTGCATTCAATGTGCGAGCCATTGACTTGTGATCTTGTATCTTTGTATAAATATCTAATGCACTTTTGTATGCTGTTCCGATGAGGGTTCGATCTTTTAACCTTTTATAAGATTCAGCGATTTTGGTAAAGGTTTCAGCCCGTTCTTTTTGTACTTTATAGTCAGATTCAGTTAAATAATTTAGTGCCTCTGAATATTGTTCAATTGAAGCGTCATATTGTTTTAACTTATATTGGCTTCTTCCTTTTACAATCAATGCCATTGCAATGGGATAAGGATGACCATACTCTTTAGCAAGGCTGATTGTGTCATTTATTTTATCTTCAACTTGATAATGAAGGCCTTCAGTGGATAGGGTATGAAGATAGTCAACCGATGCAAGAATGTGTTGTTCCTCGGCATCTATACTTTGATAAATATCTGCTGCTTGTAAAAAATGATATTTGGATTGATTGGTGTCGCTGATTCTTCTGTTTAAATCACCTAGTAGATTATGAGCATTAGCACATAGTAATGCCTCACCATTAATATCGGCTTGTTGTAATGCTTTGTTGGCAAGTTTAATACCTTTCTGTTGGTCAATAAACCGGAAAGTTTCTGCTTGTTTTAATAATTGTGCTGGTGATAAATCACTGTGCTCTACTGGTGGCGGCTTATTGGTTGCGGCATAGCTTGCATTATAAAAAAGAGTAGAGGTTAAAAATAATAAGCAGTATGAGAATAAATAAGTTAATTTAAGAAGGCCCGATATCAGCTGTGGGAACTCAAGCCACATTAAACGTAAGTACTTAGTACAAAACAGATCCATATATTCTTACCTTAATATTGAGCGTTTATTTAAGGTTCGATTAACCTGTTATAAATCCACTTCTTTATTCCTAAGGAGTACTTAAATGATCAATAAACAAAATCCATTTGTTTAAGGTGAGACAATAAAATGTTTAATACCTGTATATATGGGGGGCGTTTTTACGTCTCAAATTAACATCATTATATGATCAATAATCTTTATTGGCTAGTATCTAGGTAAGGTTGATAAAGCTTAGAAAAACTTATAAATTATTTAATAAGTAGTATCTCTTTCAAAAATATTATTTTAAGCCTTTCTTAATGATATAACGGTAGGGGATAGTGTCGGTTTGCGCCTCAACTAACTGATGTTCCATAAAACGACAAAAACTGGGTATATCTCGAGTGGTTGCTGGATCGTCAGCAATGATTTCTAACATATCGCCTGTTGCGAGTTTACGTACCGTTTTTCGAATGACCATTACTGGCTCTGGGCAGCGTAAACCTAATGCATCAAGTTGTTTAATTGTTATTTCGTTTGTCATGTTATTACCGAATCTAGCTTAAAAAGCTAATATTAACATATCCAATCTCGGCGCAAACATTATTATAACCAAGGAAGTCAGCATCCTCGGTTATAATCTTTTGTAGGTGAATAACATGCTTTATTTCGCGACTGTTTTTCTTAACAAAATTTTATTATCTAAGTTTAAATTAGTAGACCAAATAAATTGTGCATCTTGCTCTGTATTGTCAAAAATGTCGGTAAAGTTGGTATATGATTTTTTGTTATCAACACCGACAGTGTCATTACTAAAGGTTGTTGCAGCAGGCCATTGACTATCATCGTAACCTTGCTTCTCCCAACCTTTTGGTATTGCCCAATGTACTCCATATAAAACAGAAGCATCATTAGTTCCTTCTATAGTACATTGCGTTGATAAACGAGAAGTGCCAGATTCAGTTAAGCAGCTCAAGTCTGTGATTGGAGAGGTATAATAGTTTTGTGCTTTCCAAGTACTATCTGTGATGGCGATAGTTTGATCATCTGCATTTTTAAACACGGCAACAAAACCTCCATCACCAGGGTGTGCTGAAACACCACGATTAGACTCCGTACCTGTGCCTAAGTTTTCTTCCCAATCAACCGCTAATACTGCGACATCAAAAGGCTTTTTCACTTTAAATTGAATGATATTGGCATTGAATTGAGTGAAAGGAACCGGGTCTTTACCAACAGCAACGCCATTGATATACATTTCAAAATAGTTATCAGCAAATATATAAACAGTGACTATTTCTCCATCAGCATCAATTTCAATTATATCTTTTGTATCTAGCGCTGCTAAGGCTGCTTTAGCGTCGTTATATCGTTGACCATAATCGTTGTATAAATCTGGAGCAAATGGAATTTTATCATTAGTAAAGTTGACGGCCGCAGGTACTGTCCAAGTTGTATTGTCATTGATGCTTTTGATCGTTCCTATTTCTGCCACTCGACCACCTTTAGGAAATAGATTGGGTGTAGTGGTTTCCGCTATGCCGAAGGTTACTGAGCCTGAGCCTTTATATTCGGCAGCACTTATTGTATTAGTTGTGTGCGCTTCACTGTTATCACAGCCCTGCAAAAATAGGGTCAAACCAATTAATGTAGACGTTAAGTAAACTTTCATCATAGTAATGCCTCTTGTGCTTAGTGAGATTAATTTCATTAACAATCGACTCTATTTTTCTTTGGTGCAACACTAGGTCGTGTATTTAATGAAATTGCTATGACAACAGATTAGCATGCTTGAAGGCCAATAATATGTGTCAAATATGGAGTTTTGCTAAAACAGTTGAGGAGTGTTTGATAGAAAGGTAGCCAAAAAGAAAAAGCCCACTTTTATCTATCGACAAAAGTGGGCTGGGAATAGTAAAAATCTTGTAGAGATTAACCTGTATTACGAAGACCAGCAGCAATACCGGCGATGGTTACCATTAATGCTTGGTCAATATCTGGGTTAATTGTTTCGTTTTGTTCGCATGAACGTGAACGAGATAATAACTCAGCTTGTAACATGTTTAGTGGGTCAACATACGGATTACGTAATTTAATTGACTCTTTAATCCATGGTTGTTCTTGCATTAACTTATGATCAGGAATTGTTTCTAATACTGTTTCACGTGTTAGTTTAAGATTTTCACGCAGACGTTCACCTAAAGGCCATAGCTCTTTTGGAACTAAACGCTCTTCGTAGAATTTTGTTAATTCTTCATCTGCTTTCATGAATACCATTTCAAACATTTCTAAACGTGTATGGAAGAAAGGCCAGTTTACGTACATTTCACGTAACACCTCTTTTTTACCTTCATCTAGTAACGTTTTTAATGAAGTGCCTGCGCCTAACCAAGCTGGTAGCATTAAGCGGTTTTGACTCCATGCAAAGATCCATGGGATTGCACGTAGGCTTTCAACACCACCATTCGCTTTACGTTTCGCAGGGCGACTACCTAGTGCTAATTTACCTAGCTCTAGCTCAGGCGTTACGCTACGGAAGTAAGGTACAAAGTCAGGTTCTTCACGAACAAAGTAACGATACTCCTCGCATGATTGTTCAGCAAATTGCTGCATAACATCGCGCCATTCTTGTTTTGGTGCTGGTGGCGGCAGTAAGTTTGCTTCTAAAATAGCTGCAGTGTAAATATCTAAACTGTTGATCGCTACTTTTGGTAAACCGAATTTGAAGCGGATCATCTCGCCCTGTTCAGTTACACGTAAACCACCTTTCAATGAACCAGGAGGTTGCGATAATAAGGCTTGTTGTGCTGGAGCACCACCTCGACCGATTGTGCCGCCACGTCCGTGGAATAGAACTAGTTGAATGTCGTTATCTTCACTGATTTTGATCAATGCTTCTTGTGATGTGTACTGCGCCCAGTTAGCTGCCATTACACCGGCGTCTTTTGCTGAGTCAGAGTAACCAATCATCACATGTTGCTCTCCGCCAATGTAACCACGGTACCAGTCAACTGCATACAGGCGTTTCATTACATCTGCTGCGTTATTTAAATCATCTAGTGTTTCAAATAATGGAGCAACTGGAATACGGAATGGACAGCCCACTTCTTTTAATAATAGTTGAACTGCTAGTACGTCAGATGCTTCACGTGCCATAGAGATAATGTAAATACCTAATGCTTCAGGATCTGTTTGTGCAACTACTTTACAAGTATCTAGTACTTCTTGTACGTCTGCTGAAGGCTCCCAAGCTGTAGGGATCAGTGGACGTTTACTGTTCAATTCTTGTAGTAAGAAGGCTTGCTTATCTTCTTCGCTCCAAGCATTGTAATCACCAATGCCTAAGTAGCGTGTTAGCTCAGATAAAGTATCGCCGTGACGTTCACCATCTTGGCGGATATCTAGTTTAACTAAGTTAACACCGAAACAGTTTACGCGACGTAGAATGTCTAATAATAAACCGTTAGCAATAGACTTCATGCCCATATTAACAAGTGAGTCATAACATTGTTGTAATGGCTCTTTTAGTTGTTTAGTGCTGACAATGATATCTTTAGCTGTACTATCGTGACCTTGTAATGTGGCACTTAGCGCGGTTAAAGTTTCTTTTAATTCATTACGTAGCTTGCGTAAAATAACGCGGTACGGCTCATCAGCCTCTTCACCAACAATGGCACGTAATACTGGGTCACAGTTATCCATCGATAACTCTTTCGTTAACTGCTGAATATCTTCAAGATACAAGCTAACTGCTACCCAACGGCTAGTGATTAATACTTCTTTTGTTACTTTCGCGGTTACAAATGGGTTACCGTCACGGTCTCCACCCATCCATGAAGTAAATTTGATTGGAGAAGCATCAAGTGGCAATGAAATGCCTAAACCATCTTGTAATGTTTTATCTAATTCACGGACATATTGTGGAACGGCTTCCCACAAGCTGTTTTCAATAACAGCAAAACCCCATTTAGCTTCATCAACCGGAGTAGGACGGTTTTTACGAATATCGTTGGTGTGCCATGCTTGAGTAATTAATTGCTCAAGACGAACTAATAGTTGGTCACGCTCTTTATCTGAAATATCAGTAAGTTCTAATAGGCTTAAACATTGGTTGATCGCAGTATGTTTATTGATCAGAGTACGACGTGTAATCTCTGTTGGATGTGCGGTTAATACCATATCCATTTTTAATTCAGAAACAGACTTAACAATTTGCTCTTCTGAAACGTCACTGTTTTTTAGTTTAGCAATTAAAGTTTGTAATGGATCGGGTGCACAAACTTCTGAATCACAGTGGCGAGAAATGCCATGGAATTGCTCTGCAATATTTGCAAGATTTAAGAAATGAGTAAATGCACGTGCGACAGGTAGTAATTCGTTATCGCTTAAATTAGACAGTACTTCAATTAAGCGCTCACCATCTTTGCCATTACCAGCGCGAGATGATTTAGACAGTTGGCGTATAGTTTCAATTTTCTCAAGAAAGGGTTCACCAAGATGGTCACTGATACTCTTACCTAATAATTGTCCTAATAAACCCACGTTACCTCGTAAGTTTGCATATGTTTCTGTCATCGTACTTCCTTATTATTGTAATAAAATTACATTTTTTGTAGTGGAACTAAATAAAATACCATAATGAAGCGCCTAGTCAATCAAGGTGCTTTTTCATTGTACTATTTCGATTTATTAAATAGGCATGCCTGTAACTAAATTACAGAATGCCTATTAACAACCCATTACACACAATAGCGTTGAATGAGCTTTTCTATGACCGCTTGGGTCGGTTTTACAAAAGAAAGGTCTAAATATTCGTTAGGTTGATGCGCCTGAGCAATATGTCCAGGGCCTAATACTATGGTGTCACAACCTAATGCTTGAATAAATGGCGCTTCGGTACAGTAATTCGCGCTGGTTGCTTTATTACCTGTATAAATCTCTGCATTATCAATAAGATCTGAGTGAATCGGGCACTCATAAGAAGGAATTGGTTCATGTAAATGAAACACTTCTACGCTATTGGGGTAACGTTTCTCAATTTCAGATAAAGCCTGTTTTACAGTGATAAATAATTCTGTAGTAGTAACACCTGGAATAGGGCGCATATCGATATGTAATTCACAACAACCACAAATACGGTTGGGGCTATCGCCTCCAGTGATCGCTCCAAAGTTAAGTGTTGGATACGGTACTTCAAAATGTGGATTGTGATACTTGTCTTTAAAGGTCTGTTGTACCTTTTTAAGTTCTGATAAAACCAGGTGCATGACATCGATGGCATTTAATCCTTTATCAGGATCTGAACTATGCCCACTTCTACCGGTAATGCGAATACCTTCGGACATATGCCCTTTATGCATGGTGACGGGTACCATTCCTGTTGGCTCACCAATTACTGCATAATCAGGTTTAAAGTGCTTTTGCTCTGATATTTGTTGTGCACCGGACATAGTTGTTTCTTCGTCGGCAGTCGCAAGAATACGTAGAGGCTTAGTAAATTTTTCACGCTCCATAGTTTTTAATGCTTCAATTACAAAAGCAAAAAAACCTTTCATATCAATGGTACCTAAACCGTAAAAACGATTGTCTTTTTCGGTGACGGTAAATGGGTCGGTTTGCCATTTACCTTCATCATAAGGCACGGTATCAGTATGTCCTGCTAATAATAAACCGCCATCCCCTTTGCCTAGGGTGGCAACAAGGTTGAATTTACCTGGCGCTGCAGCGACTTCTGTAATATCAATAGCGAAACCAAGATCTCCTAACCATTCTGCTAATTGGTTAATCACGGCAAGGTTACTTTGATCCCAAGAACTATCGCTTGAGCTAATAGAAGGTAGTTTTATAAGGCCTTTATATAGGTCCGTAAATGCGGGTAATGACATACTATTCCTTGAAGTTAAACTGTAAAACACTGGTACTTAGCAATAATGGAGAAGCATTTAAACACGCATTAAAATACTGCCTCGCTCATCAAATAGACTGCTCATAAGCATGTCATTGCATGTTTATTATCTGAATAAATTAAGGCTCAAAAATCGCTTCATGGCGATCTCGCTTGAATTCATTCTATGCTCGATTCACTGATAAATTAAAGCTCTTTTTATACTGTCTAATAAATAAATTATTTAGTTATTTAAAAAAAGAGCGATTTTTTGAATATTTTTTGCAATTTAAATCGCTACTAACTACTTAAATGCTCATCAAAATGACTTAATTGACTCTTTTATTGCTTACAATTTAAGTACTTAATTATTTATTTTTTTAATATTAAGTTGTTGTTAATCAGTTGCTTATTGATTTTTTTCCGTTTTTTTTAGTTCTTTAATATCTGGTTTTTTTTAACCAAACATGAATAACTTATCATTTGTAGTATATTTATTCATGTTTATTGAATAAATAGTCACTTTGATTTAAAATATCGCTTTCGGCCAAAGGTAGTGATTACTTTTGTGCCTTTTGCATTTATTTATTATCTCTTAAGTCAGTAATGAAACAGGAATTTTCTTTATGTTAAAAGCAATCGTGGTTGGAGCAAGTGGTTATACTGGTGCTGAATTAGCGCAGTTTTTAACTCGTCATCCAAGTATTGAGTTATCAGGACTATATGTTTCAGAAGGTAGCTTGGATAAAGACAAAAAGATCTCTAAGTTATATGGCAATTTACGTGGTTGTGTTGATTTACCATTACAACCACTGGGTGTAAGTGGCATTAAAGCGGCTTGCGAAAATATTGATATTGTTATATTGGCTACTGCGCATGAAGTCAGCCACGACTTAGCGCCTCTTTTTTTAGCTGAAAATACCGTTGTATTTGATCTATCTGGTGCTTTTCGAGTGCAATCAACAGGCTTTTACGAAAAATACTATGGTTTCACACACCAATATCCTGAATTATTAGAAAAAGCGGTTTATGGTTTAGCTGAATGGAATGCCGAGCAAGTTAAAACAACTGACTTAATCGCTGTACCAGGCTGTTACACGACAGCTTCGTTAACGGCGCTTAAGCCTTTATTTGAAGCTGGCTTAATTAAACAAGGTATCAAGCCAACTATTAATGCAACCAGTGGTGTAAGTGGTGCTGGACGTAAAGCGAGTGTAGTAAGTAGTTTCTGTGAAGTTAGTTTGCAACCATACGGCGTGTTTACACATCGCCATAAACCTGAAATTGATCAACATTTAGGGACTAGTGTCGTCTTTACGCCGCACCTTGGTAGTTTTAAACGTGGTATTTTAGCGAGTATCAATGTTGTGTTAAATGAAGGTGTTACTGTAGAGCAAGTGAGTCAAGCTTACCAAAGTGCCTATGCAGATAAGCCAATTGTACGCTTAATGGAAGGGACATTACCTGCACTTAAAAACGTAGTAGGGACACCATTCTGTGATTTAGGTTGGGCGGTTGATGGCGAAGACTTAGTAGTATTTAGTGCAATTGACAACTTATTAAAAGGTGCTTCTTCGCAAGCGATGCAATGTATTAACCTGCGTTTTGGCTTTGATATTACCACTTCAATTTTATAAGGCGGTTAGTGATGACACAACAACAAAAACCGTTACTTATTAAGCTAGGCGGAGCAGTATTAGAAAACAACCAAGCATTAACGAATCTTTTTTCTGCGTTAACTGCTTATTTAGCAATACAACAACGTCCATTATTATTGGTGCATGGAGGCGGTATTATTGTTGAAGATGTACTTAATAAAATGAACATCAAAAGTGAAAAGAAGAATGGTTTGCGTATTACACCATTCGATCAAATTCCTTATGTTGCAGGTGCATTAGCGGGTACATCAAATAAACTATTAATGGCAAAAGCATTACAAGCAGGTTTGTCTGCGGTTGGTTTATCATTAGCTGATGGTTTTAGCTGTTCAGTGAAACAGATGGATCCAGACTTAGGGGCCGTGGGTGTTTGTAGTCCAAATAACCCAGCGTTAATTAATAGCCTATTAGCAGGTGATTTTTTACCTGTTATTTCGTCAATTGCAATTGGTGAAGATGGTAATTTATACAATGTAAATGCAGACCAAGCTGCTATTGCTATTTGTGAGCTGGTGGGGGCTGAATTAGTCTTTTTATCAGACGTAGATGGCGTATGGGATGCTAATAAACAAGTGATCTCTGAATTAAATACTCAACTGGCAGATAAATTAATTGCTGAAGATGTGATTCAAGATGGCATGGCGGTGAAAGTCAAAGCTGCATTACAAGCTGCCGATGAGCTAGGTTATGTGATGCTAGCAAGTTGGAAGAACCCAGAAAATTTAGTCTCATTGCTAGCAGGTAAAGCAGTGGGTACAAAAGTAATTAAATAAAGTAGAGATTAATCATGGATAATTTATTAACCGGAATGGAAATGACTCAGCAACAGGCGTTGGATCTGATTGCATTGGGTAAAGATTTAAAAGCAAACCCAAGTAAATATGCACAATCTCTTGCTGGTAAGAGTGTTGTGACTTTATTTGAAAAACAATCACTACGTACACGTGTTACGTTTGATATCGGTGTTAATAAACTAGGCGGCCATGCTGTTTATTTAGATCAAACTAATGGTGCAATGGGGAGCCGTGAAGACGTTAAAGACTTTGCTGCAAATATCTCTCGTTGGGCTGATTGTATTGTGGCACGAGTATTTGACCATAATACATTGCTAGAAATGGAAGAGTTTGCATCAGTACCTGTGATTAATTCACTTTGTGATTTATACCACCCATGTCAAGGGATGGCAGACTTTTTAACTATTTCGCAAAACTATGATGATTTAAGTCAGGTTAAATTAGCGTATATTGGCGATGGTAACAATGTTACTCATTCTTTATTCATTGCAGGTGCCATTTTAGGTGCAACCGTGACTGCGGTTTGCCCTCTTGGTCATAGTCCTGATGCACAAATTATGAAAAAAGCAGAAGAGATTGCTAAACAAACTGGTGCGACTATTTCTGTGACTAATAATATCGATGATATTCAAGGTTACGATGTGGTTTACGGTGATACTTGGCTATCAATGGGTGATGACACACCATTAGAACAAATTAAAGCTAAATTTATGCCTTATCAGATCAATCAAGCTTTGCTTGACCACACTGGTATTAAGCATGTTTTACACTGTCAACCTGCACATCGTGGTTTAGATATCACTTCAGATGTAATGGACGGCCCAGCTTCATTGATTTTTGATCAAGCTGAAAATAGAATGCATATTCAAAACGCAATTATGCTTACCCTAATTAATAAACAGAAATAATTGAGAAAGGAAAACAATTAATGAGCCAGGTTAAAAAAGTAGTTCTCGCTTATTCAGGCGGCTTAGATACATCAGCGATCATTCCATGGTTAAAAGAAACGTATGATGATTGTGAAATTGTTGCGTTTTGTGCCGATGTTGGCCAAGGTGAAGAAGAGTTAGTAGGTTTGCATGAGAAAGCAATCGCTTCAGGTGCATCTGAATGTCATATCGTTGATCTAAAGGAAGAGTTTGTTAAAGACTATATCTACCCAACGATCGCATCTGGCGCAGTATACGAAGGTACTTATTTACTAGGTACATCAATGGCGCGTCCAATCATTGCTAAAGCACAAGTTGAAGTTGCATTAAAAGTAGGTGCTGACGCAGTTTGTCATGGTTGTACTGGTAAAGGCAATGACCAAATCCGTTTCGAAAGCTGTTTCGCTGCTTTAGCACCAGAGCTAAAAGTAATTGCACCATGGCGTGAGTGGGATATGGTATCTCGTGAAGACCTACTGGATTATCTTGCAGAGCGTGATATTAAAACAACTGCTTCTGCGACTAAAATCTATAGCCGTGATGCAAACGCATGGCACATCTCTCATGAAGGTGGAGAGTTAGAAGACCCATACAACGAGCCAAGTAAAGGTGTTTGGACATTAACAGTGGATCCGCTTGATGCGCCAAATGAGCCAGAATACGTAACATTAAAAGTTGAAAATGCACGTGTAACTGCTGTTGATGGTGTTGAGCTATCTCCATATGACGCACTAATGTTATTAAACGAAAAAGCAGCAGCACACGGTGTTGGTCGTATTGATATTACAGAAAACCGTACTGTCGGTATGAAGTCTCGTGGTTGTTATGAAACACCGGGAGGTACTGTTATGGTAACTGCACTTCGTGGTATCGATGAATTAGTACATGATAAACCATCTCGTCGCTGGCGTGACCAAGTGGGCCAAGAGTTTGCTCACTTAGTATATGACGGTCGTTGGTTCACTCCATTATGTGGCTCTTTATTAGCAGCGTCTGAATCATTAGCAAAAGATGCTAATGGTGAAGTGGTTGTTCGTTTATACAAAGGCCAAGCAGTTGCGGTTAAGAAGAAATCACCAAACAGCTTATACTCTGAAGAGTTTGCTACGTTTGGTGACGATAATGTTTATGACCAAAAACATGCTGAAGGTTTCATCCGTTTATATTCACTGTCTAGCCGTATTCGTAAGCTAAACAGTAACAAATAAACAAAATATGTTATAAAATTCCTGCCTCGATTTTCGGGGCAGGAATTTCTATTTATAAGCGCTTTTAAAAAGAGCCTTTATAAATAGCATTGTAATATTACCAATCCCTTAATTAATGGATTTGGTTCACTACCAAGTCAGAATGGAGTAACAAATGGCACTATGGGGCGGACGTTTCAGTCAAGCGGCAGACACAAAGTTTAAATTATTTAATGATTCATTAAAATTCGATTACCGTCTTGCTGAACAAGATATTATAGGTTCTATTGCCTGGTCTAATGCCTTGTTATCAGTTGATGTATTAACTGTTGAAGAGCAAAAAAGTATTGAAGTTAGTTTGAACGAACTGTTGGAGTCAGTACAAACTAATCCTGAACAGGTATTACAGTCAGATGCAGAAGACATCCACTCTTGGGTAGAAGGTCAATTAATCAATAAAGTAGGCGACTTAGGTAAAAAGCTACATACAGGCCGTAGCCGTAATGACCAAGTTGCAACCGATTTAAAACTTTGGTGTAAAAAAACGGCTAAAGAGTTAATTGCTCACTTAGAACAACTTGAAGCAAAACTAATCGAATTAGCGCGTATTCATCAAGGTGTTATATTACCGGGTTATACCCATCTTCAACGTGCACAACCTGTTACATTTTCTCACTGGTGTTTAGCTTACCTTGAAATGTTAGAGCGTGATCATAGCCGTTTAGAAGGTTGTGTTGAGCGTATGGATACTTGTCCATTAGGTAGTGGTGCTCTAGCCGGTACTGCTTATGCGATGGATCGTACTGCACTAGCTCACTCACTAGGCTTTGAAAGAGCAACGCGTAATAGTTTAGATTCAGTGTCAGATCGTGACCATGTTGTTGAACTAATGAGTTGTGCAACATTATCTATGGTGCATTTATCACGTATGGCTGAAGATTTAATCTTCTATAACAGTGGTGAGTCTGCCTTTATTGAAATGTCTGACTTAGTCACTTCTGGCTCATCATTAATGCCTCAGAAGAAAAACCCAGATGCAATGGAGTTAATCCGTGGTAAATCAGGTCGTGTATTTGGTTCATTAGCTGGTATGTTAATGACATTAAAAGCACTGCCTTTGGCTTACAACAAAGACATGCAAGAAGATAAAGAAGGCTTATTTGATGCGCTCGATACATGGGGCGACTGTTTAGAAATGGCATCAATGGCCTTAACAGACCTTAAAGTAAATGAAGAACGTACCAAAGAAGCAGCACAGGGCGGTTACTCTAATGCCACCGAGCTTGCTGATTATCTAGTTGCAAAAGGTATTCCTTTCCGTGAAGCACACCATATTGTAGGTGTAGCAGTTGTTGCTGCCATTGAAAAAGGTGTCCCGTTAGAAGATCTTACTGTGGCTGAATTTAAACAATTCTCTGATGTAATTGAAGAAGATGTGTATCCAACATTAACATTAGAAGCAACATTAGCGGCACGTGTAGCATTAGGCGGTGTATCGCCTACACAAATTGAACATGCATTAACTGAAGCTGAGAAACGTTTAGCGGAACGTGATAGTTCAAGTGTAGTGATTAGACCTGCTTGTATCGATGATGTTGAGCGTATCGAGCAAATGGTTAATCATTGGGCTGAAAAAGGTGAGAATCTACCAAGAGATAATGCAGACCTTACCCATTCAGTAGATGAATTTGTTGTTACAGAATTGGACGGGAAAGTTACTGGTTGTGGTTCAGTACATGTATATGACACCGGATTAGCTGAAATTCGTTCATTAGGTATCGAACCTGGTTACGAAGGTCGTGGTCAAGGTAGTGCTATTGTTAATCTACTAGTGAAACGTTCTGAAAAACTAGAAATTAAACGCCTATTTGCACTGACTCGTATGCCAGATTTCTACATGAAACAAGGATTTAGTCCGGCAAGTAAAAAAACAATGCCTGAAAAAGTATTAAAAGATTGTGCAATGTTTGTGAGTGAGCATGCTAATGATGAAAAAGCATTAGAGTTAAACTACAAAACAAGCATGTTGCTACAAAAAGAGATGAGCAAAAGCTAAGAACTCTACTTTATATAAGCAATAGTCAGTTTAATCTTAAGAAAACTAAAGAGTGCAGCCATTAATGACTGCACTCTTTTTTTATACTGGTTTCTACCCTTGGTTTAATACCACATCAGGAAAGTGCTGACGTAATATTTTATTTTGGAACGGGTCGTTAAAACGACAGTTAATGATAATAATAAAACGCTCAAAAGGTTGGCTATTATTAAGTGGTTGTACTGATGAAACACTGTGGAATATTTGGTTATCGCGTATATGCATAACCTCACCTGGCTTTAATGTTGTGTGAGTGATCTGTTTTTGTCCTGCTTTGTCATGATATAAAGTATTAAACCCTCCGGTTACATTCTCTCTACTTAATACCAATATACTCAAAAACTGGCTACCATCTTGATGTATACCTTGTCCCTGAAGTGGATCTAAAGCTTGATCGCCTTTGACTCCGTTAATTTGCATTAAGATAGGCTCTTTCGGATTAATACCCCATAAATCAGCCCAAGCTTTGATAAAATCTTGTACATCTTCACGTTGTAAAAAATCTGTTTTTAAAGCAGGATAATATCGTAACTTGTTAGCCATTGTATCTGCATCATTATATTGCCCTCCCTGCGCCATTGGACAATTATCCAAAGTATTCACTTCTCCGGTTTCATCCAAGTATAACCATGACATTCTTTTCCAACGTGCATCTACATAAGTGTCTCTCGGTAGATCATGTAGGTAAGTTTGCCATTCAGGTAAGTTAATGTGCTGGCTAATATCAGTTTGACTCCAATCTCCTTGAGAAAGATCTTGCTCGGTTTG
The DNA here is from genome assembly GCF_030397575.1 of Psychromonas sp. 14N.309.X.WAT.B.A12. GTDB lineage: Bacteria > Pseudomonadota > Gammaproteobacteria > Enterobacterales > Psychromonadaceae > Psychromonas. The sequence goes on along the minus strand of NZ_JAPNXS010000020.1, from coordinate 1,418 downwards.
AAACCCCCAATAAGGCGTATAAGGGGTAGACGGTGATTTAACTAACGAGCTAATGTGCTCTAAGTGTGTATTTATCATGTTTGATTCCATTTTATGTACGAATAAGCGGAATTGCTTATTCTCAGTAGCAACGTTGGATTGAGTAAAAATCAACGAGGCGAGTTTTTATTACATAAAATGGTCATAAAAAGAATGGTAAGAGGAGTGATTATAGAAATAATAATCATTTAAAAAGAGAGGCTTATGCTTTTAAATAATAAGGCATGTCATTTGTTTAATAGGTAGATGTGCAACAAGTAAATAGAATAAGAGCAATACAGGAGTACTTAGCTGGAGGGTAATAGTACAAATACACATTGATTAAATACTATTACCTATAAAAACTAGTTAAGCGAGTATCTATAGACAAGATAAGAAGTGAGTTAAAGGCTTCCTTCAAGATACTCATTTTTTAAATTAACATAATGGCTTGCTGAACGTTTCAAAAAAGCCATTTCTGCTTCAGTAAGTTGTCGAGCAGCTTTAGCTGGTGAGCCTATATAAAGAAAACCAGATTGTAATAACTTATTAGGTGGCACTAATGCCCCAGCACCAATGATCACATCATCTTCAATATTGGCATTATCTAAAATAATCGCACCCATACCGATTAAAACACGGTTGCCAATAGTACAAGCATGCAACATTGCTTTATGGCCAACAGTAACGTCTTCACCAATAGTTAAAGAGTATCCATCTACAGATGCTTCACCTTTTCTAGCAACATGGAGCACAGATCCATCCTGAATATTAGTACGAGCACCAACAGAAATGTTATTTACATCGCCACGTAAAACACACATAGGCCAAATACTGACATCATCAGCTAACATTACATCACCAATAATCGAAGAAAATGGATCAATATAAACATTATTTCCAATAGTAGGGTGAATATTTCTATATGGGCGAAGTGTAGGAAACATAAAATACCTTTTGATATAAAGAGTAAAACCTCACTATACGATACAAAAGTGTGGATAACAAAAGCAAATTTGTGGATAACTTGTGGTCAAAGTAGGTATAAAAATTAATTGAAAATAATCGCAATAAAACGCTTGCCAATGAGATCTTAATCCCTATAATGCGCACCCACAGACACGGGACGGAACGCAAGTTACCCAGCGAGTTTGAGAACAGAATAAACGCGGTAAACGCTTCGAAGTTCGCTTCGAAATAAAGTTGAAAATTAACGTTGACATTGTTCGAAAGGCGCGTAATATACGCCGCCTAGCCGAAAGGCACGCTCTTTAACAATTTAATCAAACAATCTGTGTGAGCACTTATTGTTGATGTGATTTCAAAAAAATCAAAGTCCTACTTGTTAGGCAACATCAATAGAAGTGACACACGAATTAATTCATTAATTCAGAATAACA
>NZ_JAPNXS010000002.1 GCF_030397575.1 Psychromonas sp. 14N.309.X.WAT.B.A12 | reverse complement strand
TCATGAGTTTATCGGGTGATGAACAACCTCACTTCACTTCCATTGCAAGTTTTGTAAAAAGATCGTGGACACCCATAAACTTTTAAAAAGATCGTGGACACCCATAAACTTTGACTAGTTTTTAACTATAAACTGCCTTTAAGAATGCGGACTTATTGCATTCGGAGGTAGTTTGTTATGACTCAATCTCGCCAATCACAAGTATCATTATCTGATACACCTTATCACCACTGTATTTCCTGTTGCGTTTGCCGTGCTCACTTGTGTGGTGAAGATAAGTATACTGACAAATTTTCGCGCGATGTAAACTTTAAGTGTCATTGTTAAGAGAGCGCTTAATATAGCGCCCCTTAATATCACTCTGTTTACCTTACTGCCTGTTGTTGACTAAACAGTATATATTTAGTCGTCACAGGCATGCAGACCTTACGAAGGTAAAACTTCATCAATACTTTTACTACCGTTAAAAATTTCGGTAATAGCGCTTTTCTTAGGTGGATTTGTTACTGCAAATAACAGTGCTTTAGCCACATCATCGCGCGTGATTGTCGCTTGTTCTTTTTGCTCTGGCCGCTCATTGGTAAACTTGCCTTTACCTGTGTCATTGGTGAGCGAACCAGGGCGTATTATTGAATAATGCAAGCCACTGTTCATTAGGTGCTCATCTGCCATATGTTTGGCCACTAAATAGGGTTGCATGTTTTCTGGACCTTCTGACGGGTCTCCGGCTCCAATCGAGCTGACCATAGTGAAATGCTTCACATCGTGATTTTTTGCATAATCAGCTGCTCTACAGGCTGCCCATAAATCGATCAGTATGGTTTTATCTGCGCCAGTATGGCCACCAGAGCCTGCCGTAAAAACAACATTTTCACAGTCTTTAAATGCGTGTCCAAAATCTTTGTTAAGATCTTCTTCAACAATGGTTAGTTTGTCATTATGTATATCTGATAGTTTGCTTTTATCACGTACCAATGCGACTACGTGTTGATCGTTATCTAGCATCAATTGTGTGAGTTTTTTACCAATTTGACCACTTGCGCCAATGATTAATGTCTGTTTCATTTTATCTCCTGTTCGGTTTTAAGATTAGGTTTATGTTATTAAAAATAATGCTTAACGTTGTTATTGAGAATTTACTTATTATGAGTGTGCTTGTTTGGATTTTAGTTATTACATCTTGTCACTTATTACTTTTAGAACTTATGATTGAATAAGTCCTAGACCCAATATCACTAACATAACTACATTTGCTGCTACACCAATCAAAAAGAAGTAGGTACGTGGACTCGGGTTCTTTTCAGTTGCAATGGTGTAGTACAACGTCATGTGTACAATTCTGGCGACAAGGTAAGTCCAAATACAAATAGCAAAAATAGGACTTTGTACGTTAAGTACAAATGCCAATAGCGCCGTGCCTACAAATAACGCACTATTTTCTAGGGTATTGTGGAAAGTACGATGCGCTCTGAAAACAAAACTATTGTGAGATAGATTTTCATCAATTTTCCCAGGGACTGAATTGGGTTGTTTTGATTTACTAAAGGTGGCAACTACCCACTGAATGAATAACATCACTAAATAGAAATAAAATGCCATGTATCCTGTGTAAGCAATGTCGTTCATCTTTATTTTCCTTCTCATCAATTCAGTGACATTAGAGTTGCAACTACTGTTCCAACTTTAACTTATTGATTTAAATGCATTAATTTATTCTTAATTAAAAGGCACATGGAATTAGTACAGAGGGATTGTAAGATTTACATAGGTAAGTTGTTGTTTGCTAATGGAAACATTCTATTATATTTAGGCGTTAAGGGAATAGCTTATCAGTACTAGATATTAAGGTGGATAAAGGGATGAATAAACTCACGTGTGCGACCAAGATAAAATAAATGCGTAATGGCAGATGTATTGCCTTGTTCATGCTGTTGTTTATAAGGGGGTGAAGTTAATAAGTAATTTACATTAAGCCAAGAGCAAAGCCCTATAGTTTGAGTAAAATACATAATTGCCTTAATAAACGTCTTTACAATTCAATTTAATCAACTATTTATTGAAAAACGAATAATCTATTTGAGCCTCAAGTAAGTATAAAATATTGTGTTTTTGTCATTAAAACTTGGGCTGAGAATGAGAAATCCTATGGCCTTGTTAGTTGTATTTATAATATGGAGTTGTACTATATGTTGTACATGTTAATGTTGTTTGTTAAAGTTGTCTTATTAGTTGTACAGGTAATGAGGAGTCAAATATGCGAATAGTATCATTTACAGAAGCTCGAAATGGGCTTAAATCAGTTTTAGACAATGTGGTAAATGACGTTGATTATACAGTAATCACGCGACGAGATGCAGATGATGCTGTTGTAATGTCTATGGATCATTACAACAGCTTAATGGAAACTGTTCATTTATTAAAATCACCTGCTAATGCTTCGCATTTATCAAAATCAATTGAACAGTTTCAACTAGGTAAAATTACCGAGAGAGAAATTTCAAATGATTAGGCTGTTAGCCTGGACTGATGAGTCGTGGAAGGATTATCTTTATTGGCAAGGACAGGATAAAAAAACATTAAAGAGAATTAATAAATTAATAAATGATGCAAAGCGTTCACCATTTGAAGGCATCGGTAAACCTGAACCGTTAAAAGAAAATTTGTCTGGTTTTTGGTCTCGTCGTATTGATGAAACCAATCGATTAGTTTACGCAGTCACAGATGCGCATTTAACAATTATTTCGTGTCGTTATCATTATTAGCTTACACAGATAACAAGGCCATTGGGATCCTAGTACTACCAATTAGTCAATTTGTAATGTTATGTGAAGAAGGTCGTGGACACCCAAAATTTTGACGGGCCATAATCACTCTTCTATTTTTTAGTGATGTAGTTTTACATATTAAGCACTAATTGTTTTACTGCACTAAATCCGGCTTCATTCCTCTTGGAGATATTCATCTTGAAAGTAATACCTGAGTTAGAAACTGAAAATTTAATTATTTCTGTTTTAAAACCAGATGATTTTGAATTACTTGTCAAATATGAAAGCGATAACTTCTGCCATTTAGCTCCTTGGGAGCCAATAAGAACTGCGGGTTATTTTGGCTTAGAAGAAACCAGAAAACGTGTAGAGTTAAACTTCAAAAGCCTTCAATCTGGGGCTGTAATTCCTCTTGTTGCCTTTGATAAAAATAAGTCTGAGGTTATTTGTGTATGTACATTTTCTAATATTGTTCATGGTGCCTTTCAAGCTTGTCACCTTGGCTACTCAATCTCAGAGAAAAACCAAGGTAAAGGGCTAATGTTTGAAATGCTGCAAGCATCAATACAGTACGTATTTACCGAATACAATTTACATAGAGTGATGGCTAACTATATTCCAACCAATACGCGTTCTGGTAAGTTATTAGAGAAACTAGGGTTTCAAAAAGAAGGGGTAGCAAAGTCTTACTTAAAAATAGCAGGCTCATGGCAAGATCACGTGTTAACGTCAAAAATAAACCCGAGTTAAGCTATTAAATAATAAAGAAACAAGTTGGTCTCGTAATAGTCTGTTTAGTCTCAATTCCTTTCATATTTCATCAAAGAATTACAAACCGCTTAAAATAGTATGCTATTGCAATGATTAGCTAGAGGGCTTCATGGAAGAGCAATCTCGATTTTATTTAGAAAAATACCTCAACACTTTAAGTGATTCAGATCGTTAAAAGTATCAATCATTCAGTTCAGACTACTTTTGTGCAGATGAATATAACGCTAATTTATGTACTGAATGAATCCAAATCGGTCAGAAGATAGCAACCTGTATGAGACCTTGGTATGAATAAAGGTCATGGTTGCCCTGAATGGCTTAGTATATGTTCAGACGTTAAGGATTAGCTTATCAGTACTAGATATTACTATTAATTCACTTAGTGTTTACAATAATGTCGTAGATTGATGTTTTTGGTATGTTTGCTGGCGCTATATGAATATAATAAGAGGTAACTGTATCAAAAATAATAACCCTTCTGCTTTACTTGTTTTGAGTAAGGCACCATTAAATAAATATTGAGATTTAATCCATGGTACCAGCAACCAGCCTAAGCGTACTTGAAATAAGTGCGATATTTTTATCAATTACCGCGTTACTCACCTATGTAAACCATCGCTTTATTGGCTTACCAACAACCATTGGCGTGATGGTTATTTCAATGCTTTTATCTATTGGCGCTATATTTTTAGGATTTTTAGGGTTTGATGATCTCATCGATTACGAAGTGAGCTTGCTCGATCAGTTAGATTTCACTGAAGTTTTGCTTGATGGCATGCTCTCTATGCTGCTTTTTGCAGGTGCGTTACACGTAAATGTGAGCGATTTAAGGCGCTATAAATTACCAATAGGTATTTTGGCCTGTGTGGGTACATTGTTATCGACGGTTATTATTGCTGGCGCGCTTTATTTACTGCTTCCTTTACTTGGTTTTGAATTAGCATTCATTTGGTGTTTACTGTTTGGTGCATTAATTTCACCAACTGATCCGATTGCGGTAATGGGGATTTTACAATCTGCGGGTGCGCCCAAAAGTATTGAAACCGTGATTGCAGGTGAGTCGTTGTTTAACGATGGAATAGGGGTAGTTATTTTTGTACTTTTATTAGGGGTGTTATCCAGTGGTGATATTCCTACAACCTATCATGTAGCACACTCGCTCGCAGTTGAAGCTGGTGGCGGTATTGTTTTTGGTTTGGTATTAGGTGGAGCTTTATATTACTTACTTAAAAGTATTGATAGTTACCAAGAAGAAGTATTGCTTACTTTAGCAGGTGTTATTGGTGGTTATGCATTGGCAAGCCATTGGCATTTGTCGGGCCCCCTTGCAATGGTGATGATGGGGTTAATGGTGGGTAATCATGGCCGTAGTATGGCGATGAGCGACAAGACTCGCCATTACGTTGATCTGTTTTGGGAACTGATTGATGAAATTTTAAATGCCATTTTGTTTGTACTGATAGGTCTTGAAGTCGTCATGATTGCATTCTCGAGTAATTTGTTTATTGCTGGTGGTTTAACTATTTTAATTGCGTTATTCGCACGTTTAATCGTTGTGGGGATAACAACGACTACATTTAATAAACAATTAGAGTTGCCATCTGGCGCGTGGAAGGTATTAACTTGGGGAGGTTTACGTGGTGGTATTTCGGTTGCACTAGTCTTGCAATTACCTGATGGGACACAGCGTGATATTTTATTGGCTCTCACTTATGCTGTCGTGGTGTTTTCTATTTTAATTCAAGGTTTGAGTATTGGTAAAGTAGCGAAAACTATCCGTTAAATATAAATAGATTAAATATCATTTTAAAAAGTGTGTGGAGTCGTGATAGTTATATTGAGCATCGTTATTTTTAAATAGTTACTGGGTGCTTAAAGTAAATCTTCTGCTTTATCGATAGCTATGCGAGCTTCGATTAAAGTACAGCCTGTTTCTGCTATTAAGCGATTAATAGTCATTCCAGGCTCAGATAGGGCTATTGCTACTAAATCAAAGCTAGGTTTTGGCAACCCTTTGTTAATAGCTTCAGTAATCCATACTGTTTTTGATTGATGTAGCTCTTCACCTATCTTAATAAGTTGGCTTTGTTGGCCTGTGAGTGACCAATTTTTAGAACGGCGAATTCGCTTCAAACTACAACCATGCTGATTAACCAACGCGATGAGCGTTGCCTTACAATCAATGCGATGCAGGAAGTTGTTTAACTTAATGGAGAGGGTGGTTGTGGTGTTATTTGACACAGATTTTTCCAGCAAGGTTTTGGATAACGATAAATAATAACGTTTGTAGAATCATTTGACGAATAAATGAAGCGTTTAAGGAAAGCTTCGCGGCACTCATCCACCATTTTAACGCATTCTTAACCTCGTCGGTTTTGCTCGATTATTATTAGTAGCATTTTCGCCTTGTCGGTGACTTTACTTTTTCTTGTTCAGAAGAAAAAGTTATTAAAAAGACTGACACTGAATCACTTTTCCCAATCGCAAATACCTTTGTTAATGGGGCAATTTATTATTATGATCAATCCCAAGGGTGCTGTTTAAAATATTCACTTAGGAAGTCAACTAAAGCGCGAACTGTTGGCGGCAAGAATTTCCGAGATGAATATAATGCATATATATTCATGTCATTTGCTTTCCAATCAGGTAATACCTGTTCTAACTCACCTCTCTTCACAGCTTCGTTGGCCATATAAGTTGGTTGCATTGATAAACCAGCACCACACAAAGTCGCTTCAAGTAGAGCGGTGGCTTCATTGGCTGTTAATCTGCAATTAACATGTATAGATTTATGCTCATTTTCACGTTTTAAATGCCAAATATGGCGTTCAAAATTAACGTAACTAAGACATTCATGTGAGCTGAGATCTTCAGGTGTAAAAATGGTTGGTTTTGTTGCTAAATAAGCTCGGCTGGCAACGATGATTGACCGGCATACTGCAATAGGTTTCCCTATCAAAGCAGGATCTGGTGCAGAGGCAATTCGAATCGCTAAGTCAATTTGGCTCTCTATTAAATCGATAGCGGTATCTTGTAGATTCACATCAATTTTAACTTTGGGGTGTAACGACATAAACGCACAAATAGCAGCCATAAATTGAGAGTGAGCGAATGACATGCTGGTGGCTATTTTTATTGAACCTGACAACTCTTTTGAAGATTTGATATTAGAAACAAGCTTATCAGCAACGCTGAGCCATTGCTCTATATCTTCAAGGCATTCTTCACCTATCGTCGTTAGTGTTACCTTTCGAGTTGTACGGTGAAGTAAGCGTGCCCCAAACCAGTTTTCCATCGTCTCTACATAACGAGTAACCATTGGTCTCGACATCTCTAGTCTGTCAGCCGTTGCAGTAAAACTGCCGGAACGTGTCACATCAATAAATACTTGAGCTGCTTTTATTCTATCCATTTATATGTCCGATTTATGAAACAATGTTGCATATTATTGTGTATATAAACGTACCAATCAATCATTCATAATTATCCCCACTTCAATAAATGACATGGGTAACAGAATGAACAAAATTATATTAATTATCGCCTCGATACTATTTGCTAATACAGCATATGCCACGAGTGAAACAGCACTATCATTAAAAGTATATAACGCAGATAGTCATAGCTTTCACGTTAACTCAACCTTGATATACGGTGAGACAGAGGCTGCTATCATAGATGCTGGTTTTACTAAGGCTGATGCTTTAAGAATTGCAGCTAACGTACTTGATTCAGGTAAAAAACTGACGACCATTTTCATTAGTCAGGCGGATCCAGATTATTATTTTGGCACAGAAATGCTAAAGCAGATATTTCCTAATGCACAAATAATCACAACACCAGCAGTTCAAAAAGTGATCCAAAGTAAAATGGCTGGAAAGTTAGCTTTTTGGGGACCTAAAATGGGTAACAATGCCCCTCATTCACCAATATTACCTAAAGCAATCACCGACAGTGCTTTTACTGTAGATGGATATACAGTAGAGATTCACGGGACATCAGGCTTACTTGCATATCGACCTTACCTTTGGATCCCATCAATAAAAGCAATAGTGGGGAATATTGGAATATTTGGTAATTTGCATGTGTGGACTGCAGATACTCAAAGCCAACAGAAATTGGATGCATGGCAGGCACAATTAGCTGAAATGCAAAGATTAAATCCACTTATTGCAGTACCTGGGCATATGACTCCTAATACCAGTCTAACACCAGATAACATCAACTATACCGCTTTATACTTAAAGAAATTCGAACAAGAAAAACAACACAGCACAAATGCTGAAGAGTTGATCAATAAAATGTCGGAAGCTTACCCTAATGCCTTATTTCCACTTGCGTTGAATATAGGTGCAAAGGTTCATATGGGGGAGATGAAATGGTAAAAATTCACTATTTATATGATCCAATGTGTGGGTGGTGCTTCGGAGCAACTCCCCTTGTAGAAATGATGTATGAAATGACATCTATTCAATTAGTTATGCACCCTGGAGGCATGATCAAAAGAAGAGAAATAGATAGTGGGTTTAGGAAAATGGCGCAGAGTCATGATCAAAAAATCGCATTAAGCACTGGGCAGGTATTTTCTCAAGCTTATCATGAAAGACTGAGTGGTAATGAATCGATCATACTGGATTCATATATAACGGCTCAAGCTGTTTGGGTCATGGAAAAACATTATGACAAGGGCTTTTTGATGCTGAAGTCGATTCAGCAAGCTCATTATCAATCAGCACTTGATACAAGTAACCCTAACGTATTAGCTGAAATTGCGATTAGGCTGGGGGCAGATAAACGTCACTGGTTTGATTTGATGTCAGCAGAGGGAGAGCATTCTTCTAATGCGATTCAGAAGAGTCATATGTTAATGCAACAATGGAACCTTCAAGGTTTTCCCTCTTTTATAGTAGAAAAAGAAGGTAAATATACTCGATTACCTCATGCTCAATTTTATAACAACATCACAGGATGGAGAGCGTTATTAAAAAGCTTATAGCTTATTTGGCATGTAGTTTTTACGCTGGATAAAGAGAGTGACTCGAGCTTATAAGCACTTAATTCATTAATCTCGTGCCACTTATGTTTTATAACCTAAACACTAGGCTCATATTAGCCTAGTGTTATATTGTCGTTAAAGGAGATATGATATTGACGAATCTTGAGATTATTAAAAGCACTTATGAAGGTGACACATCAGAAGAAAATGGGCGAAACTTGCAGAAGTATTTATCAAACGAAGTTAAATGGAAAGAAGCAAACGGGTTTCCTTTGGCCGGAACTTATGTAGGTTTTAAAGAAATATCAGAAAAAGTATTTAGTCGATTAGCCACTGAGTGGACAAATTATACATTTAACGTTGATGGTTATGTTGCGAATGGCGATCATGTTTTTGCTTATGGTACTTATCAAGGAGTCTTTAATAAAACCGGTAAATCATTTAAGGCGAGGGTAGCTCATTTATGGATCTTAAAGGAACGTGAAATTATTAGTTTTGAGCAGTTTGTTGATAGTGTGCCAGTCATTCAGTCGATGAAGTGACCTTGTTAAGAAAGCAAGATCGTGGACACCCATAAACTTTATTCGCTAAACCGCGACCTCAAAACAAGACTTCTTTACCAGAATATCTGACTGTTCAGTTTGTTTCACTTTACCTAATTAGAAAAAATGAACACACTGTATTTAGGCATTTTGATAGCTCCATTATTTGCGCTAACTTGATCAGTCACTATGCCATCAGACCACGCAAATAAACATGTTGCCTCTTCGTTTAGTTCACTTAATACATATTCATCTATTTCAACATCAGACAGATTCAGGTAAACATTAATTTGTTCGTCAGCAACTCCATTTGAACGGCTGAATCCAATAATCTTATGCTCGTCATCACGATGTATAATGTGTGTTTGGTCACCGGTTAAACCTGCAGAATTACCCTCATTATTTTTACGTAATGCAATTAATTGTTGGAAGGCTGCATAGTATTCATTAAATTTATCTTTTTTGTGCCAATTAAGTGCTTCGTTATCATCAAACCAGCCACTTTCTTTTATCTCCTGACCTTGAAATAGCATCGGGATACCAGCCGTCGTTAAAACTAACGTTGCTGCAATAATTCCTTTTTGACGTGCAAAAAAATCATCATCAACGTTACCGGGGGCAACTTCTTCTACTATTCTAGCCTGCCCGTTAGCAACTTCATCATGTGATTCTGTATAGATCACACGTGAATAAATGTTACCACTGTAACTATGTAGTAGGGCACCTACTATTTTATCAAGGTCTATATCTACAGCGGTTGGGTGAGTTAACGCTGCTCGTATTGGGTGTACAAATTCAGCATCCCACTGCGATGTAAAACCACAACCACCTTGTTCTACTGGATCAATGATGAAATCATGCTTGTGTAGATCTTCGGCTATACACACTTTATTAGGGAAGTTTTGTTTAATGGTTGAATTGATATCCTGAATAAGTTTGTAGCCTTCTGGAATATCATCTTGTCCGTTATCTTCCCCAGAAATACAGCGCATGAAAGGCAGCATATCTACTCTCAACCCATCGGCTTTAAATTCTCTTAACCACATCAGTGCATTGTCTTTGATGAAGTCGCATACTTCGATGCGACCGTAATCAGGTCGGGTCTCGCCCCAAGGAGTTGAACTCCTTTGGTCATTGTAAAAATAAATACCGCCTTTATCGTTTTCGCTCCAACCATCGAATTGCCATATGTCCAAATCACTGGGTCCAAAATGGTTGTAAACAACATCTAAAATGACACCAATACCTCGCTGATGTGCTGCATCTATAAATCGTTTTAAACCATCGGGACCACCATAAGCTTCTTCAACAGCAAAGGGGCTAGCTGGGTTATATCCCCAACTAATATCACCGGCGAATTCATTAACCGGCATTATTTCTAATACATTGACACCTAATTCAACTAAATCATCTAGTCTTTCGATGGCAGAGTTAAAGGTACCGCGCTCGTCTGATTTTTGATTAAAGGTGCCGATATGCATTTCGTAAATGATTCTTTGATGGACAGGAGGTAATTCAAAATCGTCTATTTTCCAATTAAAATCATCATCGTATATGATTGAATTGCCTACGCTGTTCGTCATTTTTCTAGCACGAGGATCATTTTTTTTGTGGTTTTTATTATCTGCAGATTCAATACAAAATTTATACTGATCATGATTTGAAGCTGTTGATATATCGAGCCACCAAATCCCGTTATCTGCTTGTTGCATGGCATTTTGGTCTTCGTCCCAATCATTAAAGTCACCCACTAAATAAACTGATTTAGCATGGGGTGCCCACACTGAAAATTGGTAACCTTTATCAATTTTGTTAACACCTAAAACACCTTGAAATGTTGACATAGTTTTATGCTCCAATAATGTATTCGATAAGATAAAAGAAGCGAGCTATCTATATTTAATTTGTTTGAAACTATCATTAGTGTGCGTTGTGAACAGCATCATGGAGCGATTAGCTAATGGGATCTTAACGCTTCAATTAATTCTTCTTTATTCATCTTAGAACGACCATCAATATCTAATGTTTGTGCTCGTTTATACAATTCAGCTTTAGTCCAGTTTTCATATGGCTGCGCTTTTCCGCCTTTTTTAGCTGGGTGCATCTCTGGATTTGCTTGCGCATTGGCGATGCGGGCCGATTTTTCTTTACTGTTTCCTTGGCTAATCAAGGCTTCGTAAACGCTGTCATTTTTAATTTGTTTACCATGTTGTTCAGACATTTTTTTCCCCCTTTAGTCGCGATAAAACGACCGAATTCACGGTCGTTTATTATTCATTCACAGCACTTTCACAGTGAACACTGCATAATTGATTTATCGTTCCCAGAAACGTAACGCTCGAAGTGTTTTAATAAATGAATCAGCTTCTTTATCATCTAAGTTAATCATCCCGTTATCTTTTACTTGATCTAAACCCACGGCTTTGAGTAAAGATTGTGCTTGAGGGGTATAACCAATGAATTTTTTGTGGGAATAAGCATCACTAATAAAATCTTTTGCTTCGGGTACTGTTGCAAAATAGTCTGCTCCCTCATTACTCACAAGGACTAATACTGCGTCGTATAATACAGATGGACCACCGGCGATAGCTTGTTGTGCTTTCACGTGATTACCTTTAGAACAAACTGCACCGCCTATGTCTGCGGCAATCACTTCGTATCGAGCACCTTCATCAGCTAATGCATCAGTAACGGATTTAAATAATGCACCGTCAAAACCTTCTGATATTAATATACCCAATTTTCTTCCTTTGAAAGTATTAATTGAATTTTTTAATATACTCAATGCGTCTGATACAGGTAAATCGGTACGCGTTGCTTTTGCTGCTTCAGCGGCTGCTGGCATGGTTTCAAAACCTAAGCCTGTTGCGACTTCTTCAGCTAACTTTTTATCGATATTGATCAGGTGTGATACTAAACGTTCTCGGATTGCTAATTTTTCGACTTTTGATAACTCAAATACAAGGGCGGATTGGATGTGTTGCTGTTCTACGTCTGTTTGGCTGAGATAGAACTGGCGAGCTTGGCTATAGTGGTCTGAGAAAGTGTCAGAACGATAACGTGTTTTATCTCCGGTCATTTGCTCTGAACTGCTTTTAAAACCTTGTTCAGGGCAAGCACGAGGATTATTTTCATCTGCATCCCAAGAGTTAGGTTCATAATTAACACGGCCCTTTGGATTGTTCATTGCCATGTGCCCATCTTGTTGAAAATGATGCATTGGACATTTTGGTGCATTAATCGGAATGTCAGTGAAGTTTGGGCCACCAAGTCGTTTAGTTTGAGTATCTAAATAAGAGAAATTACGGCCTTGCAATAAAGGATCAGGGGTAAAATCAATACCAGGCACTATGTTTTGGGTACAGAATGCGACTTGTTCAGTTTCAGCAAAAAAGTTATCGACTACGCGATCAAGTACCATACGGCCAACAATTTTAATCGGTACTTGCTCTTCAGGAATAAGCTTAGTGGGGTCAAAAATATCAAACTCAAAATCGTCAGCAAATTGTTGGTCGAACACTTGTAGGCCTAACTCCCATTCAGGATAATCATTCGCTAAGATCGACTCCCAAATATCTCTTCGATGAAAATCAGGATCTGCACCGTTTATTTTCAGTGCTTCATTCCAAACCACTGATTGCATGCCTAGTTTAGGTTTCCAATGAAACTTAACAAATTTTTCTTCACCCTTCGCATTAATCATTTTAAAGGTGTGCACACCAAAACCTTCCATAAAACGCAATGAACGAGGAATCGCACGATCAGACATTGTCCACATCACCATATTCATTGCTTCTGGTGTTAGGCTGACAAAGTCCCAGAAATTATCATGTGCTGTTTGTGCTTGAGGAAAGCCTCTGTCAGGTTCTGCTTTTGCAGAATGAATTAAATCAGGAAATTTCATTGCATCTTGAATGAAGAAGACAGGAATATTATTACCTACAAGATCCCAATTGCCTTTTTTAGTATAAAACTTAACAGCAAAACCTCGAACATCTCGAGCCAAATCGCCCGAACCTTTGTTACCTGCTACCGTTGAAATTCGTGTAAATAACGGTGTTTTTTCACCTGCTCGCTGAAAGATATCTGCGCAAGTAATATCAGATAATGATTCATAGTTCTCAAAGTAACCATGCGCACCATATCCCCTTGCATGTACAACTCGCTCTGGGATTCTTTCATGATCGAAATGAAACAGTTTTTCCCTCAGTATATGATCTTCCATCAAGGTGGGGCCATTTGCTCCGGCTTTTAGAGAGTTCTGATCATCACTGATTGGACAACCTTGGCTTGTGGTCATTGTGGGGTAAGCATCGGCATTTGATTGATGAAGTTCTCCACCTTTGCCTTTACCGCCTGAGTATTTAAATGATTCTGTCATATCTAGTCCTTAATCTTTTGCTAAAAATTAATGTTTAGAGGCTAACAATTGAACACGTTACCTATTTGACTGAGAGCAATAAAAATGCCAAATACAAACCCAGTAAATATCACTGTTAATCTATAGTTAGATATTTTTTATGTGTAATATTTACAAATTTTTTGTAATTATTACGCGAGATGGTTAATGATTTAAATAAGCAAAAACGGGTTTTTTTACCTGTAAGCCTCTATTAAATATCATGCATTTCATTGAGTTCGATGGAGAGTTGTTTCTTTTTTTGTTCTGTGTGTTGGTGAAGATTATCAAATACTATTTTTACTTCTTGGGATTCATTTGATTTAGAGATACCTTGGTAAATGTCTGATAAATATTGGTTAAAGCGATCTGCTAATGCTTCAACTTGTTCGCTCGTTACTTGCGTACGATTAAAATCAGTTGAGAATAAAGCATCAAGGTTTTGCTCAGGATCAAATTGAATAAATGCTTTTTGAGTTTTATCCGATGCTTTATCAAGGTAGTTACTGATAAAATCGAGCAATTCAAGTTCGTGTTTTATCAAAATATCCAATAATAACTTGGTTCTTTGGTTTTCAGCGTCCTTTGATAATGATTGATAAAATTCTGCAATACGTGAGTGCAACTTTTGATTTTGTTTTAAGAAATCGTGCACGTTATTAAAGTTATTCATTAAGTTGCTTCCTTTAAATTTTACTTAGTTTTTAACGTTGATTGATAGGCCTATTCAGTGAGTTAAATAGGTCTAACGATGTAAACTAGTCATGTAAATTAATTTGTCGGCATGAGTGTTATTTCTCTTACATCACAACGAGGGTTGGCAGAAACGGCATAAACAACCGCTTCAGCAACATCTGTAGGATCTAACTTGTCGGGCTTAGCTTCATCAAAGAAAGGCGTGTTAACCATGCCTGGACAGATAGTGGTGCAACGACCTTTCCATTCTGCCATCTCAATCGCTAAATTTTGTGCAAAACCATAAGCAAACCATTTTGAAGCGCCGTATACGGAACCTTTAAGTGAAATTTTTCCTGCGATGGAGCTAGTGACAATGAAGTGTCCTTGCGTTTCTTTTAGTGCAGGAAGGCTTGCTTTAGCGGTATACAGTAAAGCGTTTATATTGACATCTAGCATAGTTTTCCACTCATCTGGGTTGCCATTTTCAATACCAGGTGTACTTGCGCCCATGCCAGCATTGGCAAACACAACGTCTACTCTGCCAAACTTCTCTTTCGCTTTATTGATGACGTTACTAATTTCATCCAAGTTTGATACATCTGCTGTGACCGCTAATACTTTATCTTTTCCCCAACGTTCTACTATGTTGTTAAGCTTTTCAGTGCTTCTTGCAGTGATCACTGCTTTGTGTCCAGCTTCGATGACTTTATCGACCGTCGCTGCGCCTATGCCACTTGAAGCGCCTGTTACGACTACTATTTTTTGATTATTCATGTTTGAACCTCTATTTATCTTTTACGTAAGTCATTTAATGTGTCAATTGGTATGCAATCGCATCGACAAAAGCAGGAATGTCATCAGGGTTACGGCTAGTGATTAATTTTCCATCTACGACTACTTTTTTATCTTCCCAGTGCGCCCCCGCATTTTTTAAATCGGTACTGATACTTGGAAAAGAGGTGACCTTTCTATTATTTACAATGTCAGCTTCCACTAATAACCAAGGCCCATGGCAAATAGCAGCAATTGCTTTTATGTTGTCTTCTTTTGTTGCTTTTTGAATTAACGACACCACCTCTTTATTGGTGCGTAATATATCTGGATTGATTTGACCACCAGGAAAAATAATACCGTCGTAATCTGAAAGGGTGATATCGCCAACTTGTTTATCGACTTTAATTTTATCGCCCCACTTATTGACATCCCAACCACAAATTTCTTGATTGTTATCGATTGATAAAACGTCTATTTCTGCACCAAGTGCCGCTAAATTTTGTTTAGGTTGAAGTAATTCGCTTTGTTCAAAACCATCGGTTGCTATCATTGCAATTTTTTTATTATTAAGTGAATTGTTGTTATTCATTCTTCCTCCCTCCCATTCAAATAGATTAATGCTTATTCGCTAGTCGTTGTTATGTGTCGCGTCTAATTTGACTATTTAGTTACTATGGCATTGCAATACCAATACCATGTTGTAAAAAGTTGGCTGACATCATTTAAAATAGGGGCTTAGAGGAGTTTTAGGCTTTGTAAGGGAATTAATATCTTGGAAGAAATGATGTAATATTTTTATTTATAAATGTAATAATTTCATGGTGTGGTTACTTTTAGGGGGCTTGAATATTTGTATTTCAGTTAATAAAACTCTCTATTATTTTTTTAAATAATGATCTAAATACGCATGGAAAATATTAATTTATTAAGAGGAGAAATTAGCTTGGAAACATATTGATATAGAGTCGAAAGCCTTATATACACTAGCTATATATTGATTTTTGGTATCTTCATTACAGGATTTTTTACCTTTATTACAGATAGAAGTAGTCTGTTTCAATTTATTAATTCAACCACTTTACTGACGCAATATTATGTATATCTCTTCATAAAAGCACAGCCTCTTTTGGAACTGTAAATCCGTGGCATGCTATTTGCTCCAATCTTTACTGTTACACGAATATATTAACTGAGGAAAGTTGCTACTAGGTTGTTGAAATCGCCGCTTAGCGGTTTCCAAAGACTCATTTACATTTAAGGATTAACCAATGGATATCATTCGAATTATTTTTGCTGTTTTATTGCCACCACTAGGTGTTTTTTTACAAGTCGGATTCTCTTGGACATTAGTCTTGAATATTATTTTGACGCTTTTCGGTTATATTCCGGGCATTATTCATGCAGTTTGGGTTATCGCAAGAAAGTAACAAAATAGATTAAATTTCAGTTTCATAATTATCCATTGCGGTTAAGAGAGTGGAGCCCATAAATCGAGTGGACACCGATAAACTTTATTGGTTGATCCACTCTCCCAAAACAATACTTCATAACCAATAACTTACTGTAAAAGTGCGGAGAAGTTAGTTTCGTTATTTTACAATAGTGATCTCATCTACTTTTTTATTTAACTCACCACACAGTTTTTTGTTAAATCTCCAATGTAAGCTGCTTTAAGGTTTTCTATTGCACATGTAATCATGGCAAGCCTTGTTTCTGATGTTGCAGAGCCAATATGGGGAAAAAGAGTTACATTTTTTAACTCCATTAAAGGTGAGCTGTGTGGAAGTGGCTCGACTTCGTAAACATCCAAACCAGCGGCTCTTATTGTTTGATTTTTTAATGCGATGGCTAGCGCATCTTGGTCAACCACATTTCCTCGCCCACCATTAATGAAAATGGCTGAGTTTTTCATGAGTTCAAGTTCTCTTTGGCCAATGAGTCGGTCTGTTTGTTGATTAGCGGGTAATATTGAACAAACAAAATCTGAATCAGCTAATAATTCATCAAGTTCCATTTTTTGTGCATCTAATTTTTCTTCTGCTTTTGAGTTTACACTGCGGTTATAGTAATTTATTTGCATGTCAAAACCTAAGTGTGCTCGTTTAGCAACTGCATAACCTATGCGCCCCATGCCTAATATACCGAGCTTTTTACCGTGAATATCGACACCAAAATAATCATCTTTTAAGTTATTAGACCATTTACCGGATGTTACGAAGTTATTTAACTCAGTTGTTCGTCTTGCTGAGCACATGATTAAAGTGAAAATAGTGTCCGCAGTGGTATCAGTTAAGACATCAGGAGTGTTCATTAATGCAATTTTTCGTGACTTTAGGTACTCAAGATCAAAGTGATCATAGCCCACTGAAATGGTTGATATTACTTTTAAGTTCAGAGCGTGCTGTAAAATTTCTTGATGCAATTTAACGCCTGAGCCAATTAAACCAATGGCATCTTTAATTTCGTGGATGAATTGTTTTAAATTACTTTCATCTATTTTATCAAAACAGATAAGGTTAAACATTTGGCTTAATAATAATTTTTGTTGTTCTGGGATTTTTTTATATAACACAACTTTATCTTTCATTATTTTTCCTTTTAAGCCTTTTTGAGAGGGGATAGGCTAAAATGTTAATTTAATTATTCATGGCTAAAGATGATATTACCGTAATACGAGGTCGCTTTACTGCCGCTATTATTGCAAAGATCGAAGACACTCATAAACTTTGCAGATTAACCCACTTCCCAAAACAATACTTCCTTACCAATAACTTACAGTTAAAGGAGGATCTCCTGTTTATAAAATCGTTAATATATTTTTAAAAATATACTCTGCAACTGAACTTTACGTTTTTATATCACGTATTTATTGATGTCATTACTTAAGAAATTTGCAATTCGATAGTGCAATTTAGCGATCACAAAATGCTAAATTTATAAGAATTGGTGAACAGTGTTCTTTACCCAATTTCTGCAAGAGTAGATTGCGTCTACGGCATATTCGATGTACCAAATTATCAATGATTTACACAATGGTAATACGCTAAATAAACGTCACTTCCTATTTGAACGTTATATGCCTGATGTTGCTTTTGTTTCAATACTCATTTTATTGCTGCAGGAGTTAAACATAATTTAAATTCAAACTTATACGAGGTCTATGATTATGTTTGAAAGTTTCACTGCCGAGACACTTGCCAGAATTCAGTTTGCGTTCACTGTTTCCTTTCATATTATATTTCCAGCTTTTTCGATTGGACTCGCTAGTTATTTAGCCGTTTTAAATGGCTTGTGGCTAAAAACACATGATAAAACTTACCTTTTCCTGTTTAATTATTGGAAGAAAATTTTCGCGGTCGCTTTTGGGATGGGGGTCGTTTCCGGTATTGTTATGTCTTATCAATTTGGTACTAACTGGTCGGTATTTTCAGATAAAACGGGGCCAGTTCTGGGACCGCTTATGGCCTATGAAGTACTCTCTGCTTTCTTCCTCGAGGCTGGTTTTTTAGGTATTGCTTTATTTGGACGTGAGCGTGTTGGCGATAAGTTACACATGTTCGCGGTCAGTATGGTTGCTTTTGGTACCTTAATGTCAGCAACTTGGATTTTATCTGTTAATTCGTGGATGCAAACACCTGCTGGCTACAGCATTAATGAGTTAGGTCAGTTTGTTCCTGAGGATTGGTGGCAGATCGTTTTTAATCCTTCATTTCCTTACCGTTTAGTACACATGGTTGTCGCCGCTTTTCTCACAACCGCTCTAGTTGTCGGGGCTGTGGGGGCTTTACACCTCTTAAGAAGAAAAACCGATGTTGCCGCGCGCCGTATGTTCTCAATGGCGATGGGTATGTTAATTATTGCTGCTCCTTTGCAAATTGTGGTGGGAGACTTTCATGGTTTAAATACGTTAGAACATCAACCAGCCAAAGTGATGGCGATGGAAGGGCATTATGATAGTCACCCCGAAGGTGCTCCGCTGATTTTATTTGGTATTCCTAACCCAGAACAAAAGAGAATTGATTACGCGATTCAGATACCTAAAGTGTCCAGTTTAATTTTAAAGCATGATTTAAATGCGCCGCTTGCTGGTTTAGATACGATTGCAGATGAAGATGAGCCACCTGTTGCCATTGTATTCTGGAGTTTCCGTATCATGATTTCTCTTGGTTTTGCGATGTTAGGTTTAGCAGTATGGAGTTTTTGGAGACGCATGCGCGGCAAGCTTTATGATGATGATTGGTTAAAGCGAGCTGCGATCGTGATGGGGCCAATGGGCTTTGTGGCCGTGCTAGCAGGTTGGGTTACTACTGAGGTGGGTCGTCAACCTTTCACTGTCTACGGTTTATTACGAACCTCCGATAGCCTTGCACCAATTGCAGCACCTGCTGTCGCAGTTTCCCTTATCGCATTTATTGTTGTTTACTTCTTTGTGTTTGGGGCCGGTACTTACTACATATTAAGGTTGATGAATAAATTGCCGGCGGCATCTGGCGTTGACATGAATGACGGGCCTATCAGAACCGCAGAAAAACAAGTTATTGAAACCATCGATATAACTCACGCAGACCATAAGTCAGATGGCCAAGGAGATAACCATGGAATTTGAATTATCATTTATCTGGGCAATCATTATCACGTTTGCTGTACTCTGTTATGTCATTTTAGATGGCTTTGATCTGGGCATTGGTATTTTGTTTCCGTCGGCTAAATCAGAACAAGACAAATCGGTCATGATGAATACTATTGCGCCGGTTTGGGACGGTAATGAAACTTGGCTAGTAATGGCGGGTGGTGGCTTGTTTGCTGTTTTTCCTCTCGCCTACGCTGTTATTATGCCTGCATTGTATATGCCTATTATATTGATGCTGTTAGCCTTGATTTTTAGAGGAGTCGCCTTTGAATATCGCTGGAGAACGGTTCGTTGGAAACCTGTTTGGGACTTTTCTTTCTTCGCTGGTTCGGTGATAGCTGCCTTTACGCAAGGCATTTCTCTCGGCGCTTTGGTACAAGGTATCGAGGTTGCTAACCGTGCCTACGCTGGTGGTTGGTGGGACTGGCTGACTCCATTTTCATTATTCACTGGATGTGCTGTTGTCATAGGCTATGGTTTATTGGGCTCTACTTGGTTAATCATGAAAACAGAAGGGGAGTTACAAAGGAGAATGCGTGGTTATGCTAAAGGGTTAGCAATTGCTACCCTCGGATTTATAGGTATTGTTAGTATCCTAACGCCTTTTCAAGATCCTGCTTATTTCCAACGCTGGTTCTCTTTACCAGGTAGTATCTTTAGTGTATTGGTTCCAGTTTTAGTTGGGCTATGTACTTGGTTACTCTTTATGGGATTAAAACAGTACAAAGAAGCACAACCATTTTTCGCCTCACTTGGCTTATTTGTGCTTAGCTTTATCGGTATTCTTATTAGTTTCTATCCTAATATTGTGCCGCCAAGTTTAACCATTACTGAAGCTGCAGCGCCTGATTCAAGTCTAAAATTCGCCTTAATGGGAACGGTAGTATTAGTGCCACTCATTTTAATCTATACCGCTTATGCTTACTGGGTATTCAGAGGTAAAGTAAGACCAGAAGATGGGTATCACTAATGGCTTTGAATAAATATAAAAAACTCGCTTGGTTTATTGGTATTTGGTTTGCTGGAGTATTGGCGTTATTTGTTGTGGCTATGTTGATTAAATCAGTCATTCTTTAATGGTAAAAAGCTGTGAAGGTTAAGTCTGTAATGCAGGGAGAAAACTTATTTTCTCCCTTTTTTGTTGCCATGTTATAAGAGGTAGTTGGTGTATCTGTCTCTCTTTGTGCATCAAGTTTAGGTTGGTTTTATTTACTTTTAAATGAGCGATTCAGCATAACAACACTTCCCCTCGATCACTAAAAAAAGATCGAGGATAACGTGAACAGTCATAAGCTTAGTTGGTTAACCCACTTACCAAAATAATGATTAATTAACAGTTGCTTACAGTAGAGGAGACACCTCTTCTATCGGAGTTTAAGCTTTTCTAATAACAATTCAGCTTGCTCAGTTATCATGTCATTAGGGTTAAAGCTAAGTGCTTTTTCTGCGAATGATTCTGCCTGTGCATTTTTACCTTGTCGGTAATTTAACTCTGCTAACTTTAAATAAACTTCAGGGGTACGTGGAGAGATTCTGATTGCTCGCTCTAACGTCCTCGTTGCACCTTGTAAGTTACCTTGGCTTTCTTGCTGCTCTGCAAGGCTTAATAATGAGTTTAATGCAGAGCTTCTGTTAACTGTATTATCGCTCTTACCTGTTGATGTATTGATTGAGCTTGGTGTTGTCGGGTCTGTTACTGGTGCGGTAACCGTCGGTTTGGTACTACACGCCCATAAAAAACTAGATAAACAAACAACAGCAATTTTGTAATGATTCATTATTTTTCTCCCTTTAATTGGTTAAATTACGGAACCAATCGATGACTTTATCCGTTGCATTACACCGTTTTTCTTGTTCTGGTTCACTGCCACTCACGAAAGGCAAAGGGATCGCATTGTTACAATTATCTTCGCTACCGACGCCTGTTTCGCTATCAACCCAACTTAGAGTGATATTTTTTGGTGGAGTATTTTGTAAAGGTTGATGAGCTCGCGCTTTAAAAATATCAGCCCAGACACGAAGTGCGCCACTTGAGCCAGTTAACCCCGTTGTTTTATTATCGTCACGGCCAAGCCAGACGACTGCTTGCATATCTTCTGAAAAACCTGCAAACCAACTGTCTCGTAGGTCATTGGTTGTTCCTGTTTTCCCTGCCACTGCAAAGTCCGGTAATAACCATTCTAGTGCTTTAGCTGAGCCTTCGTGGGTCACTGCTTGCAAAGCATGGCGTAAGGTATAAATGGCACTCGAATTAAAGCGTTTTTCAATATCAATCGGGTAACTGGTGAGTAATTCTCCATGCGCATCAACAACTGAGCTGATCGCTAACAATGGCGTATAAAACCCACCGGAGGAGATGGTTTGATACATTTGAGCAACGTCAAGCGGGCTCAATTCTGCTGCGCCTAATGTAATCGATGGTACGGCTGGGATATCACTCTCAACGCCAAGTCGTTGTATGGTTGATAATATATTATCTAAGCCTAGCTCATTACCTAAACGTGCCGTTGCCTGATTATATGAATGTGCTAAGGCTTTATATAAAAGCACATCGCCGTGATCTTTTAAATCGTAATTTTTAGGTGACCAAGTATCACCGTTCGCTAATTTTTGTTCGTAGGCCGAATCACTTATTAAGCTCGCTAAGGTATATTCTTCACTTTTTTCTAGTGCCGTTAAATACACTGCGGGTTTCATTAATGAACCGATTTGCCGACGTGCATCAATGGCGCGGTTAAACCCTGCATATTGGGTATCGGTACCGCCTACAGTCGCTGTAACTGCGCCAGTATTAGGTTGCGTTACAATCACGGCACCTTGTAGCTTATGCTCAGGATCTGATTGTTTCTGTTTAGTCATTGCTTTAACCAAGCTAGATTCAGCGGTTTCTTGAATCAAGGGGTTAAAGTGGGTGAAAATAGATAAACCATTTGAACTTAAGTCTTCTGCTTTATAGTCATTCTGTAATTGTCTGCGTACCAGATCTAAATAAGCAGGGTAACGTTTATGGCCACTGGCATTTCGGTCGCCAACTTCTAGTGGCGCTTGCTTAGCCAATTCAGCAACGTCTTGATCAAGGCGGTTTTCTCTTACGGCAATATCTAATACTAAATTACGGCGTTTTAATGCACGCTCAGGGTTACGCCATGGATTGTAATAACTCGCGCCACGCACTAATGCGACTAACAATGCTTGTTGTGAAAGGGATAAATCGATTAGGTCTTTTTTGAAGTAATACTGACTTGCTAAACCAAAGCCATGAATGGCACGCGGGCCATCTTGACCGAGGTATATTTCATTCATGTATCCTTCTAAAATATCGGCTTTGCTTGCGTGTAATTCTAATAATATTGCCATCAGCGCTTCTTGTGCTTTACGAATTAATGTTCGTTCGGGCGTGAGGTAATAATTTTTAATCAATTGTTGTGTTAGTGTTGAGGCTCCCTGTGAGAATCCACCTTTTTTAATATTGGTAACCATTGCACGTGCAATACCACGAAGTGAAATACCGAAATGGTCATAGAAATCCTTATCTTCAACAGCAACTAACATTGATTGTAAAGAATCAGGAACGTCGGTCAGTTGCACTAATATTCTATCTTCGTTGTGTGAAGGGTAGATACCTCCTATCACCAAGGGCTGTAAACGTACTAATGCTTTGTTATTTTTACTTTTTAAGCTTGATACAAAGCCATTATTTAAGGTGATTTTTATTTTTTGTGCTGGTGCTAATTCATCACTGAACTGAAATTTAGGGATAAATATCGTCACGTTATTACCATTGATTAATGCCTCGCCGGGATGCTTAACATCTTGTACAAAACGATAGCCAAGCATGGTCATTTCTTCACGTAAATCAGCCAACGGAAGTGGTAACCCTTCATATATTTCTAAAGGGCGAGCATAAACAGTTGATGCAACTGACCACTGTTTATCTTTAAAAGTCGAATTAACGAGAGAGTCTAAGTAGAGGAGGATGCCGCTAGCGATGATTACTAATATTAATAATGCAGCCCATTTTTTACTAATGTATTGACGAGTTGTCGATTGTTTATGAACCAATGTAAGACCTTATAAAAACTAGAAATAAAAAGTAGTCGCGTGGTCACTAGGTTATTGCTATAACAGTGATTTGCGATTTTTCATTGAAGTAAAGGTCTTCGACATCTAGCTGAAGCATAAAGTTCACGAGCATCAAGCAACTTTGAAATCTGATACTTTCAACTCATCTTTTAGCCATGTAGATTTTTAATGTTAGTGGTAGTTGTTATGACGCTGTCACGCAATTTTAGACCTTGTTATTTGATATTCTTAAGTATCAATACATTTTGACCTTTAATAGGTCATTTTCGAAAAACATTTGCTTGATTTAAAAAGTTGTTTTTATCATTTAAAGTTAACTTTATTTAAAGCCTAAAAAACTGTTTTATTAGATACATCGTCTACAATGTTAGCTGCGCATATTTTTTCTGGCATATCAGGGCCTGCGTGATAAGCTAAAATCAATACAATCATTCACTTAACGACTCAATTATTTAATTAATCTATGAAAGACATTAACTTTAAAACTGTATTTAACGATATCTTTATTGAATTACAACCCTTGGAAAATAAAGGTGTCGCTGCTTCTTATATTCCTGAGCTTGCTAAGATAGATCCTGATAAATTAGGGATCCATTTAGTACATGCTGATAAAGGCAATTTTTATCAAGGTGATAGTCAAGAGCGTTTCTCAATACAGAGTATTTCCAAAGTGTTTTCGCTAACGTTAGCGATGCGTATTATTGGTGGTGAATTATGGTCACGTGTTGGGGTAGAGCCATCAGGAACTGCATTTAACTCTTTAATACAATTAGAAGTTGAAAATGGTATTCCTCGTAATCCTTTTATTAATGCTGGCGCTATTGTTATTTGCGATGTGTTGATGAGTTATTTGGATAACCCTAAAGTAGACCTATTAAATTTTATTAGAAAAATTGCTAATAACCCAAGTCTACAATACAACGAAACCGTCGCTGAATCAGAAAAACTCACTAGTGATAGAAATAAAGCGCTCATTTATTTGATGCGTGATTTTGGCAATATTCATAATGATGTTGATGAAGTCTTAGATTTATATTTTTACCTTTGTTCGATTGAGATGAATTGCTGCGAATTAGCACATTCATTTATGTTTTTAGTGACGAGAGGCGTTGATTTATCAACGGGAGAAGTGATTGTAACACCTAGTCAAGCTAGGCGTATTAATGCCGTGATGCAATCGTGTGGATTTTATGATGAAGCGGGGGAGTTTGCTTTTAAAGTGGGCTTGCCTGGAAAAAGTGGCGTTGGTGGAGGGATTGTTGCATTGCATCCTGGTAAGTATGCCGTTGCTGTCTGGAGCCCTCGATTAAATAAAAAAGGTAACTCATATATGGGAATGAAAGTCTTGGAGTTGTTAACCACGAAAATGGAAGATTCAATTTTCTAGAGATTAACAGCGCTGTTTGAGTCTGTTTTCGGTCGATTTTTTAGCTTGAATTGACTGGTTACATCTGCGTTAAATTATTTTTCATTTTTGGTGAAATATTGCTATCTATTTTTAATTGTTGGGAACATAATCTCGCTGTTAGCTGGGTACTTAATACCCTGAATAACATATGTCAAAAGGTTAGTAGTTGTTTATCTTAATGAAAGGAAAGCATCGTGAGTAAAGGCCAAGACAGTAAAAAAGACGGTAAGAAAAAACCACTTTTAACAGCCAAAGAAAAAAAAGCAGTAAAAGTCGCTAAAAAAGCCAAAGTTGGATTTTTAGGCAGATAGATATTAGATGAAAGGCCATCAATTTAGCGGTGGCCTTTTATCACTCAACGCGTTAATTCATATGTTCAATGAACATCATTTTCACAAATTTTATAACCTGATTAACTAACTTTTAGGGCGCATTTTTTCATTTGCCCATTCAGCAAATTCTTGTAATGTACAACTCTCCGTTGACCCTTTTCTGTCACCATCTGCAATGCGATATATCACTAGATAACGAGATGGATCTTGGTGTTCTCGCTGGTCAATTACTTGGCGAACTGACCACTGTCTTCCTGGTTTGCTATTGGTATAGAAGGCCCCGAGTTCGAGCACAAACTGCTTAATTAACTCTTCATGATAAATAGCATCGGCTAAATCAACTACGCGTTTTATCTGTTCGTCACTGGCATCAATCACTAGATCTGAACGCTTTATGGCTTGATGAATATGTTGCTTCTTAATACGGCGCGTATCGGGGTGATACCCAACACTTTGGTAACGCATGAAACTTTGTGGGTAGTTTCTCCAATGAAATAGGTTATTAAAAATCATCGCGATAATAAATAATATGCTGCAATTAATCAGTGTCGGTGTGAGCACATACCAATAACCGAGGCCATGGATAGTAGGGCCGCCGATCACTGCTGCTAAAGCTGTTGCACCACCTGGTGGGTGTAAACTGCGGGTTAAATGCATGACTAAAATAGATAATCCGACGGCTACTGGCGCAGCAATAAGCATAGGGTCTATAAATGTAGCACAAGTAACCCCAATAATAGCGGAAAGAATATTCCCTCCTAAAAAGGCCCAAGGTGTAGAAAGTTGACCATGAGGCACTGCAAAAAGTAATACAGCGGAAGCCCCCATGGAAGGTAAGATAGCTACTGACCCAGCGTCGCCAGTAATGTAAACGGTTGCATAAAAACAACAAAAAATAGCTAACATTCCACCTATTGTTGCTACGGTTTTCTCTGAATTAACAACGTTACTTTGAACCCCTAAAAATCGAATAATTGCCTGAATCATTTGCTATCACTTATATTACTTATTTTTATTATTATGTGGAACTGGGGGCTATTAAGTTTTTACTTATGCTGTTAGCCCTGATCAAAGGTGGTAAAGGATATAGTGAGGAGCTGCCTAAATCAAAGTAAGCTATCTGAATAAGGTATAATAAAAGTGTTGGTATTGGTGTGTTGTGAATAATTGAAAGTGTTCAGTTAAATAAGGCTCTCCTGTCACATTGATCATCTTTACTTCAAACTCTTCACAAATATCATTAAGATAGTGTCGCACCTTACAACGACAATTATAATGATAAGGATTACCGATTTATGAACAAAACGATTGAGACTATGTTAAGTCACCGTTCGATTCGCCAATATACGGATCAGCCAATAGAAAAAGCGCAACTGGACACGATTATTCAGGCTGGATTAGCGGCTTCTTCATCGAGTATGCTACAGGTTGTGTCTATCATTAGAGTGACAGACAAAAGCAAGCGAAAACTGTTAGCTGAATACGCGGGTAATCAAGTGTATGTTGAAAATGCAACGGAATTTTTAGTGTTTTGTATTGATTACCAACGTCATGCTGAAATTAACCCTGAGGTACAAGCTGACTTCACCGAGCTAACGCTTATTGGTGCTGTTGACAGTGGGATTATGGCGCAAAACTGTTTATTAGCAGCTGAATCATTGGGGTTAGGTGGCGTATATATTGGTGGTTTACGTAACAAAGTTGAGCTAGTGGATGAGTTGCTTGAGTTACCACAGAATACGTCGGTACTGTTCGGTATGTGTCTAGGTTACCCTGCACAAGATCCTGAGGTTAAACCACGTCTGCCTGCACATGTGATTATGCATGAAAATCAATATAAGCCTCTGAATATGGACGATATTAAAGATTATGATAAAGTTATTCATGACTATTATGCAAGCCGCACGAGTAATCAAAAGCAAAGTAATTGGTCAGAGCAAGTGACTGGACAGTTATCAAAAGAGTCACGTCCTCATATCCTGCCATATCTAAATAAGAAAGGGCTTACAAAGCGCTAGGCTTTTACTGGTTTGTTGTGCTGAACCTTAACTTGATTACTTAACAAGTTAAGGTTCAGTTGTTGGTGCTAGTGGTTATTATCTCTATTAATAGTCAGATACTTTTAATCTGTATTCACCTGCTTCATTTTCATCTGCATATAAGTTGTCTTGATACTCAAAGTTTGAAGGCGTTATACCTACGACTTTGTGTTCACTCCAGTACACATGATTTGCATCTTTTGAGAAACGATCTGAAATCACGCTAAAGGTATCTGGGTCTGCTCCACTAATAGGTTCGTTATAATAAAAGATTCGATTACCTATTCTAGTAAATGTTTTTTGATCAGGATTAAGTACGACTACATCACTAGGTTTAATCCCCTCTAGCTTATTATTTCTGGTGTAGACTTCATCATTATACGCATAGAACTCGTAGGTGATGTCTCTAACTTCTTCACTAGGCACCATGATAACCGTTGTCGAGGTTAGATGAAGAGCTCTCCACTCCCAGTTTTTTTGAAGTTGATTAGCTTCAGAACGGCCCACATCGGATGCTTTTCTATTGTTAATAATATAGCCATTATAATAAAGATGTTTTTGATCTTTTGAGATGGCGTCATTTAATACTTTAAACGTATTAGGGTCACTCTCTGGAATAGGCGTGTTAAAATAATAAGCTTGGTTTTTATCTTTTCTATAATAAGGCGAAATAACAGTAAAACCTTCTGGTACCATGCCTTCTATTCTCTCTCCATTAGCATAAACACGGAGTGAATCTGTTGCATATTCATCATTAATTATTTCAAAGCTATTGGCATTTTCGCTAATGACTTCTCCATGGTAAAGAATTTGCTCACCATGCTTAATGTATTGCTCATTAGCTTTATTGATTGCAGAAGGCATTGCTTTGAGTGGCATTTTGATATCTTTGTAATAGTAAAGGTAATGTTTATCCATGCTATACAAACCATGAAGGTAAGTGAAACTGTCCAAATCAGCTCCTGTAATGACTTCTCCATGACATAATACTTTTCCTCCACTAATCAGGTAGCCTGAATCGACGCTACTTGTGTTTAACCCTGATTTTACTTTTACTATCGGCTCTGGTTTTACTCCAACAAGAGGCTTCCCATCGTAATAGAGGTGCTCACTGTCTTTTGCATATGAGTTATCTATGGCTTTAAAGGTGCTTGGGTCTGCTCCTTCAATTTTTACTTCGCCTATTTGGAAAAAATTGCCATTCCTTACATACACAACTTGACCGTCTTGGAAGTAATATTGATTGCTCTTGCTATTATCTACAGCACTAGCATTATGCGTGCTAGGGCTGCTAACGTAAAAAGCAAAAATAGCAGCTACTAACGCATAAATTACAAATATGATTAAAAATACGATCCCAATCCACATCAGAATTTTCATAGGTATATCCTGCAAGTTATTAATTATATTAAGGTTTAAAATAACACAGTCATAAAAAATTGACATTAAATCATTGGATTATGATATCTTTTAGGAGGATAAATCCTGATTACTTGGTTTTTAAAGGCCGCTATTCATTGTTTAAAGGGTAGCTTGTGAATTCTTTTTTTAATCACTTTTTGAATAGTTCGATGTAAAGAGCGCTTAAATAATTAACAGGTATAATGTTTTTTGGATACTACTTAACAGTATTAATCTACTCAACGTATTAAGTTAAGAGTTAATAACAGCTATTTTTATTCAATAGTGATATGTTTATTGATAAATAATTCACCAATATGCTATTTTAGCTGGAGATTTTAGAGTTTTTCTTTAATTTCATCATATTAAGTAACGCTCTCAGCTACACTTATAAGACGAACTATTTATTGTCAGTCCTTATTATTCTTTATGGATTTTAGATGAGGGGTTTTATTTGAACGAATTCTTTATTGCAATCATTCTTGCTGGCACATTTCTATTATTAGCTAGTCTTGTTAATACACTGCGAATTTGTAGAAAAACATCGCGTGCCGCCTGGTATATTCTTTTCTATTTCATTGTTTTATTTATTGCCGGCTATCTCGGTATCCTCTATTACTTTATATCTTACCCGTTAGATTCTATGTTGGTGTCGATCGTTGCTTGTATTCTATTTGGTGGCGGCGCATTTGTGTTTTTGGTGATTAGGTTAAGCTTTGCTAGTTTACTAAAGGTTGAGAAGGCGGTAGAAGTACAGCGCTATCAAGCTGAGCATGATGCATTAACCGGTTTACCAAATCGTAAAATGTTCTTTGGCATTTTATCTAAAACGATTGAAGCAAAAACGCCATGTACTGTACTGTTTATTGATTTAAATGATTTTAAACAGGTTAATGATTCTTTTGGTCATCACTTCGGAGACCAACTGTTAATAGCTACTGCACAAGGCATACAAAGTCACTTAAGCAATTATGCATCGCTTTATCGTTTAGGAGGAGATGAGTTTGCTGTTTTATCAACTTTTCAACATGCTAATGGTTTACAACAATGTATTGAATTAATTACCAGAGCCGCCAATTCGCCGGTGGAGATTGATGAACAATTCATTAATGTGCGTTTAAGCATTGGAGTGAGCCATTTTCCGCAAGACAGTGAAGATATGCATGAATTGGTAAGGCTTGCTGATTTGGCTATGTACGAAGCCAAAAATAACAATCAAACACTAGTTTTTTACCATGATAAGCTGAGTCAAAAAGAAAGTAATTTTTTATTGATGACGAATAGGATTCAAACTGCAATTGAGCAGGGTGAGTTTATGTTGTTTTATCAGCCAATTGTTTGTGCAAAAAGTGGTGAGGAACATGGTTTGGAAGCCCTAATTCGTTGGCCACAACCTGATGGTAGTTATCTTTCTCCTGAGTATTTTATAAAGATTGCAGAGCGCAGTACACTTATTTTGTCTTTGACCAAGTGGGTTATCATTGAAGCGCTTAATAACTTGAGTAACCTTTATGAGGCTGGCTTTAAAGGTATGCTGCATATTAATTTATCTGCGCAAGACTTAAAAAGTAATGAGTTTTTTAAATATATTTGCTCGTTGCATGAACAAGATCCATCAATTAGCAATACCATTATTTTTGAAATAACGGAAAGTGCTATGATGACTGACATTAAAGGCGCTAGAGAGATGATTTTAGCGCTCAACAAAAAAGGTTTTCAATTCAGTATTGATGATTTTGGCACTGGCTTTTCATCGTTATCGTTATTGAGAGAGCTGCCTATTACACAGATTAAAATAGATCGTTCTTTCGTCAATGATATGCTGACGCAAAAAGCAGATTATGCGATTGTGAATTCTATAATATTTTTAGCGGAGCAGTTATCTTGTAGTGTGGTTGCTGAAGGTGTAGAAAGTCATCAAATAGAGCAAGCATTGATTAGCTTAAATTGTGATTTTGTACAGGGTTTCTATTATAGCAGACCTTTGCCAATTGAAAGCTTGAGTATGAATATCAATCACTTTAAAAAAGCCATAAATTAATCTTGTTGGTAGGAGTTGTATTATTGGAAATAAAATTAGATGACTTATCGGGCAATGAGGTTGCTTTATTGTTGCAAGAGCATTTACAAGATATGCGAGCAACTTCACCACCAGAAAGTGTGCATGCTTTGGACTTAACTGGATTAAAAGATCCTTCTGTGCAATTTTGGACTATATGGGATGGGCAAGATTTAGCTGGGTGTGCCGCCCTTAAAAAGTTAGATGCTAACCAAGCCGAAATAAAGTCAATGAGGACGGCTAAAAACTTTAAACATCAAGGTGTTGCTTCGCAGTTACTGCAGTATATTATTACTCAGGCTAAAGGCTACAAGTATAAGAAATTAAGTCTTGAAACCGGTTCTATGGATTATTTTTTACCTGCACATGCTTTATATTTAAAACATGGTTTTACATTTTGTGAGCCATTCTCTGATTATCAGGAAGATCCTAATAGTAAATTCATGACATTAGATTTAACCCTCAATTAATCTCTTTTATTTAAAATCAAAGAGCAGCTGATATTTTAATTTTTAACTTGTAGACTAGTGTTTTAACGTTACTTGACAGAGTTTTAATCCTGATGAATAAAATAGAAATTAAATACTGTAAAAAATGTCGATGGTTAATGCGCTCTTCGTGGATGGCTCAAGAGTTATTAAGCTCCTTTGAAGATGAACTAGATGAAGTGTCTTTATTGCCTGGTGAAGGTGGTATTTTTGAAATGTATGCGAATGGTACGCTTATTTGGTCGCGTAAAGAGAAGGGTGGTTTTCCTGAAATCACGGAACTTAAGCAATTAGTGAGAAATATAATCGCACCTGAGAAAGACCTTGGCTGTATCGATCGTAAAAGCAATAAGACTTAATTAATAGGTTTGGAATAGTATGTCATTAATTGCTGATACACCAAAACCACCTTACTACGCGGTCATTTTCACCTCCACTCGTACTGAAGGTGATCATGGCTATGTAACGACTGCGGATCGCATGGTAGAACTTGCCTCACAACAATCTGGTTTTTTAGGTATCGAATCAGCTCGGGAAGAGGTGGGAATTACTGTCTCTTATTGGTCCGATTTAGCTTCCATTAAAAAGTGGAAAGAGAATGTTGAACATATAACGGCTCAAAAAATGGGACGCAAGTTGTGGTATGGTGAATTTAAGTTACGAATTAGTAAAGTAGAACGAGACTATGGCGGTGACCTTAAACCTAAACCATAGACTTAAGTACGCTGTTCGTTAATATCTAAACTATCCACTTCTTCGCTATTTAAGTCATGTACCACTAAGTCTAGTAAATGCATTAACTGCTCTGCTTGCGCGCTATCAATACTATTAAATTTACACTGTATTTGCTTTGGTATATCTGCGGCTTGGTGTTTGAGAGACTGACCTTGTGTTGTCAGTTGAATAAAGCGTTTACGTTTATCAGACTCATCTTTAATCACCATTAGTAATGCTTTGTCGGTCATTTTTTTTAGGATCTGCGTTAACGCACTGCCATCGATCGCTGTTTTTTCAATCAAAGCGGCAATAGTTATTTTATCCTCTTCCCATAATGCCATCATTACCACATACTGAGGGTAAGTGAGATTAATCTCATTTAAGAGTGTGCGATAAGTGCGAGCAATGCTATTAGATGCCATGTACAAACGGTGACATAATTGATTCTTTAATTGTAGTTGTTCAAATGACATGTCAGCTCCTTTTATCAAACATTTTAATTTGCATGCAAAATATTTGCAATTGCTATTTATTCTCGTTATTATTTTGCGTGCAAAATAAATAATTTTAATCAATGTCAACATTGGAGTTCATTATGAATGTATTACAAGAAGTCGCTTACACAGCTAACGCTACAGCAACTGGTGGTCGTGAAGGTATCGCTAAGTCAGATGACGGTCGTTTAGATGTTAAACTATCTACTCCTAAAAACTTAGGCGGCGATGATGGTCAAGGTACTAACCCTGAGCAACTATTTGGTGCTGGTTATGCAGCATGTTTCATCGGTGCGCTTAAGCACGTTGCTGGCGCTGAAAAAATCGCATTACCTAGCGATCTATACATCAACTCTGAAGTGTCTATTGGTCCAATTGAAGGTGGTTTTGGTATTGCTGTTAAATTATCTATCTCACTAGGTGATATGGATAAAGCGCAAGCTGAAGCATTAGTAGAAAAAGCTGATTTAGTATGCCCATACTCAAATGCAACACGTGGCAACATCGCTAAAGAACTAGTGATCATCTAACCATTTGTTTAATCAGTATTAATATTTAATATTGATTGATGATATCAAGGCCGTTCATAGTGCATATGAGCGGCCTTTTTTATACTAAGCTGAACGTATTAGTTGCTTGTGTTGCGCTTTGTATTTCACTTGGTATACCACTAATAATAATAAGCAGATAATTAATGCAATACTGGTACTGCCTAACACTCCTTGCCATCCCCACTGTTCATAAAATGGTGCAATGAAGAACACGCCTAAACTTGCTCCGCTGTAATAAAATAAGCTGTATAAGGCCTGTGCACTCCCTTTGCCTTTTTTTACTGAGCGACCAACAAGTGTACTTGCTTGTGCATGACAGAAGAAAAATCCAAAGGCCATTAATATCATGCCAAATGTCATCACCGAAAGATTTTGATGACTGAGTAATAGGTTCGCAGCCAACATAATAAAAATACCTGTAGCAACACCTGCGAGTTGTCCATAACGTTTACCAAATTTACCCGCTAATGATGCACTCATGGTGCCGCCCAAAAAGGTAACAAAGATTAAACTACGTAGGGCACTAGGTAATTCATAAGGTGCTGCTTCTAATACACTCATTAAGTAACTAAATAGATTAACAAAGCAGCCAAAGCCGAGACCAATAATAATATAGATAATCAATAGTTGCGGGGTCTGTATATGTTTCGCAAACATATACAGGCTTGGTTTTAATTGGAATTTTTGTTTGGTGAAATGACGTTGCTTTGGTAAAGCCAGGTATACGCCAATGAATAAAATAGCGGTGAGTATCGCCATACCAAAACCGGTTGCCTGCCAGCTGCCTAATAGATCCACAGATGCGCCACCGATTAAACGACTACTAATACCGCCAATGGTATTTGAAGCGATATAAAAGCCTACTGCAGATGGTAACCAGCTCTTTCTTAACTCGTCTCCTAATAACGGAATCGCAACAGCAGGGCATACTGATAATAGGGCGCCTTGAATAAAACGTAATGATAAGAATAGCGTGTAGTTTTCTACCATAGGGAGAATGAATGAAATACACAAACCTGCAATCATGCCTTTTAATAGAATAGGACCGCGTCCAATTGAGTCTGAAATACTGGCAAATATTAATAAACCTAAGCCCATACCTAATAAAGGAGCTGACATGGTTAAGTTAGCTGCTAGCAAGCTAATATTAAACTCATGTTGCAAGGTTGGAAGCAATGGTTGCATCCAGTAGATATTTGAAAATGTAACTACTGAGCATAGGCAAACAGCGATAACTAAACGATTGTAATGTGTGAATTTTTTCATGTTTTTAACAGGAGCCCCTTGTTGAATAGGCGCATAATAGCTGTCTAATTTAAATAAATAAATTCTGTTGTTTTTATGTTATCCATAGATATAATTTATGGGTGTTTAGATCAATTTATAAGGGTAAAAAAGTGGAATTTAGACAACTACAACACTTTGTTGCGATCGTGGAAACGGGGAGTATTTCTGCAGCTGCTCGTCACCTTTTTTTGGCGCAGCCGGCGATTAGTGCCAGCATTAAAAAACTCGAAAATGAGTTAAATATGCCTTTATTACATAGACGTGATCGTGGTGTGGCCTTAACTGAAGCTGGGGAAAAGTTCTTACAGCATGCTAAACAAATATTGCAGCAAGCTAATGATGCTAAGTTAGCGATGCAAGCGATAGAAGGGTTAGATCAAGGTGAGGCTGAGATTGGTGTTCCACCTATGTTAGGGTCTTACTTTTTACCTCCTTTACTGATGGCCTTTAAACATCAATACCCCGCATTAGGTTTGAATATTATTGATACAGGAACACGTAACATTCGTAAACGCTTGTTAGAAGGGGAGTTAGAGTTAGGGGTTGTTGCGGACCATGATTTACCCCCAGAGTTTGCAACTGGTAAACTGATGCGTGAAGAGATGGTTGTGTGTATGGCGGCTGATCACCCTTTAGCTGAGTTTGAAAAAATTGAATATGCTGACTTTTTAAAGCATGAATTAATACTGTTTGGTAAAGGTTATTATCATCACTCATTAATTGAAAGGATCAGTCAAAAAGAGAAAGCTAGCCCACAGATCGCTTTTACCAGTAACCTGCTACCCTTAATTAAGTCCATTATCCGTAAAGGCTATGCGATCTCTCCAATGTGGAAAGTTGCAATTCAAGATGATGATGAAATTATTACTCGCCCTTTTGTAGAGCCTTTCTGTATTGACCTTAGCTTGGCATGGCGAAAAGACAGCTATTTGTCTCGAGCAAATCAGGTATTTCGAGATTTTATCTTAGAAGAGGTTAAAAGTAAGGGGCTGTAGTAATGAGGCCCCTATTATTAAGGTGCCTCGCTAGCTTATTGATAGTTTTTGTTTATTGTAATTTAAATTTCTTAACTAACAAATCCAGTTGATTGTTCGCTGAAGCTAGTTTTTCAGTGCTATCTAGTGTTTCTTCACCATTCATTTTCAGTTGTTGCACCATTTCATTGATAGTTGTCATGTTACAACTTACTTCTTCTGTAACAACACTTTGTTGCTCTGATGCTGTTGCTATTTGAGTACTCAAGTCATTGATATGAATTATGAAATTAGTCATGTTATCTAAGCTCTCTGTGACACGCGCTGTATTCTCTGCAGTTCGTTGACAGCTATTTCTAGTCACATCCATCGCCGCCACTGCATTTTCAGCATCATTGCTGAGTGTTGCAAGTATTTGGTTGATTTCACCTGTGCTAGTTTGTGTACGTGCTGCTAATGAACGTACTTCATCAGCTACGACAGCAAAACCTCGTCCTTGTTCTCCTGCTCTTGCTGCTTCTATTGCTGCATTTAAGGCTAACAGGTTAGTTTGATCTGCTATTTCACCAATTACACTTAATGCTTTAATTATTTCTTGGGTATTGTTACTCATTGTATTAATACTTGCTGAAGCCGAGTCCACCTCGTCAACTAATGCAATAACACTATTTGAAGCCTCTGTTACAATTTGTTTTGATAGTATGGCTTCATCATTAGCTTTTTGTGTATTGGTTGATGTATCTGCTGCATTTTGTGCAACACTCTCAGACGTACTACTCATTTCTGTAATAGCGCTTACCACTTGCTCTGTTTCACTTGCATGAGTGAGTAACGCGTTGTTTGACTTTATTGACTGCTCATTCAATTGTTCAGTTGTTGTTGTGATATTGGAAGACGCTTGGGATATATCAAGCATCATAGATTGTAGATAAATAATAAAGTTATTTACAGAGCGGCTGATATCACTTAATTCATCGTTATTGACAATAGTTATACGTGATGTCAAGTCTGCTTCACCAGTTGATAATGTATCAATACGATCTTTTAATATACGTAAATTTTTCATAATCGCAGTGATGATCCAAATAACTATCACAAATGATAAGAGGATTAACACACTTGCAGTCGTTATCATTGAAGTTACTTGCTCATCGAATATTTTCTCAGTGACTTCTGTTAAGCTATTTTGAACTTCAATAATATCATTTTCATATACACCTGTAACAATGGTCCATCCCCAATCTGGGAAGATATTACGAGAGTAGGTGATTTTGTTTTCATGTTGTTTTGTGGTTGGGTTTTCATAAACAACTTTCACCAATGCTTCGGTTTTGCCGTTAATGTTATCTGCAATTGATTTGGTACTGTCAGTCGCTGTACCTATGATTGATTTTTTAGGGTGAGCAATTATTTTTCCATTTTTATCTTGAATCCAAAAATATCCATTTTTTCCATATTTAGCAATGGTTACGGCGTGTAAAGCAGCTTCAATATTATGTGCTCGTAAAGTGCTGATATACTCTCCGCTGGCAATAACAAGGTTTAACGGCTCGAAATAAAAAGAAGCTGTAATTTTATCTTCTTGAGTATCTGTTGTTGGGTTGGTAAAGGCATACTCACTGAACCCTATCTCATTGTCTTTAGCGGCTTTTACAATATCCCGCACATAATATTTACCATCGCCACTGACTTTATTGTAGTCATTGTTGCCTATGTTTTTTAAATTACTACCATAAGCTTTTGCGATATAAGAAGAAGCATTATAAGCAAATAAATAACGACCATTACTCCAACGGTATTGATTTATAAAATTATAAATACTTGTCTCTGCTTCTGCTTTAGAGTTGCTATTTTGATAAATATTATCAAAAGTGGATCTAAATTCAGACATCTCTGCAGCTAAACCTTTTTTAATGTTCTCAATTTTAGAATCGTTATAAAAGTCAGTGATGGCATAAGTAATTGTATCTATTTGACCTTTAAGGTTATCGTTGAGCACTTCTGCAAGTTGGACTTGAACATTTTCTTTTTCTTTATCAAGTACGTAATTCTCTGTCTCGATAGAGGAGTAGATAAAAAATGCAGCCATAATTAATAACGGTGCGCATAGTGTTATCACAAGCTTTGTTTTGATGGTTAACTTTATGGACATTTATATTTCCTAATTTTAGGTATTGAATTCAGCTACAAAAATTATAGACCAGAATGAGGCGCACTCTATCACTAATTACCACTTTGGTGATATTTATCAATAATGAGCAGTATTCTGTAAAAAATACTTTAATTGTGGTGATTTACCTGAGGCTAAATTAATTTTTAAGTTATACAGAGATCAGAAGTAATAGGTATAACGGTGGTAGTGTTTGGGGGTAACTAGAGTGGGGAGTATTTATTTAAAACGTGATTGCTCGTTAAGTTTATTGCTTATACAAAAAAGGGACTCAGTGAGTCCCTTTCTAGAAGACTATTCGACGCTTAGTTTAATAAACGAGCGCGGATTGTACCTTCAATTTCTTTTAGTTTGTCTAATGCTGTATCAGCATCTTCACTGTTTACATCAATAACTACGTAACCAATGTTTTCATTAGTTTGTAAGTATTGAGCTGCAATGTTGATATCGTTATCAGCAAACGCCAAGTTGATCTTAGTTAAGATACCTGGTTGGTTACGGTGAATATGTAATAGACGACTTGCATTTTTGTGTACTGGTAAAGACACTTCAGGGAAGTTCTTAGAAGATAGCGTAGATCCGTTATCAGAGTACTTAACGAGTTTACCTGCTACTTCATAACCGATATTTTCTTGAGCTTCTTGCGTGCTGCCACCAACATGAGGCGTTAGGATCACGTTATCAAATTCACGTAGTGGAGATTCAAACTCTTCTGTATTTGATTTTGGCTCAGTTGGGAAAACATCAACCGCAGCACCCGCTAATTTCTTGCTGCGTAATGCATCACAAAGTGCTGGTATATCAACAACAGTACCACGCGCAGCATTCATGAAGATGGCACCATCTTTCATTTGTGCAAACTCTTTCGCGCCCATCATGTTTTTCGTTGAATCAACTTCTGGTACATGTAAGCTAACTACGTCTGATTTAGCCAGTAATTCTTGCATACTAGCAACTTGTGTTGCGTTACCTAGTGTTAATTTGTTTTCAATGTCATAGAAAGAAACATTAAAGCCTAAACCTTCAGCAAGGATACCAAACTGTGTACCGATATGACCGTAACCGATAATACCTAGATTTTTACCACGTGCTTCGTATGATGCAGTTGCAGACTTATCCCATTCACCACGGTGTGCTTTTGCGTTACGCTCTGGAACACCACGTAATAATAGTAATGCTTGACCTAATACTAATTCAGCAACACTACGTGTGTTAGAGAAAGGCGCGTTAAATACAGCAATACCTTTTGCTTGTGCTGCGTCTAAGTCCACTTGGTTAGTACCGATACAGAAACAACCGATAGCCACTAATTTTTCAGCTGCCGCTAATACTTTTGCATTTAAGTTAGAGCGCGAACGAATACCGATGAAATGCACATCTTTAATCTTTTCAATTAAATCTTCTTCACTTAATGAAGTTTTAATACTTTCAATGTTGGTGTAACCCGCATCAGTGAATGTTGCCACTGAGCTAGGGTGTAGACCTTCTAGTAGAAGAACTTTAATTTTATCTTTATTGAGTGAATACTTAGTCATTGTATTTCCTTGGGCCTTATTTAAAGGTGAATGGACAATTTTGCGAATAATTTTAGTGCGCGTAAAATAGCAAAAATAGTCGTCATTGTGAATCTGGGAGTGCTATTTCTTATATGATAAAATGAAACAACTTATTACTGACGATTGTTGTATTACGCTGGATTGACTCTCATCATATTGAATCGAGTTGAGAGTCAAACTTGCATTTATTTTAAGGTGTTAACACCGCTATCTGTACCAACAAGTACAACGTCAGCCGCGCGGTTTGCGAACAAGCCATTAGTGACTACACCCACGATTGAGTTGATTTTGTTTTCTAAGGTTAATGGCTCTGCAATTTTAAGATTATATACATCTAAAATGACATTGCCGTTATCTGTCACAACACCTTCACGGTAAACTGGGTCTCCACCTAATTTAACTAATTCACGAGCAACGTAGCTACGCGCCATTGGAATCACTTCAACTGGTAATGGGAAGTCGCCAAGGATATCGACGTTTTTAGTGTCATCGACAATACAGATAAATTTATCAGCAACGGCAGATACGATTTTTTCACGTGTTAATGCTGCACCGCCACCTTTAATCATGTGGTTGTATGGATTAATTTCATCTGCACCATCAACATAGATGCTCAACTCTGACACTTCATTTAGGTCGAACACTTCAATGCCAAAGCCTTTTAATTTTTCAGTGGACGCTTCTGAACTGGATACTGCACCAACAATGTTATTTTTGATTGTTGCTAATGCATCAATAAAATGATTAACCGTTGAACCTGTACCAACACCTACAATGGTGTCTTTTTCTACATATTCTAGGGCTGCATAAGCTGCTGCTTTTTTCTTGTCGTCTTGCGTCATGACTTTTAATCCTGTTCAGTGAGAGTGAGTCTTGAAAGTGGCGCGATTATACCCTTAATTACGCTGTTAATTTAAGCTAAATTTGTGAAAAATATTAAAATAAATGTGGGTATTATTATTTGTCTGAAAAATACAAATGTTGCTGTGGTGTGATTATTTCCGGTAAAGGTACATCCCAAGCTTCAATAGGCAGTTGTGTAACACATTGACAGTCGTGCGCTAGCCCAATTGGATAAGGTCCTGAGCGATTAGTGAACCAAGGTGTAAGTAAGCGATCATAATAGCCTCCACCCATTCCAATACGGTTGCCCTGTGTATCAAAAGCGACTAAGGGAGTGAAGACAATATCTAACTTATCAGCAGGAAAAATTTCAGGGTGTTCAGCAAGATTAGATAACTGCTCAGGCGAGTTGTTAAAGAGAGTGGCTAGCTTGGGTTCTTTGATGCCATAGCGGTTGATGATCATTTCGGTATTTGCTTGATACTCCAAAAAGAATAAATGCCCCTTTAGTGTTGGGTGCACCATGGGTAAATACACCTGTTTACCTTGCTGCCAACACCATTCAATGAACAAGCTTAAGTCTATTTCACCATCGTAAGCTAAGGTTACGGAAACATGCTTTGCTTGCATGATTCTAGGGTGATTAATCAAACGAGTTAATAAATTAGCAGAGGCTAATACTTGTTGTTCTTCGCTTAACGCTTGTCGTGCTTGGCGTACAGTTTGTCGAATTTGGTTGCGCTGTGAAGTAATAATGACCGTCACCAATAAGTTGTGATGTTAGTGTGCTAGGGGCAAATACTTTATCAAATATATAGTAATACGCACAACCAAATAGGCTCAATAAAAGCAATGATGTTGGGAATTTATTTAGAAGTGTTTTTACTGAATTGTAATGACTTAATCACTGCAATAAGAACAATGAAGAAATCATCTGAAAGTGAGTTAACCCAAGGGTACCGCTGTTGACTGTGACCTTGAACCCGAAGGTCAAGGTGGTGTATCAGTGCTTACCGCAGGTTTCTCGATACTAGCCGAGTTTACACAATAGTAATCAACCTAATTCACCAGGGTAATACTTATCGGCTCAGGGACTTAGTCAAGATTAACGGGTACCCGAGGGTTAAATAAACTGTACCTACTTTAATTCGCTTTTTAAAGGGTTTTTAAGAAAAAATGGGAAGTTTGTGACTGCTTGATGTTTTTTTACACATAATAATTACCATGCGAATGAATGGTGTT
Source organism: Psychromonas sp. 14N.309.X.WAT.B.A12 (assembly GCF_030397575.1). Classification (GTDB taxonomy): domain Bacteria; phylum Pseudomonadota; class Gammaproteobacteria; order Enterobacterales; family Psychromonadaceae; genus Psychromonas. The sequence goes on along the minus strand of NZ_JAPNXS010000002.1, from coordinate 358,855 downwards.
ATTTTGTGTACAAAATTTGCTTGAAAAGTATATTCAGGAAAATGGTTTATGTTTCAATTCTTTGTCTTTCTTTTGGCATTTTGTGTTGAGCTGTATAAGAAAATTAAGCGAAATCGAGAGGGAATTTTTATAAATACCGAAACCGCTAATTTTTTTATTTAAGTGGTGTCGGTATGTTTTTTTAGAAAGGGGACAAAAAATCTAAATCAATAAGGCGGTGATTAAATCTGAGCTGAATTATTTTTCTGTTGTTGAGCGGGTATCCAATGCGCCATTAATCGCATCTTGTAATTGTTGAATGCGATTATTCAATTGGTCTGTCTGAGCTTGCATTTCTGCTTTGATAGTATTGAGTTGATGGCGATAATTTAATGCTGCCATCACAACCAATTGTTCATTACGCAGATGTCTCGTATTGCTTTTCATCTCTTTAAGATGCTCATCAACTTGAGCAACCGTCCCTAACAGGTTGTCTTGCTCACCGTCAGGGCAGCCGATTTTATACTGTTGGCCTAAAATAGTGATATCAAGATGTGCCATAATGCCCCCGTTAGATTGAGTAAATAAGGGAGTATTCTGTTTCCCTAAAAAAAATGTTGTATTATGCGCGAACTATATCGACCTAGCTATCAAGTTTCAAGTACTTACTGGCGACGAGATCTCGTGGATGATAGAATAAGTTAACTATATTTCGTTTATTATGAGTGTCGCTATGAATTCTGCTGTATTACCAAGTTTTGATAAAATTTCGCAAGCCCTTGAAGAGGCTGAGCTATTCACTAATGCAGCGGAGACCCATGGGGTGTTGTCTGGCTTTGTTTGTGGAGGGATCGCATTGGATAATAAAAGCTGGCAACCATTGTTTAATGACGTGGTGAATGAAGGCATGGCGCTATCTTCTTCTTTAAAAAAACTGATCGCAGAAATATATGCGGACGTAGTGAAACAATGTACAGATGATGGCTTAGGTTTTCACCTGCTTTTACCGAAAGATGATAAACCTTTAGATGAGCGCGCAGAAGCAATGGCGCAATGGGCTCAAGGTTTTTTAGTGGGTTTTGGTATGGTTCAGCAATCTTTAAATCAAGCCTCTGAAGATGTACAAGAAGTGATCCGTGATATTCGAGATATTTCTCAGCTATCTCTTGATTTTGAACAAGAAGATGAAGAGTCTGAAATTGCATTTACTGAAATTGTTGAGTACCTTCGAGTGAGCGCGATGTTATGTTTTAATACTTTTTCTCGTCAGACATCATCACCCGTTTCTAACACACTGCATTAATTAGAGAGCCTATGACTGAATTTACCAAACGCCGTCAACTATTTGCCCATAGTATGCTAGACAACAGCATGGCTATTTTCCCTGCTAATCAAGAGTTAACCCGTAGTAATGACACTGAGTTTCGTTTTCGTCAAAACAGTGATTTTTATTACCTATGTGGGTTCAATGAACCAGATGCATGTTTATTATTAATTAAACAAAATAACCAATTAACCACGGTTTTGTTTAATCGTAAAAAAGATAAAAACGCTGAAATTTGGCATGGTTATCGATTAGGACAAACGGAAGCGATTAAAACGCTGGACGTCGATCACGCTTTTGTTATTGATGATTTTGAAACCAAGTTAAGTGAATTGCTAGAGGGTATTGATACTTTATATTACCCCACCTTGAGCGGGCTTGCCTTAGATCTGTCCTTACAAAATGTACTCAACGGGTTGCGTAGCCGCTCCCGCAGCGGTTTAATTAGTACTCATCAATTTTTAGATTGGCGACCTACTCTGCATGAAATGCGCCTATTTAAAAGTGAAGCCGAGCAAGCGATAATGCGTAAGGCCGGTGAAATATCAGCATTAGGTCATGTACGTGCAATGCAACAGTGCAAACCTGGTATGTTTGAGTTTCAACTGCAATTAGAAGTGGAATACGAGTTTGCACGTCAAGGCACCCGAGATGTGGCTTATAACAGCATTGTCGCTGGTGGTAATAATGCTTGTATTCTACATTACACGGAAAATGATCAAGTATTACAAGATGGTGATCTAGTCTTGATTGATGCCGGTGCTGAATATCAAGGTTATGCTGGTGATATTACACGTACTTTCCCTGTTAATGGCCGCTTCACTGAAGAGCAAGCCATTATTTATCAGTTAGTGTTAGATTGCCAATTATTAGCGCTTGAACTAGTGAAACCTGGGATCAGTGTGTTAGAGATCAACCAACAAGTTGTGACTAAAATGACTGAAGGTCTATTAACATTAGGCCTATTAAAAGGCGAGTTAACAGACTTAATTGAAGAGCAAGCTTACAAAGCCTTTTATATGCATGGTTTAGGACATCCACTTGGGTTAGATGTGCATGATGTTGGTGATACGGGAACGATTCAATCTCCTCGTGCATTGCAAGCCGGCATGGCTATTACTATCGAACCCGGTTTATATATCAGCCAAGATGCAGACGTAGAAGCGCGTTGGAAAGGAATTGGTGTCCGTATCGAAGATGATGTGATTGTGACAGAGACTGGGTGTGAGATTTTAACTGCTGCTGTACCTAAAGAAATTGAAGCAATTGAAGCGTTAATGAATGGCTAAATTATCCCAACAAAGCGACCTAGTAGAGCAACAACAAGAGGCTATTCTTTACGATGTAGTGATTGTTGGCGCTGGTATGTCAGGTGCATTATTAGCGTTAACCCTGTTAACGCAAAACCCGTTGTTGAAAGTATTGTTACTGGATGAAAATGCACAGCGTTTACCATCCTCGCCAAACAATGAAGCAGGCCATAACCCTAGCTTTGATGCACGTTGTATTGCATTAAATGCTGGTTCAGTGGACATCTTAGATAGTTTGTCGTTATGGACTGATATTAAAGCTCATGCACAAGCGATTGAGAATATTCAAGTGTCGGATAAAGGTTACTTTGGCGGTGCGGAGTTATCCCCTAATTTACAGGGAGATGCTTTCGGTTATGTGGTTGAGTTACGACATGTAGGTAGAGTACTTTCTCGTGAACTCGCCTCCTTTGCTTCATTAACCACACGCTACCAAGTTAAATTAGACAATTTGTCACAACAACAAGATGTTATTCAATGCGTATTGAATAATGGTGAAACAGTGACCGCTAAATTATGTGTAGGTGCTGATGGAAGTCATAGCCAAGTACGCACTTTAGCGGGTATTAGCAGTAGCTTATCTGACTATCAGCGTAGTGCTATTATCTGTAATGTGCGTTGCCATAAACCCCATCAAAATATTGCCTATGAGCGTTTTACCAAAAGTGGACCAATCGCTTTATTACCATTAACCGATAACCGTTTTTCTTTAGTGTATTGCGTTGAAAAACAACAAGCGGAGCAGATAGCTCATTTATCTGACAGTGAATTTTTAGCACAATTACAGAAAAAATTTGGTTATCGTGCAGGCTTATTTGAACAAACAGGTCAACGTGATATTTATCCTTTAAATCTCTTAAAAACCACTAAGCCTATTGCTCACAGGACTGTGTGCATTGGTAATGCTGCACATAGTTTGCATCCAGTGGCTGGGCAGGGATTTAATTTAGGATTAAGAGATCTGTTTGTACTTGCCACTGTTATTGCAGACTCTGATGATATCGGGTCGTTTTCCATGCTAAATGATTATTGGCAATGTCGTGAAAAAGATCACCACAGTACAATTTGGATGACTGATAGTTTGGTGCGTATTTTTAGTAACCATTATCCATTGTTAAGTATTCCTCGCAACATTGGTTTAAAAGCAATGAACCTTTTCCCATTTTTATCCGCGCCTATTATTGAACAGTCTAAAGGACAGTTTGATTTGTTTAATAGAGAGAAATTATCATGATGCAATCCTATGATGTCACTATTGTCGGTGGCGGAATGGTTGGCTTAACGCTAGCCCGCTGTTTAGCAAATAGCACATTATCGATTGCGATTATTGAATCTAAGCAGCCGGTTGCATTGGCTGCAGAGCCAGAAAATCGTGTCAGTGCTTTGAGTTATGCGAGTAAAACCTTGTTTGATAATTTAGATGTCTGGTCACAATTAAATGCTCAACGCGTTACGCCTTATCATCAGATGCAAGTCTGGGAAAAAGATAGCTTTGGTAAAATTGCTTTTGATGCAAAACAGGTCAATCAGTCAGACTTGGGATATATTGTGGAGAATACCAACCTGCAACAAGCTTTGTTAGCGAGCGTACAAAAACAAGCCAATGTTAGCTTTTTTTGTCCTGATGTTTTGCAGAATATGGCGATTGGTGACGGCGAAGCTTGGTTAACCTTAGAAAGTGGTAAACAACTCACCTCTAAATTAGTGGTGGCTGCTGATGGTGCTAATTCCTGGGTACGTCAGCAATTAAATATCCCATTAACGCAATGGGATTACCAACACAATGCGATTGTCGCAACGATTAAAACTGCAGAACCTCATCAAGCCTGTGCACGACAGATTTTTACCGCACAAGGCCCATTAGCTTTTTTGCCTTTATATGACCAACAAACTAGTTCGATAGTGTGGTCATTACCTCCTGAGCAAGCTAGTTTATTGATGGCCTTAGATGATCAAGCTTTCAATCAAGTCTTAGCACGTACTTTTGATAACCGTTTAGGTTTGTGTGAAGTGCAAGGCAAGCGCCATAGTATTCCTTTAACCATGCGTTATGCACGTGATTTTGCTAAACACCGGGTGGCTTTGATTGGAGATGCAGCACATACAATCCATCCTTTAGCCGGGCAGGGCGTTAACTTAGGTTTACTCGATGCAGCTTGTTTAGCTGAGGAGATCCTCAAGCAGGTTGAGCAAGGCAATGATATTGGCTTGTACCAAAACTTGCGTCACTTTGAACGTTGGCGTAAGACGGAAGCCACTGAAATGATTGCTTCAATGGAGTTATTAAAACAATTGTTCGACGGTGATAACCCAGTCAAAAAAGTACTAAGAGATGCTGCCTTGTTAATAGCCGATACTATTTCGCCATTAAAAAAACAATTTATTAAGCAAGCAATGGGGGTCAATGGCCATAAACCAGCCGTTTGCTTACCTAAAACACTTGTTTAAAGGCTAAATCATTAACTTGTTTCCTTGTTTTTTGGCATTTGCTAAGAGAACAGGTATATTAGCGATAATTTTACTTACGCCTTTGATTAAATACCTCGTTTATTGATAAAACGAGTCTATGATTGAAGGTTTCTAATACCATAAGAGCGAAATAATATGATCATTAAACCAAAGATTCGTGGCTTTATTTGTACGACTACACACCCAACGGGTTGTGAAAAAAACATTCAAGCACAAATTGAATACACTAAAGAGCAAGGCAAAATTGAAAAAGGCCCTAAACGTGTATTAGTGATTGGTTCTTCTGCTGGTTACGGCATGTCATCACGTATCGCTGCGGCATACGGCAGTGACGCATCAACGATTGGTGTTTTCTTTGAAAAACCTGCAACTGATCGTAAACCTGGTTCTGCTGGTTGGTACAACAGTGCTGCTTTTGATAAGCAAGCAAAGGCAGATGGCCTATACGCTAAAAGCGTTAACGGTGATGCATTCTCTAACGAAACTAAACAACTAGTTATCGATACAATCAAAGCTGACTTAGGTCAAATTGATGCGGTTATCTACTCAGTTGCAGCGCCAGTTCGTAAATTACCTGATACAGGTGAAGTAGTACGTTCAAGCCTAAAACCTATCGGTGAGACTTACACATCAACGGCTATCGATACTAATAAAGATACGATCATCGAAGCATCTGTAGAGCCTGCAACAGAAGAAGAAATTGCTAATACTGTTACCGTAATGGGTGGACAAGATTGGGAACTTTGGATGAATGCATTAGCAGATGCTGGTGTACTAGCTGAAGGTGTAAAAACTGTGGCTTACTCTTACATCGGAACTGAAATTACTTGGCCAATCTACTGGGATGGCGCATTAGGTAAAGCAAAAATCGATTTAGATCGTGCTTCTACTGCTATCCAAGCACAACTTGATTCTTTAGGTGGTGAAGCTTACGTATCAGTACAGAAGAGCGTTGTTACCCAAGCAAGTGCTGCGATTCCTGTTATGCCTTTATACCTATCAATGGTATTTAGAATCATGAAAGAGAAAGGTTTACATGAAGGTTGTATGGAACAGATTCACCGTCTATTCACAACACAACTGTTCAAAGCTGATGGTACTGCACCAACCACTGATGAAGCACGTCGCCTTCGTCTTGATGATTGGGAGTTACGTGATGAAGTACAACAAGCTTGTGCAGAATTATGGCCACAAATCACCACAGAAAATCTGTTTGAATTAACTGATTACCAAGATTACAAAGATGAGTTTTTACAACTATTTGGTTTTGGTGTTGATGGTGTTGATTACGAAGCTGATGTGGATACATTAGTAGAGTTTGATTGCCTATAATCACTAATTAAGCGATTTAATCCATTGAAAATACCCGCTTTGTGCGGGTATTTTTTTAGCTAATAATCAACTTCGTGCTGTTAGTGACATAACAAACAGATGACTTTTTTGTTGCAACTTTTCACTAAATAATTAGAATTACGCAGCATCGGTATGTAGCGCAGCTTGGTAGCGCACTGTCATGGGGTGTCAGGGGTCAGAAGTTCAAATCTTCTCATACCGACCAATTTCCTCGTTTATTAGACTGATCACTGAATTAATGTGATTGGTATTACCTTTCCTCTCATATAAAGGAAGCTTCATGTCTCGCTTTTCATTGCCAGAATCTCAACTATTAAAAGAAGTTAAAACCGTTTTTGAAGTACAAAGTGCTGCGATTACGGATCATAGTAATCAAGTCGGTGAAGCTTACTTACAAGCTTTAGCATTGATGAAAAACTGCCAAGGTCGTGTGATTGTATGTGGCATGGGTAAGTCTGGACATATCGGCACTAAAATTGCGGCCACATTAGCATCTGTTGGGACACCTTCATTCTTTATGCATCCAGGTGAAGCATTTCATGGTGACCTAGGCATGGTGACTAAAGATGACGTATTATTACTTATCTCTTACAGTGGCGAAACAGATGAATTATTAAAAATTATCCCATCATTACAACACTTTGGTAATAAAATCATCTCTATTACTGGTGGCAAAAATTCAACATTAGCAAAACATTCAGACGTGGTATTAGATGCTAGTGTTGAAAAAGAAACATGCCCAAATAACTTAGCACCTAGTACGTCTACGACATTAACCTTAGTGATAGGTGATGCACTGGCTAATACACTAACTTTAGAAAAAGACTTCAGCCCAATGGATTTTGCGCGCTTTCACCCTGGCGGCAGCTTAGGTAAGCGATTACTGACTTTTGTGCGTGATGAAATGCGCAGTGATAATCTACCGATTGTCAGTGCACAAACCTCAGTGACTGATGTATTAATGGTGATGACTGAAACCCGTACGGGTTTAGCGTTAGTATTAGACGGTGACAATTTACAAGGTGTGATCACCGATGGTGACGTTCGTCGCTTCTTGATTTCTGGTGAAAGCATTGTCGATAGTCAAGCATCACACTTAATGAATGCCACGCCACGCTTGATCTCTGCTTCGGCGCGTTTAACTGAAGCGGAAGAGTTAATGCGTGAAAAGCATATTAAATGGTTAGTGGTAAGTGAAGATGGTAAGAAGGTTGATGGTATCATCGAGTGGGGCCAGTAAAACTTGCCAACCACATTATTTAGATAGTTAAGGATGGACTCATGTTCATCCTTTTTTGTTTTAAGGTATGTTTATCAAAAAATTAGATCAGCCGATCTTTTAGTTGCCACATTTTGAACACACCAAAAAAGAATATCTCAACACCTTCTTTTTTGGTTAGTTTTAATTTTTCGGCAAAAGCCCCATAAATCACCAATAATTGGATTGCGTGCATGATCACTACAAAGGCTAATAAAAAGTAAAAAGCCATGGCGGCTTTACCTGGGAAAGGGAATACCAAATTAGTCAGTAGTAGCCCCCAAATAATCAACATTAATCCTTTTGCAAAGGGAATAAAATAAGCCATTAACTTTCTCTCTTAAATAATTGATAGCGTACTTGCCCGGCACTTTTTTCTTTTAGTTGTGTCCAGTTAGCAGGAAACTCTAAATTAGTTAAGGTGCTTTCTACTTCTACATAGATCAGGCTGTTATTAGCTAAATAACCTTGCTCTTCCAATTGCTGGATACAAGGTTGAGCTAACCCAAGATTAAAAGGTGGGTCAATAAACACAACGTTATATTGTCGTTTAGCTGCTTGTGCCAAATAACCTAAAGAATCGCCTTGTATTACTTCGGCATTTTGTGCTTTTAATGTTGAAATATTATTTTGTAGTTGAGTGGCAACTTGTTTATCTAGCTCTAAAAAAGTACAGAATTGACAGTATCGAGATAAGGCTTCAAAGCCTAAACTGCCGCTACCACTGAAGCAGTCCAGACAATTTGCTTCGCGAATATCATGCATTAGCCAATTAAAAAGGGTTTCTTTAGTGCGATCGGTTGTAGGTCTTAACCCTTGTTTATCTTTTACAGGTAGCTTCTTTCCACGCCACTGGCCTGATATTAATCGGATAAATCCATCGGAGTTGGGCTTTTTGCCTTTTTCTTGGCTTGAAGCTCGTTGATTTTTACGCATATTATTTTTAGTCCGGGAAGCAATAGTGTTAATATAGCAATTCAGTATGCTCGCTATTTTAGCAGGGTAATCAGCTTGTTAGTAAGGTTTTTAATTAATGTCTAAAAAGAAAGGGTTGTTTTCATGGTTTTCTAAAAAACCAGCCAAGAAAACAGAGCAAGAAATACAATCAGAAGTATTAGCTCAACAAAAAGCAGCGGAAGCGGATCAACAAGCCGAACTAGCTGAACAGGAAAGAGTTGCTGCAGATGCTGAGCAGCAAGCCAAACTAGCTGCAGAGGCAGCTGAAAGAGAAACTATACAGGCTGAAGCAGAGCATCAAGCTAAGTTAGCAGCCGAGAAAGCCGAGCAAGAACGCCTTGCAGCAGAGGCTGAATCACAAGCTAAGTTAGCAGCCGAGAAAGCCGAGCAAGAACGTCTTGCAGCCGAGGCTGAATTACAAGCTAAGTTAGCAGCAGAGAAAGCCGAGCAAGAACGTCTTGCAGCAGAGGCTGAATTACAAGCTAAGTTAGCAGCCGAGAAAGCCGAACAAGAACGTCTTGCAGCAGAGGCAGAATTACAAGCTAAGTTAGCAGCTGAGAAAGCCGAACAAGAACGTTTTGCAGCAGAGGCTGAATTACAAGCTAAGTTAGCAGCTGAGAAAGCCGAGCAGGAACGTCTTGCAACTGAAGCTAGGTTAGCAGCAGAGCAAGCACAAAAAGAGCAAGCAGAGAAGGCTCGTCAGGCTTATCAAGAAGCCCAACGTAATGCTGAATTAGCTCGGCAACAGGTTGAGCAAGATGTGGCTGAAGAAGCACAAGAAAGCCAAGAAGTTGAAACAGTTACTGAAATAGTTGAAGTAGAAGAAGATAAAAAGTTAGGTTTTTTTGCTCGCTTTGCTCAAGGGCTAAAGAAAACTCGTTTAAGCATAGGCAGCGGGTTATTATCTTTATTTAAAGGTAAAAAGATCGATGATGACCTTTTTGAAGAGTTAGAAGAGCAGTTGATTGTTGCGGATATCGGTGTAGAAACGACGTTACGCATTATTAATAACCTAACTGAGCATGCAAATAGAAAACAGTTAAAAGATGCTGAAGTATTGTATGACCTGTTGAAAAAAGACCTATCAGATATCCTTAATGAAGTTGAACAACCTTTAGTGATTGATGCTACTAAGAAACCTTACGTTATTTTAATGGTAGGGGTAAATGGTGTTGGTAAAACAACCACTATTGGTAAGTTAGCTAAGAAATATCAAAGCGAAGGGAAGTCAGTGATGCTTGCTGCGGGTGATACATTCCGTGCCGCAGCAGTAGAACAATTACAAGTGTGGGGCGAACGTAATGATATCCCTGTTATCGCTCAACAAACCGGTGCAGACAGCGCATCGGTTTTGTTTGATGCGATGGATGCGGCACAAGCACGTGGTGTTGATGTCTTAATTGCTGATACTGCAGGGCGTTTGCAAAACAAAGACCATCTAATGACTGAGTTAGCAAAAGTAGTGCGTATCATGCGTAAAAAAGATGAAACTGCACCTCACGAAATCATGTTAACTATTGATGCCGGTACCGGACAAAATGCCATTAGCCAAGTTAAATTATTTAACGAAGCAGTAGGATTAACCGGCGTTACCTTTACCAAGTTAGATGGTACAGCCAAAGGCGGAATTATCTTCTCTATTGCCGATCAATTTAAACTACCTATTCGCTATATAGGGGTAGGTGAAGGTATTGATGATTTAAGAGAGTTTAATGCTAAAGAGTTTATTGATGCACTTTTCTCTAAAGAAGAAGAATCATAACAAGGTAAAAATAGACGATGATATTATTTGAAGAAGTCAGCAAAATTTATAGTGATGACCATATCGCATTAAATTCCGTCAACTTTCATTTAAAGCAAGGTGAAATGGCATTTTTAACTGGTCACTCTGGCTCAGGTAAAAGTACATTATTGAAGTTGGTAAGTTTAATGGAGCGTCCAACAACGGGACGTATTGTGTTAAACGGTAACGATATTAGTCATATTAAAGGTAATGATATTCCTTACTTACGTCGCCATATTGGTATGATTTTTCAAGATCATCGTCTACTAATGAATAGAACTGTATTAGACAATGTTGGCTTACCTTTATTAATTGAAGGGTATAGCCGCTTTGAAATTAAACGCCGTAGTTTAGCTGCTTTAGAGAAAGTCGGTTTATTAGGAAAAGAAGATGCTTTTCCAATTAACTTATCTGGTGGTGAGCAACAGCGTGTAGGCATTGCACGTGCCATTATTAATCAACCACCATTATTACTGGCAGATGAACCAACAGGTAATTTAGACCCTAAATTGTCCTTAGAAATTTTAACGTTATTTGAATCGTTGAATAAATTTGGAATGTCAGTGTTGATTGCCACCCATGATTTAGGGCTTATTGCTAAGATGCGTTATCGCACCTTGACCTTACGCGAAGGTCATATGATTAATGACGGTTTATTAAGGGATTGATATGAGTAACAGTTTGGGCGCAAGCAAAAGAAAATTATCAGGCTCTCCTAAAATTAATAAAGTCTCATTTTTTGGACGTGTGAAAGCCACTATCAGTCAGCATATACATCAATTAGTACATAACTTTATGGAGTTGTGGAATACCCCATTTGCGACTTTGATGACTATTTTAGTCTTAGGTTTAGCATTGTCATTACCTACCGTTTTTCATGTTGTTTATAAAAATGTTGATCGTGTTGGTGGGCAGTGGGAAACCGCATCAGAAATTAGCCTTTTTTTGAAAAAAGACTTATCTGAAGAGCAAATACAAGTTTTGATTAATAAGCTAGGTCTCTATGAAAATATTGAAACAGTGACTTATGTTTCTCGTCATCAAGCCTTACAAGAATTTAAAGAGATGTCTGGCTTTTCTAAGGCACTTAATTATTTAGATGAAAACCCGTTACCAGCAGTATTAATCGTAGTTCCTGTTGAGTCGGCAATGAACCCTGCAGGCAGTAAACTGCTGGTGGCTAATTTAGAACGAGAACAAGATATAGATTTAGTACGTGTCGATATCGATTGGATTGAGAAACTGCAGGCTATTTTTTACTTAGTTGTAGATATTGTTATCGCCATTGCGACCTTATTATTACTGTCAGTATTGTTGATTGTGAGTAATACCATTCGTCTTAATATTTTAAACCAGCGCGCTGAGATAGAGGTGTTAAAACTAGTCGGAGCAACAAATCGCTTTATACAGTTACCTTACCTTTATATTGGTGCATGGTATGGTTTTTTAGGTGGTGTTATTGCGTGGTTATTCTCTTTGATTATGGTGATTTGGTTAGAGTCAGGGGTGGAAAATTTAACTGGCTTGTACAAAGCTAAGTTTGACATCATCTCATTAACCTTTAATGAGTCTATTATGCTATTGATTATAGGTGCTTTATTAGGATTAATAGCCTCATTTATATCGGTAAAACAATACCTAGTGACGATTGAACCAAAATAAATTAGCTTTATAAATAATCAAAAACACCTAAATTTAAATTAAAGATGATGATTGTTAATTAAGTTTGTGACAAAGGGTAAAGCTTTCCTGGCCTCAGAAAGCAGGAATATTTAATTAAGTTTGTGACAAAATATGTTTGTACATGAACACTAAAGCGCATAACGCTTGATTTTGTGTTGCAGCACTAACGCCTCTATTTACCGTTAAATGGGTCAAGAAATGATTTATTTCCGCTGCGCCCATTTCTTTAGGATGCATTTTATTATTAAAAGTAATAAAAAACTTTACCCAATATTAATAACTTTTCTCTATTTGTAGGCCATATCGTTTTGTTCGAATTACATCTCGAAGAGATTGTAAAAAAGGGAATTTGGTAATCATAAAAACACCTCACCACAGCTGTTTGTTTATGCAGTTATGGTGAGTTTTATATCAAAATGCAATTTTTTGTGTGGAAAGTGAGCATTTAATGGCTCGCTTCCTATACTTATTTTTTATAGTTCATTGGTCTGTGAACTTTAATGTTTTAAGCATTGCGTCATACTCCGCGCAAGAGAGTTGAGTATGACGCAATGGTTAGTTTCTACAAATTTTATGTTTAAAATAAAACCACCTATTTTATTATAAAGCTTTGACAGGTAATGATTTAATTATTATTGTTTTGTTATTTTTTATTTCATTTCATAATCCGTTACTATCGTGAATTATGGATAATATACTGTTAGCTTTCATTCATAGAGTACTTATATGATTTCTACAGATTCAGTAACACCCGAAAAATACAAAGAGTTATTTGAGGGGAAAGAAACAGAAGCACTTCATCAGGCGCTTGATATTAGAAAGTTTGAAATTGAATTATATTGGAAAAGAGCAACATACTTTTGGACTTTTATTGGTGCAACTTTGGCTGGTTTCTTTGCAGTTCAGGCTTCATCTGTTGTGAATAAGGTTGACCTATCAGTAATTCTTAGTTGTCTTGGTATTGTATTTTCGTTCGCTTGGTTTTGCGTTAATAGAGGTAGTAAATACTGGCAAGAAAATTGGGAAAAGCACGTTGACGTATTGGAAGATGAGGTGACAGGACCTCTTTATAAAGTGGTGTTATCAAGAAATGCTTCTACTGAAAAAAACATAAATTAGTGAATTTATTTACTGGACCTTCTGCATTATCAGTTTCAAAAATTAATCAACTCATAAGTTTATATATTACTGTGTTATGGGTGTTGTTACTTTGGTACTCACTCCCAAGTTTTAGTTACGAAGCAACCGTTAATTGGTTTTATATATCTGTAATAACGATCAGTATTGTTACTTGTGGTCTTTTTGTAACGTTGAGCCGTTCTTATTCTGGCGGTTATTACCATACAGCAACTTTGAGAAAGTCTAGAGTGAAACCTGAAAGCTAACAAGCAGTTTAACGCTGAAGCGTAAACGGTTGCCATTGTTTTTGCAAAAGAACAAAAGGCGCAAAAACAATATCAACCTACGCTCCGGTTAACTGAGTGTTAGCTTTACATTGGATAGTTGAGTGGTCTTATATAAATACGTAAGTTTTAAAACGGCATTAGATATTATTGAAAATAACTCAATTGCCTTTTCTTGTATCGAAGATTTGAACGATCCTTTTGAATGTACTGCGCTAGGTTTCTCTGATGGAGAAATGTCAGCAAGTATGGTTACAAATGCATACCGAAATCGTTTCTCTCGAAACTACGCTTTACTTTCATTAACTAGAGAACCATTAAACCCATTAATGTGGGCGCACTATGGTGATTCTCACCAAGGTGTGGCTATCGGTATTGATGTTGAAAAAGCAGGTCTTACTTGCACTCAAAGTTCGATCATTCCTGCTCAATACGGAGAAGTTATTTATACTGCCAGTAAACCTAAATCTGTGAATTTTGAGAATTCTACAGAAGAACTAATGAATATAGGTAAAGATGCAACTGGCTTTAATTCCGACTTTTACAACATAACTAAACGTGCATTTTTATATAAATCTTCTGAGTGGAGCTACGAGGAAGAAGTCAGAGTTGTAAAACGTTTAGTGGACTCTCCATATGGTTATGACTCCGAAGGTGGAGCGTTTTCAAATGTTTCAGGTGACTGGATTCAAAAAAATCCTAAGTGTTTAGGTCGTCCTATTTACTGCCTGCAGTTACCAAAAGATTCAATTGTAAATGTATACTTGGGAAGGCATGTTTATAAAAACATCTCTCGCACAAAAATAACTACTGAAAGTGAGTTCGCTAATTTTAAAGAGATTTGCCGCGGTCGCGGTATAGCACTTAATCGTTGTGAACCGGACGTTCATTCATGGAAATTAAATGAAACTAAAGTGTAAGGTAAAGCTAACAAGGCACTCAAAAGGACAAATAACAGTTGGCTGTTTGCTCCTGCGTCGCCATTTTAGCCAACAATTATTTGCCTCTTAGCGAGGCGTTGAGGCTGTAGAATTTCTCCGAAAAGAACGTTTTTACGTTCTTTTTTCATAATCTCTAATTGTACAAAAAACAACCTTGATTGAGCAGTCCCTCTGTGATCTAATAGTTATTATTCGCTCAGAGTTAAATGTGATGGCCAACTACAAACCTGACTTATCTTGCCAAAGTAAATTCATTCCGATTGATTTTGCACAGCAAATTATCCCCGGTACTTTTGAATACGCACTTTCTCATATCGTCGACAAACACCTTGATTTAAGTACTTTTGATAAATGGTACAGCAACGATAAAAATGGCGCGGCTGCTTATCCTCCTTCAGTTATGCTTAAAATAATCTTGTTTGGTTATTCACGAGGCTTGGTCAGCAGTCGTCGCATTGCAAATGCATGTGAAACCAATATTACCTTCATGAGTTTATCGGGTGACGTACAACCACATTACACTTCAATTGCCAGTTTTGTCGCTAAAATGAAAGACCAAATTGAACCACTATTTACTCAAGTATTA
The DNA here is from genome assembly GCF_030397575.1 of Psychromonas sp. 14N.309.X.WAT.B.A12. Lineage (GTDB taxonomy): Bacteria > Pseudomonadota > Gammaproteobacteria > Enterobacterales > Psychromonadaceae > Psychromonas. The sequence goes on along the minus strand of NZ_JAPNXS010000002.1, from coordinate 343,809 downwards.
ATGATATGCGACCGTGAAGGGTTGATTGGCCGAAACATGTTTGCCATTGATGGATGTAAAATAAGATCAAACGCTAGCAAAGAATGGAGTGGCACATTTTGCGAACTTGAGCGAAAGCAAGCCAAGTTACGCAGAGCCAGCCAGCGAATACTTGAGCGTCATCAAGCACAAGATAATTTAGGCGAAGATGAAGTGGCGCATGATTTAAAACAGAAAGCGAAACTTGATAAAAGTGCAGAAAAAATTACAGAATATCTCGCCACACATCAAGAAAAAACAGGCAGTAAAGGTAAGGAAGTTAAAAGCAATATAACAGACCCAGACAGCGCAAAAATGACAACAAGTAAAGGCACCATACAAGGCTACAATGGGATTGCTATTAATGACGACAAACACCAAATAATATTGCAAGCACAAACCTGGGGCTCTGTGGGCGAACAACAAACTTTAGCGCCGGCCGTTACTCAATTAAAACAACAACTCGATAAGCTCACAACAGCAAAACAATTAAACGAACGCACAATAAAATTCACAGCTGACAGTGGTTTTAACAGTGAAGCTAATTTGGAATTTATGGCAAAAAGTGGATTCGATAGTTATATCGCGGACAATCAATTTAGAAAGCGTAATCCACTATTTAAGGAGAGTGAAACGTATGAAACAGAGCAAGAAAAACGACGGTTAAAACGCAGTAAAGGTAAACCAAGATTATTCACCTCATATGACTTTCATTATGATGAAACAACACAAATCTGTCATTGCCCAGCAGGTAATGAAATGTGGCGAAGTGGGATAAATGTAAAGAGTCACAAGCAACAATACACAAGATTCTGTGGTTATTTAAAAGACTGTAAGGTATGCGCTTTACAACAGCAATGCATGCGTAAACCACCGAAGGATAGGGGAAGACAAGTCCAATTTAAAAATAATGACTCACGGAAAAAGCTAAGCTATGGCGACAAAATGAAAGTTAAGATAGATAGTCCAATAGGACGACGCAATACAGTAAACGATTAGGTGCCATTGAACCCGTATTTGGTAATATTACGGTTAATAAAGGCATGAATAAATTCACGCTGCGCGGCCAAGATAAAGTGAATGCACAATGGAAAATGTATTGTCTTGTTCATAATATAGAGAAGTTAAGGAATAGTTTACATTAAGCCAAGGGCAAAGCCCTTTAGCCTCAATAATGCAGTCTAATTACCTTCATAAACGCCTCTACAGCTCAAATTAATCAATCATTTATTGAAAATCCGAATTATCTATTGGAATCTCAATTAAATATGAATTAATGTGTTTTTTATTTTAAATAATCGGGCTGAAAATGAGAAATTCTACAGCCTCGTTATACGTTGCCATAAACTCGAGGGTTTCCAATAAATGGACGCAAGTGATAAAGAGTTAGAAAACCAAAAAAAATTAGCATTCTACTCAAATACATTGAGTGCTTGGTATACAACAAGGTTTGAAAAAGACAAGCATTTGCTTAGTTTATCATCCGCAGGCATTGGTTTATTAGTTACGCTTTTAACTACGGTTGGTAGTAACACTTCATTTACAGCAATAATGTATGCATTAGCTTTGTTTTTTTTCTTAGTATGCATAGTGTCTGTTTTATGTATTTTTTCGCGTAATTCAGGTTATTTAGAGAGTGTTGTCGCTGGTAATGACACTAACGATGTTTTATTAGATGTACTTGACAAAACAGCTGTGTTTTCATTTGTTTTGGGAGTCATTTTTACATTGTTAGTTGGTGTATTTTCAAGCATAGAAAAATCAAGAGAAAAGGAATATCGAATGAGTAATAAAATTGAAAGAATGGTTAAACAGAATGACAATACTGAAAAGAAAAGCCTAAATGGGGCATCTAGAATGCGTCCAACCAGTAACGACTCACCGTCACAATCAAGTGAGGATTCGTCTTCTAGCAAAACAGATGACGCAAAGAAATAAACGTATAACAAGCTGCTCCACTGGACGCTTTGGTCTCGGCACGGTTTTTGAAAAAGACTCAAAAACAGCGTCAATCCCGAGCGCCAGTGAGCAGGGCGTTATGTGCCATGGAGGCTGTGTTGAATATTCCAAAAAAATTATATAAATATGAATCTGTTTCGGTTCAGTCCTTAGTAAACCTTAAATCACAAACAGTTTATTTTGCACCTCCTTCCGGCTTTAATGATCCTTACGATTGTGCTCTAAAAGCGCAGATAGCAGAACCGACTGATTCTGAAATAGAGAGCTTGCGTGAAGTTTATTTGGCTAAGGATTGCCCTAAAGAAGTCAAAGAAAAACTTGATAAAGCCTCATTAAAAGAATTAAAACCAGGACTATTTCGAACTGCAAAAGATGCTAGTGAGCAAATAATTGACAATTTCATCCGCAGTAGAGGTGTATCTTGTTTTTCGGAAGTAAGCGATGAACTCTTAATGTGGGCACATTACGCAGATAAATACACTGGCTTTTGTCTTGAGTTCTCTACTAATCACGAATTATTCGAGAGAGCTAGAAAAGTAGACTATGTAGAAAACATCCCGTTGTTAAATATTAAAAGTATTTATGCAGATGGTGATCGAGATGAAATGATGAACTTGTTTTGTACAAAGTCAAAATCTTGGGCTTACGAGAAAGAATGGAGAGTCATTCATAGTGATGCAGGAACTGCTTACACATACCCCCCTGAAATTTTAACTGGTGTCTATTTCGGGCCTAATATGCCTTTTGAAATGTTAGAAATAATATGTTTAGTTCTTAAAGGCCAGAACCCTCATGTGAAATTATATCGTGGTAAAAGAAGCGAACTAGCCTTTAAAGTAGAATTCGAGGAGTTTAACTACACACCATATATTGAAACCCCAGAAGGGAGTTCTGGCACATAACAAGAGTTTAAGCGTCAAGTCAGTTTTCTATCTCGCTTTGGGGGCGAAAGTGATGTTGTTACTTACTGAGAATTAAAACATGAGTTATGTCACTTTGATTGATAGACAATCACAAAACCTTTTATAGTTAGAAAGTTACACAAATGAACATTTAAAATAGGTAACCACATAATGTTTGCCTATTTTTTATTTGGAACTAAGATTTGTCACAAACTTAATTAAAGTCACAAACTTAATTAAAATTGTCACAAACTTAATTAATACTTAACACAAGTGATGATTCTTAATTAAGTTTGTGACAAAGGGGTAAAGTTTTCCTGACCTCAGAAAGTAAGAATATTGAATTAAGTTTGTGACAAATTAGAAATGTCGATACTTTATAGCAATGATTATTTTAATTAAGTTTGTGACAAAATAGGTAATTTTAATGAGTCACAGAGAGTTGGTATTAATAAAAAAATAATACGTAACGCCTTAAATATACTAGATTGAGTATAGCTTAATATTAGTGGGTCAGTCATATATTTAGAATTATGTTTTTCGTATCGTTTCTGTAAGAGCTTTTAACTTTAGCTTTGTATAAGCTATCACTTTACTTTTATGTTCATCTTTCATGTAGCTAACATTAATGGTATCTAGGATGATTGATGCCTTCTTGTTGGTTGCATCGAAAAGTAGTTTTAATGCCATTTTTTCACTAATTCCAATCAACTTGGCAAATAAGATAAAATCATATCCTTTATAAGGGACATGCTTAGTATTAATTGCATCAGGTAAGGCTTTTTCATTTTCCTCTGTAGTAAATAAGAGGAAAGCTAGCGAGGCCCCTTCAAAATAAGGAATGCTTGATACATAGTCATAAACAGGAGCTAAGCTTTCTCGTCCAATTTTAGGCACTAATATTCCAAAATTACGTAAGTGTAGGTCATTGTTTCCTAACACATAGGCATAGACTATCCTTAAGAAAAGGTCTTGTTTGAATTTTAAGCTTGAATCAATATTTTTAATTAAAAAGTTACATACTTGTTCATAGCTAATTTTTGAAACACCATTTATATCCCCATATTTGTTAGATATGTTCATTGAGCCGTCTAATTGCTCTTGGTGGATTTTTTCTAATGCGTTAACTCTATCGTAGCGTTTAATAATAAAAGCATATTCTACAGACTCCTCACTTCTCTCTTTTAAAAATGCAATAAGACCGAATGGTGGTACTTCAAAACCTAGTTTTTTCATCACAAGCATTATTGCATGCTCATTTTCTGCAAGCATTGGGAATTGCTCTGGAGAAGCCTTAAGAATGTAAGTAGAGTGATTTTTTAAAACTTTAAACTCATTATTGTCGATACCCATTAATAACTTTGGTTGGTATCCTGAAATACTCATACCTTTTTGGTTGATAGGCCCAACTTGTATAAATTGGCTTCGAGTGAAAGGTAATGTAACGCTTGTTTGGCTACTGCCTGTAAGGTATTTAATGCCTTTGCTTGTATACCCTTTAGATAGCTCCTTTTTTCCTTTAAGCGGCTCTAATGTAATTAGACATCTATCGAGGTTCATTGGTTTCTCTTAAGCTTTTAGTTGCATTTATGTATTGGGTTATGGATTACGTGATTATTGATTCGATTGAGATGGCTCCTATTAAGTCAGCACCATTCTCTATCAAAAAACCAAATGAGTCTCTTTCATCAATTCTCTGTATTTCTGAATACCTTTTCTTTAGCCAGCCTTCTGGAACCAGACTCATAAAGTATGGATGTAAATCCTTGCTTTCGTGGATTGGAGTTGAATTAGGGATGCTTAGAGATATAGGCTTTCCTTTGTAGTCAGAATCATAAGCAAAAACATATTTATTAGCTTTTTCTTCTAGCGTACCTACCAATATATCAAACATAAAAACATTTACTTTTCTGCCCATGACTTTATACCTAGCTCTTTTAATACCATAATTACACTTGAAAAACTGGTGTTAGAAGGATTAGAGAATATGCGGTTCAAAGTTGAATATGAAAGGTTAGTTTGAAGCTCTAAATCTTCCATTGATATTCCAATTTCTTTACGTTTATTACTCATCAGCTTTGCTAATGCATTCATGTCATTGAGGTCTAGACCATCATTTGGATTAATGATTCTTGTCTCTAGCTCATCGACTGTTTTAGCTAACATACTATATAGTTCATCAATTTCATGTCGCATTTTGATAATTGAATTGTCGTTCATAAAAGCTTCCTTTTTATTATAATTATCAATAATAGTTCATATATGAAATATATGAACTTAAAAGTTTCAAATATGATTGTTTTTATTATTTTTAATGAAAAATGTTTCTTTTATGATTCTTTAATTTGATTGTAATTCAAATATGGTATTTTTGTTGAAAAAATGATTGGAATAATCTTATATGAATGTTTTTTGGTGGTTTACCTGAGGCTTACAAGTATTTTATTTGTATTGATATAGCTAGATGATTTACTTGAAATGGGGCTACGGCGGGGGGCTGCTCTAGCTCGATAAGGGACAGAATAAGCCAGAGAATATTTACTGCTAAACACTAAAAAGGCTACCATTTCTGGTAGCATCGAAGTTGTGCATATAATAGGTATTATTGTTAATATAAAAAGTCCTAACTCTGTAAAAACTATTATGTGTCCCGCTGAATTAATCTAGTTTATTTTAATTTTAAATGTTTAAGTATTTGATAAGTTTGGTCTGCATTATCGACAGTGGCTTTCAAAAATTGTGCGCATGCGACTGAGAAAAGCCCTGTCATTATTGTTATAAAGCCAGGTGTCATTGCTATTATTACTTGAAAAAAATTGGGGTTATAGCGCCCAGCCATGCTTCCGAATCCAACAAAAATTATAATTACACCGACAATAACTGTACACCAACCTATAAAACTTAATATGGTAGTAACCAATTGAGCAACATTATAATTTGATTCGTAATCTGGTTTATACACTTTAGTATTTACTTTCGCATTATCTGATTTTATTTGATTTTGTAAATCCCATTTATCAATTGCCTCCGAAGCTGATTGGGCTTCTAACTCATAACATACTATTTTATACCCCTGTTCTTGCAATTGTTTGGTTTCTTCATCTGCTCTTTCACTCATAATATCAACGGCTAATGTAACTGTTGTCTTCTGTAAAATTTTATATTTCATAACTTAATATTCCGAATCTAAATAGGTCAGAACAATATCTATTTTCTATAAAACAATCAACTTTATCTGTAAATATAGTCATTGTAATATAACTTTCAGAAGTGTTTTGTAGTAATGTATATCTATGTAAATATGTTGAACTACAACAATGATAGTAAATATCGCTTTGACATTTTAAACTCACACTAATAAAAACCTATAAGTGATCTTCACAAAATTACTGCTTATGTTAAATAGCTAATTTTTTGCTAGAAAATGAAAGCTTCATGACCATATTGGTGGATAACTGTTATTTTTAAGTGCTAACAGCGCGATACTAGGCATTTAATCAAGTGAAAGTTTACAACGGTTTTAGCCTTTGGATAATGGCTTAACCTCACGATTTCACTTTCGCTTTAATATGGCAATGAACAGGGGGTTTTTAGGCTTTATTCCCCTGATATGGCTTAACTGTTATGAGGTTATTGCTTCGCCGTGTGTTTGCACTGGTCATCTTTAATACCATAGCCAGTACAGCCCCAAAACTCGCCATATTTACCTGAGCGAAGCTTCATTGGCCTTCCGCATTTTTCGCAAATCTTCATCGCGTGATTACATGCTTGATTATTACATTCGCTCGCATGCAATTTATCGATAGAGGGCGCCCCACATGCAGAGCAAACCCTGGCTTTACCGACTTTACAGCCTTTGCCTGTGCTGCAGGCATAGAATGAACCAAATTTCCCGTTCACTAATTTCAAGTAACCTGCTTCACAGTTAGTACACTTAAATATTTTACGGTATGTCTCTTGGAAGGCTTTAGAGTGGATATTAATGTTATATTTCGGCGCAAGTAACTCAATGATAAATGAAGAGGGAGAGCTTGGATCACCAATGATATACAATTTCTTTTTCGCGCGTGTAAGCCCAACGTAAAATAAGCGTCTTTCTTCTGAATGAGGGAACTCATCTAGCATAGGCAATAATGCTTCAATGACAATTTGATCTTTATTGTCATTTGGAAACCCTAATTTACCCTGAGAAAAGCCAATTAAAATACAGTAATCAGCTTCCAAACCCTTGGATTTATGGAAGCTCCAAAATGCGACATTATCATTTAAGTTTGCTTGCGACACCGCCGATTTGCTTTCATTAAGTAAATAATTATAACGCCCAATTACTGCAATACTTCCTTCTTGATCCTTTGCTTTAATTTTAGTGATCACTTCAACAACGCGTTGGTACAAGCCATCCTTAGTATTGAGTTTATCATCGAGTAGGTAGACTTGCGGTGTCTCGGTTTGGGTATGGGTTTCGATATATTTCTTATTTTGCTCTGGGTTCTCCATAATGAACATACCTGCGGTATCTGCAATACTATTGTTATATCGGAAAGTTTTTTGTAGCTTGGTTTCCGTAAAAGGGCCAACTAATTCACCAAACCTGGTGGTTAATTCAAGTTTACCACCTGAGAAGCGATAAATAGACTGCCAGTCATCTCCCACAACGGTAAGAGAAGGAGTAGGTCCATGTTTAACGATAGATTTCACTAAATCGATGCGAGAGGTTGAGATATCTTGAAACTCGTCAACAAGTACATAGCTCCATTTAGGAGCAAATAACCCCGTGTTTATGGATTCAATGCTGCGTATGATCATATCGTCAAAGTCAATAGCATCTTGCTCTTGAAGCTGTTGAACATAGCTGACATGTAAGGCATCTAATAATGAGGTATATTTTTGCGGTTGAGCTATTCCTAACTTAGTAAATCGCTCGAACATCCCTTCTGCATCTAATCTCTCAACCCTTATAGACGCTAATGCTTTTAATAAGAGTTCACTCCAATTCGCTATTTTTCCTGACTCTTTTAATTGCTCAAATAGAGCTTCACTATTAATAGGGTTGAATTCAATATTGAGTTCTTTTAGTTGCTTTTCTAATCCCGACGTGAGTGTTTCTTCTACCCATTCATAATGAAAGCTTTCCACTAGGGTCGTTCCACACTCAATATGCAATGCGCGTTTGCTTTCCATCTCTTCATTATATTGGATTGCATCAATATCTGGGCGCGTTTTACCCGCTCTATCGATGCCAAAATGTTCGATGTAAATATCCGTTTCATCCAAGTGGAAATCTGGCGTGTAATCAAAACCGACTTCAATACGGCGTTTACTGACATAACGCGCTTCATAAGTATAAGGAACACCATTTAGGTAGAGGAAGTTAGCAATAATTAATTCTTGATAGCCTTTTACTAATTCGCCATTCAATGTACGCAACTCATTATCTCTGAGATACGCTTCATATTCTGCCTGTGTGTTGATACTAAATGGATCAACAGGCTCAGGTGTTAAACTGATAAAATCAACTAATCGACTAATATCTTGTGTTATATATTGGTGTAACCATTCTGTGATCCATTGTTGCAGTTTTAGTGGATCTTCCACGAAGATGCTCATGTAAGTTGAGATACCAGCTTCTTTTAGGATCTGTCGACCTAACGAGTGAAAGGTAGAGATGTGAGGGGTTTTATGAAGGGATATGTCACTTCTACTGGCTTTATCTTGTAATCGTTCTTTTAACTCATTAGCTGCTGCTTTATTGTATGCCAGGATTAATATTTCATCTGGCTCCGCTAGCCCTCTATCGATTAAATCTAATGCTTTAGCGACCATTACCGATGTTTTACCGGTACCAGCGGCCGCTAATACCATATTTAAATCATCGGAGCGTAATACCCCTTTTCGTTGGTCCAGCGTGAGAGGGTTCGATTCAACACGATCAAAAAAATCAGCCCTTTCTTGTAGCTGTATCGTTTCATGTTGCTGTTGAAGAGTTTGGTATTGTAATGGGTAACACTGGCTAATGGCGTTTATGGTCGTCATTTTTTCTGAATTAATATAGTCAGACCAAGGATGCTTCTTTTGGTTTACCCCTTTGTTAAATATCTCACAAATATGAGATAACTCTTCAAACTGACTTTGTCTGGGATAACGTGTGAATACTTGGTATTCCCATTTATTAACAGCACTTTCTATATATAGCTGTAGGTTGGCTATAATGTGGGTATTAAGCTCATTCACTAACCGTTGAGCTTGTGTTTGTTTAAGGAAATTAAATGTGTAAGGCTTATCAGCACATGTAATGGTTAATTGTGATCCGTACCATTTTGTTTTTAAATCAACAAATTCAATTGTATTTGAGATGTTGTGTACTGTTGATAATGCATTGCTAACGTGTATTTCTAAGGTGTCAGTATCAAATTTAAGGCCTTTGGAACCTAATACTTTTCCTATGAGGTTAGTCGGTGTGAAAAAGTGGGTGGTTGTCATTGCTCAGTAGCCTTAAATTAAAGTTAAGTATCAATTAGTTAATCTTTTATTTTAGTGTTTTTTTATGGTTTTGATACTCTCTTTTTATTTTTAATGGATACTTTTAGCTGTGCATATCACAGATGCAGTGATTATCGTGTCTATGGCTTTACTCTGTTTATATTGGCCTGTTAACAATACCCAGCAGTCTTATCTTAAAAACTCCCATATTGACTAGATCGAAATTCGTAGGATTATTGTATTTATCACAAAGCTTGAGTGTGGACAGTATTGATGAATACTGCCCACACTCATGTCGTCGCTTTATATTTGTGGTTTATTAATGCTTTTTTCTTGCGTATCTTTTAGGAAGCATTTTTTCTAGCCATTCTCTATCTCGTTTAAATAGCCAACGGTAAGTCCTAGTATCTTGTGCATAGATGTTATTACGCGTTAAAAGTTCTTTTTCCATTACTCTCATTGTCGTGATTAATCGTAAGCGAGCGGCAGCACGTTTACGGGTAAATAAATATTCATTTCTTTGCGCTTGTATTTTAGGGGATTGGTCTAGTATTTTTGTTACAACATCGATTGAACAGGGTATTTTTGCCGCTATATCGTTTGTTTTCTTGCCTCTTTTAAGCATTGACTTTATTGATTTCTTCTCCGCCCTAAAGATAGTTTTTTCTCTCTGATTAATTGTTATATGGTTTGATATAGCGATCTGTTTTAGTTTACATGCGCTCATACCAGATGATTGACTGATTTTCTTTAAACTAAAGCCTGTTACTAGGGCGTTAATAATATTTATCATTGTTGGGGGGTAAGGGATAATTAAAGGCTTATTCTTAATTGATTTAATCTCGGCAATATAATCCACCAACTCTTTGATATTATCGAATAAAAAAGCAATCAATATTAGGTGTTTTAATGGGTGAAAATGCGTTTTTCCTTTGCAAAGCAAGTCGCGTGGATCATGTTGGACATTATCTGAACTGAATATAGTGTCAAAAAGCTTATTCTTCATGTGGTCCTGATAATAGTATCTTAGTACTTCATACAGTAATTTTTGATCTATACCCCCTCTATCTGTCGTTAGTTTAAACTCTATGAAGCGGGCCGTATAATATTGACTAATACTGCCTGTTAGATTGTCGTCATTGTTTAATAACTCAGTGCTTAAAAGGGCTAGTTTTAGCTGCGTTTCAGTGCTGTTTTTTATCGTGTCTTTGTTACCGTATTTAAGTATAGGCGGTCTGTTCAATGCGCAAGGTATTCGTTTGATTTTGAGTAACTCTACTCGGTGATGGATGCATACCTGTACACCTGGTAACTGGTGTATGACATGAAAGTAGTTAATACCATATTGGTGAATATCGTTATCACTACAAATGGGGCATATTTGAAGATCTGGGTTTGCAAAAATTCGACCAGAATTAAATGGTAATTTTAAATGTACTTTACTCGAATCTCCTTTATAAATGTCTTTTATTATTGATTTATATGACTTTTCTTCACAAAAACTTTTAAAATATGGAATAATGGTGTGGCCTTCAATAAGGCTCTTTATGGTTTTTCCTGAATGTGCTTCAAGAATAGGTAAGAAGCTTGGAAATATTGCATTTCGTTGCTTGTTACTCGATCCTATTACTAGACGAGTAGATTCTTTTAGTTGAGGAAAGGGGACAGCTTGAATCCACCTCGTTACCCAACTATAAACGGTTTCATTGGGTAGTAATTCTGGACAAAAATCTTTGACGTTCCATGTCATATAAGACTCCTTATCGTTAATTCGCTCTGGTTAAGGTATCTGCTAAGCCTAAATATTCCAGCATAATGATTATGGCTAAAGGGGGAATGACCATATCTCGATACGCCACTTGAGTTAAATTGAATAATTGGGACTTGTTACTCAATAATTTACTCGGTTTTTTTAAGTAGTTGGACATGAAGTTAGTATCGATACTGTTTGCATAATGAGTATTCAGTCTACTTAGTTCATTTCTGATTCGGGGTGACGTATAATTTGACAAATCACCTTTATCTATCTTGGCTCTCATGAGTCGTCTTAAGTCATCTAATGACAAAGCGCTGGACTGCTCTTGTAAATAATAACTCATACTCTCGAACCAGTTTCTCTTACTACATATAGATGATCTTTCAATCTCATATTTTTTAGCGCATTTCGTGCATTGATTGTTTTCGGGGGGTAACCAGGCACGATAAAATCCTTTATACATAAAGCCACAATGCCCGCAACTAGAAAGTAATGTCGTGTCATGACGGTAACACTTCAGCATTGTTGGAATCTGATGATAAGTGTGCCAATAAGAGCCGCCAAATTCTGCGGTATCTTCGTTGACACAATCAGGACACCAACGCCAACATGTAACATGAAGGAGGAGTTTGCGACTCGTTACATATTTTTTATCGTCCATGTCCAATGCTAGATCACATGCCTTAAATATTTCCCTTTTACTGCTCGACATAAATGGACGGTAGTAATTTAATAATGTGTGGTCATTGATTAATTGTTCAAAACACATACTGTGTTGGTAGTGTTTGGCAATTTCTGCATACAAAGTGTTCCATACAACATAAGGAATTAGGTTTTCTGTCGACTTGAAATATGATTTAGTTATTTCATAAAAATTATTATGTCCAGTTTGATTAAACCAACGCGCTACTACACTCAATAAGTGTTCATTGGGTAATAAATGAGGAAAAGATACAGTGCGTGGTATCATGCTTTACCTCCTTGTTTGTCGGTCATTTGAGGTATTAATATTCCTATTGCGTGTTGAGGGGATTCATGTGATTTCAATACGGAGGGGGGCTGAGCGGCTTCTTTGTTATTTTCTCCATCTACGTGTTGCACTTCAGTATTAGAATATGCCTTTTTATTATTTGCACTCTTCTGTAATGCTTGTTCATATTTTGTGTTGTTACCGGCGCGAAATGCGAGTAGTGCCGGCTCTATTAGAGAGAATTGATTTTTAAACACGTTTGACAGTAATGACGTATCGTAAGTGAGTTGATATCTTTCGATGTTTTTCGGGGTTTGACGTAAATTGACTAGCGTTTCGTGATATTGCTGTGCGAGCCTAGTCATAATGGCTGGAAGGCCACATGAGAGTTCATGAAAATATTGTTTAAATGTGTGATTTGAAGGCTGTATCCCTTCAATCATAAGGCCCGGTGGAAATAGCGCATTAAATAACGCATCGAAATTTTTATGGTTTATTGGATAAGCTTTTAGCATAAACTGACGGTCATTCAACATTCTTCTGACCGTCGTCATGTCATGGCCTAATCTTGAGTTACTATCCTTTAACGTATCGAATAACTCTACCCCTTGACGAGTTGAGCTTAATAGTAACGGAATACCTATTTTATTAAAGAGGGTCTCTAATACTTGTAGCGTAGGGCTGTCTTTTATTTTGTTATGACCTAACATGAATTGAAGCTCATCAATGTGTACTAAGCCTATAGCGTGTTGAACGGTAATGTTTTGCATGGCAGCCATGAGTTTATCTACTGAATATCTCGCATTAGTATCAACCCATTTATATGTATAACTTTCTTCTCTTTCATTGCCAAGCGCAGTATCTACAGCTCTTAAGAAGTTGGCGACCATTGCTTTAGGTGATCCATTAGGTGGTAAATCAAAGGATACCCACACTATTTGTCGTGTTGTAAAATGTTTTCCTTGGTAGCTTGTATGTTGGATAGTTTGTGGAATGTGGCTCAATACTCGTCGAATGACCGTTGTTTTACCTGTTCCTGATTCACCATACACCAATGATGTTGGAGCCGTCGTTAAACTATCATTATTTGATTCATAGAAGTGGCCTTTTCGCATTTCTGATGCCACATTATCTGCAAGCCTACGCATCTCCTTTGAGAAAGGGTTACGATGAACATAACTAAATAAGATGAGACTCATGATTTTGTAGTAAAGTGGAGCAGCTTCAGGTGCGGGAATATGGATTTCAGTTAATTGGCGAAGTTGTGTCATTTGATAGATCATTGGTAACTCCCAAAAATTAGGCATTATTTTTGGGGTGACCGTTAACTTTCTTAATAGGCTTTTTTTATCTAATTCAATTTCGATTGCTTCACACAATGGGTTGTCGTTAAGATTAGTATCAATATGCTGTTTATATTTTGCTTTAATGTGCATTTTAGTCCTCTCCATACAAATCATTTTCTAACTCGCTGTACACCATATGATCGTGTTGCAAGGGTTCACTTTGTTTAATGTTCAGTTGTTCTTGATACTCTAGGGCTGCTAATAACTTCTGAATGGCATTAAAACTGGCTTTGTTTGTCTTGATGCCTGGATTCATAGCAAGGCGTGTATTTTCTGGCGCATCTTTAATCATTTCTTCATTTAAACGTTTCAGCTCATCCGTTAAGTGAGACTTATAAATGTTGAGTTTCTTTCTATTAAGTGCGTTTGAATGACGCTTGTCTTTAAATTGTTCGAGTAGGTGTAATACTGGCTCCCAATGCATTCCCGAAAAAGGTGACTCATCATTAACATTTTTGAGGTCAAAACTGACGTATTGATTATCGGGTGTTTTATGCCAAATACTAGATGTCCATTGACGCCAACGTTTAACGGCGACTTTAAACGCTCCGTGATGCTTTGCTTTAGTAAACCACCCAGCATTTTTTGCATAATCAGAGTAGTACACTAAGCCGTCTAAATAGATACCATCAGCACGAACAGAGGCCATTTCTTCAGGAAGAAATGCCCAATGAATACGACCAGGGTTTACTTTTCTTGCATCCCTACCACCATTCATTTCTTGCTTTAGGCTGTGTTTGAAAAGTGCATTGGGTGTAATATCAATATCTGAGCGTATTGCATTAATGTCAAAACGATGGAGTCTGTCTGCGGAATTGTTGTGTAATACAATGGTATGAATCATCTCTGCCATAAGCGAATCGTAATCATAGAGGGCTTGGTTAGAGGCATGCTGTTCACCTCTCTTAGGGAGCTCTGGTAGTGAGCCTGGTGTATGATGAATAGATATATCATTGATAGCTTTAAATTTTCGTTCAACAATCCCTTTTGCGTCACCTCGATACACAGCGGTGAAATTGTAACCTCTAATGCCTATTTCTGAGTTTAATATTGAGTTAATTAATGCGTTGGGATGCTCTGAACCATTATCTACAGTTAACTCAACGGGGATATGATGAGCCGGCCACTCATCCTCTGTAATGGAGACACCATATTTAGCGGCAAATTCCACTTTATCACTGCATGCGTTAATAAGTGATTGACTAGAGCCTCCCCAGTTTGGCCCATCAAATCCAATGTAAAATCCGACTATAGCGGTAGAAAATACATCGATAACTAAATAAAGTACCGGTCTTCCCATACTTACCTGATTGCTGGTGTCGTAGGGGTAACGTACGTAAATATCCAGAATAGTCGCATCTATTTCGTATCTAAATGTTGAGCCTAGTACTCCATCATGTGAAGAACCTTGTCGGTCTGCATGATCTTTTTCGTACCCAATATGTCCATGACGAATTTTTAAATATTCAGTCTTATTGACTATATTTTTAAAATGATAGCGAAGTTGTGTTGTTGATAGTGAATCAGCTTCTTCAAACGGGATGCGTGTTTCTGTTGTTATATCGTCAATGGTGCGCTGGAAAGTGCTTGATTCAAAGTTATACTGATAAAGCTCAATTGCTTTGTAGTAAGTGAATTTAGGAAATTGTTTTTTCCCTTCCTTAGATTTCATGTATGAGATAATTTTTTTCATACTTTCTTTATTGTGCTTTGTGACACCCAAGGATTTTGAACGGCTTGACCTATTGTCAGAGCCTCCTCGGCCGCGCTTTTTGTTTGGCTCACTAATATCTGCTGGTAGGTAATAGTTTTGCCCTGTATTTTTTAGACGGGTTGGCAATAAAGCATTTAAGGTGCACCCATACACGATATACCGATTTAAGGCATTGTAATAAGCGCCTCTTGTGTTCCATAGGTGAGAGGCTTTATTATCGCACAGCTCCTGCACCTCTCTACCGAGCCCTTCCCCATAAAGGTATTTATTAATTAAATAATAATCGGTTAGCGGCTCTATGGCAGCGAATTTAATATCACGTTTTTTAAGCCAATTATGACGAGACATATTTTTAAGTGCACGATCGCTATAAGACATTTCTGCAGGATAATTAAACTGTGATTGTGTGGTTGATTTTTGTTGTAACAACATTTCTAATTCTGAAAAGTCCATACAAGTTGGTTTAGGGAAATTAGCCGAATTAATAATGTGATGCATACTAATGATCGCTGCTTTTTTGCGAGGAAAGCTGACGTGACAAACTAACAAATCCACATCTTTATTATTGGTTATGTGCATGCCCTGATAAATCATAAAGTTAACTCCACTGGGCGAAATATGCGGATAAATTTAGTGGTGTTAACGGGCAGTAGGTGACGTAAACAGGCCAGCTGGAAGAGAGATTGAATATATTGGAATGAATGCGCTAACTCTATGGAGAGCGTTGAAAAATGGCATTGAAGCTCAGCGTGTGGCGCGTTTAACCAAGCATTAATAAAGGCGATGCAAAATGTTTTTAGTTCATCATGACTAACACTTAAATCTATGCCGAGTATAAAATAGTTGTAGTTCCAAGATTCTGCTTTTGTAGCATCGCGCTCGGTTATCACTTTATAGCCTATATTTCTGCGCTGCCAGTATTGCATTTCTATTTCAAATTTCTGCCAGGTTCTAGCATTTTGGCGCATGATGTTACCGTGCTCATCTTCTACGTAGATATCATCAAAGTATTTAAAGGTATACGCGATTTTGAACTCATGATTATTTCTGGGACGATAAGTGACTAGAAAGTCAGTTGTCATGATATAAGCTAAGTTATTTCGATAATTACGAGGATGTATAAGGTTAAGCGCAATGGCAATGTTTAATGTTTCATCAAGATCAAGTGGGTATTGTTCAAGTACTTCAATACAAGTTGGATCTAACATTAGTTTTCGGTAGGCGCGGTATTCACCGTCCGATAGTAAATGGTTGTGATGATGTTGGATTGGACAAAGTCCCCAATATCGGCGTCCGACTTTTCTTACTTGGCGAACAGTGATAAAGGGTTTGTACACCCCAGTTCTTTGGTGGTCGAGTTTCCATTTATTTAACTTAGTAACTTCATTATGGTTTGTTTTAACTATTGATGTATTCATGTTGTATCCTCTTGCTATCTTTAAGCAAGTTACAACAATAAAAATAAATTTAGAAGACTGTGCAGGTAGGGTTTTTTGTGTTATAATTCAATGGTTTATAATATAACAATTTTAGTGTGTTTAGTCAATATTTAACGATTTGTATTATTTTGGTATTTTGTAAATGATTGATTATTTGGCTGAATCTAATTGGCCAAAAACTAATTTTTATATAATATGTAAAAAGACTAATTTTTTTATTAATTCAATAATTTGACCCACTTCACATTATATTTTCCCTCGACCTTACGATTACCTATTAATATTTCTGATGGCGTTTTTAATTATTCTCACTGTGGAATGTAAGTTGTCGTCTTAGTGTTATTCAAATGCTTCGTTGGACATGTCGAAATACGGCAAGATAATTTAGGAATTGGATGAGGTTAAATTTTGCGCAGCAGGGGTTAAATAAATAGAAAAATTCTTTTTCTATTTATTTTTTTACAAAAAAATCAAAAAATTAAGACGTCCCCAAGCGAAGCTTGGGAATAAACCATTTAGTTATTAGTGAATAGCTAAGTAATTATTCATGAGTAAATAATTAAATTTAATTTTATATAAGTCTTTATATATATTGAGCAAATGATATGAAATATATTCAAGTTATCATCTAATTTAATAGAAAATAAGGTAGGATCCGGTATCTAATCAAGTATAAGATACTATTAAATAATTTATATTTACTAGAAATACACAGAGTATATTTATTGATAACAATAAGAGTATTAATATCATATTTTCGAGAAGAAGTAAAGGTAAGTTATTGTTCTTGCTTAATTTTTTATTTTGTTGGTTAGTCGTTTTGTTATCGATATACATGTGTTTTCATAGAAAACTCATTATTATTCGTCAAGTTAGGTTGGCGGAAATACGTTATTAAAAGCAAGCATTATCATCTTTTTATAAAACTTGCTTTTTGGGTTGTTAATTTAAACTGACATCCTTGAGTTATTTATCATTTCCACAATGATTTAACTTCGCAACGGCTTTGTACAACTAGGTTGCTGCTCTTCTGTAATACTGATATTTTCTTTGCTCTTTCGCATTCCCAAGCATTAACTGGATACATTTTATCCCACGCGTTCATTAACTGACGCTGTTGCTTGCTCATATTATAATTGCTGTATGCCTCTTCCATATACAAATAAGTACGTGCAATTCGGCCTCGTGCGACAACAGGTGGCTCTGCTTTTTTCGAATCAACTTTCATGCTACAACTTCCAAAATCACTTTCTTCGCCCGGTAGCATCGTAAAGTTATAATTCTTTCTTAATGCGTTGACAGCGCCTATAGCTGGGTAGAGGTTGAACATGTCAGCTTGCATATATCTGTATTCAGTATTTACTTTTTCTGCACACTTACGGCCCTTAAAGGACTTACCTTTGCTGTCCACACATAGTGCGTCACCGTCTCGCCATTCTTTAAAAGTACGCCCAAAGTTTTCTGCTGGAACAACATGCTCCCATTCTATTTTTTTAGCTCTTTTTACATATTTGTCTGTTTTAAACCCTTCTGGAGGCACAACAAACTTTTTTTCATCAAAGGCTGCATCACAATATAGCGTCTGTCTATGAGTTGGATAAACGTCTCTTTCTAGCATCTTCTTCGCTTTATTAAACGAAGTATTTGATTCATTCGCCGCGTATACAAAAGGGGATGATGACAAAATTATTGTTACTATTGATACAGCTAATTTATTCATGTTGATTGCCTATTTAATTAAGGAAAAATATTAAGATAGCTTAGCAGATAGAGGAGACTGGTTATGAGTTCATAAGTTTGCGTTAGCGCAAACTTTGGTAAACTAATATATTTATAGGTAAGTATAATCGTTGTTTAGAGCATAAATTGATCTTCCCTCAAATCTGTAGACATCTTATATTTAGAAACTGAAATTTAAAGAGAGATGTTATGAGTAATAAGTATTTCCTTCTAACAAGTAAATAACTCACTTCAAAAAGTGTACTCAGTTATTAACGTTTTCTTGCACTTACTAATAACTTGCTTATAATTTAACTGTGTTTTTATACAGTTGAATTTATCATGAAATTTATTCCGATTACAGCAAGTGCAGGCATTACTGGCTTTGAAAGTCCGGCTAGTGATTATTTACAGCTACCTTTGAGTTTAGATGAGATCTTGATTGAGCATCCAAGTGCCACATTCATCGGCAAGGCTGATGGCCATTCAATGGAAGGTGTAGGTATTTTTAATGGTGACATTTTAATTGTAGATCGGCATGTAACAGTGAAAGACTCAGACGTTATTGTCGCCAATTTCAATGGGGAGTTTATTTGCAAAATATTAAATATTCCCCAGAGATTATTAGTCTCAGCAAATTCTGGATATCAATCGATTGTTATTAATGAAGACGATCACTTCACCATTGAAGGGGTGGTTATACGTTCAATTCGTTGCCATCGTATAAGCCATCTACTTGAAGCTAATATTTAATGTTTGCTTTGGTTGATGCCAATTCATTCTATTGCAGTGCGGAACAAGTATTCCGACCAGAGTGGCGTGGTAAGCCAATAATTGTTTTATCCAACAATGATGGTTGTATTGTCGCAGCAAACAAACAGGCAATATCATTAGGTATTAAAAAGTTTGAACCATATTTCAAAGTTAAATCACTCTGTGAACGAGCGAGTATTATTGTTTGCTCTTCAAATTATGAACTCTACGCCGATTTATCATATAAAATGATGCAAGTGATAGGACGCTTTGCTCCATCACAACATATTTACTCTATTGATGAATCGTTTTTAAGTTTTAAAGGCAGTGAAAAAGCTATTTCTGATTTATCCCTTCATGCACAAAAAATACGAAAAGCAGTATGGAAAGAAACTCGTTTACCTGTTTGTATTGGTATCGGTAAAACCCTTACATTGGCAAAAGTTGCGAATCATGTCGCTAAAAAATGGCCTAATTTTAATGGTGTTTGTGTATTAGATGATGAACGCTTCAAAGAAGACGTTTTTAAGCGACTAACGCCTGTAGATATATGGGGAATTGGTAAAAAAACGAATGAAAAACTCAAACAAAATGGTGTATTAACTGCTTTACAGTTGAGCCAAGTAAATAAGCATTATTTACCTGCAGGCTTTAATGTAGAGCTAATACGAACCATTAAAGAGTTGAATGGAGAAGAATGCAAAACATGGGATGGCGTAAGAGCAGATAAACTACAAATATTCTCAACACGCAGTTTAGGAGAGCGGATTACAAGTCTTGAAAATTTAAATCAAGCACTTGCCAAGCATGCTGGAATTGCAACATTCAAAGCAAGGCAACAGCAATCATTAAGCTCTACATTAATGGCTTTTGCTGGAAACAGTTCATTCGATGAGTCACCATGTAGCTTTAAATTATTAAAACAGTTTTCTTCTCCAACTAATGATACAACTCAAATCCTTAAAGCCATTAGTGACAATATTCATCAGTTATACAGACCTGGTGTTGCTTATTACAAGATTGGAATAGGATTATTAAATTTAAGCAGTGAAACATATAAACAGGGAGATTTATTTTCTCCGTCAAAGGATAATATTCCGTTAATGAGTGTGCTCGATAAAATAAATGCTAAGTATGGTAGCGATACCACTTGTTTTGCTGCGCAAGGCCTTAATGAGCATTGGGCAATGCGTAGAGAATTATTATCACCTCAATATACAACCAACTGGAAACATATCCCTAAGTTTTTGTGTTAAATAGTTTTTATTATTACTGTGGCTTAGTAGAATTGGCCATGACTTTGGAAGTTTTTAACTCGCTAAGGGGCACAAAGCGACTTAGAATTTGTGTGTGTGTTTATAAAATATAACGTCAGCTGTTCCGACAAAGCAGACATTACTTGTAAGTCGCTTTCGCCCCCTAAGCGAGCTAGAAAGAGAGAAATAATAATCTAAATTAATATTAATCTGATAGGCAGCATCAAGCTCAAAGCAGACGGGGTAATACTTTTAATTAGCCTTAACTATGAGGGACAAACTAGCTTAGAAAATTTACTTTCAGGTACAAAAAAAACGATCATTTAGATCGCCTTAATTAATTATCCTTGACTAAAATACCATCAAAGGCTCATTGCCATTATTTACAGCTTCTTCTAATAAACGGATAGCTTTTACCATGTATAACTCATCATTCATTGGTATTATTCCCATATCTTTAGCTGATGGTATTGCTCTAATATTTACTTTTTTTGGGTAGGCTCCAAGGAAATAGCCATGCTTGAATCCAGTGAATAGACTTAAATAATAATAAGCTAATGCCCGCTAAGAAAAATAGCCCTGCAAAAGCTTGTGGTATTTTAAAATAAGAAGTTGAGAATTGAATAAAGTAACCAAGTCCTTCTTCAGCTGCAACAAATTCTGCAACAACAGCCCCTATAATTGCCAAAGTAATGGATACTCGTAAACCAGTAAAAATATGTGGAATAGCATAGGGAATTCGTATTTGCCAAGTTTCTCGATATTGTGGTGCACGTAACGACTTACTTAACTCTATCATTTCTTCAGGTGTTTCCAACATGCCAGTTGTTGCAGATACGACAATAGGAAAAAAGGTAATTAAACACGTGATTAGAATCCGAGAAGGATCATCTGTTCCTAAAATAACAATGATCAATGGCGCAACCGCTACAACTGGCGTTGATTGAATGACAACCAATACAGGGTATAACGTTCTACTCAACAATTCAGAGCGAACCATACAAATAGCTAAAGGAATCGCGATTAAAATAGAGAGAGCAAACCCTATTAAAGCGACTCTTAATGTTGCACCAAGGTGAGTCATCCAACGAGAAAACTCCACGCTAAAAAATGCTGAAACAATCGAAGAAGGAGAAGGTAATATATAGTTTGGTACCTCAGCTAATCGACAAATCAACTCCCAAATTACAATAAAACATATAAAGAAAATAACCGATGCGAAACGATAACATTGTTGTTTTAACCAGGATTTAGGCTTGGGGTTCATAAATATGGCCTCTAATTAGGTTCGTCAATTGTGTAAAGCGAGCTTCGTTAATTGTGTCACTCGTTCTTGGTCTAGGAATATCTACCTCGATTAAGTCCAACACAGTACCAGGTCGCTCACTCATCACCAGAATACGATCGGATAACAAGACAGCTTCACTAATTGAATGCGTAATAAACAGTACCGTTTTTGGGGCTGCTTCCCATATTTTCAAAAGCTCAAACCCCATTTGCTCCCGTGTTAATGCATCCAATGCTGAAAAAGGTTCATCCATTAGCAAGATATCTGGGTTTAGTAATAGTGCACGAGCTATCCCTAAGCGTTGCTGCATTCCGCCAGAAAGTTGATCGGGCATTTTGTTTGAAAATTGCTCAAGGCCAACCATCTTAAGCAATTCGTCTGCTCGCTGTTCATCTTTCTTCGAGTAGTTGCCATATTTATGTTTTAAAGGAAACAAAATATTTTGCTGTACTGTTAACCAAGGCAGAAGGTTCGCTTTTTGAAATACGATCCCTACATCATCACGGGGCTCTGTCACTGGAAGGTTAAAAACAGATACCTCCCCATGAGAAGGAATAAGCAGGCCTGAAACCATACGAAGTAATGTAGATTTACCACAACCCGAAGGCCCTACAACCGCAACAAATTCATGACGATGGATATCTAAATCAATGTTTTGTACCGCCATCGGAGCATCTGGTAATGGGTCATAACGATGCCCTACAGATTTCATGCTCACATAAGCTTTCGAGTTATTTGAACTCATTATGTTACTCCGGTAAATATTCGAAACTCACTGCTTTTATTGGGTCTAGAGTATCGTTATCGAGACCATTTGCTAAAGCAACGTATTTCCAAGTTTGCGTAATTCTTTGTGGTGTAAATACACCAAAACCATCTTGCTCAGTGATGTCGTTGTATACTAAGTTGGTAACACTTTTTATCTGAGCACTAACAGATTCAGCACTAACTTCAGGCACAATAGAGTTTATTGCTATTCCTGCTTTTCCTGGATTAGCGTAAGTGAATTCGATAGATTTTTTGAATGCTTTCACAAAACGTTTTGCAACTTCAGGGCGCTCTTTTAGGAAGTATTCAGATGCGAGTAGCGAATAACTGTAAAGTGATAAACCTTCGTTTGACCAAGGCATACTCATAATTTCTTTACCAGCACTTGCAGCTTGCTCTTTAAATAGTTCTGAATTGGTAGCCCAACCGATCACAGCATCTGTTCTACCAGTAATCATCAGTGGCCCTAATGTGCCCGGGTCAGTTTTTACTAATTTGATATCGTCTTCTGTCAAATTATAGCCCTTTAGTACTAAGGGTAAGAATCCATTAGACGAAGAAAAAGGTGAAGTCGCGACTTTTTTCCCTTTTAAGTCTTTGATACTAGTTATACCTGAATCTTTTAAAGTAAAAAAGGTATGAGGGGCCTGAGTAAAATAGGGAAGTACTGCTACAACTGGCACATGCTCTTGTGCTCTTGCAGCCATTAGTGCGCCAATATCTGCATTACCAACATCCGAGCTACCAGTAGCAAGTTTAGTGATTGCGTCTGTTGAACCTCGACCACTTGAAATGGAAACTTTTAGATCTTCAGCTTCAAAAAATCCTTCTTTAATGCCAACATAAACAGGAACGCTATCTGCACCCGGTAACCAGTCCAGCTGAAAAGTTACTTTATCTGATGCCATCGCTACAGAGCATGTCATCATACTTGCGATGACTGTATATTTAAATAATTTGTTCATAGATTATATCCTTATTAATATTAACAAAATTAGAAACTTTCATTGCTACCGTTATGACGGTAGCGTATTCCTTTGACTTACTCGATGCTTATTACCAAAAACCAATATGATCAGCGGCAATTTCATCTTCTAATTCAGGGTACGGACCACGTACTTTTACTTTTCGTTGCCCAGCATCAAATACATCGCGACAGGCAAGATCAAGCGTTAGATTTTCTGGGTTATCTCCAGTCATTACTGCTAATCTTTTTTCAGTTAAACCAAAAACTACATGGCCGATACCTGCCCAATAAATAGTTCCTGCACACATGCAGCAAGGCTCTACAGAAGTGATTAAAGTACATTCCTCAAGAAACTCTGGCGTATATTGACGTGAAGCAGCTCGAGCTACATTGGCTTCTGCATGACCAACACCTTTATCTTCTTGAAAAGTATTACCTGAGGTTAGGAGAGTTTCTCCTTTTGGACAAATCAAAAGTGCACCAAAAGGGTGATTTCCGCTGTTTACACTTTCTTTAGCTAACTTGATAGCAAACTTTAAATTACTAATATCATTATTCATAGGTATTCGCTGTTGTGGATGAATTGTTTAATCTAGTTGCACTATAAGTGAGATATTCTGCTTTATAAACTAGAACGTTTAGCTCTTAGCGTGCTAAAATTTAGAACGGTGTTTTTTTATTAGGTGAGTCTATGTCTGCTTTAACGAAAGAAATTAGATCATTTGTTGTTATTGCTCACGAAAAATCTGTGCGTAAAGCAGCCGATAAGTTGCATATCGCAGCATCAGCGCTTAGTCGACAAGTGAAAATCCTCGAAGAAGATTTCGGCAGCAAATTACTACTTCGACTTCCTAAAGGCATTGAACTTACTGAACAAGGGCAAGCTCTTTATAAGCAAGCTCAGAAATGGATGACAGAAGAGAACCGTCTTCGTAGGAGTCTAGAGGAAGAGCACAAACCACATCTACTGCAGTTACGCATTGGTGCTGTCGGATGCTTAAGTCATAGTTTTTTACCTAGGCTCTATAAAAAAGTGTCATCTGTGCTAGGTCATGTTCGTATCCATTTTAAAACTGGAGATACCCAAACGCTAACAGACTTACTGTTAAATAACGAGTTAGACTTTATTATTGCGTTTAATGTCGTGAGAAATGAAAAGATTCATTTTGCAGGTCAATATATGAGTAAAATTGGTTTAGTTCACCTTCCTGAATTATTAAATGAAGGCAAGCAGTCGATAGAATTACAGGATTGTTTAAAGTGGCCGCTTTGCTTTCCAGATGTGAATTTATCGGTTCATACTCGTTTATATTCAGAAATTTTGAGACAAAAAAGTAGCTTTGATATCGCAGCTACAAGCAATTCATTTCACTTACTGGCAAATTTAGTTATAAATGGCATTGGAGTGAGTTTTATGACTTGGTATGATATCGAAAAACAAGTGAAAGAAGGAAAGTTAGCCTTTACCCCTTTGACAGATAAACGGTTAGAAGAAGAGTTGTGTGTATGCTTGCCTTCGACTGTTACAATTAATGAACAAACACAGAGCGTGATTGATAGTATTCACGAAGTTATTCAGCTATACGATCACCCAGCAGCATCGCAATGACTTATAAAATGACTAAAACTTTCTCATTTTAGTCAACAGTGAAATTCTATTAGCTTTAAAACCACTGCAATAATCATAATGCTTGAATATCAGTTTTACTTCGTCTGTAATAAATAATTTTTTCCGTTTGGTTGAAGTGATTGTTGCTCTTCATTTTTAGGTTTACTGAATTTTAAACCAATTTGTAGTGCAGCATTGGCAATGCCAAGGCATCGTTAGCATCTGTTTTTTTGGCCTTAAAGAAAACCTTTTACTTTTTTTGGACTAATTATTCTGACTTCATGTCCAAATTGTTCAGCATATCGCCCCCAATAATTGCTACTACCACAGCCCTCTATTATGACAATCGATGGTTTAACATTAGCCAGTAACTCTTTTAGCTTTTGTCGATTAACGGCTTTATTCATAACCAATTCACTGTGCGGGCTGATTTGGCAAACCTGAAGTACTGTTTTAGCTAGATCGATTCCGAAAATGTTAGATTTAAGGATAATATGGCCTCCTAATTAGTTACCGATACTCTACGCTACTTGCTAGTGTTGGTGGAGTCCACACATCGCTTTGGGGGCGGAAGCATTTTGCTTCCGAATATAATTTTATTGATGATCATGTATCTGTTGTTTCTGAAATTGTTAATGCATCTTCAATCTCTACACCTAAATACTCAATAGTACTTTCTAATTTTGAGTGGCCTAAAAGTAGCTGTATTGCACGAAGATTTTTTGTTTTAGCATAGATTAAAGATGCTTTAGTTCTTCTAAGTGAATGAGTATTGTATTGAGTGATATCTAAACCAAGTTTATCAACCCATTGTTTAACTATATTTGAATAGTAATGGTAACTTATATGGTAATTCTTCTTTCTAGGGCTAGGGAACAAATAGTCGACAGGTTTTAAACCTTTGTTATGAATCCAAATATTTAAGCATTGCTGTGTTTTGGAGGTGATTTCAAATTGGACTTCTCGGTGTGTTTTCTTTTGTTCTATTATCGCCCTAGATTGAATTAGTGATCCTGTGCAAATATCACGTACCTTGAGCCTAATTAAGTCACTTGACCGAAGTTTACTAT
This sequence comes from Psychromonas sp. 14N.309.X.WAT.B.A12, assembly GCF_030397575.1. Taxonomy (GTDB): domain Bacteria; phylum Pseudomonadota; class Gammaproteobacteria; order Enterobacterales; family Psychromonadaceae; genus Psychromonas. The sequence continues at coordinate 317,795 of NZ_JAPNXS010000002.1, read as the reverse complement.
CAATTGCTAAATTAAATAAAACTAACTGTTCAAGCTTATTTTCTAATTCTAACCGTATACGAATTCGCCAAATTTCCTCTAATTTAAATGCTTTTTTCTGACCGACTCGCTTTCCTTTATTCCATGCTTTCATAATCTACTCCTATTGAATGGTGTAGTAGGAGCGTTATGTAATTCTGTTTTGAAAGCAAAGCTATCTATCAAAGGGGCACATAGCGAGATAGAAGTTTTGCTCTATTTATCTGTTGAATCATCCAGTTGACCAGGTCACCTATATTTCTAAAAAGCACAAATGCAATAAGGCCATTACGGATTGTAAAGTCTTTTTCTATGTTTATAATTTATGAAAAATATTATCAAATGGACTGACCGTTCCTGCGTGTCTTTCTCCAATCACGTGTGTGTATATCTCGGTTGTTCTTAAATCTGAATGCCCAAGTAACGTTTGAACTGTTCTTATATCAGTTCCATTAAGTAATAAGGCCGTTGCAAAACTATGGCGAAATGTATGTGCTGATACTTTTTTATTGATCTTTGCTTTTATGACTGCTTGCCGTAAATGGCGAGTTAACGTTGACGGATGAAGATGATGGCGACAAATATATCCATCGATAGGGTGTTCACAACGAGTAGAAGAAGGGAATAAATATTGCCATGCAAAATCTTTCATTGCTGCTTTATATTTTCTATGTGATCACGCTGGTACTGAAGTTAAACCAAATCCATCAAGTAAATCTTGTTTATGTATAGCTTCAACATGGCTTATTTGGTTAGTGATAATTTCATTAAGCTCTTTAGGTAATATTGTTAATCTATCTTTTTGTCCCTTTCCTCTAAAAATAAATATAGTTTGATTTGAAAAATCGATATCTTTTACGCGTAACCTTAATACTTCATTTAAACGTAAACCTGAGCCATAAAGGATAGAAACAATTAGCCTATAAGGCATTTTTAAGTGACTAATAATAGCTGTTACTTCATTTGGAGAAAGAACAGTTGGAATATTTTTAGGGCGTTTAGCGTAAGAAAAAATTAAGCCATCAAATTGTTGTTCGAAAATGTGTTTGTACATGAACACTAAAGCGCATAACGCTTGATTTTGTGTTGCAGCGCTAACGCCTCTATTTACTGCTAAATGAGTCAAAAAATGATTTATTTCCGCTGCGCCCATTTCTTTAGGATGCCTTTTATCATTAAAAATAATAAAAAATTTTACTCAATATAAATAACTTTTTTCTGTTTGTAGGCTATATCGTTTTGTTCGAATTACATCTCGAAGAGATTGTAAAAAAGGAGATTTGATAATCATAAAAACACCTCATCACAACTGTTTATTTATACAGTTATAGTGGGGTTTATATAAAAATGCAATTTTTTGTGTAGAAAGTGAGCATTTAATTGCTCGCTTTCTACACGGATTTTTTTATAGTTTATTGATTTATAAACTTTAATGTTTTAAGCATTGCGTCATACTCAGCGCAAGAGAGCTGAGTGTGACGCAATGCTTAGTTTCTACAAATTTAATGTTTAAAATAAAACCACATATTTTATTATAAAGCTTTGACTGGCAATGATTTAATTATTATTATTTTATCATTTTTTATTTCATAATCCGTTACTATCGTGAATTATGGATAATATACTGTTAGATTTCGAGAGAATATGAATTCGACGATATACAATTCTGAGCTTAACGATTTTTCAAGAAAATACTTAGTTAAGACCCCTGGGATTCCAGACCCATCCCCATATGAATTTATTGCTCAAAGACGAGTTATAGATGCGTCCCTATTTGAGAACTTCCTGCTCTTTGATACTTTGTCTTTCAAGGTTCATGGGGAAAATATCCCACTAGTTATTTTGCTAAATCATTTTGGTGTGAAAGGTGTTGAGGCTCTTCTAGATCAAAATGCACTTAAATTTATTCTATGGGATCAGATGCTTGGACATATGGTAGATGATATTGATGGAATAGATCCTTTAACTCATGGCCAATACAACAGTCCTGCACATTCAGATCCGGAAGAGTCTATTAGGCTTGGGCTCAATTGGATGAGTAAACAGCCTAGAACTTCTGACAAAAAGAATTTGATTAGAAAGATTCGAGATGTCTATTCAATGCCAGAGAAGAGCCTTTCTAGCAAGGCTGTAGCTATATCAAAGTCTGCTTATGATAGTGGAAAACTCGAGGTTTATGGCCTTTCCCCTGAAAAATCTACATATAGAGAGCTAGATTTGGAGGGAAGAAAAAGACTATGTGAGTGTGCAGAAGAAATACTGCAATATAGCCACCTGATTGGTAGCAATATGTCCTCATACTCAAATTTTGAGTTTTACCAAATATTTAATGACTCAAACAAAAAGATACACCAAGCCGTTAACCTTCAGGACAACTTCAATGAACTTTCAGAACTGGAGAACATACCTGATCTTAAGCAAATGTTTCCAGGCGATTCTAAACCATTTGATAAGATATTGAAGCTCAGAAATAAAAATTCATCAAAGAAATTCCGGTCATGGCTTGCAGAATGTAGCAATAATGAAGATAGCCTTGAAATTACTAAGGAGTATGTTGATGCAATTGCTAACTCAAAAGGCTTTTTTCAAACGAAAACAGGAAGGTTCACAAAGAATGTAGCCATGTCTGCTATTGGGGCTGGTGTTGGCTTACTAGTAGCGGGACCCGCAGGAGCAGCCGGAGGTGCAGGAGCTGCGAAACTATTAGAACCAGTGGCTGATTTTGGGCTTGATATGCTGGATGAATTTGTATTGTCTGGGTTGACGAAAGGATGGACACCAAAAATATTCTTTGACAATCTTACTAAACTGGAAAAATCTAACAAATCAAAGCACACGGACGCAGAAAACTGCGCCGGTGTTTGAGGCGTTAGCTCACTAGGAGAAGAACTATGCATCGCATAGCTGAAATGGAAATTCACAATTATCGTTCATGCCAAAAAACACAAATTAAGCTGGAACCTTTTACTCCCCTAGTAGGTTACAACAATGCAGGTAAGTCAAACATATTAAAGTGTTTGGATGCATTGGTGCGAGGAAAAGGGCAAGCAATTACAAACTTTTTTGACCCTGAAAAACCAATAGAGATAATTGCTCGCTTAGCTGGGTTGGGTGAAGAAGCTCTTAACCACCTTTCAGCAAACCAAAAATCTAGCCTCGAACCTTATATTGAAAATGGTTCTTTAGATATTCGTTTCTTTCAAGAAAAACCCGGTACTGCTAAAAATGCAGTGGTACTTGGAATAAGATCTCCAAGCAAACCACAAGATGAATGGGGCAATCCAAATGGATTGCCTCAGGCTATTACAACATTATTTCCTGAACCAACATTCATAAACTCAATGGAAGACTCTGCGGAGGATGTTTCTAAATTTAAAGCAGGAAACACAATTGGGAAATTGATTTCAAACTTACAAAAAGAAATCGTTAAAACTAAAGGTGAAGAAATAAATACTGCCTTATCAGCTATAGGTAAAAAACTTAACCTTGGTGGTGAAGAAAGATTGAAAGAGTTCTCTGATTTTGACGCTTCAATAAATGGCAAAATTGGAGATTTTTTCCCAGGGTTAACCCTTAACTTAGATATCCCAACCCCTGATATTAGCGATTTATTTAAACAAGGTAGCATCAAAGTTAAAGAATCTGGAAATCAGCAAGTTACTGATTTTAGTAATATGGGGCATGGTGCTCAAAGAGCTATACAGATGACTTTGATTAGACACCTTGCTGAGATAACTAAGGACGCAACTAAAGAAGGAAAAACTAATTTATTGCTGATTGATGAACCTGAATTATTCCTCCACCCTCAAGCAATTGAACAAATACGTGGCTCATTAAAGGTTTTAGCGAGCAAAGGGTATCAAGTCGTATTCTCAACGCACTCACCATTTATGATTGATCAGGTGGATATCCCTATTACAAATATTGTTCGTAAAAATGACGAGGGTTCAGTTGTAGAAAGTCGATTAAAAGAGGCGATTGAGAAAGTTCTAGATGATAATGAATCACAAGCTAGGCTTCTTTTCGATACATATAACCTAGGACAAATCTTATTTTCAGATATGGTCTTGATTGCTGAGGGAGATACAGAAAAACACGTACTGCCTACTTTATTTCAGTCTGTTACCGGTAAAACTTTAGGTGAGTCAAAATTGGCACTAGTAATTGCTACAGGATCACCAAACATTCCCGGTATGCTTTCGATCTTAAAAGAGATGAATATACCTGCGAAAGCTCTAGCAGATTTAGACTTTGCTTTTACCGTGGCAAAATCAAAAAACTTAATTGACAAACAGCACCCAGATTTAGAGTCTTGCTTAGATATTATTAAAGAGATACAGCCTACACATGGTTTTCTGCTAAATGGTAGGAATCCAACGAAAGGAAATAACTTTAAAGCTTCGGATATTTTCGAGCTACTAGCGAAAGAAGACAAAGCTAGTGAGCATATTAAAAACATTAGGCAGTACTTCAAAGATAACTCGATTTGGGTCTGGTCGCTCGGTGCAATTGAGCCACACCTCTGTCTTGAGGCGAAAGAAACTGGTGAATGGTATAAATTTAAGCAAAAACTATTGGATAACCCACTAGAAGATGTGGTTGAAGATAATTGTCATATAAACGAATTTGTCCAGTGGTGCGTGAGCTAACAAGTCAATTCAGCAGGACAAAAAACAGTTGGTTTTGCTCCTGCGTCGCTAATTTTAACCAACTATTTTTTGCCTCTGATTGAGGCGTTAAGCATACTTATGAATCGAATAATTGTTAAAAACCAGCATACTTTTCCAAAAAGATCTTTGGAGAGATTTCTTAATGATGAGAATTGTATATACGTCCGTAGACTATCTGGAAATGGCCCTTTTCTTGTTAGGCCTGGTAATCAGATTTTTTGTGTTACCCGAAAGTGGTGCCAATCATCTGAGCAAGGGCTAGGCAAGGGAATTGAAGATAAATATCAGGGTGTGATTGAAGAGTTGCTTGCAAATAAGAGGACTGAGTTACTTCCAGCCGAGTCGGAGATTGTGAATCAATTCTATGCACTGTGGAAATATAGAACGTGTATAGATGAATTTGAGGATCAAATTGGTAGTTTCAATTTAACTCCTACAGCTTTAACCTCAGAAGAGAAGATAGATCTTGATCTTTCTCATATTAGCTATGTGGACGAAGCAGGAAGTTTTCCTAATAGAAATATTAAAGGTGCAATTATGCATGGCGGTATAATTCATTTTTTAGATATACACCGAAACACACCATGGATATTGGTAGAAAGTCCTGATTGCGAGCTTATTATCCCAGATAATCCTGGAAACGATATGTATATCCCAGTTACACCGCATTGGTGTTTATTGGCAGGAAACCCGGTCAAATCGTTAACTGTTGAACAGTCTGAGCAAGCAAATTTAAGATCTGTAGCTAAATCAAATCAATATATAGCCGGTCGCAGTTTGAGCAGATATATAAATGCTTAACAAGGCAATGCACATGACCTCCGGCAAGTGATTGCGGCGTTATAAGCACATTGAGGTTTGCCACACTTGAATCAATACATGTTACGAAAAATGGTTCTGGCATCTAATTTTGAATTAGAAATTAATGAGTCTGAATATTTAAAATTAAAGTCATCGAGAGATTGCTTGTCAGGTGCTTTTGCAATTGAAGAAAAATACGACCTTCTTATTTCTAACTTCCTCGAGTTAGAAAAAGAATGCATGGATATTACATGCGAAAACATGCTTAAAAACAATGATGGCTATTCAGATTTCTTTGACATTAGAGCTAGACTCAACCGCAGGGTCGTAAACCTTTTGACCGCTTCAAGATTATATATGGATCATTTAGGACAACATGTAAAAGCTTGTTTGTTAACAAATGATAGATGTAAAGATGTAAAAAACTTCTTCTCTTTGCAATATGATGGCTGTTTTGAATACCGATTTATGGAAGCATTGCGAAATTATGTGCAGCACAGAGGCTTGGCAGTTCATTCAAGTTCATTAGGTGGCTCTTGGACATCAATGGATAAAAAGAATGGCGAGTTAGAGTACAAAACATGCATGTTTACTCATAAAGATGAAGTTTCTTCAGATAAGTCGTTTAAAAGAGCTGTAGCAAATGAAATGCCAGAAAAAGTAAATATATTATTAGCTTCACGTAAGTATATTAGTTCCATTAGTAAAGCCCACGGAGAGCTTCGACAACTAATCTTGGACAATGTTGCGACATCTCGAAATACCATTTTAGAAAAAATAGAATATTTTAAAAAACAAAGTGACGGTAACTCAATCGCTCTTGCAGCACTAAAAATAAATCAAGATGGTGAAGTCACAGAAAGAGTGAATCTTATACTTGATTGGGATGATGTGAGGTTGCATTTAGTAAATAAAAATAAAGTATTACACAGCCTTGGTCAAAGTTATGTAAGCAGTAGTGCTTATAACAAGCCAATTAAGCGGGACTAAAAACAGTTTGCTCGGTTTCGCTTCGCTACACATTTTAGCAAACAATTTTTAGCCCCTTATTGGGGCGTTAGCCATTATTATAATTTTAATTGAGGTATTTAAATGGAACTTATACAAGGCTTAATATTAATCTCATCAATTCATTTGCTTGCTGCTGCCTCTCCTGGACCTGATTTTGTCCTAGTTTCACAGCAAACATTATCTAATGGAAAAAAAGCTGGTTTAATGTGTAGTATTGGAATCGCATTAGGGCTTTCTATCCATATAACATATTCTGCATTTGGTTTGGCAACTGTAATTGCTAATTCATCAAGTGCGCTTTGGGCAATTAAGATTTTGGGTGGCGGTTATCTTATTTACCTTGGCATTAAAGGTCTTAAAGCGAAACCAGCGAATATAACTGAATCGACTATAAGCGCTCCTACAAAATATTCGGCGAAGAAAAGTATCGGTGTCGGTTTTCTGTGTAATGCTTTAAATCCTAAAGCTCCAATATACTTTGTTTCATTATTTACAGTTGTTTTATCTCCAGACATGCCCGTTTACCAAATAGCTATCTACGGTGCATGGATTATGGTAATTCAATTTGCTTGGTTTTCCTTATTAGTCGGAATATTATCAAGACCTGCAATTAACCTTCGCTTTAAAAAGTATGGTCATTGGATTGATCGTGTTTTAGGTGGAGCAATGGTGGCATTGGGTATAAAAGTCATTGCTACTCGCACAAATTAATGGCTAACAAGAGTTTAAGCGTCAGGTCAGTTTTCTATCTCGTATATGGACTCCACCTGTTTTACAACGATTAATTTACATAAACATTTAAGATGCATTCGTATATACGGCTTTTTATTGAGAGAGCTACCCTCTAGCCTAAGATGTTTGCGCACCTATTATCCTCATCGCTTTGACAGTCTTTTATGACTTCCGAGATAGACAGGTTTTAATAGGTTGGTCTTACCGTTTATGCTTCATCATTGTTGTAAAATTGGGTAAAGCTATTTTATTGAGTTAACGTATTTTTTTATTCTGTCACTAATAACTGTTGTTGGTATTTAGTTTCATATCTTAAGATAGCCCAGGCTGTTCTGACCATTTTATTTGCTAGTGCAATACAGGTCCTCTTAATGCCTAAGCGTTCTCTCAATTGTATTAACCACGCTTGTTTTAATGTTGTGGGCTCTTCAGGCAGTCTGGATATGTATGAAAGCGCTCCTTGGTATAGAGCACATCTCAATTCTTTAACACCCCCATTTTTAATAATCCCTGTCATATTGGTTTTACCTCCTGAACTATGCTGTTTTGGGGTAACACCAACAAAGGCGGCAGCTTGACGACCACTTGTAAATTGTTTTCCATCACCAATAGTTGAATACAGCATCCCAGAGCAGATTTCAGCAACACCTTCTAAATCCATCAAACTTTTACAAGGCTTTAACTGCCTCACTAATGTATTCTTTACTTTCTCTAGCTTAGTAAATTCAATTTTCAAGTGCAGATATTGTTCCCACAATTGACGTAAAGTAGAAATTAAACAGGCAGGAATTAAACTAGGCTCATCAATCGTATCTTGAACTGCTTTTTTTAATCCTAATGCCCCTCGTGAACTTGTAATGCCGTATTCATACAGCATTGCTCTAATATGATTGCCCAGTGAAGTGATGTTTCTAGAGAGAAATACTCGACTAGTTTCTAAAGATTGCAGTGATTGCTGTTCTTCATTTTTAGGTTTACTGTATTTTAAACCAATTTGTAAAGCTGCATTAGCAATTGCTAATGCGTCGTTAGCATCTGTTTTTTGGCCTTGAAGGAAACCTTTTACTTTTTTCGGACTAATTATTCTGACTTCATGACCAAATTGTTCGGCATATCTACCCCAATAATTACTACTACCGCAGCCTTCAATTGCAACGATTGACTGCTTGGCATTAGCGAGTAACTCTTTTAGCTTTTGTCGGTTAACGGCTTTATTCATAACCAATTCTCCGTGCTGGCTGATTTGGCAAACCTGAAGTACTGTTTTAGCTAGATCGATCCCGAAAATATTAGATTTAAGCATAATATGATCTCCTGATTAGTTACCGATACTCTACGCTACTTGTTAGAGTTGGTGGAGTCCACACATCGCTTTGGGGGCGAAAGTAATTTTGTTACTTACAGAGAATTAAAACATGAGTTATGTCACTTTGATTGATAGACAATCACAAAACCTTTTATAGTTAGAAAGTTACAGGAATGAACATTTAAAATAGGCAACCACATAATGTTTGCCTATTTTTTATTTGGAACTAAGATTTGTCACAAACTTAATTAAAGTCACAAACTTAATTAAAATTGTCACAAACTTAATTAATACTTAACAACAAGAGATCTGCTTGATCTCTTTTGTTTTGCCTGTAATATGTGATCGAGTTCACATCATTTCATTGTGGACATGGAGCATGGGTGTTTTATGAAAGTTGTTGATATTAAATTGTTACCAGTCTCTTCACCTACTTTTCAAGCGTTAATTCAAGAACAGATGGCGGTTCAAAAAGAGACAAAATTAGTAGATCTAATTGCTGAATGTAAGGAAATATTAGCAATTCGTCTAGATGGAAGATTGATTGCTTATGCAACTTTTGACTTATTTGATGGTCAAATTATGCGAATTAACTCTTTACACTTTAGAGATCTATTTCAGCATCATGTGTTAGCGCAATATTGGCTATCACGTCATGTTAAGCGAAAAATAGCTGATAAGTGTTATTTAAATTTTTTGATAGCTAGCTAACTTTTTTAGGTATTTAAAAGATTTTTCTTTTTATAATGCTACTGTATAATGAATTGTTTTCTGTAAAGAAACGTTTATTACCAAAACTTAAAGTATTCAAAGGTGAATCATGAGTGAAACAATAAATTCGATGAGTCTCGTTCCTCAAGGAAGTATTGGAGCCTATGTTCAATCTGTTAATTCATTTTCTAAGCTCAGTGCTGAAGAAGAGCAAGAGTTAGCAGAACGTCTATTTTACCAAGGTGATTTAGAAGCCGCTAAAAAGCTAGTTATGTCACATCTTCGTTTTGTTGCATACATTGCTAAAAGTTATGCCGGTTACGGTTTAGCACAAGCGGATCTCATTCAGGAAGGTAATGTAGGCTTAATGAAAGCAGTTAAACGCTTTGACCCAACTGTGGGCGTGCGTCTTGTATCTTTTGCTGTGCACTGGATAAAAGCTGAAATTCATGAATACGTTATTCGTAATTGGCGTGTGGTTAAAATTGCCACGACAAAAGCACAACGCAAATTATTCTTTAACCTGCGTAAGTCTAAAAAGCGTTTAGGTTGGTTTAAGCAAGAAGAAGTTGAAGCGGTAGCTGAAGAGTTAAATGTAAGTACAAAAGATGTACTGGAAATGGAATCTCGTTTAAATGCACAGGATCATTCATTTGATTTAAGTGTTAACGATGATGACGATAATAACTTCGCGCCGATGCATTTTCTTGAAGATAAAACAGCAAGTGTTGAAACTCAGATCGAGCAGGAAAATACTGAGTCTCATACTAAGAACAAGTTGTACTCTGCGTTATCGACATTAGATACACGTAGCCAAGACATCTTAAGTTCACGCTGGTTAAGCGAACCTAAAGCGACATTACATGATTTAGCAGACCGTTATGGTATTTCCGCTGAACGTGTGCGCCAATTAGAAGCCAACGCGTTGAAAAAATTAAAAACCAATATGGACTTTTAATTAATCAATTAAAGGTGAGCAACTAGCTCACCTTTTTTATGTCATACTTATCACTTATTTAATATAATCGGTACCATCTTTCCCTTTTCTATTACTCTCGGTATTTTATGCTCACTATTGCAACGCTTGGCCCTAAAGATACATTTTCAGATTTAGCTACGAAGCGATATATTCAAGCGATACAAGCGAAACAATCAGTACAAGCCACTGATATCAAATACTATGGTACCTTGACTCAAACTTTCCAAGCTGTTGGTAAAGAGTGTCAGTTAGGTGTTTTACCTATTGAAAATTTATCGGAAGGTTATGTTCAAGTGGTATTAGATCAACTGTTAGATACTAAGCTATCGGTTATTTCTGAATTATTACTTCCTATTCAGTTTTCTTTTGTTGGTTTTTGTAAGGATATGTCTGAGCTTACAGACCTTTATGTGCAGTTTGTTGCACATGGACAGTGTGCTGAGTTTATTAATGGCTTAGAGGGTGTCAAAATTCATAACACTCAAAGTAATATTGAATCTTTAGTGTTGGCAAAAAAGCACGGCAATAAGGCAGGGGCGATTATTCCTCAACATGCACTTTCTCATGCTGAAGATGCTAATATCATCAATAATGATGTGACTAATTATGCGAATAATCAAACTCGATTTTTAGTGCTCTCCGAAACACCTCAGGCACGTATTGCAGATAAACAATATAAAACGACATTGGTGGTTAATAACAAACAAGACTGTCCTGGTGTGCTGGGTAATATTGTGAGCGCCTTTGCATTACAGAAAGTAAATTTAACCTCAATAATGTCTCGTCCAACTCGTTCTCAAATAGGCAATTATCACTTTTTCATTGATATTGATGGCCACCAAGAAGATAAGCATATTGCAGCAGCCTTAGCTGAAATCCAGTCATCTTATGACGTGACAGTGATAGGCTCTTATATTAAGGCGCTTAATTAAGCGCCATACTTGCCTAGTATTTTCATTGTAAAAGCTAAAATATTCCTCTGTGTTACTCTATTTCCTTATTAATATAATGGTTATTAATTAATTTACACTTGCTCAAAAAATAGTTATGTTTTGAACGATCGTTTCTTTATTTCTAATAAATTTTAAATAATGAGAGTGTTAATATGACTAAATCTACGGAATTAAAATCAGGAACAGAAGAACAAAGTACGGTGCAAATTCCTCAAGAAGCCTTTGATTGGTATGACGAATATGCACATGGTGATATTGATAGACGGACTTTTTTAAGACGTTTAGCTGGCATTGCTGGTGCCGGTGTTACCTTGGCTGCTTTATCGACAGCATTAACACCTAATTATGCATTAGCAGAGCAAGTGTCTTTTAATGATGATGATATTACTGCAACCTATGAAAAGTTTGCATCACCTGATGGACATGGTGAAGGGCAAGGTTACTTTGTTACACCAAAAACAGTTAATGGCAAGCTACCCGTCGTTTTAGTTATTCATGAAAACCGTGGTTTAAATCCTTATATTAAAGATGTTGCTCGTCGTTTAGCTAAAGCTGGCTTTATTGCCTTTGCTCCGGATGCTTTATATTCATTAGGCGGTTACCCAGGTAATGATGATGAAGGTAAAGTGATGCAAAAGTCACTTGATAAAGAGAAAATTGAACAAGATTTTATTGCTGCTGCTAGCTTTCTAAAAACACATCCATTAAGTACTGGTAAACTAGGAGCAGTAGGTTTCTGTTTTGGTGGTTATATTGTAAATATGTTAGCCGCAAAAGTACCTGAAACCCTAGATGCAGGCGTTCCTTTCTACGGTACACCGGCTTCTGCTGAATTAAGAAAAAATATTAAAGCACCGCTAGTTATTCAACTTGCTGAGTTAGATAAAAGGGTTAATGCATTCTGGCCTGAGTATGAAGCTGACTTGAAAAAGTATGGCGTAGATTATGAGATGTTTATGTATGAAAAAGCTAATCATGGCTTCCATAATGATTCGACAGCACGTTATGTACCGACCATGGCTGAATTAGCGTGGAAAAGAAGTATCGACTTCTTTAATGAGCAGTTAACTTAAGTAAGTTCATGTCAGGCTTACTATCCATTACATTTATTTAATATAATGGGGATGACTAAAAAGGGCTGAATAGATCATCTATTCAGCCCTTTTACATGTTCATTCAGTTAGTATTGTTTAATCTTTTCGTTTAACTAAGTACACACCAGCTTCTGTGTGATGTGTATAAGGGAACTGATCAAATAAAGAGAAACGCTTGATATCATGCGTTTGTGTAAAGACTTCTAAATTCGCTTTTAAGGTTTCAGGATTACAGCTTATGTACATAATATTGTCATAGGTTTGCACCATCTTCACCGTCTCATCATCTAATCCAGCACGAGGGGGATCAACAAAAATGGTGTTACATTGGTAACTTGATAAATCAATATTCTTCTCTTTTAAACGATTAAATTCACGCACTCCGTTAATGGCTTGCGTAAATTCCTCGGCAGACATCCGCACGATCGTGACATTGTCGATGTTATTCGCTGCGATGTTGTATTGTGCTGAGTTCACCGAAGGTGTTGATATTTCAGTGGCTAAAACGCGGTCGAAGTTTTTAGCTAAAGCTAAAGAAAAGTTGCCGTTACCACAATATAACTCTAACAAATCACCTTTGCTATTACGTGTACATTCAATGGCCCAATCCAACATCTTTTCAGATATTTTGCCGTTTGGTTGGGTAAAGCTATTCTCAACTTGTTGATAGATTAACTCTTGGCCATCAACCTGAAGCTTTTCAATGACGTAATCGTGGTCAACAATCAGTTTTTGCTTACGCGCGCGGCCAATGAAATTAATCTTAAATTCACCCGATAAACGTTCTTTGAGTGCTTTGATTGCGGTTAACCATTCGTCATCCAGAATTTTATGGTAGAGAAAACTAACCATGATTTCGCCACTCATACTGGATAAGAAGTTCGCTTGGAACAGCTTATAACGAAGAATAGGAGAGACTTTAAGCTCTTCAACTAGTCTAGGCATTAATTGATTGATTAGCTCGCTTGCAGGCGGGAATTGGTCGACACGAATACGTTGGCGTGTCTCTTGATCTGTCATGTAGAAATACAGATCCATATCTTCATGCCAAACACGGAATTGGCTTCGCATACGATAATGGGTTTTTGGTGAAGCAAAACATTCTAACTCAGGTAATTCAAAGGTTGAAAAAAGGCGATTAAATTGTGTTTTTTTAGCGTCTAATTGTGATTCATAATTATCCGGATCAACAAATTCTATGCTCATTTCTACCTCTGTATTCTATTGCTTTTTTGGCGCTATTCTTTCAATAACATATAAATGGATGGGCATTCTAAAGCAGGTGCTTGTACTTGGCTAGGTTATATCATTTTATTTGTTGATTTATCTGATTAAGGGGAGCATCAACACATTCACTAATGGGGGATTTTACATGTTAAAAATAACTTATTTGTTGGTTGCGAGTTTCCTAAAGGTAACAATCATTAAAGAATGAGTCTCTTTTCGTTAGTTCTCCGAGAGGCTATTCGTGATGTTCATTTTTGAAAGGTTCAATCTTCTCTTTTAACTAAATCATTCTCACTACATAAAATTTAGGTCAGTTATTTAATATAATTGGTATAAAATAGTTTTTTTCTCTAGGAAGCTGATTAATGTCTGTAAAACGTGTACTTATATTTGATTCTGGTGTCGGTGGTTTATCTGTTTATGAGCAGATAATTAAAATCAATCCAAGTATTCAATGTCAGTACCTTTTTGATAATGCGTACTTTCCCTACGGCGAGTTAAAGCAAACTCAATTAGTCGCGCGTCTTACTCAATTATTAACTGATTTTTTAGGGCAATACCCAGCTGATCTGATTGTTATTGCTTGTAACTCTGCCAGTACTGTTGCTTTAAAGGCGTTACGCCAACATTTTACTATCCCAATTGTAGGGGTAGTACCAGCCATTAAACCTGCGAGTGCAGTGACTCGTAATAATGTGATTGGTTTGCTTGCTACGCCAGGAACTATCGCCCGTGATTATACACAGCAATTAATTACACAATTTGCCGCAGGTAAAACCGTGTTAAGTATTGGTTCGACTCAGTTAGTTAAACTAGCGGAAGACAAGTTAATGGGGAAAGAGCTTGATCAAAATGAGTTTTTAACTATTTTAGCCCCTTGGTTAAATCAACAAGTCACTATGCCAGATACGCTAGTGTTGGGTTGTACTCACTTCCCACTATTAAAAGCTGAAATACAAAAATGTTTTGAAATGCCGATCAAGTTAATAGACTCGGGTGAGGCGATTGCCTTAAGAGTGAAGCAGTTATTAGGTGAGGATCAAGAGCCTAAGGTTAGTTGTGCAGAGGAACATTCACATCACGCTTTTTATACAAAGCATTTTAACAATACAGCGCAGTTATCTGCACTAAGTCATCGCTTTGCAGAATATGGGTTTCGCAGCTTAAACTATTTTTAACGGTACATTATGCGAGCACCTATAAATAAGCCCAAAGCGGCTATTTATAGGTCTCTGTAGACGATTACAGTACTTTGTAAGTGCCGTTATCTAAGTCTTTAATTGTCCAATCGCCGATAGCATAGCGAATAAGTCGTAACGTAGGGAAGCCAATGTTAGCAGTCATTCTACGTACCTGACGATTACGTCCTTCCATAATGGTAATGCTTAACCAAGTTGTTGGAATATTAGCACGTTCGCGGATCGGCGGGTAACGCTCCCAAATTTCAGGGTTATCCATTATTTTTGCTTTAGCTGGTAAAGTTAATCCATCTTTTAAGGTCACTCCTTTACGTAGCTTATCTAAATCAGCTTCAGTAGGTCGACCTTCTACTTGTACCCAGTATATTTTTGCTGTTTTCTTACCGGGTTGAGTGATCTCAGCTTGTAATTGGCCGTCATTGGTTAGTACTAGTAGGCCTTCACTGTCTCTATC
Source organism: Psychromonas sp. 14N.309.X.WAT.B.A12 (assembly GCF_030397575.1). Lineage (GTDB taxonomy): Bacteria > Pseudomonadota > Gammaproteobacteria > Enterobacterales > Psychromonadaceae > Psychromonas. The sequence goes on along the minus strand of NZ_JAPNXS010000002.1, from coordinate 302,640 downwards.
TAAACGTCCCGCTGCATATATATTAGGAATATCAATATAGTCTTTTAATGTTTCACGGATGCTATCAGGGTTGCCTTCATCGGTAAACTGGCTCAATACATCAAATGGCTTGTTAAACAAGACAATCTTTTGCATCGATTTAGGCATTACTTTTTTAGGAACAAAGGTTTTATGCGCCGCTTTTTTTACATTGAAGTGAGTTGGCTTTTTGGTTTGGCGTTTACGTTTATTTTCACCTGTTTTGTTATTGTTACTTTTTTTATTGATGGGAGCTTGAGTCACTTATGTTCCTTAACACAGTTGAAAAAGGTTAAGTATATCAGAATAAAAAATTCACGCAGTGCAGTGATTAAATGGTATGTTTAAGGGTGTCGAATAATCATGTTTTTAGTTGTTTTGTTACTTGTTTGTAACATATACAGTGCATGAATGGTGATCGAGGTCACATTTAAGCCTTTGAGATAAGAGCACTAAACTAGATAATTTTGTTTTTTTCGATATGATATCGGCTTAATTATTTTGTGTAACAAATTGATAACATTTTTAACGCAATTAATTCACTTCATAAATTTTTGTTAAAGGAAATAAAATGACAGATAAATCAGCAAAGATCATCTATACACAAACAGATGAAGCACCTGCGCTTGCAACTCACTCTCTATTACCGATTGTTAATGCCTTCACTAAAGCAGCAAACATTGTTGTAGAAACACGTGACATCTCTTTAGCTGGTCGAATCATTGCTAACTTCTCGGATAAACTGCCAGCAGAACAACAACAAGCTGATGCATTAGCAGAATTAGGTGAGTTAGCTAAAACACCTGAAGCAAATATTATTAAATTACCGAATGTAAGTGCATCGATTCCTCAGTTACAAGCGGCGATTAAAGAACTACAAGAGCATGGTTTTGATTTACCAGCTTACCCTGAAGTAGCTACAACAGACGAAGAGAAAGACACACAAGCGCGTTACGCAAAAGTGTTAGGTAGTGCAGTAAACCCTGTATTACGTGAAGGTAACTCAGACCGTCGTGTTGCTGATGCAGTAAAACAATATGCACAAGACAACCCGCATCGTATGGGGAAATGGTCTTCAGAGTCTAAATCACATGTTGCTAACATGTCAGAAGGTGATTTTTACAGCTCAGAACAGTCAGTTGTACTGCAACAAGATGATGATGTAAAAATTGAATTCACTAATGCAGCTGGCGAAACGTCAGTATTAAAAGCATCAACGCCAGTATTAAAAGACGAAGTTATTGACTCATCTCGTATGAGCGCTTCAGCATTACGTGCTTTCTTTGAGCAACAAATGACAGAAGCAAAAGACAACAACATCATGTTATCGCTACACCTTAAAGCGACGATGATGAAAGTATCTGACCCAATTATGTTTGGTCACGCAGTAACCGTTTACTTTAAAGATGTATTTACTAAGTATGCAGACTTATTTAAAGAGTTAGGTGTTGATGAGCGTAATGGTCTTGGTGATGTGTACGCTAAAATTGCTACTTTACCTGCAGATCAAAAAGCAGAAATTGAAGCTGATATTCAAGCGGTTTACACAACACGTCCAAGTCTAGCAATGGTAGATTCAGACAAAGGTATCACAAACTTACACGTACCAAGTGATGTGATTATTGATGCTTCTATGCCTGCTATGGTTCGTTCTAGCGGTCAAATGTGGAATGCAGAAGGCAAACTTGAAGATACTAAAGCATTGATTCCGGATCGTTGTTACGCAGGTATCTACGACGAAACAATTAAGTTCTGTCGTGAAAATGGTGCGTTTGATCCTGCAACAATGGGTAACGTATCTAACGTTGGTCTAATGGCGCAAAAAGCTGAAGAATACGGTTCACATGATAAAACATTCCAAATCACCGAAGCTGGTACTGTAAAAGTGAGTGATTCAGCTGGTAATGTATTGATGTCTCATGATGTTGAGAAAGGTGATATCTGGCGTATGTGTCAAGCGAAAGATATTCCAATTCGTGACTGGGTGCGTCTAGCAGTTAGTCGTGCGCAAGCAACAGGCCAACCAGCTATCTTCTGGTTAGATGAAAAACGTGCACACGATAAAAACTTAATCGAAAAAGTAAATACTTACTTGAAAGAACACGATACAACAGGTCTAGATATTCAAATCCTAGCGCCTGTAGATGCATGTAAATACACATTACAACGTGTTAAAGAGGGTAAAAATACTATCTCTGTAACAGGCAACGTATTACGTGATTACTTAACAGATTTATTCCCTATCTTAGAGTTGGGTACAAGTGCAAAAATGCTGTCAATTGTACCACTTCTTGTTGGTGGTGGTTTATTTGAGACAGGTGCTGGTGGTTCAGCGCCTAAGCATGTTCAACAATTTGTTGAAGAAAACCATTTACGCTGGGATTCACTAGGTGAATTCTTAGCATTAGCAGTATCTATTGAAGATATCGCAGCTAAAACAGGTAATGAAAAAGCAGTAGTATTAGCGGAAGCGTTACATGTAGCTAACGGTAAATTCTTAAAAGAAGATAAATCTCCTTCTCGTAAAGTAGGTGAGTTAGATAACCGTGGTAGCCATTTCTACTTAGCTATGTACTGGGCTGAAGCACTAGCGGCACAAACCAAAGATCTTGAACTACAGGCACAATTCAAACCATTAGCTGAGTCACTACTAAGTAATGAAGCGGTGATTGTACAAGAGCTAAATGATGCACAGGGAGTAAAAGTTGATTTAGGTGGTTATTTCCATACTGACCCAGCTAAAGTAACTGCTGCAATGCGCCCAAGTAAAACCTTGAATGCTGCTGTAGATAACATCTAATACACTAAACAACGTTATTTGATGCATTACTATTTTGCATCGCATAAAACCATTAAGTCATGTGCTTGATGGTTTTTTTTTGCCCATTTTTTGAAGCCACTGAGTTTACTATGGGAAAATGAGAACTTTTACAGATAATTAAACTCTGTAATAGACAAAAATAATGGCCGCTTTGATACGCTTTTCTGTTATAGCTATAAAAATGATATTATGTAGGTCCGGCTATAAATTATGCCCATCTTTTGCTTTGTTTACTTTTACTGTTTAAGGGTGCTTGATGCGTCTTACTTTGTTTAAAAAAATTCTGTTTTCTATGCTACTGATCAGTTCTTTGATGGTGGTGGGTATTGCTGGCCTAATCGATGATAGTTTCCAACAGGGTTTACAACGCTATTTAAACCATGGCGAAGAGCGCAAGCTGCGTTTAGTGTCTGAAAATCTATCATCCTATTATTCTGAAGATAAAGGCTGGGATGAATTAACCCCAGAAGTTGCAGAGTTTATTCTTGGGCGTATCTTTGCTCGGCCTTCTGAAGGGGAGCATGAACCTCAAAAATCACGATCTAGATATGTTAGTCGTTTATTGAAACGTATTACTGTGTTTGATACCAATTGGACTCCATTGTGGAACAAGAATATTGCCATCGGTGATGATGAATTAATTAAAGTACCGATTAAGTACAATCAAAAAATAGTAGGCTGGGTAGCGACCAAGAAGCGTGACATTACCCCGGGTGCTTTAGAGAGCAGTTTTCATCAACAGCAAAAGTACAACTTAATGTGGATTGTATTGTGGGTGACATTGATCTCCTTTGTGCTTTCATGGTTGTTAGTGCGTCATTTATTAACGCCTTTGAAGCGTTTGGAAGATGCAACAAGCTCAATACAGGAAGGGGATTACCAAACTCAAATAGAGATAGATGGTGAAGATGAATTAGCTGCATTATCGATGCGTTTTAATGAGTTGAGCCAAAGTTTATTGGTGCAAAAAGAAACAAGAGAGCAGTGGTTAGCTGATATTTCACATGAGTTGCGTACACCTATTTCTGTTTTAAAAAGTGAGATCGAAGCGTTACAAGATGGCATTCGTAAACCAGAGCCTAAATATATTGACTCTTTGCATTACCAGGTGCAGAACTTAAATAAACTGGTTAACGATCTCTATCAGTTGTCTTTATCCGATGCAGGAATGCAATTTGACTTAAGCGAATCAGTCAATATTAAGAAATTAATAGAAAATAATTGCTTACAATATCAATTGCGTTTTCAAGAGAAAAAAATTCAGCTACAACATTATTTTCAAGAAAGTGCTGTTAATGTCATCACAGGAGACAGCAAAGCCTTGACCCAATTGTTTTCTAATTTATTCGAGAACAGTTTACGTTACACCGATGGTCCTGGCATTTTAAATGTACAAGTTACTCAAGATAAAAAGATCATGCAAATTCGTATTGAAGATAGTGCACCTGGTGTACCAGATGCTGCATTACCTAAACTATTTGAACGTTTATTTAGGGTTGATGAATCGCGAAGTCGTTTAAGTGGTGGTTCAGGCTTAGGATTATCTATTTGCCAAACAATTGTTAAAGCACACCATGGCAAAATGTTGGCAAGTCATTCGGAGTTAGGTGGCTTAGCAATCACCATTCATTTACCTATCGCATCTCATTAATTTTTTAGAGGAAGTGTTATGTCACAACGGATTTTAATTGTGGAAGATGAAGAGTCCTTAGCACAAGTGCTAAGCGAGTATCTCAGTTTATCGGGCTTTGTGACCGATGTAATTAATGACGGTAGTCAGGCCATTGAGTGGTTAAAAAACAATGCTATTGATCTGTTGATATTAGATCTTATGTTACCGGGTAAAAATGGTTTAGATATCTATCGTGAATTACGAGCCTTTAGTGATGTTCCTGTCGTGATGGCAACGGCACGAGTGGATGAGATAGATCGCCTTATTGGTTTAGAGCTAGGTGCTGACGACTATATTTGTAAGCCTTATAGCCCTCGAGAAGTGGTTGTACGAGTAAAGAATATACTAAGGCGTGCTAGCGACGATAAAAAAGCCTTTGAGCAAATTTTAAGTATCAATGAGTCAACGATGCAAGTATTGGTGAAAGGGCAAGAGGTAAGCTTAACTCGCGCTGAGTTTCGCCTTCTTGCTCATTTTCATCAACACAAAGATCAAGTGTTTAGCCGTGAACAATTAATGTCGCAAATCTATTCTGATAATCGGGTAGTAACAGATAGAACCATTGATAGTCATATTAAGAACCTTCGTCGTAAAATACAAAATGTCGATGCCGAGGTCGATTGTATTCAATCAATTTACGGCGTGGGTTATAAGTTCGCACTCTAGTTACTATATCTGGGTGTCTGCTGCTTAGTGCCGGCACCTACTATTACTAGAACTGGCCTCCTTTAATTATACCGCTACAAAAATCTCTTAAAAATATTCAGAAAAACGCTAACTCCTTAATTTATCCATATTTCCTGCACATTGATTATCTATAGTCTCTACATCGGCTCAGAGCAGAGCCATTCTTACTAAAGTAAAAAGAGGTTTATATGAAAAAGTTATTTATGTTAAGCAGTGTTGCATTAATCGTTTCAAGTTCTCTAACAATGGCTGCAGTTAATAAAGTTGCAAATAACGACTTCGCAAGTTTTGACAGCGACAACAATGGTGAAATTAGCCAGTTAGAAGCTACAGGCAAATTAGCAAAGTATTTTGATAAAGTGGATACAGATGCAAACGGTTCAATTTCAAAAGCAGAGTTCGATAATATTAAGCAAATGAAAAAAGATCGTAAGCAACCTAATTTTGCTGATTTTGATACTAATAATGATGGTGAAATTACAAAAGCTGAATTTGAGTCTGCAAAACCAATGCATAGAGGAAAGCAACCTAATAAGCCTGAGTTTGCTCAAGTAGATACAAATAAAGACGGTGTGATTACTAAAGATGAAGCAAAAGGTGGTTTAGCGAAACACTTTGATAAAATTGATAGCGATGCAAATGGTTCATTATCAACGACTGAATACAACGCCATGGAAAACATGCGTAAAGGTGGAAACCATCAATTAGATTTCTCTGATGTGGATGTAAACAATGATAATGCTATCTCTAAAAGTGAAGCTAAAGGCATGTTACTAAAACATTTTGATAAAGTAGACAGTGATGATAATGGTTCAATTTCTGAAGCTGAATTTGCAAAAATCCAAGAGATGCATAAGGGCAAAGGTAAAGGTCATAAAAAAGCTAACTTTGAGAAAATGGATAGCAACAGTGATGGTGTGATCAGTAAAGATGAAGCAAAAGGCCGTTTAGCGGAAAACTTCGATAAAATTGATGCTGATAACAGTGGTGATATCACTAAAACTGAATTAAAAGCAGCGCTTGATATGCACAAAGGTAAAGGTCATAAAAAACCAAGCTTTGAGAAAATGGATAGCAACAGTGATGGTGTGATCAGTAAAGATGAAGCAAAAGGCCGTTTAGCGGAAAACTTCGATAAAATTGATGCTGATAACAGCGGCGATATCACTAAACAAGAGCTAAAAGCTGCCTCTAAAATGCACAAGGGTAAAGGTCATAAGCAACCTAGCTTTGATAAAATAGATGCAAATAACGATGGTGCTATTACTAAAGATGAAGCAAAAGGGCGTTTACTAAAAGGATTTGATAAAGTCGATACAGACTCTGATGGTAAAATTACATCAGCAGAATTCGAGCTAGTTAAAAAAATGCATAAAGGTAAAGGTCATCCCAAAGCAAACTTTGAGAAATTTGATACAAATAACGACGGTGCAATCACTAAAAATGAAGCCAAAGGGCGTTTATTAAAAGGTTTTGATAAGTTAGATAGCAATGCTGATGGTAAAATCACACAACAAGAAATTGATGCAAAAGTTATCATGAAGCATAAAGGTAAAAAGCGCCCAACATTTGAAATGTTAGATGCAAATGGCGACGGTAAAATAACAAGTGTTGAGTTTGATAATTTTCTACAACATAAAGATGAGATGAAAAAAGCGAAATAAACTGTTTTTTCTCCTTCACTAATATCAAAATGATAATGCCCAAAGAGTTGACTCTTTGGGCATTTTTTAGGTGAAAAATTAAAGTCCCAATTCCGCTAATAAATCTTCATCTGCGGTTGGCTTCTTAGCATGAGTTTCAGTTGTTTTTACTGAGTTATCTGGTTTTTCATCAAATAACGCATCGATATCAAACTTTTCACGCTCTTCAAAGTTAGGAAGCTTAATGAACTCCGTTTTATCCATAGCAAGCTCAAGGTAGAAGATATTATTGTTGGCTGTCGTAAATGTCACACGACGCGCTTGTGGGCGATCTAAGTTGGTATCGATGGATAATAAAACTTGTTTATTGATGGTCAGCATTTTCGGTTGGTTTTGGGTAATGGAAGTATGCAATTCATGGCCAATAACACCAGTAAAATCACCCACCATTTGATTCATTAACTCTCCCATTACATCACTTACTTCATCAGCTGTATGTGTGGTTGCTAGCTCATCTTTTGGCAGCCCCATGTTGATCATGTAATTGGTATATAACTCTAGCGCAGCTGCAGCATTGAAGTTTAAAATAACTAAGCCAGAGAATCCTCCATCAAATAATACAAAACAGCCAATATCTGGTTTCAAGCATGTTTTGTTGATTTTTTGTACCATACCTGAATAGTTAACTGAGTGCCCTGTTGCGTTACTTAACACGGATTTCATGGAGTTACATAACACTAATAAGATATCGTCAGTGGTAATGGTTTTGGTTCTAGCCATAGCAGTTTTTTGTCCCTAAAAAATAATATCATTTAAATTATTAACAGAGCATAGGCTATTATTCAAATATGGGTAGTTATAATTGTTATTTCTTTATAAAACATCGATTTATATCTAGTTTAATATGATTGTTATCATTTTTTACTCAGGTAAAGACCATTGTCGGCAATAGTTAATGAACTCTTTTAGGATTGGGCTTTGATACTTTTCTTTATGCCAGACCAGGTATAAATCACGAGACATATCAATATCAATAGGTAAGGTGACTACGCGTTTATCATTGAGGGCATGACGAGCTGCGGTTTTAGACATACAGGCGACACCTAGACCTGAGGCACAACAGTTGATGATCGCTTCTGTACTTGTCAATTCAAAAGCAATATCTAGATCTGTTAAGTGTTGGCCTATATGATCAATAAAAAAATGTCGTGAACCTGAGCCCTTTTCTCGTAATATCCAATGTTGATCATGTAAATCATTAATGGTCACTACTTTACGGCTCATTAATGGATGTTCAGGGTGAGCTACAATGACCATTTCATCTTTAAGCCATCGTTCTACATGTAATTGCTTATCAATGAGTAAACCTTCAACTAGTGCAATATCTAACTCATAATCAATCAATTGGTTGCCAATACTTGTGCTGTTATCAATACACATAAATTGATCTTGATGAGTGCTTACTTGCCTGAATTGAGACAATAAAATGGGTAATAGATGGTTACCTACTGTGTTGCTGGAGCCAATGCGTAATTTTCCTTGGAAATTATGACTATTAAATAGGCTAATAATCGCCTTACTACGCTCTAATTGTTCATCGGCTAATGGCAGTAATGCTTTGCCCATTTCATTGATTAATAAGCGGTTATTTTTACGTTCAAATAATTTATGTCCAAGCTGCTTTTCCAGCTCCGCTAATGCCATGCTTACCGCAGGTTTACTCAAGAATAATTTATCTGCGGCTGTAGTCAGGGTCTTTTCTTGGGTAATCGTGATAAAAACATGTAATTGTTTCAGCGTGATATTCATAATCAACTCATCGTTTTGGTTAACTTAACATTATGTTTAATAGTGTAAGTTATTCTTAATGAGTTTGCAGTGACAGATTAATGATTAACGTTAATCTGTGTTAAAAAATGAAGGCCTAATCTAAAGGTGTTGCTGCGTGTATCTGTTTTAATAAATCAGCACTGGCTTGTTGTGGAGATGGTGCATGGCAAATGGCGGAAACTAAGGCAACACCATCCACTCCTGTCTCGATAATAGTGTCTAAATTGCTTTGGTAGATACTCCCAATGGCAACAATTGGGAATTGGCTGAGTTGTAGTGCTTTCTTTAGCCCCTGTATTCCCCATTGTTTCTTGATATTAGTTTTAGTGGGTGTCGCAAAAATAGCACTTAATCCAATGTAGTCCAATGGTAAATCATTAGCTTCAAGCAGTTGTTGATCATTTTCGATGGATAAGCCTAATATTTTTTCTGGGCCAATCAACTTTCGTGCTAATTGTACTGGCATATCCGACTGACCTAGGTGCACGCCATCGGCATTAACTGCTAAAGCAACATCAACACGATCATTAATAATGAGTGCTACTTGAGTCCCTTGCAATATCTGTTTAACGGCTTGAGCTCGTTCAATAAAAGACTGAATATTGTCGCCTTTTTCACGTACTTGCACCATGGTCACCCCACCCGCAACGGCATCTTTTACCACTCTGACTAGTGTTGTTAAATCTTGTTGGTCGTCAGTGACTAAATATAAACGGTACGGGTTCATGCTTATTCCTTGGTGCTTTTATTGATTGATGGTTAATTTTAGATGTTGATTAATCATTTCAGAATCAATCTGATATAGCACATCTAATAGATTCATTTGTAAGCTACCCGGACCAGCAGATTTTTTCTCTGCAAGCTCTCCAGCAATACCTAAAATAGCTGCTGCAGCTAGCCCTGTTTGTTCACCAATTGCAGCAAAAGCACCGGTTAATGCACTTAAACTACAGCCCATCCCAGTAATATAAGGCATCATGGCATGGCCGTTATGTAATTGTATTTCACTGTTAGAATTAATGATGTAATCCACTTCACCGGAAATAACTACATTACATCGATAGGTTTCCACCAAGTAACGTGCTGCATTTACCGCAGATTCACTACTATCTAACGCATCAACGCCTTTACTCGTTGCCTGTTCTCCTGCTAATGCAATGATCTCAGAGGCATTACCACGAATGATTAATTGCTTAGCTAATGCTGCAATTTGGCGAGAGGTCTCTGTGCGTATTGAGCTAGCGCCACAACCTACAGGGTCTAACACTACAGGCTTATTATTAGCATTTGCTTGTTCTACCGCATACAGCATACGTGGGATCCATTGGCTGTCTAAAGTGCCTATATTAATCACTAATGCACCGCTAAATGACATCATTTCTGCTAACTCTTGGCGAGAATGAGCCATAATAGGCGAAGCGCCAATCGCCAGTAAAGCATTTGCTGTGTTGTTCATCACCACATAGTTAGTGATGTTAACCACTAAAGGTTTCTGTTCACGTAAGCTTAGTAATGCATGGGTGATTAATTGTTGTTTGTCTTGGGTAGCGGTCATTATTTTACTCCTTCACTTAAGGTATTTAACCCTTGTTGCCAAAAAGCGACTTCCATTCTAGTTGCTGTTTTGAATACTTTGACAAGGTGTTGTCCACGTTTGCTGTTAATATCAATGTCAGCCAACAATTGATCTAAATGTTGTGTGCTATCAATGATGCTTTGTTGGAACTCCTCTCCACTGTATAGATCTATCCAACTAGCAAACTCATTACCTTCAAATAATGTGTTGTCGTCGTTTGCTAAAAAACGACCAATTTCAGCATAACCAATTGAACAAGGCGCAAGGGCTACATATAAATCCACTAGGTCACCGGTCATGCCTGCATCTAATACGTAGCGTGTATAAGCTACGGTACCAAAGTCTTCATCTTCGGCCTCTAAATCAGCTTCGCTTAATCCCCAATTCTTACAGTAAGTAATATGGTGATTAATCTCAAAGTCTAATAAAGCATGAACACTGGGTAATGCTTTACGCATATCAGCTAATGTATTGGCTTTATAAATGGCTAGTGCGTATGCACGTGCATATTGCTTTAAAAATAGAAAATCTTGTTTTAAATAATGTAAAAAGCATGGCTGAGCTAAACTACCATTGCCTAGTTGCAAAACAAAAGAGTGCTTTGTATAAGCTTGCCAATCAGTTTGGCAAGCGGTAATTAAATCTTGATGGTTCATTGTTGTCTCACTTAATCAGATTAATGGAGATGACTATTTGAAAGTTTAAGCATTATTCAAAAGTTGGCATATAGTCTTTTGCCTGTGGTCGCTTTTTGATCAGTTTATTATCAAACATAAACTGAGCGTAATCATCGTAACGCGTTAAATCTACCGCAGAAGGGCGAAGTGCAAAACGAGAAAGCGTGTCTCTCCAAGCTCGTTTATTAAGCTCGTTATCTAAAGTATCAGGTGCATAACTAACAAACTCTTTCCATGCCGCTTGAGGGTGATTAGTGATATAGATAGTTGCTTGTTCTAAGGCTTTATTAAATGCCTTAATCATCTTGGCATCATAGTTATTGGCGTTGGCAACAAAGATTAATTCATCATAAGCAGGAACACCGTGTTCTTCAGGAAAATAAGCCTTAGAGTTAAAGCCTTCTAATGCCAGTTGATTACTTTCGAAGTTACGTAATCCCCCCCAGATCGCATCCACTTTTCCTGATGCTAAAGAGGCTGATAATGCCCAACCAACATTAATGATTTCAACATCATTAAAAGTTAGGTTTACTGTATCTAACATTTTGCCAATAATTGCTTCTTCACTGCCTGAGATAGCAATGCCGACTTTTTTATTTTTTAAATCACTTAATGTATTAATTTTTCCATTATCCAATACCATTAACGTATTTAACGGTGTTGCGATCAATGTTGCAGAGCGAACTAATGGTAAACCTTCTGCTACATCAATGATTAGATTTGGTTGATAGGTTATCGCTAAATCTAGATTGCCTGCTGCAACTAGCTTAGGTGGAAGGCTTGGATCTGCAGGCTCCTGAATATCTACCTCTAAGCCTTGTTGTTTAAAGTAACCTCGTTGTTGTGCAATAACGATTGGGCCATGATTCGGGTTAACAAACCAATCTAACATCAAGGTGACTTTCTTATCTTGTGCAACTACTGATTGGGTAAAAAGTGTTGCCAGTAATGTCAGTGATGCCAGTAAAAATTGCTTTTTCATTACAGTTATTTCCTTATTTTTCAATATACATCCATTTAATGGACCGTGTTGTGTGTAGCTGACTAAAGTTGCCAGGGTATTAATTTGTTTAAACATTTGTCTGTGACGAAGTACAGCGCGACTGAAATAGTGGATAAAATAAATAGGGCGGCAAACATTTCATCAATTAACATGCGTGCATTGGCTTGTAACATCAAATATCCCAAGCCTTGGCTAGAACCAACCCATTCCCCTGCGACCGCTCCAATGGGAGCAATGACTACAGCGACACGTATTCCTGAGGCAAGTGTTGGTAGGGAAGCAGGGAGTTGAATGTAGCGTAGTAGCTGCCATTTAGTTGCTTGCATGGTATTGGCTAAATCTAAGTAGCCTGTTGGAGTGTTCTTTAACCCATCGTAACAACAGGTCACCACAGGAAAGAAAATAATGATCGCCGCCATCACTATTTTTGATGCAATACCGTAACCCAACCAGATCATCAAAATAGGAGCAATTGCAAACACGGGAATGGCTTGGCTGGCGATAAGAACAGGTAGTAACCAACGTTTGACCGGTTTAAATAAGAGCATTTGTAATGCAAAAAATAACCCCATGGATAAGCCTAATAACAAACCTAATACGATCTCTTGTGTCGTTATCCAGCTGTGTTTGAGTAAAATATCGATACGATTAATTAAGCGTTCAAAGACAGATAAAGGCTCAGGTAAAATAAAACTTGGTAACTTAAACAGTAATACTGTTGCTTGCCAAATCACTAATAATACCAATAAAGTAAATATCACTCTTAGGGCGTTGTGCAGCACTTTTTCTGATGTGTTAATTCGATTATTTAAGACTTTAATATTAGGGATTTTATTCATAATCTTGCTCTAAGCGTTGAATAACTCGCTGTTGTAATGCCGCACTTTCAGCATTCAACTCTCTGGGTGTTTGTTGTTTTGGCAGTGATAGCGCACTAGCAAAAGCTGGTTTTCCATGCAGAATGTATAATTGGTCGGCTAGGCGAATGGCTTCCAACGGGGCGTGGGTGATTAATAAAACTGTCTTATTTTTTAATAATCGGTGCGCTAAGTTTTGTAGTTTATAGCGTGTAACCGCATCTAGGGCCGAGAAGGGCTCATCCATTAGCACCACGGGTTTGTCTTGCATTAAGGTTCTTGCTAAGGCTACTCGTTGGCGCATACCCCCTGATAAATTTTGTGGTAACTCTTGGGTTTTGTCTGCTAATCCTACTTCAGTTAATAATGCGATAGCTTTTTCATATTGCTGAACTTTTGATGGAGAGCGCAGAGTTTTTTTTGAAAATTTTTCACTAAGTAACACATTGTCTAATACGTTTAACCAAGGCATTAATAAGTCTTGTTGAGCCATATAAGCGACTTGCCCTTTCAGCGCGATTTGGTTGCTGGTGGATAACTCGCCAGACCACTGCACTTTATCTGCTAGCAGATTAGCAAGATAGCGTAATAGGGTGGTTTTACCACAGCCACTCCGCCCTAAAATACAAGTCCAGCTTTGTGCTGGCATTTGCATATTTAGGCCTGATAATACAGGTTGGGTATCTTGTTGGTACTGTATAGCGCCTTGTTCAATGGTAATAGCCGGTGAATATAAGGGCTTTGTATCTGCAGTGGTTAATAGCATGTTAGCAATCACTGTCATTGTGTTGTTGGTAAAAGTGATGTACTGGGCCTCGCCCTTTACCGATAGTGAGTTGGTCGGCATGAACTAACGCTTGAGTAATATAATTTTTTGCAGTTTGCACTGCCTCTGCTAATAGATAACCTTGTGCTAAATAAGAAGCAATAGCTGAGGAAAGTGTACAGCCTGTACCATGGTTATTATCGGTGTAAACTCGATCTGCTGTTAACTCTTGAATTACATTAGATAAAATTAACAGATCAGTACTGTGTTTATCTTTTTGTAAATATCCACCTTTTAATAGCACGGCTTTAGTACCTAATTGGCGTAACCCGTCGGCCATTGATTGCATCTGCTGCGTTGTTTCAGGAAGGTTATAGGATGTACTATCGCCGATTAAGGCTGCGGCTTCAGGTAGGTTTGGAGTAATAATATCGGCTAAAGGGAATAGCTCAGATTTTAATGTTTGAATTGCTGATTTTTCTAATAGTAAATCGCCATTGGTAGTGACCATTACCGGGTCAATTACGACAAACTGAGGCTGGTACTGTTTCAGCTTTTTGGTAACCAAGCGAATAATATCACTATCAGCTAGCATACCTACTTTTACGGCCACGATATTTAAGTCACTGAAAACTGCATCCAGTTGCTTTTCAACATGCTCTAGTGGAATTGGGAAAATACCAGAAACACCTAGGGTGTTTTGCGCTGTGATAGCGGTAATGGCTGAGCAAGCATAACCACCTGTGGCTGAAATAGCCTTAATATCCGCTTGAATACCTGCGCCACCGCCACTGTCAGAACCTGCGATGGTCAACACAATAGGCACTTCTGCATGAGTTGAAGATATTTTAATTGAGTCTGCTATTTGAGTTTTAAGGTTGTTATTGGCCATCATTGCTCCGATTACAACGCCATCGGAACTATATGATAAAACCCAATACGCGCAAAGGTGCACTATGGTAGGTGTTTACATAGTTCCCTGCGCCAGTGCTAACTGTATCAGGTTCAACGGGTATCGATGCAATCCCAGTAGATATCGCATTCGTTCTCAGCCTTCGGCTCCCCGACTATAAGTGTTTTGAATCATAACAAGTTTAAATGAAAGTGCAATGCAACATATAGCGCTTTGTTATCTGTGAGGCATAAATTTATGAGGAAAAGGGGAAGGATATGTTTGCGCTTGCTGAGTTAAGCAAAGCGCAAACAAGAGATAATTCATTTTAACAAGTAAAATAGATCAGTTACTTAGTGTGATTGGTATTAATACGCGCTTTAAATTGCGCACGAGTTTTCTCATCTGCTTTCTTGTACCAGTAATCTAGCATTTGACCTGCTACATCACCTTCAGTTTGACCATTGGCTGGAATAATAATTGTCTCCGGTTGTTGTAATGAAGCTGGTTTGTCTGTTTGATTATAAGCAATCACTTCTGAGGCTAAGTCTCTATTGAGTTGATAACCCTCTTTTATTAATTTGCCTTGTTCAAACTCGACTGATTTACCACTATCATCTTTTAGTGTTATTTGTGGCTTTTTATTAAACTGGTCAACCTCTTTTTCTGAATTCAGTTCGGGTAGAGTAATAGTGAAATTTTGGTTAGCACCTGAAAAAGAGATTAATATTATTTCTGATGTAAATAGCTGACTCTCTCCTTCTGAACGATAACGAGTTTGATATTGGAAGCCAATTTGGTTTTGACCATTTTTTAATCGCAAAGCGTTTTCTGAATTTGAAATTTTTTCGTTAACTAATTGTAGTTTTAGTTGTGGGGGGAATGTCAGATTTATATCAGCTAGCACTTGTGTGCTTAATATACTGGCTATTGCAAAGGTAAAAATGTTCCATAATTTCATAAATGATGCTCATTTTAATAGTTAAACGCTGTAAGCGCAGAGAAGGAAATACACTACCAGTATGCCATTAAAAAAGCACTCAAAAGAGAGTGCTTTTCATATTTCTATTATGTTAATAGAGATTTAGAATTTGTAACGAGCACCGATTTGAATCGCATCTTCTTCATCACCATCAGCAGTATCACCGCTTAATGCAATTTTGTAGCTGCCGTAGACTGCAAAGTTGTCAATGTAACGAGCGTACTCTAAACCGATAAAGTTCAATTTTTCATCATCAGCATCATCTTGCGAGTAGTAGTTGTAGCTTACGTTTACTGCGTTTTCACCGAAGTAATAAGCTGCAAATGCATCCATTCCTTCAAAATCATCCCCTTCTTCGTCACCCATTAAACCAGTTGCAGCTAAGTAAACACTATCTTTAGAGTATTTTGCGCCTAGTAAGTAAGTGTTTGTTGTATCGTCTGCTACTTCAGCAGATGTAAAACCAGCTGCTAATTCTACAGCAGGTGATACTTTGTAACCTACAACTGCACCAAAACCTTGTGTGCTAGTTGCATCTATTTTCGTGCCAGATACTTGGAAGGTAAGTCCATCGCTTTCAACTGCGTAGCGTAATGTATTTCTTGAACGGTCTCCAGTTACAGCGTTAAATTCATTGATGTAACCACTAAATGTTTCAGCTTGGTCTGTAAAGTTTGTAAGGTAAGTTACTGCATTATTTTGGTGACCGTAAATGACAGTACCGTAATTAGTGTCAGCACCAACATAAAGATGACGAGTGCTGCTAATGTCTGTATCGCCCGTTTCGTCATTTTCTTTTATTTCAAACTCATAACGACCAAATACTGTTAAGTCATCGCTTAGTGCATTTGAGCCACTAAGGTTTAAACGAACGCGAGATGTATCGTCGTAACTACCGTCAGCTCGGTATCCTCGAACTTCAGCTCGACCGTCAATGTTAAATTCTTGAGTATCCGTTTTGTAAATTGTTGCGGCATAAAGAGGTGATGCAATAACTGCACTAGATGCGATAGCTAGTAGATATTTATTGAATGTCATATTCATTTTCCTGTTTTTTATTAGATTCATTTAAAAACTGTCATATTTAAATGTTATTGTTTTAGTTAAGCAGGAAGATGTTGTAAGTGCTTCCTGCAAAAAATGTAGACTTTCCATGTCCCTTTAAATCTCAATTGCCAATCTATATAAATTTTTCAAAGAATTCACAATAAACTCACAAAAAAAATGGTGTTTGGTGATCTTTGTCACAACTCTTGTTATTTAAAATTTTATATTTTTATAAATTTGGTCTACGTGGTGAATTTTCATTTGGGTTAGTTGTTTAAAAGTGAGATTTTTCCAAATCAACTAATGGGGGGCTCTACTTGTAGACACTAGTTGCTTAATTAGTAGCCGAATAGCTAGAAATCTTCTAATAAAGTGATTATATAGCTAGCAATAAAGAAAGATATCCAAGACCAATTTTTATAGATAACAAAGACTTATTGCTGATAAATAATATTTTTTACGTCTGATCTTTTGTGGATTCCAAAATATAGAAGACAAACCTAAGCTACTTTTCTAGTAAAATAGCTTAGGCTCAGAATCTAGCGTCTATTGAAGTTTATTAATTACAACAATTGAAGATGTTTTTCTTATTGCTTAAACCAGTCGATGTAAAAGTCAGGAGCGACTTTGTATTGCTTGGCTAATTTTTCAATACTTGCATGATTGGAAATTTTATCTGCGTGAATACCGCTAGTAATGAATAAACTACTAATACCTGCGCCATTTGCGCCTGCAATGTCATGCTCTAAACTATCACCGACAGCAATAGCGTTACCCCATCCACCAACTAGGGTTTTGCACATGTCGTAGATCTCTTTTTGTGGCTTACCATGCCAATGTACTTTTCCGCCCAGCTTTTGGTAGGCCATGGCAATCGCACCTGGACAGGTTTTTAAGTTACCTTCTGGTGTCATGGCAACAAGATCAGGGTTACTCACAACTAACTCTAGGTTGTTACGGCAGGCAATAGCTAAATCCTCCATATAAGCTTCAACACTGCCTCTATCTACACCACAACATAGTATAAAAGAAGCTTGCTCTGCTGTTGCTACTGATTGCACACTGCAATCTTCAAGTACAGTATCATCTTCTTCCCATTTGAAATGTAAGGCTTGTTGACCCAGAGTTTTGAACTTCCCTGAGTTGAAGTTATCACGCATATGATCACCAGACGTCAGCACATCTAGGTATAGATCACGGCTGATGCCTGATTCAGTGAGTCGAGCATAGGAGAATGCACTGTTTTTGCCGCTATTCGATAAGATGACGACTTTTTTGTTATGTGCTTTTAATAAATTTAATGCAGCTATTGCTTCAGGGAAAGCGTGTCCACCATTATGTAATACACCCCATTGATCTAGAATAAAAGTGTCAAATTTATCAATAATATCTGTTAAACCTGCAATCATTTTCAATGTACTAACTCCTCTTTTTGAAGGTGATAAAGGCTCTATTCATATCATTGTATACTGCTTTTATGTCAGCTTATAGTGTGGCCAATATAGTGCGAGGGCTATCTAGTCGTTTTTTATGAATCAATATTTTCAAGATAATTCAATAATTATTTATTTTTAAGCTTATGATTTTATTTGTTTTTCTATTTATATAGATAAAAAGCATTAAGATTCACTGGGGCATTGTTAAGCGATAGGGAGTCAAATGTTTAGTATTTAAATTAAAATTGATAAAAGCCGACTGTTTGATATTTGTTGTTTAATTAGACTGATCTTATTTGTTTTAGCAAGCGTAAAACAATCTGAACATTTCGAAATAACACTCTACAGTCCAATCCAAAAGGAAAATACTATGTTAAAGAAGTTCATCACTACCTTATCAATTTTAGTTGCTAGCTTTACCTTCACCTCTGTTGCGCAGGCTGCACATCATGGTACGCACAAAGACATCGTTGAAGTGGCATCAGAAAATGGTTCTTTTACAACTTTAGTTGCAGCAGTCAAAGCTGCCGGATTAGTTGATACCTTAAAAGGTGAAGGCCCATTTACAGTATTTGCTCCAACAGACGATGCATTTTCGAAACTGCCTGAAGACACTGTTGAGATGCTATTGAAGCCAGAGAATAAAGATAAGCTGGTTGCAGTGCTGACTTATCATGTTGTACCAGGAAAAGTGACTGCATCAGAAGTAGTGAAAATCGATAGCGCAAAAACAGTTCAAGGTCAGTCGGTCATGATTAAAGTTAATGACGACAAAGTAATGGTTAATAATGCACATGTTGTGATTGCCGATGTTGAAGCGAGCAATGGTATTATTCATGCTGTTGACACAGTGTTAATGCCAAAATAAATTCCATAATTCATCACTTTCATACGAAAGAGATTAATTCTTAAATTGAGTCTTAAGAATTTAATGTAAAGGGTAACGCAAGTTATCCTTTTTTTTTGTGGTTAATATTTTGTTCTGTATAAGAGCAATCTCAATCATCAACTTCTTTCTTCAGTTTTTCGACTGAAGATTAACCCTGTTAATTTTTGAAAGGTTCAACTTATGCTCTAAACTAAGTTATGCTTCTCACGCAAAATAGGCCGCCTTATAAACCTCTCAACTCAAAGGGGAAATAGCCTCCAGCCTCTCGGGAACGTATTCAATTGAGTCGTGTTAGGTTGGTCTGTTACTGTAAAGTCTGGCGATGAGATCGATGCTTAATTAAGTCTATGAATGCTTTATATAGATAAAAAAATAGCTAAATCAGTGGGCTGATTTAGCTATTTTATAACTCTGTATATTGAGTTAATGATAAAAGTATTAAGATTTTGCTAACGATTAAGCGGTTAACTCACTCACTTATTTTTATCACACTCTAGAATAAGCCTTTTAACTTGTTTTTTAAGTCTTTTGCTTCTTCTTTTAAGTCATCAGTAGAGACTTTCTCTCCAGATAATATGTCTTTGGTTGTATCTTTGAGTGCTTCTTTAGCTTTATCCTTAACGGCTGTTTTAGCTGCTTCAAGTTGCTCTTTTAACGCACCTTCAGTATCGAGGCTAAAGCTTGGATCAGAAAATGAACCTTGTATACGCAGTGGAATAGAAACCCCGCTTAAATCTGCATAACTAGTACTTTCATCTGTTTTAGATAAAGGTGTAACCCCTAACTTGTAGTCAATCGTTTGCTTGATAGTATCAGCTGTACCTGCACCATCTAAACGAATAACGGGTGATGTCATGGTTAACTTTTGATTATTAGCAATACCATCATCTACAGTAAACTCACCGGTTAAAGAAGCAAAGTCAGTCTTTTTAACCAATTTATCTTCATCAATTGTTTTACCCGTTAGTTTAGCTTTGAATACACGTATTTCATAAGGTAAGTTAATGCCATAAAGTTCCCCGTCTAGTACTTTAAAGTCACCTTTTGCATTTACACCTTGCTGGATTTTAGTGCTAGTCAGGCCTTGACCACTAGCTGCCAGGTTAAAATTCGCTGTACCACTTAACAGATCAACTTCTGCTGCATCTTTTAAAAGAGGGAGTAAAGCAACATTTTTCAGTGTTGTGGTTGCTTGGTAACTATTTTTACCGCCGTCTTCATCAACAGATGCGTTAACAGTTAATGAACCATCATATAGGTTAGCGGTTAATGGATTGATGGTTGCTTTGCCATTTTTAACTGTTAAACCATTAGTAATTTTTCCGATGGTAATATCTTGGTATAAAATACCGGCAATAGTTAACGATCCTTTAATATCTAAGTCATTAAGAATGCTTAAATCTGGCTCAACTTCTTCGCTTGTAGTGGTTGTTTCTTGTTCAGAATTAGCGTTTTCTGTGGCTTCAGGTAGGTAAGGGTTTAAATTCCAAACATTACCGTTTAAGTTGTAACGGATAACTGGCACTGCTTGTTGAACAAAACTAACTTCACCATTTAATTCAATATCATCAACTTTGGTTTTAAGTGATGTTAGGCTGAGTTTTTGTTGGTCTAGGTCGTAACTGATATCTGTTGAGATATCACTGTTAATTTTGTTTTCACCAATAGCTGCAACCACCATCTCACTGTCAATGGTAAATTGTTTAATAAGAATTTTTTGGAAATCACTTACAGTTAGCTCTTGTAAGGAGAAGTTCATTTCACCTTCAACATCATTACCTTTAACAGAATTATTTACTTTAAACGTATCAATTTTTGCCGTTTTTTTGGCGATATCTAGCGCAAGGTTCGTTTCTAATGTGCTGTTTACTTGGTTATTTTGTAATGCAGAACCATTCAAACTACTGGTTAAGGTTAATTTACCTAAGTTCACTTGGTTATGTTCAACAACATTGATATCACTACTATTGATATAAATGGTGCCAGCTAAGAAATCACCGGTAAATGTATTGTTAATAGTGATTGCTTGAATATCTAGTTCTTGTGTTTCAGGCTGGTATTTTAAACCACTGGTGAAAATCATATTAAGCTTACTGCCAGATAAGGCATCACTTAAAATATCACTTTCAATGGTTAAATTAGTTAGCTCTACCGTGGTTAAGTCGGCATCAACAAATACGTCCGCGTTAACATCAATATCTGCTTCTACTTGGCTATTTTTAACTGAACTGTTTAAGCTGAAGTGCGCAACTTGTCCAAATGCAAACTCTTCTAGTTGAAGACTATTAATAGCAACTTCTTGCGTTTCATCGGTTTGATGGTCAATCACTTTTAAAGTCGCATTGGTGATATTGATACCAGACAAGACAAATTTCGATAGGTCTAGTGAACTCGATGCTTCTTCGTCAGTCGTCTCTGTTGATTTTTGATCTACAGTGTCAGTCGCCGTTTCTTCGCTAGTATCTGCTGTAAGGTCGTCAAGGTTAGTCGTACCATCTTTATTAGTGATTAAATTGAATTCAACACCATCAAGTACAATCTCTCCAATTTCTAAGTTACCAGAAAATAAAGGTAAAATGTTAATCGATACAGCAGCTTCTTGTATGTTTAATAGTGTTTTTTCTTCGAATTCTGGACTGTTTTGTAATGTTACTTGTCCACTTTTAAACCCTAATAGCGGATATAAGCTCCAACCTAGGTCTCCTGTGATCACTAAGTCTCGGTCAATGGCGTTTTTAGCTTGGTCTTGAATTTGTTGTTTGTAGTCATTTGGGTCAACGGTAGCAACTACGATCACGATGGCTGCAACTAATAAAAGTAATACGGCTAATGCGAGTTTTAGAAACAATTTCATTAACATGTCCTTATAAAGAAAAGATTTATTGGTAATAGACAGTGTAATAGCTTAAGGGTTCATGATCACTATTTGATTACATTATAGGGAGTTCGGTAGTAAATTTTAACTGTTGCATAGCAAAGCTAGTATTCACATCGGTTAATCCGTCTACATCATTTACCAATTGCTGGTAAAAGTGATCATAACTACGCATATCTTTAACAATCACTTTGAGTAAGTAATCATATTCACCAGCCATTCTATAAAACTCTAAAACTTGCGCAAATCCTTTTACCTGCTGTACACAGTTTCGCAGCCAGACTTCCGAATGTTGTTGTGTTTTAATTTGTACAAAGGCGACCAGTTCTAGGCCTACCTTTTCAGGGGCAACTAATGCAACGCGCTTTTGGATAACACCTTCACTTTCTAAGCGTTTAATTCTGTTCCAGCATGGTGTACTGGTTAGGTTCAATTGCTCTGATAATTGCTGTAATGATAATGAAGCATCTTGCTGTAGTAAGGTAATTATCTTTTTATCCGTAGCGTCTAAGCTCATATTGCCTCTTCAATTTTTCTATAGAGTAAGTTGGTCTAAAGGTTGAGTATTATTTTCTGTATATTTAACTTTAGCAGAAAAATATTTTTCATTGTGGCTTATTAAAAGATTTTTAGGACGTTAATTCTGTTTAAGCAAAGGTAAACTAGCTTTATTATTTGAACAGGATAAATATTATGAATCATCAACGTCAATGGGTAAGTGCGGCCATCGCCAAAATTCAAGCTGACTTCCAACGTAGTGCTGATACGCATTTAATTAAAGTCGATTTACCACAATTAAAGGGCATTGATATTTACCTTAAAGACGAGAGCACACACCCAACGGGAAGTTTAAAGCATCGTTTAGCTCGCTCTTTATTTTTATATGCATTATGTAATGGCAATATCAAAGAAGATACGGTGATAGTGGAGGCATCATCTGGCAGTACTGCTATTTCTGAAGCGTATTTTTCTCGTTTGTTAGGATTACGTTTTATTGCTGTGATGGCTAAATCAACCAGCATACAAAAAATAGCAGAGATAGATCGGTATAGTGGTGAGTGTTTCTTAGTGGATTCAACCAATTTAATTTATGCAGAATCAGAAAGATTAGCAAAAGAGTTAAATGGGTATTATATGGATCAGTTTACTAATGCTGAACGCGCAACGGATTGGCGCGGTAACAACAATATTGCCGATTCAATTTTTAAACAAATGCAACATGAGCCACATCCTGTGCCAAAACATATTGTAATGAGTGCAGGAACCGGTGGTACCAGTGCAACTATTGGGCGTTATATTCGTTATCATCAATTAACGACTGAATTAACCGTTGTTGATCCTGAAAATTCGGTTTTCTATGATTATTACTCAACCGGAAATAAACAGTTAATTAATTGTAAAGGGAGTTTAATAGAAGGGATTGGCCGACCTCGTGTTGAGCCTTCATTCATCGCCTCTGTTATTGATAATATGTTGTGTGTTGATAATAAACAGTCTATTGCTGCAATGTTATGGACTGCGTCATTATTAGGACGAAAAGTGGGGGCAAGTACAGGCACCAATATGTTCGGAGTATTAAAACTGGCGCAGAAAATGATTGAGCAAGGGCAAACAGGTTCAATTGTTACTCTGATGTGCGACCGTGGTGAGCGTTACACGAATAGCTATTATGATAAACAGTGGGTTGCTTCTAATATAGGTGATATTAGTTTGCAGCAAGATAGTATTACAAACTACCTTGATAAAATAACCAATGAATAGGCTAGATGTTTTGTGGTTATTTTATAGTTTCTCTGTCTTCATTGTTACCCATTTTAAATCTAAGACTTTAAAAGGGTAAATAAGCGATAGGGGCATTTATACTTATACTCTGACTTCTCTGTGCGATACTATTATTTTTTAAAGATTAAATAATTTACCTTATCTATGTTTTATCATCATTTTCATTAATGCTCATAAAACAGGAATAAAAGAGAGGAGTTTGTGCCAATTAATTCTATTTCCCTTCGATCTTCTAATGATGATTTATCATCAACGGAACAAGTTGAACAAACGCAAATTAAAGTAGCGACTTTTAACCTGTTTAATTACCTTGCTCCACCAGATGCATTTTACGATTTTGATCGTATCTATTCAGCAGAGCAGTGGCAAAAAAAGGAAAATTGGATTGCTTCTTATTTGCAAAAACATCAACCTGATATTATCGGATTTCAAGAGGTCTTTAGTATTGAAGCACTTGAGATATTGGTAAAAAAACAAGGTTATGAATATTTTGCTGTAGTAGATAAGCCAACAGTGATTGATGATTTTATTTATCGTGATCCTGTTGTTGCATTAGTCAGTAAATTCCCCATTGTTTCTGTTTCATCTGTCGCAGTTGATACTGAGCTGGCAATGCAGTTAGGGTTAACTGCTGAATTTGATTTTAGTCGGCAAGTGGTGAGAGCGACGGTTGAATTGCCGCACCTCGGTCTGTGTGATTGTTATGTGGTTCACTTTAAATCAAAGCGTGCTGCATGGCAGGCTGAGCCAGATCCCCTTACTTCACTGGAAGGTAAAGTGATTGAACAGTTCAAAGCTCAAGTCGCTGGTGGATGGGCTTCTTCTATTCAACGAGGCAGTGAAGCCACTTTATTGATGATGCATATGGTTGCAAGGCGGGCTAAAACGGGTAATGCCATGATCTTGATGGGGGATTTTAATAATCCATTACAAGATGGGATTTTAGCGCATTTAAGCACACCTAATTTGCTATTTAATAATGATCAGCAGCAACAGCAATTAATGCAGTTTTATACATTACGTGATGCCTGGGATCTTTATGAAAGCAATCAAACATTGATCTCAGAGCAGCCTTTAAAACGGGCTGCAACGCATTACTTTGGTCAAAGTAGCTCGGTACTCGATTATATTCTATTATCCAGCGAGTTTGATACAAAGGCACAATCTAACTTCTTTGAAGTGAGTGATTATGTAAATACAGATAAGCACTTGATTAATCCAAGCTTTGAAATCGATGGGGAAAGTACTGACCATGCTGTGGTTAGTATTTGTTTGACGCTCAGACAATAAGATCACTTATACTAAATAAGTGATCTAAATTTTGTACAGTAAAAGTGACTCAGTTTAAGGCAGAATTTTAGCCTTTCGAAGATTAACTTTGTTAATAATGACCGGAGAATGAACGATAAATGTTTATTCTTTAATCGTTGTTTTATCTACGAAAATTACAACGAAGAACTAAGTTATTTTAATCAGTAAAATAGATCAGTTAATTAGTATGATTGGCGATAAAATCAATTGCACAATATAAGAAGGTAATACAAAAAATGAATGAGGTTTTTGCCTTTAGTTTGGTGGCGTTATTGTTAGTGGTCTCTCCAGGACCTAATGGCGTTTTAATTTTAAAAACAATTGCCAATCAACCTAAGTCAGCGGCAATGATCAATTTAATGGGTATTGCTTGTGCTACTTTTATGCATGGTGGATTATCGATTTTTGGTTTGTCTGCCTTAGTGATGCAATCAGCTGAATTGTTTATGTTGATCAAATTATTAGGTGCCGCTTATCTGTTTTATATCGGCTTTAAAGCTTTGTATGGTTCTTTTAAAAAAGCTAAACAAAGACCTCCACAAGACGGCGCATTTAATACGACTGCACCGGATGTGCGCAATAGTGGTTTTATCAGCTGCTTAAATGAAGGCTTTTTTACGCAGTTATTAAACCCTAAAGTGTCAATGTTCTATTTAGCAGCGTTTCCACAATTTATTCATTTTGACCAACAAGATATTACAGCTGCTTTTTTACTAGTGGGAATTCATGCCTCATTAATTATATGTTGGTTCAGTTTATTAATTGTGCTGGTGGATAAGATCAAAGGGTTGCGGCAAAGTAAAGGTTCTTGGTTAAACCTTTGGACTGAGCGACTATCTGGTGCTGTTATGATTTACTTTAGTTTTTTGATTGTTACTCAAAAGTAAGTTCAGTCTATAAATTTATAGCCAACGCCATAGACTGAAGCTATTGGGTTACAGCCCATTTTGACAGCATTAATTTTTTTACGGATATTTTTTATATGTGTATCAATATTTCGGTCAGATACTTCCAATGCATCACCTTGATAGATATGCTGAATAATATCTTCTCGAGTAAAAACTCTGCCAATATGGGTTATAAATAAGAGAAATATTTTAAATTCTACGGCAGTAAAATCGATGTTTCTTTGCTCTAATAAAGCTACATAGCCGTCGACGTTCAATTGAAAACCTGCATGATTAATTGTATTCAAATGAGGTTGACTCGTTCTTCGTAATACGGCTTTAATTCTGGCCATGACTTCCTTAGGGCTGAAAGGTTTAACAATATAATCGTCAGCGCCACTTTCTAAGCCTATTAATCTATCTTGCTCTTGTTGTTTTGCGGTCACCATAATAATAGGTAAATTAGAGAAATCTCTGATCTGTTTGCATAAACTCAGTCCATCTACTTCTGGTAACATCAGATCCAATAAAACCAAATCGACTGTATTGAGCTTGATAAATTCAAGAACTTTCGCTCCGTTATCGAGGTGTTGGGTGTGATAACCCTGCTGCTGGCTATAAGCAATTAGCACTTCTGCGATATTTTCTTCATCCTCAACAATTAAAATCGTTTTTGTTTTCATATAAATTAACCTGTTTGTGGAAGTGTTAATGTCACTTGTAAGCCACCTAAAGGTGAGTCTTGTAATGAAATACTACCTTTATGTGTTTCTGTTATTTGTTGGCAGAGTGTAAGACCAAGTCCTGCACCTCCATATTCGCGACTTCGTGATTTTTCAACACGATAAAATCGGTCAAATAATTTCGTTTGGTCCTGTTTATTAACGCCAGGTGCAGAGTCTGAAAAGGTTAGTTCGATATGTTGTTTAACTTGCTTTAGGCTAATTTGAACCTGACCACCTTGATTCGTATAACGGCAAGTGTTTTCTAATAAGTTAATAAATAGTTGTTGAAGACGTTCTTGATCTCCATACACTTGATAGTTGACCGAATTATCTAAATGTAACGGAGCAATATTAAGTTGGCACTGTGTAAACCGCGCACTATAACTCTCTAAGGTGCGCTGCAAGAGTGCAGCTATATTGAGTGGTTTAAATTGATAACTTAAGCTGGCCGTATCACTGTGTGCGAGTTGTGACAGATCATCGACGATCAAATTTAAATTATTGACTTGGTCTATCAATAAACTAATACGTTTATTATCGGCCACAAATACACCATCTTGCACTGCGATTAAATGGGACCGTAATACGGTTAATGGTGTTCTTAATTCATGTGACGTATCAGACATCCACTGAAAACGCATTTGTTGGTTTTCTTGCAGTGTACTGGCTAGCTCATTAAAGTTGTTAGATAAAGTGCCCAATTCATCTTGAGAAAGGGGAGTTATCCTATTAGTAAAATTGCCCTTATTGAGTTCATTGGTGGCAATAACAATTTGCTGAATGGGTTTAATCAAGTGTTTAGAAAGCACAATTGCCATGATAAAAGCCAGCACAATCACTAATAATGTAATGATTATATAGTTATGCAGTTGGGCATTTAAAAAAGCCTTTGCAGGACTGTTTGCTGCAAGTTTAGAAGGAACTAAGCCAATCCATCCGATGATAGTATTGTTCAGTAAAATAGGTTCAATTAATGGATTTTCATTGATCTCATTACGACCTACTACCACTTGTCTATGCTGATTATATAAACTGATCCGCCGCCCTGTTTTTAGTAAATCACCTGGTAGTTCAATCCATAATAAAGTGGGAGGTGGGTTGTCTAGAGTTGCTCTATCTTCGTTATTTTGTTGTTTAGGGTCAACAATAGAGCGCCATAATTGATTGTTATAGGCAATTGTCTCCCAACTATTTGCTTTGGCATAAAACTGAGTGAGGTGGAGTTTTACTTCGGAGAGGTGTTTCTGTTCTTGTTTTTCAACAAAGTGATTAAATTCAGTGGTGAAATTAAGATAAATGAATACAAACATCGCCCCGACTAAGGTGATGTTTGTAATAAAGAAGGCAAGAAAAAATTTATGTATTAATTTCACGGGCTCTCTAGCTTTAATCGACACAAGTTACTCTACTTGATAGCAAACAGTATTGCATATTGATGATCTCCAAACAATTTGCGAGTTGTTCACGTTTTGATGCGCGAGATGGTTGCTTAAAAGCTAGCTGTTGCACTTTTTCCTGCTTTTATTAGCTTATATTGGGGTTTCACAAAGCTAACGTGTACTGTGCCTAGGGTTTTAGAGAAAGACACTGAAATATTATTGACCGTTTTAAAGGTATGTTTTGCTTGCAACAGAATTTCAATTTCACCTTTCTTTTGTGCCACTATATTTGCTGTTTGTAAGCTTGTTGCCAGGTTGTTTATTTGCAAATTAGTGGACTGCAGTAGAGCGTTTTCTATAAAGGAGTTTTGCTCTTTAGCAGTTAAATTATCAGGCATGACCTCCTGTAAATCACCCATTAACCAAGCGAGGTCATTTTGCATGGCAATCAATAAATGATCTTCTTGAGTTATGATTTTGATGGATACTTGCCCATCACGTAAGATAACTTGTGCGGTACTTTCTTTTAATGTGTGTGCGCTTATTGGGTTGCTAAAACAGGTTACCAATAACAAAAATATGTACAGTGTGGATTTAATTTGATGAATCATTTTAATGTATCTTATTTAGGTGAATCAGACGACGATAGCTAGTCGTCTGATTCATTCCTTTATTGATGGTTAACTTTCTGTTCATTAGGTTGAGCGTCCCTACAAAAAGTGCCGTGTTCTATTTGACCACCATTACTAATGGTTTTTTGTTCGAAATCATAACACTGTTCACCTTGTTCGCTTGCTCGATATGTTGTGAAGTAGCTTTCGCCTTGGTAGGTATAACGCATGCTGCGGCTTCCATCTTCCGCTGTTGTGTATTGTAGGTCATCAACACCGTCTGCAGGTGGTTTAAGATTGGCTCTTATTCCTTGTGTATCACCACTTAACGGCGCAACTCTTGGCAATTGACTAGTGTCTACGTCACCGACTAAACATTGGATGATATAGGGTGGTTTAGTAGAGGTGTGGTAGCGGTAACCAAATTCTGGATCTGCTTGGCCATTACACACATCTAAAGTCCCTTCAGTAATAGTGCTGCCATCAGGATTTTCGTTACCATATAAAGGATAGCCATCATAACCCCAACCAATAATGGCATCGCTGCCTTGGTTTTTCATGGTGTCTATCATGCATGTAGGTGAAACATGGTAATGGTAATCATCTCCTCTTCCTGAGTGGCCACCACAAATATCTAATTGCCCAAGTGTCAATGTATCGTGCGCAGGATCATATTCTTCAACTGATAACTCGCCTTGAGATGAATAGTCGTAAATCGGTACGCCGTTAACAGCAACACCAACGGCCGCATCAATGGTGGTTATCTCAGTTGCTTTTTGGGGGTGTAATTTTATTGGTGCGGCATAACCTAAAGCGGGAACAGGTACTTGCTCATTAGTACCGGTAATACCTGTCATCATTTGATGGTCTGGATAGGTTGATGAAGCTACATAAGCATATTCTTGATCACAGGTGACTTGAACACTTTTTGCAAACCCTGCTTGGTTAATTGAGTTCTCTATAATTTGGCATCTTTGAGTGTGATTTGCCTGTGGTGCCGGTTGAGCATTTTTCACTGGTGGTTTAGGTGCGTGCTTTTGATCTGTTTCATTACGTTGATAGGTAACGGTCATTTCAGCTGATGCTAGCGTTATCTCTTTAATCGCATCCAATAAATTTGCTCTCTCAACCTGTGTATTATCGCTGATTTTTACTTGTTCAGATAACGCATAAACAGTAAACGTATAGGCTTTTTCTCCGGGGCCTTTTGAACAGGGTGGTGCATATTCAGTTTTTTGGTTAACACTGTTGGTACCTTGCTGACCTTGCTCTTTACTTAAGGAGAAATCACTGTCTAAATGGGTGATATCCGTCGCTAGGTTATACAAAGTTAAGTACCAATGAACACCTTCAGGCGCATTGTGGTGCATGATAACAGCGTAAGCTTGAGTACCTTCAGGCGCGCCTTGCCAACTGATTGGTGGGTTTATGCTATCACCATCGCAGGTGTAGATTTTAGGAAGGGCACCACCATCTTGCATTACCGAGCTACTGATGGTGAAGTTTGATTGTTGCGTTGATGCATCATTGCAGGCACTAAGCAATATGCTGCAAAGTAAAGTCACTGCGCCTATCCAAATTTTATTCATAAATTAAGATCCGATTAATGTCAAAAATAGAAGAGTAAGTAGTCCTAATATTAAGACTAATATTAGTAGTATAACGAGGAAATGTAGGGCAAATATGTAGTGACTAAAAAATGGATAAAAAAAAGCCAGAACACAAGTTCTGGCTAACATCTAATGGTGGTGACTATATAACAGTATTCAATTAAGCGTTGTGCTTACGAATAACGGTTAACATCTCTTTCAATAATTTCGGGTTAGCTGCAACAACATCACCAGATTTGAAGTAATCATTACCACCGTTAAAATCAGTCATCATTGCACCTGATTCTTTTAATAGTAATTCGCCTGCTGCGATATCCCAAGGTTTTAGACCGAATTCCCAGAAACCGTCCATACGACCAGCTGCTACATAAGCTAGGTCAAGTGCAGCACTACCACCACGACGCATATCAGCAACATCATTAAAGAAGTCTTGGAAGATGTTTAAGTAAGTTTCAAGGTGATATTTTTGCTTAAACGGGAAACCAGTCGCTAATAATGTACCAGCTAGCTTAGGCACTGAACTTGTACGAGTACGGTAACCATTGATTTGAGCGCTTTGACCACGAACTGCAGAGAATAATTCATTGCGGATAGGATCGAATACGATACCGATTTCAGTACGACCCTTGATTTTTAATGCAATTGATACAGCAAAGTGAGGTATGCCGCGAATGAAGTTTGTTGTCCCATCTAGTGGGTCGATAATCCATTGGTGATCTGTATCTTTACCATTATCGATACCTGACTCTTCAGCAACAAAGCTGTGGTCTGGGTAAGATTTACGTAACGTACCAATAATTGCTAATTCAGCTTCTTTATCTACGCTGCTCACATAGTCATTAAGGGATTTTTCTTCCACTTCAACTGACTCTAAATTTTCATAACCTTTAACAATTACTTTACCCGCATTACGCGCAGCACGAATCGCAATATTTAACATTGGATGCATTGGATCACCATTAGATTTTAAAAGAACGTGAAGGGAAATTCCTTCGGCGGCGAATTATACACAGGTCACACTATTGTGCAATATTTTAATTGTTCAAAATATAGTCTAATTAGTGATTAATAAATCCAAAATGGCTGTCTGTAGTGTTTTGTTGTTAATTGAATAGTGCTAAACTTTGCGCTCAAAAAATCACTGAAATATGAAGGAAAAACAATGCTAGACAATGTGCGTATTATATTAATTGGCACCTCTCATCCAGGTAACATTGGTAGTGCTGCTAGAGCAATGAAAACGATGGGTTTGACTGACTTGGTATTGATTGATCCTGAATGTGAAGTAGATGGTAAATCAGTAGCACTTTCTGCTGGCGCAAGTGATGTACTTAAAAATCATAAAGTATATAAAACACTCGATGAAGGTATTGCTGATTGTGGCCTAGTGGTTGGAGCGAGTGCTCGGCCTAGAACCCTTAACTGGCCTATGCTAGATCCAAGAGAAATGGGTGAAAAAGCAGCTTCAGAAGGTAAAAAACATAAAGTAGCATTAGTATTTGGTCGTGAAAACAGTGGTTTAACTAATGATGAACTGCAAAAGTGTCATTTCCATGTGTTTATTCCTGCAAATCCAGACTACAGTTCATTGAACCTTGCAATGGCAGTACAAACATTAAGCTATGAAGTGCGTATGGCTTATCTTGCCTCTGAGTCTTTTCCTGAAGTCGTTGAAGAGTACCCAAGAGCTGCTGAATTTGAAGGTATGCTAGAACATCTACAAAAAACCTTATTCCAAATTGGTTTCATTGTGCCTGCTCATCCTGGGTTAGTGATGGACAAACTTCGTCGTTTATTCAATCGAGCAAGACCTGAAATCAATGAATTAAAAATGCTGCGAGGTATTTTTAGTAGCATGCAAAAGTCGGTAGAAAGTCTTGAAGAAAACCCAAGAAATAACAAAAACGACAGTAAAAAATAAAACCAACTAAAGTGTAGGGTTTCTTACTTGACTAAAATTGTCGGGTATTTATACTGAGAGTATTAGATCACTAATGCAAATTACATTAGCTTTATAAACTCTTATTATAGCGAATTCTATTATGAAATTAACTTCAAAAGGCCGTTATGCGGTCACTGCAATGTTAGACGTTGCAATAAAAGAGCATACAGGACCTGTACCACTTGCTGAAATTTCAGAGCGCCAAGGAATATCGCTTTCATATTTAGAGCAGCTTTTCTCTAAACTAAGACAAAAACAACTAGTTAGTAGTGTCAGGGGCCCTGGTGGCGGATACAAACTAGGTAAAAGTAAGTCTGAGATATCTGTATCAATGATTATCGATGCTGTTAACGAAAGTGTTGATGTTCGTAAATGTGCTGGAAAAGGTGGTTGCCAAGAAGACGGTGTTGAGTGCTTAACTCATTCTTTATGGGAACAGTTAAGTACACGCATTAGTTCTTTTTTAGATGGTATTACATTGGAAGAGTTGATGGCTAGCGAACACGTACAGAATGTATCCGAACAACAAAAGAATAAGTTTATTAATAGCGAACTGCTGAATATTATTTCTAAGTAACAGCAGTGGAGAAGAAATGAAATTACCAATTTACCTTGATTATGCAGCAACAACGCCTGTTGACCCTCGTGTTGTTGAAATAATGGTTAAATACTTATCAATGGATGGCGACTTTGGTAATCCAGCCTCTCGATCACATCGCTTTGGTTGGCAGGCTGAAGAAGCGGTTGATATTGCTCGTGAACAGATTGCCGAGTTAATTAATGCTGACTCTCGTGAAATTGTCTTTACTTCTGGCGCAACAGAGTCAGACAACTTAGCGATTAAAGGTGCTGCACATTTTTATCAAAATAAAGGTAAGCACATTATTACTGCTAAAACGGAACATAAAGCTGTTTTAGATACTTGCCGCCAATTAGAGCATGAAGGGTTTGAAGTCACCTATTTAGCTCCTCAACAAGACGGTATTATTAGCCCTGCACAATTACAAGCCGCTCTGCGTGAAGATACGATCTTAGTGAGCTTAATGCATGTGAATAATGAAATAGGTGTTATTCAAGACATTGCTGCATTTGGCGAGTTATGTCGAGCTAATGAAACTATTTTACATGTTGATGCTGCGCAAAGTGCGGGTAAAGTGGAGATTGATGTACAGAGTATGAAGGTTGATTTAATCTCTTTCTCTGCGCATAAAGCGTATGGACCAAAAGGTATTGGTGCGCTTTACGTTAGTCGTAAACCGCGTATTCGTTTAGAGTCTCAAATGCATGGTGGTGGTCACGAACGTGGTATGCGTAGTGGGACATTACCCACTCATCAAATTGTGGCGATGGGAGAGGCTTTCCGTATTGCTAAACAAGAGATGGACAGTGAAAACCAACGCATCCTTGCGTTACGTGAGCGCTTGTTAGATGGCGTGAAGGATATGCAAGAAATCTATATTAATGGCTCCTTAGAAAACCGTGTTGCAGGTAATCTCAACATCAGTTTTAATTATGTTGAAGGTGAATCGTTAGTGATGGCATTAAAAGATTTAGCGGTTTCATCGGGTAGCGCTTGTACCTCTGCAAGTCTCGAGTCTTCTTATGTCTTGCGTGCTATTGGACGTGAAGATGAATTAGCACATAGTTCTATTCGCTTTAGTATTGGTCGTTTTACTACAGAAGAAGAGATCGATTACGCGATTAACATTATTCGTCAAAATATCAGCCGTTTACGTGAAATGTCTCCTGTATGGAATATGTTTAAAGAGGGTGTTGCTGCCCATTAGGTGACCTAACTTCTGGATAAGTAAAGCGATGCGTTAAAGGCATCGCTATCCATACAATGTTCAATTGCTGAGTTATTATTAAGTGGGTAACTCAGCACTTCCTCTCCTTCTTACCTATTAATATCCAGCTATATTCATTCATGCTTCTTACTGCATAAAACGTTGAATACAAAACTTAAGCAATCGATATATTATTTTTTAGTATAATTTTCTTTGCTAAAAAACTAACGACACAGTTAATATAAGAGCAATCCACTTTCAATCTAGGAATATTATGAGCCAGTCATTTTTAGTCACTCTATCGGATCAAAAAGCCAACCCAATTTGGGGAGAGAATGCTTTATTATCTTTTGATCAACAACAAGCTACCATTCATATTAATTATCAGAATGATGTTTTATCACAGGTGCAAAGTGCCGCACGTAAATTAGATGGAATGTCATTACCTAGTATTCAATTAGTGGGTGAGCAATGGAACTCTGATCTATGTTGGGCGTTTAGCCAAGGGTTTTATAACGCTAAAAGTGGTGCAAAAGTATTATTTCCTGAGCTTGATGAGGAAGCAATTAGCGCATTAAAGAGTAAAAAGCGCATTAGTGAATGGGTGAGAGAAACCATTAACTTAGGCCCTGATGCACTTGCTCCTAAAACATTGAGTGAAAAAGCTACTGCATTATTAACTGAGGTTTGTGCTGACAGTCGCCAATTAACACAATATGAAATTGCAGGTGAAGCGTTAATTGAGCATGGTTTTGTTGGTATTTATACGGTAGGTAAAGGCAGTGTAAATGAACCTTGTATGTTACAGATTGATTATAATCCAACGGGCGATGCAGATGCGCAAATTGACTTTGCTTTAGTAGGTAAAGGCATTACCTTCGATTCAGGCGGCTATAGCTTAAAGCCAAGTGCATCAATGGCAGCGATGAAAAGTGACATGGGCGGAGCGGCTACAGTGACAGGTGCGTTAGCACTGGCAATTGCTAACGGCTTACAAAAACGCGTTAAGTTATACTTATGTTGTGCAGAGAACATGATCAGCGATAAAGCCTTTAAATTAGGAGATGTAATCACTTATAAAAACGGTGTGACTGTGGAAGTGTTAAATACAGATGCAGAAGGGCGTTTAGTTTTAGCTGATGGTTTAATTGCTGCGCAAGAAGATGGTGCTAAAAAGATCATTGATGCAGCTACATTAACCGGTGCAGCTAAGGTTGCAGTTGGTCGTGATTATAACTGTGTATTAAGTATGGATGATGAATTTACTGAATCTGCATTAAATTCTGCAAAAGAGACAAATGAAAAACTATGGCGTCTACCATTAGAGTCTTTCCATCTTCAACAGATTGGATCATCATTTGCTGATATTGCTAATATTCATAGTGGTGGAGAAAGCATGGCTGGTGCATCAACAGCGGCTGCATTCCTTGCTAAATTTGTTATACACCCAGAGCAAGATTGGTTACACTTTGATTTGTCGGGTAGCTATCAGTTATCTGGTAATGGTTTATGGGCAACAGGCGGTAAAGGACACGGTATACAAACGATCTGTGATTTATTACTAAAATAATTGATGAAGCATTTATTAAATGCTTCTGTTGATGGCCTTAACTGCCCTGGTCTTTAACATATATGCGTCTATGTCATTGACAGTTAAACCAATATTAAGCCACTTAATATTGGTTTTTTTATGTCTAAAGAGGAATGCTTAATAGTTACAAGGCCTCTATTCTGTTAATACTTTTAAGCTTGTAGTCAGAATTCCTAAAAGCAGGATCAAAGATTAAAAATGAAAACAGTTGAACTTATGGTAAAACGTGAAATTTATATTTAAATAACGTAGAATCTCGCGCTAAGTAGGCATTATATGCCCAGTTTACACTTGTATAGGTAGAGAAAATAGCAATGGTTATTAGAACATTAATTATTATATCTGGTTTTGCGTTATTAAGTGGTTGCTCAACCGTTTCTATTGGTCCTATTCCTGCTGGCCCTGATAGTTATATTATTAGTAAAGAGATCTCTACTTTTTCAAATGAAGAAGATGAATTGTTATCTTCAATTCTTTCACAGGCCAATGAATATTGTGTTGATCAACAGCGCTATATGGAAGTGAAACACTTAAATGAGTATTCAGGTTGGTTCGGTAATGATACAAAAACTACCTTGATGTTTTCTTGTTTAAGCGAAAAAGAAAAAAACTATGAACAGTTAGCTCCGGTAGTGATTGCTGCTCCAACACCTGCAGTGAAGCCTGCTCCCGTTGAGACTGCTCCTGTGGTAGAAGAGCCTAGTTTTCCACCTAAAAACAAGCTAACTAATTACGCTTTTTAAGCGACAAACTAAGCTGATTAAAACGTATCAAAAAATAGAATTAATCAGCTTTTATAACCTTAATACCTGTGTAACTCCCTTAGATAAAATGCTTGAAAAGCGCTTAATGATTTGTGGTTGTGCGACCCTTTCATTAAACCAACAATAACCATACTTAAATTAAGATGACCGCTCTGTTAGTGAATAACCTTGATTTTTTAAAGTGCTTATTTGTTGGTTAATTATGCTATTATCAGTGTCTATTTTATCTTCTAAAATATCATTACTGGACTAGAGTGTTTTATTCATGATCCCAAATTTAAACCACCAAGAAAATATTAAGCAAGATACTTTTTCGTTTATCAAAGCGTTATCTGAAAGTGATTACTCAGGTGAGATAGCAAAAAGTTATGCTAGTCGTTTAGCAGCAGCAACGGACAACAGTGTTTATCAGTGTCTTCCTCAAGCCGTCATCTTTCCTAAATCGACACAGGATATTGTGGCTATTTGTCAACTTGCGCAATCAGCTGAATTTGAAGATATTCGATTTTCTCCACGTGGTGGTGGTACTGGTACTAATGGTCAGTCATTAACGAATGATATTGTTTTAGATTTATCTAAATACATGAATAATGTACTAGAGATAAACGCAGAAGAAGGTTGGGTTCGTGTTCAAACTGGTGTGGTTAAAGACCAATTAAATGAATATTTAAAACCGCATGGTTTATTCTTTTCTCCGGATTTGTCAACCAGTAACCGCGCGACAATCGGCGGTATGATCAGTAATGATGCATCGGGTCAAGGTTCACTGATTTATGGTAAAACCAGCGATCACGTTTTAGCGCTTACTTCGGTATTGATTGACGGTAGTGTATTAGAAAGTAAACCATTAACTGCACTCGACTTAATTGATCAAGTGGAGCGTCAAGATTCGATTGGTGCTATTTATCGTCAGGTTATTGATACTTGCGAAACACAACTTCAAAACATTGAAGATACTTTTCCAAAACTAAACCGGTTTTTAACCGGTTATGATTTAAAGCATGTTTACGATCATGAAACTGGCACTGTTGATTTAACCCGTATCTTATGTGGTGCTGAAGGTTCTTTAGCTTTTATTACCGAAGCTACATTGCACGTGCAGCCTATTCCAACCTACCGTACTTTATTTAATATTAAATACGACAGTTTCCAATCTGCACTGCAAAATGCCCCTTTTTTAGTAAAAGCCAATGCTTTATCAGTTGAAACCGTTGACTCTAAGGTACTGAATTTAGCGAAGCAAGATATTGTTTGGCACAGTGTAAAAGACTTAATTAGTGATGTACCAGGACAAGTACTCGATGGCATCAATATTGTTGAATTTGCAGAAGCCGATGAAACGATTCAACAACAAAAGATTGATGCATTGATTGTGATGCTAGATGGATTGATTGAAAATAAACAAGCTGGGGTGATTGGTTATCAAATTTGTAGTGACCTTGCTGATATTAACCGTATCTATGGAATGCGTAAAAAAGCCGTTGGTTTATTAGGTAAAGCAGATAGCCGTGCAAAACCAATTGCTTTTGCTGAAGATACCTGTGTACCACCAGAGAACTTAGCTGAATATATTATCGAGTTCCGTCAGTTACTCGATGATAAAGGTCTTCATTACGGCATGTTTGGTCATGTTGATGCCGGTGTACTACATGTGCGTCCAGCCTTGGATTTATGCGACCCAGAGCAAGAGAAGTTGATGCGTGAAATCTCTGATAAAGTGGTGGCATTAACAGCGAAATACAAAGGCTTGATGTGGGGGGAGCATGGTAAAGGTTTCCGCAGTGAATATGGACCGGACTTCTTTGGTAATGAGCTGTTTACAGAATTAAGAAAAATTAAAACAGTCTTTGATCCTCATAATCGAGTTAATCCAGGAAAAATCTGTACACCGATTGATTCCACGGAATCATTAGTGAGCGTTGATGCAGCTAAACGCGGTACCTTTGATCGTCAAATTCCAATTCAAGTACGTGAAAGTTATGCGCAAGCCTTAGACTGTAACGGTAATGGGTTGTGTTTTAATTATGATACAAAATCTCCAATGTGTCCGTCGGTAAAAGTAACACGAGATCGTGTACATTCGCCAAAAGGACGCGCTGGTTTAATGCGAGAATGGTTACGTCAGTTAGCTAATAATGATATTGATATTCTACAATTAGAAAGCGACCTCTATGCAGGTAAAAATGCTAGCATCTTTACGAAATTTAAAAACACATTAGCGAAACGTGGCGGTGAATATGACTTCTCTCATGAAGTAATGGAAGCAATGCAAGGGTGCTTAGCGTGTAAAGCTTGTAGTAGTCAATGTCCTATTCAAGTAGATGTGCCTGCCTTTAGGTCGCGTTTTATACACTTGTATCACGATCGCTACTTACGTCCGGTAAAAGATTACTTTGTTGCTTATGTAGAGCAATACGCTCCTCTAATGGGCAAAATGCCACGCTTCTTTAACTTCTTTACCGGTTTAAAAGTGACCTCTGCTTTGACTGAAAAAGTGGTTGGTATGGTTGATATTCCTCAACTGTCTTCGCCTACGTTAAAAACCGCATTGCAAGATAATGATATTGTCGAGTTTGATTTAGGTAAACTGCAAGCATTAAGTAAAGAGGAACGCGAACAATACGTTCTAGTTGTACAAGACCCATTTACTACTTTTTATGATGCTGACGTAGTAAGAGATCTGTTTTTAACCATTAAGAAGTTAGGCTTTAAACCTGTGTTGTTACCTTTTAAGCCGAATGGTAAACCACAGCACATTAAAGGCTTCTTAACTAAGTTCGCTAAAACTGCTGAAGATTCTGCAGCATTTTTAAATCAAATGGCTGCGTTAGATATTGCTATGGTCGGCACAGATCCTGCGATGGTGCTTTGTTACCGTGACGAATACAAGCAAGCCTTAGGTGAAAAGCGTGGTGAGTTTAATGTTCAGTTATTCCAAGAATGGTTGAAACCTCGTTTATCGGGAGAAGCAAAAACGTCGCAGAATAGTCATTTCTATTTACTGGGACATTGTACTGAAAAAACCGCAGAACCAACGTCCGGTAATGATTGGGCTACTATTTTTAGTCATTTCGGTGGGACATTATCAAATGTTGCCGTGGGCTGTTGTGGTATGGCTGGGACCTATGGACATGATGCGGGTAAATTAGCAGACTCTAAAGCTATTTACAGTTTAAGTTGGGAAGCTGAAATCGCTAAGCATGATAGAGCACAATGTTTGGCAACAGGCTACTCTTGTCGTAGCCAAGTTAAACGTATTGAAGGCGAAACGTTAAAACACCCTGTACAGGCGTTATTAACTTTATTGTAATCCTAGAAGGTTAATCAATAAGATGGAAAAAACGGCAGATATTTGGAAAAAAAATACCGATTTATGCCGCTTAAACGCGCTTAGCGACAATACTATCATCGCTTTATTGGGCATTGAATATACGGCAATTGGTGACAATTTTTTGCAGGCAAGTATGCCTGTTGATAGTCGTACTCATCAACCTCATGGTCTATTACATGGTGGGGCATCGGTTGTGCTTGCTGAAACCATTGGTAGTGTTGCTGCTAATTTGGTGGTTGGAGATGATAAGGTTTGTGTTGGCTTAGAAGTCAATGCAAATCACATTCGCAGCGTTAAAAAAGGAGTGGTAACAGGCACCGCAACAGCGGTTCATATTGGTTACAGCACTCAAGTTTGGCAGATAGAAATTTGCAATGAACGCCAACAGTTAGTGTGTACATCACGATTGACTGTAGCGGTGATTGATAAACCAAAACAATAACACCTTCACTGTTGAAGGTTATTTAAAAAGAGAAATTATGATTAAAGTAGGTACTTATAACGAGCTTAAAATCGTTAAAGAAGTAGATTTTGGGTTGTACTTAGATGGTGGCTATGATTATGGCGAAATCCTATTGCCAAAACGCTACATCACAGACGAGATGCGTATTGGACAGAGCGTGTCTGTATTTTTGTATTACGATTCAGAAGATCGTTTAATCGCAACGACGCAACATGCAAAAGCAGTGGCTGGTGAGTTTGCTTCGTTAAAAGTAGTAGATACTAACCGTGCTGGTGCATTTTTAGATTGGGGATTACCTAAAGATCTACTTGTGCCATTTAACCAACAAAAAGTGGCGATGAAAACTGGCTTTGGTTATGTGGTTTATGTTTACCAAGATGATATCAGCGAGCGTTTACTTGCTTCATCGAAACTAGATCGCTTTCTGGATAAAGTACCAGCGACTTACAAAGCAGGTGATAAAGTTGACTTACTGATTGCAGAGCGAACTGATATCGGTTTTAAAGCGATTATTAATCATAAACACTGGGGTGTTATTTTCGAAAATGATGTCTTCGGAGACTTAGGCATTGGTAAGAAATGTAAAGGTTATATTCGTCGTATTCGTGAAGATGGTAAAATCGATTTAAGTTTAACGCAAACAGGTTATGCAAAAATGGATGGTTTAGCTGATCGTATCCTATTAACCTTAAAGCAACACGATGGTTTCCTGCCTTTATCAGATAAGAGCAGCCCGGAGCAAATCGCTAAAATCTTAAAAATGAGCAAAGGTAACTTCAAAAAAGCAATTGGCCAATTATATAAGCAAGGGCATATTGTGATTGAAGATAAAGGCATTACTGTGACTAACAATACCTAGTAAACTCAGATCCATATTTAATACATCTAATATCAATGATATTCGATGTATTTCGTGGAAATAAAAAAGCGCCAATTCAGCTGTGAATTGGCGCTTTTTTGTCGACGCTTATGACGTCGGTAATTTTAATATAAACAGGTCATTTACAAAAAACTGCTCTGCACTGCTCGCTTCCCACCATGCTTGCCAGGGTTCTCCAAGGTCCTTTTTATTAATCAAATCATTAGTATTTAATGGATCTGAAAAACTCGCCATGGAAACCTGACTGCCACAAATAGTGCGTTTTTTGATCATTTGAGTGGTCAATTTAGCTGGGGAATCTAAGCCCATACTGCCAATCAGCTCAAAGAAACTGGCGAGAGTATTATCGTGAAAATTTTTTACTCGGTCACTTTTTACTTGTACATCAAGTGCCTTAGAACGTGCAGGATCTTGTGTTGCAATACCCGTTGGACATTGATTGGTATTACAATGCCTAGATTGAATGCAACCAATCGCCATCATCATGGTTCTCGCTGCGTTTACCAGATCAGCTCCAGCGGCAATTTTGGTTAATAGGTCAAAGCTAGAAGCGGTTTTACCTGAAGCAATAATTTTTATTTTATGGCGTAAACCAACACCATTTAAGGCATTGTTAACAATGCTGATGGCTTCTAAGCACATAAGACCTAAACGGTTTGAAAACTCAACTGGCGCTGCACCTGTTCCACCTTCAGCACCATCGACAGTAATAAAATCGGGAGTGATACCTGTGGCTAACATGGCTTTACAAATACTTAGAAATTCTGCAGGATTACCAACGCATAGTTTAAAGCCAACGGGTTTACCACCACTTAACTCACGTAAACGTTCAACAAACGCCAATAACTCTCTTGGAGTGCTGCACTCTGGGTTAGTTGCAGGAGAGATACAATCTCGATCTTTGGGAATATGTCTTATCTCAGCAATTTCATCGGTAATTTTTGCTTTAGGTAATACACCACCATGCCCAGGTTTGGCACCTTGAGATAGCTTTATTTCAATCATTTTGACGTTTGGTAAGGTGGCTGTTTTTTTAAAACTTTCTGGCTCAAAACGACCATGCTCATCACGACAACCAAATAAACCCGTACCAATTTGCCAAACGAGATCTCCACCATGTTTGAAGTGATATGGGCTAGCGCCACCTTCACCAGTGTTGTGGTAACAGCCTGCTTTCTTTGCTCCTAAGTTCAGTGCTTCGATAGCATTCGCACTTAGTGCTCCAAAACTCATGGCAGATACATTTAAATGGGATGCCGTATAAGGTTGTTTACAGTTACTCTCACCAATCAATACTCTTTGCGTATCTTGGGTCAAATGGACAGGAGCCAAGGAGTGCCACAAGCTTAAATAATTGTTTTCAGCTAGATCTCGTTGTGTGCCAAAGGCAATGGTGTCACGTTGATTTTTAGAACGCTGATAGACAAGTGAGCGTTGCTCTCGATTAAAAGGGGTTTCTTCTGTGTTATTGGCAATGAAGTATTGCTGTATTTCAACTCGATAGGATTCCAGAAAATATCTTAAATAAGCGACCACTGGGTATAGTCGATTTAACGTGTGTGGGCTGTAAAAATAATCGTAAAAGCCAACGATGCTAAAGGTGAAAGATAAAAGTAATAAGAAGAAGGTAAATAGATTAGGAACATAAATTAATAACGCTAATAGAAATATGTTACCAATGGTCGCAATAAACCAAAATGTTTTTTGCATTATTGTCATAGAAAGGCCCTGTTAAAAATTAACTGATCACTAACCAGACAGCTACCAACATCATCATCGAACCAGCAATTCTATTCAATAGTTTTACACTACTTTGTTGCTGTAATAGATGGCGTAATGTTTTGCCGCCCGTTGCATATAACAACATACAGGTTAACTCAAAGCACAGGATAACTGCAATTAACTGAGTTGCTTGAGGTAACAGATTAGAGTCAGGGTTAATAAAAGGCGGTAATAATGAGATCATAAATGCCCAGCCCTTGGGGTTTGCGATGGCGGTAATAAAACCTTGGCTGATTAACGTGCCGCGTTTAACTTCAGCATTATCTACAGGAGTAGCTGGGATTGCCATTTTTCCTCGAGAC
Organism: Psychromonas sp. 14N.309.X.WAT.B.A12; assembly: GCF_030397575.1. GTDB lineage: Bacteria > Pseudomonadota > Gammaproteobacteria > Enterobacterales > Psychromonadaceae > Psychromonas. Next base: position 259,822 of record NZ_JAPNXS010000002.1, on the reverse strand, counting down.
CGCCACATTTGTATACCGAGATACAGTAGGTAAGCACCACCTGCATATTTAAGTAATAAAAATAGGTTAGGGCGAGCGAGTAATAGCGTTGCTACGCCAATTAATGCAGATAGGGCTACTAATCCAACACCAACGAGTTCTCCAAGCATCATCCAAAGGCTACGGCGAATGCCTATGGTCATGCCCAATGTCATCGCTAATGTCATGCACATGCCAGGCGTGATCGAAACGGCAAAAAAAGTGGGAATAAATAGCAGTAACAGGTTGTTATCCATAGTGGTTCTCATGTTGTTTAGTAGAGATAAATGAAGTTTCATTATAGTGATATATTGATGATAAAATATAGTGTTTATTAAGTTTTATCATTGATTTATATTGCTGTTCTTTTTAAGGTTTAGCAGAACGGTGAGTTAGGTAATAAGTTTTTCTCAAAGTAGAGAGTTCTATCATAAGTTGTGCTTATTTATATATTAAAAGTACTTAATTTATTTAAACTACTTTGGTTTTATTTTAATTGTATTTTTGATGTTAAGTAAACTGTCATTAGCGATTAGGTGTTTCATAGCTGGTGGCGTTTTGTGAATGTTTTGGAGTAAATAGTATGTATGAGTTAATTTCAGAAAATTGGGTTGAGTGGTTTGGTTATGCCGCATCATTAGTGGTGTTGATATCGTTGACAATGAGTTCAATTATAAAATTGCGTTTTATTAACTTTGTAGGTTGTTTGCTATTTGCTGCTTTTGCTTACTTCATCAGCTCTTGGCCGACTATGGTGATGAATCTTGGAATTGCACTGATTAATGTTTATTTCTTATATAAAATTTACTCAACAAAAGAAGAGTTCAAAATTGTTTCTACTTCGATAGATTCTGAGTATTTACGTCATTTCTTAACTAATAATGAAGAAGAAATTACTAAACAATCCTCTTTAGTAGAATTGTACCAAGCAAACCGTGTTTTCTACATGCTGCGTGATGATAATATTGCTGGGTTATTGATTGGTAACCTAGATAAAGAAGGGCGTTTTGAAATATATTTAGATTATGTTGTGCCTAAATATCGTGATTATAAGCTAGGTACTTATTACTTCAAAACACATAAAGAGTTCTTAAAAAATAGAGGTGTACAAGTATTAAAAGCCGTTGCAAACCATTACATGCATCGTCGATATTTAGTAAAAATGGGCTTTGTGCCTAATGCTAATGACGAGTTACACTTTGAAAAACAAATTTAATAGGTTGTGTCATTGATTTATTGATTGTTATACCATCACCTATTTAGATAGATATAAATAGGTGATGGTTTGTTAGACTGTCTATTTTGGCCTTCACTCTTGTAACTTTTTTAACCGCAAATCTCCGCGTTTATATTCTTCTATTTTTGCACTATATCTAGCTTGGTCTAATTTTTTATCGGTGTAAGCTAAGGCACTTCCCATCTGTTCAGAGGCTTCTTTAAAGCGGCCTAACAAGGCCAGATATTCGGCTTTTGTTGCAAATTCTTTCGCTTTTTCTTTTGTCTCTTTATACAAATCTATTGCCACTAGGTGTGCTAAAACATGATCAGGATGATTACGAATGAAATAAGATAACTTCTTATCTGCTAAGGCATATTGTTTATCTTTTTTCAGTGCAATGACCAAATTTAGTGTGCTGACCGCATTACTGGTATAGCGTTTTTCATAATCGGTTAAACGTGTAATTGCTTGTTCATTTTTATTTGTAGAGAGTGAAATATCGGTGGCTAAATCAATGTAAAACAGGTTATCAGGTGCTTCATCTAATAGCTGATTATTTAGTTTTTCAGCCAAATCTAGTTGTTGGTTTTTAAAAAATGCTAATGCTAGACCATATTGAGCCGCTGCTTTTACTTGGTAACTTTTATTACTCAATTCACTTTTATAACGACTAATTAATGAAGCTGCATTACCTGAATTAAAACGCACTATGATACGTACTTTACTTAATTGATAATCAAGGCTCTTTTTAATATGTTTATTGATGAGTTGACTTGCGCGTAGTCTTGCTTCTGCAAGGCGAGTTTCAGGCAATGGGTGGGTCAGTAACATTTGTGGCTGTGATGACGCATATTTATATTTATTCGCTAACTTGCCAAAAAAGTCTGCCATACCATAAGGGTTATAACCTGCTTGAGCTAATGTTTGAATGCCGATTCGATCAGCCTCGTATTCATTAGCACGTGTATAATTTATTTGATTTTGTATATTAATAGCAAAGGTCGATGTTAATGCAGCAAAACCTGCCGCTGGGGCAATAATCGCTAATAGGACAGAACCGGCTAATGCCGCCATAGAAGCCGGATTACTGAGCGCTTGCTTTTCTAGCATACGGGCTAGATGACGCTGGGTAATATGCGCAACTTCGTGGGCAATTACACTGGCTAATTCACTTTCTGTGTCAGCGTAAATAAATAAACCGGTGTTAATTTTAATATTTCCCCCTAAAAAAGCAGCAGCATTGATTTCATCATCTTCCACTAGAAAAAATTCGAAGGGTAATTTCACTGAGTCTGCATGACTAACAATGTTCTCTCCTAGCTTGGTGAGGTAGTTATTTAAGACGGGATCTCGAACAACCGGTAGAGATTGTTGAGCCATCATTTTAAATGCCCAGCCGTATTCTTTTTCTTTTTGGATTGTTAAAACACCTGCACCTGCAGTACCTATTTCTGGTAAGTCATCATTGGCCAAGCTAGTTGTGGCAATGGTGGATAACAATAAACATGCTGTTAATTTTTTTAATTGGTAAAGCATATATGCTCCGGTTTAAATTAGGCAACACTCGGTTCGGCTATTTATTCAATTACATTGTTTATTGCTAACCGTAAATAGCGCTTATTTGATGGTCTCGAATGCTATATTAAATCTATTCAATATAAACGAGTTATCTTTATGTCATATTTCAAAGTCTAATAAGTTGGCTATAAAGAAAAAACTATTGCTATCATTATCAGCACACTACATTATTGAGCTAAGTTAATCAGTAATCTTCAGATATTTTACTCTGTTTGTGTTTAGCAAATTAATTGAATGTATTAAGTTAAAAGATGACTATTTAAAGCCAGACTTTTAACAGAGTATGACCAGTGCTGATATAAATTGTTATATAACCATTTAGGTTATAAATAAAATAACATATTCGACCCCATATAAGGATGAATCTTGAATGTTTATGCAACTATTTCAATGGTATAAGACACGCTTTTCAGACCCTAATTTAAGTGTTTTGTTCCTGTTACTATTGTTTTCTTTTACCGTTATCTATCTTTTTGGCAATATTTTAACGCCTTTGTTTGTAGCTATTATATTGGCATACCTATTGGATTGGCCCGTCACTTACCTAATGCGTTTTAAAATAAATAGAACATTCGCTACTCTAATTGTAATGGTGTTATTTATCTCCATTTCCATCTTTGCCTTTCTAGGTGTATTACCAACCATCTTTAAGCAAGCGGCTTCATTCATACATGATTTACCGACTATGTTAAATCAAGGTCAAACCTACATTCTAACCTTGCCTGCTCATTACCCGGAAGCGGTTGACCCAGAAACGATTAAGCATTTGATTGGTACTATAAAAAGTTACTTAGTAGATAGTGGTGGTTTCTTACTGTCTCAATCTTTTGCTTCGTTATTGAATATTGCAGCACTGTTAGTTTATGCGATTTTAGTGCCTTTAATGATGGTGTTCATGCTAAAAGATAAAAACGAATTAATTGCCAGTATGGTCAAGTTTTTACCAGATAACCGAAAGCTTGCGGCACAAGTATGGTCTGAAATGAATGGTCAAATAATGAATTATATCCGCGGGAAAATTACTGAAATAGTGATTGTCGGTGTAGCGACCTATTTTACCTTTTTCTTTATGGACTTGCGTTACTCGGCATTACTTGCGTTATTAGTTGGGTTGTCTGTGCTTATTCCTTATATTGGTGCTGCTGCAGTAACGGTACCAGTGGCACTTGTTGCGTTATTTCAATGGGGAATGTCGCCGGAGTTTGCATATTTGATGATTGCCTACGGCATCATACAAGCATTAGATGGTAATTTAATTGTTCCTATTTTGTTTTCAGAGGCAGTTAATTTACATCCAGTGGTTATTATAATCTCAGTGTTAATTTTTGGAGGTTTATGGGGTTTTTGGGGGGTGTTTTTTGCAATACCTTTGGCCACATTAGTCAAAGCGGTACTCAATGCGTGGCCATCAGTACAAATGGAGAACAATGAAATAGAATCTATTGATTAATAAGCTTGTTTTATTGGATATTTTACAATTTTATTAAAATAATAGGTAAAGAAGTCGTTTCTTCTGCCGATAAGGTCGAAAGAAATGACAAGTATTAATAATATGTCTAATTTTAACTAACGGGAATAAACTTTATGTTAGAAGTCGGTAGCTTAGCGCCAAATTTCACTTTACCTGATCAAGATAATAACGAGGTTACTTTGAGTGACTACTTAGGTAAAAAAGTATTAGTTTACTTTTATCCAAGGGCATCTACTCCAGGCTGTACAACTCAAGCCTGTGCATTGCGTGATAGTAAAGCAGAGCTAGCTGATTTGAATGTGGTGGTATTGGGTATTAGCCCTGACACGCCTAAAAAATTAACCAATTTTATTAATAAACAATCTTTGAACTTCACTCTACTAGGTGATGAAGATCATAGTGTTTGTGAAAGCTTTGGTGTGTGGCAATTAAAAAAATTCATGGGGAGAGAAAATATGGGGGTAGTAAGGACCTCTTTCTTAATCGATGAACAAGGCAAGCTACAACATATCTTTAATAAGTTTAAAACAAAAGATCATCACGAAGTGGTGTTGAACTACTTAAACGAACAAGCGTAACACATTACTAAACTGTTCCCTTTTAATGTCATGTATTTCATTGTGTGTATGACAGTAAGAGCGGAGCAGTTATTTGTACTTAACCCCTTATTATTTTAACTATCTAGCCGCGATTCCATTGTTATTAAAACGTAAAATTCGACAAGATAATTGTATTACTCCTTTTCATTACTGAGATGAAAGTAGTTTACCAAGGAAGCATAAACCATGACCGCAAAGACAAAAATATTATTACTGATAGGCCTGCTATTAACGCTTACTATATCAGCCATCTCAGGTGTTGGATATTTTAATTTTAGAACAGAGTCTATTGAAAATAACAATACAAGAATGGATATTCAAACAGCATTGATTTCTAAAGCAATTGAACAAAAAATGGAACGTTATTTTGATGCGCTTAATATCTTATCTGTGAACCTTGAAATGGATGAAAGTGGGTTAAAAAGTGTGACACAAGCGGTCGATGCCTTAGCTGCTGTAGCGAGTAATCTTGATGTGTTAGATGTTTTTATTGCTGACAAAGAAGGTCGCAGTTATTCAAATGGTAAAGGCGGTTTAATTGAAAACTTTAATGCAAAAACTCAACAAAGAGAGTGGTTTGTTAGGATATTTAACAATGAAAATAGAATTATCACAAAACCTTACCAAAGCGTAACAGGCAATGTTGTCATGTCATTGGCAATACCTGTTCAACGAAATGGACGTATTCAAGGAGCTGTTGGTTTAAATATTAGTGTTAAACAATTAAGCGAATTTGTGCATATATTAGACCCAGATAACCATGTGTTTGTAAGTCGTGAAGACGGTTATTTATTAGCAGCTAAAAATAATACTTTAGTAGGTAAAAACTTATACCAAGAAAGGCCGTCTTATAGAGCGTATCAAACAGCTGATACTAGCCACCATAATTACTTTTTAGATGGTGAAGAATACACTGTATCAGGCATTCGTATTGATGGATTGAACTGGAATGTATGGACATGGACGGCATGGGATGACATTACAGAAGCTTCTAATGATGACTTACAATCAACTTTATTGATTGCTTTGGCTTTTATCGTTATTTCTTTATACCTGATCTATTTGATCATCATCAACGTTATGTATCGTCCTGTGGGCGGAGAGCCTGCGGATATTGAAAAAATAGTCGCGAGTATTGCACAAGGCAAACTGAATTCTGTTGTCCCAGCAACAGGTCAAGAGACAGGGATCTATCGTGCTATTTTAACCATGGTTGATAGTTTAAAAGATATTATTGAACATATTAATGTCTCTAGTAGCCAGTTAAATAGTGCTTCTGCACAGATGTCTGATTCTGCTTCAAGTGTTAATCGTAGTTCTGAAACTCAGATGATGGAGTTAGAGCAAACATCAACAGCAATGAATGAGATGGCAGTGACTGTCGATGAAGTTGCCCGTAATGCATTAAGTGCGTCAGCGGCTGCAGACGAAGCCAATAACCAATCAAATAAAGGGATTGAAGTGGTTAATGGTATGAATTCAGATATTTCGACACTGGTTGAAGGGGTTACTGGTGTACAACAAGTGATGAATAAGTTAGAAGGTGAAATCGATAATATTGGCAGTATCATTGAAGTTATTCGCGCTATTTCTGAGCAGACTAACTTACTGGCACTGAACGCGGCAATTGAAGCGGCAAGAGCCGGAGAACAAGGTCGTGGTTTTGCGGTTGTAGCCGATGAAGTTCGTAGCTTAGCAAATAGAACACAAGAAAGTACGACTGAAATTCAAACCATGATTAATAGTTTACAGACTGAGTCTAAAAACTCTGTTGAATTGATGCAGGTGAATGTAAATAATGCACAATCAACGGCAACTAAATCTCAACAAGCGAATCAAGCATTGGAAGAGATACGTCATTCTGTTTCTATCATTCAAGATATGAACAACCAGATTGCCACTTCAGCTGAAGAGCAAACGTTAGTGGCTGGCGAGATTAATCAAAGTATCGTAGGTATTAATGATATGGCAAAAATGACGTTTGATAGTTCTGCAAATAATGCTAAACGTGCGGACGAATTATTAGAGATTGCTAATGCACTAAGTAAGTCAGTAGAAGTGTTTAAACTGTAATAACAACTATATACATTAAATAGGCTCTTTTTTGTTAACAGAGCCTATTTCTTTATTATAAGTTGCTAAATGAACAACTATTAAAAATTAACTTTTGTCGCTAACTCTCCGACATACGAATAACCAAGTTAATCTTCTAAATGCTTAACTTGCACCTTAAATTAAGTCATTTTTCCTATGCAAAATTTAGCTCACTTATTTAATGTAATTGGTGTTATCAAATAGTATTAAGATTATTCATCTATTTTAATAGGGCTAATAAACCCTTTTGGTTTTAGAGCCAATAAATCACTGTCTAACTTATCAATAACTTGTTCTGCGGTATGTCCTAATAATGTTAAGCCTAAACCAGATCGACCAACAGTACCTAAAATGACTAACTCTGCTTTAATCTCTTGAGCAACGTCACTGATCACATCCTCAGGTAACCCCTGTTCAAGATGAATATTTCCAGGGTCAATCTGGTATTTATTCGCATAGTCATTGAGTGTTTTCTGGTGGAACTTTTTCAACCCATCTTCATAATGGATGGGATCAAACTCAGGTAACTCCATCATTATATTCATGGGAGGGCTTGGGTAAGCATTTACTACGTGAATATTAGACTTTATCATTTGTGCAATATCACTGGCTTCAGTCAGAATGGCTTCATTCAAACTGTGGTGCGTTTCATCTTCGACACTTTTGCAATCAATTGCACAAAGAATATTACCGTTCTCTGGCCACGATTTTGCTTTTACCAACAATAATGGAATAGGGCATTTACGTAATAAGTTCCAGTCTGTAGGTGTAAATAATATTGCGCTGAGACGTGAATGCGGGTGTGTTGATTTAATTAATAAATCATATCCTTCTCTTAAGATGAGTTGAATCGCAGCTTGAAAAGGACGGTTATGCCAGTGTACCTGACAGCCAATGGCAAAGCCTTCTACACGATATGGTTCGGCGAGAGTATCTAACCACTCTTGATTTTCTTTAATGACCAACGATTGCATTACTTGACGCTCTTCAGCAGAGCTTAGGGAAGTCATTTCATAAGTTAAGTCATAACAGGAGAGAAATAGCGTAATTTTAGTGCTTTTGTTTTTTTGAGCTATTTCAATTGCTCTTTGTAGCGCGGGTTGTTGTTCTTTTGTTGGATCGATATAAACTAAAATATTATTATATTTAAGCATGTTAGCCTCCAATTTTTAGAAATCACTAGCATATAATCTAGAATAAATGTCGCTAAATAGGTAGTGATACCAATCACACTAACTTAAGTGGTTAATTTTATTGTTTAATATAAAGCATTTTCCTGTACTTAATGCCTACTAGATCGTCAATGTATTGGTAATGGAAATAACCAGAAGTAGTTATTAACCTTCTGGTTAACTCAGTATTTAAAAAATTATGATGTAGAGCCAGCTAGTTCAGAAAGCTGTGCATTATCTAATACTGTAATATATTTACCTTTTACTGCAATCATGCCACTTTTTTGGAATCGGCCTAATAATCGACTGATTGTTTCAACGGTTAATCCTAGGTAATTACCGATATCACCACGTGTCATTGAGAGTCTGAATTCTTTTGGTGAAAAACCGCGTGCAGCATAACGTACAGAAAGGTTATTGATAAAAGAAGCTAATCTCTCTTCTGCATTCTTTTTAGACAATAACAGTATCATGCTTTGATCTTCTACTATTTCATTACTCATTAAGCGTAATATCTGTTGTCTTAGCTTCGGCATTGATGTTGATAAACTATCAAGCGTGTCATAAGGAATTTCGCAGATCATAGCTGTTTCTAAAGCTTGTGCAAAGCTTGGGTGATGCCCTGAGCCGATTCCATCAAATCCTACTAAGTCGCCTGCTAGATGAAAGGCTGTAATCTGTTCATCGCCTTGCTCTGTAATAGTATAAGATTTTAATGTACCAGAGCGAATGGCATAGAGGCATTTCATTGGTTCACCAGCTTTAAAAATCTCATTCCCTTTTTGGATAGGCTTTTTACGTTCAATAATAGTATCTAAACGTTCTAATTCAGTTTCGTTGAGGGAGTAAGGGATACATAACTGGCTAATACTACAATCTTGACAATGAATTGCACAAGCTCCGATTTGTACACGACTCACATTACTTTTATCCATATTCAACTCTTAGTTAGTATTGATTTACATTAATACTAGCACCTTCTACAGTACCTTTAAAATGGTTAATAGAAAAGTTGTTATCGAGATGGGAGTTTATAAAGAATTCAGCACAAAAAGACGCTTTATATGTTCAGACTTCGCATTATTCACTGATGATGACTTGCTTTAATGAGCAAGCGGGCTGGTTAAGGCTATTTAATAAATAAGCTTAGAGCATTAATAATAAAATGACTTAATGAATTGTTAGTAACGCTCCTTTCGCTGTTATTATACTGAGCGAAATATCATTATATTGAATGAAAAATATTAAGGGATACTAATGCTTACACCAAACAGGTTAATTCAATTGTTAATTATGCTTACCTTGTTAATAGGATTATTTGTTTGGAGGACGATTAGTTTTGAAGAGATGAATCAAGATCAAAATAAGCTTGAGGTTACTTTAAATCCTTATTCAAATATATGTGACTTGACAGAACCTTGTATTTATCAATCCTCTGTTGGCGACTTTATTTTTGACTATCTAGAAGGGGGAAATTGTGCCTGAAGAGTGGTATCAACTAACTTTACATAGCCACAATAAAGATTGGTTAGTCAGTAACGTTCAATGAGTAAGTGAGCGAGGATTTACTGATAAAATCCCGATTGAACCAGTACTTGAAGAACATGGAAAAGTAAACGATATTACTATTTATAAAGCAAGGTGGGAGCCTGCGCTGAAAAAATATGTTAATGCAGTTACAGATAGACTTATTAGTCAATGGTGAACAAGTGCGAGTTGATTATACATTTGTAATGTCTAATTAAGCTTCATTGATAGCCGAGAGTTGATAGTTTTCCCTTTGTATAGGAACCAATACAAAATAATGTGTTCAAATTACCTATTATCAATCATGTAGTGAGTTATAAATTAAGTTTTCATAGGTTTAAAACGACTTCTGTTTGCCTACTTCCTCGAACTATTCAATAATAGAGTATAATCTTTTGTTAAGTACTATTTGTATTGTTAAAACAACCCCCTTCATCAATATAGCAATAAGCTAAATATCAGATATCCACTTGTGAGTTAGGGGTAGGGTAAGTATTAAAGGAAAATAATGAATTTTTTTAAATCTAAACGAAATAAAAGTTCTGCATCCTCGGTCATTAAGGATATGAATAGAAAACAGAAACGATATGAATCATTAGTTAATGTTTATAGCGCAGATTTATATCGCTACGCATTATGGGTTTGCCGTGATTCTGAGGTAGCTCAGGATTTAGTGCAAGAAACTTGCTTACGTGCATGGAAAAGCATCGATAGTTTGCTTGATGATAAATCAGCGAAAGCTTGGTTGTTTACGATATTAAGACGTGAGAATGCAAGACGCTTCGAGCGTAAGCAGTTGTCGTTAGTTGATATCGATGATTATGAGGTCGCAGCAGAAGAAGATACAAGTCCATATGACAAAGAACTGATTCAACAAAAAATAGCCGCTTTACCAGCAGACTATAAAGAACCTTTGTTATTACAGTTAATAGCTGGTTTTACAGCTGAGGAAATAGCGGTTCAATTAGATTTAAATAAAAATACCGTGTTAACACGGTTATTTAGAGCCAAAAACCTACTTAAAACTAATTTAAAAGTAGAAATTAATAATACCGGAGAAGCGCATGGATGATATTTTATTTCGTCATACAGCGATAGCAACACCTAACGATAAATCAGAAGAATTCTTAGAGAGAGCTATGTCTTCTGATTCATCAAAAAAATTAGTCGATGATGGCAAAGCATTCGATAAGTTATTAAAAGATAGTTTAAAGGTTGATGTACCAGATGATTTGGCTGATAAAATCATGTTAGAGCAAAGTTTTGCGTTAGAGCGTGATAAAAATATTAGTGCTCGATGGCATATCGCTATTGCTGCTTCTGTGGCTTTTGTTATCGGCTTAAGTATACCGCTTATACAAAAAACGGTTACCCCACCTGTAGAAGTTGCAGCCGTTGAGCAAGCCCCTGAAAGTATAGGCAATGTTGCGTTAGAGATGGTTAAAAACGAATACTTTTTAACAGCTAAGGCTAATGAGAATGCAAGCTTACAAGCGGTGAATGCCAAACTCGCAGTGTATGGTGGGCAAGCTAAAGAGGGCTTAGGTGAAATCATGTTTGTAAACTACTGTAGTTTTAAAGGGACTTCAGCATTACATATGATACTAAAAGGTGAAAAAGGTCGCGTTACTGTCTTTGTAGTGCCAGAAAAAGGTAAGTTCACACCTGCCGCCGAGTTTAGTAATGAACACTTGAAAGGTATGTCTGAAAAAATGGGGAAAGCCAATATCGTGATTGTTGGTGAGCCAGATGAGCCACTTGAAATGATGCAAGAAAAACTCCACGACAGCATTAAGTGGGATATTTAATCTGATTGATATTGCACAATAAAAAAGCAGGTTAGGTAATATTTGTGATTGGTTGTTTGATTTATCAGCAACCAATTTTTTTATCCTCCTTTTTTGTTGACATGATTAACTGCAAAAAATATACTGCGCCCGTCTTTAAGATGACTCAAACAAAATATTGTTTAGTTATCCTTTCATTTATTAAATGAATTGATATGATAAAGGGCTAGATAATACCTTTTAGTTATAAAGATTAAAAATTGAAATTCCTCTTTAGCTCAGTTGGTAGAGCGATAGAGACACTGTTAATTCATTTAAGATTAATCAGTGGAAAAACTACAACTCCTCTTTAGCTCAGTTGGTAGAGCAACGGACTGTTAATCCGTGTGTCGCTGGTTCAAGCCCAGCAAGAGGAGCCACATTTAGTTAAACTTGAATATTTTGAGTTTAACAAGTCTAAGGACTTTAAAAGTTACAATCCTCTTTAGCTCAGTTGATAGAGCGATAGAGACACTGTTAATTCATTTAAGATTAATCAGTGGAAAAAACTACAATTCCTCTTTAGCTCAGTTGGTAGAGCAACGGACTGTTAATCCGTGTGTCGCTGGTTCAAGCCCAGCAAGAGGAGCCATATTAAAAAAGCCTGAACGTGATGTTCAGGCTTTTTTTTTGGAAAATTTTTAGTGTTAAATTTTATTCCTCTTTAGCTTAGTTGGTAGAGCCATTTGAGCACTGTTATTGGGTTGTAATAAGCATCGCTTGGTTGAAGATTATGAATGGTGTCGAAATCAATACAACGGACTGTTAATCCGTGTGTCGCTGGTTCAAGCCCAGCAAGAGGAGCCACATTAAAAAAGCCTGAACACTCTCTATGTTAAGTGCTTGTTCAGGCTTTTTTTTTTGGAAATTTTTAGTGTTAAATTTTATTCCTCTTTAGCTTAGTTGGTAGAGCCATTTGAGTACTGTTATTGGGTTGTAATAAGCATCGCTTGGTTGAAGACTATGAATGGTGTCGAAATCAATACAACGGACTGTTAATAGAGTCAATATCTGATAACGTTCGTTTCCAGCCTGTTGCTCTAGGTATTAAGTCTATTTCAACCATTTCAAATACTGTCAAAGCAAACTCTGCTCCTATATCTTGTAATACAGTGGCAATATGTTGAGCACACAGGCGTCCTGATAATGACCAAATATTATTGGCCATCGAGTAATACTTCGCCATGTGTCGGTTTATTTACTCTATACAAGCAGCGTAATAAGCTGGTTTTTCCTGCGCCATTGGGATCAACAACAGCAGCAAACTCACCTGCTTTTAGATCAAGGCTAATGGGTTTAAGTCGCTGTTTGTTGCGGTAAGGTGACCAAGTTAATGCATTTAACTCTAAGGAAGCGGGTTGGCAATATGAAAGTAAGGTAAGGAAAGCGCATTAATATACGTACTTTTATTTGTATCAAGATCCAATGTTAGCCAACCTAGTTATCTATTAAATCAGTAAAATGTTGTAATGTAACATTTGCATTGAGAACTCCATCTATTTTGAAACTAACTATTGATAAATATTGAAAGTTATTGGATTAATTACACCTCCTGATGCTTTTCTTTATTGGCGTACAAAAATAATTACTCTCTATTTATTGTGATTTAAATTAACTAAATATCTTGTTTTTATAAAGTCAGATCGTCTCTAAATTATTAGCTGGGATTTTTTCGCCTAATCTTGATTTGATATCAAAAAAAATACAGAAAAGAGGATAAAGTAATTGTTAACTAAAGCATTTATCGGGTAAGGTTCGCTTCAATTTTTTAAGGATGTTAAAGAGGAAGAGATGGACTTAGTACAAAATCATGTCACAGCACTAATTAACAGTGCGGATACCTTATTTATTTTATTAGGCGCGATCATGGTATTTGCCATGCATGCAGGCTTTGCTTTTTTAGAAGTCGGCACGGTACGCCATAAAAACCAAGTGAATGCTTTGGTTAAAATTATGTCTGACTTTGGTGTCTCTGCATTGGTTTATTTTTTCTTCGGTTATTGGTTAGCTTATGGCGTTACTTTTTTCGATAGTGCCGCTGTGTTAGCGGAAAATAATGGCTATCAATTAGTTAAATTCTTCTTCTTAATGACTTTTGCTGCGGCGATCCCTGCAATTATTTCTGGTGGTGTTGCTGAAAGAGCAAAGTTTAATCCAATGCTCATTGCAGCGGCTTTATGTGTTGGCCTTGTATATCCATTGTTTGAAGGAATTATTTGGAATGGTAATTACGGCTTTCAAGATTGGTTAACGGCTAATTTTGGTGCTGCTTTCCATGATTTTGCTGGCTCAATAGTTGTACATGGCGTAGGTGGGTGGATTGCTTTTGCCGCTATTATTGTTTTAGGTAGCCGAAATGGACGTTACCGCCAAGGTAAAGTGATTGCATTTGCTCCGTCAAATATCCCGTTGTTAGCATTAGGTGCTTGGATTTTATCTATTGGCTGGTTTGGTTTTAATGTCATGTCTGCCCAGGCTATTGAGGGTATTAGCGGATTGGTTGCGATGAACTCTTTGATGGCGATGGTAGGCGGTATTATCAGTTCTTTATTGATTGGCAAAAAAGACCCAGGCTTTATCCATAATGGTCCGTTAGCTGGTTTAGTGGCTGTTTGTGCAGGTTCAGATCTTATGCATCCGATTGGTGCTCTGATGACAGGTTTAGTTGCTGGTGGATTATTTGTTTGGCTGTTTACTTATGTGCAAAATAAATTCTCTCATTTTGATGATGTATTAGGTGTGTGGCCTTTGCATGGTGTCTGTGGTCTATGGGGTGGGATTGCTGCAGGTATCTTTGGTTTAGAAAGCTTTGGTGGCTTAGGCGGTGTTACTTTTATGAGCCAATTAATTGGTTCACTTGCTGGTATTGTATTTGCTGTTATTGGCGGCTTTGTTGTTTATAAGGTCGTCAATGCGATTACACCAATTCGCTTAGATGAAGAAGATGAGTTCAAGGGAGCTGATATAGCAATTCATAAAATAGGCGCCACTAATTTAAATAATAACTAGATAAACTTTGTTATTAATAATTATTTAAATCAACAGGCTAGAGGGAAACCTTTAGCCTTTTTTGTTTTAAAAATTGACTAAATTTAACAAAAAGATCTAATTTCAATTTATAATGATGTAGCACATACATTGATATATTTTATCTTGCTAAGATCGGTCGATTTTAACATTTTATTCATTTGGAGACACAGCATGAAAGTCATTGAAGTAAAACATCCACTTATCCAGCATAAGTTAGGTTTATTACGCGAAGCTAATATTAGTACTAAACGTTTTCGTGAATTAGCACGTGAAGTGTCAAGCTTATTAACCTATGAGGCGACTAATGACTTATCATTAGAAACTGTGAAAATTCAAGGTTGGGAAGGTGAGATAGAAATACAGCAAATTGAAGGTAAAAAGGTAACAGTTGTGCCTATTTTGCGTGCAGGTTTAGGTATGATGGATGGTGTGCTTGATTATATTCCAAGTGCAAAAGTCAGTGTAGTAGGAATTTACCGTGACGAAGAAACACTAGAGCCAGTGCCATATTTCCAAAAGTTAGTAAGCCAAATCGATCAACGTATGGCATTAGTGGTTGACCCAATGTTAGCGACTGGTGGCTCAATGATTTCAACCCTTGATTTGATTAAAGAAAGTGGCTGTACAAACATTAAAGTACTGATCTTAGTGGCAGCGCCTGAAGGCTTAAAAGCACTAGAGGCAGCACATCCAGATATTGAAGTTTACACCGCATCAATTGATTCTCATTTGAATGAGCATGGTTACATCGTTCCTGGTTTAGGCGATGCTGGCGATAAAATCTTTGGTACTAAGTAACGCCATCAAAGCATAACTTAACAACATCATATTTTATGAATAAATCGACTTACTTTACCTCAGTAAAATAAGTCGATTTATCTATTTCATTCGTTTTTAGTAAAGGGAATTTATTATGTCAGATAGTCTTTCCTCTGACTCAGCTGAGCTAGATAGCACAGCTAACCTAACATTATTTCAGCAAGCACTTGCCGGCTCTCAAATGTTATTCGTTGCTTTTGGTGCATTGGTATTAATGCCTTTGATTACTGGTTTAGATCCAAATGTAGCGTTATTCACTGCCGGTATTGGTACATTATTGTTCCATTTTGTCACCAAAGGACAAGTACCGATTTTCCTCGCATCTAGCTTTGCGTTTATCGCTCCTATTGCCTATGGCGTTCAAACGTGGGGTATCGCATCAACTATGTCTGGTTTGTTTGCCGCTGGTGTGGTGTATATGTTGATGTCTTATGCAGTGAAGTTAAAAGGCGTCGGTTTTATTCATCGTTTATTACCACCTGTAGTAGTTGGCCCTGTGATCATGGTGATTGGCCTGGGGTTAGCGCCTGTTGCCGTCAATATGGCGTTAGGTAAAACCGGGGATGCAAGTGCGGTATTGATGGATCAAAATACTGCGATGATCATCTCTTTCTCTGCATTGGTGACCACTTTATTAGTGTCAACATTAGCTAAGGGCATCTTCAAACTAGTACCAATATTTTGTGGTGTATTAGTGGGCTATATTCTTGCTTTTTTGTTTGGTGTTGTAGATTTTAGTGCCATCAGTAACGCTGCTTGGTTAAGTGTGCCTAAGTTTGTTGCACCTGAGTGGAATTGGCATGCGGTATTATTCATGATACCTGTTGCTATTGCCCCAGCCGTTGAACATGTAGGGGATATTTTAGCGATCAGTAATGTTACCGGGAAAGATTACCTGAAAAAGCCAGGCTTACACCGCACTTTACTAGGGGACGGTATTGCAACTAGTGCTGCTTCATTATTTGGTGGACCGCCTAATACGACTTATTCAGAAGTAACCGGTGCAGTGATGCTAACGCGTAATTTTAACCCTAAAATCATGTGGTGGGCTGCTATTATTGCTATTTTATTGGCATTTGTAGGTAAATTCGGAGCTGTATTGCAAACTATTCCTGGTGCAGTAATGGGCGGTATCATGATGCTGTTATTTGGTACTATTGCTTCGGTAGGCCTGAATACCATGATTCGCCATCGTGTTGATTTATCACAACCACGTAACATGTGTATTGTTTCCGTTACCTTAGTGTTTGGTATCGGTGGTATGGCATTAGGTATTGGCTCATTTAGCTTACAGGGTGTAAGTTTGTGCGGTATTGTTGCTATTCTACTGAACCTATTTTTACCGCGTCATCGTCTATAAGTTTTGATTAACAAGGAGCTTCAATGCTCCTTGTTTCTCCCTTTATCATATTATTTAGTATAATATGCAGGTCATGAGCGAATCTTCTATTACTTCCCTATCAGGCCTGATTTTATCTCGTCAACAAGTCGAAACTACGAATGGTGTTAACCTGATATTTTGGCTAAGCACTGAACGTGGTCCATGCCGTATTGTTATTCCCCAACAACGTTATGTTTTTCTCATCGAACAAGCCCATTTAGAACAGGCTGAAGCGCTTTGGAAACAAGAAAATTGCTTCCCAGACTTTATTAGACCCATTGAGCTTAAAACCTTTAATGGGCAAAAAGTCTGTGCTATTTATACTGCTAAGCAACAACTCCATAAGTGGTGCCAACTCGCTTTAATGCAACAAGGTATTGCTACCTATGAAGGAGATATTAAATTAAGCGATCGTTTTTTAATGGAGCGTTTTATCTATGGTGTTGTGAAAGTGTCAGGTCAAATCGACTGGCTAGGATCTTATTGGTCCTGTCAGCAAGCGACTGTGTCGAGTGAAGCTAATGCTGAAGTCATTGAAGCCAATAGCCATTTAAGCATGGTTTCATTGGATGTGGAGTGTAGCCCACACAGTGAGTTATACAGCATCGCTTTAAGTATGGGTAATGTAGGAGAAGCACAGCAAGCACATCATACGGTATTGATGATAGGTCGTCCTCAAGCTGCCGATGATATTAATGTGTGCTGGGTTAAAGATGAACGGGCATTATTATTGGCGTTGATTCGTTGGTTTGAGCAATATGATCCTGATGCGATTATTGGTTGGGCTGTTGGCAACTTTGATATGCGTTTATTAGCCAAAAGGGCGCAGTTATTGAATGTCCCTTTAACCATTGGTCGTGATGGAAGTGCATTAAAGTGGTTAACGCATAGAGATGACCCTGAATCAGGCTCAGTAATCTTAAATGGTCGAGTCGTATTGGACGGTATAGATGCATTAAAGAATGCCAGTCTACACTTTGAAAGCTATAGTTTAGAGTATGTTAGTCAAAGTTTATTTGGGGAAGGGAAGTTGATCGCTAATAATAGCGATAAAGGCCTCGAAATTAAGCGTCAATTTGAACAAGAACCCTTAACATTAGCACGTTACAACCTACAAGATTGTTTGCTAGTAGAGCGTATTTTTGAACATAAACAACTCGCTGAATATACCATTCAACGAGCACGTTTGACGGGACTTGCTTTAGATAGACGTGGTGCATCAGTTGCCGCATTTATTAACCTGTATTTACCGTTATTACACCGCAGTGGTTACATTGCACCTAACTTAGGGGATGTACAAGCACAACACTCACCGGGTGGCTTTGTGATGGACTCGGTGCCTGGGTTATATCAATGGGTATTAGTTTTAGACTTTAAGTCTCTGTACCCTAATATCATGCGGAGTTTTAAAATAGATCCACTAGGGATGGTAGAAGGATTATTAGCACCTGAAAATGACACTATTCCGGGTTTTAGGGGGGCTAGATTTAGTCGAACAGCACATTATTTGCCTAAAATTATCAACACCTTAACTGCTGCGCGTGAGCAGGCTAAAAAAGAGAAAAACCATGCCTTTCAACATGCTATTAAGATTATTATGAATAGTATGTATGGTGTATTAGGCTCTGCCGGTTGTCGTTTTCATGATACCCGTTTAGCGAGTTCGATCACGTTACGTGGTCATCAAATAATGCAAGATACGGCTCAATTCATTGAAGCGCAGGGGCAGCAGGTTATTTATGGAGATACAGATTCTACATTTGTTTATTTAAAAAATTGTACTGATCAGCAGCAAGCGATGGAGATTGGGAAGCAATTAGCGACTGATATTAACCAATATTGGGAAGCTAGGCTACGCGAAGAGTTCGATTTAGATTGTTTCTTAGAGATTGAGTTTGAAACTGCTTTTTCGAAATTTTTTATGCCTACTTTACGTGGCCAAGATACGGGATCTAAAAAACGTTATGCAGGTTTAACTATGACCGATAAGGGCGAAGAGATAGTGTTTAAAGGGCTAGAAACGGTTCGCTCGGATTGGACTGAATTAGCGCAAAACTTTCAGAAGACGCTTTATAAAAAAATATTTTCAGAGCAGCCGGTAGAAGCTTATATCATGGAGACTATTGAGCAACTCAAGCAAGGTCAATTAGATGATAAGTTGGTCTACCATAAACGTTTACGTCGGCCCTTAGCTGATTATGTTAAGAATGTGCCTCCACAAGTTAAAGCTGCACGTTTAGCAGATCAGCAAAACGCCGCATTGGGGTTGCCATTGCGTTATCAGCAACGAGGCAGAATTGGGTATTTACTGACAGTTAATGGTCCTGAACCACAGGAATACCTACATTCAGATATTGATTATCAGCAATACATTGATAAACAATTAAAACCAATTGCAGAAGCTATTTTACCGGTATTAGGGAAGGATTTTAACTTAATAACGTCAGACCAAATGTCATTATTTTAATGGGAGTTTGAGTTAGCCATACTGTGATAGTAAGGCTAACGTAATAACTATAACTGGCTAATACGGAGCTGGATAAAGCTTTACGATCTCACTAATATCTGACAATGCTTGTTCAGAAAGCGGATCTTTAAAAGCTTCAATGTTTTCTTTTAGTTGCTTCATAGTGGTTGCACCAATGATCGTTGATGTTACACCGTCTACTTGGTCACACCATTTTAACGCTAACTGGGCGGTGGTGATGCCATTAGCTGTTGCAACCTCTTGGTAGGCTTTAATTGCTTGTTTACTGCTTTCAGTATCACGATATAAGCCATTGCGTTGCTGTAATGTCCAACGACTACCTTCAGGGCGTGCCCCGTCAAGGTATTTTCCACTTAGCATACCTGTTGCTAAAGGTGACCAAGGCAAATAAGCAATATCTTCATGCACACAATTCTCTATCAAGTATGGCCAATCTTTGGCATGTAATAAATTAAACTCATTTTGAATCGATACCATGCGTGGCAAGTTATGTTGCTCACTCAACTTTAAAAAGGTGTTTATTCCCCATGGTGTATCATCAGATAACCCACAGTGACGAATTTTACCAGCTTTTACGCACTTCTCTAAGCCTTGTAATACGTCCAACATGGATTCAGTTTGTTGTGTTGCATCACTGTCAGAAAACTTGAAGTGGTTTGGTTGATGGCGACCAAAATGAGGCGATTGGCGGTTTGGCCAATGTAATTGATAAAGGTCGATATAATCGGTTTGTAAACGCTTTAAAGATGCCTCTACAGCACTGATAACAGCTTCTCCAGTAATGGGGCCACCATCTCTTACCCAAGGTAATCCTGGACCCGCAATTTTAGACGCAAGAATAATGTCTTGGCGTTGACTAGGGTTATTTTTTAAATAATGACCAATAATAGATTCTGTCTTACCGTATGTGTCGGCAGAGGGTGGCACTGCATACATCTCAGCGGTATCAATAAAATTAATATTTTGTGCTAAAGCATAAGCAATTTGTTGGTCTGCATCTTGTTGGTTGTTTTGTAACCCCCAAGTCATACTGCCTAAACAAATACGTGAAACTGACTCACCGCTACTACCTAAAGTTGAAAATTGCATATTCACCCTTTTTATCGTCTTATAAATAAGTGCTTAATGTAACTGCTTATACATGGATTGTATATTCTCTGTTATTAATCAATGTTATTTATATGTCCGACCACTTAGGGAGCTGGTGCTTAAAACTGTATTAAAATAATGCACTAATCGCATATTTTTTAATAAATAAATTTTTAGTTAATTTATTTTGAATATTTATATTGAATTTTTCGAATAATGAGTTAAAAAGAGAGTGTATGGTTATTTATTTAAAGTTGAATAAAGTCACCCATACCACACAATTTAAAAATTAATTTTTGTAGTTATATAAGCCGGTAATCGGCTCAGCAATACTGTCATGATTGGAGAACTAAAATGGCAAATAGTAATAGAAACTCTCTACAAACTGAAGACGACACACAAGATATGGTTGACTTTTTTTCTGAAGATGATTGGGATGAAGAGAACTCTTCAGTGAAAAAGAAACAAGCATTAATGAACGATAGAAAACGAGGCAAAGTACGCCGTAGCATTGAAGAAATTAAAGAAAGAAAACGTTTAAAAGAGTTGTTAGGTGATGATTACGACGATTTAGATTACCTAGATAGCTAAAGATATTTTATCTTTGTGGAGAAATAATTCTCTATGTTTTTATAAGGTAGTACAGAGCTATGCTAGTTTTTTATAGCTTATATTTTCTGTCACTAAAAGGTTGATGTTTACATTAACCTTTTTTTTCGCCTATTTTTTGGCTTCACTTGCGTTTTATATAAGTGACGTAGCTTGAAAAGTTTGCTAACAAGGAAAATGATATCGATTCTCGTCGTTGAATAATAATTGACGAAGGTGATAAGATGTTTTTAAAGGTTAACATTATTAAAATCATTAGCATAACGCCGTTTTAAAGCGTATGTATTAATCTAGAAATATAAGTGAATTTACCACTCTTATCCTAATAAAATGCTTAAGTAGTATAGTTATTGAGTGGGGGATTTATTTTCATCAAGATAACAAGGAGTTAATATGAAAGTATTAGCATTTGCAGCGAGTAATTCTGAAAATTCAATTAATCAAAAGTTAGCAGCGTACACTGCCAGCCTAATTTCTGATGCTGAAGTCGAGTTGCTTGATATAAATGATTATGAGATGCCAATTTACAGTATTCAGCGTGAAGTGAAACTAGGAAAGCCCCAACAAGCGTTAGACTTTTATGAAAAGATAACTGAAGCAGACGTCATTATTATCTCATTTGCAGAGCATAATGGTTCTTACACGGCTGCTTACAAAAACCTGTTTGATTGGACTTCTCGTATTGATATGAAGGTCTATCAGGATACACCTATGTTGATGTTAGCCACCTCGCCGGGTCCGAGTGGAGCAGCATCTGTACTTGCTTCTGCAACAGGTTCTGCCTCTTACTTTGCGGCAGATGTGAAAGGCACATTATCAGTACCTAACTTTTTTGATGTGTTTGATATTGTGAGTAATAAAATGATCGATGAAAAAGTGCAAAATGCACTTATTTCGCTGGTGGCTAAATTAACCGACTAATCGTGCATAAACTGCTATTTATTTTACTGGCTACTATTTATGTTTTAGCCGTCTTTTATTTTCAATCAATTCAGTGGCTACCAAGTTGGTCACTGCTTTTTATGGCGGCGATTAATGTATTAAGTGTGGTTCTTTATGGGATGGATAAGTTAGCTGCCATTAAACAATGGCAAAGAACACCGGAGAAACACTTTCATTACTTAGCTTTGTTTTCTGGTTGGCCTGGCAGCCTAGCGGGACAAATGTTATTTAACCATAAAACGACTAAAGTTAGCTTTCGCCGATATTTTTATCTAATGATATTTTTCAATGTAGCTAGTACAGCGGCTTATATTTATTATATTAACCGCTAAATGTGAGCTGTTAATGCTATAGATAACCAACGATCTTTTGTAACTTGATAACTGACTTCTTAAAAGCTCGTTTTCACAAATTAGATTTCATCCGCTTCAAAAGCTTGATTTGCTTTATCGAATGCATCTTCCTCTTCAGTATCATTAAATAAATCATTTAGCTTTTGACTATTCTCATCCCAAAGTTGCTGACTTTTTTCCTTACTCTCATTCCATAGAGATTCACTAGAGGTTTTGCCATTTTCCCATAAATCTTCGCTGGTTTCTTTACCATCTTGCCATAGAGATTGTGTTTTTTCTTTGCTGCCTTCCCATGCTTCTAAGCTAGTTTCTTTGCTTTTTTGCCAAGCATCTTTACCTGATTCAATGCTTAGATTGAGTGCTTCTTGGCTAGTTTTTTTGCTTTTATTCCAAATTTCTTTGCTGGATTTTGTCACGTTATCCCATGAACTATCTTCAACAGTGCCTTTAGCTTTAGAAGCCGCAGCAGTGGTTCTTTCTAACAATGTCGGTTTTGCAGCACTGCTGTCTGTTATTGTGTCTTGCTGTGCTTCTATCACTGTTGGTTCAGTAGGCAACTCCTGTTCATTATCATTACAGGCACTAAGAAATAATAAAGTACTGGCGTAAAGTGCCGCTTTAGAGAGAGATAAATGATTCATAATTATTTCCTATTAGGCTATTAGTGAGTAACAAAGAGCTCACTAGTATATACGAAATGGTATTTTAAAAGTTCTATTGAATGACTCAAAGAGACAATACCTATTTATTACTGATTTTTAATGTAACGCGACTTAATGTTCATAGTCATGTTCTTCTAAATTCGTTTTAATTTGATCTGCATAAATAGACTACTGTCAGTTAATTTAGTTGC
Source organism: Psychromonas sp. 14N.309.X.WAT.B.A12 (assembly GCF_030397575.1). Lineage (GTDB taxonomy): Bacteria > Pseudomonadota > Gammaproteobacteria > Enterobacterales > Psychromonadaceae > Psychromonas. Next base: position 236,754 of record NZ_JAPNXS010000002.1, on the reverse strand, counting down.
AAATATAGGGCGTTAAAGCTTGAATTGTTCTATTATATAAAATACTGTCTATAAAAACAGTTGGAGTCCATGTTGAAGTTATATATTGCTGAAAAACCAAGCCTTGGGAGAGCCGTTGCTGATGCCTTACCAAAACCCCATCGTAAAGCTGATGGGTGTATTTACGTCGGTAATGGGGATGTTGTAAGCTGGTGCATTGGACACCTTTTAACACAAGTTGATCCTGAAGCTTATGATGCGAGCTTTAAACAATGGAAGTTTGAGCATCTTCCGATTATCCCTGAACAGTGGAAGTTAAAGTCCGTTCCTAAAACCAGTAAGCAGCTGAGTGTGCTAAAGAAGTTAATTAAACAAGCCGATCAACTGGTGCATGTCGGAGATCCTGATCGAGAGGGACAGTTATTAGTAGATGAAGTGATCCATTTTAGTGGAGTGAAAGGAGCTAAACTAAAGCAAGTTGAACGATGTTTGATCAGTGATTTAACGGTTAATGCGGTGAAACGATCATTGCAATCATTACGCTCAAATCAAGACTTTATTCCATTATCAACTTCAGCATTAGCACGCACCCGTGCAGATTGGTTATACGGTTTAAACCTGACTCGTGCTTACACTTTATTAGCTCAAAAATCAGGCTATAAAGGCGTTATTTCGGTGGGGAGAGTTCAAACTCCATTACTAGGTTTGGTGGCTAAACGAGACCGTGAGATACAGCAGTTTGTCAGTAAACCCTTTTATGAAGTTTTAGCCCATTGTAATACAGGGGCTGGAGAAAACTTTACGGCAAAGTGGCAGCCTAGTGAAGCGTGTACCCCTTATCAAGATAGTGAAGGTCGCGTACTAGTGAGAGGCTTAGCTGAAAATGTAGCAAATCGCATTACAAATCAACCAGCCAAGGTCTTGAGTTTTGTGAATAAACAAAAAAAGCAAATTGCGCCATTACCCTATAATTTATCGAGCTTACAAATTGACGCAGCAAAGCGCTTTGGATACAGCGCACAAAAAGTATTAGATGCTGCTCAAGCTCTTTATGAACGTTACAAGCTTATTACTTATCCGCGTTCAGATTCACGCTATTTACCACGTAATCATCATAAGCAAGCTAAAACTATTAGCCAAGCTATTATGCATAACGATACTGAGATGAAACAGGCTGTTCAAGGGGCAAATTTATCAATCAAAGGTAGAGCTTGGAATGACAGTAAAGTTGATGCTCATCACGCGATCATCCCAACGGATACAAAAAAACTAACTAGCACTTTAGACAATCTAAGCAAAAATATTTACCAGTTAGTGGTACGCCAATACCTATGTCAATTTTATGATGATTATCATTATGCAGAATGCATTGCAGAAATCGAGATTAACCAAGGTCTGTTTGTTAGTAAAGCAAAGTCTAAAATAAGTGATGGCTGGAAAATATTGTTTCCACACAAGGAAGCTGAAAGTTTTTTACCTCATTTAACTAAAGGGCAAGTTTTACACTGTGAACGTGGCGAAGTTATTGATAAAAACACCCAGCCGCCAGCATATTTTACTGATGCGACACTGCTTGCGGCAATGAGTAATATTGCTCGGTTTGTACAAGATCCTGACCTTAAAAAAGTATTAAAAGACACTGATGGTTTAGGGACGGAAGCGACTAGGGCTGGCATTATTGAATTATTGTTTAAAAGACTGTTTTTACAAAGAGTCGGTAAAACCATTCAAGCAACAGAAGTAGGGCGCAAGTTAATTGAAAGCCTACCAGATAGTTTAACGTTGCCTGATATGACCGCGTTATGGGAAATGCAGTTGAATGCGATAAGTCTCAAGCAGCAAACTTATCAGGGGTTTGTTTTACCACTTCAAGAGCAACTTGAAGGGGTTATTCATAAAGCAATTGCAGATGGTCCACAAGCTTTGGTTAATCTACCTAGTAGCTCAGTAAGCACTAAAAAAACCTTTAGAAAACGAGCAGGACGGCCGACTAAAAATACTGCTTATACAAAAAATAATTATAAAAAAGGCAAAGCTGCTTCGCGTAAATAATAAGACATTTTCGATATGACTAATGCAAACTGCTTACTATAGGTAACGTGGTCCAAGTAGCGTATCTACACCTCACATAAATCAGGTTTACCCAAATAATTGATCAATTATAAAGCACTTAAACCCAGTTAATTAATGTTAATTTATTACCCATTAGTGTAATATCTTTTTGCTGTAGATTGGTGTATGTGAATTATTAATGAACTTTACATCTTTGCAGGTTGTTTCTGTTTGACTTTTTTGATTAAAGGTTGAATACCTCAATTGTTCTAAAGAAGTAGAGTTTATGAGTAGATGGTATGATAAACGCCCACAACTTGGTAAAGGGCTAGATCAATTTAAAGAGATGGATCCTCAAGTACGTGAGCCTATTTTAAAAGCGATTATTCATTTGGTTGAACAGGAAGAGCCTAGTTTATTAAGTGATGAAAAGGCGAATGAATTCCGTTTAGATTCCGCTCGATTAAGGTGGTATGAGCATGATCCATATTGTTGGCTAGTTTTTAATATTTTAGAGTTTGCTAGCATTGCTATTTGGGAGTCTGTTGAAGACTTTTTGGAAGCTAGATTATCGCTAGCCGCTTAATTATTCGTTTTTATCTGATTCATCGTCAATCAGTGCACCAGCCGTATTAGCTTGATTGCACTTGATTTCTGCCTTTTTCTTTTGCGTTGTATAATGCTTTATCTGCTTTTTCAACTAAACGCTCCAGAGAGTCACCCTTCTGATACTCAGTGACACCAATACTAATAGTAATATTAATAAAGCAATTTAGTCTTTGTGAAAGGTAAGGGTTGGTTTCTATTTTTTTACGCAATTTTTCAGCTACCGAGATACTCTCATCTAATCCAGCTTTCGGTAATAAAATAACAAACTCTTCACCGCCATAACGTGCAAATAAATCATCCCCCCTTAATGCTTCTTGAGTTATTGTGACAAAATATTTTAATATTTTATCGCCGGTTATGTGTCCAAAATCGTCATTTACTTTTTTGAAGTGATCAATGTCAATTAATAACATAGAAAGGGGAGTATCAAGCTCATCAGAGGTTTTGAAAAATAGTCGTGATTGCTCGATTAAATAGTGACGATTAAAGGTATCTGTTAGGTTATCTTTATAAGCCACATCACGTAAAAGCTCTTTTGAATGTTCGATATTTTTTGTTCTTTCTTTAATTTGTCGTTCTAAACTTTCGTTTAATTCTCTTAGTGCTTTTGTTTTTTCTTCTATTTGAACGTTTAAACGTTTATTTAGTTTATTGAGAAGACTCTGACGGTATAAGAAAGATGCGATAATCAAAATTGTTACAATTAGCCCCCACCAGAGTAATCTGTAATCGAACTTTTCTATATACTTTATAGAACCACTGGTATCCATTATTTGTGCAATTTTTTCTTGCGATAGATTGTGGATTAACTTATTCATAATCGAGAGCAACGGTACTTGATCACTTCTAACCCCTATACCTAATTGCCTTTTTTGGTCAAATTTGCCACTGACTTTTAGTTGTCCTAAAAAGTGCTCTTGTAAAAAATAGGTCACGGCATCTAAGCCATCAATAAACCCATATAATTCTCCATCAGCAACTTTTTTCAAACCACTTTGAACATCATCAACATCAACTACAATGATATTGGGGTAGTTTTGGCGTATAAAATCTTGTTGTGCATAACCTTTAACCATACCTATTCTTTTATTGGCTAATAAATTGAAATTATTAACAAAAGGCATATGGTGCTGAGTTACTAAAACACGTGGGAAAACTAAATAAGGATCTGTAAAATTGAGGTATTGTTTTCTTTCCTCTGTTTCACCCGCTAACGAAAGTAGATCACAGGTTCTTTGCTTGGCTAATTCTATTGATTCCAACCAATTCTCCGTTGGTATTATTTCAAGAGGGATAGGAAGTTGCTCTCTAAAGATATCAATAAATGCCTTGTTTGTACCTATGTGTCGGCCATTACCGTCAAGGCCTTCAAAGGGCAGCCAATTAGGGTCAACACACATGGTTATTTTTTGCTTTTGTTTTAAATATGCTTGCTCTGAAGAGTTAAAAAATATGTAAGGAGTTTCTGCATCATAAATGAATTTATCATAATCAATACTACCTTCATTAATACCTAACACTTTGTATAGGTCAAAGCTTTTTTGTATTTTAGTCTTATCAATAACCCCGATTTTAGCTGTATTCAGATAAGCTAATTTTTTTAATGCGACCGCTTCAAAGGTGAGGGCTTCTTTAGTTAGATTTTGTTCATTGTATTTATCAAGTATGATTTGAACAGCTTCATCAATGTGAGAGAATGCATACTCCCACCCCCTTAGAGATGCTTTTCTAAAGGCTTTTGTGGCTGAGATATCTTCGGCTATAAAGTGCTCGCTGGTGTACAGGAAGTCACTATATAAATCAAAACCATCGTATTGTGGGGAAAAAATATTAAAGTCGACCCCTTTCTGTTGTAGATCGTAGGGCGCTTTAGAAATATACGCTGAAATAATATCAGTTTTTTTATTGATTAAATCTTCAATATTGTGCGAATGAGTAATTTGTTTTAAGTCAGTTAATTGCACATGGTTTGCATTTAGCATTGCCTTTATAGACACTTGTTTGGCATCTGCAACACTGGTCATGATCTTCTTTCCATTAAAATCAGCAAAGGTATTAATATTAGAAGCTTTAGTGGTGATTAATGTCAAAGGACTTGATTGAAATAAGGCAAACAGCACTACGATTTGTTTGTGTTTTGCTTTTTCTAAAATGAGGTTTTCTTTACCAACGGCAAAGTTAATCTCACCATTAATAATTTGTTGGACAGTATCTGACTGGCTTTCTATTGAGAACGGTTTTATAGAGACAGACAGTCCTTCTTGCCTGTAGAATCCTTTTTCTTTTGCCATGTAATATCCGGCAAACTGAAACTGTTCATACCACGATGTTTTTAATGTTACTTGTTTTAACTCTTCTGCAATTGAGAAGTGGCTAAAAAGTATAAAAAAGAACATGAATATCTTTATATTTTTAAACACTCATTAATTCCTTTTAATCTTTGACTCTACATACACACAATACATCTCTAAAAGCTAATTATAGCAGACATCTTCAAAGCAATATTTATTTTTGGAGATAAAATGAATAAATAATCATATTTTTATAGGTTAAAATGAATAATTATTTGATGTAGTTGAATTTGATGAGGGTTTGTAATACAAAATAAAATATAGAGGAAATATAACCACTGCAAAATAGCAGTGGTTATATTGATAGCAGTAGAGTGCTATTGATGATTGTAAAGAACGATAAATAAAGGCTTATTGTTCTTTGTATTTGATTTCTGAAATACGACTTCTTTCAGATGAAACATACTCAGCTAGCTCAACTGCATCATTAAATACTTCAGCTATAACACGACGGTTCTTTTGTGCACCAATCTCTGTATTGTTATCGTATAGTGGTGAGCTTTCACCAAATCCAATCGCTTTGACTTGCGCAGGTTTAACACCTAATTTAATTAACTCAGCTCTTATTTTAACTGCTCGATCTGAAGATAGTTGTAGATTATAAGTAGCCGTTGCAAATTTACTAGTGTGGCCTTCGATGACTGCGTATAAGTCTGTTTCTTTTAAGAAAGTAGCGAATTCAGCGATTTCCTTTTTTTCAGCATCATTCATATAAACAGTCGAATCATTTTTAAACTCAACATTTAAATCAGGTACCATAATGCAATCGGGACAATCCTTTCCGCCGTCTTGTGCATAAATATTACCAGCAAGTGCTAAACTAAGAACCGAAGATGTAAATAATATTTTTAATGTTTTCAAAATTAAACTCCTTTTTAAATTTATAAATGAACTATATCACGAACTAGCAATTAAATAGCTAAATAAAAGTTATTTTTGTGATAAAGTGCTTGTCATATTCAACGAAAGGGAAAAGCAATGAAAATTAACTTTAAAATGACAGCTATCGCAGCTTCGGTTCTGCTTACTGCAACAGGGTGTTCAGTATCAGATTCTTCAAATGAGGATTTAGCAAAGAAAGATCAACAAATTGAGAAGCTAAATCAAGAACTTCAAGAGAAAAACAATGCTCTTGCCGCTTTAAACGCAACACCTGGTGCTAGTGACAAAGCGTCTGTTGCGAACTCTCTTATTCCACCCAATGCAGAATTAGGTCACTGTTACGCTAAAGTACTAGTACCTGCGCAATATCGTACAGATCCAGTACAGCGTTTAATTAAAGAAGCACAGTCTAAAATTGAAATTACTCCAGCTACTTATAAAGTAGTTGAAAAGAAGGTAACAATTAGACAAGCAAGCTCTAAACTTATTCCTGTTCCAGCCACTTATAAAAGTGTGACTGAAAACATTATGGTTGAACCAGAAAAAATTGAATTAGTACCGGTACCAGCTGTTTATAAAACAGTAACAGAAAGTGTGATGGTTGAACCTGAGAAAACTGAATTGGTTGCTGTCCCTGCGGTTTATAAAACAGTGACGCAAAGTGTTATGGTTCAGCCTGAGAAAACTGAACTTGTTGCAGTGCCTGCTACTTACAAAACAATCAGCGAAAGCATTATGGTTGAGCCTGAGAAAATTGAGCTTGTCACTATACCTGCTACTTACAAAATGCAATCTGAGCAAGTACTTGTTTCTCCAGCACACACAGAATGGAAAAAAGGTCGTGGTGAAATTGAAAAAGTTGACCATGCTACTGGCGAGATTCTATGTTTAGTTGAAGTACCTGCAGTATACAAAACAGTGACAACTAAAGTATTAGATCAAGATGCTTATACAAAAGAAGTGAAGACACCAGCTGTTTACAAAACAGTTAAAACAAGAGCACTGGACAAAGCGCCAAGTTCTAAAGAAGTGAAGACACCTGCTGTATTCGAGACTGTGACTAAACAAGAATTAGTGACTGCAGCAACAACAAAACAAGTGGTAACGCCAGCTATTTACGAAACGGTTACTAAACAAGAGTTAGTGACGCCAGCAACAACTAAAGAAGTTGTTACACCTGCAGTTTATGAATTAGTAACAAGTAATGTTTTAGATACTCCTGCAGCGACTGAAGAAGTGAAAATCCCAGCAATTTGTAAGATGGTTAAAACACGTGAGTTAGATGTACCTGCTAAAGAGACTAAAATCTCTATCCCTGCGGTATACGAAACTTACGATACTAGCGTTAAAACTGCAGAACCTTACTTAAAATGGCAAGAAATTTTATGTGAAACAAATACAACAGAAGATGTTGTTTCTAAATTGCAGCTTGCACTACAAAAGAAAGATTACAGCATCACACAAATTGATGGTGTTTACGGTGCAGAAACTAAAGCCGCAGTTAATGCATACCAAGAAGATCAAAACTTAAATAAAGGTGCGTTAACATTAGAGACACTAGAGAAACTAGGTGTTCAATAATTCTTTAGCTCTTTATTAAGTAATACCTAATAACCCACTTCATTGAAGTGGGTTTTTTTATGCTTTAATGTTAGAAGTGTAGATTGAAATAGAGTAATTATTGTAATGAGGGATAACAAATAGCTTCTATTCGGTGGTGCTATAATCTTTGAATGGTAGTTATCAACTCGAAGAAGAGTTATTTCCTTTTGTTGTATTTACGTCTTCGTGATTTTTTCTTTTCTATTTTATTTTCTACTTGTAACGCCATCAACTCAGCGACTTCTACTTTTTCTATTGCGGCCATTTCAGGCGTTTCAATACTTAGTGGTCCTAGCGCGCCAGAACGAAGCTCATTCAATAATATTGTCGATACTTTGTAAATGTCGAAGTGTCCACCTGCACGTAAAGCTCCACGACGTTTGGCAATTAGTTCCATTAGTTCATGGTCAGACTGCGGAACGTCATCAAATTCGTAACGTTGTTGCAAACGCGGTAAGTAATGCTCAATAAGGTATTCTGCTGCGTAGTAAGCAATATCTTCATATTCTATTGCTGTATCTTTAATTGCGCCTGTTACCGCTAAGCGATAGCCTGAATTTGCATTTTCAATCTTAGGCCATAAAAAACCTGGTGTATCAGAAAGCATAATACCGCTTGGTAAACGAATACGTTGTTGATTTTTAGTTACTGCTGGCTCATTACCTGTTTTAGCGATAATTCTATCTGCGAGAATATTAATGATAGTCGATTTCCCAACATTTGGGATACCCATGATCATTGCGCGAATCTGTTTATCTTGGCCGAGGCGGTGCGGTAACATTTGCTCACATAGCTTTGTAATTTGATGTACTTGCTCAGGTTTACTGGTTGTAATAGCAATTGCTTTAATATCTTGATCTTGCTCCAAATACTCAATCCATTTCTGAGTGATAGCAGGATCGGCAAGGTCAGCTTTGTTTAACACTTTAATACAAGGTGTTTTTTCACGAATAGCGCCAATTAATGGGTTTTCACTGCTGTAAGGAATGCGAGCATCTACTACTTCAATGATGATATCTACCTGTGGCAATACTTCCTTAATTTGCTTGTGTGCTTTGTGCATGTGCCCTGGAAACCACTGGATATTTGCTTTACTCATGTATGTTGTAGCCTTCTAAAATGTACTGGTTTAAATTGTTTTCTTGAGCATCATGATAGCCATAACTACGTTATAAAAAACGATTAAAACGTAAGATGATTCAACTATTATGAAAAGTTAACAGTAATCAATGAATTTTAACACTTATCAGTTGTTAACGGGAGAAAATACGTAGAATGGTTATATTGGTTACTATCCAGTAAATAGTTAATCAAATTGTTGAACAATATGTTGTCAGCTTATGATCTCAATATTTAACAATTAATTTTGTACTAAAGCTGTTTTCTACTTGTTGACTAGGGTGACTTTGATATACTTGCGAAAATTTAATGGCTACAGTTGTTTTTTTGACTTAAATCATAATAAATAACGTAAAAGTACAGTAGTCATTTCTTTCCAGTTCGTTCATAAAGCATATAAGGTTATACCTTTGAGTTTACAGTATTGTCAGCAAACGGAATTATTGTCTATTATCTGTAGATTTTTTTCGTGTGCGCGAAACTTTTTTATGGAACGAAACGTACTCTCAATATTGGTTATTTTATTTTTGAATACGATGGTACTTTTTCAGGGTGTTATCGAAGGAAAAAATGAAATAGGTAGTTTGATGGCGAAAGTTGCATTTTCTGAAACTTTTTTAGTCAATGCTTTAGGTTATTTCACTAGCCCTCTAATGTCTAACCACTTAATAGTCGGCTTATGTTGGTTAATCTTATACTTCTTTCCTATCCGTCGAACTGCTGTTGTTTTACAAAAAGCTGCTATAATTTTTTGTGAAGCATCACATACCTTTATTGTGACTAATACCCGTGGCTGTCGTGCGCCGCCTCAGGTATAGATTAAATTGTCGCTGCAAATAATGTTTTTTTATTTTTTGTGGTTGTTTTTTATTTAGTCGATTTAGTTACTTTTCTCTTATTGTTTTCATTAATGTTTTCTATCAGAGATGAAAACCCATTTGAGAATAATCTTATACTGTTGTATTTCTTAGTTTAGTTAATACAGCATCTTTTAACTTTAGGTTATAGCAATACGTTTAATTAATATGTGTCAAAGTAGGTAATAAAAGTGTGTGAAAAATTCAACCTTTTCACTTATTTTTACTAGTCACTTTCATGGATAGTTACACGGATTGGTATTAGTAGGATGGTCCATTGTTAATTCGCAACCTTTGTAATATAGCTTTAGCTAGCATAGTCTTGACTTTGTCAGGCTGTAAAGGCGGAGTACTCGATCCAAAAGGACAGATTGGCTATGATGAGAAAAATCTAATCATCATAGCAACTGTTCTTATGTTGCTCGTTGTTATTCCCGTCATCGTAATGACTTTATATTTTGCATGGAAATATAGAGACACTCAAACTCACGAAATATACGCACCGAAATGGGCTCACTCTACCAAGATTGAAGCTGTCGTTTGGGCTGTGCCTATCATAATTGTTATTATTTTAGGTGTAATTACTTGGGAGTCTACGCATCGTTTAGATCCTTATAAGCCCCTTGAAGGTAAAGGTGAACATATCACTGTTGAAGTGGTGTCACTAAACTGGAAATGGTTATTTATTTATCCTGAGCAAGGCATTGCTACGGTAAATGAATTGGTATTCCCGACTAATGTGCCTGTTGAGTTTAAGATCACTTCTGAAAGCACGATGAATTCTTTCTTCATTCCACAACTAGGTAGCCAAATTTATTCAATGGCTGGTATGCAAACTAAATTGCATTTGATTGCTAATGAACCTGGTACGTTTAAAGGTATTTCTGCGAACTATAGTGGTGCAGGCTTCTCTGGAATGAAATTCAACGCGATTGCAACACCTACCCAAGCTGGTTTTGATGATTGGGTAAGTAATGTTAAAGCACAGGGTAATACGTTAACTAAAGATGCTTATTACCAGTTAGCTGAACCTACTGAAAATCATCCTGTAACATATTACGGTAATGTTGAAGACAACTTATTCCATACAATCATCATGAAATTCATGGTGCATATGTCTGGTAAGTCTGACATTTCTGAAATGAAAGGCATGGATCATAAAATGGATGAACATGCAGATCATTCAGGACACTCAGAGCACTCTGAGCATTCAGCGCATTCATCTCACACCCAAGGCGAGGAATAATCATGTCGTTTTTAGGCAAAATTACTTTAGATGCAATTCCACTACATGATCCCATTCTTGTGGTGACCATGATTGGTATTGCACTAGGGGGCCTTATTTTATTAGGGCTTATCACAAAATATAAAAAATGGGGCGTGCTATGGCACGGCTGGATCACTTCGGTTGATCACAAACGTCTAGGTGTCATGTACATCATTCTTGCATTAATCATGTTATTCCGTGGTTTCAGTGATGCAATTCTGATGCGTTCACAATTAGCACTTGCTACTAATGGTTCTCCTGGTTACTTACCACCAGAACATTACGACCAAATCTTTACGGCACATGGTGTCATTATGATCATCTTTATGGCAATGCCATTCATGGTTGGTCTAATGAACATTATCTTGCCATTACAGATCGGTGCGCGTGATGTAGCATTTCCTTTCTTAAACAACCTAAGTTTCTGGTTAACTGCCAGCGGCGCGATCTTAATGAATATTTCACTTGTATTTGGTGAGTTCGCTAAGACTGGTTGGGTAGCTTATCCTCCGTTATCGGAGTTGACCTTTAGCCCTGGGGTGGGGGTCGATTATTATATTTGGGCCTTGCAGATATCGGGACTGGGTACACTGTTAACTTCTGTTAACTTCCTAGTAACGGTATTCAAAATGCGTGCTCCTGGTATGACTCTAATGAAAATGCCTATTTTCACTTGGACTTGTACTTGGGCTAACATTCTAATTGCAGCTTCATTCCCAATCTTAACTGCTGTATTGGCAATGTTAACACTTGACCGTTACATGGATTTCCACTTCTTCACCAACGATCTTGGTGGTAATTCAATGATGTACATCAACCTGTTCTGGGCATGGGGTCATCCTGAAGTATACATTCTAGTTTTACCGGCATTTGGTATATTCTCAGAAATTATTTCTACATTTACGGGTAAACGTCTATTTGGTTACAAATCGATGATTTACGCGAGTGGTGCAATTTCTATTTTAGGCTTCGTCGTTTGGTTACATCACTTCTTTACGATGGGATCAAGTGCTAATGTAAATGCCTTCTTTGGTGTAATGACCATGATCATTGCGGTTCCAACTGGTGTGAAACTATTTAACTGGTTATTCACTATTTACCGCGGACGTTTACGTATCACAGTACCAGTATTATGGACACTTGGTTTCATGGTGACCTTTACTATCGGTGGTATGACAGGCGTACTATTAGCAATTCCTGGCGCTGACTATGTATTACATAACAGCTTATTCCTAATTGCTCACTTCCATAACACAATTATCGGTGGTGCAGTATTTGGTTACCTAGCTGGTTTTGCTTTCTGGTTCCCTAAAGCAATGGGCTTCAAGCTTAATGAGAAGTGGGGTAAGGTATCTTTCTGGTGCTGGATCGTTGGTTTCTTCGTTGCATTTATGCCGTTATACGTACTAGGTTTCCTAGGTATGACTCGACGTCTAAATCATACTAATACGCCTGAATGGAACTTCTGGCTATACCTAGCAGCAGTAGGTGCGATCATTATTATGTTCGGTATCATTGCACAAGTGATTCAATTATACGTGAGCTTTAGAGACCGTGAAGCACTTGATGATGAAACAGGTGATCCATGGAACGGTCATACACTTGAGTGGGCGACTGCGTCACCACCACAAGCGTATAACTTTGCTGTTATTCCACACGTTGATGATATTGATGCATGGACAGATATGAAAGAAAAAGGTCAAGCTTACATTACCAAGTCTAGCTACAGCCCGATTCATATGCCTAAGAATACCTCTGCAGGTGTCCTAATGGGTGCAGCATTAACTATCTTCTGTTTTGCAATGGTTTGGCATATCTGGTGGTTAGCAGGTGCAGGTCTAATTGGTGCTATCGCAGTATTTATTAAGCGTTGTTACTGCAACGATGTTGATTACTACGTACAACCTGATGAGATTCTCGAAACTGAGCAAGCATTTAATTTAAGTGGCCGTGAAGGAGTTAAAGCATGAGTACACTTTCAGCAGATTTAGCATCTACTAACGTAGATGCTGTATCAACACATGATGATCATCACGATCATCATGACACGTCAGGTGATACCGTATTTGGTTTTTGGTTATACCTAATGACGGATTGTCTATTATTTGCCTCATTCTTTGCTACTTACGCTGTGTTGTTTATGAACACAGCAGGTGGCGTGTCAGGTAAAGACATTTTTGAACTAGATTTTGTTGCTGTGGAAACAGCAGCATTATTATTGAGTAGTATCACTTTTGGTTTTGCAATGATTGCAGCGCAAGGCCAAAAGAAAGCATTAACATTAGCGTGGTTGTTAGTTACGTTCTGTTTAGGTGCGGTGTTCATCGGTATGGAAATCTATGAATTCCATCACTTGATCGTTAACGGTCATGGCCCGCAACATAGTGCTTTCTTAAGTTCATTCTTTGCATTAGTTGGTTTACACGGTTTACATGTAACAGCTGGTTTGATCTGGATGACAATCATGATGATAGAAGTGGTTCGTCGTGGCTTAGGTAAAGCGACAGTAACACGTTTAAGCTGCCTAAGCTTATTCTGGCACTTCCTAGACATCGTTTGGATTTGCGTATTTACCGTTGTTTACTTAATGGGGGCAATGTAATGAGTCAAGATACACATCATGATGAATCGCACGGTACAGTTAAAAGTTACCTAATTGGCTTCGTGCTATCGGTTATTTTAACTGCGATTCCATTTTATATGGTAATGGGTGGTGACTTTTCTAAAGCCACTACGATTTGGTCAATCGTTACATTAGCGATTATTCAAATCTGGGTGCACTTAAAATACTTCTTACACCTAAATTTTGTTACCGAAGATGGTCGTGCAAATACCTTCTCATTCCTATTCAGTGCGCTCATTATTGTCATGGTAGTAGGTTTGTCTGTTTGGATTATTTACGAATCAAACGCAATGATGATGCACTAGTTTAACTAGTGCATTTTCAAGAAAGAGGTTAGAGATGTTTCGTCGTTATCTAAGTGTAACTAAACCTGGCATTATCATGGGTAACTTCATCAGTGGAGCAGGTGGTTTTCTACTTGCTTCTCGTGGTGATGTCGACCTATGGTTAATGTGTGCCACGTTAATTGGTTTATCACTGATCATAGCATCGGGTTGTGCAATCAATAACGTGATTGATAGGGATATAGATGTGGTGATGGCACGTACTCGTAAACGAGTCACTGTCACCGGCGAAATGTCTGCATTCAGTGCGTTATCTCACGGAGTAGTATTAGGGATTATAGGTTTTGGTCTATTAATCGCTTATACCACTCCTGTGGCAGTATTATTTGGTCTATTTGGTTACTTCATCTATGTAGTTGTTTACAGCTTATATATGAAACGTAAATCAGTATATGGCACCTTTGTTGGTAGTCTATCTGGTGCAGTGCCTCCTGTTGTTGGTTACTGTGCAGTAACTGGTCAGTTTGATATGGGAGCGGTGATCTTATTAGTGATGTTTAGTTTGTGGCAAATGCCTCACTCTTACGCCATTGCTATTTTCCGCTTTAAAGACTATCAAGCTGCTAATATTCCAGTATTACCGGTATCGCATGGCATTGATAAAGCGAAGCAGCGTATTGTGATTTATATTGCAATATATGCATTAGTTGTCATGTTACTACCGATTGCTGGTTTTACGGGTTTAGCCTTTATGGCCGTTGCTTGTACGACAAGTTTTTGGTGGTTGATAATGGCCCTACGTGGTTATCGCCGTGATGTTGACATCGTCGGTTGGGCACGTAGAGTATTTGCATTCTCAATTGTTAATATCACCGCATTAAGTATTGCAATGGCATTGGATTACCAAAGCATTGCACCGCAAGTTATTAACTTTTAAGCAAATCACGCTATAAGATATAAAAAGCCTTGGGTGAATACCCAAGGCTTTTTTTTGTCTTCGAAAAGTTTCGTAAGAAGTTGTTAAGCAACGGCTAATTGGTCATCAACGCTGTACTAATAACACTGGTTAACTAAGTTGTTTTACTTGTTAAAGTAACTTATTTTTCGTTGTCGCTTTCGTACATAGAGCAACTATTAAAGAATTAATATTCTTTCGTTAATTCTCCGATAGATTATTAACGCAGTTAATTTTGAAGGCTAAAATTACGCCTTAAACTAAGTCATTTTTACCACGCAAAACTTAGATTATTTAGTTAATATAGTTAGTATCAACTTACTTTTGTATCGTGATAATCAGTGACTATTTATAAATAGGTTTATTGCTTATTTGGTTTTCTGCGGTATTTAAAAAAGATTTAAATATAACTAAATTTTTTGTTAACAAGTTATTTCTAAAAATGAGAAAAGCTATAGTGTTTATTCGTTTATTCGTTTATTCGTTTATTCGTTTATTCGTTGAATAGGGGATAGTTCATGAAAGAAATACTATAGGTGTTGTACATTAAATGCATAACACCTATTAATATTGAAGGGTTATTTAGGTTGGTTTAATAGGGCTTTAATATCCGCGATATTTACAACTTTCTCATCAATTTTCAAGTAGGCAATCGCTTCTGTAAATACAATTGTCGCTTCAATAACACCTGGCATATTAATCAATTGTTCTGCCACTTCACCTGCCTTTTTTTCATTTTTTACATTAATTGCAAAACTAAAGTTTTTAGACTTTTTAAGTGTTCTCATAGTTAATGAAACGACAAACCAAATCGCACTAACAATGGCCATTGCGAGGAAAATCGCTTGCTCACCAAATTCACCTGCAATAACCCCACCTAATACACCACCGGTGAATGCGCCTAGGAATTGACTACTCGAGTAGATACCCATTACGCTGCCTTTCACGCCAGCAGGCGCGATGCGAGACAGCAGAGAAGGCATGGTGGCTTCTAAGTAGTTAAATGCGGTAAAGAACATCACAACCATGATGACTAAACTAGTGAAACTGCTTGGTAAGTACCATAGCAAGAATAAGGATAAGCTCAGGAATAATACTGATGCCGATAACATTTGCTTCTCTTTTTGTTTTTTAATTGCAAATATCATAAATGGGATCATTAAGAAAAAAGAGCCTATCAATGTTGGTAGGTAAAGTTGCCAATGATCTTCTAACATCAACCCACTTGCTACGAACTGTTTTGGCAAGGTGATAAAGCAGGCTGTCATTGCCATATGTAAGGTAAAGACACCAAAGTTGAGTCGAGATAATTGAGGATGTCTTAATAATTTTTTAATCTGGTTTGGTAAGGCAACACTATCGCCACGAGGTGCTTTATTAATAGAGTTTGGAACATAGAATTGAATCAATAACATGGCAAAAATCGTGAGTATTGCAATGAACCAAAAGAGGCCGCTTAACCCAAATGCTTCAGCAGTAATAGGTCCAACAACCATTGCAATGGTAAAGGATAAACCAATGAACATACCAATAGTAGCCATCACTTTTGGACGTTGCTCTTCACGACTTAAATCGGCTGCAAGGGCTAATATTGCGCTTGCAATAGCTCCCATCCCTTGTAATGCTCGCCCAAATACTACGCCATAAATAGTGTCTGACATAGCGGCAACAATACTACCAATTAAAAAGATAAGCAGACCAATGAGAATAATCGGCTTACGACCGAATTTATCCGATAAAATGCCCATGGGAATTTGTAACATAGCTTGAGTTAACCCATAAGCACCGATCGCAATACCAATCCAGACTGGGCTATAGCCTATTAATTGCTCGCCATAAATTGCAAAGATGGGCAGGATCATAAAGAGACCCAACATGCGAAGACCAAAAACAGTTGCTAATGAAAAAGCCGCTCTTTTTTCGATACTATTTAAACCAGTAGCACTCATAAAATATATAAACTCAATTTGTCGTGAAGCCCTAAGTAGGGTGATAAGTCGCAGGGAAGGAATTAATTATTTTATCACGCGCATCAAGGTAAACAACCTTGTAAGTAATAGGTGAATTAGTACTGCGTGTTAAATCACTTTAAAGCAAAGAGCGAATGAAGGTAGAGTCATGTACAAGAAGCAAAATGATCAACACCAATTTAACTATTAATCTATCGCTAGCGATGGTAGAAAAAGGCTTTTATTAACTAACCTTAGTTCTAGATAAAGATAATTAATAAAGCGTTATGATTTTAAATATAAAAGCGCCGTTATTATCCAGAATTGAGGAGAGAAATTTTTAGTAAGAGGAGGTTATATGCATAAAATTACAGTGCCAGTTTTAACCAATGAGCAATCTTCTATTTCGGTGTTTAAAGACGTTGAGTATTCAGTTGAAGATTATAATGGCTTAATGATCACCGAGAGGCAAGATGTACTTAATTTTCGATACCGTATCAGTGAGCCTGAATATTTTAGTTCATGGCATGTTGCTGGTGATCCGACACTGATTATTATTCGTTCTGGTACTTTAAGAATCGCTTTACGCAATGGGGAGTATCGAGACTTTTCTACTGGAGACCTATTTATTGCGCAAGACAGATTAGGGGATGATGAAATATTTGATGATACAAAACATGGTCATACTGCACAATTGATAGGTGATGAATTGTTACAGGCAGTTCATATTAAATTAGCGGCTGCGGTAAAGTAAGTGAACACTTTTACTCTCTGGCTTGTTTTTAAAAGAGTGCTTTAATGTTTAACCGTTAGAACTAACCATCTTAAATGTTGCATTGAGGCACGACCATTGTTGCTATATGAGCAATAGTCAATTTCATTTATCCATATTGTTGTTCACTAGAGATGACTTTACTATAGCCGTACAAACTTATTGAAGCAGCGCTAGCCGGCGCTGTATATTGTTAAAAATTAGGAGTTATTGATGACTTTAGCTGAAAATAAATTGTTTCAAGCTGTCTCTGTGGGTGATGTTGAATTAGCGAATCGTATTGTAATGGCGCCATTAACGCGTACTCGTGCTCCTAATCACCAACCAAATGCACTAATGGCTGAATACTACGCCCAACGTGCAAGTACTGGTTTACTTATTACAGAGTGTACTATGGTCAGTGAAGGAACATCTTCATTTGGTGATGATCCTGGCATTTATTCACAACAACAAATCGAAGGCTGGAAGTTAACAACTGAAGCGGTACATAAAGCCGGTGGTCGTATCTTTATGCAAATCTGGCATGCAGGGCGTGCGGCTCATCCATTGCTTAATGGTGGCAAAGAAGCTGTTGCGCCGAGTGCAATTGCTATTGAAGATGAAACACATACACCTGAAGGTAAAAAGCCATACACTGTGCCACGTGAATTGACGGTTGAAGAGATTCAAGCTATTGTTGCTGATTTCCGTCAAGCAGCCGTGAATGCGAAAGAAGCTGGCTTTGATGGTGTAGAAATTCATGCTGCAAACGGCTATTTAATTGATCAGTTCTTACGCGATAGCGCAAATAAACGAACTGACCAATATGGCGGCTCTTTTGAAAACCGTTCACGATTCTTAAGAGAAGTGATTGAAGCGGTTTCTGAAGTAATAGGGAGTGGGCGAGTAGGTGTGCGTTTATCACCTTTAAATAGCTTTAATAGCATGAAAGATAGTGACCCTCTTGCTTGGTTAACTTATCTTGCGACTACACTTAATCAATATCAATTAGCTTACTTACACGTGATGCGAGCAGACTTTTTTGGTTTACAAGAAGCGGATGTTATTCCCGTGGCTAGACAAGCATACCAAGGTCATCTAATGGTTAATATGGGATATGATGCCAAGGAAGCAATTGAGGTAACTAATAATAATCAAGCTGACAGTATTGCGTTTGGCACTAGTATTCTAGCTAATCCAGACTTTGTAGAGCGTATCAAACAAGGAGCTGAATTAAATACTCCTGAGCAACATACTTTTTATACGTCAGGTGCAGAAGGTTATACTGATTACCCATTTATGGCATAAGTAAATCATTTAATTTAGTAGAAACAAAAAGAGCGGCTAATGCCGCTCTTTTCAATGATGCTGTTTAATCTACCATTTTCGGTTTAGGCTTGGTCTTAAATAGTTTTACTATCATCACAAAGAACAGTGGTGCAAAGTACATTACTAGACAAGTCGCCGCAATCATACCGCCCATTACTGACGTACCCAGTGCGTTTCGAGCGTTAGCACCTGCTCCAGTGCTCACAACTAGTGGTAATACCCCTAATACGAAGGCTAGAGAGGTCATAATAATAGGGCGTAAACGCATTTCACAAGCATGTACTGTTGCGGAAACCAGATCAACGCCTCTGTCGTATTGTTCTTTGGCAAACTCTACTATTAAAATTGCGTTCTTCGCGGTTAAACCGACAGTGGTTAATAAACCAACCTGGAAGTAAACATCATTTTCAAAGCCACGAAGTAGAATAGCTGTTAATGCTCCTAATACGCCTAATGGTACAACTAAAATAATTGCTAAGGGAATGCTCCAGCTTTCATATAAAGCAGCTAAGCAGAGGAAAACCATCAAGATTGAAATTGCGTATAGAATAGGTGCTTGGTTACCGGCTTGTATCTCTTGGTATGAGGTACCTGTCCAGCTCACCTGTACATCGCTAGAAACTTCAGCCGCTAATTTATTAACTTCAGCCATAGCATCACCTGTACTGTAACCCGTTGCCGCTTCACCTAGAATCTCTAATGCCGAATTACCGTTATATCGCGATAATTGCGGTGATCCTACGCCCCAATGGGAAGAGGTAAAGGCAGAAAATGGTACCATTTGATCTTGGCTATTACGTACATACCAGTGATCTAAATCTTCTGGACTCATACGGTATGGCGCATCTGCTTGAATATATACGGTCTTAGAACGACCTTTATCAATAAAGTCATTAACATAGGATGAACCCCAAGCAATTGATAAAGTATCATTAATATCGCTAATGCTAAGGCCGTAAACTTTGGCTTTTTCATAATCGATATCTAGGTAGAACTGTGCATTATCTTCTAAACCATTGGATCGCGTTCTTTGTAATACAGGACTCTCTGCCATTTTAGCTAATAGTTGATCGCGTAACTCGACTAACTTGCTATGACCGACACCACCTATATCTTCAAGGAAGAAATCAAAACCTGTTGATGTGCCCAATTCACGGATAGCAGGAGAATTAAAGGCAACAATCGAGGCTTTTTTATAAGACGAAAAATAGGCCATACTGCGTTGAATAATAGCATTTACATTGGTTTCATCTGTGGTTCTTTGAGACCAATCTTTCAAACCTACAAACGCCATACCAGCATTTTGCCCTGAACCAGCAAAGTTAAAGCCAGAGACAGTAAATATGGTGCTAACGGTATCTTCTTCATTTTCTTGGAAATAGTTTCTCACATCGTCCATAACTTCAGCCGTTTGTTTGATGGTTGCACCCGTCGGCAATTGCACCATCACATTAAAATCACCTTGGTCTTCACTGGGTAAAAATGAACTTGGAATACTGTTAAACAAGTAGCCAGCACCAGCAAATAAAGCCACGTAAATAATGACAAAGCGGGCAGGGCGAGCTAATACGCGTCCAATTGAACCGTGATAACCTTTTAACAAACGATCAAAGCCTAGATTAAAATAGGTAAATACTTTTGATGATTTAGTTTTGTCTACCGGTTTTAATAATGTTGAACAAAGTACTGGTGTTAAGGTTAAGGCTACGATTACTGATAACACCATTGCAGTTACAATAGTAATTGAGAATTGTTTATAGATAACCCCTGTTGAACCTGACATAAAGGCCATTGGGATAAATACAACCGTCAATACCATGGTAATACCAATCAAGGCACTAGTGATCTGCCCCATCGATTTTTTAGTTGCTTCTAGCGGTGAGAGTTTATCTTCATGCATTATACGCTCAACATTCTCTACCACTACGATTGCATCATCTACCAATAGGCCAATGGCTAATACCATACCAAACATTGTTAGGGTATTAATGGAGAAACCTAACAGTGACATAATAGTGATAGTACCTAGTAATACAACGGGTACGGCAATAGTAGGAATTAAGGTTGCTCGAAAGTTTTGTAAGAAAAGTAGCATTACAAAGAAAACCAAAATGATAGCTTCACCTAAGGTTTTAACGACTTCTTCAATGGATAAGCGGATAAATTTGTTATTATCTGTTGCTTTTTTTAACGCTAAACCTTCTGGGAATGATTTAGATAACTCTGCTAATTTTTCATCTACTGCGTTTTGTGTATCAAGAGAATTAGCGCCTGAAGCAAGTGTGATAGCAATACCTGAAGTTGCATATCCATTGAATACAGGAACTACACTTGAACTCTTACTACCCAACTCTACTCTTGCTACATCTTTTAAGCGGACCTTAGAGCCATCTTCGTTTACTTTTAGTAAAATCTCTTTAAATTCATCAACCGTTGTTAATAAACTTTGTGCGGTAATAGTGGCATTAATCATTTGTGAGTTAGTGGATGGCGTGCCACCAATTTGTCCTACCGTTACTTGGCTATTTTGCACAGAAACCGCATCTGATACATCAACAGGTGTTAAGTTGTAGCTATATAATTTGGCAGGGTCTAGCCATATACGCATCGCATAAGAGGGACCAAAAATGGTCACACTACCTACACCACTTACACGGCTAACAATATCTTTGATGCTTGAGTTAGCATAATCTTGGATATCCCCGGCATTCATTGAACCATCAGGAGAATAAAGCGCGGTTACAGACATAAAGCCTGAAGTACTTTTAGTGACGGTTGTACCTGCATTTTGAACGGCGGTAGGTAAGCGGCTAGTTGCTTGTTGTAAGCTGTTTTGTACCTGTACTTGTGCAATATCAGGATCTGTTTCTGTACTAAAGGTCAAATTAATTGATGCGCTACCAGAAGAGTCACTGGTTGAAGACATATACAGCAAGTTATCAATCCCAGTCATGCTCTGCTCAATAACTTGAGTCACACTGTCTTCAATGGTTTTTGCTGATGCTCCAGTATAAGTGGCTTTAATTTCAACTGAGGGTGGTGCAATAGTTGGGTATTGTGCAATTGGTAAATTTAAAATTGAGGCGATGCCTGCAATTAATACCACTATGGTCATCGCCCACGCAAAAATGGGTCTATGAATGAAAAAATTAGACATACTCAGTTCCTATTCCGCTGTATCTGTTGCTGGTGAGAAAATAGTACTTACCGCTGTTTCGGCACTGGTGGTGTTACTATCAACGACAACAGTGACTTTACTTTTTATGTTAGTCAGGTTGTTGGTAATAATACGGTCACCTGCTTCTAGGCCTTTTTCAACCACCCAGTTATTGCCTATTTCATTACTGAGTTCCAAGTTTTTCTTCTCAACAACATTGTCTTCATTCACGATATAAACAGAAGGTGCGCCTGATTGACTTCTTACGACTGCATTTTGCGGTACTACTAGGTAATCTCGTGCTTCTGGGTAAGCGATATGTGCTCGAACATACATACCTGCTAACAATTCACCATCAGGGTTAGGGAATACCGCTCTTAATGTCACAGTACCGGTTGAACCTTCTACCTGTGTATCAACAAAACCCAAGGTACCTTGTTGCTCGTAAGTTGTGCCATCTTCTAAAGTTAACGTTACGGGTACTACTGGTTTTGTTGTCGGTACGCCTTTAAATTGTCGCTTTAATTTATATAGATTTACAGCGGACTGTTGCATATCTACGTATACATTGTCTGTTTGAATGATACTAGTAAGGTAATCTGTTTGGCCTGAGGTTAATAAAGAGCCTTCAGAAACATTAGAGAAGCCAGCTTGGCCTGAAATAGGCGCTTTAATCTTAGTATATGAAAGTT
Source organism: Psychromonas sp. 14N.309.X.WAT.B.A12 (assembly GCF_030397575.1). GTDB lineage: Bacteria > Pseudomonadota > Gammaproteobacteria > Enterobacterales > Psychromonadaceae > Psychromonas. The sequence continues at coordinate 214,296 of NZ_JAPNXS010000002.1, read as the reverse complement.
CTATGTTGGCATAATCTAATGCGGCTTGACTAATGGCTGTTTCTGCTTTTGCTTCAAGGTATGTTGCTTCAGCTTGGTCATAAAGTTGTTGGCTACTCAGCTTTTTCTTTAATAGTTCTGCGTAACGGTCTAGCTCTTTTTTTGCATTACGTTCACTACTTTGTGCTTTTTTCAGTTCAGCACTTGCACTGTTAACTGTTGATTGGTAAGTGGTTGGATCGATTAAGAATAACGTATCGCCTTCTTCAACTGAGCTACCTTCTTCATACAAACGACTTTTTACAATACCGGTGATTTGAGGTCTTACTTCAGCTTCTTTAAACGCAGTCACCCGACCCGGTAATTCACTACTTAACCGTAAATTAATATAATCTACGGTTAATGTATCAACATGAATTTCTGCTGCCGCTTTTTGATTTGACGGTGTTTGATCTCCACAGCCTAATAGACTTAAGGAAAGACTCAACAGTAAAGGGTATTTAATTGCGTTAGCAAAAGTCATAGGTCAACCTCGGTGTAAAATAAAACAATGGATCATAACTATCCCATAAAAGAAGTTAAGGCAGAGTTAAGATGATGGGCTATCCACTTTTTTAGACAATAAAAAAGTGGATAATGTTGATTGGTATAAGCCATTAATATGCTAATACCATTTTAATAATTAATAAAGTTATCACTTCAGCTAGAGTGGCCAGTAAAGATTACAAATTAAGTTAATAAAAATCTTATTAACTGTGTGATTAATATAATGTATTTGTAGTACTCTTAATTAACTATAATCAGTTATTAATAATATGCGAAGAGGCATCGATGAAATTAGAAATGATATGTACAGGCGAAGAAGTATTAGCAGGTCAAATCGTTGATACCAATGCGGCATGGTTGGGTAATCAATTGATGAATCATGGCTTTGAAATGCATCGTCGCACCACTGTTGGTGACCGATTAGAGGATTTAGTAGACGTTTTCCAAGAACGTAGCATGCAAGCCGATATCATTTTAGTGAATGGTGGCCTGGGGCCGACAGCTGACGATCTTTCTGCACAAGCGATGGCAGATGCGATGGGCGTTGCATTGGTTGAAAATCAACAATGGTTAGATCAATTAACTCTTTGGGGAGCTGAACGTGGTATTACCTTAACGGCAAGTAACCTGAAACAAGCTTGGTTACCAGAAGGAGCCGTATTAGTTGATAACCCAGTTGGGAGTGCTTGTGGATTTCGAGTGAAATTAAACCGCGCATGGTTATTTTTTACCCCTGGTGTACCTCATGAATATAAAAAGATGGTATTAGAGCAATTTATTCCTTTTGTAAAAGCTGAAGCAGGGCTACAAAGTAAAGTAGAAGTCACTAAGTTATTGAGTATTGGAATTGGTGAGTCAACAATGGCTGAACGGTTAGAGAAATTGTCATGGCCAGCTGGCATTACTCTTGGTTACAGAGCCTATATGCCTTACTTAGAATTAAAATTAATCGCCCGCGATGTGCCACAAGCACAGCAAACGATGGCTATTGAGCAAGCTCTGACTGAGTTAGGAGATGCAGTTGTTGCACGTAATCAAGATACACTTGCTGCAGAGGTTCACCAATTATTACTCGCTAAAGAAAGTACCTTGGCAATAGCTGAATCTTTAACAGGTGGTGATATTTGTAACCAGTTAGTCGCCTTTCCCGGAAGCTCTCATTATCTTCAGCAAGGTGTTGTGAGTTACTGTAACGAAGCCAAAATGTCATTATTGAAAGTCACTGAACAGTGTATTGAACAAAACACTGAAGTTTCCTTATTGTGTGCAGCACAGATGGCAGCTGGTGTGGCCACTGCTAATACTAGAATAGACACAACCGATTTTGCACTTGCAACAACAGGTATTGCTGGACCAAGTGGTGGAACAGAGCAAAACCCAGTCGGTACGGTGGTAATTGCTGTTAAAGACGACAACCAAGTTTATTGTCAAACTATTCGCCTTTCGTCACAACGCAGCCGTACTTATATTCGAGATATTAGCGCAGCTATTGCTTTAGATATGTTACGACGTGCTATTATTGGTATTTCACCTATTGCTGAGTATCACTACATTACTCGTGTTAATTCAGCGGTATATCCAATATCAGAGCTACTTACTTAATATTTAATTATTCAGCCTTCTAGTAAATTAAGCATAGCGTTAGCGTCAATAGAATCAGGAGAATTATGAAAAAAATACAAATGTATTACGGGGGATTACTTATGTGCTTCTCTATTATGAGTTCCTTTGCTTTTGCTGATCCGGTGTGGATTGATGTTCGCACCTTATCTGAAAATTTACGTAATAACATTCCTGGTGATCTACGCATTTCACACTCTAATATAGTGAGAGAAGTGACAAAATTATACCCAGATAAAAGCACAGAAATTCATCTTTATGATAAAACAGGTGGTAGATCTGATATCGCCTTGTCTGCTTTAGAACAAGCGGGCTATGAATTTGTAATTAATGAAGGGAGTATTGAAGAAGCAAAAAAGAAAAGAGGGTTAAATTAATTATTTAACCTCTTGAAAAATAGTGAGTATTTATTTTTAATGTTTATTGTACTTTCAAGCTTTCTTCAATCTCTACGATCTGCTTATCTATCTCTTGTGCTTCAAAGCTTAACTGCGAGTAACTTTTAATATCACCATTTCTCTGTGCATGCATAGCTTCTTCTAACTTAGCCGAAAGTTGTTTATTGAGTTGTTTTAATGGGTCTTTTTTAAATATAGAAAACATAATTTATTCCTTTATCTTATTTTACCCAGATTAATACGTTTAGATTACTTTTTAGGTTCATTTTTATGTACACATATTTAAAATAGAAAATAGGTTGCTTTTATCAACTAAATTAAATATAGTTGTTTTTGTCAACTATATTTAATTTGGTAACAGTGGGAAAAATATGCCGTTAGAACTATTAAATCAAAATGAACAGACTGGCTTAACCGCAACAAAAACACCATTAAGCCATAAAGTGTTTGTTATACTTTGCTTATTGGGCTTTTTTACCGGTACATTAACCGCCATCATGACTTATATGAACTTAGGTTATACAGAGCATTTTTTAATGGACTGGTTTAGTTCATTTTTGTCTTCTTTATTAGTTATTCCCATTGGTTTTTTAGTGATGGCTGTCATCACTAAACTGATTAATCAAAAATATCCTCTACTAAGTGAATTGCAACGAAATTTAATCACTGGGACGATAATGGCGGTTATCATGGAGGCTGTGATGTCATGTAGTACTGCCATAAACAATATCGGTCTAGCAGACTTAGGTAACTTTTATCAAGGTTGGTTAGCTGGGTATTTAGGATCGTTACCAGTAGGATTAGCAATTATGGTGATCATGTCATTAACCATTAAGCCTAAAATAGAAGCTTTTATTAGAAGTTAGTTGTACCCATTGTCATTATACCAATCATACTCATTAACGGAGCTATTTTGTGGATTAAAAAGTTATTGTTTGGTTGTAAATTTGTAAAGGAAGTAACCACCTAAAAAGTAGTCTCTTTTCGTTAATTGTTGATAGACAATTAATGAAGTTAATCTTCAAAAGGCTCAACTTACGCGTTTAAATAAATCATTTTTATAACGTAAATTTAGCTATTTATTACAATTGGTATTACACAATATAGGAATACAAATGGGTTATTGGTATTTAGCTATTGCCATCATATCTGAGGTAATAGGCACGCTAGCGTTAAAAGCGTCAGATGGTTTTAGTCATTGGGTTTACAGCGGTGTTTGTGTCATTGCTTATATTATTGCGTTCTATTTTTTATCTCTTGTTTTAAAGACTGTACCAATTGGTATTGCTTATGCCATTTGGGCTGGGATGGGTATTGTACTGGTCGCTGCTGTTGGTGCGCTTGTTTATAAACAGATACCTGATCTAGCAGCGATTATCGGCATGGCTTTTATTATCATTGGTGTGGTTATTTTGAATGTTTTTTCTAATAACTCCGGTCATTAAGTGAAAGCGTAGCAGCATAATTCTCGATGATGAGTGGTAGCTGTTGTGTTTAGCTTCAACATTTAATCGCACTTTTAGGAAATTACTTATATGAAAACATCGCCTCGCTTTTTTGAATTAGCCTGTAGTAGCAAAATTATTATAGCTGCCTTAAAAGTATCACTCATCGTTGGCACGCTGCTCGCGGTTATTAATCACGGTAGTGCGATAATGCAAATGGATTTTGATAGCCAACGCTTATTTCAAATTATTTTAACTTACTTCGTTCCTTATTGTGTATCGACTTATTCAGCGGTCAAAGCAATTCAACAGCGAGATAAGATTTAGTAACAATAGTTTATGCTAGTAGACGACAACAAAGGCAAAGTTAACGATGCAACGTTTTGAACTGTGTAATGCAAAACAATGTGCTCCAGAGCTATTAGCGCTCGGGCAAATTAATATGAAAATGTGGTATCTATTTACTTGGTTAGTGGAACACGGTGAGTTGCGTCATGGTACACAGGCTGAAGTCGTTAAGTTATACATGGATGAGCAGTTAGTAGCATACAGTCTGTTGGAGAATTACGAAGCTTGCGATGACAAAATGAAGTGGGTGGAAGGTGAAGTGTACCAAGACCTCGGGGTACTACATTTTGTAACACTACCAGCACATCGTAAAAAAGGTTATGCCAGTCTATTAGCGAAACAGATATATAAACAGGTCATCATACCGCTATTAGCTCGTCACCAGGACGTTAACGCTTATATCGTTGCTACTGAAAGGGCGGTGCCATTAATCCAACGAGCAGGTATTGCGCCACGTTATTTAGTGACTCAGTTTTATTCTGACCAGACTTTTCATAAAAAAGTGATTCAACAAATAAATCCAAAATAATCTTATGCTAATGTGATGATTTACAAGTATAAAAAAAGGGCTAATCATTAGCCCTTTTTTATTGGTAAATACTCACTCATTCATTTAGTGAGATAAGATCTGCTCTAGGAACAGTTTTAAACGATCAGATTGTGGGTTATCAAAGAACTCATTAGGTTCGTTCTCTTCAATGACTTGTCCTGCATCCATGAACACTACTCGGTCTGCTACTTTTTTCGCAAAGCCCATTTCGTGTGTCACACAAATCATAGTAATACCTTCATCTGCTAACTCAACCATTACATCGAGTACTTCAGATACCATTTCAGGATCCAATGCCGATGTTGGCTCATCAAATAACATGATTTCAGGGTTAATACATAAACAACGTGCAATCGCTACACGTTGCTGTTGACCACCAGAAAGTTGGTTAGGGTATTTATGCGCTTGCTCTGCAATTTTAACGCGCTCTAAATAATACATAGCCGTTTCAATTGCTTCTTTACGTGGCTTTTTATGTACCCAAGTTGGCGCAATCAACAGGTTTTCTAACACTGATAAATGCGGGAAAAGATTAAAGTGTTGGAACACCATACCCACTTGAGAGCGAATATGACGTACTACTTTCACATCTTCAATTAACTCAGTGCCATTGATGTTGATACTACCTTTTTGGAACTTTTCAAGGTGATTCAAACAACGAATAGTTGTTGATTTACCTGAACCCGATGGGCCACAGATAACCACTTTTTCGCCTTTTTTAATGTTTAAGTTTACATCTTTTAGTACATGGAAATCACCATACCACTTATTGACGTCCTTCATTGTAATCATAACTTCTTGGTCAGACATGACGTTTCCTTTTTAATGCTCGGTGTTAAATTTGCGTTCAATCGATTTTGAGTATTGTGACATTGAAAAACAGCATACCCAGTAAATAAGTGTTACAAATACGTAACCTTCTACTTCGTAGCCTAGCCAATTGGTATCACTGTTAGTCAGTGTCACCATCGCTAAAATGTCGAATAAACCGATAATTAAAACAAGCGTTGTATCTTTGAACAGTGAGATAAATGAACCCACTAAGTTCGGGATAGATATTTTTAAAGCCTGTGGAAGGATGATTAAAATCATACCCTGCCAGTAAGTTAAGCCTAATGCTTCACTTGCTTCATATTGGCCTTTTGGTATCGCCTGTAAACCACCACGTATTACCTCTGCGATATAAGCCGCTTGGAATAGCGTAATACCGATCAATGCACGTAGTAATTTATTAAACTCAATCCCATCATGGAAGAATAGCGGTAAGAGTACCGATGCCATGAATAGAATCGTAATCAGTGGTACACCACGTACAAATTCAATAAAACCAATACATAGAGTTCTTAGAATCGGCATGTTCGATTGACGACCTAATGCCAATACAACACCAATTGGAAATGAAGCAACAATACCTACCGCTGCGACTAGAATGGTTAGCATTAAGCCACCCCATTTTTCAGTCTCAACCACTTCTAAACCAAACCATCCACCACTGATTAATACAAAGCAGATAATTGGAAAAAGAATAATAGTGGCAATTTTAAGTTTAACGCTACTGATGTACTTAAAACCAAAAATCAGTGCAATACTTAAAATGCCTACTAGGTTAGGACGCCAATGTAATGCTTCTGGGTAAAACCCGTACATAAATTGGTCGAATTTCTCGACAATAAATATCCAACGGGCACCACTGTTTACGACTTCTTCTTTTGTGCCAGTCCAGGTTGCATTAAATATCATCCAATCCAATAATGGTGGAATAATTGCGTACAGAATATATAACCCTGCAAGTGTTAATAACGTATTTTTTACATCTGGAAAAAGATTCTCTCTTAACCAAAAAACAACGCCTTTATTAGCCGTTGGAGCCGGTTTGGCTTCTTTCATTGTATAAGTTGCCATCTTAACGTCCTTTTATCGCCATTTTCGCATTAACCCAGTTCAACAACAGTGAAATGAGGATACTGATGGTGAGGTAAACAGCCATGGTCATGAGGATAATCTCAATCGCTTGTCCTACTTGATTTAAGGTTGTACCAGAGAAGAGTGTAACTAACTCAGGATAACCAATCGCCGTTGCTAATGATGAGTTTTTAGTTAAGTTTAAAAACTGATTAATAACAGGAGGAATGATGACGCGTAATGCTTGTGGTAATACCACTTTAGTTAATATTACATAGTCTTTAAGGCCCAATGACTTAGCTGCCTCTTTTTGCCCCTTAGGCACGGCTTCAATACCTGCACGTACGGCTTCTGCAATATAAGTAGCTGTATAGATACTTAACGCAAATAATAGAGCAAGTAATTCCGGAATGATGGTTAAACCACCCCTAAAGTTAAAGCCTTTTAATTCAGGGTAAATAGCAGTAATTGGTTGACCAGCAATAAAGTACACTAAGGTTGGTGCTAAAATTAAAATCGCCAATGATACTTTGATGATTGGGAACTCTTCACCTGTATCATCGTGACGCTTACGAGACCAACGAATCAGGTAAATTATCGCAGCAATAGCTAATACAAACGCAACCAAGACTGCGCCGCTACCACTTTGGAAAATAGGTTCAGGTAATAATAAACCACGGTTATTTAAGAATACGCTGTCTAAGTAAGCGAAACTTTGGCGTGGACCTGGTAATGCTGCAAGTACAACGTTGTACCAGAACAATATTTGTAACAAAATTGGAATATTACGGAATGTTTCAATGTATACAAGTGCAAGTTTTGAAATCAAAAAGTTACTTGATAAGCGAGCGACACCTAATAATAAGCCAATAATTGAAGCGAAGATAATCCCCAATACCGACACTAGAATGGTATTTAATAAACCAACGATAAATACATCCATAAAGGTAGATGTGCCATCGTCGTAAGGGATAAGCGTTTGGCTGATGCCGAAGCCAGCTGTGTTGTCTAAAAATGAGAAACCAGTGGTGATGCCACGGCTTTCAATATTATCAAACATGTTATTTGCAAAATAGAATGCAAAAAACACAACGAGCGCTAAAGCGAAAACTTGGAAGAAAATTGCGCGGTGTTGAGGGTTGTTTAACAATCCTTTACCGTCTACTGGGAGCTGTTTGTTTGTCATAATGTGCCTTTTAATCAGCTAGGAAAAAGGGGAAGTAAAACTTCCCCTAGAGACTGGTTAAAATTAACGAATTGGCATTGGGTACATGATCCCACCATCATTCCACAGTTTGTTTAAACTACGTTCGATTTGGATTGGTGAGTCTTTACCTACGTTTAGGTCGTATGATTCTGCGTAGTTACCAACTTGTTTAACAATTTGGTAAGCCCAATCATTTTTAAGCCCTAGATCTTCACCAGTTTTACCTGAAGAACCTAATAGACGTTTAATGCCTGGGTTAGCTGATGATTTAAGCATTTCATCTACATTGCTTGATGATACACCTAGCTCTTCAGCTTCGATTGTTGCAAACATAGTCCAACGAATTACGTTAAACCAAGCATCGTCACCTTGACGTACAACAGGACCTAGTGGTTCTTTAGAGATTGTTTCTGGTAAAAGAATTGCTGATGTTGGATCATCAAGTTTGATACGTAAACCAGCTAATTGAGAACGGTCAGATGTTACAGCGTCACAACGGCCTTTTTTGAAACCATCGATTGTTTGACCTGATGTATCATAAGTTACGGCTTTGTATTCCATGCCATTAGCTTTGAAGTAATCTGTTAAGTTAAGCTCAGTTGTTGTACCTGCTTGAATACAGAAAGTCGCGCCATCTAACTCTTTAGCTGAGTTAACACCTAAACTTTTGCTTACTAAGAAACCTTGACCGTCGTAGTAGTTAACACCAGCAAAGTTTAAACCTAGAGAAGCGTCACGAGTAGCAGTCCAAGTTGTTGCACGTGCTAGTACATCAACTTCACCACTTTGTAAGGCAGTAAAACGCTCTTTAGCTGTTAATGGGAAGTATTTCACTTTACTTGCATCGCCTAACACAGCACTTGCTACTGATTTACAGAAATCTACATCTAGACCTTTCCACTCACCGTTAGAGTCTGCTGCAGAGAAACCTGGAATACCTGTAGAAACACCACATTTAAGTACATCTTCTTTGATAACGTCTTCTAGTGTACCTGCATGAGATAGAGTAGGGACTGCCGCTGTTAGACCAAGTAATAAAGCTAGTTTTGTTACTTTCATCGTATTTTCCTTATGGCTTAAAATTATTGATAAATCACTATGAATATAGATAACGTGGTTTAGAACGATACTCATATAAAAATAATTATGGCAAGTTCCATGCCATTTCATATTTAGAACAATATTCATATAAATACATAAGAGCAATTTGCATGCCACCAATATATTTAACGAGATTAATCATAAGATAGAGGCAGGCTTTTACTACCCCCTAAGAGCCTAACCCATCATTTTTTTTGATTCAGGTCATATTTCCATCGTTTTTATGGCAGGATTTGGGTTTTATGCACCATTTATGAGCAAATTTTTCAGAGGGTTATTTGCTCATAAATGGGTGGAACATTACGGATTGAGATTAGTTATTTGACTTGGATCACTCATCGCTGTGACTTGATGGTGCATTTTTATTAATTTCAGTAGCTGTTGTGCATCCCAATGGTGCGCCTTTCCAGAACAAGCCTGCTCAAGTTGCTGTAAATTAATTAATAATTGTTGTTTGAGATCACTATCTAACCCATCAACCTCACAAAGCTGCGCTAATTTATTCATATTTGGCTGCTGTACTTGTCCATATTGTAGAAGTGCCAAATAAACCTGGCTTGGTTTAGCTTCTTTTAGAGCCGCTAATAAGGCTTTATAAGGCGTACTCTGCTTGGTCTTTTTCGGGACTTTAGGTGCTACGGTTAAGTTACGAGTGCTTCTTACATGGTAAAAACTTAATAAGACTAATAATAGTAATAAAACCAATGTGCTTATTTGCCAATACAGCAATTGGGTGGTTTGTTCCTCTGATGTTTGATTATTGGTTGCTGCGCTATTAGGCGTTGCTGGTAAAGCAGAAAAATCTTGATGGCTCTGAACACTGCTATTTGCACTACTATTATTAGATTGATTAGCACTTTGTGGAGCCGGATTAATAGTGAGGTTCTGCGCAGGTAATGTCGCATACTCTTGTTTTTCTGTTTTACTATTCCACCAAGCAACTTTTATTTCTGGTAGCACAAGTTTACCTGGTTTATTAGCAATAATGGCATGTGTTACTGTGCGTTGACTATATATGAGGCCATCAATAGTGCCTTGTTTTAAATCATCTTGGTCAGGGTAAACACGCAAAGCTTTATCGTAGTTAAGATCGATTTCAGGCATTTTATCAAGTGCAATTGAAGCAACTTGCAGGCTGATACTGCGTGTGATTGGTTCTCCCACAAAATGCTCTTCAGCTTGTAGATCATTATTTTCAATTAGTCTGACATCTTCACTAATTAACCAATCTCCTTTAAATCCAGCTGGCATCGCCTTCACTGTTAAAGGAAGGTTATTACCTCGGATATTAATCGGTGTCGTTTTCACTCTGTCTTGCCAGCCATTAACGCGAGTCACTTGTTGCACAGAACCGGTTAATAAAGGAGAGATAATAGAGACATCGCCAGCCACTGAAGGTGTGACTTTATATTGGTAATGGAATACACGGTAACGTAACCCATTACGAATAACTTGGTTTTGTTGCTGATCAACATCAAGTGGCTCAATACTAGCATCGCTCAATGATGGGGGTTGAATATCGCCATTAGCAACATTTTCAGCTACAAATATTTTTGTATCGATGATCACGGGTTGATCAATATAAACACTATTTTTATTAATTGAATTTTCAATAAAAATGGTATCGCTGGATGTTGATTGTTGCTGCTTACCTGGTTGTTTCACTTCGATTTGAATGGCTTGAGTTGTTAAATCACCCAAAGTTAGTGCAGGTATAGTAAATTTACCCACTGACTTCGCTCGTAAGCTTACTGTCCATGTTGTTTGCTGGGTAAAGTTGCCATTAATGTAAGAGGTTTGTTGGCTACGTGAAGGGGAGCCAACATTAAAGTCATTGCTTAATTGGCTAGTATCTAATTGGTAATCAGAGCCAGTATCATCGACTTGTACGGTGAGATAAAAAGTGTCACCTAAATAAATAGTATTACTACTGATGGAAGCGGTTGCTTGTGTTGCGGCTACTGCAGGCATGCACAATGCAATGAATAATAGGCTGATATGTAAGAATTTTTGTATAAACGGCATTACCAGATGTCTCCGTTATTATTATTGTTATTTAGAACAGGTTGATTAGCAGCTCGCTTGTTGTATTCAAGCTGCATTTTATTTTTTAATAGCAGTGATGGGTCATCGGGTACATTTTTCAACCACAGTGGTAAATCTTCATATTCTTGATTAACCTCCGAGCCTTGTACCGTACTCGCAGCAGCTTCTTGTTCTGGAGTTTGTGTATCATCGCCTGACTCAGCAGAAGCTTGTTGTGCTTGTTGCTGACTTTGTTGCTCCTCTTCTTCTATTTCTTGTTGTTGATTTTGCTGTTGCTCAGAAGACTGTTGGTCTTGCTGACTTTGTTGTTGATTTTGCTGTTGATCAGAAGACTGTTGGTCTTGTTGAGTTTGCTGTTGGTTTTGCTGCTGACTATCAGAAGACTGTTGATCTTGTTGGTTTTGCTGCTGATTATCAGAAGATTGCTGGTCTTTTTGATCTTGTTGTTCTTGCTGTTTTAACAACTCTTCAACTGCTTTTTTATTTGCCAGTGCTTCAGCAAAGTCTGGTTTTATCGCTAATGCTGCATTATAGCTCGCCAGTGCTTGTTTATACTTTTGCTGCATGGCCTGCGCATTACCTAAGTTATAAAGGTTGTTTGTATCATTAGGTGTTTGAGTTTTTTGACTTTCATAGATAGCTTCAGCCTGTTGGTACTGTTTATCTTTGAATAAAGCAGAGGCTTTCCAACTTGGATCCTCAAATTGTTCCCCAGCAGATTTATAATCCCCAGCTTGGAAGGCTTGATAAGCATTTTGTTGGCTATTTTCCCAAACCGATGCTTCTACTTTAGTATTTGCAAAGGGCAAGCTTAAGGTAAAGCTCAATAGGGCAACATAGAAAACACCTTTTCTAAACAATAATAAAAACAGCGGAATCAACAGGAAACTTAACCAATAGCCATCATCGATTAATTGTTCACTATTACTATTATTAGCTTGTTCATCTTGTTGCTTATTAAGTTGCTCATTATTGTAATGGGCGGCTAATTGAAAAATATCATTACCAGTATGGTCGAAATTTTTGTACAAACCGTTACTACTTTGTGTCACAGCGTACATCGCATCGGTGTCTAATTTAGGAATAATGATTTTCTCACTACTGTCTTTTAATAAACTACCATCGCGTAACTTAATAGGCGCGCCTTCTGCGGTACCGACCGCGAGAATTGACACCATAAAGTCAGTACCTTCGATCATTTCTTGCATTTTATCGGCACTTTCTTGGTCAATACCATCACTAATAAACACAATATGTCCCTGTTGATACCCGGCATTTTTGAGCAAAGAGATAGCTTTGGCTAATGCTAAATCAGGTCGAGAACCTCTTGCTGGCATTAAATCAGGCGACAGATTAGGAATATGATTGATGATCGAATTGCTGTCTTTCGTTAATGGCGTGATAGTAAAAGCATCACCGGCGTAGGCGATAAAGCCTTTATCGCCCTCTGTCCATTGTTTTAATAGGTCAATCGCTTTGTACTTAGCTTGATTTAAACGATTAGGTTTAACGTCAGTAGCATACATTGAATAAGATAAATCAAAGGCGATAACCTGCGCTTTTTGTATTTCATAAACGGGTAACTTAACCGAACGAATACTGGGGCCAGATAAAGCGATACAGGCAATCACAGCTAATAAACTTAATGCAAAACGGTTGCTTGTTTTGGTTTCGGGTTGGGTTACCAAATGCTCGCTTAAATGATTGGCAATCACATTACTTGATTGATTTTTACCTTGTTTGTAGCGCCATAAACTTAACACGAAAATAATAACAAGTCCGATTAACCAGTAGGGGCGAAGGAATTCTAATGCGCCGAAGCTACTGTCTAGGGTGTCGTTAAAGTTCATCTTCACCTCTTATCTTTAATGACAATATTACTACCAGCAGAATCAATACGGCTATTGATAATGGCCAATAAAATAGATTCTTCTCAGGACGAAACTCTAAATATTCTCCATCAACGGGTTGTAATTGATTAATGGTGTCATAGATTTTTTGTAAATCCTCTTGGCTACGCGCTCGAAAGTATTGACCATTGGTTAAAGAAGCAACCTCTTTTAGCATTCCTTCATCAAGATCAGCTGATGGATTAACGCGTTGATTACCAAAGAAACCGGGTTTAATCATCGAATCTGCACCAATCCCTATGGTGTAAATTTTAATATTGTTTTTAGCAGCTTGCTTAGCTGCTGCAATTGGTTTGATTGAGCCAGCAGTGTTTGCTCCATCGGTTAATAGAATTAACACACGCTGCTCATTTTGGTTTTCAACAAAGCGTTTAATCGCCATACCAATAGACTCACCAATAGCTGTTTGTTTGCCTACTAAACCTATTTGTGTTTCATCAACCATGGTCGATACCGTATCAACATCAAAGGTGAGAGGAGTTTGTAGATATGCATGATCAGCAAATAAAATAAGCCCTAAACGATCACCAGTTCGTTGCTTAACAAAGTCTTTAACAATGGATTTAACTAAGGTCAAACGATCAACTGTGCGTCCATTTAAAGGCATGTCTTCTTCTTGCATACTGCCCGATAAATCTAAAGATAGAATCATATCTCGGCTTTGCTGCTGAATACGAATAGGCTCTCCAAACCACACTGGTTTGGCAATCGCGGCTAATAACAAAGCCCACAATAACCAAGGTACAAAATAACCCAATAATGGATTAGAATTTTTACTCTTTTGCTCTGCTAAACCTTCCGCTAATGGGATCCATAATTGCGTGTAAGATTGTTTTTTAGGCGGTAATAAAAGTCTTGCTAATAATGGTAAAGGTAATAAAAGGAATACCCACCAGTAACTAAATTCAAACATGATGTTGGCCTGTTAATGATTGATCAACCACAGTTGATTTTTGCAGCCTTTTTACCTGTGCGGGAAATCCTTTTATCCAATGTGAGACTGATTTGAAGTCCTGTTCATCGCACATCGAAGGCTGTTGATATAAACGTTGGCAAAATTGTACCTGCTCACCAAATAGTGGGGTGCTACCAGTATGGTGTGCTTGTATAAAACTAAACCAAGCTTCACCAGTCAATGAAGCCACTTTTTGTCTAGAGTAATACTGCAGTGCTAAGCCTTTAAGTAATTGATTCAATTCTGCAAAGCTAGCTGAATCTTGTCGCCTTAATTGCTGCAGTGCTAATAAAGCTTGCTTGACCTTTTGCTGTTTTTTTCGTCGTTGTTTCAGCCACCAAACAAGTACGGTCACTGCACTGATTATGACGGCTAAAATTAACCAGTAAATTGGCGCTGGTGGCCAAGCTGACGGTACTTGCGTTGGTAGTATTATCTGTTCAAAAGGATTATTGGGCGTTGGCATTGAATTGCTCCAATAGTGGGGTGGCAGCACTGATTTGATAATGCGCAATACCATGCTTTAAAAAGTGAGTTTGCATCTGTTGCTGGCGTTCCATCGCAGCTGCATTATAAGACTTTTGCTGACGCTGATTACGTAAAAAGCCACTTCCTTTTAACGAGTTAATTTTTAAATTAGCTTGTAACATCTTCTTCGGTAAATGCGACTCTAATGGGTCGCTAATTTGCCAAATGGTCACCTGATTATGTCGCCTTAAAAGGTTAATCAACTTATAACAGGCTTCATCTAATTGTGAAAAATCACTGATTAAATGAACTTGGCTACCGGTTTGTACTAGATGAGAAAGACGTTTTAATTGTAAGAAGAGGGATTGTTGTTGCGGTATTTTAAAGGCTGATTTTTGACATAAAATTTGGCTTTGATGTAGAAATGCCATTAAACCTTTATTACGAGAGGTCGGTTTTAACTCTGCGACTTCCTGCTGGTTAAAGACAATTCCGCCTAAACGATCGTTTCTTTGTTTAGCTTGCCAACTCAATAGTGATGCTAAATGGCAAGCTTGTACCGACTTAAATACAAATTGACTGCCAAATATCATACTATCGGAGAGGTCTACTAATAAAAAAACAGGCCGCTCTTTCTCCTCTTGAAATAGCTTAGTATGTGCTTTTCCAGTTCTGGCGGTGACAGCCCAATCGATAGATCGGATATCGTCGCCGGGTTGATAATGTCGAACTTCGGCAAATTCCATGCCGCGGCCTTTAATATTGGCTAAGTAATTACCTGACAATTGACGTGTTGCCTGTAATTGCTTGCTACTTAAAGATAGCTTTCCATGCTGTTTATAACTGAGAAGTTCGTTCAATTGAACATCAACGCCCGTGGTATAGGGCGTATTAGTAAAAATAGCGGGAATATGTGTGCTCATTAGCCTGCGATCGCCACTTGATTAATAATTTCTTGAATAACCTGATTAGCATTCAACCCTTGTGCTTCTGCTTCATAACTTAAAATAAGTCGATGGCGTAAAACCGGATATAAATTGCTGATAATATCTTCAGGCATCACATAGTCTCGGTCATTTAACCAAGCGCGTGCTTTTGCTGTGCGCATTAAAGCAAGCGTTGCACGAGGGCTTGCACCATAGCTGATCCACTCACCGAGTTTTTCACCAAAACGCTCTGGTTGACGCGTAGCCATGATCAAATCAATCAAATATTGCTCTAAGTGCGGAGCAATGCTGACTTTCATCACCTCTTCACGCATCGCAAAAATTTGCTCATTAAGTAATGGTGTTACCGCTGCAATTTTCTCTTTTAAAATCTCTTTTTGATTTAATTGCAGGATAAGGCGTTCCGTATCAGCATCTGGATAATCTAACTGCAAATGCATAATGAAACGGTCTAACTGTGCTTCCGGTAATGGGTAAGTACCTTCTTGCTCTAACGGGTTCTGTGTTGCCATTACTAAAAACAGCGGTGGTAGAGGGTAAGTGGTTTTACCTACAGTAACTTGTCGCTCAGCCATCGCTTCTAATAACGCCGATTGTACTTTTGCTGGTGCGCGGTTAATTTCATCTGCCAATATTAAGTTATGGAAAATAGGGCCTTTTTCAAAAATGAATTGGCCTGTCTCTTGGCGAAAAATATCTGTCCCAGTGACATCCGAAGGGAGGAGATCTGGGGTAAATTGGATTCTGTGAAAATCACCTTCAATTCCGTCTGATAATGCGTTGATTGCTCGGGTTTTTGCTAAACCTGGTGGGCTTTCAACTAGTATATGTCCATCTGCTAGTAGTGCGATCAATAAGCTGTCAACCAGCTCACTTTGACCCAAAATCATTTTATTTAAATAGTCACGTAATTGATTTAACTGTTGTTTTGCCATTGCGGGTATCTGCATTTAAATTGATGGTGCGGAAAATATACTGCCAAACCCAAGCAACTTCAATCTTCAAAATGTTTTAAATTCGTGTTAAGGGGATTAAAACTATTTGTAAAATAAAAGTAAAACAATCGTATAAGTTAAAAACCTTTACTGAAATAAAAGCTTTACGCTTTTCTTTGAGTTATATTGCAGTATGATTTTAAGCCGCTTTATCGCTATTGCTAAGGAACAGCAATGCACAGTGGAATTGATCATATTGCATAACAATAACGTATTAACCTATATCGAACGTTAGTAGGCAATGCATTTATTGATGATTAATAAAATCAGTTAGACGGTAATAACCGTGGCTAACTACTATCATAAGTAACGAACACAATATTCGTGATACTTATTTATTTGGAGAAATGAATTTATGCAAATATATATTATGCGCCATGGACAAGCAGAAATGATGGCTAATTCAGATTCAGAACGTAACCTAACGGATGAAGGGCGTCATGAATCAGAGATAATGGCTAAGTATTTAGTAAAACAAGATGTTAAATTTGATGCTGTATTAGTGAGCCCCTACATAAGAGCCCAGCAAACCTGGCAATCAGTCAGTCCTTTTTTTGAAGGCATTAGCAATATCCAAGTTTTACCCTGTTTAACGCCAGCCGGCAGTGCTCGAAAATCTGTTGATGAAATACTCGCTTTACAAGCTGAAGGTATTCAATCTGTATTACTGGTTTCACATCTCCCTTTAGTAGGTTACATCGTTGGTGAATTAGTACCTTCGGCTGGTGTTCCTGCTTTCTCTACCTCTGCTGTTGGACATATCTCACTTAATGATGAAGATGGCTTTGCTGAATTAGTTAGTTTAACGACAGTATCTCAAATCATAGATTAACGGTTTTTCTTGCTCGGCGTTAACACGCCGTATCATTGCTCCGCATAAATATATATTCCATATATGGTAGCCTCAACTATGCTCGAAGATACTGCTTTTTTAATGGCTGATTATGAACAAAGAGTACAAGCCCAACGTACTTTTTTCATGAAAAATAAACCTTTCTCATTAGCTTATCGTGTACAACAGCTAACACGATTGAAACAGGCGGTGACAGCAAACAAAAGCGCTTTGATTGGAGCCCTCAATGTCGATTTGCATAAATCAGAGTTTGAGGCTTATCTTACTGAAGTCGGGTTTGTGTTAAATGAATTAACGGACACCATAAAGCATGTTAAAAAGTGGATGAAACCTAAAAAAGTATCAACGCCATATTTTTTACAACCTGCAAAAAGTCATATCCATGCAACACCCTTAGGTGTTTGCTTAATTATTTCTCCTTTTAATTACCCGGTTTCATTGTGCCTTTCTCCGTTAATTGCTGCACTTGCTGCAGGTAACACATGTATTATTAAAACATCTGAATTAACACCTAATGTGAGTCGCGTATTAACCTCGTTAATTAATGCCACTTTTGCATCTGAATATGTCCACTGTATTAGTGGTGAAGTCGAGCATGTGACCGCTTTGTTAGCCCAAAAGTTTGACCATATCTTTTTCACTGGCAGTAGCGAAGTGGGAAAAATTGTGATGCAGCAAGCGGCTAAACAGTTAACGCCAGTGACTCTTGAGTTAGGTGGTAAAAGCCCGTGTATTGTGTGTGCCGATGCGAATATTGATATCGCCGTTAAACGTATTGTTTACGGTAAAATGTTAAATACCGGACAAACCTGTGTTGCTCCTGATTATGTATTAGTTGATGACAGTATTAAACAAACATTCTTAGATAAACTAGTAGCGAGAATCACTGAGTTATACGGTGATAATGCTTTCAATAATGAAGCATTAGGGCGAATTGTAAATCAGCGACATACGCAGCGCATTAGTGAATTAATTGAACAAGATAAGGTGCTAGTAGGCGGTCAGTTTGATATCGAACAAGGCTATATTGCACCGACAGTGATGACCAACGTAGATTTATCTGATGCAATCATGCAACAAGAGATCTTCGGGCCTGTTCTACCCGTGTTAGGTTTTACCAATTACGATCAGGTATTGCAGGTTATTGAACATTTACCAGCGCATCCACTAGCCGCTTATATCTTCTCTGAAAGTAAACAGACTCAAGCACTGTTAAACTCAAAAATCCAAGCAGGTGGTATTGCTATCAACCATTGTGTTCAACACCTTGCTAACCCGAATCTACCTTTTGGTGGGGTAGGCTTAAGTGGTATTGGGAGCTATCACGGCAAACACGGTTTTGACTGTTTTTCACATCAAAAGAGTGTACTTAGGGCATCTACTTGGTTAGACCTACCCTTGCTATATCCACCCTATAAAAACAAATTATCACTGCTTAAAAGATTATTTAAATAACTGAACTATTGGGATTTTTAGGGTTGTGTTTTAAGTATTATTCTGGCCATCTCTTTTGCGATCAATGCGGATTGCTTCATGCCTCGAGTGTGGGCCATCACAATCGCTCCTTCAACTAATAATCCTATTTGATCTGCTTTCTTTTGAGTGGCTTTATCAGTTGCTTTAGTGGCTAATTGCGCTGCAATAATATCTACAATCACCTGTTTATGTTTTGCCGCAAAAATATTAATTGGATGATTAGAGTCTGCGTATTCTGCGCTGACATTAATAAAATTACACCCAAAGAAAGTTTCACTATTAAACCATTCACTTAAATTATCAAAAATAACCAATACATTCTCAACGGGATCATTATTTTTGGGGCTTTGCTTATTACCTTCAACTTTATCTTTCAATTTACTGACAACTTGTTCATGACGAAGTTGTAATGCTGCCAATATCAATTCTTCTTTACTACGAAAATGCTTATACAGTGTTGCCTTAGAAACCCCTGATTCCGCTAAAATTAAATCGATTCCGGTTGCGTGATATCCATATTTATTGAATAAAATCAATGCTATATCGATTAAGTGTTGTTTTCTTGGTTGCATTTAATTGGCTGTCCTCTTTAGGAGCGATGTTAATACACGGCATGTGATAACTGAATTATAACCAATTTAAACTTGACGTAAACAGTTCTGTTCACCTATAGTGGTAAACAGATTTGTTCACTCTTGTTTTTGTCATCATATCTATTGGCATTAATACTGTTATTTGTGAAACAAATATTTTTATAAATGAAAACTTAATAAAGGTATTTACTATGTGCTCTACATCAACAGAAAGCAGTAATGCAACCGTTACAACAATTGCTACTTCAGGTATCCATCATTTAGGTCTTACTGTTCCAGATATTAAACAAACTGCCGCTTTCTTTATTGAACAATTAAACTTTAAAAAAGTAGGTGAAAAACCAGCTTACCCTGCCATTTTTGTATCTGATGGCACTGTTATGTTGACGTTATGGCAGATCAAAGATGCAGAGAATTTGATAGCGTTTGATCGTACTAAGAATGTTGGCTTGCATCATTTTGCGTTAAAAGTGAATAGCATCGAACAATTACATACTCTTTATCAGAAGCTACTTAAACTTGATCAAGTAGCTATTGAGTTTGCACCAGAAGCATTAGGTGATTCGCCTTTTGTACACATGATGTGTTCGATTCCGGGTGGTATTAGACTTGAATTGATTAGTCAATAAAGAGAATACGATGGAAAATAGTTGGCATCAAGGTGAGCGCTTAATACAGAAGCGGGTAGGTACTGAACAACGAATGGCTGACATTGGCCCTAAATTCATTCGTGAATTTATGCCTTTACAACATCGTGAATTTTTTCAGTCTCAGACTATGATTTTCATGGCTTATCGTGATACCACTTCAATCATTCAAAGCAGTATTTTGTTTGGTGAAGAGGGCTTTATTTCTTCACCCACAGAGACTGAATTATGGATCAATACACAAAACCCAATGAGTGATTTCAGGAACAATCAAATTAACGTGGGAGATCGTATTGGTTTACTCGCTATTGAGTTTAATACAAAGCGACGTAACCGCGTTAATGCGATCATTACTGAGATTAACCAAAAGAACATCAAAGTATTGGTGTTACAGAGTTATGGAAATTGCCCTAAATATATTCAACCTAAAACATTGGTCAGCAATGCACATTATGATCCCACGTCGCAGCTATCTTCGACCATAATGACCAATAACCTGCGAACCTTGATTTGCCAAGCAGATAGTTTTTTTATTGCCAGCTACTTTGATGATGGAGAAGATAACAGAAGTCGTGGCGCTGATATCTCGCATCGTGGCGGGGAAGCTGGTTTTGTTCGTATTAACAACAAGGGGCAATTATTAGTCGAAGATTATTTAGGTAATGGCTTTTTTAATACCTTAGGTAACTTACTGGAGAATCCCACGGCGAGCTTATTATTTTGTGATTGGCAGCAGGGACATGCTATACAGATAAAAGTGACCTGTGAAATACTATGGCCAGATACAATACAAGGTCAATCAAACCAGAAACAGAGCGAAGCAAAACGTACGTTATGCTTCACACCTCATAAATTTACTATATTAAGCAATAGCCTAGCTTACCGTAGTCAATAATCATTCATTTCTATTTACATTAAACCTTCTCTTAAAGTCAGTTATTAGTTTTTTAATACATCATAAAGCAGTGGTTTGGATGGTTCATATAACTGTCAATTTCATAGTTTATTCTGTTTGTATTAAGGATAGAAAAATCTAGTGCATTGGTTTATGTCGTATTGCATTCTTATTTTTACTTACTATAATATACGCATATGTGAATATATGGAATTTTATATGCAACCGCATCAGTTTTTTAAAATGTTATCCGATGAAACACGATTACGCTGCCTTATCTTAATCGCAAGAGAGGAAAGGATCAGTGTCGGTGAACTGTGTTTGGCACTGGATCAAAGTCAGCCAAAAATATCACGTCACCTTGCAATTTTACGTCAATCGGGTGTGCTCTTGGATCAGCGTGAAGGACAGTGGATCTATTACCAAGTCAATCCTGCGTTACCAGGTTGGATGCGCAAAGTGATTGCAGGGTTAACCACTTCAAAATGTTTAAAAGCAGAATACCTTGATGATATTGAAAACTATCAACAAAGCAAAATGACAGAAAAATAACCAGATTAAATGTAAATTAAAAAGAGAGAGCGAACATGACAATTAAAGTAGGTATTAATGGATTTGGACGTATCGGTCGTTTAGCAATGCGCGCAGCATTCGATTGGCCAGAAGTTGAATTTGTACAAGTAAATGATGTAGCTGGTGATGCAAAAACCTTAGCGCACCTATTAGAGTTTGACTCAGTACAAGGTCGTTGGAATCACGCCGTTACTTGCACTGACAACACTATGGAAGTAGCAGGGCAATCAATTAAAGTAACGCAACAGGGGGAAATCGATGCTGTTGATTGGTCTGGCTGTGATGTTGTTATTGAATCAACAGGCGTTAACAAAGAGAAGGCCTTATTAGATAAATACACAGCACAAGGCGTTAAATTAGTGGTGGTTTCAGCTCCGGTTAAACACCCTGATGTCGCTAATATTGTGGTAGGTGTGAATGAAGAAACCTTCAAACCAGAGTTTCATAAAATCATTACAGCAGCATCTTGTACCACTAACTGTATCGCACCGGTTGTGAAAGTTATTTATGAAAAACTGGGCATTACTAATGCCGCATTCACAACTATTCATGATTTAACCAATACACAAACTATTCTTGATGCGCCCCACAAAGACCTTCGTCGTGCGCGTGCTTGTGGCATGAGCTTAATTCCCACAACGACGGGATCAGCAAAAGCAATTATTGAAATTTTCCCTGATTTAAAAGACAAAATTAACGGTCATGCAGTACGTGTACCATTAGCTAATGCATCATTAACAGACATTGTTTTTGAAGTGGCAAGAGATACCAGCGTCGAAGAAGTTAACCAACTATTAAAAAAAGCATCAGAAGGTGAATTAGCGGGTATTTTAGGATATGAAGAGCGCCCATTAGTATCAATTGATTACCGCGGTGACCAACGTTCAACCATAGTAGATGCCTTATCAACCATGTTAATCGGTAAGCGTATGTTAAAAATCTATGCTTGGTACGATAACGAGATGGGTTACGCAACGCGTACTGCTGAATTAATTAAAAAATTCTCATTAATGTAATAGCCGTTAGGAATAAAAGCAATGAAGTGGTTTTTAACGTTAGATAAATCCTTACGACAATATTTATTAGTAACCTTTAACTATTGGAATTTTACCGTAACAGATGGCGCACTTCGCATGTTAGTGGTGCTGTATTTTTATCAATTAGGCTATAGCCCTTTAAACATCGCTTTATTGTTTTTATTTTATGAAGTATTCGGAGTGATCACCAACCTTGTTGGCGGTTGGTTGGGTGCGCGAGTAGGTTTAAATCGCACCATGAACATTGGCTTAGCCATGCAAGTCGTTGCGTTATTGTTGCTTACCGTCCCTAGTGAATGGTTAACCATACCTTGGGTGATGATGGCGCAAGCTTTGTCTGGTATCGCTAAAGATCTCAATAAAATGAGTGCTAAAAGCGCCATCAAAACGCTTATTCCTAATAATCAACAGGGTAAACTTTACCATTGGGTTGCAGTATTAACTGGCTCTAAAAACGCGTTAAAAGGCGCAGGTTTTTTCATCGGTGGATTACTGTTAACGCTGGTGGGTTTCCAAGTAGCCTTGTTGATCATGGCGGGTCTATTGGCCGCGGTGTTTGTGATGAGCTTGATGTTCCTCGAAGGGGATTTAGGGAAAGCTAAAACTAAACCTAAGTTTAGTCAGATGTTTTCAAAATCAGGCCCAGTGAACATCTTATCAGCAGCACGTTTATTCCTGTTTGCATCACGTGATGTATGGTTTGTGGTGGCTTTACCTATTTACTTAGCCAGCATCTTTGGTTGGTCACACTCTGTCGTTGGCGCTTTCCTCGCCGCTTGGGTGATTGCCTACGGCATAGTGCAAGGCTTTGCCCCTAAAATAACCGCCTTCTTTGCGAAAGAGGGAACAACACCAGGCGGTAAAAATGCCATGCTATGGTGCACATTATTAGCGGTTGTAACAGGTCTGTTAGCGATAGGTATACAACTTGAGTGGCAAGTACAAACCTTGATTATCGTTGGATTATTGATTTTTGGTGCTATTTTCGCGATCAACTCCTCGTTACATTCCTACTTAATCATCAGTTATGCCAAACAAGATGGGGTGTCATTAGATGTAGGTTTCTATTACATGGCAAACGCAATGGGGCGTTTAGTCGGCACCGTATTATCTGGCTGGGTTTATCAAGCCTACGGTTTTGCCGCGTGTTTATGGATAGCTTTTGCTTTCCTAGTGATCACTAGCATCATTTCATTGAAGCTACCTGAGCAGGGAAGCGATGCAAGTAATCCGAATGGTTAAATATTACTAGCGGCAATAACTTAAGGCCTTTAGTTTATAAAAGGGGAGGAGAAATAATTCAAAACCTTTCTTAAA
Organism: Psychromonas sp. 14N.309.X.WAT.B.A12; assembly: GCF_030397575.1. Lineage (GTDB taxonomy): Bacteria > Pseudomonadota > Gammaproteobacteria > Enterobacterales > Psychromonadaceae > Psychromonas. The sequence continues at coordinate 190,488 of NZ_JAPNXS010000002.1, read as the reverse complement.
GTTATAATGTGTTGATGTTAAGAGAGTTATTATTCCCTATTTTTATTATTAATAGGGATCTTTCCTTTGTGTTTAATTATTATTTTTTTGACTTTTTATTGTCTTTCAGCGTATATTTTAGCAAATTAAACTATTTCGTACTTTCATTGTTAACATGAAATAACTTGGTTTCTTGGTATGTATGGAAAATGCTTGGAGGTTCCATTTAATGTATCTAAGTGCGGTCCAGCAGCTAACACCTGTATGATCGGTTTTAAACCTAAAACTGAGAACAAATTCTGAACCGTTTTTCTTATCCTTTATGAGACTGAGAGGTTGTTAAAGAAGCAAGTTGATGATGAAACTTACTTCTGCAGGTTTAGCAAGTTTGTTCCTTCGGTTATGTGAGTTTGAAGTTTTGTCCTACAGCTTTTTGTGTTGTATTAACACTATCCTCATCAATTGTATTAGCTAACTATTTTTGCATCTCAGTAAGGAGTTGGTTAGTAGTATTTTTCAATTTTCGGAGATTTAAATGAAAAAATTTCTATCACTATTTTTAGTGTCCTTTTTAAGTGCTTGTACTACAGTTAAATACAATGGAACTGAAACATATGTCAATCAAGTTGATTATCCTGAACTAAATAAAGTTATTACAGTTTATATTGGAGATTACTTAGTTCAAAAAGGCACAATTACAGAAGAAGATGTACTGGTAGTTAATCAAATGATTGATGGTTTACTTTATGATATTCCTCCTCAAAAATATAAACAAATTGGGTTTGATAATAAAGATGACTTCTATTCATCTCAAGGTGTTTCTCGGAGTGTTTTAGCAGATCCTATCCAAGCATTATCATTGCGTAAAACCCAAAATTCAAAATTATGTGTGGTGACAACTTTAGGTAATAAAGAATGCTATACGGGAGATTACGAACGTAAAAAACAATTATCTGAAAGAGGTAGTAGTTTTCAGCAAACTTTAATTTATAGTGGTCGAGTCGGAGACAAAATTAACATAGGTTATAGAGAATTCAGTAACAATAATGGAGGTCAGTATTTAACAATGATGTAGAGTATGATTTATCATCATCAAAAATAATTGGTTACAAAGGAGCTTTCCTTGAAATTCTCGAAGCCAATAACAGTAGTATTACGTATAAATTAATTAAAAATTTCCCATAAATAATGCTAAAAGTACTTTAAATGAAATAAAAAAAGTGTGCTATGTTTGTTTCTCAACAAGTGGTAAAAGAGCTCGTTTTTACAAATTTATGACAAATTACAATTCTACCTTATTGTTTTATTAGATTATTAATTTCAAGAGTTGCTAATTTTTGTCGAAAATAGAGAAACTCTACAGCCTCATTCTTTTTTAAAGAATACCGAAGTGTTGGCTCTGGCAAGGCTGGAATAACCTACATTTCGTGTTAGGGGTGCATGAATATCATTGAGCTGAACCCAGCAATGTCTTACCAGACCTTTGATGTCTGTGGTACCACACCCTGCTGGTGAAGTTGGTACCTTCACCACAAATCCATTTATTGGGCAGCAATCCGATAAATGGCGTCACTGGCCTGTGACGTTAAGCTCAGGTGTTTAATTTTCCTGAGCCGGCTCGGGGTTTATTACGGAGAACATTATGTTCACTCTTAAAACTTCGAAAATCGAGATTAGTATTGATATAGCGGCAATTATCAAAGCTTCTGCTTATTTGTTGCTTTTATTTATTTGATCTTTGGCGAGGGCGGCTTTTGTCGCCCTTAGGCCTAAAATAAGAACAGTAGCTTTATAAGTTACAAACAGAATGCCTACCACTTATCCAAAATAGAAATCATAAAACTAGTTACCTAATCGGGAATCACTATGAATCATACATACAAAGGTTCTTGCTTATGTCATCGAATTACTTTTGTCGTTGATGGCTTTAACGAAAAGGCGGCTAATTGTCATTGCACTATGTGTCAAAAATTTCATGGTGCTGCATTTGGTACACTGGTCAGTGTAAAAGGATTAACATGGAGTACTGGGGTTGAGTTTATAAAAGATTTTACAGCCCCGAATGGTACCACTCGCTCTTTTTGTAAAGAGTGCGGCTCAAGTTTAGGCTTTAGAGTTAAAGACGCACCAATAGAAGAAATAGAATTAGCTATTGCCCTTTTTGATGATGATATTCCCGTGATCATTGACGCTCAAATCTATACAAAGTACCGAGCTAATTGGAGTACTCTTCAGTCTGAGATACCCGCATTTTGTGAAGGCAGAGAATTTTAAAAGTAGATAGCAAAGTAAAGCTGATTCCTAGGTAAAACATAGATTTTAGACTTAAATGATTAACCATCACTTTCAATCTCTCTCGAATTAACGTCTTTGGAGGTCTTTATCAATATTCAACGTTTTTCAACCTTAACTAACCTCTCTTCCCATACTATTCGCTATTATGAAAAAATTGGTGTGTTAAAGCACATCGCTAGAAATAGTAGTGGGCATCGATTTTTCACTACTAAAGATATCGAATGGATTGAATTTGTTAAACGTTTAAAAGAGATGGGGATGCCGCTGGATAATATTAAGTTGTATGCCGATCTACGAGAGCAGGGCGAGTCAACGGCAGAGCAACGCAAGCAGTTGTTGCAAGAGCATGTTGTTATCTTAGAAGAAAGAATTGCTTTAGAGGCATTGCACCTCAAGAAGATTAAAGAAAAAATCCTCTATTACGAAAACTTAAACGGTTGACTTAGAGTTTACTCTAAGGGTTAACCTCTATTCATCCCATTAATAAATAGAGGTTAATATGACAACATTAAACGAGCGTTATGAAACAGGGTTAAAGAATCTAAAAATCATCGATAAAGAGGCAGGTGAAAAAGTGGTCGAGAGTTTAATTGACTGCTCACCAGACTTAGTGAAGTACATTATCGAATATGGGTTTGGTGATGTTTATAACCGTACAGAGCTAGCACTTAAGTCAAAAGAGTTAAGCGTAGTGGCTGCTCTAACCGCCATGGGAAATGCGGCACCGCAGTTAAAAGTACATATTCATGGTGCATTGAATGTCGGGGCTAATATCGCTGAAATCCAAGAAGTGATATTACAAATGTCTAGCTATGCTGGTTTTCCCGCTGCGATTAATGGCATGTTAGCCTTAAAGGAAGTGGTTGCGGAACGCGAACAAGAGGGCAAGTTAGATGAAGTTGGGGTTAGTCGGCCATCTTCTGTTCCTGAAGGAGCTTCACGTTATGCGCTAGGTGTGCAAAGCCTAAGTCAATTGGATGAGAATCAAGTTGAAAACTTAGAAGCGACGTTTGAAGATATCTCCCCCGATCTCGCTAGGTTAGTGATTGAATACGGTTTTGCCGATATTTTTTCAAGACCCGCTTTAGATATTCAGCATCGAGAAATGGCCACCCTCGCAGCTTTAACTGCCATGGGTACTGCTTCAGCACAGCTTAAATTTCATATTAAAGCCGCTTTACATATAGGCGTCAGCCAGATAGAGATTCGAGAAATCATTATTTTAATGAGTGTCTATTGTGGTTTCCCTGCCGCTATTAATGGCACTTTAGTTTTGAAAGAGGTGATGAGTGAAAGTAGTTCATCATAGCTAGGGCTTCTAGCATTTATTATTTAACTTCAATACAGGGGCGTTAAGAAAAGCGAATCAACACTGCTGTTTAACATAGAACTATGTTGTACTAGCGGTTTTACCTTATAAATACTCTAGTTATCTGACTTATATTTTTTGATGCAGTTAACTAGAATAAAAGCTGTTCAGGCAGTCTCCGTATAAATATCATGATGCTAGAAGTAATAGTCATAAAAAGTGATTAAAGACATACCATTAAACTATTCAATGAGTGACTTAAAAGGGGAGAAAGTGTGTTTAACTCAAAACAAACAAAGAACGAGAAACTCTCTCAACAAAAAATTGATGCGGCTATCAAACGTCTTGAGCGTTTTAGTAAATTAACGGATAGCAGTATTCGTATCCCTTTTACCCAATTTAAAGTTGGGGTTGATGCGATCATTGGCTTAGTGCCTATTGTTGGTGATGCCATTGGTGTGCTGTTATCAAGTTATGTGTTGTTTGAAGCGCAGCGGGTGGGAGTCAGTAAAGGTATTAAATTAAAGATGATCGTTAATATATTGATCGATTTTTTTGGTGGCCTGATTCCCTTGTTTGGTGACCTTTTCGATGCCTTTTTTAAAGCCAATACGCGTAATACGGATTTATTAAAAGATTATCTAATGAAGCAAGGGAAGGTCGGTTGAGAAGTTAAGGATTCAGGTTAATTTATGTTGTTATTCATACCATTTTACGTATTGTTAAGCGTTATCTATACATATTAATCTGAAAGGAAACCTTATGAAATTAACGCTTTATCACATGGGACATTGCCCATTCTGTAAGCGAGTCATCAAAGTTATTCAAAGCCAGAAAGTCGCGGTGACTTATAAAGATTTAGATGTACATGATAAGTTGAGAAAAGAGCTAATGGCAGGTGGCGGTAAAGTACAGGTACCTTGTTTATTGATTTCTGAAAAGGGCAAAAGTGACCAGTGGCTGTATGAGTCTCAAGATATTATTCACTTTTTAAAACAATATTATTAATGTTTACAGTTGTTCTAAGCTGGTGGTTTTACCAGCTTATCTTGATTAACAAATTGCTCTGCTAATTGCTTTACCATAGTCTGGCTAATCGGGTTATGAGTATGGTTTGCTAGTAATAATACGATATCTACCGCTGGCAAAGCAGGCAAACTTGGGTCATCAATGATGATTAATGACTCTGCTTTGCTTATTTCTGCTATTGCACCTATTGCTAAATGGTTTTTTACTAGCGCATCAAGCGCACTTAAACTCGAACAACAGCCAATCACTTTAAATTGTCGCTCAGTTTTTAATAATCCTTCTATTGCGGCTTGATGAAATTTACAATCACGCATAAAAATAGCGATTGGTAAGGTCATATCTCGATGGTAACTAAACTCTTTACTTTTAACCCATACACCGCTACTTGCATGTAGGAAGTATCCTTCTTCTGAACTAGGAGAACGAGTCGCTATAATTAAATCTAGTAAGCCTTGATCTAGCTGGTTCTTTAGTTCTGTAGTTGATGCACAGGTGATTTGTAAATCTAGTTGTTCAATAAGTTGATGTAAGAGTTCGGTGATTTTGGGCAATATCGAGAGAGCATAATCATCAGGGCAACCTAGACGTATACGAACCTGGCCAGCACTTGTTTTTAATTGTTTATAAGCTTCGTCATGCAGTGCAATTAATTGTTTAGCATAGCTGGCTAACTGAATACCTGCATTAGAAAGCACAAGTTGTCGACCTTGTTTAACAAATAATGGGTTAGCAACATCCGATTCCAGTTTCTTCATCTGCATACTAACCGCTGACTGAGTCCGACAGACTTGCTGTGCGGCACGAGTAAAGCTGCCTGTATCAACAAAGGCTAAAAATGTACGAAGAGCATCAATATCCATTTACATCCTATAACATATAATACATCAGTTTAATTGATGTAATGTATGAAAAACTTTGGCGAGTATTTAATTACACCATGCTTTATATTGTTTATAACTTAATCATTTAGGAGTTGTAATGCAATTATTTATTGGTAATAAAAATTATTCTACATGGTCATTGAGAGTTTGGTATTTAATGAGTAAATTCAATGTATTATTTGATGAGACTCAGTTGGTACTTGATACACCAGACTTTTATATTGCGCTACAAAAATATTTTACAGTACAGAAAGTCCCTGCGCTGATTGATGGTGATTTAAAAGTATGGGATTCATTAGCGATTTGTGAATACATCAATGATGCTTATTTATCAGGAACTGCATGGCCAAAAAATATTGTAAAGAGAGCCCAAGCTCGTAGTTTAAGTGCAGAGATGCATTCTGGATTTATGGCGTTAAGAAACGAAATGCCAATGAATATAAGAGCAACGCGTAAGGTTGAGTTGTCAGCGGCGGCTAAACAAGATATTGCGCGTATTGATGATATTTTTGCTAGCCAACAAGAGTTGTACCCTAATTCATGGTTATTTGGTGAGTTTAGTATTACAGACGCAATGTATGCTCCAGTGGTATTACGTTTAAAAACATATCAAATTAGGTTATCTCCTCTGGCGGAGCAGTATTGTAAGTCTGTGATGAGTTGCCCTGTGTTGCAGGATTGGATAGCACAAGCACTCACTGAAACTGATATTGTCGAATGCGATGAAGCGGGTGTAGAGGTTTAACGCCAATAAAAAGGGGACAACATTGTGTCCCCTAGATTGGTTTAGCTAGCTAACATGGATGTGTGACTAGCATTATTTTATTAAACAACCGTGATCACGTCATCCATTGCTAAACGTGCTTTTGGTAAGCCATAGTTATAATCTTCTTCTGTTTTTGGGTAGCCGATTGCTAATGCAACTTCACAGATGTGCCCGTCTAACTCTTCTTTAAATAATTCACCGATTAAATCAGCATCTACACCTTCCATTGGTGTTGATGAAATACCCATGCGTGGCAAAGTATGTAAGATGTTACCTAGTGCAAGGTAAACCTGTGCTTTAGTCCATGAGCCGTTAAAGCCATGTTCATCAGTATTTGAGTCTGCAAAAGCGTAAGCACCCATGAAGTTTTCGTACATTTCAGCTGGCAGGTGACCTGAGCTTACTTCTGCATCGACACGTTTACGGAATTTGTCTTTAGTAAATTTAGGGTCGTAAGCAAATAAAATAGTATGTGATGCTTCTTTTGCATGTAGTTGGTTAAACTGATGCTTGTTAGCAAATGTATCATGTAAACGTTGTTTACCTTGTTCACTTTCAACAACGATGAATTTCCATGGTTGTGAGTTGATAGATGACGCAGATAGACGCAGTGCTTCTTTGATTATTTGCATATCTTCAGCTGAAATGCGTTTTGTTTGATCGTATTTTTTTGTGGTGTAACGAACGTTTAAGTCTTTAATGATTTGTTGGCTCATAATCTTATTTCCTGAATTTTTTAGTGTCTTGCCGATTTTTGTCATGGGCGTAATTAGTGCAATAGGTACGCTCATTTGATGTTGGCTAGTATATTGATTTGTTATGGTTTTATAAGATTGGTAATGCTAAAAACAGTTTCTAATATTTGTTAATAATAGAGGCTCAATAGAAACTGACGCTTCAACTAATTGCAGTGGTGTAATTAACATTCGATGCGGAAAACTGGCGCGTTAGGGCGGTATCAAGTAGGTGTTGTTTATGTTGAAGGTGATTGAAGCTGAGTTGAAAATGAAGATGGACCTATTCTCCTTCGGGTATGCACGTTTCTCACGCTGAACAACAGTGGAACCACTGGGTAAATTAAGTTTTTTTAGATAGCTTACCTATTAGGGTTACCACTAAGAAACATAATCCACCTGCTACTAAACCAACAATTCCAGTTAATAGGCTTGGTAATATTGATGCGATTAAGTCAGGAGTATTGGTAAATAAAGCTGTGATGTTATGGACCCATTCAGCAAGAAAAGAGAGGTTATGCTCTATTAAACCACCGCCCACCAAGAACATTGCCACTGTACCAACGAATACTAATAATTTCATTAAGATAGGCGCAAAGGCGATTAAAGACTTCCCTACAAGAGGCAACATAGATTTTGTATTGTCTTTAGACTGGTTCATTAAATATAAGCCTAAATCATCCATTTTTACGATGGCTGCAACAAAACCATATACAAAACCGGTTAATCCTATAGATAACGCAGTTAAGGTTAAAACCTGCGCAACTAGGTCATCTGAAGGGATGGAAGCGAGCGCAATAATAATGATTTCAGCAGATAAGATAAAATCGGTACGAATTGCGCCTTTGATCTTTTTCTGCTCGACTGCCAGCAAGTCAATATTCTGATCTGCATTGGCTTGGAGGCGTTGTTGTTTTTGATGTGCTTTGTCCGCGGAAAAGAGGGAGTGTGCTATTTTTTCAAAACCTTCAAAGCATAAATATACCCCACCGATTAACAACAAAATATTAATGGCGATGGGTAAAAAGGTGCTTAATAGCAGTGCAATGGGCAGAATGATCGCTTTATTCAATAATGACCCCTTTGCCACAGCCCAAACAACAGGAATCTCTCGGTCTGCTTTAACGCCTGACACTTGTTGTGCGTTCAGGGCTAGGTCATCACCTAAAATGCCGGCTGTTTTTTTGGCCGCTACTTTGCTCATTGACGCAACATCATCTAACACAGTGACAATGTCATCTAATAAAATTAATAAGCTAGCCATAGCGTGACCTCTTGATTGAGCGGGTGATTGAATTAATGTTAATTTAGCGTTTCTTTTCTTCTTTCATTTGCCAATCTTCTAGTTCTACTAAAATTGATAGCGCCCCTTGACCACCAAACTCTAAAGGGGCTTGGTGAAAAGCTAAAATATCAGGGTGTTGTGCTAGCCAAAGTGGTACTTGTTTTTTGAGTACATGTTTCCCCATGCCATGCACCACACTACAACAATATAACCCTTCTTTTTTACAACAGTTAATCAAGGCAGCAAGCTCACTTTTTGCTTCTTGTTGCGTTAAACCATGTAAGTCAAGAATGATCTCTGGTGTGAAGTCACCACGACGTAATTGCTTAACTAAATACTTTTCTGCATCACTTCGGCTATAACGAACGGGACCTTCACTTGGCAGTAATGGTTCATAGGCATCAGAGAAATGGCTTTGTTCAAAGTTTTGTTCACGTTTTTCTTTAATGACCGCTTTATTCTTAATGTTTTTCGGGGGCAATTTTATGGTATCCTGTTGCAATTTTTTGATACCAGCAAATTCTGCGCTAAACAGCGAAAAATCATCATCATTATTATAATCGGTCATGGTTTTTCCTAAACTAGGTAGTTGAATGAGCGAAGTTTACCTTAAGTGGAGAATAAATTGGATACGATTTTTAGTGATGAAGCGGTTGATGAGTTAGTAACCATTCAAGATATATTACGTTGGGCTGTGACAGAGTTTAATCGTGCTGGATTATTTTTTGGTCACGGTACTGATAATGCTTGGGATGAAGCCGTACAACTAATCTTGCCGTCATTAAACCTTGAGTTACAAAGTAATATCTCAATCTTACAGTCACGTCTAACACAACGTGAACGTAAAATGTTGGTTGAATTAATTGTGACACGTATTGAACAGCGTATTCCTGTACCGTACTTAACTAATAGTGCATGGTTTGCGGGATTAGAGTTTTATGTTGATGAACGTACCTTAGTGCCACGCTCTCCAATTGCAGAGTTGATTGAAACTAAGTTTGAACCTTGGGTTCAAACGTCGCCAAAACGCATTCTTGATTTATGTACTGGTAGTGGTTGTATTGCGATTGCTTGTGCTTATGCTTTTCCTGATGCAGAAGTGGATGCAGTTGATCTATCTGAAGATGCATTAGAAGTCGCTGATATTAATATCCAGAATCACGGTTTGTCTCAACAAGTATTCCCTATTCAATCAGATCTATTTAGTGGCGTTGAAAATGAGAAGTACGACTTGATTGTATCTAATCCGCCTTATGTTGATGCGGAAGATATGGCAAACTTACCGGAAGAATATAAACATGAACCTGAGTTAGGATTAGCTTGTGGTGATGATGGGCTGGACTTAGTACGTGAAATGTTGCGTCAAGCAGGTTCAATGTTAAATGATGATGGTGTGTTATTTGTAGAAGTAGGAAACTCTCAAGTGCACTTACAAGCTGCTTACCCAGAGATCCCATTCCAATGGATTGAATTTTCAATCGGTGGACATGGTGTATTTGCTCTAACTAAAGCACAGCTTGATAACATTAGCATTTAATTAACATCTATTTTGAAATTTATTAAAGTGAGAAATTAACAATGGCAGGAAGCAGTATTGGTCAAGTGTTTAAAGTGACAACCTTCGGTGAAAGCCATGGTGTGGCGTTAGGTTGCATCATTGATGGTATTCCACCTAATTTAGCGATCACTGAAGAAGATTTACAACATGATTTAGACCGCCGTCGTCCGGGACAATCACGTTATACAACCATGCGTCAAGAAGGTGACCAAGTTAAGATTTTATCGGGCGTATTTGAAGGTAAAACAACGGGTTGTAGTATTGGTTTGATCATTGAAAATACCGATCAACGTTCTAAAGACTATTCAGCGATTAAAGACTTGTTCCGTCCTGGTCATGCTGATTACACTTACCATCAAAAATATGGACACCGCGATTATCGAGGTGGTGGTCGTTCTTCTGCACGTGAAACCGCAATGCGTGTGGCAGCAGGAGCAATTGCAAAGAAATACTTGAAAGAGCAGTTTGGTATTGAGATCCGTGGTTACTTAAGCCAAATGGGCGATATCACGCCTGATACTATTGATTGGAACGAAGTAGAAAACAATCCTTTCTTCTTCCCTGATACGAGTAAGTTAACTGCTCTAGAAGATTGCGTGAAAGCCTTGATTAAAGAAGGTAATTCGATTGGTGCTAAGGTAACCGTGGTTGCTTCTGGTGTGCCAGTTGGTCTAGGTGAACCTGTATTTGATCGCTTGGATGCTGAATTAGCACACTCTTTAATGAGCATTAATGCAGTTAAAGGTGTGGAAATCGGTGATGGTTTTGAAGTGGCAAACCAAAAAGGCACTGAGCATCGTGATGAAATGACACCTGAAGGCTTTTTATCAAACCATGCTGGTGGTGTACTGGGCGGTATTTCAACTGGCCAAGATATTGTTGCGTCAATTGCATTAAAACCCACGTCTAGTTTGACTATTCCTGGTCGCACTATTACGACTGATGGTGAAGCAACAGAGATGATCACAAAAGGTCGTCATGATCCATGTGTTGGTATTCGTGCTGTGCCTATTGCAGAAGCGCAAATGGCGATCACATTACTTGACCATGTATTACGCCATCGTGCTCAAAATTTACATGTAACAACCAATACACCTCACTTAAAATAATCTACATTTAGTAAATGAAAACGAGTTACTGTTATTTAAAATCCGATGTTTAACCACATCGGATTTTTTTGTTTGTCACTAAATACTTATAAGTTTGAGTCGAAGCTATATAGAGCAAAATAGTTGGGTTAGTTGTGTTTAAACAGAACTATGTTGTTATCTATCTCGTTAACTAGTTTATTGTCTTTATCAGGGTAATCAAATTGACTGAGTAAGTGGCGGATAGCATGTATACGAGCACGGCGTTTATCGTTTGAATTAATAGTGATCCAAGGTGTGGATTTTTTATCGGTAAACTTAAACATATCATCTCGCGCAGTGGCGTACTCATTCCACTTTTCTAGCGCTTCGAAATCCATTGGACTAAGTTTCCATTGTTTTAATGGGCTACTCATGCGTTCATGAAAACGGCGCAGTTGTTCTAATTTTTCAACGGTAAACCAAAACTTTACTAATACAATATCGGACTCTACTAGCATGCTTTCAAGTAACGGTGCTTGTTGGTAAAAACGTGCTAAATCATCTTTAGAGCTAAAGTTCATGACGCGTTCTACCCCCGCACGGTTATACCATGAACGGTCAAAAAATACGATTTCACCTGCGCTTGGGAAGTGGTCAATATAACGTTGGAAATACCATTGTCCTTGTTCTCGGTCACTGGGTTTATCCAAAGCAATAACCTTTGCATGACGAGGGTTTAAATATTCTGTGAAACGTTTAATAGCACCACCTTTACCAGCAGCATCTCTGCCTTCACAAATCACCACTAAACGTTTACCACTATTTAATAGGTAATCTTGTAGTTTCACCAACTCGATTTGTAATTTGGCTAAGCTAGTTTCATATTCTTTTTTATTAAGACGTTCTGAATAGGTAAAAGTACCTTCTTGATGAAGTAATTTGAGACTTTCTTTGGTGGATAACAATGGTGTGGTTTTACCTGCTTTAATGGCTTGGTAATACAGCGTGCAAGCTTGTTTAACATTGGTTATTTTCTTAGCGCTTGATTGTTCCTGTTTCATGTTGACGCTCCATCTATTTTAAGATTCAAGATAATGGGTCATGCTATTAGAGGTATTGTTTAAATTGTATAATCTTTCCCTGTTCATTAATTTCTATCTGCTCGGCTTCTAATAAGGCCTTCTGTCTAATAAATGCATCACCCTTTAAAGAAATTTTTCCTTGTGAATTCACCACGCGATACCAAGGTAAACGGGTGTCTTTAGGAAGTTTTGCTAATATTTTGCCTACATGACGAGAATGTGCTGGGAATCCTGCTTGGCTAGCAAGTTGCCCATAGGTGGTTAATTTCCCTTTTTCTAAATAAGATAGAATGGTAAAAATATTTTGTGCAAATTCATCCATCAATCGGTTTCCGTATATCTTTGATTTCTTAGCCGGTTATTTGATCAAACAAGGCTGTTATATATTACTTAACGTGTAATATATATTAAATATTAATCTCATCATTAACTTGTCAACGGAAAAAACATGAATATCCGTGGTTTACTTATTATTACTTTCTGCTTAATTGTCATAATACCTATGACTCTTTTTTGGGCATGGCCTTATTCAAAAGCGTTAGATCTTGAAATTCAAGAAGTGAATGAAAAACATTTAGTGATCGCTAAGAACCTTTCTACTGCTTTTGAGCGATACTATCAAGATATATTAGGTGTTTTTTCTATATTAGAAACGGGTTCTCAAAAACAAGTCACTTCACCTGAATTTAATGCTTTATTAAAAAGTTTTCAGTTCCTTGAAGTGGCTGCCATTGCTGAAAATGGCGAACTGCAAACCTGTATTTTTAGTCACCATGACCAGTGTCAGCCTGTAACTGATAAAGCCATTTTATCCTTAGCTAAGAGTACGTTAGGAGAAGAGGATATTCGTGATATTCGTATTTCTACGGTGACAGAAGCCCCTAATATTGACGCTAATCCGCTACTGTTAGTGGTTAAAAAGCTAGGAAATCAGATTTTATTGGGTTACCTGTCTACAGAATACATTATCAAAATGGGAAAACGGGTCTCCTTTGGTGAAAAAGGTCATGCTGCGATTGTTGATCAAGCTGGTCAGGCTTTAGCTCACCCTTTAGCTTCTTGGATAAAAACTAGAAAGGATATGAGTAAAATCAGCGCTGTACAAAAAATGCTAGCTGGTAAAACCGGGGTTGATAAATTTTACTCGCCTGCTTTGAAAGGGGATATGATTGCGGGTTATACCAATGTGCCCGGCGCTGGGTGGGGAGTGATGGTGCCACAACCTATTCAAGAGTTAGAAGGTAGAGCTGTTGAGATAGATAAAGCAGCAATCATGGTGATGTTGATAGGGGTGGGTTTAGCGTGTTTATTTGCTATTCCTGTTTCTTTGTTGATTATTAAACCATTGGAAAATCTATCAAAAATTATCAATTCAATTAAAAGAGGTGAAAGTAAAGTTAATTTAGCATTTTCCTTTTCTAAGGCTGTCCCAAAAGAGATCTATGCACTAAAAATGCAGTTTGCTCATATGATGGAAACGATTGAAGCAAAAGAAAGCGTGATTGCCAAACTCGCCTATTTTGATTCGAATACTGGCCTACCCAACCGCAATCACTTTTATCGTTTGTCTCATAAAGCATTAGCTAAAATGATCAAATACAATCAAAAGGGCGCTTTAGTTTTTATTGATTTTGATGGGTTTAAAGAGGTTAACGACACCTATGGGCACAAAGTGGGGGACGAACTATTGTACTTATTCGGACAACGCCTTACTCACTATTTTGCTATCAATGATTTAACTAAAACTGAATTAGCTTTTTATGACTCTTTACCTAAGGTTATTCCTGCTAGGTTAGGGGGAGATGAGTTTGTTATTTTATTGCAAGATGTGAAGGATAAACAGCACGTTTCTTCGGTTATTAAAGATTTACTGGATATTGTTTTTGATGAATACAAAATGAATCAACACCTTAATTTGAAGGTGACAGGTAGTGCTGGAGTAGCATTATTTCCTGAAGATGGCCAAGAATATGACCAGTTAATGAGAGCCGCAGATTTAGCTATGTATGATGCAAAATCAGCAGGAAAAAATACACTTTGCTTTACTAAACCATTAAAGTAATAAAAAACTAACCTAAAGTTTTTTATATTTAGGTGGTTATTTATTACTAGGTAAACTAATCACTTTTCTTGGTTTTAGCTAAACAGTACCGAGCAGCGTAGTAAACAATTTAACTCCCATGATAAAATATCTTAGCGGAGAAATGCCATCTGAAGGTGTGCTGAAAATTCTAGAGTTACAGCTTTTATAATGAAATTAATAATTTAACTAATACCTGCCTTGCTAGATATCTTTTTTGATAGTTATTTTTAAAGTCTGGTTTAATTACAAACGCCTCAAAAATAGATGGCTATTTAGTTGTTATTTATGAGCTTATTAGTGTTGAGTTATCTACTAAAGCATAGATAATAAATAAAATGCGTTATTGAATTTATTTAAATAACAACACTTAAACCGGATTAAAAGAATCTACTTACAGGCTTTGTTCTATACATTATAAGTGTCCTCCCCATTTATCAAACGATAATGAGCTCACTTCATAACTCTATAATGGAGCTCTTACCCCTTAAAAAGCTGCAAGTACGATAAACGTCTATGGTTAGACTCTCTGATGAAAGTTTGCATTGAATCTAATCGGTAGTGTTTTTTTAATCATAGTTTTTACTTTGTGCTGTTCGTTGTTTACCTGGTTGGAAAGGACTGATTATTATTGGTGTGAAGCTCAAAGCTAAACCTCCCCCTAGGGTAGATTTTTAATAATTAATCATAAAGCAATCTATAAGTTCCGCGAGCACGTATAGACTAATAATTAAGCTATTCTTTTTCGAAAATAACTTACTGTTTAAGTTTGTATTGCTGATTTAGCAACCGATTTCAAAGGACAATGAGTTAATTACTTTAACTTAATGTAAGCCGAGAGGTATCACTCATTACCGTTAGATACAAACCAGTTTAGAAGAGGAAATCTCTATTATAGTAAGGTCAATGTGAGTCATTACTAAGCGTAAAACTGCGTGTTTTGCTTTTTAAATATAAAGTGATGATAGTAAAAGTTAAAAATCCTGAGGCGCTCTCTTAAAACTCGTAAAGTCACAAAGCAATGTAATTAAAATTAATTTTTTTATCACAGGGTTATTTAATAAAATGACTTCTACTGAAAATTTATGTCATTACGAATGCCATATAAAGTAATAAACTTTCAGTTTTTTTTAAAAAAGTGTGAGCTGTCACGGGGAAGGTTATAAAAAACAAGTCCGAATATCACCCTGTCAGAACTTCAACTAAATAAAATTTAAATGTAATTTTTTTATCATCTGGATTGGTTTTGGTTGAAATGTAAAGCACTTGTTAATTTGTTTTTACAGTTTTTCAAGCATTTAACTTATGAATTAATATTCACTTTTACCGCATGTAAATTCATGTTTGTGCAGGTTTTAGCGCTATTTTTTTGTAGATGATAGTCATTATTCTTCGTAATCTAATTTCTTCGATATAGCGGCTACCTACATATTTAAACGTGTTTGGGGAAATTAATGTTCAAAAAAGTGATCTAGGTTTCATTATCTTGCATTCTTTAGCCTAAAGAGTATAAGTGAATAAGAAAATTGGATTTTATGTCGCTTAAAAGATAGAATAGCGTCGAATTCTCACCTCTAACAGTAGGGTGGTTATCAATAATTCGTGTACTGGCCCTATGCTAGTAGGGTTGTCATGCGAGTTATTTACTAAGCAAGGACGTTTTGTAAAAGTGCACTTTTCTCAAAAAAGTAGTTTTCTTACAAAAAGTAATAAAAAATTAATTGCTTGTTTTTTGTTCAATAAATCACAAGCCGTGTGTAGCACTTCGAAACATTAGATTTAGCAGTGCGGGAAATTTTTACTGTTTTATCTTGAAGGACATGTTTATGACTAATAAAGAGCAGAATGCTCAAGGCCTTTATGTGCCAGAAATGGAGCACGATGCCTGTGGTATCGGTTTTGTAGCACATCTTAAAAATAGCAAGTCTCACAAAATTGTGACACAAGCTTTAGATATGCTAGCGCGTATGGAACACCGTGGTGGTCAAGGTTGTGATCCATGTAGTGGTGATGGTGCAGGTATTCTTTTACAAAAACCGCATGAGTTTTTAGTAACTGAAGCATTAAAAGAAGGGATTACCCTTCCTAAGTTTGATCAATATGGCGTAGGTACCATCCTATTCCCTAAAGATAAAAATCATCGTGATCATTGTCGTGACATTTTAGCACGTACCGCTGAACGTCTTTGTCTTGAAGTCATTGGTTACCGCGTTCTTCCTACAGATAACTCGATGATTGGTGCTGACCCCCTAAGCAGTGAACCACAGTTCGAGCATATGTTTGTTACTGGTGGCCCAGATATGGAGCCGGCTGTATTAGAGCGTAAATTATTTATTTTACGTAACTACGCAACACGTATTTGTCTAGAATCAGTTAATGGTATTGAAGATAACTTCTACATTAATACTTTTTCTTATAAAACGATTGTTTATAAAGGGCAGTTAACTACTGAGCAAGTACCTCAATACTTCTTAGACTTACAAAACCCAAGTATGGTAACTGCATTAGCGTTAGTTCACTCTCGTTTCTCTACTAATACATTCCCACGCTGGCGTTTAGCGCAACCGTTCCGTTACATTGCTCACAATGGCGAAATTAATACGGTTCGCGGTAACATCAACTGGATGAAAGCGCGTGAAGCATTGCTAGAAGCAGAATACTTCACTCGCTCTGAATTAGATATGTTAATGCCAATCTGTACTGATGGTATGTCTGACTCAGCAAGTTTCGATATGGCACTGGAGTTATTAGTACTTTCAGGTCGTAGTCTTCCTCATGCATTAATGATGATGATTCCTGAAGCTTGGCAAGAAAATAAAAACATGGATCCTAAGCGCCGTGCTTTCTACCAATACCATGCAAACTTAATGGAACCTTGGGATGGCCCAGCGTCTGTTTGTTTCACTGATGGTGTGCAAGTAGGGGCAACGCTTGACCGTAACGGTTTACGTCCATCACGTTACACTGTAACTAAAGATGACTTCCTAGTGATGGCATCTGAATCAGGTGTTGTAGAAATTGAACCTGAAAATATTAAGTTACGTGGTCGTTTACAACCTGGTCGTATCTTCGTTGCTGACCTTGAGCAAGGTCGTATCATCTCTGATGATGAAGTGAAAGATGGTATTGCAGCAAGAAAACCTTATGAAACATGGTTAGAAAACAACTTAGTTAAGTTAGAAAACCAACCTGCGGCATTAGAGCGTAATATTCAACCTGATGCAGGTAAGTTATTAAAACGTTTACAAGCTTTTGGTGTGACATCAGAAGAAGTTAACGAAATCATTCTACCTATGTTCCGCGATGGTAAAGAGCCATTGGGTGCTATGGGTGTGGATTGGCCGTTAGCTGTGTTATCGCATCAATCTCAACATTTGTCTCATTACTTTAAGCAGTTATTTGCGCAAGTAACTAACCCACCAATCGATCCGATTCGTGAGCGTATGGTTATGTCGCTTAATACATACTTAGGTAAAGATCAGAATTTATTGTCTGAAACACCTGAGCATTGTCATAAAGTTGAGCTTGAGTCACCTGTATTAAGTAATGCTGAATTACAAAAAATTAATGCACTTGATGATAAACATTTACAAGCTAAAACATTAGAGACTTTCTTTGCTGCTTCTGGTGAACCAGGCAAGTTGAAGAAAGCATTGGCACGTATTTGTCGTTACGCAGAAGATGCAATTCACGATGGTTACTCAATCATTATTCTTTCTGACCGTAACGCAACGTCTGATCATGCGCCAATTCCTGCTATGTTAGTAACAGGTGCGGTACATCATTACTTAATCAAACGTGGCCTACGTGCTATGTGTGATATCGTTGTAGAAACTGGCGACGTACGTGAAACACATCATTTCGCAACAGTAATTGGTTACGGTGCTTCAGCTGTTAACGCTTACTTAATTGAAGAGATGATTGTTGACCTTCAAGCTAAGAAACGTTTACCTGCAGAGAAGTCTGTAGAAGATATCTTTAAGTCTTACAAAGCGGCAATCGATGCAGGTCTATTGAAGATCTTCTCGAAAATGGGTATCTCAACGATTCAGTCTTACCAAGGTGCACAAATATTTGAAGCATTGGGTATTAGTAAATCAGTTGTTGATGATTACTTCAAAGGCACAGTAACGCGTATTCAAGGTCTATCGATCGATGATATTGCGAATGAAATTTTAGTGCGTCATCGTTTTGCTTATCCATTACGTGCAGTACCTGTACAGCGTTTAGATGTAGGTGGTGTTTACCAATGGAAACAACGTGGTGAGAAGCATTTATTCAATCCAACAACGATTTCATTACTGCAAGAATCAACGCGTAATAAAAACTACGAACAGTTTAAACAGTACGCTGAAACCGTTGATAAACAAGGTGATGATGCTGCAACGCTACGTAGCCAGTTTGAGTTTGTACCGAAAGCATCGGGTCCAATCTCAATTGATGAAGTAGAGCCAGCTGAAAATATTTTAAAACGCTTTGCAACAGGTGCGATGAGCTTCGGTTCTATCTCACATGAAGCTCATTCAACGTTAGCGATTGCGATGAACCGAATTGGCGCTAAGTCAAACTCTGGTGAAGGTGGTGAAGATCCTATCCGTTTCAAGCCAAAAGAAAACGGTGACTGGGAACGTTCAGCTATTAAGCAAGTGGCATCAGGTCGTTTTGGTGTAACGTCTTACTATCTAACTAACGCAGCTGAAATCCAAATTAAAATGGCACAGGGTGCTAAACCAGGTGAAGGTGGTCAATTACCAGGTCATAAAGTTGATGACTGGATTGGTCGCACGCGTCACTCTACGCCAGGCGTAGGTTTGATTTCACCACCACCGCATCATGATATTTACTCAATCGAAGATTTAGCACAGCTTATCTACGATTTGAAAAATGCGAACCGTGAAGGTCGTGTTAACGTTAAGTTAGTATCAGAAGCAGGTGTAGGTACGATTGCATCAGGTGTTGCTAAAGCAAAAGCTGACGTTATCTTAATCGCTGGTTTTGATGGTGGTACTGGCGCATCACCTTTATCGTCTATCCGCCATGCAGGTTTACCGTGGGAATTAGGTTTATCTGAAGCACATCAAACGCTCATGAAGAATGGTTTACGTAACCGTGTTGTTCTACAAGCCGATGGTCAGATGAAAACACCACGTGATTTAACGATTGCAGCGTTGCTAGGTTCTGAAGAGTGGGGTGTAGCAACAGCAGCATTAGTTGTTGAAGGTTGTATCATGATGCGTAAGTGTCACTTGAATACGTGTCCTGTTGGTATTGCAACGCAAAATAAAACATTACGTGAACGTTTTGACGGCCGTGTAGAAGATGTTGTTACTTTCTTCGGTTACATGGTGCAAGGCATGCGTGAAAACATGGCTAAGCTAGGTTACAAGACGATTACTGAAATGGTGGGTCAAACACAAAACCTTAAAGTGCGTGATGATGTAAGCCATTGGAAATACAAAAACCTAAACCTAAGCACAATTCTATTTAAAGAAACGGCTAAAGAAGATGATGGGATGTTTAATCAAACGACTCAAAATCATAACCTTGAAGCAGTATTAGATAGAAAACTGATTGATTTAGCTAAACCGGCACTAGAAAAAGGCGAAGCAGTATCGGGTTCATTCCCAATTACTAATATCGACCGCTCGTGTGGCACCATGTTGTCAAACGAGATCTCAAAAGTGTACAACGACCAAGGTTTACCACAGCCGATGCAAGTTAAATTTAACGGCTCTGCAGGTCAATCATTTGGTTGTTTCCTTGCTAAAGGTGTTGAGTTTACTGTTGAAGGTGATGCGAACGATTACTGGGGTAAAGGTTTATCTGGTGGTCAGATCGTGGTTTATCCTCATCGTAATTCAAGTGTTGTATCGAAAGACAACATCATCGTAGGTAACGTATGTTTCTATGGTGCAACGTCTGGTCAGTCTTACATTAACGGTATGGCTGGTGAACGTTTCTGTGTACGTAACTCGGGTGCAGAAGTCGTTGTAGAAGGTATCGGTGATCACGGTTGTGAATACATGACTGGTGGTATCATGGTTAACTTAGGTACAACAGGTCGTAACTTTGCGGCAGGTATGAGTGGCGGTGTTGCTTATATTTGGGATAAAGATGACACATTCACAGCTAACTGTAATATGGAACTAGTTGATTTAGATCCGTTAGATGAAGCTGATAAAGCGCTATTAATTGCTAAAGTCACTAAACATTTAGAACTTACTGAGTCTAATACAGCAGCAGATTTCTTAGCTGATGTTGAAGCAAGCTTAGCTAAAGTAGTGAAAGTAATGCCTCGTGATTACAAGGCTGTATTAGCGGCTCGAGCGAAAGGAGAAGCATAATGGGTAAGCCTACTGGATTTTTAGAATTAGGTCGTGAATTGCCACCGAAAGTATCGGTAGAAGAGCGCCTAAAAAACAATAAAGAGTTCGTACAAAACGACGTGTTTGGTAAGAAGGTCAATGACCAAGCTTCTCGTTGTATGGACTGTGGTGTTCCTTTCTGTCATAGCGGTTGTCCGATTGGTAACATCATCCCTGAATTCAATGACGCGGTGTACCGTGAAAGTTGGTTAGAAGCTTGGGATATCCTAAGCTCTACTAACAACTTCCCTGAATTTACTGGTCGTGTTTGTCCTGCTCCTTGTGAAAGCTCGTGTGTATTAGGGATCAATCAAGACCCAATTACAATTTGTAATATTGAAAAAACCATCGTAGAAAAAGCTTACGAAAATGGTTACGTAACGCCTAAAATCCCGACATCACGTACGGGTAAAACAGTGGCAATCATAGGTTCAGGTCCTGCTGGTCTTGCAGCAGCTGAGCAATTAAACTCAGCGGGTCATACTGTGACAGTTTATGAGCGTGACGAAAAAGTAGGTGGCTTATTACGTTTTGGTATTCCTGATTTTAAACTAGGTATGGACGTTATCGATCGTAAAATCGCGGTAATGGAAGCAGCTGGTATTAAGATGGTTGTGAATGCACATATCGGTGTTGATTTCGATGCTAAAGATTTACGTAAGCAGTTTGATGTTGTGTTATTAAGCGGTGGCTCTACTGTACCTCGTGATTTACCTATTCCAGGTCGTGACCTGAAAGGTGTTCACTTTGCAATGGAGTTTCTAGGTCAAAATAACCGTCGAGCTAACGGTATGGATCTTAAAACAGAAGAAATCCATGCAGCTGACGATCACGTAGTGGTTATCGGTGGTGGTGATACAGGTTCTGACTGTGTTGGTACCTCAAACCGTCATGGCGCTGCTTCAGTTACACAAGTGGAAATCATGCCAATTCCACCTGAAAAACGTACTGTTAACATGCCTTGGCCTTCGTACCCAATGATCTTAAAAACAACCACTTCACATGAAGAGGGCGTGGATCGCCATTGGTCTATCTTGACTAAAGAGTTTATTGGTGATGAAAACGGTAACGTTAAAGAATTAGTCGTTGCGGATATCGAATGGGAAGAAGCAGCACCGGGCCAACGTCCAAACTTTAAAGAAGTTGAAGGTTCTGTACGTTCAATTCCTTGTACTAAAGCATTCTTGGCAATGGGCTTCTTACACCCAGAACCAACAGGTGTTTTAGCACAATTAGAGATTGGTCTTGATGAGCGCGGTAACGTTAAAACTGACGATTACCAAACAACTCAAAGTGGCGTTTTTGCTGCTGGTGATATGCGTACAGGTCAATCACTGATCGTACGTTGTATCAATGAAGGTCGTGAAGCAGCACGTGCAATTGATACATACCTGATGGGTAACACTAACCTTGAATGTATCAACGATTCATTAATGATCGCTAACTAAACCCTTATTATAATGGCCGAACATTTATTGAACTGATTTGAGTGATAAATTAACCAATCATTTGTTTTAAATTATAGTAAAAAGATAAACCCCCTCTCTTTTTTAGAGTAGGGGGTTTTTTTGTGCTTAAACTAGTATAAAATCTCGCCCCCCTGAACTCGGTATTTAATACCGATTATATTAAATAAGTGAGCTAAATTAATGTGCAGGAAAAATAGCCAGGATGATTGTTTAAGGTACTCCTTGAGCAAATTGATAGCCGCTATTTATTCTGACAAATAGAGCACTTAATTAGTGTGATTGGGACTTTATCGTTCAATTAAAACACATTGCCTAGAAACTGTATTCCTGCAGTTTCGAATTTAATGTAGACCAAAGGAAAGTTTCATGTCTTTAATCGACTTCTCAGCTTCGATGCTGTCGATCTTACCTGCTGCCGTTGCGCTCGGGTTAGCTATTATTACTCGCCGCGTACTCATATCACTTGGTATCGGTATTATCTTAGGTGCTTTATTGCTGGTTGATTACTCAATCGTGGATGCTGGCAAATACATTTTCAGTACAGTTAAAAGTGTTGTTGTGGAAGATGGTGGCCTTAATACTTGGAATATGAGTATTGTTGCCTTCTTGCTATTACTTGGCATGATGACTGCCGTGTTAACCTTATCTGGTGGTACGCGCGCTTTTGCTGATTGGGCATTGGATCATATTAAAGATAAACGTGGTGCATCACTGCTTGCGGCATTCTTGGGTGTATTTATCTTTATTGATGATTACTTTAACAGTTTAGCGGTTGGCTCCATATCACGCCCAGTGACGGACCGCTTTAACGTATCACGTGCCAAACTAGCTTATATTCTTGATTCTACTGCTGCACCAATGTGTATCTTGATGCCAGTGTCGAGTTGGGGCGCTTATATCATGACCATTATTGGTGGCATTTTAGTTAGCCATGGCATGACTGAGTATTCGCCATTAGGGGCTTATGTCGCCTTAATTCCAATGAACTTCTATGCGCTATTTACCTTGTTAATGGTGTTTGCTGTTATCTTATTTAAATTAGATATAGGGACCATGAAGCAACATGAACAAGCTGCTGAAAATAATGCGACAGTGGAAGATGCTAATCATGTTGATTTACAAGACGAGCTAGGCATTGAAGAACACCAACGAGGCAAGGTCGGTGACCTAGTTTACCCAATTATCAGCTTAATCTTAGCCACTTTATTCTTTATGGTTTATACCGGTAACAATGCACTAGTAGAGGCTGGTAAAACATTTTCTGTATTAGGTGCTTTTGAGAATACTGATGTAGGTGCGTCATTAGTTTACGGTGGTTTGGTAGGCTTAGCATTTGCATTGTTCACTGTACTTAAACAAAAACAATCTTTTGATAATATCCGTTTTGCTTTATGGGTGGGTGCTAAATCGATGTTTGGCGCTATCATCATCCTGTTCTTTGCTTGGTCAATTGGCAGT
Source organism: Psychromonas sp. 14N.309.X.WAT.B.A12 (assembly GCF_030397575.1). Taxonomy (GTDB): domain Bacteria; phylum Pseudomonadota; class Gammaproteobacteria; order Enterobacterales; family Psychromonadaceae; genus Psychromonas. Next base: position 167,128 of record NZ_JAPNXS010000002.1, on the reverse strand, counting down.
GTGATTGGTGATATGAATACCGGTAATTATTTATCGACACTCGTACAAGGTAATATCGGTTTACATTGGTTACCGGTGATTTTATTCGTATTATCTGGTGCGATGGCTTTCTCTACAGGTACATCTTGGGGCACTTTCGGTATCATGCTGCCGATTGCTGGTGATATGGCGGGCGCAACGGATTTAACAATGATGCTGCCTATGTTAAGTGCGGTATTAGCGGGCTCAGTATTTGGCGATCATTGTTCTCCAATATCTGATACTACTATCTTATCTTCAACGGGGGCACGTTGTCAGCATATTGACCATGTTTCAACACAGTTACCTTACGCATTATCAATGGCATTAGTCTCTATCGTTGGTTTTGTAGTAATTGGCTTTACTGGATCTATGGCTATTTCGTTGACTGCAGCGAGCATTGCATTTATTGCAGTCATTGCTGCTATGAAGATGATGTCTAACCACTAGTTACTTTACGCTTATCTTAAATATAAAAAGCAGGTTCGCCTGCTTTTTTTGTCTTTATAGTTCAAAGTTTTACCATTTTATTGTTTGCTTAGTCGATCCTTTCCCCTTATATTTATTACTTCATTAATTTTAACTTTATGTCACTTTTATTTCATATTTTAGCCATACCCTTGTCATCTTCTTTGACTAGTTTAGAAAGTCTTACGCTTAATAAAAAATGGAATTCAAAATATTATGTCAACATCGCAACAGCAGTACTTCGATAGAGAACTTAGTTGGTTATCCTTTAATCAAAGAGTGTTACAAGAAGCTCAAGATAAAACTGTTCCTCTGATCGAGCGATTACGTTTCTTAGGCATTTATTCAAGTAATATTGATGAGTTTTATCAAGTGCGTGTTGCCAGTGTTAGACGCGTGGCGTTTTTAAGTCAATTTCAGAAAAAAGATAAAGCAAAGCAATTGTTCTTGGAGATTCAAGAGAAAGTACAGCAACTACAAAATGAATTTGACCAAACCTATCAAGAGTTATTATTGCTGTTAAGCGATCACGATATTGATCTGATTAACGAAAAACAACTTAATGAATATCAGCAACAATGGTTAACAGAGTATTTTCAAAGTGAATTAAGCAGCCATGTTTTCCCGTTGATGATTACTGATAAAATCAATCTAACTGAACAAATAAAAAATGATTGCACCTATTTAATGGTTGAGATGCGTACCGCAGAGGAAGACCTGAAAGACCATTATGCATTAGTCGAGGTGCCAAGCGATGTGCCCCGTTTTGTAGAGCTGCCTGTCGATCAAAATAGTAAACAAAAAAATATTATCTTAATTGATAATATAATTCGTCACTCTCTGCAGTCAGTATTTAGCGTATTTTATGACTTTAGCCATACTCGTGCTTTTTCTATTAAGCTAACCCGTGACGCTGAATTTGAAGTACATGGCGAAATTAATCAAAGTTTATTAGAGAGTATGTCCAGTGGACTTCGTTCCCGTTTAAATGCAGAGCCAGTACGTTTGCTTTATGACAGAAAAATGCCTGAAGCTATGGTTGAAGTATTGAAAAAAGGCTTAAAAATAAAGTCCAACAAACGTTTAAACGAGAGTGGCCGTTATTTAAGTTTTAAAGATTTTATTCAATTTCCATCGATTGGCTCTAAAGATCTACGTTATAAAAAATTACCTGCTTTACCTCATATCGTATTGGATAATTACCGCAATATTACGCAGGCGATTAAAGAGCAAGATATTTTACTGTATTACCCTTATCATAAATTTAGCTATTTTACTGAATGGTTAAGACAGTCTGCCTTTGATCCACAGGTGGTCAGTATTGAGATATGTTTATACCGAGTAGCAAAGAGATCTGCGGTTATTGAAGCACTAATTGAAGCAGTGAAAAACGGTAAGCATGTACACGTTAATATTGAACTGCAAGCGCGCTTTGATGAAGAAGCGAATATCGAATGGGCAGAAAAGCTATCTAATGCTGGTGTCCATGTGACCTATGGCGTGAGTAACTTAAAAGTACACGCTAAATTATGCGTAGTGACCCGTGAAGAAGAAGGGGAAATTATTCGTTATGCACATGTTGGCAGTGGTAACTTTAATGAAAGTAATGCCCAAATTTACACTGATTTTAGTTTGTTCACGTCGGATTTAGATATTTGTACTGAATCCGCTCAGGTATTTGAGTTTATTAAATCACCTTACTTACAGTTTAAATATAAGCATTTAATTGTATCGCCAACGCATACCCGCGATAAAGTGATTGAGTTAATTGATAAAGAGATTAAATACGCTAAACAAGGCTACCCGAGTGAAATTATACTTAAGCTTAATAACTTAGTTGATGATATCTTTATTGAGCAATTGTATCGTGCCAGTAAGGCTGGTGTGAAAGTCACTCTTATCGTACGTGGTATTTGTGCATTGGTGACTGGTGTTTCAGGTCAAAGTGAAAACATTACCGCTGTAAGTATTGTTGATCGTTATTTAGAGCATGCACGTGTTTCTATTTTCTCAAACGGTGGCAAACAACGTGTTTATATTTCCTCTGCGGATTGGATGACGCGCAACATAGAAAGACGTATTGAAGTAGGGTGTCCGATTTATTGCCCTAAGGTACAAAAAACCATTATTGATATCATTAATATTCAATTAGCTGATAACTGTAAGGCAAGGATTCTTAATACAGATCAGTCTAATGAATATTTAACGCCGAAAAAAGGCGACGAACCACTACGCTCGCAAATGGTAATTTACGACTATCTTCAAAAAATTAATAAAGAAGAAGCTAAAGCACTAAAATAATACCGAGTACTTTATTGGTGACATCGTTATAACAATGAGGAATAAATATGAATGAGGACTGCCATTTAGTCGCTATTGATTTAGGTTCAAATAGTTTTCATTTGATTGTAGCAAGAGAGTTAACAGGCTGCATTCAAACCGTATTCACTAATAAGAAAAGTGTTCGTTTAGCCAGCGGCTTGGATGAAAATAAAGTCTTATCGGAAGAAGCGATTCAGCGTGGCTTAGATTGTCTCGCTGAATTTAACCAACAACTGTCAGGGTTAACCTGTCGTGCAGTTCGCATTGTTGCCACTTATAGCCTTCGCGTAGCCGTCAACAGTGATGAGTTTATTGAACGTGCTAAAGCCATTTTCCCCCACCCCATTGAAGTGATCAGCGGCGAGCAAGAAGCCAAGCTAATCTATCAAGGTGTCGCTCACACCTATCCGCTTAAAGGCACGACGTTTGTGATGGATATTGGTGGTGGCAGTACCGAATTCATTATTGGTAAGCGTTTTAAAATTAAATTTGCACAAAGCTTAGAGATGGGGTCTCGCTCTTTTGCACAACGTTACTTTGGTAAAGGTGAAGTCACTCGTAAAGGCATGCGCTTGGCTCAAGCTGAAGCAAGACAAACTTTAGCGCCGATTGTAGAGGAGTGTTTGCAACTCGGTTGGAAGGGGGTGTTAGGTACTTCTGGCTCCTACAAGTCAATAAAACAATGCATGTTAGAGTTACACGGTGATAGTCATATCACTGAAAAACGTGTGCGCCGTTTAATTGCACAATTTGTGGGGGCTAAAACCTTCGATAAATTAGGATTAGAAAGCGTTGAAGAGAGCCGTTTTGAACTAACAGCAGCCGCATTAGCCATTGTCAGTAGTTTTATGGATGAGTTTGCCATTAAGAACATTAATGTCTGTACTTCAGCGTTACGTGAAGGGGTGCTATACGGTTTAAGTAGTACCGAAGAAGATATGGCACCACGTGACCGTACCGTGAATAACCTATTGCACCTCCATCGTATTGACCAAGTTTTTAGTAGGCGCGTGTTGTTACAGTTACAACTGTTTAATCAGCAGCTGTCTGAGCAAGGCAAAGCGCTCGACGATATGCACTTTATGTTCCTACGTTATGCCGCTTTGCTCCATGAAATTGGCATTAATATTCATTCTAAAAAGCGTCAACATCACGGCGCTTATATTTTGCATTATTCTGATATGCCGGGGTTTAGTGAGCAGGGACAGGAAATTATAGCCACTATGGTGGGTGATCACCGAGGTAAAATTAAACAAGCTATTGTGTCAGATATGATCAGTGAAAGTGAGTATTATCAATTAGTACAATTGCTCAGAGTAGCGATCATTTTAACTTTAGGGCGTCGAGACTTCCCTTTACAGTTAGCAAAAATAAAGCTCAATGGGGATAAGTTACAACTTGATGTACCCGCGGTTTTATTTAAAGAAAATGACTTGTTTGCTATGTTACAAAAAGAGGTCGCTCAACAACATAAAGCAGGGTTAACCTTGAAAGTAATTGCCGAATCTATCGAACTGTAAACCCACATAAAAGTAAGTGTTAAATTAGGTGAATAACACTTACTTTTATGTCCGTTAAAGGCACTTATATGGATAAAAAATGATGGTTTATCAAGATTACCATTCTCAATCGTTTAACTCCCACTATCCTTTTGCTATTAGCCTTGCTAGGATCGGTTTTTTGTTTCTGCTAGGTACTTGTTTTGACCATTTCTGCTACTACTTTAAAAGACCATTTAAATGACGTGTTATATAAAGATCAATTCCGCTTAAAGCGCCGTATTGATGATTTACGTAATCTAAAAACACCCGAAAAAGTAGAAGCGAGTTTGACCAAAATAGCCGTTGATATTCAAGTGTCAATGGATAAGCGTAAACAGCGTTTAGATAATCTACCTGAAGTGAGTTATCCAGACTTACCGGTTAGCCAGAAAAAAGATGAAATAGCCGAAGCGATTGCCAACAACCAAGTGGTTATCATTGCTGGTGAAACGGGTTCAGGTAAAACGACGCAAATTCCTAAAATCTGTTTAGAGTTAGGGCGTGGCGTTTCTGGTTTAATTGGTCATACGCAACCACGTCGTTTAGCAGCGAGAACGGTCGCCAATCGTATTGCAGATGAGCTTGATTCTGAGTTGGGTGAAACCGTTGGTTATCGTGTTCGTTTTACCGATAAAGTCAGCGATAAGTCTTACATTAAATTAATGACTGATGGGATTTTATTAGCCGAAATTCAAAATGACAGATTTTTAAGTCAATACGATACTATCATTATAGATGAAGCTCATGAACGTAGTTTAAATATCGATTTTTTAATGGGTTATTTAAAACGCCTATTACCTCGTCGTCCTGACCTTAAAGTTATTATTACCTCTGCGACCATCGATCCTGAGCGTTTTGCTAATCACTTTTCTGATAAACGTGGTAAACCAGCACCAATTATTGAAGTCTCTGGTCGTACTTTTCCAGTGGAAACCTTATATCGTCCATTAGATGAATATGCGGCAGGCGATCAAATAGAGGGGATTTTCCAAGCGGTAGATGAATTACAACGTTTAGGTCGTGGCGATATTCTTATCTTCATGAATGGTGAACGTGAAATTCGTGATACTGCAGACGCATTAACCAAACGTAAATTGCGTGATACTGAAGTCTTACCCTTGTTTGCGCGCTTGAGTGTGGCAGAACAAAATAAAATATTCCAAGGTCATCGAGGGCAACGCATTGTCCTAGCAACCAACGTTGCTGAAACGTCGTTAACTATTCCCGGTATTAAATATGTTATTGATACGGGTACTGTTCGTATTAGTCGTTACAGCTATCGCACTAAAGTACAACGCTTACCGATTGAAGCCATTTCACAGGCCAGTGCAAACCAGCGTAAAGGCCGTTGTGGTCGTGTTAGTGAAGGTGTGTGTATTCGTTTATACAGTGAAGAAGACTTTAATGGTCGCCCTGAATTTACTGACCCAGAAATACTTCGTACTAACTTATCGTCGGTTATTCTACAGATGTTATCGCTTGGCCTAGGTGAATTAAATAAATTCCCATTTGTAGAGCCACCAGAAGATCGCAATATTAAAGATGGTTTGAATCTGTTAGAAGAGTTAGGTGCAGTTAATTTAAAAGCTAAAGACCCACGAAAAAAATTGACAGGCTTAGGGCGTCAATTAGCTAAATTACCAGTAGATCCGCGCTTAGCTCGAATGATTTTAGCGGCAAAAGAATTTAACTGTGTCCACGAAGTAATGGTGATCAGTGCGGCCTTAAGTATTCAAGATCCGCGCGAACGTCCAATGGATAAACAACAAGCGTCCGATGAAAAACATCGTCGTTTTTATGATAAAGAATCTGACTTCATTACCTACGTCAATCTATGGAACTACATCAATGAACAGCGTGAAGAGTTAACCAATAACAACTTCCGTAAAATGTGTCAGAAAGATTTTTTAGCCTATATGCGCGTGCGTGAGTGGCAGGATATTTACACGCAAATTAAGCAAGTGACCGATGAGTTAGATATTAAAGTGAGCGATACTCCTTCGAGCTTTGATGCAATTCACCAAGCCCTATTGGCAGGTTTGTTATCACACATAGGTTTAAAGGATAAAGATGCGGAATACTTAGGAGCGCGCAACAGTAAATTCTATATGTTCCCTGGTTCTGGTTTATTTAAAAAACAGCCTAAATGGGGGATGTTTGCCGAATTAGTAGAAACCTCTAAATTATTTGCGCGTGTGGCTGCAAGAATTAAACCTGAGTGGGTTGAGCAGCAAGCACAACATTTAATTAAACGTAGTTATGCAGAGCCGCATTGGCAGAAGAAATCGGGTGTCGTAGGGGCCTTTGAAACACAAACGCTCTACGGTATTCCCATTGTCAGTAAACGCCGTGTTGTTTATACACAAATCGACCCTGTATTGTGTCGTGAACTGTTTATCCGTCATGCTTTGGTGGAAGGGGAGTTTGAAACTCGTCATCAATTCTTTAAAGATAACCAAGCATTATTAAATGATATTGAAGAGTTAGAGCATAAATCACGTCGTCGCGACATTTTAGTGGATGATGAAACCTTGTTCTTGTTTTACGATGAAATCGTGCCGCAAACTGTCTGCAGTGCAAAACAGTTTGATAGCTGGTGGAATCGAGAAAAGAAACAACAACCTGATTTATTAAATTATCAGCGTGAACAAGTCATGGCGCATGATGCTGATAAAGTGACTGCTAATGCCTACCCTGATTTTTGGCAGCAAGGTGATTTCCGTTTAAAGCTAGAGTACGCTTTTGAACCGGGCACTAGTCAAGATGGTGTGACGGTGAACATTCCTTTAGCGCTATTAAATCAGGTTTCTGATCAAGGTTTTGATTGGCAAATTCCGGCCTTACGTGAAGAGTTATTGATTGCCTTAATTAAAACATTACCCAAAGCGATACGTCGTAATTTTGTTCCTGCACCTAATTATGCAGAAGCCGCTATGGCGAACTTAGTGCCTTTACAAGGCTCACTACTAGAAGCTTTCGAAAAACAGCTTTTACGCATGACAGGTGTGCGCATCCCCGAAGATTCTTGGGATGTAAATGCTTTGCCAACGCATTTACGTATTAAGTTTAATGTGGTTGATGACAAACAAAAAAGTGTTGCTGTGGGCACCGACCTCAAATTATTACAGCACGACCTAAAAGGTAAGGTAAAACAGACCTTATCTAACGTATCGAAACAAGGGATTGAGAAGTCTGACTTAGTTGAATGGGACTTTGGTAAATTACCTAAATCTTTCAAGAAAGATCATGGAGGTTACGAAGTAAAAGCGTATCCAGCGCTAGTGGATAAAAACAAAAGTGTCGCCATTGAGCTGTTTGATAGTGAAGATAAAGCACAACGATTTAACCAAGCTGGGGTACGCCGTTTAATTCTATTAAATGTGCCATCACCGATTAAATATCTACAACAAAGCTTGCCGAATAAAGCGAAGCTAGGCTTGTATTTCAATCCTTTTGGGCAAATTAAAGACTTAATCGATGACTGTATTAGTTGTGCTGTTGATGCCATTTTAGACGGTGAAGTTCACCCACAAGAAGCACCTGAATTTGAAGCTCAAAAAGAAAAAGTACGCGCAGAACTTGCAGATAAAACTTTACAAATTACCCAACAGGTTGAAGAGGTATTAACATTGGCACATGCGGTTAATAAACAGCTTAAAGGCAAAGCTGATTTAACCATGCTGGTGGCAAAGGGAGATATTAAGTCGCAACTAGAGCGTTTGATCTTCCCTGGTTTTGTTTGCCAAGTAGGTGAAGCGAAGTTAAATGATATTAAGCGTTATTTATTAGCCTTACAAAAACGTCTAGAGAAGCTGCCGGTTAATCCTAATCAAGACCGATTAAACACTATTGAGCTGCATGAACTGGAAGAGCGTTACCGTGCACTATGTAAGCAGTTATTAAGTAATGAAACGGAACATGAAGGTTTAGCTGAAGTGTATTGGATGATGGAAGAGTTACGGGTTTCGTTGTTTGCACAACAGTTAGGTACGCCTTACCCAGTGTCCGCTAAACGTGTGAGGTTGAAGTTGACGGAATTGAAAGGCTAAAGTTATTTAGATCATTCCCATGCTATGCGTGGGAGTGGTACTTAAAATGTTAATCTCGATTTACTTGTTTTTGATCGTCATATTCATCAATGTTGTTAGCAGTATCTACAACGGTTGGCGATTTTACTTTCTCTTTGTCAGCAGACAAACCTATGCTTGTAACAATTTTCCTAATTATCTACTCATCTATGCTTGTTAAAATGAATACTAGCTTGGTTATTTATGTTTAATTAAAACAACTAGTTAGTGCAATCAACTTCTTACTTTCATCGGTTTTTTCTACGCTTAAATAGAGCATCTAATTCATCTGTTCATTGTTAAGGTAGCGCTGCGTATGTGCATCTCCGTGCTAGCCTCAACTAATCTAACCTTTATTAAAAATGGGCAATCACTTGGAAAGGTTTAATGGCGCGAAGTTGCAACCGCATGCGTCTCTAGTTAACTAAGGTCTTATTTCGAGTGGCATAATTACTTTGTCTTTCTTTTTATTTAGGAGTAAAAGCCAGTACACAAAAATAAACGCAGGTATGTTCATTAACAGCCCATACAGTAAAGGTATAGTCGCCAGTGCAGGTTGATGCATGATAGTGAAGGCAATCATCATCGCAGTACCTGCATTTTGAATGCCGACCTCTATCGCAATAGTTTTTCTATCTGTGTTGTTAACATTCAACTTGCCTGACATAAAATAGGCAATGATTAACGCCAAACTACACATAGTCACTACAGCAACACCCTGTAAAGAAAGCATCGCAGGAATAATCGTTAAGTTTGTCAAAACAAGTGCAGTAATCACTAATAACATCGCAATTGTTGATCCCTTTTTAACCAAAGGAATAGCCGACTGCGACCATTTATCGGCAAAATAACGAATACTCATACCAACTACTGTTGGAAGTAAGGTGACAACAGCGAGTTGTTTCATTGCTGGTAACAAAGGTAAATCAAAAAGTTGGTTATCTGCGCTACCGCTGTAATGGATGAAGCCAATAAAGGTTATCGGTAAAATGAGTGGTGATAACATACTAACCAGGCTTGTTAAGCAAACACTTAAGGCGAGGTTACCCTTAGCAAGAAAAGAAAATAAGTTTGAAGTCGCACCACCAGGACATAACGCCAATAAAAATAGCCCAGCTGCCGCCGTTTGATTAAGTGCAAAAACCTTACTAATAAACAGCGCTAATATCGGCAGTAAAAGTAGTTGTAGTAATAAACCAATCATCGCAGCTTTTGGTTCAGTTAATACTGCTTTAAAGTCTTTTATTTGTAAGCTTAACCCCATCCCTAACATTACCAACCCTAATACAACAGGTAACATAATTTGAGTAACAGCTTGTGCAATAATTGGTGTCATAAAACCCCTTAGTTCAGGAATAGCTTGATGGTATTGATATTAGCGGGAGTTTTGTAAGGAGGTTTTGATATGGCGCAGTATTTGTTGATAATGTATGGGGAATTACTTGTAACTCGTACCTATGCTTTACGTGGGAATGGAGTCTGAGAATATAATGGCAAGTTGTTTCTCTGTATTCATCAAATCAACTTGAAAAGTGATAGGTAGCCTATAAAGGGTAACTATAAGCTTCTACACCTTCTTTTTACACTTAAAGATGTTTAACTATTTTGTTCATAATTTTATAACGTTTATTGATTTATAAATATTTAATGAGGGTATTTTCGCAGTTATAGGTATTTTTTTTACTCAATATTGCTAACCGAAAGCCACCTTCATAGCGTTATTATTTTCTGTTTACGAATATATTTAAGCGACTAACAAGTCGCAGTGAGTCCCTAAAGGTGTCAACGGTCGTCTTTGTGAAAGTTATCTGCTGACTTGAGTTGGTATGATAGATAGTTAAGCTATTTATAATTTTAGTGTTTAATACGGATAGTACTATTTTTAAATTATGTTGTTCATTACATGCTAACCACATAATTCTATTTTCACTTTTAAATTAACTAAATTAAAAGAAAAGGTTAAATGACCTATAGATTGTTAATTTGTGGGATAGTATGCGTTAAGAATAGTCATCGCATTAAATAAGTGCATTACTATAGAATGACACAAATGAGGAACTTTCCTATGGATATAACTGCACCTGATACTTGGTTATCTGGGTTTAAACAACACTGTAAAAATCATCCCTATCTTATTCTCGCGTTGATTGCTTCGGTTATTTTAATCACATTAATGATCTTACATTCTATTAATGCGAATAATCAGGCCTATGTTAAATATGCTTTATTAGGTGGTACTGCTGGGTTTGTTGCTACTGCTGTTGGGACCCTACCTGCATTATTCATTAAAGAGATCCCGCGCAAACTCTCTGATGCCATGCTTGGTTTTGCTGCTGGCATGATGTTAGCTGCTTCTGCTTTTTCATTATTGCTACCCGGTATTGAAGCGGCTATTGATTTTACTGGAAGTACTTTCTTAGGGGGCATGATTGTATTATTCGGTATGATTATTGGTGTTGCTTTAATGATGGGGTTAGATGAATTTGTACCTCATGAACACATGGATACAGGGCCTTGTGGTGCAGGACATGAAGCCTGCAGCCGCGCTTGGTTGTTTGTATTTGCTATTGCATTACATAATTTCCCTGAAGGTATGGCGATTGGTGTTGGTTATGCGCAAGGTGACTTGTCTGTTGGTGTGCCTCTAACAACGGCTATTGCATTACAAGATATTCCTGAAGGGTTAGCCGTCGCATTAACCTTACGCGCCACTGGTTTTAATACTGGCTTTTCTGTTTTGATTGCAATGGCCACAGGGTTATTAGAGCCGTTAGGTTCATTATTGGGGGTGAGTTTAGCTGGGGGATTTATTGTCGCGTATCCAATTGGTTTGGGGTTGGCAGGAGCTGCGATGCTGTTTGTTGTTTCCAATGAAGTTATTCCAGAAACACACAGTAATGGTAATAAAACGGTTGCGACTATAGGGTTGATGATTGGTTTTGCGCTAATGATGTTATTAGATACCACCCTAGGTTAAGCCTCTATGGATAAATACTTTTTAAAAGGCCTAATAAATGGGGGAGGCCTTTACACTCCGTTCACTGTCTTTTCTCATACCTCTTTTTGAAGTCAAGGGTATTAACTTGCCAAAATGAATCTCTTACTGTTCAACTTCTAAAAGTTGACTAATATTAATACTGTTCAATTTCATGCTTGGTTACAATATCCACTAATTTAATGAAGTTAATGGTTTTTTCATTATAGTTTTTGTTTTTCACTTAAGGCATTACATTTCGTGACCTTGATCTAAATTATCCATGGAATGCTATCTTTTAACCTTAATACTCAAAAATTAGTACTTTTTTGTTGTAAGTATGATTATTATGTGAAGTTAAAGTACATATGTTATAGGGAAATAGGTATGTCTGATATTGTAGAATCGGCATCTACAACAAAAAAGTACATTTGGGTGTTGGTTATCACTTGTATAGCATCAGTTCTTATCATTCTGATCCACCTTTATTTCTCTGTGCAGTTTGGTCAGCTACCAAGTATTTTGATACTGTTCACCGTCATATTAGCTAGTCTATTTTGTATGCTATTGCTTGATGAGCAACAGCATCGTTTATCTCTTAAAGTTGTCAATAATATACTTCAGAATATCACTGATTTTGTGGTGATAAAGGATGAGGAGGGGCGTTTTGTTTATGGTAATAAGAGCGTTGCTGAACTTTACGGGACTACTGAATCAGAGTTAGTTGGTAAAATTGATCATGATTTCACTGGTAACCTTGAGCAATCTGAAGCTATTTTAAACAATACAAAGTCAGTATTAAAGAAATTTGAAACAGTAGAAACTTTTGATGTTTCTATGGATATTAAAGAAAATAAAACTCACCATTTCCATTCTATTAAAATTCCATTTTACAATACAAAAAATCAATTACGATTATTTGTTATTTCAAAAGATGTCACTGATATTATCCAATTAAAAGAGGATTCAGAAAAAAATAAATCTCGATTGCAACATGTTCTAGGTGTGTCGGAGGAAGGTTTATGGGAGTGGAATCCACAAACGGGTGAAGTGGCCTATAACGAAAACTGGGAAGAGATGTCTGGTCTTTACGGAGATCAACAAACCTTTGAGGAATATGAAAAATGTATTCTTGAAGAGGACAAAGCCGCTGTATTTGATGCGATTACGGCATTATTGACTGATGATATTACTTTAAATATTAAATATCGTTTAAAACGACCTGACGGCAAAATTGTTTGGATATGGGATCGAGGTCGGATTGCTGAGCGAGATAAAGATAATAACCCCACCCTAGTCGTAGGACTTGCGCTTGATATAACCCAAGAAAAACTTAATCAGCAACGAATTCATGAGTTAGCTTATCACGACCAGTTAACCGGATTGTACAACCGTACTCAGTTTGAATTGCATTTACATGAGACTGTAAAACAGAGTCAGCAACAAAATAGGTATAGCGCCTTACTATTTCTAGATATCGATAAGTTTAAGTTGCTCAACGATAGTTATGGGCACTATATGGGGGATAAGCTTTTGTCGATTATAGCTGAAAAGCTATTACGCAATAGACAGGGCAATGAACTAATCTCTCGGTTTGGGGGAGATGAGTTTGTGGTAATTCTCCCGCTTATCGAAAGGCACTTAAATGCCGCAACTGCTTATACGACTAATTATGCTAATCAATTAATAAAGGTGTTGTCTGAAGCGGTTTCCTTGAAGAGTGATTTGCAAGATATTGACATCGAATATGAAGTAACGGCAAGCATGGGGGGGGTTATTTTTAACTCCAATGAGCTTCATGAAAATAAAGTATTGCAGCTAGCAGATATGGCGTTATATAGAGCAAAAGCTAACGGTGGTAACGAAGCTGTCATTCTAGATCCACAGACACAATATGACTTAAATCATAGCGGTGAATTACAAAAAGCGATGCGTCAATCTATCGATGATCATGAATTTTGTATTTATTTACAACCTAAATACTCTAACGAGCATAAAATTATCGGAGCAGAAGCACTGGTCCGTTGGCAACATCCTACTCTAGGCTTATTACTTCCTTATGATTTTATTAATATGGCTGAAGAGAGCAATTTAATTGTCCCTATTGGTATGGAAGTACTTGAACAAGCTTGTAAACAATTGCAAAAGTGGCAAGCTTCACCAAGCACAGCGGCGTTAACTATTGCGGTGAATTTAAGTGCAAAACAAATTTGGCAAAAAGATTTTGCTGAGAAGATTATCGAGGTTGTTAACCTTTATCATATTGATGCTAGCAAATTAATTATGGAAGTCACGGAGTCTATTTTTCTTAAGGATATTAAAGCTGCCACAAATAAGTTGAATAAACTTAAAGCCATTGGTATTTCAGTTTCGTTAGATGACTTTGGTACTGGCTTCTCATCCCTAAGCTACTTAAGAGACCTGCCTATAGATGAAATTAAAATTGACCGCTCTTTTATGAAAGATATTCATAATGACAAAAATGCATTAATGATGGTTAAGTCTATTGTTAATCTGGCTGATAACTTTAACTTAAAAGTTGTCACTGAAGGTGTTGAAAAAAAAGAACAATTGGATTTGTTGACCGAACTTGGTTTAGCCATCTTCCAAGGTTTCTATTTCAGCAAACCGATTCCTGCAAAGGAGTTAGATAAGTTAATTGATACAGTTAACCATTGATTAAACAGGTTACTGTCACTTGCTTTTAACTTTTAAACAGTTTTTGGTTACTCGAATGGATGTTAAGTACCAGGGGGAAGTGGAAATAAACAGCCTAATAAGTAAGCATTGTTAGGCTGTTAGAAAGTGATGTATTTAGTGTTAAAAAAGCATGTTAGCCCACTTTTAGGGGGGAGAACTTATAAACTTTCAGTAAAAGTACGCGTTAATACATCTTGCTGTTGCTCTGGTGTTAATGAGTTGAAGCGCACTGCATAACCTGATACGCGAATGGTTAATTGCGGGTATTTTTCAGGGTGCTTAATCGCATCTTCTAATGTTTCACGGCGTAATACATTAACGTTTAAGTGTTGACCACCTTCCTGCGCTGCTGGCGCTTCAATAGCTACTTCTTTGTATTGAATATCACCTAGTTCAGCCAAAGAGATAATTTGATCTTCTGCATATGTATTATCTTTTACACATAGGCAACGAGCTTGTGCATTTTCTTGATCTAATAACCAGAATGAATTTAATAATGCCGCGTTATCTGCTTGTGTAATTTGGATACCTAAAGCCATAATATTTCCCTTAATTTTGTTTAATGAATATGCCAGTTAAATTTACTGTTCATAACTGCTGATTAATTAATCTATTAATGATTATAGGGCTGGTTTTAAGGGATGTACAACACTATTCACCTACTTTATTTAAGGATTATTTGTATGTAAATTGAGCTGCATCAAGGAAGTTTACTAACTGTTTGTTTTTTATAAAAAACTTATGTTATTTAAATGTGAACAAATAAAGTTAATATTTAACAATAGCTTATATGTTATATTGTGCTTATAACATTTAGATAAACAGCAGGTGATTATGTCTTGGTCAGATTTTATAGCAGAACAACAACAGCAAACTTACTTCAATAAACTACAGCGATTTATTGATCAACAAGTTGACCAGGGAAAAACCATTTATCCATCTGAAAAAGATCGTTTTAATGCTTTTTTATTAACTGACTTAGACAAGGTTAAAGTAGTTATTCTAGGTCAGGATCCTTATCACGGAGCAGGGCAAGCGCATGGTCTAAGTTTTTCTGTTAAGCCCGGTATTAATCTACCGCCTTCTTTACGTAATATATACAAAGAGTTGGCCGATGACCTTGCTTGGGATGAACTACCAAGTGACGGTGATTTGAGCCATTGGGCAACACAAGGTGTATTGTTATTGAATACCGTGTTAACGGTAGAAGAGTCCAATGCGGGTAGCCATGCAAAGCAAGGTTGGGAAATATTTACAGATAATGTAATACAGCATATCAATGAACAAACTGAAGGCGTGGTTTTTTTATTATGGGGAAGCCATGCGATTAAAAAGTCGAGCATGATTGATCAACAAAAACACCATGTATTAACCGCTGTTCATCCATCACCTTTATCAGCTTATCGTGGATTTTTTGGCTGTAAACATTTTTCACAAACTAATAAGTTATTATCTGATCAAAATAAAAAGCCTATTAATTGGTAAAAATTGGTTGTTGGTTTTTTAATCGATTATTTATTGATGTGGCGCATAAGTTAACTCCGTCAATGTGTTTATTATTTATCAATACATTCATTAACAGGTGAAGTGACATGATTAATCGTATTCATAAAGATCATATTAATATTATGCAGTTATTGAAGGTGGTTGAGAATAAGGTAGCGATGCTAAAGATTGATGGCAATATTGATTATCAATTATTAAAATCGATTACCGATTATCTTAAAAGTTACGCAGATAAATATCATCACCCAATGGAAGATCTGATCTACGCTTATTACTTAAAATACAGAGTGGTATCAGATCAAGTAGCCAATCGTTTGGAAGAAGACCACCAGCAATTAAGTGAGTTAACAACGGAGCTAGACGATATGTTAAGTATGATATTACTAGATGCGATTATCCCTAAAGATATTTTTATAGAAAAGCTTGAAACTTTTGTGAATAAACAAAAACAGCATTTAAGTTATGAAGAGTTATCTATATTGCCCGCAATCCAAGCGAGTCTTACCCCTGATGATTGGGCGCATTTAAGTTTACAGTGGAAACAAAAAGAATATAGTGATCCATTGTTTGGTGACAGTATCAGTGATCGCTTTAAAACCTTATCCGAATATATTAATAGTAATACTGTTAATTAGTAGGTCCCTTATTGTTCAAAATTGAGGTAACAGAGCCCTTATCCATATGCATCACACTAGTCTCAATGATGATTAGTTCTGCAAATCATTCAGTATGACTGATCATCATTAAATACTTTTCTTTTTCAAAAAAACTGGCACTATTCGCATTCACTCCTTATCGCGATAAAAAGAGACCTTTTTATTCTCTCCAATCAAAGACGCAGTGTTGTTAGCTTAATTAAATCGACAATACGTTTTAGCTAGCATTATTTTAACAAGTAAAATAGACCAGTTAATTAGTGTAACTGGTGTTATTCATTTATTTAATAAGGGCACCGCTTTGTTAGCGTTAAAAAATGTCAGTCAGTTTTCTGAAAATAACTTTAATGATGATTCTTTATTTGCATTAATTGCACAGGGAATTGAATCCAATGGTTACAGTATTCTACCAACTGCATTACCTGAAGCATTAACTGAAACGTTGTTTACTCACCAACAACTGATGGAAGCAGATAAATTTAAAAATGCTGGAATAGGGCGTGGTAAAGAGTATTTAAAAAATGAATTTGTGAGAACCGATGCAATTAGTTGGATCACAGGTGAAACCGAAGCTGGAAAAGATTGGTTAAACTGGGTTGCAGGATTACAAAGTTATTTAAATCGTCGTTTGTTTTTAGGTTTGTTCTCATTTGAAAGTCACTTTGCTCATTACAGCCCTGGTGATTATTACAAACGCCATTATGATGCATTTAAAGGTGAGTCGAATCGTGTTTTATCATTGATTGTTTACTTTAACAGCCACTGGCTGCCAAACGATGGCGGTGAATTAGTGTTATATCAGGATCAACATGACCAAGTTGGTACAAAAGTCGTGCCATTAATGGGGACTATTGTGGCTTTTCTTAGTGAAGAGTTTCCACATGAGGTACTGGCTGCGAACCGTGATCGATATTCTATTGCTGGTTGGTTCAGGGTGAATACTTCGGTTACTGACCGAGTTGACCCTCCGCGTTAGTATTTTAAAAGTGGCATTAAAAGTAGTCACCGGGTGAGGCTGTCTATTTTTACAATGCCAAGTAAAGTTAACTGGAAAATAGGATTACGCTAGTTTTTTTAGCTCATTAATAATATCTTCTGGCTCAGAGCGAACGCGGTAATCAACGTCTACAAAACGCCATACTGCTGTGCCTTCTTTATCTAATATATAGGTTGCTGGGATCGGCATGATATTAGCGTTACCGTTATTGATTTTTTCAATGTCTAGATGACGATCAACCTTCATATGTTCTAATACAAAGTCTGGTACTTTCCACGCTACACCAAATTGTGCTGCAACATCTGCATTTTGATCTGACAATACTTCGAAAGTCATTTCACTGATCTCATTTTTAGTTAACGAGTCATCAGGTACTTCTGGACTGATGGCTATTAATTGAGCTCCCAGTCCATTAATTTGTTCTAAACGAGACTGTAAGGCTCTTAATTGCAGGTTACAGTAAGGGCACCAACTACCACGATAAAAAGTAACAATAACCGGGCCTTTTGCTAATAAGTCATCTAATGAGGTTAATTTTCCTTGCTGGTTTGGTAAGGTAAAACGCGGTGCTTTATCCCCTAGTTTGAGTGCATTACTACCTTCTTTGAATGATTTAGCTTCCTTGATAACGTCATCAATCCCTCTCATAAATTCAGGGTTACCTTTACGGCCTGCTGCAATTTTAGCATCAGTTTGTTCTCTTAATGTTGTCATCTTTTTTTCCTAATCAGCTGATGGAAGTTAAGGGGGAGCTCTTTTATTTAAGGGTTAGAAAATAAAAGAACAAGTGTTCAATAACCTATCAGGAAGTGTTATAAAAAACAACGTTACTATCATGCCAATCACGCTAATTAATCGTTTTAGTTTATTTGTTAAACTCAGTTATTTTCTCTACACAAAATTTAGCACTCTTATCTAATATAATTGGTATTATTCAATCTCATTTATACTGAGCCATTAAATATGGATGAATAGCCTTGTTAATCAAGGTGATAACGATTAAAGGATTAAGTATGTCATTTGAATCTGCAATTACATTTTTTATTGCAATCTTTATTTTTGGTATTACACCGGGCCCAGGTGTCTTTGCCGTTTTAGCTAGAGCAATGGTCAGCGGCCCTAAAAGCACGGCAATGTTGATTTTAGGTATGATAGCCAGTGATGTGCTTTATCTTATTTTAGCGTGTTTAGGGTTAGCTGCTGTTGCAACTAATTGGTCGGAAGTGTTTATTGCTATTCGTTATATAGGTGCTGGTTATCTGATCTACCTCGGTTATCAGATGTTTAATGCTTTGCCTCCATTGCAAGGTAATATGAAAATAGAAGAGGATGTTGTGAAAAATCCTGCGCGTTTTTCTGGTTTTATACAAGGGTTCCTCATTTCAGTGTCTAATCCGAAAGTTATCCTATTCTATATTTCATTTTTACCGACTTTTATTAATTTAAATGTGCTGACCTCTTCGGATATTTTATTAGTGTCAGTACTTTCTGCATTTGCTTTGTTTGCAGGGTTAATACTAATTGCAATTGGTGCGAGTCGAATGGCTAATTTGTTAAAAACACCAAGTGCTCATAAAAAATTAAATCGAGTAGCGGGGGGTATTATGATATTGGCGGGATTGTACTTGGTATTGAGGTAAGAAAAACATTAGTTAATGTGTCAGTGATAAGTGTATTACCTGTGTAATAGACGGGTAATACACTTACTGCTACTATTTCTCCATTAACAGTTTAACTGCCAAGCCAATCAATACTACCCCTGTTAAACGTTCCATCATCAGTTGTGTTTTTCCTCCATCGAAACGTTTCTTAGCAGCGACAATCATACGGCTAATAAAGGCTTGCCAACAAAGTGCAATCACGAAATGAATGGCTGCCATCAATAATGATTGCATGAAAGCAGAGTACTCTGGGTTAATGAATTGCGGTAAAAACGCTAAGTAAAATATGGCTGTTTTTGGATTTAATGCATTCGACAGTAAACCTTCTCGAAAGCTTCTTGTTGCTTTAAAACTACCTTGGCTACCGAATTTTTCAGGATCTTTAGCTGAAGCAAAGAAGCTGTGTCTTAAACCTTGAATTCCTAAATACAGGATATACAGGGCACCAATCATCTTCACGGCTTGGAATAATTGTGGTGATTGTGAAAGTAATAATGAGATACCAACGGCAGATAAGGTGGCATGGAAGAATAAGCCAAAACAGATTCCAACATTTGTCACAAATCCATCCTTTTCTCCACCTCGAGTGGTATTGCGAATGACTAATGCGGTGTCCAGTCCTGGAGTCAGGGTTAAGATAGTAATGGCGATCAGAAAAGCTTCAATATGTAAGATTGGCATTGGCGGTCCATTTTTCTGGTGTTGTTTTTAGTTATCAAAAAGCTAACATCTTAATGAGTAGATGCAGCATCCATGTTGAATTTATTCGTTGGCAGGCAACGGTTTAATATAAAACTGAATATCAGGTAGGTCAATATAATATCAAGTACTGTATTGAAATGATGTTGTTAGAATAAATTGAACGTTATAATGAAAAATGACAGATACTTAAATCCATATGGCTAAGTATCTGTGCTTAATGTCAGAGCAGTAGCTAAATAGTGGTTTGTTATTGCCAGTAACTTTCCATCCAGCTTTCTAAAATCAACGCGGCGGATACACTATCTACTTTGCCTTTTTCTAAGGCTTTATAACCACCTCGCTCAAAAATAAATTCTTTGGCACTCGCAGTAGTTAAACGCTCATCTTGAAATGCGACTTTGGCACCAAAACGCCCAGATAGTCGGTTACCAAACTTCTTTGCTCTTTGGGTAATTGGTTGCTCTGTACCATCCATATTTAAGGGTAAACCAACAACAATAAGGTCGGGTTTCCATTCTTTAATGACATGTTCAACAGTGTCCCAATTAGGAATGCCATCATTGGCTTTGATTGCTGCGAGAGGTTGAGCGGTAGCAGTGATCATTTGTCCTGTTGCAACACCGATACTTTTGGTACCAAAGTCAAACCCCAACAGGGCATTAGGGGCTTTTGTTTCTGTTGTCATTATGCGTGGCCTATTTCGCTACTTAATTGTAATGGGTCTACGCCTAATTTTTGTAAGGAGCTAGCCCAGCGTTGTTCTGCAGGTGTATTGAAGATGATGTCATGTTCAAAGTTAATGGTAAGCCACTGATTTTTAACCATCTCTTCTTCTAATTGTCCTGAATCCCAACTGGCATAACCTAGAGTGACCATATAGTTAGTTGGCTCATGAGTTGTGCCTAAAGATGACAACACTGTATTTGAGTTAGACATCATTAAGTGCTCATTCAGTACGGTGCTTTGTGCGCCAGTATCACTGGTTGGGCTATGCAATACAAAGCCTCTATCCATATCTAATGGACCACCTAAAAACACGGGGTTTTTAAGAGGCGGATTTGGTTCATGGTCAATGCTTTCAGCATTTTTTAATAACTCTTGTACGGTTAGTTTAACCGGGTAGTTGATAATAAAACCCATTGCCCCTAACTCGTCATGTTCACAGATATAAACTACTGATTGTTTGAAGTAAGGATCTGTTAAAGAAGGCATCGCAATCAAAAAATGGTTTTTTAAAGAAGCAATCACTTCCGTTTGCGTATTTTCATCGGTAAGTTTAATTTCAGCATCAACAGAAGATACCTCCAATGAAGGATCAACCTCTGGATCGGAAAAAGGGGGTTTTGTTTTATCGATAGTCATATGCTTCTCCATGAATTTTGAATACATTGACAATATCTTCTGTGTTTAGACTATAACAATGTATTCAAATTAATAGGGATTTTTAGGTCTATTTAAGCACCTTTTACACGCTTCTCAATGGCATCCATTAATTTGCCACTGATGTTAGTACCATAAGCGTTGTCAATCTCTTGGATACACGTTGGGCTTGTTACATTGATTTCAGTGACTTTATCACCAATGACGTCTAAACCAACAAAGATTAAGCCTTTCTCTTTTAACTTAGGCCCGATGGTATTTGCAATATGCCAATCTGATTCAGATAATGGCTGTGCTACACCTCGACCGCCAGCTGCTAAGTTACCACGTGTTTCACCTTTTGCTGGAATACGTGCTAATGCATAAGGCATTGGTTCACCGTCAACGATCAAGATACGTTTATCACCGTCTTTGATTTCAGGGATAAATGCTTGTGCCATACAATAACGTTGTTGATGCTCGGTTAGTGTCTCGATGATTACACCTACGTTGCTGTCATTTTCTTTAATACGGAAAATAGATGCGCCACCCATTCCATCTAATGGTTTTAGGATAACGTCTTTGTGCTTAGCGTGAAATTCACGAATTTTTTCAGCACTGCGTGTCACTAAGGTAATTGGTGTGAATTCACTGAACCAAGCGGTAAACAGCTTTTCATTGGCATCACGAAGACTTTGTGGTTTGTTAACGATTAAACAACCCTCATCTTCTGCGCGCTCTAATAGATAAGTGGCATAGATATATTCGGTATCAAAAGGTGGATCTTTACGCATTAATACGGCGTCTAAATCAGATAATGGATGCGTTACTGATTCTTCTAATTGATAAAAATCACCTTCTTTACGTTGAACAGTTAGTTTTTTGCTAGTTGCAAAACAGCGACCGTTTTCTAGGTGTAAATCTTTCATTTCTAAATAGTATAATTCCCAACCACGTGATTGAGCTTCTAATAACATCGCAAAACTTGAGTCTTTTTTAATATTAACGTCAGCGATGGGATCCATCACGATACCAATTTTAATGGTCATATAATTTCCTATTGATAATAAATTAAGCTAAATCGCCAAAACGACATTGTAATGCAGTAATCGCAGTTAATGCCGCTGTTTCAGTACGTAAAACTCGCGGCCCTAATAATGTTTCTGTAAATGCTAAGGTCTCTGTTAGGGTGATTTCTTCGTCACTAAATCCACCTTCAGGCCCAATCAATAAACGTACATGCTGGATATCGTCGGGTAATGTATTCATTGAATATTTAGCACGTGGATGTAGGGTTAACTTACAGCAATCGACAGGCTCTTCACTCCACTCTGTTAAGGATACAACAGGATGGATTGTAGGGACGATATTTCTACCTGATTGTTCACAGGCCGCAATGGCTATTTTTTGCCATTGTTGTTGTTTTTTCGCCATACGTTCAGCATTTAATTTAACACCGCAACGTTCACTGACTAATGGCGTTATTTCGTTTACCCCTAACTCTACTGCTTTTTGTACCACAAACTCCATTCTGTCACCACGAGAGATAACTTGCCCTAAATGTAAATACAGAGGACTTTCATTATCAGTTGCTTGGAATGCGTTTATTTGCGCTTTACAACTTCGCTTTTGTACCTCAGTAAGTTGTGCTGAAAACTGTCCACCTTGTCCATTAAACAAAGTAACTTGATCGCCTTGGTTAAGACGCAAAACACGAATATGTTGAGCAGCATCATCAGAAAGTGTAATGATGCTGTTTTCTGCTAACTGTTGTGGTTCATAAAAACGAGGGTTGCGCATAACGGGTCTTTTTTGTTGTAAATAATAGCTAGTATAGCGCGAAAACTTTCTATGTCGCCATCGATGAAAGGTTAATTATTCCTATTTAATACAAGCTTTTAGTCTATTCGCTGATTTTTGCCGCAGTGAACCTTAACGCTCGCGTTTTTAATATGCTTTCCTTAATACCAATTGTTGGCAAGATATGGGATACTTTTGCTCTTTTATTTTCTGTGTAAAGTCTGGGAACTTGATATGTCTAACTCTAAGTTAAAAAGTATTACCACTGATCCGAAACGTGGCGTTTATTTCATTGGTACTACACCTCCAAAAAAAGATACTGATTTAGAGCTGGTTTCTGGCATTGCAGATAAATTGTTAGGGCGTTTAGATGAGATAGAATATGACGGTTTAATCGTTTACGATATTCAAGATGAAACATCTCGTACTGATAAACCCCGCCCATTTCCTTTTAAATATACTCATGATTCGCGTTTATATTCGAAATTATTACACGATAAAGTAAATAAACCCGTTATTACCTATAAAAGTGTATCGCAACGTGATGCTGCTGATTTTACTGCGTGGTTATCTGATGCTTGGCATCAATTTTCAGTGCGTGATTTGGTATTAGTTGGCTCTCCTTCATCAGAAGGGGACATTAAACTGTCTTTGAATGATGCTTATAAAACGCTTGAAGACCATCCTCAAGATTTTTATTTAGGTGGTGTGACGATTGCTGAGCGCCATGTTGCTAAGGGGAATGAACACCTTCGTTTACGTAATAAGCAAGACCAAGGTTGTGAGTACTTTATTACCCAAGCGGTATACAATGCGCAAGCGACTATTGATCTATTAACTCGTTATGCAAGTGAATGTAAGCAACAAGGTATTCAACCAAAACGTGTTATTTTAACTTTTTCTCCATGTGGCAGCGCTAAAACCTTAGAGTTTATCGAGTGGTTAGGGATTTCTGTACCGGAAGCAACATCATTGCGTATTTTAGCGTCGGATAACCCGTTAAAAGAATCACTACAAATCAGTCGTAATAACTTTGAGCAAATATTACAGGCGGTATTACCTTTAAATATTCCGCTCGGATTAAACATCGAAAGTTTAACCAATCGCAAAGAAGAGATAGATGCTGCTATATTATTATTCAAACTTCTTAAAGCCACGTTAGATCTAAAACTGGCTGAATCTCAACTATAGGTCGAGTACACCATGAGCTTGTCGAAGGAAGCACAAACGGAATTGACACGGGTAGCCGTGTTTGCAGGACAGATTTTACATCAACATGGTGCTGAAAGCCGCCTGATTGAACAAACCACACAACGCATTGGTTTGGCGCTAGGTGCAGATAATATAGAGTTATCTGTTAGTCCTGATGCCATTGTCATTACCAGTTTGTCGGACGGTCATTGTGTCACTACCACAAGACGTTGCTTTGATCGTGGTATTAATATGCAAATGGTTTGTGAAGTTCAGCGTATTTGTGTGATGGCTGAAAAGCAGCTATTGGATGTGAGAGATGTAAAAAAACGTTTAAAACGTTTAATTCCGTTCAAGCATAACCGCTGGCTGGTGGTATTAATGATTGGCTTTTCATGTGCAAGTTTTAGCCACTTTTTCGGCGGTGACCGTGCAGCTTACTGGGTTACTTTTGTAGCTGCTGCTCTTGCTATGATCCTCCGTCAAGAGCTCGCTCATCGACATCATAATCCCTTTGTTAATTTTGCTGCTGCGGCTTTTGTCGCAACGACTATCACCAGTTTTGGGGTGATATTTGAAGCTGGTGAGAACCCACAAATTGCAATGGCAGCCAGTGTATTACTATTGGTGCCTGGTTTTCCCTTAATTAACTCAGTGTCAGATATGCTCAAAGGGCATATTAATATGGGCATAGCACGTTGGGTGTTTGCGACACTATTAGCTATTAGTGTATCCATTGGTATCGTCGCTTCGATGACACTAGTGGGTGTGTCAGGGTGGACTAGCTAATGATTGAATTACTTTATCTGTTATTAGAAGATGCATGGTTTGCCTGGATACCTGCAGTCGGTTTTGCAATGGTGTTTAATGTACCGCGTCATATGTTAATTTACTGCGCTATCGGTGGTGCTTTAACGCATAGTTCGCGTTTTTTATTAATGCATTACGGTGTACCAATTGAATGGGCGACTTTTATTGTTTCTGCGAATATGGGGTTCTTAGGTCTGTATTGGTCACGTAAACACCTTATTCCAAGACCAGTTTTTACAGTTGCTTCGGTTATTCCGATGATCCCCGGTAGTTATGCTTTTACCGCAATGATTGCTTTAGTTGAAATCAATACTACGGGTTATAGTTTAGGGTTAATGCAATTGGTGACGGAAAATGGCTTACGCACTTTATTTATCCTAACCGCGTTAAGTTTTGGTTTGGCATTACCGTCTATTCTTATCTACCGTGGTCGACCTATTGTTTAATCTAGCGTTGCTTATAGATTAGGCTAGATTGGTATTAATAATACTGTACACTGTCGGCAAAATGCATGTGCTGAGTATATGCGTAACAGATTAAGCGTGAATAAAGAATAAAATAACAAAGGTTAAATATGTCAGATAAGTTTTTCTTCAAAGGTAAAAAAGAGAAGAAGCCAAAACATTCAAGTTATGGTTTTAATACAAAGCGTGCTGTAAAAGCGGGAACTGAAGAGTTACCGTTGCAGGTGATTGTAAACAGCGAAGCGCGCAGTGAAGAGATTCAAGCTTTAGCTAAGCAACATCAATTAGTTGTTACAGTTACGGTCGATGCTGAGCAAGCAGAAAATACTACTGAGTTAGATGTATTAATTAATAAGCCTGTGACTACACGTTTTGAAAAGAAACCTGCACGTAACGAGCCATGTGTTTGTGGCAGTGGTAAAAAATTCAAGAAATGTTGTGGTGCTTAGATCCTAAGGTTGACATCGTCTTTTACATAAAACGAGCTCCTAGGAGCTCGTTTTTGTTTTCTATGGTGGGTAGGGAAGTTTTAACCTTGCTCTAATAAACGTCTTAAGTCGATTAATGCTGCATTTGCTCGTGACACGTAATTCGCCATCACTAATGAATGGTTCGCTAGAAAACCAAAGCCGCTACCGTTTAATACCATTGGGCTCCATACTGCTTGTTGAGTACCTTCTAAGTCACGGATGATCTGTTTTAAGCTCACTGTCGCATTCTTTTTCTCTAATACATCAGCAAAATCAATTTGAACCGCTTTTAAAAAGTGCAGTATAGCCCAAGTTGAGCCGCGGCTTTCATAAAATACATCATCAATTTTAAACCAGCTAGTTTGAATTTTTAACTCTTCAGAGGTTCTTGTTGATTGCTTAGCTGTGGTGTCACCTGCTAAGTTGGTATCAAAAATATCATTACCGACGCTGGCACTCAAATTTTGTGAAATAGAGCCTAAGCGCTTTTCAATTTCTCGTAACCAATCACTTAAATTATCTGCTCGTGTATAAAATTGTGCTTCTGTTTCATCTTCGGCACTTAGACGAGTACGGTAACGAGCAAAGGCTTTTATTGCATCTTTATATTCGCTTTCAGCACTAGGTAGCACCCAATTTTTATGTGAAATATTCATTTTATTTTGTGCTGTTTCAAGGTCTTTATCACCCGTTGATTGTGACTGTGAACGACTGAAGTCTAAACGCATCACTAACGCTAAATCACGAACTTGCTCTAACACACCATATTCAAATGCAGGCATATTATCCATTAGTAACCCTGGAGGAATAACATCATTTGATAATAAGCCTCCAGGTTTATCCACTAACCACTCAGCCATATCAATTAAGGTAGTGACAGTGGCATAACCTGGTACTAATTCAACATTTTCTGCTTGTGCTGTTTCCTGAACACGCGATTTAACATTATAAGATGATGGCATCCAGCCCCACCAAATAGACAGTAACCAAGAGATAAAAATAATGATGATTAATAAAGGGATGGCAGATTTTTTTAGCGCAGTAAGCATTATAGGCTTCCTATTTCAGTAATAACTATAGTATGACTGTAGCATAACCTGAGTAATAATTATCCTTTGTAGATAATAAATAGCCTCTACACTGGATAAGAAAAGCGAGTTAACACAGTTATTTATACAGATTTCTGATTACAACCAACCGTATTGCCTAATAAATGATTTAACTATCTGACTTTAGAAAGCCTGGTTTCCGTTAAGCTGAGCTCAGGTTAATTAAATAGATGAATTCTAAAACTTAATTGTTAAACTAACGCTTTACAGGTTATTTATATATTCACTTTATATTTTGGGCGTTACATGAAAATTTCAATGATAGTAGCAATGGCTGAAGATCGCGTAATTGGTTTAGACAACGATATGCCTTGGCATTTACCTGCTGATTTACAGCACTTTAAAAAAACTACCTTAGGTAAGCCAGTGATCATGGGCAGAAAAACCTATGACTCAATTGGTCGTGCTCTTCCGGGGCGCTTAAATATTGTGGTATCAAGAGATGTAAACCTGAGTATCGAAGGCGTAACTTGTGTGTCTACTGTAGAGCAGGCAATTGCTGCTGCTGAAGGCAGTGATGAGGTGATGATTATTGGTGGTGCAACCATTTATGAACACTTTCTTGCAAGTGCGAATCGTTTATACCTGACTTTGATTGACTTAAAAACTAAGGGGGATACGCATTTCC
The DNA here is from genome assembly GCF_030397575.1 of Psychromonas sp. 14N.309.X.WAT.B.A12. Lineage (GTDB taxonomy): Bacteria > Pseudomonadota > Gammaproteobacteria > Enterobacterales > Psychromonadaceae > Psychromonas. The sequence continues at coordinate 139,685 of NZ_JAPNXS010000002.1, read as the reverse complement.
CTGATTATTTAGCACAAGGTCAGTGGCAAAAGGTGAGTAGTGAGCATTATGCCGCTGATGAAAAAAATGCCCATAATTTAGAATTTGTGACTTTGGATAGAGTATAACTCAGAGCTAAATGGTGAAGTTTAAATAGACTTAGATTATTTAGACCGTTTGAGTTTAACCATAAACAGGGCAGGATAGAGAGAACATTTTTTTATCTTGCCAACGTATCATCGACAAACTATTTCCCCATACACATCCTGTATCTAACGGATAAATGTCTGGTTGTTGTGTTTTACCTAATAGAGCAGCCCAGTGTCCAAATAAGATCGGCTTTTTATGCTTACGTGGCGTAATATCAAACCAAGGCTTTAACTGGCTGTCTTGAACTTCACTAGGTGAACGTTTATTTTGAAACTCTAATTCGCCATCAATAGTACAGTAACGCATACGGGTGAATACATTAACAATAAAACGCATTCTTTCAACACCTTGTAACGACTTACTCCAACGTGTGGGGTGATTACCGTACATATCTTTCAGCATGGTTTTATAATTATCACCATGTAATTGTGCTTCAACTTCTTTAGCAAGTTTCTTGGCTTTTTTAATGCTCCAAGCAGGCAATATACCGGCATGAACCATGATGAATTTGTGCTCAGGATGTTGCAGTAAAAGTGGTTGTTGTCTTAACCAGGTAAGCAGCTCTTGCCCATCATCGGCAGCCACAATTTCTGCTGTTTTATCTTTTTCTTTAAACGGGTGAATACCTAAGGCGGTGGCTAACAGGTGCAAGTCGTGATTCCCAAGAATCACTTTTGCGCCTATTTTCTTTATGTAACGTAAGGTTTGCAGTGATTTAGGACCTCGCGCCACTAAATCACCGGTTACCCATAGTTCATCCTGCTGAGTATCAAATTCTGCCAATTTAAGTAGCTGACGCAATTCGTCGTAACAGCCTTGAATATCGCCAACTATATAGGTTGCCATAACAACTTAGTCTTGTTGACGGTCAAAAACGTAGTTAGCAACACGTACATACTCTTCTACTGAAATATTTTCTGCACGGCTACCAATATTGATATCTAAACTGGTTAGTTCTTCAGCAGTAAGGATTTCACGCCAGCCATTACGTACCGTTTTACGACGTTGGTTAAAGGCCATTGAGCATACTTGGTTTAAGACTTTGATACTTTTAGCAATAAATGGTGGTGTGTCGTAAGGCTCTAAACGTACTACTGCAGAGTCGACTTTAGGGGCTGGTTTAAATGCTGTTGGTGGCACTTCTAGCACTGGAATAACATTGCAGTAATATTGTGCCATTACACTTAAACGGCCATAAGCTTTACAGTCAGGACCTGCACATAAACGGTTAACTACTTCTTTTTGTAACATGAAGTGCATGTCTGAAATTTTGTCTGCAAACTCAAACAAGTGGAACATTAACGGTGTAGATATATTGTAAGGTAAGTTACCAAATACACGTAGCTGCTTGTCACCTTGTACTAATTGACCAAAGTCGAAACGCATAGCATCGGCTTGAGTAATTTTTAGTTTATCGCGTAGGGTTGGGTGCTCTTCTAATCGTGCTGCCAAATCACGATCTAATTCGACGACGTTTAAGCAATTTACTTTACGTGCAACGGGCTCTGTTAAAGCACCTAAACCGGGACCAATTTCTACAATATTGTCTTCTGCCTGTGGTGCAATAGCCGCAACAATCGAATCGATGATGTAATCATCATGTAAGAAGTTTTGTCCAAAACGTTTACGGGCAGTATGGCCTAGGTGGGTTTTATCATTCATTTTTTAGTTAACCTTGTTGATGTTACTTTGGACCATGGTAATTGCTTCATTGACTGCACATAATAAACTACCTGAGTCGGCTTTTCCTGTTCCTGCTAAATCTAATGCGGTGCCGTGATCAACCGATGTACGGATGAAAGGTAGGCCTAGTGTAATATTCACTGATTGACCAAAGCCTTTGTACTTAAGTACCGGTAACCCTTGGTCATGGTACATGGCTAATACAGCATCTGCATCTTGTAAGTATTTTTCTTGAAAGAGGGTATCGGCTGGGAGTGGACCTACTAAGTTAATGCCTTTTGCTCGGATATTATCTAAAGCAGGCTCAATGATGTCGATCTCTTCTCTACCCATATGCCCACCTTCACCAGCATGTGGGTTCAATCCACATACATAGATAGTTGGGTTTTGTATTGCATATTTGTTTTTTAATTCAGCGTTTAAGATACTGATAATATTATCTAGCAATGGCTCTGTGATCGCAGCAGGCACTGCCGATAACGGCAAGTGAGTTGTTGCAAGTGCAACTCGTAAGCCTGTGGTTGCTAACATCATTACCACTAAATCTACACCTGCTTGCTCAGCAAAAAACTCTGTATGGCCACTGAATGCAACGCCAGCATCGTTAATAATGCCTTTATGGACCGGTGCAGTGACTACCGCAGCAAATTCACCATTTAAACAACCTTGGCTAGCAAAGCGTAATGTTTCCAATACGTAAGCACCATTCTCTATGTTTAATTGGCCTGCTACAACAGTTGCTGGGGCTTCTATATGTGCTACTGTAAGTTGTCCAACAGCTGGGGATGCTTGTTGTCCGTCGCGTTGATACTCAACGAAGTTAATCTGTTTGTTGAGTAGCGTAGCACGGGATTTTAGTAAGTTTAAATCAGCACAAATCACTAACTCTACCGGCCATACTTGGTCGGCAAGTTGTAAAATTAAATCAGGGCCTATGCCGCCTGGTTCACCAGCGGTTACTACAATACGTGGTAACATATTTATTCCTCGATGATGTAGTCAGGGTTAGTGATTTTAATGTAAGCCTCTTGGCGTAATTCATTTAACCAAGCGTAAGCTTCAGCCGGGAAACGTTGTCTGTAAATTAAATTGTAGGCTTTTTGTTTGGTTGCACTTTCAGTGGTGTCAGACTCACGTTTGTCTAGCACTTGTAAAATATGCCATCCATGTGTTGTTTGGAATGGTTGGCTAATTTCACCAATCGCTTGAGTTTGTGCAATGTCTCTAAATTCTGGTACATAAACGTTTGGATCTGCCCAACCTAAATCTCCGCCACGCACAGCTGAACTTGGATCTTGTGAGTATTGCTTCGCTAATTCTTCAAAGGTTTTGGTGCCATCTAAGATCTGTTGACGTAAGCGCGCTAATAACTCTTGTGTTTTTTGTTCACTTAAAATAATGCTCGGTTTAATTAAAATATGGCGAGATTTAACCTCTTCAGTCATCACATTTTGACCACCTTTTTTATCCAATATCTTAATTATATGTACACCTAAGCGTGTATGGAAAGGGCCAACGACTTCGCCTTTCGTATTGTTTTCTGATAACTCTTCAGCAAACAGACTTGGCACCTCATCTAACTTTCTCCATCCCCAATCGCCACCTTCTTCAGCTTTAGGGCCTTCAGAGTTAGCAATTGCAAGTGTTTGGATACTCGCGCCATTTTTAATCTGTTCTGCTAATTTTTCTGCTTTTTTATCAGCTGCTAGCTTCTCTTCTGGTGATGCATCCTCAGCTACTTTTAATAAAATGTGCGCAAAACGTAATTCCGTTTGTTCTTCGCCAGCTTGATTAATACGGGCAATAACTTGCTCTACTTCTTGATCTGAGATGCTGATACGACGACGTACTTGTATTTGACGCACTTCATTAATCGTTAATTCATCACGAATATTGCTGACAAATGATTTGTAATTAATGCCTGAAGACGCTAATTCTTCACGTAGGCCAGCAACTGTTGTACCACGATCTTTTGCTATTTCTACAATTGTTTGGTCAACTTGAGAGTCATTGATACGCAGACCAATGCGGTCTGCAATTTGTAGCTGTAGACGGTCACTGATTAATTTATCTAATACTTGTTTATCTAAAATTTCTGCATCAGGTAAGCTTTGGCCACTGTCTTGGTAACGTTTTATTAAGTCTCGTTTCATGTTGGTCATATCACTTGTGAGTATTAGCTCTTTATTGACCACGGCTTCAATCTTATCGACTTCTACTTCTGCTGCATTCGCGAATGGCGATAATGTAGTCACTACAATAAGAGCACTTAAAATTCGTTTTGATAAATTCATTTTCTACCTATTACTTTAAATAAAATGGACGGCCATAGTCGAATAGACCATCATCAGTACCAGAAGTGCCAACACCACCTAAACCTTTTAACTCTAATGTTAAGCTAACACTTCTTTCTGTTTCAATATCATCATCGTAACTGTCTTCGTCACCATAATAAGAAAGTAAATGTTGATCATACGTTAAACCAATCGCCCAACAACATGATTGATATTTAATACCGATAATACTTTCAAAACTATTGTCATAGTCAACATTATAATAATAACTAGCAAATGTTGACCATTGAGTATTTAGAGACCAGTTTACTTTTGTCCCCACTTGGTTAACGATTTCATCCCAGTCTGCATCTTGGTCATCTTTGTAATAACGATAACTTAGTTGCATATAGTTGTCGCCAAGCCAACGTTTTTCGAAGGTTGTATTAGCGCGACGAATAAAGTTCTGGTCACTATTCCACTCGATACCAGCATGGTAAAAGTAGTCATTTTCAAAGTTAACATCTAGCTCTGCTACTATCGATGATTTATTTAGTTCAGTGTCGTCATCGTCATCATCGTCACTTGGTAACACGGTGCGTGATTGTGAGAAATAGTAGTTTTGACCAACTGCAAAGCGTAATTTCTCTTTACCTTGTGCGTTTAAGAAGCTTGTTGAAACACCAAAAGTAAGTTGATCGGCTTCAGCGATACGATCATATCCTGAATAACGGTTATCACGGAACAGACCGTAGTAATCTTGTTGAAGAGTGGTCGTATCGTATAAACCAATACCAGATTGATCTTGGTAAGGCACATATAAGTACTGAAGTTGAGGTACTAATGTCTGACGGTAATCATCACCAAACCAAGTTAAGTCACGCTCTAAGTTAATACCTGAGTTAATTTTGAAAGAAGGCAGGTTACGCACTTCAGTCTCTTCTAAATCGTCATACCAGTCATACTTGGTTGCGTTATCTAAATCTTGTTCGTAGTAACTCAACATATATTTCAGTTCAGTGTTAACAAACATTGAATCATAATATAGAGGTAAAGATATTTTAGGCTCTACATGTACACGCGTACCTGTGTATACGTCATCGTCATCATGAGTAAATCGGGTAACTTCAGAATACAAATCAAACTGTAAACTTTTCCAGTTAAGTGGTTTGTGCGCATTGAAAGCAAGTTTAGGCAACACAATATGTGAAGAATCATCGTCATCATCACTTTCTAGTACTTGGAAATTTCTCACTTCTAATTCACTATTCCAGTTGCTTTCTGTGTAACTTAATTGCGCGGTTTGTAATAATTGGTTATCACTACGTGTACCGTAATCAGTACTGATATCACTGAAGTAATATTCATCACTTACTTTGTTGTAGTCAGCCTCAAAGCGCCAGTTTTGTCCAAAGTCAACGGAGTGATCAAGATGCACTAAATAACGGTCACCAATGTCATTACCATCATCATCTTGACGAATACGGTCATCGGAGAGGTATTCAACCTGAGCTGTGCCTGAACCAATCCCAAACAGGTAACGATATTCAGCGGCAACTAACATGCCACGATTTTGCATGTAAGTAGGAGTAATAGTTGCATCTTGATTAGGTGCAATATTAATATATACAGGTTGCTTGTAGGTTAACCCATTAACTGACGAGTATTCATAAGTAGGGAATAAAATACCTGTTTTACGAGTATCAGATAATGGGTAACTGATATAAGGGAAATAGAAAACCGGCACATCTTTAATTCTTAGTACGGCATTCCAAGCTGTACCCATATCTTCTTCTTGGTCGATATATAACGTTGAGGCATCTAAGCTCCAGGTAATATCGTTAGGTGGACAAGCAGTGTAATTTGATGACTTTAGTTCGTAAAAGCCTTTACCGTTATCATGTACCTCATCTGCACTACCGCGACCACCTTGGCCATGGAATTGGAATTCGGTTTGGAATATTGAAGATTCATCGGTTTTAAAGTTGGTATCAATTTGGTCTGCTAACAGCGTAACTTGGCCATCAACATAACGCGCATTACCAATAGCATTGGCTTGTGCGGTATCTCGGTTATAAATTAACTTATCAGTATTTAGGCTTTTATCACCTTGCACTAGGTTAACGTCGCCTTGATAAATAATTTCACCGTCTAGTCCTCTCAGTGAGTCAGCATCAACACTAACAGGGATTTGGTTTCTATCTAATTCATTATTACGTGTTGTGATACGAGGAACTTGCTGATAACACTGTTGGAAAAACAGTTCTTGATCATTAAGCTCAGTGTTTTCTGAACTTTCTGAACCATTATCTGTATTATTTATATTGTCTTTTAATTCACTATTATCAACTTCCTGTGCAATCGCACTTGCAATGGGGGATATTATAAACAATAAAGGCAGTAGTTTTAGCATGGATAACTCACAACAAGTGCTTAGAAGCATTAACAAACGCTAAGCAGAAACAATAATATGGCGTATATAATAGAGTAAACTTATGCATGCTCCAATCTTTGATTGATTAATACGCGTGTATTTTTGTTATTTAGTACAAATAATTGGCAAATCGTTTCAGAGTTAGTCAAAATAATAAACAGATTGAATTTTTTCTTAATTTATAGGTAATTATTAGTTATGCGCATATGGGGCAAATTATTAGGTGGTCTTTTTGGATTTATGTTCGGGCATTTTTTAGGCTTGATCTTAGGTGTGTGGTTAGGCCATCGTTTTGATGTTGCTGTGGGACGTAACTTTAATATGCAAGATGGTATTTTAGGCGGCCGCGGAAATAGCGCAGAAAAACAAAAATTATTTTTTGAAACTGCTTTTTCAGTAATGGGGCACGTTGCAAAATCTAAAGGGCAAGTAACACAAACTGATATTCAAGTAGCCAATGCTTACATGGATCAAATGAACTTGCACGGTGAAGCTCGTACACAAGCACAAGCGGCGTTTACTGAAGGTAAAAATGCTGATTTTGCATTGGTCGATAGATTACAAGATTTTAAGCGTGGTCTTCATGGTGAGCGTAATGTATTGCAAATGTTCTTGGCTATTCAAGTGCAAGTTGCTTGTTCAGATGGTGAGATTGACCAAAATGAACAAGCTATTCTGTACACCATTGCCGAAACCTTAGGTTTTTCTCGTTTTGAGTTAGACAGGTTGATTCAAATGATTCAAGGCCAGCAACATTTCCATCGCGGTAGCCAGGGAGGACAGCAATATAATAAAGCCGATTCAGAAGCGGATGCATACAAAGTGTTAGGTGTGGAAAGCAGTGCCACTGATAAAGAAGTTAAACGAGCTTACCGTAAATTGATGAGTCAAAATCATCCTGATAAATTGGCATCAAAAGGGCTACCTGAAGAGATGATGGAGCTAGCAAAAGAGAAAGCGCAAGATATTCAAAAAGCCTACGAAGTATTACGTACTAGTCGTGGCTTTAAATAACTGTGCACTTAAATAACTCTGGTTTGAAATAACTAATGTACTCGGTAATTAAACGTTATAGCTTACAACTCGTCTTCACTTTGAGTTTACTGGTTGGTTTACAATTACCGAGTTTTTTACATCAGTATGAAACGCGTTTACAAGGGCACTTTGCTGAAGCTCAATTACAACTTGCTAAATTCCAGTCACTGGCTGATTTATACTTTGAAGGTGACTTAGGAGCTCTTATTCAACAGCATCGCGATAGTAATGAAAATGTATTTCGTGATGAAGCTGAAGTGATTTCAGCCAATTATCAACGCGTGCAAACATTAAAAATACAAATCAATGAATTACAACAGCCTTTATGGCATCGTCTATTCAGGTTAACTCAACAAGTTAATTCTCCGATCATTAAACAAACGTGGCAAAACTATCAGGCTAATATTGTGCTTAATCAGCAAGCAATTATTGTTGGTGTTTCTGTGGCAATTATATTGATGCTGCTCTTAGAAGTTATTTTAACGTTAATAAAATATTTAATATCGAGTCTATTTATTCGCACTAAACAACCGGTTAAAAACTGAAGGATTCAGGCTGCTCTGTAAACCCTGTTGTGTATTTCTTTTAAGTCTAAATAACCTCAATACTGGATAAGAAAAGCGAGTCAGACCGCTATTTATACTGGTTTCTACGTTACATTATTTCTTAATAACCCGTTATTGCTTCCATAATTTACCTTGAGCTACGCACAACTAGCTGTATTGTCTAATAAATGCTCTAACTATATGATTTTATGTTATTCTTCGCTCCCATCAATCCAAACTGAGGTTAAATAGGCATTTAACTTTTGCATCTATTGCATCGCTTCTCTATTATTAGCACCTTATTATTTCTAATAGACTTTTAAATCGGAGCTTAAATCATGTCTACTTTCTCTCTTGCATTTGGTACTGCTACTAAAAATCGCGACCAAAAAATCATTGAAGCGTTTTTTCCAAATCCAATTTTAAATCCAAATGAAGATCTAGTGGCAACGATTGCTGCTATCGTAGGTTACCAAGGTGGCAACCAAGTTATTGAAATTGACCGTTCACTTGCTGAACAATTAGCAGCGGCATTTAATGGCGAAAACGACACTGATAATGCTGATTTTGCTGTTGCAGCGGCTAAATCAAAGCAAACCTTAGTACTCGTTATTTTAGCGACAGATGAAGCACCACAAAGTGTTGCTGAAGGTTACTTAAAGTTACAACTTATCTCACACCGTTTAGTTAAACCACATGGTGTTGTATTAGACGGTATCTTTGGTCTACTTCATAACATTGCTTGGACTAATAAAGGTGCTATTGACCTTCCAGAGTTAAAAGATCGTCAAATCGAAGCGCGTCTAAAAGGTAAAACTATCATTGTAGATTGTGTAGATAAATTCCCTAAAATGGTTGATTACGTAGTACCTGCTGGTGTGCGTATTGCTGATACATCACGTGTACGCCTAGGTGCGCACGTAGGTGAAGGTACGACGGTAATGCATGAAGGTTTCATCAACTTTAACGCAGGTACTTCAGGCGTAAGTATGGTTGAAGGCCGTATCTCTGCTGGCGTTATGGTCGGTGAAGGTAGTGATATCGGTGGTGGTGCTTCAATTATGGGCACACTTTCTGGTGGTGGTAAAATGGTTGTTGCTATTGGTGAAAATAGCTTACTGGGGGCAAATGCAGGTTTAGGGTTCCCACTAGGTAATCGTTGTACTATCGAATCTGGTTTATATGTTACTGCAGGCTCTAAAGTTAAAATGTTAGACAACGAAGGTAACGATGCTGGTTTTGTTAAAGCGCGTGACCTAGCGAATAAAGATGACCTATTATTCCGCCGTAATTCAATGACTGGTCAAATTGAATGCTTAGCAAACAAAAGCGCTGTTGAATTAAATAGCATGCTACATTCAAACTAAATACTAATGTTTATTTAGTGCTCCTATTAAGGTTATCTTCGGATAACCTTTTTTGTATCTGCTTAAAAGTTGCTGTGATTAATTTATAGCTTGTCCAACCTTTAGTTTCTTCTACCACTTTCTGATTTTATTTTGAGATGCATTTGCTTAGTGTTTTTAACTTACTCTATATATAGTACAAAAGAGGTAGTTTTGTTTTTTATGTCTATACTCATTTATTAATGTCAATTAAATCAGCGTAAAATGGAAAAAAGGAAGAGGGAAACAATGGATAAGAGTCATTATAATGCGTCATTGACACTTAAATTATATGCACTAGCTGCCATTTTATTTGGCAGTTATGGTGGTAAGGTTTGTCCTTTTTTGGCGACTTTAACCTTCACTGAGATATTTATACATGTTGCCCTAACTTTTACGAGTTTATTTTTAGCTCGTCACTTTTTATTAGCAGATCATCATTTAAATAAGAGTAATCAGCAGATTAAATTAGACACCTGGTGTTTTTTCATCGCTAGTATCCCTTTGACACTTGTTTACAATATTTTTTATGACTTTGGTTTAGACAGTAATGCTAAAGTGTTATTTGGAATGGCCTTATTTGGCTTTTTCACAGGTTGTCTTTTGCAGCTTTCTGCTAAGTTAACCCATATGCAAGAGATGCAAGAAAAGGGTGATTTTAACTATCAATTATTAGGTTCGCGTACTTCATTAGTTAATCAGATGATTGCCTTAGTAGTATTTCTATTAATTATGCTAACCGGTGCATTAACCATGGTTGCGGTTAAGGATATTTTTTGGTTGAAACACAATCCTGCTTTAGTGGCTGATGGCACTGGGCAAATTAGTGTGATTAAGGAACTGCTATTTATTGCGGCAATTGTCACTGGCTATGCGATTGCGGTAATGAGGTTATGGGCGAAGGTAATTAAAGGTGTGTTATTAAGTCAAGAACGCGCATTAATCGATGTCAGTGAAGGTCGGCTTGATACGCGTTTACCTATATTCAGTTTCGATGAATTTGGCACTGCAGCATCGCTGACTAATAGCATGTTAGATAGTTTACAATTTTCACAAAACGAGGTGAAAACTACACGCGATGTGGCTATTGTTAGTTTGTCTGCATTAGCCGAGTCTCGAGATAATGAAACTGGAGCACATATTTTGCGCACTCAAGAGTATGTAAAAGCCTTAGCTGAGCAGTTAAGTTTATCTTCTAAATATAAGGAGTTATTAACACCTACATACATTGAGTTGTTATATAAATCTGCGCCGTTACATGATGTGGGAAAAGTAGGAATTCCCGATAACATTCTACTTAAACCGGATAAATTAACTGATGAAGAGTTTGTTATTATGAAAGGGCATGCACAAATTGGTGCTGATGCCCTATCGATTGCTGAGAAGCAATTAGGCACGAGTTCTTTCTTACAAGTGGCTAAAGAGATAGCACAATCACATCATGAGAAGTGGGATGGTTCAGGTTACCCTAAGCAACTTGTGGGGGAGGATATTCCATTATCAGGTAGATTAATGGCATTGGCTGATGTTTATGATGCATTAATTAGTAAACGTGTTTATAAACCTGCTTTTTCACATGACAAAGCAAAGGGAATTATTCTTGAGGGGCAAGGTACGCACTTTGATCCTAATATAGTGGTCGCCTTTTTAGAGGTGGAGGATAGGTTTGTTGAGATTGCAGCGCACTTTCAAGACAGTAGTGATGATATAGCTGCATAATACTAATTAACTGCGCTATTTCATTTGTTAAAATAGCTTATTTTTCGTTGTAAATTTCACAAAAGAGACTGCTGTTTATTTTAATTTTCGTCTTATACTAACTCATTTTACTGCGCAAAATGTCGAACGCTTATTTAAAAAATTGGTATAAAAAAGACCTACTAGCCAAGCTGGTAGGTCTTTGAAGTTTTGTAAGTGAAACTTAAGCAGCTTTTTATTTTACATACTGCTTATTTACACGACGTGAAATACCACAAAGTAAAGTATAGCCAATAGTATCGGCACATTGTGCAATCTCATTGACTGGGATGTTATCTCCCCAAAATTCTACTTCATAGCCAATACAGTCTTGGTCTTCGAACATAGACAAATCAATCATGATCATATCCATTGCTACTCGACCTAGTAATTGGCTTTTTTTACCATTCACCAAAACTGGTGTGCCAGTACCTGCATGTCTTGGGTAACCATCAGCATAACCGATAGAAACTGTTCCTATTTTACTTGGTTCTTTAGCTTCCCACAGGGCGTTATAACCAACGCATTCACCGGCTTCGATGATGCGTTCAGAAATGACTTTTGCCTTAAAGGTCATAGCCGGTGCTAATGACTTTGCAATCTCTGGACTATCAATAGGAGAAGCTCCATATAACATAATCCCAGGACGAACCCATTGTACTCTATCTGGCATAGCCTTAGTTAATACTGCAGATGAGTTTGCAATACTAATGTCGCCAGGTAAATCTCCAACGGTTTCTAAAAAAAGTTCTGTTTGCTGTTTAGTGCGGAGTGAACTTAAATCATCAGCAGAAGAGAAGTGCGTAATATGGGTTATACTATTAACCTGTGGCATCTTTTCAAGTTGCTGCCAAGCATTTGCATATTGGTGAGGTAAAAAACCTAAGCGATGCATACCAGTATCCATTTTTAACCAAGCATTTATCGGTTTAGCGAAACTTGCTTGTTGTATTGCATCTAATTGATATTGGCTGTGTATAACAGTCCATAAATTAAATTCACTGATATAAGTAAGCTCATCTGCGGTGAAGAAACCTTCTAGTAATAAGATCGGTTGTTCAATACCTGCATCACGAAGCTCTTTTGCCTCTTCGATACATGCAACAGCAAAAGCATCGGCGACATCACTTAGTTCATTTGCTACTTCAATAGCACCATGACCATAAGCGTTGGCTTTAATCGTTGCAATGGCTTTAGCCGGTGCTGCCAATGACTTTGCGTATAAATAATTTTGTTTAATTGCACTTAACTTAATAACTGCCGTTGCAGGTCTAGCCATTTTGAATCCTATTTTGCGTAACGGTCAACTGATAAACCAGCATCATCAATTTCTGGCTGTTTATCATTAATTACATCGCTAACAAATTTTGCTGAGCCTAAAGACATGGTCCAACCTAATGTACCGTGGCCTGTGTTGAGAAATAAGTTGTCGATGTTAGTTTTACCCAGAATAGGTGTGCCGTCTGGTGTCATCGGTCGTAAACCAGTCCAGAACTCTGCCTTTGCTAAGTCAGCTGCATGTGGGAATAGGTCCGCAATAGAGAATTCGATATTTTTGCGACGTTTTTCTAATAAAGCCGTGTTGTAAGAGCTAATTTCGGCTGTACCACCCACTCGAATTCGGTCACCTAAACGAGTGATCGCCACTTTATAGGTTTCATCCATTACTGTCGACTCAGGCGCAGCAGAAAAATCTTCAATAGGTAATGTTAGTGAGTAACCTTTAATTGGATAAACAGGTACTTTGATACCCACATTCGCTAACATATGAGTTGAGTAAGAGCCTAACGCCATTAAGTAAGTATCAGCAGTAAGTTCACCTTTATCAGTTGAGACACTGACAATTTCACCACCTTGCTTGTTTAGCTTTTGAATGTTGGTATCCATCATAAATTTCACACCCATTCTTTCACAATCTTTCGAGAGTTCAGTAACAAACTGGTGACAATCACCGGTTTCGTCATTAGGTAAGTGAAGACCACCAACAATTTTATTAATGGTATGTTTAAGAGCTGGCTCATAACTTAGACAATCATCAGCACTTAATACGGTATGAGCAACGCCACACTCAGTCAGTACTTGGATATCTTTCTTAGCACTTTGTACTTGGCTCTCTGTACGGAAAACTTGTAATGTGCCTTGCGTTCTGTGATCGTACTGGATATTAATTTCACGTCGAATATCACGTAAACAGTCACGACTATATTCAGCAACACGCATCATGCGAGCTTTATTGATTTGGTAATCAGATGTATTACAGTTGGCGACCATTTTAGTCATCCAAATCATGGTTTCTGTATCAAGATCTTTAAAGTTGATCTTTAAAGGAGCGAGTTCTTGTATTAACCACTTCATTGCTTTGATTGGAATACCCGGTGCTGCCCAAGGTGCAGAGTACCCAGGAGAAATTTGACCTGCATTAGCAAAGCTAGTTTCGTTAGCAACTGTAGATTGTCTATCAACAACAGTAACATCATGTCCGGACTTAGCTAAGTACCATGCACTTGTTACGCCTATTACACCTGAACCTAAAATTAACACTTTCATTATTATTCCAAAAATAATCATCCATTAGTAATCTCATCATAATGGCTATTGATCATTATTAATGTTTGTATTTACATTTCTTTCAGAATAAAACACTGAAAATATCGTAGAATTTAGCGTTTTACTCTTAATAGTCTTATATTTTTAATGGGTATTAGTTTTTCACTTTGAAATGTGCGTAATAATTGTTCTGTCACAGAAATGCTGAAATGAGGGATTATAAAAGCTAAAAGCAGTGTTATTTATATTGCTTAAAGAAAAAATCCAATACATTGCTGTATTGGATTTTGTGAATTATCTATTCAATGCTGATGGTTTATTAAATTAAGCGTGCCAATAAAGGCTATTTACTATCTGCATCCATTTTGTCTTTTATTTTTTCTTCATCTTTAGGTAAATATTTATAAATATAAACACCACTTATTAATGTAAAGACGATAGTTGCGCCCAATAAACCAAATACTTTGAAGTTAACCCAAACATCTTCTGCCATATAAAAAGCTACGTAGATATTCAAGAGCCCTAAGATGAAGAAGAATACCGCCCAAGCTAGGTTTAAATTTTTCCAAACCTGCTCTGGTAAGGTGATCTCTTTACCTAACATCTGCTTGATGATTGGCTTTTTGAAGATATATTGGCTGGCTAACAAAGCAATAGAGAAGAGGGCATATACTGCCGTCACTTTCCATTTAATAAATAGGTCGTTGTGTAGGACGAGTGTTAAAGAGCCAAAGATTAACACCATTAAAAAAGTGATCACGTGCATTTTTTCTACTTTACCGTGTTTAAAGTAGTTATAAGCGAGTAATAACCCCGTGCTGATAATTAACGAGCCAGTCGCTGCGTAGATATCAACCATTTTATAAACAATAAAAAAGATGATTAAAGGTATAAATTCAAAAAATTGTTTCATATCACTCTCTATTATTTGAATGTTGCAGCTTTCATAGCACTGATAAATTCAGTCATTTCTGATTGCATTTTTTCCGGATTACCTAGATTACGCTCAATCACTTTAACTACCGCGGACCCAGAAATAGCTCCAGCTGCACCCGATTTGATAGCATCTGCAACCTGTTCAGGTTGAGAAATACCAAAGCCCAGTAACGAAGGAGGGGCGTTATGCTCACCTAATGTTTCAAGCATATGTTCAACGGGCATACCTGCTTTAGCATCAGCGCCAGTGACACCGGCACGACTTAATAAGTAAGTATAACCTTGGCCATATTCAGCAACTTGTTTTAAAGTTGCTTTATCACCATTAGGTGGTGCAATAAAGATTTGTTGTAACCCCACTTTGTCTGCTGCTGCTCGGTAAGGTGCACTTTCATGTAACGGCACATCCGCAATCAGAATTGAATCAACGCCAGCTGCTTTACACTCTTGGTAGAAAGATTCAATGCCATTACGATAAACAAGGTTAACATATAACAATAAACCGATAGGAGTTTCAGGATGCCTTGCACGAATCTCTTTGATTATTTCAAAGCATACTTGCGGTGTAGTACCTGAGTTTAAGGCACGAATTGAAGCATCTTGAATCACCACGCCGTCAGCAACGGGATCTGAAAATGGGATGCCTAATTCAAGTGCATCTGCGCCTGCTTTAACTAGTGTATCAATAATATTTAACGACTGCTCGCGGTCAGGGTCTCCAACTGTCACAAATGGGACAAAGGCACCTTGATTCGCTTTTGCTAGTTTGTCGAATAATTTTGCGTATCGCTGTGATTGTAGATCGTGTGCCATTAGATCATACCTCTCTTTTCAAATATGTCTGCGACAGTGAAGATATCTTTATCGCCACGTCCTGATAAATTCACAATGATGACCTGTTCTTTATCATCATGCTCAATAATTTTTAATGCGTGTGCTAAAGCATGAGATGATTCCAAAGCTGGAATAATACCTTCCTGCTCGGCTAATGCTTTAAATGCAAGTAGCGCTTCATCATCGGTTGCATTGACATATTCTGCGCGGCCTATTTTTGCTAAGTGAGCATGTTGTGGCCCCACTGATGGAAAATCTAAACCAGCTGAAATTGAGTATGATTCTTGAATTTGGCCATGGTCATCTTGCATCATCAATGATTTCATTCCAAAGAATATACCATCTGTACCACAAGCAATAGGACAACCATGCTCGCCCGTTTCTATTCCGTGGCCACCTGGTTCTACACCAATTAGCTGCACGTTTTCTTCTTCAATAAAGTCAGCAAAAATACCAATCGCATTAGACCCACCACCAACACAAGCAATTACTTTATCAGGTAAAATACCTTCTTTACGTAAACATTGCTGCTTCGCTTCTTCACCAATGACTTTTTGGTATTCACGGACAATGGTAGGGAATGGGTGTGGTCCTGCAGCAGTACCTAACAGGTAATGCGCAGTTTCGTAGCTACCAGCCCAATCACGAAGTGCTTCATTACATGCATCTTTTAATGTTGAAGAGCCAGAAGTAACTGGAATCACTTCAGCCCCCATTAGACGCATTCTGAACATATTAGGTTTTTGGCGTTCACAGTCTACTGCACCCATGTAAACTCGGCACTTTAAACCAAGTAATGCACAGGCTAATGCTGTTGCTACACCGTGTTGACCTGCGCCTGTTTCAGCAATGATCTCTGTTTTACCCATGCGTTTTGCTAATAAAGCTTGGCCTAATACTTGATTAGTTTTGTGTGCGCCACCGTGTAACAAGTCCTCACGTTTTAGGTATAACTTGGTTTTTTTACCCTTGGTTAAATTACGGCACAAAGTCAGTGGAGTAGGGCGACCAGCATACTCTGTCAGTAGTTCTTTAAATTCTTCTTGAAATGATTCATCTTGCTGCGCTTTTAGAAATTCAGCTTCAAGTTGTTTTAATGCTGGGACTAATATTTGTGGTACATACATACCACCAAAGTCACCAAAATAAGCGTTTAATGTTTCCATTTTTATATTACCTTTTAATCGGTTTAATGTTGTCTAATATCAACATCATTTATCGCGTCATGTATCGACGAATTTCAGAGAAGCTACGGTTTAATTTGTCCGCGTCTTTCTTTCCTGGAGCAGATTCAACACCTGAGTTGAAATCTAATCCTGCACAGCCTATTAATGCGGCTTGCTGTGCATTTTCAGGGTTAAGACCACCTGCGATAATAATGCTATTTTTATCACAGTTTTGTTGATTAAGTAGAGTCCAGTCAAAGCGTTGACCTGTGCCACCACTTTGCTCGCCAACACGTGTGTCTAAGATATGCTTGCTTACATTGTATTTTTCAAACTCAGGTAAGCTGTCAGTAATGCCGTGTGCTTTCCAAACTTCACAGTTTTTAGGCAATACTGCAAGTAACTCTTTAATATATTTAGGTGATTCATCACCGTGAAGTTGTACTGCAGTTAAGCCTAGGCTTTTGGCAGTATAAGCAACTAGCTCAACTTCTTCATTTTGGAAAACGCCGACATAAGCGAGTGGTGCGCCTAACATCACTAAACGTGCTTGCTCTAATTCTACAAAACGAGGTGATTTTTCGACAAAAATTAATCCACCGTAAACCGCTCCCGCTTTATGTACATCAGCGGCATCTCGAGCGTGCGTCAAACCACACACTTTGTTTTCACCTAAAATCAGTTTACGACAAGCAAAGTCAATGTTTGCCTGTGACATGATTGAACTGCCTACTAAAAAACCATTCGCATAGGCGCTAAGGTCTTTTATTTGTTGGTGTTCGTAAATGCCTGATTCAGAAATCACAATGCGATCCTGTGGAATCTTAACCGCTAACTCTTTGGTACGGTTTAGGTCAATACTCAGATCACGTAAGTCTCTATTATTAATGCCAATAACTTTAGCACCAAGGGCAATAGCACGTACTAATTCATGCTCGTTACTGACTTCGGTTAATACACCCATATTGAGGCTATGAGCGGTATCACGATAAGCTTGGTAAGCATCATCATCTAATACCGATAGCATCAATAAGATCGCATCTGCTTGATAATAACGTGCTAAGTAAATCTGGTATGGGTCAACAATAAAGTCTTTACAAATAACCGGCTGAGAAACTTGAGAACGTACAGTATTAATATATTCAAAGTCACCTTGAAAATACTTTTCATCAGTTAATACTGAAATAGCTGAAGCATAGTTTTTGTAAGTGCTGGCAATTAAATCTAAATCGAACTCTTTACGAATTAACCCTTTTGAAGGTGACGCTTTTTTACACTCAAGAATGAATACACTGTCTTCTTGGTCGAGTGCTTGATAGAAGTGGCGATCACTTTCTATTAATTGATCTTTAAAGGTAATTAAAGGTTGTTGCTGTTTACGTTGTTCAACCCAGATTAATTTGTCATCAACAATCTTGCCTAAAATTGTATCTTGTAAACTTTGGTCATTAAGCATTACTTTGCTCCGCAAGTTGTTTTAATAGTGTTAAAGGTTGCCCTGATTTCATGATATTGAGGGCCATTTCAGTCCCTTGTTTAAAGTTATCTGCTTTGCCGTTTAAGACTAATAATGCAGATACATTAATTGCCACAGCAGATTGCTGAGCTTCAGTGCCTTTACCTTGTAAAATTTGTTCAATAATCTGTTTATTTTCTGCTGGTGTGCCACCAAAAATACTTTCAACTGGATGATGCTGCACACCAAAATCTTCAGGTGTTAATGTGTATTCTGTTATTTTATCATTGTGTAGTTCGGCTACTTGAGTTGAACCATGCAATGCTACTTCATCTAAACCACTACCGAAAACCACCATGACACGTTTCATACCTAATTGTTGGTGTACTTTAGCAATGGGGACGAGTAACTCTGGTGCATACACACCCATCAATTCAAAGTCAGGGCGTGCCGGGTTAATTAGCGGGCCAAGTACATTGAAAATTGAGCGAGTTTTTAATGCGCCACGCACCGGTGCTGCAAAACGCATTCCTGCATGGTAGCTTGGTGCAAAAATAAAGCATACGTTCAAATCATCTAAACATTGGCGCGCTGTTTCAGGTGACATATCTAAGTTAACACCAAACGCCGCCAGCAAATCTGATGAACCAGATTTGCTAGAAACACTACGGCTACCATGTTTACAAACCTTTACACCACAAGCTGCAGCAACAAATGCGCTGGCCGTTGAAATGTTGATAGTACCTAGTCCATCACCGCCCGTACCCACGATATCGGTAAATGGGTAATCAGGGCGAGGGAAGGTTTTTGCTTGTGCTAACAAGGCTCTTGCTGCACCAGTTATTTCAGCAGGGGTTTCGCCTTTAATTTTTAGCGCAGTTAATACTGAAGACAGTACAATCGGGTCTATTTCACCTAAGACAACTTGCTCAAAGAATGCTTGGCTTTGTGACTCAGAGAGAGTTTGACCTTGATATAATTGTTCCAAGGTCGGGTATACATCATATTTGCTCATTTAAACATTCTCCGATTTAGTCAATAAATTAAGGCTGTTCTCTAAAAGTTGTGCCCCTTCACAGGTCAAAATAGACTCAGGGTGGAATTGAAACCCGATCACCTTATCTTGTGCTTGATAGATAGCCATACACATATCGTTATAATCCGCCACAGTTTGTAATGTATCTGGTACCTTAGTACCTACTAATGAGTGGTAACGGGCCACGGATAACGGCAAAGATAAACCTGCAAACATCTTGTCAGCACAATGGTTAATTAACGATGATTTACCATGTTGAATTTCATCTGCTTGTCCTACAACTCCGCCATATTGTTCAATTAAAGCTTGATGCCCTAGACATATGCCTAGGATAGGCACTTGTCCTTTACACAGTGTGATTAAGTCAATCATACACCCTGCAGCACTTGGTGTACCTGGACCAGGTGATAACACTAACACCACTTCGCCTATACAGGCATCAATATGTGCTTTGATTTGTTCAGCACTTTGGTTATTACGGTAAATTTTGACTGGGTAACCTGATGATTTGAATTGATCTACTAAGTTGTAAGTAAATGAGTCAAAATTATCAAGAAAGAATAAGGTTGCTTTGTTGTTGGTAGAAGTCATTGCTTATTCTCCTTGCTCTGTGGTGTTGGCTGTAACAGCCTTGAGTGTGGTGCCATGAGCAAGTGCTACTGCATTAAGTACTGCTGCCGCTTTGCTACGGGTTTCATCAGCTTCTAATTGCGGCACTGAATCATAGACAACGCCTGCACCTGCTTGCGCATGGGCAACCCCGTCTTTTACAAACGCAGAGCGAATAACAATACAGCTATCCATATCGCCGTTACCATTAATATAACCGACTGCACCACCATAACTACCACGGCGCTTTTTCTCTACCTTACGTACTAGGTTAGAAGCACTGATTTTTGGCGCACCTACTAGGGTGCCCATATTCATACAAGCTTGGTATGCATGTAATGCATCTAAATCTTCACGTAATTTACCAACAACGCGTGACACTAAGTGCATCACATGACTGTAGCGATCAACTTGCAATAGATCTGCTACGTGGCGAGTGCCTGGTTGACTAATTCGTGCTACATCGTTGCGTGCTAAATCAACCAGCATAAGATGTTCTGATGTCTCTTTTTTATCAAGACGCAATTCTAATTCTAGGCGTCCATCTAAATCTTTATTAATACTGCCATCTGCATTGAAACCACGACGACGTGTGCCGGCAATGGGGTAAATCTCCACATCACCTGAGCTTTGCGTATATTTAATTGCACTTTCTGGTGATGCCCCAAACAAAACAAAATCACTGTCTTTTAAGTAGAACATATATGGACTTGGATTAGTTTCTTTTAACTTTTGGTAAGCAGAAATAGGATCGGGGCAAGGCAATGAAAAACTTCGAGAAGGGACTACTTGAAAAATATCACCTTTAACAATATTAGTTTTCAACTCTTCGACAATAGCGCAATATTCGACATCACTGATATCGACTTTTACTGTCGCATCAATGCTTACTTGTTGATTAACAGGCGCAATAAAGTCAGTACAGAAGCCTTGTAATTGTTCAATACGCTGTGCAATACGCGCTTCACTCTCATCTGAATATAAACCACCAAATACACTGCCTAGCACTTCACCTTGTTGAGTTTGGTGATCGTGTAGCATTAATGTCTCTGCAACATAGAACAGGTAGTCAGGTGTTGTGTTTTCACTATCAGGTACCTCTAATAACTGTTCAAAGGTTGCGATAAAGTCATAGGCAAACACTCCACCGAGGAACAACGCTTCAGGATGGGTTGATACCTTTTTAATACGCTCTACGATGCAACGAATAGCATCCATTGGCGAAGCTGATTTTAGACGTTGGTCTTCGTCACCACTGGTATCTGATTGAGGGAAAGTAAGTTGTAATTGGCTTGGTTGCTGTGCTGTGATTAATTGCGTTGAAAATTTAGGAGTAATGAAAGTAAGTAGGTCTTTACCATTATCCGTTAATGCATCTAGAGTAACGGTCAACCCTTGACAGGTTATTTTTAAACAAGCATCAACTAAAATTAAACTTTTTAAGTGCGCTTTGCTTTCAATTTCTGCTGAGTCAAAGAGGAGATGATGGTCGCTGTCTGCACTGATTTGCTGAAATAGTCCCAATGAATCTTGGATGTATTGACAGGGTGCTTCGATCGTTTTTAATGTGCCGATTGGGTGGTGCGTGTTCATATTTAAGTCCTTAAAAATTAGTGATTGCAAATAGAGTGTTTAGCTGATTTTTATTTGCCATCGCCAATTAAGGGCGGTGTTTAAAATGATCATGGTTTACCTGTTTTACTTTTGTGTGTTCCAAATATGAAAAAAGCCCGCAATATGCGAGCTTCTAAATAGGTTTTTCTGGGAAATTAAATATACAAAAACCTCATTGCTCGCTTATGAGAATGAGTGCCACCAAGAATCTTTAAGAGTAATTGTATTAAAAATCATATATTATGCATCCCGTATTAATTAGGAGTTATTTTTTTGCATTCTGCTTCTAATGTCAAGGTTATTTTTAGGATATTCATGTTAATTGATCTTCACTCGCATACTAAAGCTTCAGATGGACAACTTACCCCTAGTGAATTAGTGCAACGTGCTGAAAACAGACAAGTTCACTTTTTAGCCATTACCGATCATGACACTATAGATGGTTTAGCTGAAGCGTCACAATATATTCAAAATCATCAGTTAAAATTACAGTTAATTAATGGAATAGAAGTCACCAGTAATTGGTTAAATCATGAGATTCACGTTGTAGGCTTAAATATCGATCCTACGCATCCTGCTTTACTGGAGCTGATTGACATACAAAAAAATAAACGTGAACAGCGTGCTATTGAAATGGGGCGACGTTTAGCCAAGGCAAATATTGAAAATGTTTATGAAGGAGCTAAGGCTCTAGCCGGTGATGGTGCGATCACTCGAGCCCATTTTGCGCGTTATCTTGTAGAGATTGGCGTTGCACCTACATTCCCTAAAGTATTCGATAAATACTTAAGTCGCGGCAACACGGGATATGTGCCTCACGATTGGGTGGACTTAGCTGATGCAATAGCGGCCATTCATGCTGCTGGTGGACAAGCGGTATTAGCACATCCAGATGCTTACCGATTATCTAACAAATGGTTAAGAAAGCTATTAATTACCTTTAAAGCCGCTGGTGGAGATGCCATGGAAGTGGCAATGGGGCAACAATCGCCACAGATGCGTTTACAATTAGGTATGTGGAGCAAAGAGTATGATTTACTTGCTTCTCAAGGTAGTGACTTCCATTTTGTTGGGCGTTGGCGCGATTTAGGAAAAAGTCTATTTTTACCTGATATTTGTCAGCCAATTTGGCATAATTGGGATCTCAATCATAGCGCAGAGATTAGCGCTTAATATTGAGTTGGTAGCAATGAGAGTTAGGCTAGTGTGTCATTTTTTAGTTAGTGATTTTGATAAAAGGCTATAGAACAATATGAGTCAGTTTTTTTATGTACATCCTGAAAACCCACAAAAAAGACTAATGAAGCAAGCAGCTGAAATAGTGAACAATGGTGGCGTGATTATTTTTCCGACCGATTCCGGGTATGCATTAGGTTGTGCGCTGGATGACAAGCGTGCACTTGAGCGTATGTGTCAAATCAGGAAAATAGATAAAAAGCATAATTTCACTTTAGTATGTAAAGACTTAGCTGAAATCGCTGTGTATGCTCGTGTTGATAATAGTGCATATCGTATGTTGAAAAATAATACACCAGGCGCGTACACCTTTATCTTTAAATCCACTAAAGACTTACCAAAACGTTTGATGAATCCAAGTAAACGTACCATTGGTATACGTATTCCAGATAACGCGATTGCGTTATCGCTCTTAGAAGAATTAGAGACCCCTCTAATGACCACAAGTTTAATACTACCGGGCAATATAAGTACAGAGTTTGACCCTGAAGAAATTCGTGATCAATTAGAGCATCAAGTCGATTTGATTATTAATGGCGGATATTTAGGAGAATCACCCACTACTGTAATTGATTTATCCGAAGATGATGTCGTGATAGTAAGAGAAGGCACGGGCGATTTAAGTCCGTTCCAATAAATTTAATTTAAACAGAAACAATGTTGTCTCTCTTTATTGAGCTTTGTTAATAGAGAAAGGCAGTTGGCATAATGTGAATTACCCAAAGGAAAGTAACATGAGCGAAAAATTACAAAAAGTATTAGCACGAGCGGGATTAGGTTCTCGTCGTAAAATGGAAACCGTGATCTCAGAAGGTCGTGTCAGTTTAGACGGTAAAATTGTTGAGTTAGGTGAGCGTGTTACACAGGAGCAAGTAATTCGTGTAGACGGACATGTGGTTAAATACCAAGCAGCAGAAAGTGTTGTTTGTCGTATTCTAGCTTACAACAAACCGGAAGGTGAAGTGTGTACTCGTAGTGATGAAGAAGGGCGCAAAACGGTTTTTGATCGCCTACCGCAATTGAAAGGTGCACGTTGGATCTCTATCGGCCGTTTAGATATCAATACGTCAGGTCTGTTGTTATTTACAACTGACGGTGAGTTTGCAAATAAAATGATGCACCCAAGCCAACAGGTTGAGCGAGAATATGCAGTGCGTGTATTCGGTGATGTCACGGAAGCTATTTTGAATCGCTTACGTACTGGCGTACAACTTGAAGATGGTGAAGCAAAATTCTTGGATATTAAAGAGCACGGTGGTGAAGGTATCAACCGCTGGTTCCATGTGGTATTAACTGAAGGGCGTACACGTGAAGTTCGTCGTTTATGGGAAAGCCAGGGCCTTCAAGTTAGCCGTTTAATGCGTGTTCGTTACGGTAACATTATTTTAAATAATCAATTACCACAGGGCGGTTGGCAGGAGCTAACACTAAAAGAAGTGAACTACTTACGTAAAATGGTTGATATGCCGCGTGAAACGGAAACTAAAGTACGTGTTGATACTAATAAAGTCTCTAACCCTCAGGCTCGAATCCGCCGAGCAGTGAAAAAACATAATCAACACCGTAAAGCAGGTGAAAGACGTCGCGTAACCCGTACAAGAAGTTAAAAAACAATAGATTATGTTTAGGTGTTTTATTTTTAAAACAATGATAAAGTAGATCTATGTCAAATAAATATATTAACAAGGTGAGGGATTATGATTAAAAAATGTTTATTTCCAGCTGCTGGATACGGAACGCGTTTTCTACCTGCTACTAAGTCTATGCCTAAAGAGATGATGCCATTGGTTAACAAACCGTTAATCGAGTTTGGTGTTGATGAAGCACTTGAAGCTGGTATGACAGGTATGGGGATTGTAGTTGGTCGTGGTAAGCATTCAATTGCCGATCATTTTGATCATAATTACGAGTTAGAAAATGAAATCAGTGGCACACCAAAAGAAGAGAAATTAAAAGATATCCGTAAGATTATGGATAATGCACGCTTCTCTTTTATTCGCCAACGTCAAATGAAAGGTTTAGGCCATGCAATCCTAATTGGTCAAGAGCTGATTGGTGACCAACCTTTTGCAGTGGTGCTAGCTGATGATTTATGTATCAACCCTGATGGTGATGGCGTATTGAAACAAATGGCTGCATTATATGAACAGTTCCGTTGTTCAATTGTTGCTGTGCAAGAAGTACCAAAAGAAGAGATTTATAAATACGGTGTGATTAAAGGGTCGATGATCCGTGATGATATTTACCGTGTTGATGATATGGTTGAAAAACCAGCGCCAGGTACTGAGCCTAGTAACCTAGCTGTTATTGGCCGTTATATCTTAACACCTGATATTTTTGATATTATTAAAGAGACTAAGCCTGGTAAAGGTGGCGAAATTCAAATTACCGATGCGTTGTTAGAACAAGCTAAACGTGGTTGTGTATTAGCTTATAAATTTAAAGGTAAGCGTTTTGACTGCGGTAGTGTCCCTGGTTACATCGAAGCGACTAACTACGTTTATGACAACCTTTACGAAGACTAGTCCTTAGTGAATGTTATAAACTTATATTTGCAAATGCCGTTCACTGTGTGAGCGGCATTTTTTTATGCCATTTTTTGCATTGTTAAATTAAATACATTCTCGAATAAAACCTTGATGTTGCTGTAAACTGTTTTTTGCTTGCTGGGCATTTACGCCAGTTAATATCATTACTATCGCTGTTTTACAGTGGTTACCTGATTCTTCCAGTGCTAATTCAGCAGTTTCCCTACTACATTCTGTGGCTTCCATAATGATCTTCTTTTGGCGTTCGATGAGTTTGGCATTAGTTGCTTGAACATCCACCATTAAGTTGCCAAATACCTTACCGCTTTTGATCATAGCGCCTGTGCTTAACATATTCAGTACCATCTTCTGCGCAGTGCCTGCTTTTAATCTTGACGAGCCTGTTACGACTTCTGGCCCAACAATGACTTCTAGCGGAACATCTGCAATTTTAGCCATCGTACTGTTGTCATTACAGGTTAAACTAATTACTTTACAACCTTGTTGTTGTGCATATTGCATTGCACCAATAACGTAAGGTGTGCGCCCACTAGCTGCAATACCTACCACTACATCCTGTGAAATTAATTTGATATCTACTAAGTCTTGCTGTCCTGCTTGTTGATTATCTTCAGCATTTTCAACCGCTTTTAAAATAGCTTGATTTCCACCAGCAATTAACCCAATGACTTGCTCTGCAGGACTACCAAAAGTAGGCGGACACTCACTTGCATCTAAAATACCTAAACGTCCCGAGGTGCCTGCACCGCAATAGATTAAACGTCCACCTTGACTAAAAGCTGATTGTATTAGGTCAACTGCTTGAGCAATAGCCGGTAAAATACGCTCAACGGCCAGTGCGACTTTTTTATCTTCATTATTGATAATGGTTAACATTGTTTCAGTAGATACAATATCAATATCAGTACTAGCTTGATTACGGCTTTCGGTGATAAATTGTTGTAATTGTAGAGACATATTGGTTACTTATTTATAATTGTTTTTAACACTGAGGATGTAACTTGGTATAGTAACAGCTCATTTAATCTAGTTGAATTGATATCATGAAAGAGCCTTCGAAAACACAAGATCAGCAGACTAACTCATTAAACAGCCCAAAAACACAACAAACCGTTGAAACGCCGCTAACTGATCTGCAAAAAGTCGCAATAATGGTTAAAAATAGCTTACAACTGTGCGCAGGTTTATCCATTATATTTTTGTTTTTAGCGATAGCTAAGTTAATTATTCATTACTTTAACAGTACCTTTCCTGCTTCAATTCTTGGTATGTTAATGTTGTTTTTAGCGCTGTCGTTAGGGGTCATAAAATTAACTTGGATTGAGTTCACAGGTAACTTGGTTTTAAAATATCTTGCACTGTTGTTTATTCCGGTTGGTGTTGGCTTGATTAACTATTTTGAGTTGATTACTGCGCATTGGTTAGTGATTATCTTTTCTTTGTTTTTTACCACTTTAGTGACTTTATTTATGGTTGGGCATTGTTATCAATGGCTAACTAAGGAGAAAAGCTGATGTTTGTTTATATCGCTACACCACTGACATTATTGTTTTTTTTCTTAGCCAAAAAATTATACAGCATGGCACCTAACCCATTATTGAACCCGGTATTAGTAACTATTTTTAGTTTAATTTCTCTGTTACTGATATTTGCTATCCCGTATCAAGATTATCAACAGGGCACGAGTGTGATCACCGCTTTATTAGAGCCCGCTATTGTTGCTTTAGCTGTGCCGTTGTATTTACAATTAAAGGTGATTAAAGCACGCCTTAAATATATATTATTAAGCTGTTTGGTCTCTGTACTGGTTGCCTTTTTCTGTGCTTTTTACGTGATGCCTTTATTAGGCGCTGATCCAGTGACTGCAGCGTCTTTTGCCGGACAATCTGTGACTACTCCAATTGCTATGGAGATCAGTAAAAATCTGCAAGGTATTGTTTCCTTAACGGCTGCTATGGTCATTTTTGCAGGTATTATTGGTGCAAGTATTGGGCTGCCTTTTTTAAGGTTATGTAACGTAAAAGACCCTCAAGCAGTCGGTGTAGCAATTGGCTGTGCGTCTCATGCATTAGGCACGGCAAAAATATTAGAAGAGAGTGAAGAGTCTGGCGCTTTTTCTTCTATTGCATTAATTATTTGTGCTATTTTGTCGGCCTTGATTATGCCTGTGTTGTATCAGTGGTTAATTATCTAATTGTTATACCAATCATATTAAAATTGAGTAGACGAAAAAAAACCGAAGCTTGCTTCGGTTTTTTATTATGCGATATAAATGATGATATTAGTCAGCAGCGTAGCCAAACTCAGTGAGTTGTTGACCATCTAAAAACGCATATTGGCCTTGCATCGTTAAACGGTCACTAATAAACCACGATGCAGCTAATGCGTAAATCTGATGCTCTTGCGTTAACACACGCTCCGCTAGATCTTGTGCACTATCTTCAGTGAAAATAGGCACTTTAGCTTGCAGTACAGTTGGACCGCTATCTAACTCTGGTGTCACAAAATGCACTGTTGCTCCATGTTCTTTATCACCTGCATCAATAGCACGCTGATGTGTATTAACACCCGGATATTTTGGTAGTAAAGAAGGGTGGATATTAAGCATTTTACCTTGGTATTGATTAACAAAATCAGGTGTTAAAATGCGCATAAAGCCTGCTAACAAAATAAGATCTGGTTGTAATTTATCAAGTTCAGCGGCTAATAAAGCATCATACTCTTCACGTGAAGCAACACCTTTACTCTCTACTAATATAGCAGGGATATTGGCATCAGTTGCACGTTGTAAACCGTATGCATCTGCTTTATTGCTAATCACAGCAACCACTTCAACTTGTTGTTCATTTATCTGTTGTTGGTGTAACTTATCCATTAATGCTTGTAAGTTACTGCCACTTCCAGAGATAAGTACAACGACTTTTTTAATGCTCATCTGATTATTTAATCTCTACTTGAGATTCACCTTCAGCAGCATCTTCGATGTGACCTAATACCCAAGCTTTTTCGCCTTGTGCATTTAAGATCTCAACTGCTTTTTCTTTTTCTGCAGCTGGCACAACAATCATTAAGCCAACACCACAGTTGAAGGTACGGTACATCTCTTCTGTTTCAACATTACCATTTTCTTGTAACCAGTCGAAAATAGCAGGCCATTCCCAGCTTTTGCCATCAACAACCGCTTTGCTACCAGCGGGTAATACGCGAGGAATGTTTTCCCAGAAACCACCACCAGTAATATGAGAAATAGCATGTACTGGACAGTTCTTGATTAATTCCAATGTAGATTTAACGTAGATTTTTGTTGGTGTTAATAGTGTTTCACCTAACGTTGAATCACCAAATGGTGCATTCGTATCAGCTTCAGATACTTCTAAAATCTTACGTACTAGAGAATAACCGTTTGAATGAGGTCCACTCGAAGCAACAGCAATTAATGCATCGCCAGCAGCAACTTTAGTACCGTCAATTACTTCAGATTTTTCAACAACACCTACACAGAAACCAGCGATATCGTAATCGTCACCTTCATACATACCAGGCATTTCAGCAGTTTCACCACCGATTAATGAACAGTTCGATAATAGACAACCTTCGCCGATACCTGTTACCACGTCAGCTGCAACATCAACATCTAGCTTACCTGTTGCATAGTAATCTAAGAAGAATAGTGGCTCAGCACCTTGTACGATTAGGTCATTAACACACATAGCAACCAAATCAATACCAACGGTATCGTGTTTTTTAAGGTCGATAGCTAGACGTAACTTAGTACCAACACCATCAGTTCCAGCAACTAATAGCGGCTCTTTGTAACCCGTTGGTAGTTGACATAATGCGCCAAAACCACCTAGTCCGCCCATTACTTCAGGACGTTTAGTGCTTTTTGCTACACCTTTAATACGTTCAACTAATGCCGTTCCCGCGTCAATATCAACACCAGCGTCTTTGTAGCTTAAAGAGGTTTTTTGGTTGCTCACTTGGTTTCCCCACAGATAGAAGTTAAAAGCGAAAATCGCTTTAAAAGTTTAGAAGGTAAAAAATTGCGCGTATTTTAACATCTATACGACGAGGGTCGAATTATTTCTGAAAAGAATTGTCTCTTTTACCTAAAATTTTTTGATTTAGGTTCGTAAGTCATTAAAAAGAAGGTTAAATAGTCAAACGTTTATATATTTAATGCATGATACTTGCATTAGTAGAAGATCTGCTTATGATCTCTTAGTATTGATGAAATTGAATGGTTGTGTAAGTAGATGAAAAATAATGTGTTGATTGCTTTTATGTTAGTGGTAAGTGTGTTGTTTTCAGCGCACAGTGTTGCTTTACCGCAAATCAGTGCTTATCAAGGCTTAGTACTTGCAGAGGGAAATAACGAAGCGCAATTACGAGAGCAAGCTTTGCAACAAGTATTAGTCAAAGTATCCGGCAATAAAAGTGTTATCAAATTAGATGAAACACAGCTACTAGCAAAAGATATCCCTTCGATCTTAGCCAAATATGGTTATCAAAATATTGAGGGTGACCGTTACTACTCCGCTTTATTTGATAAACAAAGAATTAATCAAGCATTAATTGAGATGCAACAACCAATTTGGGATGAGACTCGTCCTAACCCTCTGATTTGGTTAGTCAATGAAAATAGACAGTTAACCTCAGATAACATGGTTAATAGTCACCAAGACAACTCGCTTTCTATTGGTTTAGATAGTGCGCAGCTTGAACGTGGTATTTCGGCTAATTTTCCATTGGTTGATTTAGAGGATTCATTAATAGTCTCTGTTTCAGATGTGAGCGGACGCTTTTACCAAACCGTTGCCGAAGCTTCAACAAGATATGATGCAGAGTTTTTTGTATTAGCAAATCTAAACCGCGCTGCTGGGGAATGGCAGTTGAAATGGGAATTGGTGAAATATAATGCCCAAAATAAGCAAAGCCAAGTAGTCATCAAGCAAACTAATCGTGGTGAAAAATCTAATGTCATGGCTAATATGATGGGAGATATTGCTGACTATTATGCGAAGCAATTTGCTATTGTAGAAAATAACGGCGAGCGAACTACACAGCTTGTTAATATCAGCAACTTAACTTCATTGACGAGTTTGATGGCACTAGACAATATATTGAATAATTTAAATGCGGTGGATAGCTTTGAAATATTGAGTTTAAGTGCTACAAAGGTGCAAGTATTAGTCACTTTAAAAGGCAGTGCAGCAAGTTTAGAAAATGCACTCAATGCACAACCTAAATTACAACAAGATTTAATTAGCAACGCACCTTTTTATTATAACTGGCGACAGTAGAGTATTTAATGCCTCAAGATGAATTAAGATTTCAATACCCTTTATTGGCGTTAAAGTTTCCTGATGATGAAACCTTTGCGAGCTTTTATCCTGGTCAAAATGCCGAGTTATTAACTTTACTTAAGAATAATGTGGTAGGTATCGGCGAACCTATCTTGTACATGTGGGGAGAGTCAGGCAGCGGCCGTTCACACCTATTACATGCTTTATGTTCTGAAGTGGACGAAATAGGCGAAACCGTTGCTTATATTCCTTTGCATCATCATCGTAGTATGACCTTAGATATTTTCGAAAACATGGAAAATATCACTCTCGTATGTATTGATAATGTGGATGCGATTGCGGGTAACAAACAATGGGAAAAAGCGCTGTTCGATTTTTATAATCGTTGGTTAGACAATAAAGATAACCGTGCACCTGGTGCGAATTTGGTCATTTCTGCTAGTGATTTACCTAAACAAATTGGTATCGAGTTAGTGGATTTAGTATCACGTTTGGAGTGGGGGGCTTGCCATCATTTACAACCGCTCAATGATGAAGAAAAATTAGGCGCATTACAGTTACGAGCACAGTTAAAAGGGATGCGTTTACCAATTGATGTGGGGCGATTTTTATTGAATCGTTTATCCCGTGAAATGTGTATGTTATTAAATACACTAGACCAATTAGATAATGCGTCTTTAGAAGCTAAACGTAAGCTAACGATTCCTTTTGTCAAAGAAGTATTACGTTTATAAGGCGTTTATTAATAATTCTTTGACTGTTATTTGGATCATGAACCACCGATGATATCGTTTTCTATCATCGGTGTTTTTTATATATTAGGTGATTATAAAATACTTAATACTGACTCTGGTGGACGACCGATGGCTGCTTTGCCATTAGCTACTACAATTGGGCGCTCAATTAATTTTGGGTTGGCCTGCATCGCCGCAATTAATGCCACTTCATCTTCCTCTTCAGCTAAGTTTAACTCTTTATATACGCTTTCTTTAGTGCGCATTAATTGACGTGCTGAATCAAATCCTAACTGCTTAATTAGCTGTGTAATTGTCTCCACTGAAGGTGGTGTGGTTAAGTATTTAATTATTTCTACTTGGTGTTGTTCATTATCTACTAAAGCTAATGTTTCACGGCTTTTAGAGCAGCGAGGGTTGTGGTAAAAAGTAATATCTGTCATATCGTTCTCTATCTTGTATTTATTATTCTGCAGGCCAAATGGCAATATAATCTTCTAAATTATCAGGATCTACCTGCGTTTCTGAGACTATTTTCCCGCGCACTGAGTGGCCGCCTTTATGCATTGCAGATTGACTGCCTGTTAATAATGGATGCCATTCAGGCAATGGTTTTTCTTCCACTAATAATTTATAGGCGCAACTCGCAGGTAACCAATGAAATTGTTCAATATCATCTAAGGATACTTTCACACATTCTGGTACTATTTTTAAACGCTTTTCATATTTTTTGCATCGGCATGTTTTGGTGTGTAAAAGATGACAGGCCACATTCGTAAAATGCAGCTCCTCTGTTTCATCATCAATTATCTTATTAAGACAGCACTTACCACAACCATCGCAGAGTGATTCCCATTCTGGTTGTGACATTTGTGAAAGTGTCTTGGTTTCCCAAAATTTGTCCATTTACTTTTCCTTACTCAACTACAATTTGCGGTGACATAATACGTTCTGAAAGATAGGTGACCGCTGTTGCAAAGTAATAAGAACGATTCCAATGCATCAGTACTTTATAATTATTATAAGCGAGGTAAACACGACCGTTTTTATCATCAGGAATAATCAGTGAAGCTTGTAAATCAACATCCGGTAGGTCTTGGCCTTCATAACGACGCACACCTAATACCTGCCATTCAGCTAATGATTTTTGTTGTTTAATACCTGCTAGATCAGTATCGAAATCTTTAGGAATGGTAACTTGGCGCCCCCAAATATGGCGACTATCCCACCCTTCAGTTTTAAGGTAATTAGCAGCAGAGGCAAATACATCGGCAGGGGTGCCCCATATATCTTTTCTACCGTCACCATCATAATCAACAGCATAATTTAGATATGAAGTTGGCATAAATTGTACTTGACCCATTGCACCAGCCCATGAACCAATAAATTTATCTTGGCTGATATGACCTTGTTCTAAAATGGTTAAGGCTGCAAATAATTGCTTTTTAAATAATGCTTCACGGCGGCCTTCATACGCCATAGTCGCTAATGAAGAGATGACGTAATGACGCCCAGTTAAGCGTCCAAAATTAGTTTCAATTCCCCAAAGCGCCACAATAAAGCTGGGTTGAACGCCATATTCTTTACCAATTTTATGCAACAGTTTGTAATGCTTTTTATAAGCTTCACGCGCTTGCTTTACTTTCCATTCAGGAACAGCACGAGGAATGTAAGTATCCAAGGTCATTTTGAATTCAGGTTGCTGTTTATCCGACGAAACACTGCGTTCCAAAAATTCAGCATCTTTAAAGGCACTATTGATGGTATTTTGATCTATGCCTAGCTCAGTGGCTTCTTGTTTTAAATTATCGATATATTGTGTAAATGAAATGTCACGCTCTGTAGCTGCAAAACTTGTGATAGAAAAACAGCACAAAGTGATCGCGGAAAGGCTTTTTAGTGAGCGACTAATATTGTTAAGTAATACATTCTTTACTTTCATGAATCTGATTCCAATTGCTGTTGTTTACGTTGTTTATGGTCTTTTAAGTAATCTACAGGTGGTGGTGGAAGCTGTAAATAAAAACCAGATAAAGTGACTTCAGCGATCACTTTAGGTGCTTTTGCCATCGCCATTTTAGTGGTGTCTGTAATATTTAATACAGAGACTAATTTCGGTGGACCAAATTGTTCGAGCAAAGGAGTGGGGACGCGAGAAAAGTCGTCTCGTTTTGCAACAAAAAGATAGGTTTGCGGTTTACGGATACTTTTATATACAGCACATAACATAATACTTATCGAGCCCTTTACTTGCCTAATGTTGACGCAAACTATAACATGCATAAGCATTTATTTTTTATAGAAATTGACTGAATTTTATGTCAAAACAGAAAGATTTAATTAGAAAGGACAATTATGACGTTAAAATCGTTGAATTTTACCTTATTGGTCGTCAATCTTGAAAGTGAATCACTTTCAGCATTAGCTGAAGAGTTGAATAAAAGACGACTAATGGCACCTGAGTTTTTTGCTAATACTCCCATGGTGGTAAATATAGAAGAATCTTCATTAAATATCGATTTTTCTCAATTAAAGCGTACAGTTGCAGAGCATGGCTTTATTTTAGTGGGCATTACTGGAACGGTATCAGAAGCACAAAAACAGTTAGCAATTGAGCATTCGATTGCACTATTGCATGGTTCAAAAAGACAAGTGGTCAAAGCAACACCTTCGGAAAAAACAACCGAACAGTCAGCTGAATCAGAACAACAAAATACACAAAGCACTGAAGCTTCGTTAGATGACTCTGAATATGTGGTCAGCGAAGTGAAAACAAAAGTGCATGTTGGACGAGTCCGCTCAGGCCAACAAATTTATGCTAAAGAATGTGATTTGGTGATTAACGGCGATGTGGGTGCCGGCGCTGAAGTTATTGCCGATGGCAACATTCATATATATGGAACATTAAGAGGTAAAGCATTAGCGGGTGCCATGGGCAACACGAGTGCGGCTATCTTTTGTACTGTATTAGAGCCTGAATTAGTATCAATTGCGGGTGTTTATAAATTAAGTGAAACATTACCAGAGGATATGTGGTCTACCTCTTGCTCTGTTTCTTTAGAGGACCAAAATTTGGTCTTTTCAAGTTTAAATAAAATTTAAAATTCAAAGGAAAGTTATATGGCAAAGGTAATTGTTGTCACATCTGGTAAAGGCGGCGTTGGTAAAACAACAAGTAGTGCTGCTATTGGTACAGGGTTAGCGAAAACGGGCGCTAAAACGGTTATTATTGATTTTGATATTGGTCTACGAAATC
The DNA here is from genome assembly GCF_030397575.1 of Psychromonas sp. 14N.309.X.WAT.B.A12. Lineage (GTDB taxonomy): Bacteria > Pseudomonadota > Gammaproteobacteria > Enterobacterales > Psychromonadaceae > Psychromonas. The sequence continues at coordinate 105,185 of NZ_JAPNXS010000002.1, read as the reverse complement.
TAGATCTAATCATGGGATGTGAGCGACGTGTTGTTTACGATTTGATTAACGTGATTAACGGCGAAGCAAACTTACAGCAAGCATTAGTAAAAGATAAGCGTGTTGAGACCTTATACATTTTACCTGCTTCTCAAACGCGCAATAAAGATGCGTTGAGTAAAGAAGGTGTGGCTGAAGTTATCGATGCGTTAAAAGCCGATGGTTTCGATTATATCATCTGTGATTCACCAGCTGGTATTGAACAAGGTGCGATGATGGCCTTGTATTTTGCTGATGAAGCTGTTGTAACTACTAATCCGGAAGTCTCTTCTGTACGAGATTCTGATCGTATTACAGGCATGCTATCAAGTAAGTCTTACCGTTCAGAAAAACAGATGGAACCGGTTAAGGTACACCTGTTAATTACACGTTATTCTCCTGAGCGTGTTGAGCGTGAAGAGATGTTAAGTATTGAAGATATTGATGACCTATTAGGTATTGATTTATTGGGCGTGATTCCTGAGTCTCAAGATGTATTAAGTGCATCTAACTTAGGTGAACCTGTTATCTTAAATCAAGATTGTGATGCAGGTAAGGCATATCAAGATGCTGTTGATAGATTATTAGGAGAAAAACGCGACTTACGTTTTGTAACGGTCGAAAAGAAAGGCTTTTTAAGTCGTATATTTGGGGGATAAAATGGGATTATTACAATACTTTATTAAGGACAAACCAAAAAAAGGTACGGCTAAATTAGCTAAAGATCGTTTACAGATCATTGTTGCACACGAACACTCTAGCTTTGATGTTCCATCTTACATGCCTGAATTACAAAAAGAGCTGGTCGCAGTTATCCGTAAATACATGGATATCTCAACAGATGATGTTAAATGTGAATTCAGTGATAAAGAAGAAGATGAGCTATCTGTATTAGAAGTGAATGTAACGTTACCAAAACAAAAGTAATCTATATCTGATGAGATATAGCGCTTCAAATAAAAAATGCGACTTAAACAGTCGCATTTTTTTGCTCTGAAAAAGACGCTTTAAAGTATTTATTCTTGGTTCTCTTGAACAACAATGCTATTGATTATGATGTTATGTAAAGGTTTGTCCTGGGATGTTGTTTGCACTTTAGCGATACTATCAACTACATCTAACCCTTCAGTAACTTTGCCAAATACTGCATAACCCCATTGGCTTCCCTTTGCATCTAAAAAACTATTGTCTTTTTGATTAATGAAAAACTGACGAGAAGCAGAGTGAGGTGAATTAGTTCGTGCCATGGCAATCGTCCCACGTTTATTGCTTAAACCATTAGTTGATTCATTTTTAATAGGCGCAAGCGTTTCTGCACGTTGCCCTGATGTTAAAAAGCCACCTCCTTGAATCATAAACCCATCAATCACACGGTGAAAGACAGTTCCTTTAAACTGATCTTTCTGTATGTAAGTCAAAAAATTTTCAACGGTTTTAGGTGCTTCATTAGGATACAGCTCAAGAGTTATTTGGCCTTTATTCGTATCAATTAGTACAGTTGGATTTGCAGCAAGTACGGTATTGCTCATTAATAAAAAGAATAGTGCGGTAATAAATTTCATGTAATTTCCTTGATATAAGTAGATATTTAAAATTGTTGAAGCTGACCGTTTAATTCTTGATCTTCAATAATTTGTTTTAATAATAAAGATAATTGCTTGTTAAGTTGGTCTGTAATGCCGTCAATCTGATTAGAAAAGGCACCATCCCATTGTTTATTAGAGCGGAATATTTTATGGAAGTGTTTACCTCGATGGCTTAATGCAACATCTACTACCATTTGTGACGAGGCATCGTAACTAAAAGTCGACTCAGTCACTTTAGCGATTGCTTTAACCAGTTTTATGTCGACTTGGTAGTCACTGTTAGCATCTGTTTTTAAACCATTCTCTAACCAAGCCTTCGTTAAACTTTTTTCGACTAAGAGACGTAATGACTGCTGTTCGTTGATTAATTTGGCAACCCCATCTCCATCTGTTATTTCAATAACGTGTCGAGCTATACGTAAATCTTGGCTGTCTATTTTCCAAGGCTGCAAGTTGGTGAATGCTTGTCTATTTTGTTCAAGATTAACCTGGGGTGTGATATTGGTATAAGTGGGAGTGGAAGCACACCCTAACAAAGTGAATAAACTGATATTGAGTAAAAGCCATTTGCAACACATTTTAAACATTTTTAGATCCTGATTGGGTGAGTAAAGGTACATCATAGCAAACCTATTATAGAAGCGAGTTAATTTATCTTAAGCGATGCCATTAATCGATTTTATTTTAACCACTACTTATTTTGTATAGGATATTTTTATCTAATAAAGAGGTGTTTTACCTATTATGAGCAAGTATTTAGCTGTTTGCCATGCTAAACAGACGATAACTTTACTAAAAACATTTTGCATAAAATTTGACCTAGTCAGGCTATTTTTTTTATTGTGAGATCTTCGTCATATTACCTTAATCTTTCTGTAACACTGATTAACTCTAGGCTAGCGGTGGTTATCCACTTTTTCTGTGGATAACTCTGTGGGAAGTTCAATGAGAAGTGTCTGAAGGCCTTGCTATACCTTGCTTTTGGTTAAATAGAGTTATTTTTAACCGTAATAAATAACCCTTTATTTTCAACTGGTTATAATCGTCAAGTGGTTTTTTATAGAGAAGGTTTAGTAATCTATACCGGCTCTTTATTTATTAGTCTGTCAATAGCTATGTGTGTATTATTTGAAAATATATTAATTTATTTTTATTGACAAACTTTTACATAACAGAATTTATATTGTTTATTTATTCTACAAGCTATTTTAGGAGGATATGTGTTTTGTGAGGCTTTATTTATTGGATAGTAAATAACATTTGATAAATAAAAAGGGGCTTATTGGCTTATTTTGTAGCATTGTTGTTAATTAAAATGCAGGTTTGAGGATAATAATTTTACATACTACGTGTTTTTATGGTTTTCAGTTTTTACGATCTGCATTTATTTAATTTTATTCGTAAAGGATCATTCTGTTGCGAATGAGTAATGGTAAGATAAAAAGATAACTATACTGGTAACACTTTTTGAGTGAGTAGTATTAACAGGTTGTAAAGAGGGTTTATGAGTAAGTCATTTGAATTAGTATGTCCATTTTCTCCCGCAGGGGACCAACCACAAGCGATAGAGCAGTTAGTCGAAGGGATTGAGTCTGGTCTTGCTTATCAAACGCTATTAGGGGTAACCGGTTCGGGTAAAACATTTACATTAGCCAATACTATTGCTCAATTGAATAAACCCACCTTGATCCTCGCGCCAAACAAAACCCTAGCGGCTCAATTGTATGGTGAAATGAAAGCGTTCTTCCCACATAACGCGGTGGAGTATTTTGTTTCTTATTATGATTATTATCAGCCGGAAGCCTATGTACCTAGCTCTGATTCTTTTATAGAAAAAGATGCTGCGGTAAATGCACATATAGAACAGATGCGGTTATCGGCTACTAAAGCCTTACTAGAGCGTAAAGATGTAGTGTTAGTTGCATCAGTGTCAGCTATTTATGGTTTAGGTGATCCACAATCTTATTTACAAATGATGTTACATATCAGTGTTGGAGAGATAATTTCAAGTCGTGATATTTTACAGCGATTAGTGGATATTCAATATACCCGTAATGAAACTGAGTTAAGTCGCGGTACATTTAGAGTACGAGGGGAAGTTGTTGATATTTTCCCTGCTGATTCAGAGAAACAAGCAATACGCATTGAGCTATTTGACGATGAGGTAGAAGGCATAAGTGTATTCGACCCACTCACCGGACAGCAGTTAGAAAAATTATCGCGCACCACAATTTTTCCTAAAACTCATTATGTGACTCCAAGAGAGCAAATCTTAAATGCTATTGAAGGTATTAAAGAAGAATTACAGGAACGTAAAAAAGAGTTCTTAGCGGAAAATAAATTAATAGAAGAGCAGCGCATTTCGCAGCGTACGTTATATGATTTAGAGATGATGAACGAGTTAGGTTATTGTTCAGGTATCGAAAACTATTCACGTTATCTGTCTAGTAGAGGGCAGGGCGAAGCGCCGCCTACCTTATTTGATTATTTACCTAAAGATGGCTTATTAATATTGGATGAAAGCCATGTTACTGTGCCGCAAATTGGCGCGATGTATAAAGGTGACCGGTCACGTAAAGAAAATCTAGTCAATTATGGGTTTCGGTTACCCTCTGCGTTAGATAATCGTCCTCTTAAATTTGAAGAATTTGAAAAGCTTGCTCCACAAACCATATATGTATCGGCAACACCGAGCGACTATGAAATAGATAAATCACAGGGTGATATTATCAGGCAGGTGATACGTCCGACTGGTTTATTGGACCCAATTATTGAAGTACGTCCGGTTAGTTCTCAGGTTGATGACCTACTATCTGAAATTAATATTCGCATTCCTAAAAGTGAACGAGTGTTGGTCACTACATTAACGAAACGTATGGCAGAGGATTTAACTGAATACTTAAATGAACACGGTATTAAAGTACGTTACCTGCATTCTGATGTAGATACCGTGGAGCGTGTGGAGATTATTCGTGATTTACGCCTAGGTATATTTGATGTGTTGATCGGTATTAACTTATTACGAGAAGGGCTAGACATTCCAGAGGTTTCTTTAGTGGCGATACTTGATGCAGATAAAGAAGGATTCTTACGTTCAGAGCGTTCGTTGATTCAAACCATGGGACGTGCAGCACGTAACCTTGAAGGTAAAGCCATTTTATATGCTGATAGAATTACTGACTCAATGAAAAAAGCGATTAAAACCACTGAAGATAGAAGAGAACTGCAAGATAACTTTAATAAAGAAAATGGCATATCACCGAAAGGGTTGTCGAAGTCAGTGGCCGATGTGATGCAACTAGGGCAAAACCCTCAACCAAAATCAACCATTACACCATTGAATAAAGTGGCTGAAACCGATGCGCCATATTCCGCTGATAAAGTGGTTCGTTCAGAGCAGGAAATTTTGAAAGAGATTGCTAAATTAGAAAAGCAAATGTTTGCCTTTGCAAAGGATTTAGAGTTTGAAAAAGCTGCTCAATTACGTGATCAAGTCTCTAAATTACACGAGCAACTTATTGCAACAGGATAAATAACTATTACTAATGAGGGGATCCGTTAAAATACTAGCTCGCTTTATATGGAAATAAAGTAAGTAGGTTATCAGTGGGATAAATTGTGTTGTTGTAACTAGGTATTAATAACTTGTATTTTTGAGTAGAAATCAAAGACAAAATTAAACTTTATCTTAATACTAAAGTACGATTACAGGCAAAATCCTTAAATTAAGCAATAATAATGAATAGTTAAAAAATTCAGCAATCTTAAAATGGAAAGTTAATGATTGATAACGAAGAATATGGATATCGCCGTACTACATTACGGGTTTTACTCGCCGTGACCATTTTTGCTGCAAGTTTTTTTGCGGTGAATAATTGGATAGCAGGTTTCCACCTTTTTGCTGTAATAGAAGGGGGTGTTGCCGCTTTTTGGTGTTGGATCTTGATTTTTGCTAAAAGTACAAAATACCTACAGCGATGGTCTTTTATTTATTTGTGTACTTTCTACTTTTTAGTGATTTACGGTATTTTGATCACCACTTTTAAAGCTGGATTATTTTCTTGGTTGTTCATTTTCCCTATTTTGTCTTATCTGTTACTAGGCATAAAAGCGGGCAGTTGGATCACTTTTATTAGTGTATCTGGTGGTTTAGCTGTTTTGGGGAACATGGTGTGGGTTGATAATCATGAGATGCATTGGATTGTTATGGGAAACGTTGGTTTTACACTCGCTGCTATCTGGTCAATGGTGTATGTTTATGAATCTAAACGCGAGTACATCTTTAATCATTTACGTGAGCAAGCAAGAAAAGACCCTCTCACCGGATTACTGAATGTAAAAGCATTAAACGATACCCTTGCTGACACTTTAAAAATAGCACAGCGACACTCATATCCAGTTACTTTAGTGTATATTGATATTAATGATTTTAAGCAAATTAATGATATGCAAGGGCATCAAAAAGGCAATGAAATTTTACTGGCTGTCGCACAGACAATTCAAGAGCTGACTAGAGTAGAGGATTATGCTTTTCGGTATGGTGGTGATGAGTTTTGTATTATTTTTCCCAACTGTGTACATGAGCAAGTGCGACAAACCTTTGGAGTACGTTTAATAGAACGGGTTAAGCTTAATTTAGATAATCTCACCATGAGTATCGGTTATGCGCAGACCGGGCCTAGTGATTTTTGTTTACCAGATACCCTGATCCATAGAGCAGATAAAAATATGTATGTGGTAAAATCTATTTTAAAATCAAGTGACTCTTTTCATGAGTGGCAAAGTGGCAACGAAACAGGGTAGCTAAGTGTTGCTTAAAAAATATAGAACAAAAGGAAGTAATATTAATATACAGCGATGAGCTTATATTGAATAAAGGTGAATCACCTAATATTACTTCCCTTGAATCATGCCAAAGGTAATACTGTAATGTCAATATTGCTTTCGATTAAAGTACAGGATGACCTTCTTTGTCTAACATTTCGATTAATGAAATAAGTGGCAGGCCGATTAAACTGTTCGGATCTTTACCTTCAAAGCGGCTAAATAAACTGATGCCAAACCCTTCGCTTTTAAAACTGCCTGCACAATTATACGGCTCTTCTTTGTTCAAGTAATTAGTGATCATTTGGTCTGATAACTCACGAAAATAAACATCGTAGGGTTCAACTAAAGACTGTACTTCGCCCGTTGCACTGTTCACTAAGGCTAAACCAGTGTAGAAGGTGACATGTTGACCACTAGCTGCTTTTAATTGTTTGAAGGCATTTTCAAAGTTACCGGGTTTACCTAAAATTTGACCATTGTTCAAACAAACTTGGTCTGAACCAATGATTAAAGCATTGGGAAAATCACTAGTGACAGCTTGTGCTTTTGCGATCGCCAGTCTTTCTACTAATTGAATGGCGGTTTCACCAGGCAGTTCATCTTCATTAACCTGTGGGTTAGCTGTGGAAAAGTCTACGTGTAGCTTTTCTAATAGCTGTTTACGAAACGGCGAAGTCGATGCTAATACTAGCTTTTGTGGCATAATGAATCCTAGTTATGTGTAAAAATAAGTTTATTTTAAGGACTGTGAAAGAATAAAGCGATAGTTGAATAAAAACTTAAGAAAAATAGCGGTTTTTCTTTGACTATATTGAACTCTATCTATATTATTCGCGACCATGCAAAAGGTTAAACTACCGATTAGCGTTGATTCTGTTCGCGCTGCTAATAATAGATTGGAGCTAAATGCTAGCCTCGACAAGTCTTTATTAAGCAGATTAAGAGAGTCAACAAACAGTATTCACTCTGATATCGACGTGCATTTTTCTTTTGAAGTAGATCAGCAAAGGTTGAGAATATTTCATGGGAAAGCAAGCGTCGCAGTAGAACTCACTTGTCAACGGTGCAATGAGCCTATGACTTATCAATGTGAAGCTGAATTTACGTATTGTCCTGTTCTGAATGAAGAGCAGGAAAATAATTTACCAGACGTTTATGAACCCATTTATTACGATGAAAATGGGGAGGTAAATCTTCACCAAATAGTTGAAGACGAGCTGTTATTAACACTTCCACAGATTGCAATGCATGCAATTGAGGATTGTCATTACAGTGACTACGAAAGTAGCTTCGGCGAAATTGAAGAAGAACAAGAACGTCCTAACCCATTTGATGCTCTAGCTCAGCTAAAGCTCAAGTAACAAGCAGGAATTTTTAAAATGGCAGTACAAAAAAGTCGTAAGACTCCTTCAAAACGCGGTATGCGTCGTTCACATGATGCACTAAGTGCACCTACTTTAACTGTTGACAGTACTTCTGGTGAAACTCACCGTCGTCATCACGTTACTGCTGACGGCTTCTACAAAGGCAAAAAAGTAATCGAAAAGTAAGTTATTACTTTGCGTAACTTTACTATTGCGCTTGATGCCATGGGGGGCGATTTTGGCCCCCATATTTCTTTACCTGCAAGCTATAAATCCTTACAACTCCATCCCAACTTATTCATCATAATTGTCGGTGATGAGCAGCAAATAAATCCCTTATTAAAAAAATATCATTTACTTGATCACGCTCGCGTTAAATTAGTGCATGCACCTGAAACCATATCAATGGAAGATGATCCTGTTTCAGTGTTACGTCATCGCTCACCCTCTTCAATGCTAATGGCACTACAATTAGTCGCTGATGGAGAAGCTGATGCATGTGTTAGTGCGGGAAATACTGGCGCATTAATGTTGCTTTCTAAGCATATATTAAAAACGCTTGAGGGGATTTCCAGACCAGCATTGGTTTCTGCTTTACCCAATAACCGTGGCGGACACAGTTATATGATGGATTTGGGGGCAAATTTACAATGTGGTTGTGATACTTTATTTAATTTTGCATTAATGGGAAGTGTGCTTTGCGAGAAGGTTGAACAAGTGAGTTCACCATCTATTTCCCTATTAAATGTAGGACGAGAAAGTAATAAAGGGAGCGATGAAATCAAACATTGCGCGAGTTTACTTAATGAAACTAAATATATTAATTATATCGGTTTTATTGAAGCAAATGAGCTGTTTGATAGCCCAGCGGATGTTGTAGTAACTGATGGATTTAGTGGCAATATCGCATTAAAAAGCTATGAAGGGATGGGACGCGTTTTTATAGCACAATTAAAAAAAGCCATGGATGCAACCTGGTATAGTCGTTTGCTTGGTAAGTTATTAAATCCATTGATAAAAAACCAATTAAAACATTTACATCCAGATCTGTATAATGGTGCCAGTTTGATAGGGTTACGTGGCATTGTTGTGAAAAGTCACGGTAGCGCAAATGTAGAAGCATTCACTTGTGCAATAGAACAAGCCATCAAAGAAATTCAATGGCAGATCCCAACGAGTATTAGCGAAAGGTTGGCATCTGTATTAGCAGAGCGAGATTGTTTATTACATGAATAGCAAAATTATAGGTACGGGTAGTTATTTACCAACAGCAGTACGCACCAATCAAGATTTAGAGAAGATGGTCGATACTAGTGATGAATGGATCACAGTACGCACCGGCATTAAAGAGCGTCGTATTGCAAGTGAACAAGAAACGATCGCGTTTATGGGCACAAAAGCTGGCGAGCAAGCGTTACAATCTGCTGGTTTAGCTGCAAGTGATTTGGATTTAATTGTTGTAGCGACAACAAGTAATCATAATGCCTTCCCTTCTGCTGCTTGTGAAGTTCAGAATCTATTGGGTATTTATGATATTCCTGCGTTTGACGTATCAGCCGCTTGTGCTGGTTTCACATACGCATTGAGTGTGGCAGATAATTTTATCAAATCAGGTAGCGCTAAGAATGTGCTAGTGATTGGTGCTGATGCATTAGCGGCAACCTGTGACCCAGAAGATCGTAGTACTATCATTTTGTTCGGTGATGGTGCCGGTGCCGTAGTGTTAACAGCAACTGAAGAAGTAGGTATTTTATCTACTCATATTAATGCCGATGGCCGTTTTGGTGACCTATTAAAGTTGCCTAATGTTGAACGTGGTAATGATCAAACATTAACTAATTCATACCTATCAATGGCTGGGAACGAAGTGTTTAAAGTAGCGGTGAAGAAACTGAGCCAAGTGGTGGTGGATACATTAGCTGCAAATAACATTGAGAAAGACAAGTTAGACTGGCTAGTTCCACATCAAGCCAATCAACGAATTATTGCTGCAACAGCTAAAAAACTAGGTATGTCTATGGATCAAGTTATTTTAACACTTGATAAACATGGGAATACCTCAGCTGCTTCAGTACCACTTGCCTTAGACGAAGGGGTAAAAAGTGGAAAAATTAAACCTGGCCAATTAGTGCTATTAGAAGCATTTGGTGGTGGTTTTACTTGGGGAAGTGCATTAGTTGTAATGTAACAACTGACACTCTTTAAAGTAACAATATAGACAAGCGATACATTGATGAGATCGTAAGAATAAATATTAGGAATTAAACATGACAAACTTTACATTTGCCTTTCCTGGCCAAGGTTCGCAAAGCTTAGGTATGCTCGCTGATTTAGCGGCAACTTACCCGGTTGTTGTTGATACATTTAAAGAAGCAAGTGAAGTACTAGGTTACGATCTTTGGGCGTTATGCCAAGATGGACCGGTAGAATCATTAAACCAAACTGATAAAACACAACCTGCTTTATTAGCTGCTTCTGTTGCTATTTGGCGTGTTTGGGCAGAGGTTGGTGGGGAAAAACCAACGATCATTGCTGGGCATAGTTTAGGTGAGTACTCAGCATTAGTATGTGCTGGTGTGATTGACTTTAAAGATGCACTTAAATTAGTTGAATTACGTGGCCAATTGATGCAACAAGCGGTTCCTGCAGGTGTTGGCGCAATGTATGCGATTATCGGTTTAGGTGATGCAGAAATTCAAGCGGCTTGTGAGCAAGCAGCGCAAGGAGAAGTGGTTTCTCCAGTAAACTTTAACTCACCAGGTCAAGTGGTTATTGCAGGTAACAAAGATGCCGTTGAGCGTGCTGGTGTGTTATGTAAAGAAGCAGGTGCTAAACGTGCCTTGCCATTACCAGTATCAGTACCTTCACATTGTGCATTAATGAAACCAGCTGCAGACCAGTTAGCTGTTGCATTACAAGACGTTACTTTTAATACGCCAAGCATTTCAGTCATTAATAATGTAGATGTTGCGATTGAAACAGATGCTGACAAAATTAAAGATGCGCTAGTGCGTCAACTATATTGTCCGGTTCGTTGGACTGATATAGTAGTTAAAATGGCTGAGCAAGGTATCGACTTACAAGTTGAAGCTGGCCCAGGTAAAGTATTAAGTGGTTTAGTTCGTCGTATCGACAAGAGCTTCACTGCACAAGCAATTAACGATACAGCAAGTTTAGCGGCTGCATTAGCTGCTGTTAAAGGAGAATAAGAATGAGTATGCAAGATCAAGTTGTTTTAGTAACAGGTGCAAGCCGTGGTATTGGCCGAGCAATTGCTGAAAGTTTTGTAGCATTAGGTGCAACTGTATTAGGAACAGCAACGAGCGAAAGTGGCGCTGCTGCAATCAGTGAATATTTAGGTGATGCTGGTAAAGGTTTTGTCTTAAACGTCACAGAAACAGAGTCTATTGAAGCATTATTTGCTGACATTAAGAAAGAGTTTGGTAGTGTGGATGTGTTAGTGAATAACGCAGGTATCACACGTGACAACCTATTGATGCGTATGAAAGATGCTGAGTGGGATGACATCATTGGCACTAACTTAACGCCTATCTTTAAATTGAGTAAAGCTGCACTTCGTCCAATGATGAAAAAGCGTGCTGGTCGCATTATTAATGTAGGTTCTGTAGTCGGTACAATGGGTAATGCTGGTCAAACTAACTATGCAGCTGCTAAAGCTGGTGTAATTGGTTTTACTAAATCATTAGCACGTGAAGTTGCAAGCCGTGGTATTACTGTTAATACAGTTGCACCTGGTTTCATTGAAACAGATATGACGAAAGCATTAAACGAAGAGCAACGCGCAGCTACTTTAGCAAATGTGCCTGCTGGTCGTTTAGGTGATCCAAAAGAGATTGCTGCTACTGTTGTATTTTTAGCCTCTGAAGGTGCTGCTTACATTAACGGTGAAACAATTCACGTTAATGGCGGCATGTACATGGTTTAATTTTTTGCCTAACTTTGTTGAGCAAATAAGCAATTAACTCAAAAAGATAGATATTCTATTAATTTATTGATTAAAATCTTAAAATACTGGTCTAACCAGTGATAGAATACTTGAATATTAAACGCGATAGAATAAACTACCGCAACTTAACGCAAATGCGTAATTACATAGGAAGATAAAAAATGAGCAATATCGAAGAACGCGTAAAGAACATCATCGTTGAGCAATTAGGTGTTCAACTAGACGAAGTTAAAAACGAAGCTTCTTTCGTTGACGATCTTGGTGCTGATTCACTAGACACAGTTGAGCTTGTAATGGCTCTAGAAGAAGAATTTGATACAGAGATCCCAGATGACGAAGCAGAGAAAATCACTACTGTTCAATCTGCGATTGATTACGTTGTTAACAACGGTTAATTTCTCACTATAAGTGTAGAAATATCTAAAGGCGGTCTTGTGACCGCCTTTTGTCTATTTAAACATTAATAATTTGACCTTAAATAATAGCTAAGTATTTTAAAACACCAATCATACAAATCCCGTGTTCTATATTCCTGGTTAAAGTGACTTGTTTTTTGTTGTAAGTTTAGTAAAAGAGACATCATTACATTAACTTACGTCACAAATTCAGCCATTTTTTCATCAGTGTCATATTAGAAACACGAAATTAATATACATTGGTATAAAAATTTTTAGTTATTATTTTTATAGCTTTATTTTAGGAGAGTCTAGTGTCAAAGCGTCGCGTTGTAGTAACCGGTTTAGGGATCATCTCACCAGTAGGTAATACGGTTGAGCAATCATGGCAGGCTATTCAATCTGGTCAAAGTGGGATTTCAAATATTGAACACTTTGATACTGAAAAGTTTTCCACTAAATTCGCTGGTCTAGTTAAAGACTTTAACGTCGAAGAGTATATGCCAAAGAAAGAAGCACGCAAAATGGATCTATTTATCCAATACGGTGTGGCCGCTTCTGAACAAGCATTACAAGATTCTGGCTTAGAAATTACAGAAGAAAATGCAGAGAGAATCGGTGTTGCAATCGGCTCTGGTATCGGTGGTCTAGGCATTATCGAACAAAACAAAGATAATTATAACAAAACAGGACCACGTAAAATCAGTCCTTTCTTTGTACCTGCAACTATTATCAATATGATCTCTGGTCATGTTTCAATCAACAAAGGCCTGAAAGGTCCAAACATCGCCGTAACAACTGCTTGTACTACAGGTACACACAGCATTGGTTTAGGTGCGCGTATGATCCAACATGGTGATGCGGATGTTATGTTTGTTGGTGGTGCAGAAAAAGCATCAACTGAAATGGGAATGGGTGGCTTCGGTGCTGCACGTGCACTTTCTACACGTAATGATTCACCAGAAACAGCCAGTCGCCCATGGGATGAATCTCGTGACGGTTTTGTATTAGGTGATGGTGCAGGCGTATTAATTATCGAAGAATATGAGCACGCGAAAGCACGTGGTGCAAAAATCTATGCTGAAATGGTTGGTTTTGGTATGAGTGGTGATGCTTACCACATGACGTCACCACCAGAAAGTGGCGCAGGTGCAGCATTATCAATGAAAAATGCAATCCGTGATGCAGGTATCGATGCTTCTGATATTCAGTACATCAATGCACATGGTACGTCTACACCAGCTGGTGACATTGCTGAAACTCAAGCAGTGAAAAGCATTTGGGGTGAGGCAGCAAATTCAGTGATGATGAGCTCAACTAAATCAATGACGGGTCACTTATTAGGTGCTGCTGGTGCAATCGAAGCTATCTTCAGTGTGCTAGCCCTGAAAGATCAAGTTGCTCCACCAACGATTAACCTTAAAAACCCAAGTGAAGGCTGTGATTTAGATTACGTAACAGACGGTAAAGCACGTCCTGCAAATATTGAATATGCACTGTCAAACTCATTTGGTTTTGGTGGCACTAACGGTACGTTAATTTTTAAACGTATCTAGTACTATTGCTAATGATATGAATCAGCCACTTGTAGTTGCTGATCTTAAAAACCCGATACGCAAGTTCGGGTTTTTTTATGTCCAAAAATTGTGTCCGCAAAAGGGATATTTCAATTTTAATAATAGCAATTATGGGTAGACATACAGCTAATGCTGCACTTTTTTGCAGAATTTATAATCTAAAATAATGTATTTTAGTAATGAATAATATTCCGCTATTTAGCGTGATGGGGATTATTTCCGATCTGCTATTTAGTGAACAAGGGATTATGCGTATAATCCTTTATTCAACTTTACATTGGATGAGTAACGTCATGTTAATTAACGGTATTGTCAGTCAAACTATTGATGCTGCTGATCGTGGTTTAGCTTATGGTGATGGGGTATTTTCTACCATCAAAATTGCACACGGTGAAGTAATTGATTGGTCATTGCATTTACAACGACTTAAAGATGGTGCAGTGCGTTTATTTTTCCCTGATATTGATTGGGAGTTGTTACAAACAGAAGTATTTAACAGTGCGCAATCAGTTGCTGCATACCCTCAACATGTATTAAAAGTGATGTTGACCAGAGGCAGTGGTGGTCGAGGCTATAGTGCAAGTGGCTGTGAGCAAGTGGTGCGGATTATCAGCTTGTCAGCTTTTCCCGAGCAGTATCTTACTTGGCAACAAACAGGCATCGCCATAGTACAGTGCCAGAGTCAATTAGGGCGCAACCAACAATTAGCTGGTTTAAAGTCCTTAGCACGATTAGAGCAAGTCTTTATCAAACAAGAACTACTTAAATTGAATGCTGTTGAAGGGTTAGTTTGCGATGAATTCGGCCATATCATCGAAGCCTGTAGCGCCAATGTTTTTATTTACCTAGCAGGTCAATGGATCACTCCAAAGCTTAATTATAGTGGTGTCGCTGGAGTGATGAGAGCCCGTATTTTACAGCTGCAAAATATCAATGTGATTGAGAAAGAGATCACCTTAGCAGACATTAATCAAGCAACATGCCTGTGTTTAACTAATGCACTTATGGGCGTTGTTGCAGTCAAACAATATCAAGATAGACATTATTCAGTAGAGCAACTTAAACCTGTTACTGAATTACAAACATTGCTTAAGCAAGGAAGTTAATTTATATGATCAAGAAAGTTGGTTTAGCAGTCGCCTTATTCATTGTTATAGTAATCGCTATGATAGGTTGGGCAAAACAGCAAGTGGACACTTATTTAAGTACACCACGTGTAACTGAAACACAACTATTTACCTTGTCGGAGGGCAGCTACTTTTCGCATTTAGCACCACAATTAATGGAACAAGGATTATTAGACTCAGACCGTTGGTGGAAAGTAGTTGCGAAATTGTATCCTGAGTTAACACATATTAAATCAGGTACTTATCAATTTCCTAAAGAGGCATCTTTACAGCAAATCTTAACTATCTTAAACAGTGGGCGAGGCTATCAGTTTAAAGTGACCTTTGTTGAAGGTAGCACTTACAAGGATTGGCTAACCACATTAAGCAAAGCTGACAGAATCAAACCAATTGTAGAAGATGAACAAGCTATTTTAGCTAAGCTAGGCAGCACTTCACCTAAATTAGAAGGGTTACTTTTTCCTGAAACCTATCACTATTCTGCTGATATGAGTGCCTTTAGTATTATTAAAAAAGCGTACTTACATCAACAGGCGGTCGTTGAAAAATTATGGGCAGAAAGAGACAAAAACCTTCCCTATAAAACACCTTATGAAGCCTTGATTATGGCGTCAATCATTGAGAAAGAGAGTGGTTTAGCCAACGATAGAGACAAAATAGCCTCGGTGTTTGTTAATCGTTTAAAAATAGGTATGCGTTTACAAACAGATCCAACGGTTATCTATGGAATGGGGGAACGTTATGATGGACGTATCCGTAGTAAAGATTTACGAGAAAAAACAGCTTATAACACTTACACCATTACCGGATTACCACCGACACCAATTGCGATGCCAAGTGAAGAAGCGCTGTATGCCGCTTTGCACCCTGCAGATACAAAATACTTATATTTTGTGAGCAAAGGGGATGGCACCTCTTATTTCTCTAAAAACTTAAGAGAGCATAACAATGCAGTTAATAAATATATCCGAGGAAAATAAAATGTCAGCAATACAAAAACTAGCGGGTAAATTTATTGTTATTGAAGGATTAGAAGGTGCAGGTAAAAGTACTGCTATTCAATACATTCAAGATTGGTTAGAGCAACAAGGAGTCAATAAACAACATATTGAATTAACGCGTGAGCCTGGTGGCACTGTACTCGCTGAAAAGATGCGAGAAATAGTTAAAATGGATGTCGCAGATGAACAACTTGATGACAAAGCAGAGTTATTGATCATGTATGCTGCTCGTGTACAACTGGTTGAACATAAAGTTAAACCAGCACTGGCAGCAGATAAAGTGGTGATTGGTGATCGTCATAATTGGTCTTCTTTAGCCTATCAAGGCGGCGGTCGTGGCATCGACTTACAGTTAATTAATGACATTAAGCAAGTGGCTTTAGGTGACTTCAAGGCAGACTTTACCCTATTTTTAGATATTGAACCGGAATTAGGGTTAAGCCGAGCAAGAGGTCGCGGAGAGTTAGATCGTATCGAGCGATTAGCTATCGACTTCTTTAATCGCTCTCGAGCAGTGTTTCAGCAACTGACAGAGCAAGAAAAAAATGCCGTGAGTATCGATGCAAGTCAGGATTTTGAACAAGTAAAAGCTGCGATTCATCTGCAACTCGATAACTGGTTAGCGAGTTTATAAATGGCTACTACGCAAGTAACATCAGATATGGTTGAATCAAGTTTTGAACAAGTGTCAACGCCTTGGTTAACTCCTTTTTATCAGCAACTTCAGCAGACTTATTTGCAGGGGCGATTTGCCCATGGTTTGTTGTTTACGGGGAGTGCTGGTATTGGAAAGTACAAGTTAGCACAACAATTAGCACAATATCTGTTGTGTACTAACAAACAACATGATGATGCCTGCTTTGAATGCCATTCCTGCAAGCTATTTAGTGCTCATAATCACCTCGATTATCATTTGTTAGTGGCTGAAAAAAATAAATCTATCGGTATTGATCAAATTCGTTTATTGACTGAAAAACTCAATGAACGCCCACAGCTAGGCAACAATAAAGTCGTGCTAATTAAAGGAGCAGAACAGCTCACTGAAGCCGCAGCCAATGCATTATTAAAAACATTAGAAGAGCCGCAGGGTGATAGTTATCTGGTTTTGCTAGCAAGAACGCATCATCAATTAATGCCAACTTTATTAAGCCGATTGCAACAAACTCATTTGCATAGCCCGGATGACCAAAGCTTAATTAACTGGTTGTATGAACTGGGTTATCAAGTCAGTGATCTAGGTGTATTGCGTTGGTTTCAAAATAGTCCATTAGCTTTATTAAATCATTTAAAAGCATTACAGCAAGATGCAAGTCTAGATACACGTCGTCAATGTGTGGAAGGTGTGTTTAACATGCTGTATCAACCACAGCAGTTATTTAGCTTTTCACGCTTGTTAGCTAACGATGCAGAGCAAAATTTATTACTGCTTTTTCATCTATTACATGATATTCATAAATTAAAATTAAACACCGAACAACTTGATCAAGATGCTATCTATTACTTTGCATTGCCACAGTTACAACTTTGGCAAGCCCAATTAAGCTTTAAAAGTTTACGTATGTTAAGCCAAGAAATATTAAAAACACGAAGCTTATTAACCGAACACAACGCATTAAAGAAAGAGTTATTGATCAGCGCTCTGTTGATTAAAATAAAGAACGAATTTAAGGAAACGCACCATGTTAGTTGATTCTCACTGTCACCTTGATCGATTAGATTACACTAAAAAACACACGGGAATTGCCGATGTGATTGAAAAGGCACAAGCAAAAGGCATCAATCACCTATTAAGCGTTTGTGTCACGTTAGAAGATTATCCAGCGATGGCTGAAATGATTCAACCTTACGATCAAGTATCGAGTACTTGTGGCGTACATCCCTTGTACAAAGAAGCAGTGATGAATGAAGATTTGTTACTTGAATATGCAAGTGCTGAAAAAGTGATTGCCATTGGTGAAACAGGCTTAGATTATTTCTACTCGCCAGAGACAAAAGAGTGGCAAATAGATGCTTTCCGTAAACAGATTCGAGTTGCTAAAAAACTCAACAAACCTTTGATTATTCATACCCGTGGCGCTCGTGAAGATACTCTGAATATTCTTCGTGAAGAGGGGGCGGAACAAGTCGGTGGCATTTTACATTGCTTTACAGAGTCTATTGAAATGGCGCAGGAAGCAATGCAAATGGGGTTTTATATTTCAGTATCAGGCATTGTTACCTTCAAGAATGCTAAAGAGTTACAAGAAGTAATTAAAGCGGTACCGTTAGAACGTTTATTAGTGGAAACTGATTCGCCTTATTTAGCTCCTGTACCACATCGTGGTGAAGAAAATGAACCCGCATACACTTACAATGTGGCAGAGTTTGTTGCTGACTTAAAAGGTGTTTCATTTGCTGAACTAGCCGAAGCAACGACTAATAACTACTTCACCTTATTTAAAAATGCAAAACGTTAATTAATTAGGCGGTATTAGCCAAGGAGCTTTTATGCAAACAGTATTATTTGATGGACAACCCATTAGCCCTTCAAAAGTGGTCTGTATTGGACGTAATTATGTTGAGCATATTGCTGAACTCAATAATGAAGTTCCTACAGAACCAGTGATTTTTGTGAAGCCGAATTCTGCGATTAGTACTGACATGACGACCCATGCTGTTGATGCGATTCACTATGAAGCTGAAATCTCACTATTGATCGACGATAATCAGTTTGTTGGTGTTGCTGTTGGATTAGATTTAACTAAGCGAGAAGTACAAAGTGTGCTTAAAAGCAAATCTTTACCTTGGGAGCGAGCTAAAGCTTTTGATGCCTCTGCTGTTTTTTCTGAGTTTGTGAGTTTTGATCAGCCGGTGGATTCCTTAAGCTTAGTTTTATCGATTAATGATCAAATCATTCAACAGGCAAACTACCAACTTATGATTTACAAACCTGCTGAAATTATTGCGGCAGTAAATGAATTTATGTCCTTTGAAAAGCACGATATTTTAATGACAGGCACACCAAAAGGTGTGGGTAAAATTAACCAAGGTGATAAATTCACTGGGCAGATTTTTTCTCAGGACACACTTTTAGTGTCGCAAAGCTGGACCGTCTCATAAGGTGCATTAAGCACTCATCCTATTAGGTACTGGAAATGCACAAAATAATTATGCATTTCCAGCCTTTTATCTGCCGCAAACACTTCTCAGCACTAGCCATATCTATTTGATCTGCGTAAAATTACAGCCATATTTTTTATCACTTGTATAAAGTAGAGTAAATTGAATGCAGCATCTAGATGAAATCGTTGCTAACGCGCAACAACAGATCGAAAACGCCGCAGATACTAATGAATTAGAAGAGATTCGTTTACAGTATCTGGGTAAAAAAGGCCTAATGACTGAGCAAATGAAAGGCTTAGGCAAATTACCACCTGCTGAGAAACCAGCTGCAGGTCAATTAATTAATAAAGCAAAACAAGCGATTCAAGCGGTATTAGTTGAACGTAAAAAAGGCATGGAAGAGGATATTTTAAATGCCAAACTAGCCTCAGAAACGATTGACGTAACGCTACCGGGTCGTGGTACAAAACAAGGTAATGTTCACCCTGTAACTCGTACTACTGATCGTATCGTTGAGTTCTTTAGTGAGTTAGGTTTTGAAGTAAAAGATGGTCCTGAAGTAGAAGATGGTTACCATAACTTTGATGCATTGAACATTCCACCGCATCATCCAGCGCGTGCTGATCATGATACTTTCTACTTCAACCCTGATTTAGTACTTCGTACACAAACTTCAGGTGTGCAAATCCGTACCATGGAAGCACAAAAGCCACCAGTGCGTATTATCTCTCCTGGACGTGTTTACCGTAATGATTACGACCAAACACATACACCAATGTTCCATCAAGTAGAAGGCTTGATGATTGCAGAAAACGTAAGCTTTACACAGCTTAAAGGTATTTTGCATGACTTTTTACATAACTTCTTCGAAGAAGATTTGGAAATTCGTTTCCGTCCATCTTACTTCCCATTCACAGAACCTTCTGCAGAAGTTGACGTGAAAGGTAAAAACGGTTGGTTAGAAGTATTAGGTTGCGGCATGGTTCACCCAAGCGTATTAAAATCAATGGGTGTAGATCCTGAGAAATACTCTGGTTTTGCCTTCGGCATGGGTATTGAGCGTTTAACAATGCTACGTTACAACGTTAACGATTTACGTTCATTCTTTGAAAACGATCTTCGTTTCCTCAAGCAATTCAAATAAGGGTTAATAATAATGAAATTTAGTGAAGCTTGGTTACGCGAGTGGGTTAACCCAGAAATTACACGTGATGAATTAACACATCAAATTACCATGGCAGGTCTTGAAGTTGATGATGTAGATCCTGTTGCCGGTGAGTTTACCAAAGTATTAGTCGGTGAAGTGGTTGAATGTGGTCAACACCCTGATGCTGATAAACTACAAGTGACTAAAATCAATATCGGTGAAGAAGAGTTAATCGATATTGTTTGTGGTGCTAAAAACTGTCGTTTAGGTTTAAAAGTAGCAGTCGCGGTTGTGGGTGCTGTTTTACCTGGTGACTTTAAAATTAAAAAAGCAAAACTGCGCGGCCAACCCTCTTTTGGCATGCTGTGTAGTGAATCTGAATTAGGCATGGCAGAAAGTGCAGAAGGTATCATTGAACTACCTTTAGATGCACCGATTGGTCAATGTGTTCGTGAGTACTTACAACTAGATGACGTGATCATTGATGTTGATTTAACAGCAAATCGTGCAGATTGTTTAGGTATTGCAGGTCTTGCTCGTGAAGTGGCGGTATTAAATGGCATTGTAGCAACACAACCAACTTGGGAAAATGTGGTTGTTTCAATTGATGACCAAGTGGCTATCAACTTACAAGCGCCAGAAGCTTGCCCTCGTTACCTTGGACGTGTGATCAAAGGTATTAATCAAAATGCAACAACGCCATTATGGATGGTTGAAAAACTTCGCCGTTGTGGTGTGCGCAGTGTTGATGCAGTCGTGGATATTACTCAGTATGTATTACTTGAGCTAGGTCATCCGATGCATGCCTTTGATTTATCAAAACTAGAAGGCGGTATTGAAGTTCGTTTAGCTAACCAAGATGAAGAGCTTACATTATTAGATGGCAAAGAAGTTAAATTAAATGCAGACACATTAGTGATTGCAGACCAATCAAAAGCCTTAGCAATGGCAGGGATTTTTGGTGGTCAAGATTCTGGTGTACAAGAAGGTTCAACAGATATCTTCTTAGAAAGTGCTTTCTTTGCTCCATTAGCTATTGCAGGCCGTGCACGTAGCTATGGTCTACATACAGATGCTTCTCATCGTTACGAACGTGGTGTTGATCCACTGTTACAAGTAACTGCGATGGAACGTGCAACTCAGTTATTAGTTGAAATTTGTGGCGGTCAAGTTGGCCCAATCACAGAAGCTGTGAGCGAAGCAAATTTACCAAAACAAGCAACCATTGAATTACGTCGTAGCAAACTAGATCGTTTAATCGGTATTTCAATTGATGCAGAACGTGTTCAACAAATTCTGACTCAACTAGGTTGTGAAGTAACTGAAACCGCTGAAGGTTGGTCTGCAGTTGCACCAAGTTACCGTTTCGATATGGAAATTGAAGAAGACTTAATCGAAGAAGTTGCTCGTGTATTTGGTTACAACAACATCCCAAATATCGCACCTCAAGCTGCATTAACTATGCCAGCTCACAATGAGTCACGTTTAAAATTATCTAAAATTCGTGATGTATTAGTGAACCGTGAATACCAAGAAGCTATCACATACAGCTTTGTTGACCCTGATAAGCAACTTAAATTACACCCAGAAGCTGATGCACTTATTTTACCGCATCCAATCTCTAAAGATATGTCAGCAATGCGTGTTAGCTTATGGACTGGTTTATTAGAAAGTGTATCTAAAAATCAAAAACGTCAACAGAACCGTGTTCGTTTATTCGAAACGGGTTTACGTTTCATCAAAGATGAACAAGCTGAAAATGGTATTCGTCAACAGGCTATGTTATCAGGTGTGATTATCGGTAATGTTAGCGATGAACATTGGTCAATGGAAACTCGTGCCGCAGACTTCTTTGATCTTAAAGCTGATTTAGAAGCAGTATTAGATTTAACGGTTGATGATGCTAGTTTTGAGTTTAAAGCAGAAAAACACAGTGCATTGCACCCAGGACAATCAGCAGGTATCTACCGAAATGGTGTAAATGTTGGTTATATCGGTAGCCTACACCCAAGTTTGAAGAAACCTTTTGCATTAAATGGTCAAGCTATTGTTTTTGAAATAGAAGTTGATAGTATATTAACTAGACAACTACCTCAAGCTGGTGATATTTCTAAGTTCCCTGCGAACAGCCGAGATCTTGCTTTTGTTGTAGATGAACAAGTAAATGCAGGTAAGGTCCTAAAATTTATAGAAAAAATTGGCGGTTCTGAGCTAGTTAGCATAAACTTGTTTGACGTATACCAAGGTCAAGGCGTTGAAGAAGGTAAAAAAAGCTTAGCAATAGGCTTAATATTACAAGATTCTACACGTACTTTGGAAGAACAAGAGATTGCTGACAGCGTTAGCTCGATAGTTGAAGCGGTTTCTACGGAGTTTAATGCATCTTTGAGAGATTAATTTTATGGCACTGACAAAAGCTGAAATAGCAGCACACTTATCGGAAGAAATTGGATTAAGCAAACGAGAAGCAAAAGAGTTTGTAGAATCTTTCTTTGAAGAAATTAAATCAACGCTTGAATCTGGCTCGCCAGTTAAAATTTCTGGCTTTGGTGGTTTTGAGCTTAAAGACAAAGGCGAGCGACCTGGTCGTAACCCTAAAACGGGAGAAGATATCCCGATTGAAGCTCGAAGAGTTGTTACCTTTAAAGCGGGTCAGAAGCTGAAAGAGTTAGTGGAAACTAGCTTATCAGACAAACCTAACAAATAATTAATCAGCGTTTTTGCTATTAATCATTAATCTAGGGTTAGCCAATATACTATCTAGAAAAGTCGCTCTGCGGCTTTTTTTTTGCCTAAAATTTGGCTCGCTTAAATATGTGATTGGTATTACATGAGTTCAGACACACATTTGTCATGCTGTTCAGATTACAATGTTGTGCATAAAATGAATGCTAACTTTATGTACTTTCAACTTCCTTAACCAATTAGGACCGAAGATTTGAGTGACTATAAAAAAATTGTGGTATTAACCGGAGCTGGTATTTCTGCAGAGTCTGGTATTGATACATTTCGTACTAAAGATGGCTTATGGGAAAGGTACAAACTAGAGGATGTAGCGACACCCGAAGGGTATCAGCGTGATCCAGAATTAGTCTTAGATTTTTATAATCAACGCCGAAAGCAATTTTGTTCGGGTATTAACCTACCTAATGCTGCTCATCATGCATTGGTTGAGTTAGAACAAAAGTTTGATGGTGACTTTCTCTTAGTGACACAAAATATTGATAATTTACATGAGCAAGCGGGTTCGAAAAATGTGTTACACATGCATGGGGAATTATTAAAAGCGCGTTGCCCTGGCTCTAATCAATTGGTGCAGTGGCTGGGAGATTTAAACAGTGATGACTTGTGTACTTGTTGCCAGTATCCAGTTCCCTTACGCCCACATATTGTCTGGTTTGGTGAAATGCCGATTGGCTTGGATAAAATCTATCATCATTTATCTGAAGCAGACCTGTTTATTGCGATTGGGACTTCCGGCACTGTTTATCCTGCAGCAGGCTTTGTGGAAGAAGCAAAAAGTAGTGGGGCAGAGTCCATTGAGATTAACCTTGAAGTCAGCGAAGTACATAGTCATTTTGATCAAGTTATACAAGGTAAAGCAACGCAGTTGGTGCCTGAATTAGTTAAACAAATTTTAAGCTAAGCACTAAGTCTTGGTTGTTTTGTTTTCAATCTAAATCGTCTTAGCTAAGTATGAATAAACTTGAAATGCTATCAGAACCCCCTACAATGACGGGCTGCTGAACAGCTGTTATTTCATTTAGGGAAGTTACTAGGTTATGAGTTCAAAATATTTTGTATTGGGCGGTGATATTAAAAAATCGTTGGCCGAAGGGTATCATTTAGATTTAAAAAAATTGTTAAGCGATGGTTTTAAAATCACTCGCAAACATTTTCTGCCGCTTGTCTCTGCATGTCTTTTTATCATGTTAGCGTCTTTCTCCTTATTAAGTCTATTCATTGATACTGAAACGTCACTAACCGATCCTAAAGTGATTGGTTTATTTTTTGTATTTGCATTACTGATTGCACCTCCAATAATGACAGGGCTTATTATGATGGGCGTTCATCATTCTGTGGGGCTTAAAACCAACTCTTTCCATCTTTTTCATTACTTTAAAATGATATTGAAATTGTCACTGGCAGCGATGATGGTTAATTTAATGACTAATGCTGTGAGTATGGTGTTTGGACAAATATTTGGCAGTGCAGGATTTGTATTGTCTGTACTTGTTTTACTGTATTTGAAAATGTCATTCTGCTTGGTTTATCCATTGATTGCGGAAAAGAAAGCCTCGCCTGTAATGGCCTTAAAATTGTCTTTTAAATTAGTGCATAAAAACATTAGCCAGTTTACACAATTATTAGTTATTTTCTGTTTACTGTTTCTCTTTGGTTTAATCACTTCTGGCATCGGTTTACTGTTTGTTATTCCTTACTGCATCAACGTATTAGGTATTGTTTATCGTCAAATCTGTGGTGTGAGCATTGCGGTAACAGAAACAGATGATCAAGATTCCGACTCAGGACCAGACTCAGATTCAGGTTCTCGCCATGGTGGCTTTGAAGCTTAACTTGAGCATCCCTCAGTAAGAGCAGAGGAACCTCTGCTCTTACTTGTATATTTCCTCCCAGTATTTTAATGCCTATCAACCCATTCCTGTAAAACCTTTTGCATTGCTTATCCTCTGCTATAAAACATCAATGATTAGGCTTAAAAGTTTAATTGGTTAAAACTAACTAAGTCATTGATTAAATCTATCTAAATAATCTAAAAATCGGTGAACTTAATCTAAGAGATCTCCGTATCACTTATTAAAGGCTGAAAGAGTGAATAATTGTGATAAATATCAAATTTTATTGGCGTTATTAAACACATTCTGCTTAGATGAACACACACTAAAAAATAAAAATGTTGTAGGAGTTATTTTTGAAATTCACGGATAAAAAAGCAATCCTGTTTGATCTAGATGGTACTTTAATTGATAGCGCGCCAGATTTAGCATTAGCCATTAATCACATGCTAACCAGTATCGGTCGAGAAGAGATTGACCCTGTTATCATCCGCTCTTGGGTAGGTAATGGAGCTAGCATTTTAGTACAACGTGGTTTATCTGGGCAAACAGAGATTGACCCAGATTTAGATCCTGTATTATTAGAAAAGTCTTTAGCCATTTTCTTAGACTTTTACGCTAAAAATCTTTGCGTTGATACAGTGACATATCCTAATGTGGTTTCATCGCTTCACGCATTGAAAGACAAGGGCTACCAACTTGCGATTGTGACCAATAAACCTTATGACTTTATACAGCCAATTTTAGATGGTTTATCACTGAACGGCTTATTTTCGCTGTTAGTTGGCGGAGATACCTTAGAGAAACGGAAACCTGATCCACTGCCTTTACACTTTGCTTGTGAAAAACTAGGCGTAAAAGCGGAACAGTGTGTGATGGTAGGTGATTCTAAAAACGATATTTTAGCCGCTAATGCAGCGAACATGCAGAGCATTGGTTTAACCTACGGTTATAACTACGGCGAAGATATTAACGAGCATGGGCCTGATGTTAGCTTTGATGATTTTGCAAATATCATTGCGACACTTTAGGACGCTAATCAATCAATGTTAACTGATTAGTTTCCCTCTTTTTACGCAAATATGAACGGTTTAATAGTGACTAGAAGCGATATGTCTGATAAAAAAATTGCAGTTATAGGTGGTGGAATCGCAGGAGCATCCATTGCCCTGTACTTGAGTGAAATTGGGTTAAAAGTAGATTTATTTGAAAAGGGCACAAGTCTAGTTAATGGACCTCCAATTTGCCACTTACATGC
The DNA here is from genome assembly GCF_030397575.1 of Psychromonas sp. 14N.309.X.WAT.B.A12. GTDB lineage: Bacteria > Pseudomonadota > Gammaproteobacteria > Enterobacterales > Psychromonadaceae > Psychromonas. The sequence goes on along the minus strand of NZ_JAPNXS010000002.1, from coordinate 79,239 downwards.
TGGTGGCAATCTGTATAGAGAGATTCCTGACGAGCAATGCGTGACTTTATTAGAAGAGTCTATTGAAGCATTACGTTTGTACCCCGATTCTATTGATTACCGACCAACGGTCATCGCAGTGCCAAAACATGACCCAGGGCAACCATTGGATCTGTTACCACGTTTAACGTTATTACAAGATGAATATCAAAAGTTAATTGATAAAGATAGTAATAATAAAGTGCTAGGTGAAGTAAATGATTATTATCGTTTAGTTGAATTAGAAGAGTTACAGCACTTAGCCACTTTAGATGAGCAAAAAGTGCCAAGCACATCTGAGGAATGGTTAATTCCCTTTGCTAAGCATACCGATCTATCTTTACTTAAGTTCCCTGTGGTTCTGGTACAAGAGTTCGGTTGGAATGTATTCCGCTTAGGTGCAACGGCTGCGTTATCTTTAGAGAAAAATGCTAATTGTCAGATTCATCTCAATAGCAAGGTAACCAAACTATCTCAACAACAGCCGGAAAAATGGCAGTTAAACTATGTTGAAGATGATGTGGAAGGTGAGCATGAATTTGATTATGTGATCAATGCTGCTGGTTTTAGAACGGGTGAAATTGATGACTTAGCAGGATTTCATCGAGATCGTTTAGTAGAGTTTAAAGCTGCTTACGTTACGCATTGGGAAGGTACAGGTGGTTTCTGGCCTGAAGTAATTTTTCATGGCACACGCGGTACACCTCAGGGGATGGCTCAATTTACCCCATACCCAGGTAATCTAGTACAATTGCACGGTATGACCGAGGATATTACCTTATTTAAAGATGGTTTAGTCGAAAATACTGAAAACAGCTCTCAGCCGCAATTAGATGCTAAATTTTTGAGAAAAATAGATAAAGGGTGGTTGGAGCAAGAGATCGCTGCAAGAGGGCAGTTGTCGATAGATTTCCTATCGCAGTATATCCCTGCCTTTAAAGATGCTAGCGTTGCTGGTAAACCTTTATTTGGTGCGCAGCAAATACCAGGTGATGATTCAACGTTACGTACTGCAGGTATCTCTTTTGAAAGTAACCATTATGCGCGTTGTGAAATAGTGAAAGCTTCTTCAGTATTAACTTGTGCTGATGCATTAACTGAAAAGTTAGCTGAACTAGGGTTTGTGGATAGAGAAAAAGTAGGTGCAAGATTGTTCCCAATCACTGACTCGATTGACGACCAAGCAATTACTGAACGTTCAGAGCTGTATACGCAACAACGTGGTTATCCTATTGCCTTAGCTTATCGTAATATTAAACAGGATTAAGTTGCTTACGCTGGCTAACCTGAGCTTAGAGCAATAAGTGAGATTACTTATTCAGCTTAAATAAAAAATCCCATGACTTAACAGACCATGGGATTTTTTAGTTTCTCTCCTTTAATTTTTTTATAGATAAGTGCACTTAATGTTGCGCATTTCTATTTTTAATCCCCACTTTATTCATCTATTACCATGACTATGATTTTTTTCTATGTGCTAGAAACATAGATTTTTTGGTTTAGTAAACCAATACAGCAATGGGGGCAATAAATAACTTACGTCATCTATTTAGACCAAAATGTGGTTAGTGATTAACGCAATAGACAACCCAAACAATGGATGTAGTTAAAACTCACGAAATGACACGTATATTTGGGGATGAGATCAAGAACACCCATAAACTTTGACGAGTCATCATTACTCTTCTCTGTTTTTACAAGAAACAAAAACGGCGCTATTAAGCGCCGTTTATTTAATATTGAATCTATTTATTAAAAAGCATGTTCACCGATCATTGGGGCGGTTTGGTTACTGCTGAATAAGCTAGCGTGTAATCGTAATGCATGATTATCAGTTAAGCTGGAAATGTAATCGGCAATCACTCGTTGTTGACGTGATACATCGCCTTCATACAGCGTCCACAGGTTTTTTGCTCTTTCTGGTAAAAAACGTAAAGGGCCAGACTCAAAGGCTTCAAATAGTTCCATTACAATTTGTTGTCCACGGTATTCCAAAATTTGTAAATCTGGGCTTTGGATAACATAGGTTAATACAAACTTCTTCAATACTTCTAAGGTTTTAAACATAGCAGTATCTAAATAAGCATTGTAAGCCAATAGCGGCTCTTTAAACTGCTTATCAACACGTTGAATGGTAATGGAAGTGATTAACGCATTAACTAATGAGCCTATCGCATCTTTGCGTTTAAAGTGCTGTGATGAAAATAAGTTGTCGGTGAGTTCTTGCAATTTATCATGAAGACAAAAATTTTCAATGGCGGCTAGTTGTGGAACTACCTTTTCTTGCCATAGTGATTTATTGATAATCCCCATCGCGATCGCATCTTCTAAGTCATGTACGCCGTAGGCAATGTCATCAGCTATTTCCATTATTGAACAATCAAAGGATTTATATTTTGTTTTTAAGTGTTGCTTAGTCTGCACATCGGCATCGGGCGTTCGGGTGCTGGCAAACAAGCGGCGGTCACTTTCACACAACGTTGATAATACGGCATCCAATAAATGTCTATCATGGTCGTAAATGCCTTTTGCTGGCGTCCACTCTGATGTTTTTAATTGGCGAAAGTTACGTTGATTATCTGCAGGATAAGGCATGCTTAATTCACTTAAACATAGCGGGTATTTTAATACCCCTAATAAACTGCGGCGCGTTAAGTTCATACCGTTATGCTCAGTGTATTGCTCTAGTTGAGTGAGAATTCTAAAGGTTTGTGCATTACCTTCAAATCCACCATGTTTAGCCATCATGTAATTCAGGGCTGTTTCACCGCCATGCCCAAAGGGTGGGTGACCGATGTCGTGGCTAAGACAGATTGTTTCTATCAAGTTATAACCAGATAATAAAGGACGAAATTCTGGTTGGATCATTTTTAAGTTCGCAATAATCCCCGAGCCAATTTGCGCCACTTCTAGAGAGTGGGTTAAACGGGTACGGTAAAAGTCACTTAATCCATTATTGTGAATTTGTGTTTTAGATTGCAGTCGTCGAAAGGCTGCAGAATGCAAAACACGTGCTTTATCTCGCTGAAATGCGCTGCGTTGGTCGAGTCGTCGATTTTTATTAGGCTCTGCTGTTAAACGCTCTAGCCAGATATCGGATACAAAAAGAGTAGGCTGTTTTGGGTCTAAATGTAATTCTGTGTCGTTAGCTTCTTGTAGGTTATCTACTGTTACTGTGTTCGTCTCTAAACTCATATATTCACCATAGTTTTGCTAATCACATAAAAAGTGTAACGCGTTTCTATAATGAAAAATATAAGTAAATGACTGAAAAATAAAATTTTAAAGTGTTTTTTCTTTAAAAAAGTAAGTTAAAAAATAAGGAATTTAAAAAAATGGAGGTCATTTTACCAACAGAATAGATGTCTATTGGTAAAATTTTTTGTCTATGAATCAATTGTTTAGCTTAGTTTCTAACACCTTCCAATACAATGTCTAAATCGACATAACTCGAAGCACCTACCACTTTAATGCCGTAATCTGCCACTTGTAAACGAGTTGTACCTTCAAAACCTGCACGGTAACCACCCCATGGATCTTTACCTTCGCCGATAAATTTAGCATCTATAACCGCTGGTTTAGTCACGCCGTGTAGTGTCATATTGCCTGCAATAGCTAATGTACCATCGTCATTCTTTGTTACTTTAGTACTCACAAATTTAGCTGTTGAGTATTTACTTGCGTTAATAAAATCATCACTTCTTAAATGCTTATCACGTTCAGCATGGTTTGAATCTAAGCTTTCAGTGTTAACGTTTACGGTCACTTTAGAAGCTTCTATATTGTCAGCATCGTAACTGAATGTGCCATCAAACTCATTGAAACGGCCTTGAATAAAGCTATAACCTAAGTGACTTACTTTAAAGCTAACAAAAGCATGTGCACCTTTAGTATCAACAGTATAGTCAGCAGCCATTGCACTTAGCGGTAAGGCCATTACAGCAGTTAGTGCTGAAGCCATCATTAATTTTTTCATGATATTTCCTTATTAAGTTAAATGTAAATTAAAGCATTTTCTTTAGGGTGTTATCTTTATTAATAAAGTGGTGTTTGAGTGCCGCAAGTGCATGCAAACTAGCTAAGCCAATTAAGGTATAAGCAACGTATTCATGTACTAATCCTGCATAGTCTTCTTGATCTTCCACAAAAGAGCCTAATCCTGGTACTTCAAACCAATCAAATACATCAATACCCCGCCCATCTGCTGTTGAGATTAAATAGCCAGATAAAAACATAGTGAACAATAATATGTAAATTAATATATGCGCTGCCGTCGCCGCTTTCTTCTCAATGGCTGAGCCTTCAATCTCTGGTGCGGTTGATAGTAGTTTCCAGATTAATCGAGCAGTGGTGATAGCAACAAAACAAAGGCCTACTGATTTATGCCAGTGTGGGGCTGTTTTATACCATTCACTGTAGTAGCTTAAGTCAACCATCCAATATCCGGCTGCAAACAAGCCAATTACAAGTACTGCTGATAGCCAATGAAACGCTCTACTTAATCCATTATATTTAGCAATTATTGTTGCCATCGTAAACCTCACTACGTGTTAAGGAAATATAATCTCTTCACCAGATTCTAACCATGTTGGATACTTTTTCATGCACTGAGCAAATAAATTACTATTCATCAATGTCTCTAGCCATCGCTTAACTTGCTGATAACCTGCCTGCTCAAACCATGATTTATCAACACTGGCAAACTGACGAATAAATGGAAAAATAGCCATATCCGCTAAACTAATACGATCTGAAAATAGGTAGGGATTCTCATTCAAACGTGATTCTAATAGAAAAATAAACTCTTCTGCTTGTTGTCGATAATAATCTACTGAGTGTTCAGGGTGGCGATCTGCGTATTTATATCTATCTAACCAAGGTTTAAACTCATAATCGTTAATATCGATAAGGTCTAACATCTCTTCAATAGAGGGGGACAACCATTGTGCTGGATCGTTTTCTGATAAAGCCCAAACCATAATTTCTAAACTTTCATCAAGTACAGTATCAGGAGTCACTTGTTGTGTTAATTGCAGTACAGGAATGGTCTTATTAGGTGAAATAGCTAATAGATCAGCGGGTTTGTGCTTTAATACAATTTCTCTGAGTCGTACTGATTGTTCGCTGATTGCAAGTGCCAACCTTGCTCGCATTGCATAAGGACAACGTCTAAAAGAATATAAAATAGGCTGCATAACAATTCCCAATGATGAATGATAATTAATTGTTTCATTCTCCATCATAAGGGCAGGTTAAATTTTTGTAAAAGGGTGTTTATGTTATTTGTATCGCTTTTCTGGCCTTTTTTAGTTCTAAATGAAGAATAAAAAGCTAAGCGACTCAAAGGTGTCGCTTAGCGGAAGGTTTATGAGCAGCTATCATTTTCAAGTGCTTGTTTTTTCTCTTGCCTTGCTTGTTGAATAATTTGTTTTGCAGAACTTAAAAATAGGGTGGCTAAAAAAGCGGCGACAATGAGGTCGGGCAATGCACTGTCTGTGACCCATACGCCTGACGCTGCCAATAAAACCACTAAGTTACCAATGGCGTCATTACGGCTACATAACCACACCGAACGAACATTGGCGTCACCATCTTTGTATTTCATTAGCAACAAAACACTTAATACATTGGCAGCAAAAGCTAATATCGCAATACTCCCCATAATGCTGGCATCAGGAGTGACAGAAAACCAAAGTTTGTAGAATGTAGAAGCTAATACATATATTGCCATCAACAATAAGCTAACGCCTTTTATAAGAGCAATATTACTGCGTAAGCTTAATGATTTACCAATGACCCAAAGGCTAATGCCATAGGTCAGAGTATCACCTAAAAAGTCTAATGCGTCGGCTTGCAGTGCTTGTGAATTAGATTTTATACCTGCGAACATCTCTACTAAAAACATAACTGCATTGATTACAATAACGGCAATTAAAATACGTTTATAAACAGGATCAATTCCTGTGAAGTCTGCTTTATGATCACAACATCCAGCCATAGTTTATACCTCTTTGATAAATGAATTCGGAAACGTTAAGATAGTCTACAAGCTCTAGTAACTAGAGGTTCAAGCTTTTTTTTATTAATATCAATCATAAAAATTAGCTATCCTATTATTCTTGTTAAGGTAATTTATGGATTATTTGTAAATTTAACAATTAGTTATGAATGTTCCGTTTTAAACTAAGTCATTTTTCCTATACAAAATATCGAACAGTTATTTAATAAAAATAGTTTAACGAGGAGATGCATATGATTTATTCAATTGGTCAACTGAGTAAACTGGCACAGTGTAAAATACCTACCATTCGTTATTACGAAGAGATAGGTATTTTAGATAAAGCGACTCGCAGCACAGGAAATCAGCGTCAATATACACAAGCACATTGCGAACGATTAAATCTAATCTGCCATAGTCGTGCACTAGGGTTTAGTCTCAAAGAGATTAAACAATTGATTAAATTACAAAACGGTCAGTTTGATAGTGGCCAAAAATCGCATTCTATTGTGCAGAGTCATTTAACGGATGTTAGGAATAAGATAGCGAAATTAAAGGAGCTAGAGTTACAACTATTAACACTAGTTGAGCAATGCCATCAGTCAGAAACCTCTGATTGCCTTTGTGTGTCGGCGCTTAAGTAATATGAAAGTGGTTGTGGGCGGCCATGATAGTAACCTTGCTGTAAGCGATAACCTAATGAGTTTAACAACTCTGCTTGCTCTTCCGTTTCAATACCTTCAATTAAACTATTCATCGATAAGTCAGTCACTAAACGCTGAATACATTCCAGAGTTAAAGTGCTATTGATATTTTCTAGAAACGTTTTATCTACCTTTACCGTGGTTGCAGGAATGGTGTGCAAGTAGGCTAAAGAAGAATAACCTGTACCAAAATCATCAATACTGACTTTAATCTGGTGGCTAGCTAGAGTATTAATTGGGCTATTGCTATGATTAACATCAGTTAGCAACACACTTTCTGTCAATTCAAGAATCAAGTCTTGTGCCTGTAAGTCATGTTTATCGAGCATGTATAAAATAGTATCGACTAAGTTAGGGTTAACCAAATGTAACCCAGATAAATTAACAGCCATGGTGATACTAGGGTGGAACAGATCTTTGAGGGTTAGGAGATCATGCAGAGCTTGGTCCAGCACCCAGGTTTCAATTTCGTATATTAAGCCAACCTCTTCAGCAACACTAATTGCTTCTTCTGGTGAAACAAACCCAAGCTCATCGTTATACCATCTTAATAAAGCCTCAAAGGAAACGATCTTTCCTGTGGAGCAATCAAGTACAGGTTGGTAATGCAAGTAAAGTTCATTATTAGCTAAGGCAAAAGACAATTTTTGTGCAATTACACTTAAACGTTTTTGGCTATTTTCCATGCCTGTTTGGTATTGCACCCATTGCTTTTTACCGAGTTTTTTAGCGTGATACATAGCGGCATCTGCATAAGCGATAATTTGCTCGTAGCTTTGTGCATCATTAGGGTAATCTGCTACGCCAATACTGGCAGATAATAAAAGTTCTCGACTTAGGAAGCTTTGATAAGGTTCACTTAAGGAGTCGATGATAGCTTGGCAACGTAATGTAGTAGAAATATCACTCTGTGATGAACCGTTTTCAATAATGAAAATAAACTCATCTCCGCCAAAACGGCAAAGGATATCGCCTTTTTGCTTGTGCTCTTTTAACCGTTCACTCACTTTAACTAGTATCTCATCACCTTGTCTGTGCCCAAGAGAGTCATTAACCATTTTAAAGCCATCTAGGTCGATATATAGCAAAGTAAAAGGAGTTTGTTTTTCAAACATAGGTTTTAAAGTATCGATTAAACCACGTCTATTTACTAAGTTCGTTAACGGGTCTGCCCATGCTTGTTGACGTAAATTTTGCTCAACAATTTTACTTTCATGGATATCATATTGATTAATTAAGATATGTGTCGAGTCATCTTGGTTTTTAATTCTATTGGCAATCACTCTAAACCAGTTATCGCCATAACAAGTCTTCATTAAGATATCAGATTCAAACTTTTCCTCTTTATCGATCGCTTGCAGTAAGTTCAGCGCATCTTGATGATCGCAACATAGGTCTTTTAAATGTGTGGTGGTGCTACTAAATTTTTTGGCGAAGGGAGAGTTAGCACTCAGGAATTCGCCATTTAAATTATATAAAGAGATGATTGTTGCACTTTTAAACTGCATCGTTGTATGTGCTAAAGTTGGCGTGGCTTCAACTAACATCGCTAATCGACCATCTTCCAGAGTCACTCCTGAAAACTGACACAATGCCTCTGTTTCATTGCCTTTTGGAGAGAAAAACCAGTTTTCTTGTACGACTTTATTCTCTTTAAATGCACGACGATATTGTTCAATGGTTTCATTGATAGCGTCAGATTGACCTATCTTAAAATCACGTTGGGCTAAGTCATCGATACTAGCGCTATCCCACAACAATAATGCAGCTGTATTTGCCCAGATTATTGCATAGGCATCAATATCATAAATCCAGATCGCGGTATGTAATTGGTCTATATTTACCTGCATAGAAGCCTATTTTTATTATTAACAATCGTAATATTTTGTGTGTAACGAGTTAATAAATAATGTAACTCTGTTTGCTATTTTAGCAGAAAAAACTACCAATATAGGAGTGTTATTTTTATGGTTTTATTGTTTAGTGGCTATAATGCGATAGGTAATTAAAATATTTTAAGTATATTATAAGTCTGATTTTATTATCTTATTGATATCTAAATAGTAAATATTAAAAGCTTACATAACCAACGGTACTGAGTTCGTTGTTAATAAACGATTAAATATTTGCTAAGCCACTGTTAACGATATAAATTTAAATAACCCTAATACTTATTGAGAATAATAATGAAAAAACCACAACGTGATATAACACTTCGATTTTTAGCTGAAACACAGGATGTAAATTTTGGTGGGAAGGTACACGGTGGCGCAGTGATGAAATGGATTGACCTTGCTGCTTATGCTTGTGCTGCTGGATGGAGCGGACGTTATTGTGTTACCGCTTATGCTGGTGGTATTCGCTTTGTTGCCCCGATCCATGTTGGTAGCTTAGTTGAAGTAAAAGCAAAAGTTGTTTATACAGGCAAAACATCAATGCATATTGCCCTAGAGGTGAATGCCTGTGATCCTAAATCTTTAAATAAACGCACGACAACACATTGTATAGTGATCATGGTTGCCGTTGATCAAAATGGTCAATCTGAATTAGTACCACAATGGGTGCCAGAAAGTGAAGAAGACATTAAACAGCACGAAACGGCTGTTAAGTTGATGGAGATGCGTAAAAAAATAGGTGACGAAATGGAAATATATATGGATTAATTCCGTTCTACTTATTATCAATAAATAAGAAGTTGAATAGATAAATAGGCAGCCATAATGAAACTAGTGTATAGCCATGATAACCACTTTATTGTCGGTAACATAAAAAATTTGATAGAAGCGCAAGGCATTCAAACATTTATTAAGAATGAGTTTACACAAGGTGCAATGGGTGAAACTTCTGCCGTAGATAGCTGGCCGGAAATTTGGGTCTTTGACGATAATGATCATCAACAAGCATTAGCTATCGCAATGCAATCTCAGCAAAGTGCTGATACACCTGACTGGGTTTGTAATAGTTGCAATGAGAGTAATGATGGCTCCTTTGATTTTTGTTGGCAGTGTCAGCAAGCAAAGTAATCGTGCATTAAAATTGACATAAAGGAAGGCTATTTGCGTATTATTGAAATTGATTGGCAACAAACGATTGCCATTCGCCATCAAGTTTTATGGCCAGATAAAAAGCCTGAGTTCTGCATTGTCGAAGGTGACGAACAAGCATTACATTATGCAGTGGAATTAAACGGTCAATTGATTTGTGTTGCTTCGATCTATCGCGATCATGATTGTGTTCGCTTAAGAAAGTTTGCAACCTTAGTTGACTATCAAGGTAAAGGTGCGGGTAGTTTGATGTTAAGGTTTATTATTAATGCCCTAAAAGAAGCAGGCACCAGCTATTTTTGGTTTGATGCAAGAGAATCTGCTTTAGCTTTTTATCAAGGTTTTGGTTTTGAAGTGGAAGGAGAGTTATTTTATAAAAGTGATGTGGCTTACTATAAAATGGCACGCCATTTATAACTCACGTTAATTCTGACTTAGAATAAAGGCAGTCAATTTAAAACTGCCTTAGTCGCTGAACTAATCGCTGAAACCTTGATGGATAAATTGCTGTCTTAGTTGAGTAAAGTTGGCTTCGTTACATTGTAAGAACTGCATCGCAAATTCATACCCTTGCTCCTTAAACTTATCTAATTTTGCAAGTTCATATTCATTCATGATCACGTGCATTGCTTCTTGAACTAATTCAGGCTCATCTTCACCAATTAATGTCTCTGGTGGATCAAAATGTGTCACCATCCAATCTTGTAATTGTTCATTATCGATTTTTTTTTGATGCCAAAGTGTCAATGTATCGATAAGCTGTTTTTTGCTGATAACCGGTTGTGTCATGATTTTTCTCATATAATAAACTTAATTGAGATCATAACTGATCCGTTCATTTATCACCACCTTAGCCATCTTTTTTCACTGAAGATAGAGCTCATAATTGCTATTCTTGTTACAAAGGCGCTTCTATGATTTTTGAACCATGGTAAAATATGTCATAAGGGAAAGGATTTTAATACAGGGGAAGGTAAGTGACTAAGATTGATAATCGAGAATTGACTCGTTTAAATCATGTTAATTGTGGTGAAGTAGTGCACCTTCAAGTTGTCACACCCACTAAGCCTATTCGTTTAAAAACACGTTTAATAGGCATCGACCCAAATATGTCGGTTATTCTGGCATTTGGCAATGATGCTTCTTGGATCAAAGCCTTACCACATCTAAAAGAGACGAATGATGTGATTGTTCGCTTTATGAATAGTGAACAGCAGCAAGCTAACGTCACTGCTTTTCGTACGTCGATACAAAAAATTATGACTATTACTGGTCGTTGGTTAGTGCTTGATTACCCTAAAAATATAGAATCAGTGCCGTTACGTAAACACCGCCGTGTTGACGTTAGTATTGAAGCGGCGTTAGTCAATTCTGAAAGTGATACTGTATTAGCAAACGGTGTATTGATTGATGTATCTATTCAAGGTTGTGCGTTTGTTTGTAAAAAGCAGGGCAGCCTTTCGATAGGTGGGATTTATCAATTGTTGATTGATTTAGGAGATGGTAGCTCAAAAGTGACGCTATCAGTAGCATTAAAGAGTAATAAAGAATTAGGCGTTAATGACGAAGTACAATATGGTTTAGTATTTACCACACCTGAAGATGTGCAATCTGCGATTCAGCAATTACTTTTACACTATTTACAAAAATAATGTTATTCCAAACTGATTGACAATAAAGCAGCTTACCTTCAATTCTATCGGTTATCTGAAGGTAAACTGCTTAGTTTTTATTGCTAACTATGGAAGATTAGTAACCTTCACTAAGAGAAGAAGGGCGACGTGGGTCAGACGCACCATATAATCCAGTTTCAGATTTAATAATACTTTGCGTACTTCCCATTGCAGATTCAACTTTAAGTTGATGTCCTTTTGCTTCTAACAGTTTGATTGTATCTAAACTCAAACCAGATTCCATACGAATGTAATCAGGTAACCATTGATGATGGATACGCGGTGCTGCAGTGGCATCGGCAACATTCATATCAAAGTCGATAACATTAGAAATCACCTGTAAAGTGGTGGTGATGATTCTTGAACCGCCTGGTGTACCGGTTACCATGAATAATTCATTATCTTTTAGGATAACAGTTGGGCTCATGGAACTCAGTGGGCGTTTACCAGGCTCAATAGCATTTGCTTCACCACCAATCAATCCATAACCATTAGCTACGCCTGGTTTTGAAGAGAAATCATCCATTTCATTATTTAATAAAACGCCAGTACCTTCGGCGACAATCCCAGAACCATAGCTGTAGTTTAGGGTATAAGTATTGGCCACGGCATTACCCCATTTATCAACGATACTAAAGTGAGTCGTTTGGTTACTTTCATAAGGCAAGTCTGCATCAGGCAAAATCTCAGAGCTTGGTGTTGCTTTGTCTGGGTCAATACCGTCAACTAGTTGTTTTGCATACTTTTTACTGGTTAAGGTTTTTACAGGTACTTTAACAAAGTCACTATCACCCAAATGTAAACTACGGTCAGCATAAGCACGGCGCATACTTTCAACCATGGTATGAATATGTTGAGCACTATTGTGGCCCATCTTTTTAATATCGTAATTTTCTAGCATATTAAGGATTTGTACTATGTGAACCCCCCCAGAAGATGGAGGTGGCATAGAGAATATTTGGTAACCTCGGTATGTACCTTCAATGGCTTTACGATCAACAGAGTTGTAGTCGATTAAGTCCTGTTGACTAACTGTACCGCCAGCCTCTTTAATGCTCGATACAATAGCATCAGCTACTGGACCTTGATAAAAACCTTTTTCACCTTGCTCACTAATTAAAGAAAGTGTTTTAGCTAAGTCAGTTTGTTTAAGTAGCTCTCCAGCATGGTAGTTTGCACCATCTTTTTTATAAAATATTTTGCTGGTATTAGGCCATTTACTTAAACGTTCTTGCATCGCCGTTAACGAGTTTTCTAAATCAGGTGTAACGATAATGCCATCTTTTGCCAACTTAATAGCCGGAGCGATCAATGCTTCTCTTGAAAGTGTGCCGTAGGTTTTACGCGCATGCTCTAAGCCCATCACAGTGCCTGGTGTACCAATGGCTAAACCATGGAATTTAGATAAACCCGGTACAACATCACCATTTTCATCTAAATACATATCACGTGATGCAGTAGCTGGTGCTTTTTCTCGATAATCAATGGCAATAACTTGCTCTTTGTCAGCTAAATAAACTAACATAAAACCACCGCCACCAAGGTTACCTGCTCTTGGTAAAGTAACTGCAAGCGCATAACCTACCGCCACTGCTGCGTCTACCGCATTACCGCCTTGCTTTAAAATCTCAACACCAATCTTAGTCGCAAGTGCTTCTTGTGTTGCAACCATACCGCTCTTTGCCCACACTGGGTGATGAATCGACATTTGGCTAAAGATCGCCGGTTGGGAAGTGGTAGCCGCATTAATCGCTGGTGCAGTTAATAAAAATGAAGTGGAGACAACCAATAAGCTAATAGGTTTGGCTATTTTATTTTTGATCAGATCTAACATAATACTATTCCTTTATTTTTGTGTAGATTTATTATCGAAGGTATAAAGTCAGGCGTAATACCAATTATTTATTTTAATTGGTAACAGTTTTGCTCCTTAATGTAGTGACAGACAGGGGTAGGCGTTAAAAATTCTATGCCTTGGTTATTCGCGCATAGCTTACGAATTTGTGATGAAGAAATATCTAGCTGTGTTGTGCTTTGAAAATAGATACAACCATTAAGTGATGAATGCAGATCTGTTGTATCTTGTGTTTGATGCTTGGCGAGAATCGTTGAGACTGTTTCGTTAAATTGCGGTGACCAACCCGGTCGATGGCTAACAACAAGATGGCAATATTGCAAAATATCTTGGTAGCGATACCAAGTATGGAAGTTAATTAATGAGTCCATTCCCATAATGAAGCAGATCGGCGTATTAGGGTATTGTGCTCTTAATAGTGCTAAGGTTTCCACTGTATAGCTAGGAGAGTTGCGTAATAGCTCTTGTGTATCCATTTGTAAGCTAGGGGTATCTTGAATGGCTAATTTAACCATTTCAATGCGTTGTTCAGTGCTGGCTAAACTAGTTGCTTTATGCGGTGCAATATAATTTGGCATGAGGTATAAAGACTGGAGCTGAAGTGCTTCCTGAATCTCTAATGCAGGACGTAAATGCCCAAAATGAATAGGATCAAATGTCCCTCCCAAAAAGCCAATTGCAGACTCGTGTTTTTTGTTCATTCAATTCCTTTATTTGAAAAACTGATAACAGATAGCATCCAGTTGTAGCCAAATATCTGAACGATTTTCTACTTTAACTGAAATTTCTAAATCTGCACAAGCAATTAAAATATTTTCAAGTTGAGGTATTTTTAAGCGAGTGAGGGCCTGAGTAATTAAAGCTTGTTTCGCAGGCCATAATTTAGGTTTTTGTTGCGCAAGTAACTGGCTTAAAGGTGTATGCGTTAATTGATAGGCGTAATTAAGTAGTTTTTGCACTTCACTGCTTAAAGTTGCACTCAGTAAAAGCAGTTCAGTACCTTCGGCATTGAGTTGTTTAATGATCCGCGCATTACGTGCTTTATCACCGGCTAATAAACTATCAACCCATTGAAACAGGCTGAAATGGTTATGGGTAGTGATGCTTTGTTCGACTTGCGGCAAGTGTAAGTGCTGTTTAGGGAACAAAATAGACAGCTTCTCAATTTCCTGTTTGGCCGCCAGTAAATTACCTTCAAAATGCAAAGTCAGAAAGTCAATCACTTCATTATCCGCACTTAAACCAACTACTTTTAAACGCTGGTACAACCACTGTGGAAAGCGCTGTGGTAACAACGCGTTAGTAGATACAAATAAGCCTTGTTGCTCTAGTTTGGTAAACCAAGCACTTTTTAATTGTTGCGTGGTGAGTTTAGGGCCTTTAAGTATTAATAAAGTATCTGGATTTAGTAGAGGGGTTATCTCTTTAATAAAATCCGTATTATCCTTGGTTGTTTTAGACAAGGATAATTCTATGATTTGTCTTTCAGAAAAAAGAGATAGAGTATTGAATTGACTAAATATTTGATCTTTGTCGAAACTGCCATCTAGGCTGTAACTAAAACGTTCTAAAAAGCCTTGTTGCTTAGCTTGCGTTTGAATTTGTTCAAGCGCTTCAATGGTTAATAATGCTTCATCACCAAAGATTAAGCAGCAGCTAGGTAACGTCTGTTGCAGCTGCTTTAATAACTGTTCTGGGTAAATGCGCATTAACCGTTACTCTGGAGAATTGTTTTCAATACTTAACATAGTAGAGATGATGTGGTCAGCTGCAACTACACGTAACTCTTCTATTAATTGTTCTTCTTCACGAGATTTTGCTAGTGCTTGTGTTGAGTCGTATAAAAAGTCACGGTATAAATTTACGCTGTAATTTTTTGGCGTGTAATTTGGCATTTTAATAGAATACTTCATGATGTAACCAATCTCTTTTTCAGCATTTTGTGCCGTCGCATACAGAGAAATAGTACGTTTACTTTGTTTTTCTGATATTAATCTTAAGATGGCAGTATCTTCATTCGGTGCTGCTAATACTTTAATATTTGCACCTACTAGGCGGAGTTTAACCAGACGTGCTAACTCACCTTTAGGGTTACTGGTTTGCACATATATTTCTGGAAACTTTTCTACTAAACCATCACTGTGTTTCAAGTGAAATCCACAACCAGAGAGCATTACAGTCATTGCCAAAGTCGCAAATAACATAAAGCGGCGATAAAAAGCTTGAGGGCGAAGTGAATACATAAAAAAGCCTTTTGTAGTGTCTATGACAATCAATAATATAAACGGGTTGATGTGTTTTTTAATAAAATTAAACGCTCATCAACCGCTCATAAATAAGCGGTTGATGACGTGATTTGCTAGTGCTATTAATCGTTTAATCAATAGCGTAACAAACTAGTTAGCTACAATATTCAGTAGCTTACCTGGTACATAAATCACTTTACGTACTGTTTTACCTTCAGTAAATTTATTTACATTTTCTTCAGCGTTTGCTTGTGCTTCAACTTGTTCCTGTGAAGCGTCAGCTGGCACTGTTAATTTTGCACGTAATTTACCATTTACTTGTACCACAATCAGTTTTGAATCTTCAACTAAAGCTGATTCATCCACTGTCGGCCAAGGTGCAGATAGAATATCACCTTCAGAGCCTAATAACGTGTGCAACTCTGCACAAATATGTGGTGTGATTGGTGATAGTAGTTTAGTGATGGCTACTAGTGCTTCTTGTAAAATAGCTCGATCTTGTACGTCCGCAGTCGGTGCTTTCGTTAGTTTGTTCATCAGTTCCATCACCGCAGCAATTGCAGTATTGAAAGTTTGACGACGACCAACATCATCACTTACTTTAGCAATTGTTTTATGTACTTCTCTGCGTAATGTTTTTTGGTTGTCATTAAATACTTTCACATCTAATTCAGCAACATCACCAGCTTGAACATGATCAAATGCTAATTTCCATAAACGTTTAAGGAAACGTAAAGAGCCTTCTAATGCAGAATCAGACCATTCAAGAGTTTGGTCAGAAGGTGCCGCAAACATCATGAATAAACGAACGCTGTCCGCGCCGTATTTATCAATCATTAACTGTGGGTCAATGCCGTTATTTTTTGATTTAGACATTTTGCTCATGCCGTCATAAACCAATTCTTGACCGTCAGCTGTTTTCGCTGAAATTACTTTACCTTTAGCATCTGTTTCTGTGATTGCATCTGTTGGTGCAACCCACACTTTACCGCCTTTCTCATCTTCATAGTAATAAGCGTCTGCTAATACCATACCTTGCGTTAATAGCTTTTTGTATGGCTCATCGCTGTTTACTAATCCAAAATCACGTAATAACTTATGGAAGAAACGCGAGTATAGAAGGTGTAAAATAGCATGCTCAATACCACCAATGTATTGATCTACTGGTAACCAGTAGTTTGCTTTTTCTGGGTCAAGCATCTGGTCATCACTTTGCGGTGAACAGTAACGTGCGTAGTACCAGCTTGATTCCATAAAGGTATCAAAAGTATCTGTTTCGTGTGTAGCAGGTTGACCTTGGTAAGTTGTTTTTGCCCACTCTAAATCCGCTTTGATTGGCGACGTGATGCCATTCATTTTTACATCTTCAGGTAACACAACCGGCAGTTGGTCTTCAGGTACGGGTACCACGGTACCATCTTCCAATGTTAATGTTGGAATCGGAGCACCCCAGTAACGTTGGCGAGAAACACCCCAGTCACGTAAACGGAAGTTAACTTGGCGCTTACCTTTATTCTCACTTACTAACTTAGCTTCAACGGCATCAAATGCTGCTTCAAAAGTGAGGCCTTCTAATTCAGCGAAATCACCAGAGTTAAAACAAACGCCTTTTTCTGTGTATGCTTCAGCGCTAACATCAACTTCTGCATCGGCAGGTTTGATTACAGCTTTAATATCTAAACCGTATTGCTTAGCAAACTCAAAGTCACGTTGGTCATGTGCAGGAACCGACATTACCGCACCAGAACCGTAACCCATTAATACGAAGTTAGCTGTCCAAATTGGCACTTCTTTACCGGTAATAGGGTGGATAGCTTTTAGACCTGTATCCACACCTTCTTTGGGCATAGTGGCTAAATCAGCTTCTGCTAATTTTACATTTTTACAGCTTTCACAGAATGCTGCTAATGCTGGGTTTGATTTTGCCGCTTCAAGTGCTAAAGGATGTTGTGCAGCAACTGCCACATAAGTGACACCCATCACTGTATCAGGACGAGTTGTGTAAACAGAGAAAGTTTCATCACTGTTTGCCACTTTAAAGTCCATTTCGATGCCTTCAGAACGACCAATCCAGTTTTTCTGCATGGTACGAACTTGCTCAGGCCATTCTTCTAACTGGTCTAAATCATCTAATAATTCTTGTGCGTAAGCTGAGATTTTAATAAACCACTGTGGGATCTCTTTTTGCTCAACAACGGCACCTGAACGCCATCCGCGACCATCAATTACTTGCTCGTTAGCTAATACAGTTTGATCTACCGGATCCCAGTTAACTGTTGCCATTTTCTTATATACTAAATCTTTTTCTAATAATTTAGTGAAGAACCATTGTTCCCAGCGGTAATATTCTGGCTGGCAAGTTGCTAGTTCACGACTCCAGTCATAACCAAAACCTAGCTGTTTAAGCTGTGTTTTCATGTACGCAATATTTTCGTAAGTCCAACCTGCTGGTGCAGTATTGTTTTTAATCGCTGCATTTTCTGCAGGTAAACCAAATGCATCCCAACCCATAGGTTGCATTACATTTTTGCCTTGCATGCGTTGGAAACGAGAAACAACATCACCAATGGTGTAGTTACGCACGTGGCCCATGTGTAACTTCCCACTCGGGTAAGGGAACATAGAGAGGCAGTAGTATTTCTCTTTTGTTGGATCTTCTGTCGCTTTAAATGATTGATTGTCATCCCAATATTTTTGGAATTTAGCTTCAATCTCTTTAGGGTTGTATAACTCTTGCATATTCAGTCTGCCTGCAATGAAAAATGAAATAATAAGGGCTGTAGGATACAGTAGCAGTTGCTTTGCAACAATATTTATGAAGAATCAGAGGCTATTTTTTAAGAAATATGAATTATTGAGATAAAGAACCACATAAAAAGTGAATTTTTTGGACATAAAAAGCAAAAACTGCAGTAAAGTATTACTATATATAATTATAAGTGACAAAAGGCGAAGAGCAGATGGCTAAATTACATGAAGAATTATTAATCAACGATCAGGAATTAGATCTGCTGTCTGAAATGCTAGCAGAAACTGAAAAAGCAGAAAATAAAGAACTGGTTTATGATATTTCAGGAAAATCTGGCCAAGAATCATTGTTGTTTCAACTTGGTTTAGCAGATGATTTACAATTAGTTGCTAATTATGGCAATCATCATTTAGTGTTTCCTGTACAGATGCAAATGGGCGATTTTAGTAACTTTAGCATGAGCCTTAAGTCTCCTAAGATTTTTGAAACCGGTGACCAACTTCGCTCATGGCGTTTATCTAACAACACGGCCATGAGCATTGTGAACGAAAAAGGTGAAGTTTTACCATACCGAGTTAAGGATTTATCTGCTTCTGGTATCTCTTTGCTGATCGATGACCCTGAAAGCGAGACATTACCTAAAGAACTCAGTAACATTTATCTACAGTTGCCAGACCAGGAACGCTTAGCTATTTCAGGGTCTCAAATTAGACGTATCGATCAACATACAGTTGCTTATTCTCTAGGTAAAGAGGGTGATGATAATATGCTGTCTTCATTAACAGAATATTTGTTTAAATGTCATGCGGAACAACATCCTGAAGCGCATATTAATAGATTCAAATAAATATTAGCTTGTCGTTAAGGATATTTCTTTAATAGCACTGGTATAAGAATTGATCAGAATGTTTTTTATTTAAACTGTTTGTTGGATTATTCGACAAACAGTTTTTTTTTGTAAAAAGTTCCTTTACAAACAAGGCTTAAACTCTGTATTATTCGTCTCGTTCTGCGGAGGGGTGGCAGAGCGGCTGAATGCACTGGTCTTGAAAACCAGCGAGGGTTAATAGCTCTCCGAGAGTTCAAATCTCTCCTCCTCCGCCACATTAAGAAAAAAGGCTTCTCATTTGAGAAGCCTTTTTTCGTTTCAGTCAGTTTACTTTTATCCTACCTTCTATATCTTGTTAATTGATACAGTCTACTTCACCAACTTAATCTATTTTTTAATTAGCCATTAAAAGACTTAACTTCTATGTTTAAAAATACTGTGACTTTGTCAGTATTGCTATATTCCTAGCCATAACCAGACAGAGCACTACTAAGCTTTAGTTTAAAAAGAAAAGGTGAGCAGCTATGCTCTGCTTAATGGTTCATGTTTTTTATTTTCTCATTTCTCTCAGTAATTCTCTGAGCTAATGCTGTGCATGCAAAATTGCTTTTCACCATTTAAGTGCGAATAAGCGCTTATGGAATTGAATTTTCTTAGTCAATAATATTGTCTGCAGCACAGCTTTAAAATTACCCAGCTCAGTCATTATCATACTTATACCCCGTCAGACATTGCATTCCATCACTTATTTCAGCACTCATCCCAAGCTGGCATAAATTGTGCTGTTATTTATTTGTCCGATCGGATTATTTTCTTTGTGCTTCATAAGACTTGATTTGATTAAAGAGGATAAATAATGAAATTAAACATTGGAAAATTAATTTGAAAATAATAAGGGAAATGAATATGCGGCATTTGAGAGTAATAAAAACGTTGTTAGTGGCAGGCGTGGCGTTATTTGCAGGGTTAGTCTCTTATAATAACATTGTTGATTATGGCTCTAATTATGCCTTTGTAGAACATGTACTTACTATGGATACAACCTTTGAAGGTAATCAGTTGAAATCCAGGGCGATCGAGTCAACATTTTTACATAATCTGTTTTACTGGTTGATTATTGCTAGCGAAGGGCTAGTGAGCTTGTTATGTCTTTTAGGTGCAATCAATATGCTTAAAGCATTAACCCAAGATAAGACTCAATTTAACCAAGCTAAAAAGTTAGCGAGTATAGGGTTATTTGTAGGAATTATTTTATGGTTTACTGGTTTTATGACGATTGGTGCGGAATGGTTCTTAATGTGGCAGTCACCTATTTGGAATGGCCAAGAGGGGGCATTTCGATTTATTGTTATCTTGTTCCTGACCCTAGGCTTTATTAATCAATATGAAGATGCTTCAAATTAAGTGAAAGAGCCGTAGAAATATTGTGTAGAAAAAGCATCACCTTTACTAGATTTCGCAGCTAGTAAAGGTGATGTACGTCTCGCATTTTCAAAGCCTAAAAAGGCGCGTAATTATCTGTAAGGCTTTGTGTTTTTGTCCAACGCTCAGTTGCAGCTATTATTGGTCTTGTTGTATTGGGTAACGGAGTTTGGCCTCTATTACCGAATAACCACATTACAAAATTAGTACGCTCACCACTTCTGATTGGCTGTGCTGTGTGCACAACAGAGCCTCGGTGTAACATTGCACTACCAGGTGTGAATGTTAGTGGGATCATTTTTCCACTGCTTTGGTCAAAAAAGTCCACGCTTGAACCAGTAAACTCCTCTCCTGGTATATTCAAATTTACGTTTAATGTGACTGCTGATGCGTCCGAATGTGGGCGAAGTGAGTTATCAGTCGTTGGTTTATAGTTAATAGAAAAACCAAATGTTTGCGTATCAAACCCGATTATCTCAGGGAATAATAGTCGCGAAATTGGTCGCATATAAATATCTAATACCTCTTGATAAAAAGCTTGGAAGCTAGGTGCTGCAAAGTAACCTTCAGAGCGTTTGTCCAACATTGCTCCACCACGGTTTAAAGCGATACCGTAGGGTGGGCGTAATGGGATTTGTGCATTCCATGCGTTTTTTAAATACGCTCTTAACGCCGCTAATTTTGCTGGATCAAACAATTGCAATTGATACACATCCGATGCTACTTCTGTTAATAGATCTTTAACTGCGAACTCTTTACTAGGATCTTGCCAAGCTTGAGTGATGGCTTCACGTAACGCTTTATCAAAGAGACTACCGTTTAATAGGAATGAATTTTCTTGTGTTTTTTCCCACTCAGCCCATGCATCTATTAAGGTTGATTTGTTAGTATCCCAGAAATGTTGTACTGAAGACTCTCTGTATAACATTGCTGTTTGAGAAGGTAATCTCAGTTCTTGTGCTCTTTGTAATTGAATTGCTGACATAATGTTTACTCCAATATTAGGGTCGCCTGTGTTGGCGTTGAAGTTAATTTATTACAATTGGTTTTGTTGATAAACAGGGCTTGTTATGAAACAGATTCAAGGTTTTGTATATAATAGTTAACACCGAACTGGGTTCTGTTTTATGTCTACGATAGAGCGTTATATTTAAACCATTAATTTATAACTATATTCTGTATTATGAACAACATAGTCATATCAATATCAAAGGGTAAACATGATTCAATTATTTATAGGTGGTGTGCGCAGTGGTAAAAGCGATGCTGCGGAAGATCTGTTATTGGAACTGACCAACAATAACGCAATGAAGCCAGCCTATGTTGCCACTAGTGTTGCCTTTGGTGAAGAAACGGTTGAGCGTATCAAACTACATCAAAAAAATCGTGAGTTACGTTTTGGACAACCGATCACAACCTATGAACTGAATTATCAAACATTAGATTTGTTATCTGTTTTAAAATCTCTCGATAAACCTGACAATATCGTTTTAATTGAATGTTTATCCACTTGGGTTGGTTGGTATTTATCATTGGATAATACGCTTCAAAAGAATCTAGACATAATGGCAGAGCAGCAAGCTGCCTTATTGGCATTTTTAAGAGATGCAACATGTCATGTGATCATCGTGACCGGGGAAGTCGGTTGCGGTTTGATTGGAGAAACACCATTACAAAGGCGATATACGGATCAATTAGGTAAATTAAATCAGGAGGTCGCTGCACTATCTGAACAGGTTTATCTGTTAACCGCCGGGTTAAAACAGCAATTAAAATAAAGAGTTTAGATAGATTATCTTTGTTTTATAAGGGATTTTTTAATTTATTTAAATAAAATGTAATTTTTTATGGTTTTTCCCTTTAAATCTTATTTTTGTTCCCCATATAATTAATAACATCGATGGGGAAACCCAAAAATTCAATTATATAAGAGAATAATTATGTCTGAATATACTACTCAAGAGCAACAAGCAAGTTACGGTATCGGTTTACAAATGGGTGAGCAACTTGCTTCTAATCCTTTTGAGGGTTTAGATATCTCTGCTGTTTCTGCTGGTATTGCTGATTCTTTCGCTGGCGCTGAAAGCAAAGTTTCACAACAAGACCTTCAAGCTGCTTTCCAAGTAATCTCTGAGCGTATGCAAGCTGCTGCTGCTGAGCAAGCGAAAGTATTAGGTGCAGCTGGTGAAGCATTCCTAGCTGAAAACGCTAAAAAAGATGGCGTTACAGTCACTGAATCTGGTCTTCAATACGAAGTTATTACTGAAGGTGAAGGCGAAAAACCAACTGCTGAATCTACAGTAAGTGTTCATTACCACGGTTCTTTAATCGACGGTACTGTATTTGATAGCTCTGTTGAACGTGGTCAACCAGCTGAATTCCCAGTTGGCGGCGTTATCGCTGGTTGGACTGAAGCACTACAATTAATGTCTCCAGGTGCTAAATACAAACTAGCTATTCCAGCTGGTCTTGCATACGGCGAACGTGGCGCAGGTGCTGCAATCGGTCCACACGCTACATTAGTATTTGAAGTTGAACTACTAGCAATTAAATAATTTTATTTAATTGGTTTTAGCTTAAAAACCTTCTCTGGTAACAGGGAAGGTTTTTTTATGCTTGGTGATTTATTTTAGCCTACGTGTTTGATTATGTGATTATAAACTAACAAAACATCATTAAAGGGGTGCTTGCTTTGACTTTATGTTTTTCAGGGGGATAGTAGCTTCGCTTTGGCATTCTTTTATCGATGAAAAAGATGAAATAGGTTTTAGAGGCGTGCTGCTTTAACCTTTAACCTTCCACCTTACCCACTACTGACTAAAATGCTCTAATATCAAAGGAAGGAATTCATATCCGCTAATACACACCAACCAAAACCAGGCGCTTAAGCTAATACGTTGAATGGCTAGGCTCACTTTTTGTGCGCTTGGCTGTTGGTCAAAACCGATATTGGCGTAGGTGATCTTCTGTTCTTCGTATAAACGTACTCCACCTAATTGTGTTTCCGTGCTTAAACCAAAGCTACTTAATAACAAACCAGATGAAAAGTGATGCCAATCAGCACCCTGTTTGAACTTTTTAAATAAGTTTTTTATTGGTTTATCGTATAAAGCAAAAGTGAAACTAACAATAATATGTACAGGAATTTGTAATAAGCTTGTAATTAAAGAGGGGAGTTTTCCCAATGCGCTATATTGCGGTAACTTGCAATTCCATTGTTGCCCGCAAATATGCATTAGTTGATAAAATAGAGCGCCGTATATGCCTGTCGCTAAATACCAAAATATTACTGCAAACCAACCGTTGGTTAACTGTAACACTAAAGACTCAATGGTTGCTTTATGTGTGCCTAATTGGGATAAAGGTTTTGTTTCTCTAAGGGTAAGCTTATCTAATAACAACTTAGCCGTGGCTAGGCTTTCATATTGCAAGTCGTTGTCTATCTGTTTATATACGTGCATTTTATCGTGCCAAGATAACAGTAAATAAATTGCGACTAAATCAATGATAAAAGGCTTGAAAGCAACAACGTAAAGTTGGCTAATAATTAATACAATGGGAAAGAAAATTAGCGAAAACGCCAACATGCTTGCTAGTCGTTTATAGCCATCATTGCGATCAGGTCGATTTACTTTGAGCGCGATACGTTGAAAAATAAGTGCAAAAGCAGAAAGAGGATTTAGATCTCTAGGTAATGAAAAACAGAACGAGCACAAGGCCGCAGTTAAAAAACTGAAAAAGGCTGCGTGCTGTTCTATTAACATTAAAAGGGATTGCATTAATTCAATCTATCTACAATGGCTTCTACTAATATAGAAGCGTTTTTTGCTGCAACAGGTAAAAACTCATCAAAAGAGAGTTCAGATTTTTTACCTGCAATATCAGATAGAGATCGAATAATGACAAATGGTACTGAGAATTGGAAACAAACCTGAGCAATCGCTGCAGCTTCCATTTCACATGCAGCCATAGTAGGGAAGTTGTTACGCGCTACTTCTGCTTTTACTGGGTCAGCCATAAAGATGTCACCAGTACAGATTAATCCTTTGATGATGTTTAAACCTGGTAATGTTTTTGCTGCATCTTCAGCAATATCAACTAAAGAAGACGTTGCTTCAAAAGCAGCTGGCAATTGTGCCATTTGTCCAATTTCATAACCAAAAGCAGTCAGGTCAACATCGTGGAACCTTACTTCCGTAGAAATAACAATATCACCTACATTTAATGCCGTGTCGTATCCGCCAGCTGAACCTGTGTTAATGACGACATCAGGAGAGAACTGATCCAGTAATAATGTCGTTGCAACAGCTGCAGCGACTTTACCTATACCTGATTTAGTTAAAATCACTTGTTTGCCGTTAAGGTCACCTTGGTAAAATTCGCAACCTGCGACTTTGCTTGTAGTAACGTTATTCATCGCTGATTTTAAGATGCTAACTTCTTCATCCATTGCACCAATAATGCCTATTTTCATCTGTTTTTCTCTTTGTTATACCTATAAAAGTGTAATGCTATCATATTGTTGACGATATCTTCACTCTAAGGTTTTTTTGTGGTGAGTAACTGTGTAAAATCCTAGCCAATTATTGCTAGTAAACCAGGAAAAGTAAATGAATGCCTTAATAGAAGATCTAAAAGCCCGTGGCTTAATCGCTCAAACAACCGCTGATGAAGAGTTACATGAACATTTATCAAGTGGAAGTCGTACATTATATTGTGGCTTTGATCCGACAGCTGATAGTTTACATATTGGTAGCCTAGTACCGTTATTAATTTTAAAACGTTTCCAAGAAGCTGGTCACAAGCCATTGGCATTAGTGGGTGGAGCAACAGGGTTAATTGGTGACCCAAGCTTTAAAGCCGCTGAACGTAAATTAAACAGTGATGATATTGTTGCAAACTGGGTTGATTCAATTAAAAAGCAAGTAAGTGCTTTTATTGAATTTGGCGAACAAGATAACGCAGCTGAAGTGGTAAATAATTTAGATTGGATCAGTAAAATGGACAGCATCTCTTTTTTACGTGATGTTGGTAAGCACTTCAGTGTTAACGCTATGATTCAAAAAGAGTCTGTTAAACAACGTATTGATCGTGAAGGTGCAGGTATCTCATTTACTGAGTTTAGCTACATGTTGCTTCAATCTTATGATTTCGCGGCATTAAATAAAGAGAAAAACTGTACGTTACAAATTGGTGGATCTGATCAATGGGGTAATATTACTGGTGGTATCGATCTAACTCGTCGTATGAACCAAGAGAAAGTATTTGGTCTAACTATGCCGCTAGTAACTAAAGCAGATGGTACTAAGTTTGGTAAAACTGAATCAGGTACCATTTGGTTAGATCCTGCAAAAACATCACCTTATGCTTTCTTCCAATTCTGGATCACTACGCTAGATGCTGATGTTTACAAGTTCCTACGTTACTTTACTTTCTTAACCGTCGAACAGATTGCGGAAATTGAAGAAACAGATAAAAACATTAAAGGACGCCCACAAGGTCAAGGCATCTTAGCACGTGAAGTAACCCGTTTAGTGCATGGTGAAGAAGGTTTAGCATCGGCAGAGCGTATTACAGAAGCGTTATTTTCAGGGAACTTAAGCAACCTAAGTGAGTCTGACCTTGCGCAATTAGCACAAGATGGTTTACCAGCGACGGATGTGAATAATGATAGTGCTTCAATTGTTGAACTATTAACAAGTTGTGAGTTAGCGGCTTCAAACAAGATGGCTCGTGAATTTGTCAATAATGGCGCGGTGATGGTAAATGGTGAGAAAATAACCGATACTGAAGCGACTATTACAAAAGCTGATGCATTATTCTCACGCTACACGTTAATTAAACGCGGCAAACGTTTATTTAATCTATTTATTTGGAAATAAAAGAGAATCATATGATTTTAAAAAAATGTGTTTTAACCGCTTCGGTTGGTTCATTGTTAAGTCTTTCTTCTTTATCGTTATTCGCAGCAGATGAAGATGTTACTTTCTCTGATGATACTCCTGCAGTAACAGAGTCTGTGCCACTTACTGAAACAGAAAGTGATCCTAGTACTTGGGTTGATATGAGTGATCCAACGGCTATCTACTCTCACGCAAGTATTGGTGGTGGTAATCAAGGTGTTGATTTATCGGCTACTTATGGTGGCTACTTAAGCGGTGTTTATAAGCATAGCTTTACACTTGCAGCACGTGAAGATTTAGAGCATTACGAAACCAACTATTTTATCTTGAACTCTGCTTCTAATTCAGGTGTTGCATTTGATAATAGTTGGAGTGAAGACATGCGTATTGATCACACTGATTATGATGACCTGAATGACAACTCAATCGGTTTTTTCGCTAAACTGCCATTCATGGAAGATAAAGTAAGATTCCACCCTAAAGTAAGCGTTGGTTTTATTTGGGGCGATCATTTCAGTGATACAACTTACGTTAAATTCGATGCAACGACTCGTTACCGATTTGACCACATGTACTGGGTCGGTGTAACACCAACTTATGCATATGGCTTTAAAGGCGAAGACTTAAATGAATGGACAGCGACATTAGATGCTGGTGTTCAAATTTCTGATGTTTTTGGTATCAGTGCAAGTGTTAATGATGATAAAGATTTCCTTGCGAATGTAACCTTCGCTTTTTAATCTTTGCTGATTCATCAAATAACCTTATCCTTTAAACAGATAACGATTATTAATAGTAGGCCAGACGCATTATGCTTCTGGCCTTTTTTGTAATTAAAGGAGGGGATTATATTGAAATAAAAGTACTTTTTAGCATAGTGTAAATATTATCACTGGTTTAATTATGAGCACATTGGCAACAAATTAGTCCTTTCATTCACTCTCTACGTTTAGTAAAACCCCGTCATTGAAACTTTATTGGTAGGTGCCGCGAAGCGCACTTATTTTAAAAAAAAGAATAAATAATAAGTCTTTCAAACATATTAAATAAGTCGCTTTGTACTATTTACTTGACATCGTTCGGTTAAATAAATCACAATACGAATCTAAATAATTATCATTTGATATGTTATTTCTTGTTTATTGTATTTATATCAATCAATTTTAACTTAATACTTTTTGGAACATTATTAATGAAGTTCACCCGTATTTTTTTCCTTTCCTCATTTATTGCTCTCATGACAATCAACTCATCAGCCTTTGCTAGCGAAGCAGCCAAAACAGCACAACTAGATGCTGATGGTTTTAGTGTAGAAATGAATGATCCACGTTATAAAAAATTAAAAACCTATCTTGTTGAGATGAAAGATGGTGTGTTAACGCCAGCTGAATTAGTCGTACCTGAAAAAACTAAATTTCGTCTGGTAGTACGTAATCTTGGTAATAAACCTGCTGAGTTTGAAAGTAACCAGTTACGCCAAGAAAAGGTTCTCTTTATGGGCGCTGAAACGACATTAGTGATTATTCCTCTCGATGTGGGTAGTTATGATTACTTTGATGACTTCGCACCAACAACACACGGTAAAATAGTAGTTAAAGCTAAGGATTAAAAGATGGGACAAACAATTTTTGTCGTCTGTAGAGAGAGCATTGAAGCACTCTTAGTGATCGGAATTCTTTATGCTTGGATGGATGGAAGAGCGGATGCAGCAACAGGTAAAAAATGGTTGCTTGCAGGGGTAGTAGGTGGCTTTGGTTTAGCCGCGTTATTAACGTTAACGTTAATTGGTGTATCAGATTTATTAGGTGGCGAAAGCCGCGCTTGGTTTGAAGTCGGCATGTTAACGTTTGCCAGTGCATTGATTGTCCAAATGGTGCTGTGGATGCGAGTTCATGGACGTACATTAAAGAAAGAGCTAGAAGCTGGATTAGAGAAAAGCTTACAAGGCAAAAAAAGCTGGTGGGGTGTTTTCTTCCTCGCGATGATTGCCGTTGGTCGTGAAGGTTCTGAAACGGTGATGTTCCTATATGGTTCGCTTTTACAATTGGGTACTTTAGCTTCTTATGTGAGCTTTTTTAGTGCTGTCGCTATTGGTTTAGCCTTAGCCATGGTGCTGTTTTATGCATTGCAATTAGGTGGCAAGTTCATTTCGTGGAAATGGTTTTTCAAGGTCACTGAAATCATGTTGTTATTTCTTGGATCTGCCCTGTTCTTGGCTGCTTCGGAAAAACTATTAGGTGGGCCGCTTGCTGCAACTGATTTACCGGGCTGGTTATACAGCAATATCTGGGATATGAGCAGTGTATTGAGCGATAGCTCAGTATTTGGCAACTTATTAGCCTCATTATTTGCCTATCGTTCACAGCCGATAGGTTGGGACTTAGCTGTATTAGGTGCTTATTGGGTTGCTGTGATCGTTATTCTTAAATGGCAAACAAAAGCTAAATTAGAGCCTGTTGCATATGTGACGGCTGAGCATGCTTAACCAGTAACAAATATTAGTAGTAAATTTTTATAAACAAATTGCAGAACACAATTTACATAGTTGCAGGAAGCAATTAATAACTTGAGCTTTATTGATAGTAATAAAGCTCCTAACGTTTAAACGTAAAACCAGGAGTAATAAAAGTGAAAAAGACAATGTTAAGCACTGTGATTGCAGGAGCTCTATTAGTTTCTGCTTGTAACTCAGAAGCTGAAAAACCAGCTGCAGCACAAACTGAAGCACCTGCAGCAGTAGAAGCAGCTGCTCCGAGTGAAGCAGCGACAACAGGTTTATCTAAGAGCGATAAACTAGCAACATTATCAACTTATGCAAGTATTGCTTCTGCTAACTACTCTGATGCAGTAAAAGATGCAAAAGCACTACAAACAGCGATTAGCGAGTTTGTTGCTGAGCCAACAGAGGCAACATTACAAGCAGCAAAAGACGCATGGTTAGTTTCTCGTGAAAGTTACGGTACCACTGAGATTTTCCGTCTTTCTAACGGTCCAATTGATGCTGAAGATGGTTGGGTAGCTGAGACTTACGGTGGTGTTGAAGGTGAACTTAACTCTTGGCCACTAGATGAAAACATGATTGATTACACTGTGAATGCAAATAACGAGCGTACTAGTGGTAATATTATCGATACGCAAGGTATGTTTACACCAGGTGGTGAAGACGTAACAGCGGTTGATGTAACAACACTAACACCAGAAGTTTTAGGTGAGTTAAACACTAACGGTGGTGATGCAAACGTAGCAGCTGGTTACCATGCAATTGAATTCATGCTTTGGGGTCAAGATCAAGACTACAACAACATGATTGAAGACACTATCAGCAATGGCGCAATGACAGCAGGTCAACGCCCACTAACTGATTTCACAACAGACAAATTAGCAGAGCGTCGTCTTGCTTACCTTGGTGCTGTTGCTGAAAAAATGGTTGATGATCTATCTGTAGTGGCAAGTGCTTGGGAAGATAAAGTAAGTGGTGATAACGGTCTTTACCGCGCTGCTTTACTAGAGCAACTAACGGGTGACCAAGCGTCTAAAAATATCGAGCTAGCAACTGCACTTAAGCAAATCTTTGCTGGTGTTGGCGTGTTCTCTAAATCAGAACTAGCAAACGAACGTATTGCTGTTGCTGTATTAACACCAAGTGAAGAAGATGAGCATTCATGTTTCTCTGATAACACGCACCGTGATATTGCATTGAACTATCAAGGCATTAAAAACGTATTACTAGGTGAATACAAAGGTAAAAAAGTTGGCCCTGGATTTATTGATAACGTATCAACTGAAGAGCAAGCTGCTATTACTGAGTTAATGACAGACATTGAAGCACGTATTGCTACTATCAATACATTAGCAACAACGACAATGCACTTTGATTACCAAATTCGTCCAGAAAACGAAGAAAGTGTTCAAAACATTGTAACGCTTAAAAACCAATTACGTCGTTTAGGCGACCAAATGGTTGTTGTGTCTAAAGCTTACGGTATTTCACTGACTACAAATGATGTAACGGATGCTGAAGAAACTCAGCTATAAGACCTTATATCGCTGTAATACAGCGATGTAGTCCAGCATGAAATAACAAACGCCACTTACCGTATTCGGTCGGTGGCGTTTTGCGTTATCTGTTCACCTTAAGGTATACCATTCATTTTGAAAGTGATCTATGAAAAGTAATTATTCCAAGGTCTCGAAGCATATTCTTCGCGGCGCTTTTTTGTTTTTTAGCCTTAATAATATGGCGCAGGCTGACAGCACTAAGTTTAATACCGATGAGTTTAGCGATGCCAGTGGCAGCAAGCCTTTTTCACATCCAATAAAAATGAATGATAAAGAGTTTGACCAATATATTCTTGGCCGCTCATTTTTTACTATCCCCTGGGTAGAAGCACCTAGTGCAACGACTGCTCGTGATGGTTTAGGTCCACACTTTAGTGCCAATACCTGTGTCAGTTGTCATGAAAATAACGGCAGTGCACCTACTCTGAGTAGTAAAAACCAACCTCTAAGAGCATTAGTTTTTAAATTAACTCAACCTAGCAAACATGCTTCACGTTGGTTAATTAATAATATCGATACACCTGCCCACGATAATGTACCTGACCCAGTTTATGGATCACAGGTGTCGATTAGAGGCAATGGCAAAGTAATGCCTGAAGCACAAACCAGGTTAAAAGTGGAGTCTGTTCCATTTACTTACCCGGATGGTCAGACATTGACCTTAACCAAATTTAAACCTTATTTAGATAAATTAGCTTATGGTCCGTTAGCAGAAGAGACAACCATCTCTTTACGACAGCCGCCAACATTAGCTGGTTTAAGATTAATTGAACAAGTCCCAGTTGCAGATATTCTGGCTTGGGAAGACCCAACAGATGAAAATGAAGATGGTATTAGTGGTCGTGCAAACTGGTTAAATGCACCAAATCAAGATGAAAAAATATTAGGTCGCCTTAATTGGAAAAGTAGTGCCGTTGGCATAGTTAATCAAACGGCTAATGCAGCCGCTCATGATTTAGGCTTAACAAATCCCTTTTTCACCGAAGAACGTTGTCAACCTGCACAAAAAGATTGTTTAGCTGCGCCTAAAGGGGATAATACGCCGCTTGGTAGTTTAGATTTACCTATGTTGCGTTTACAGGCGATTAGCGCGTTTATCCGTGACCATAAAGCACCACAAACGGTGCGCTTGGATGAACAAGGACGCCAAGGTAAAAAACTATTTGTAGAAACAGGCTGTGCCGCTTGCCATCGGGCCACAATGACAACTAGCGAAGGCGTTGAATTTCATCCATACAGTGACTTGTTATTACATGATATGGGTGAACAATTACAAGACGGTCGCCCGGAATTTTTAGCCACAGAAAGAGAGTATCGTACCGCACCTTTATGGGGTGTTGGGGCTAGATTAAGAGCGAAACATCGTTTTTTACATGATGCACGAGCAAAAACACCGGAAGAAGCGATTCTTTGGCACGGTGGAGAAGCAGAAACTGCGAAATTAACATTTATTAAATTAGACCAAGAGCAACGCTTGGCCTTGCTACACTTTTTGGAGCAATTATGAAAACTTTTACACATCTGTCATGCATTTGTTTACTTAGCGTACCAATGTTAAGTTATGCCGTGCAAAAAGACCCTTATGCCTCTATTTATGACAATGTGCTTCAGCAAAATGCTGATAACGCAGTGCAATACTGTGCTGATTTACAAGGTGCATTAGACAGTGACTCAGGTGAAGTACGTCATCAAGCATTCGAACAATTGGCAAAAGGCTGGGGGCAAGTGCAAGCTAGTTACATTCTTGGCGGTTACGACATGAATGCCATGGATTACCCATTGATGGTGGATTTTTTCCACAGTGGAAATGAAGATATTCATGCCAGTATCGAACGTTTAATTGGCCGTGATTCAAAACCACAGACTGCATTATACAAAAACTCTTACAAAACCATGACCGCTATTGATTCAGTAATGTTCAGCGGTGAGTGGTCTGAGCGCAGAAAAGAGTTTGCAGAGGTAATGGTTGCTAATGTATGTAAGCGCTTTACGCAAATTAGCGACGGTTACAAAGCAAACCGTGATGCGTTCCTGTTTGACGTTGATAAAGGTTTATCGTTAGTGGTTAATGCGCAAATTGAGCATATTTACAAAACTCGTGATTGGCGTATTGCTCAAGTGAGTGGGTTAACTAAGGCAAACTTAGGTGAAACTAAACCTGAACACCAACAGTTCCCATACAGTGAAGCATCTTGGGCATTCATTGGTGGAGTATTGGAAACCAATCAACAACTACTAGCGGAAGATAAGCAACCTAACGTAGCGACTATTGCTTACGAAAAACACGGTAGTGAAGGTATTAAAGCGGTACAAAATGCACTGACTGCATCAGTAGAAGCGTATAACAATACACCGGCAGACCATAACTTTAACCTGAATGACATGATCCCAATCTTCCAAGGTCTATTGGATGTACAAAAAGCCTTTTACAGAGAGTTAGTGAGCCGTATTGGTGTATCAGCTAACTTAATCGATGCCGATGGCGATTGATTCTCCATTAGCGCTGTTCTTAAACGGTAGCCAACGTATATTTTGGGGCTACCTAATTGCTAGCGCGCTGATAGCAACAGTTTGGTATGTGTGGCAAGGGCATAAGCTTTCTATTACTAACATGAAAGCCTATTGGTTGAATGCTGATGCCAAACTTGATTATCGCTATTTTTTGGTTAATTGGCTGTTAAAAAAACTGCTAATTATTCCATTATTATTATCAGGTCAAACGGTCGCATTGTGGGTTTTAAATTATTTAAACTCAAATTATGAACCGCTGTTTCTATCTTGGTATTATCGCGATATCGTCTTGTCTTATACCTTGTGCTTATTTGTATTAGGGGATTTGAGTCGTTATTGGTTACATCGCTTGATGCATACAAATCGTTGGTTGTGGAAGTTTCATGAGGTACATCATAGTGCCGAGTCATTAAACCCGTTAACCTTCTACCGTTTGCATCCGGTAGAAATATTATTATTTGCGCTGCGCAACGCGATTGTTGCAGGTGTGGTGACAGGTATTTTCATCTTTTGTTTTGGTGCGCGTGTTGATTTATATACTGTATTAGGTGGTAACCTGTTTATAGTTGCCTTATTTTCTTTTACTGGAAACCTAAGACATAGCCATATTCGTTTAACTTATGGGCGTTGGATGGAACGATTATTGATTTCTCCAGCGCAACATCAAGTACATCATCAACAAGAGAGTATGCGAAAAAATTACGGTAGCGTATTAGCCTTATGGGATTGGTTGTTTGGTTCATTGAGACTAACCAAGGATGCCGCTACGGTGCAAAAATTTGGTTTAGGGGAAGGTAAAAGACAAGACTTTGATAGTGTTAGCAAAATTATGGTTCGCCCCTTTTTTAATATAATGACAAGTATAAAACGGACACTTAAGTGAAAAAATTTCTTTATTTATTCTTCATTGGTATGAGCTTTTCTCAAGCGAATGCTGCTCAACTAACAGAGGCACAGTTAGGGCAGATCTTGTTTCTCGACCCGAGCTTTTCTGTGAACAGAACTATGTCTTGCGCAACTTGCCATGAGCCTTCAACAAGCTTTAGTGATCACCGTGACAATATTGGACTGACTATGGTTTCACTGGGTGACGATAGTAAATCTCTTGGCACGCGTAATACGCCAATGGCCGCTTATGCCAATACATCGCCTTCATTTCATTTTAATCAAGAGCTCAATGAATATGTTGGTGGGCAATTCTGGGATGGTCGTGCGAATACCTTAGCTGATCAAGCAATGGGGCCGCCATTAAACCCTGTTGAAATGGGTTTTCCTGATGCTGAAACGGTAGTACAGCGTATTCAAGAAAATCCATTTTACATTGATAACTTTAAACGTATTTATGGTGAAACAGTCTTTGAGCAGCAAGCTAAAGAAGATGGTGTTTTACCTGCTTTTAATGGTTTTGCCCGTGCTATTCAAGCATTTGAACAAACTGATGAGTTTGCAACTTATGATAGTAAGTATGATCGATTCTTAAAAGGCGAGTACGAGCTAACAGTGTTAGAAGATTTAGGGCGTACTTTATTCTTCTCTAATAACAATGTGAGCTGCAATAGTTGTCATATGTTGAAAACAGAAGATAGTAAAAAAGAGCCTTTCACTAACCATCAATATCGTAATATTGGTGTTCCTTCTAATGCTCAGTTGATTGCATTGGGCCACGTAAAAGATGACTTTATTGACCATGGTTTACTAGAAAATCCAGCGGTTGACGATCCTAAATACGATGGTAAATTTAAAAATCCATCATTACGTAATGTCGCCGTAACAGCACCTTATATGCATAATGGTGTATTTAAAGATTTACGTACCGTGATGGAGTTTTATGATCACTTTAATAATCCTAAGCGCACTATTAATCCAGAAACTGGCAAACCTTGGCGCGCACCTGAAGTACCTGCAACGGTTGACTTAGAGGATCTTAAAGCTCAAGTATTAACAGACCGTAAGATTGATGCATTGATTGCTTTTATGAAAATATTAACGGATAAACGATTTGAGCCGTTATTAGAAAAGCAAGAAAAGCGTGAGGAAGCGAAGCAAGCGGCTCACTAGTTATCATTATTATCTGCCAGTCGATACTGGCAGATAATAACCTCAGAATAACGACTATAAATTATTAAGTTTATAGTCATTATTTCCCTCTGTTGTGTCGAATTACTTAACACTTTATTTCATTTATTTTTTTGTTTACAACTAATCTATTTAAATTCAGTGCTTTACATTTTTGGCTTGCTTATTGCTTGATCGCTCTTTGTGGGTAGATTTTACCTAGTTAATTATAAAGGAAAGGTTGATGAGAAAAATCATCTCAATATTAGTACCATTGTTATTTTCAGTGGCAGCACAAGCAACAGTCATGAGTCATAAAACAAGTGGCAAACATACCTCTGGCAATACCATTGGATCTAATACCATTGGAGCAGTAAAAACATATCAAGATAGTTTATATATATATTCAATTGATGGTGAGAGTGATAGTAAAGTCAGTACTTTTGCAGGTGTTGAACAAGGTACTTTCGACAGCATTTCAACAGGAAACGCAGTATCGGGCTCCGCATATCAAAATAGTGTCACAGTCGATACCGGCTCAGTCTTTTCATTTGATTGGTTGTGGTACAGCGCTGAAAATTCAAATTCATATTATAATGATTTTGCCTTTGTTAACTTAAGCTTAGGTGACCTAAATTGGCTTGCTGATACAGCAACACCAGATTGGACAACGGGGTCTTTTGAATGGACTGCTACTGAGTCTGGTTTATTAACCTACACAGTAGGTGTGTTGAATGTGAATGATAATGCTTTTAAATCAAAATTAATCGTTAATAATTTTTTAGTGTCAGCTCCTGTTGCAGTGCCTGCACCTGCTATGTTGGGACTTTTTGCTTTAGCGGTACTAGGTTTTTCTATTAGCCGCCGTAAAAAGGTTAGCTAACCTCTACATAGACAAAGCTTCGCACATAAAAAAACCATTCAACTTGAATGGTTTTTTTGTTTTATGCTTATTATTTTTAACTTAACTAACCTCAGTTCTGGTTAATGGAAGCGAAACATCATATAAAATCAGATAGTTAAATCATGTAATAGACAATACTGCTAGTTGTGCGTAGTTCAAGGCAAATTATTGAAGCAATAACGGGTTATTGAGCAATAATTTAACGCAGAAATCCGTATCAATAGCGGTGTCGATTCGCTTTTCTTATCCAGTATTGATTGAGGTTAATTAATACGCTTGTACTTCACACGTGTTGGTTCTACTGCTGCAGCACCCAAGGTTTTCTTCAACCATGCTTCGTAATCTGTGTAGTTACCTTCGTAGAAGTTAACTTGACCTTCATCGCGGTAATCGATGATATGCGTAGCAATACGGTCTAAGAACCAACGGTCATGGGAAATAACCATAGCACAACCCGCAAAGCCTAGTAGCGCATCTTCAAGCGCACGTAAGGTTTCAATATCTAAATCATTGGTTGGCTCATCCAGTAGTAGTAAGTTACCGCCAGATTTAAGCAGTTTAGCCAAGTGTAAACGACCACGCTCACCACCTGATAAATCACCGACAATCTTAGATTGATCAGAACCTTTAAAGTTGAAACGGCCTAAGTAGGCACGGCTTGGGATTTCAATGTTACCCACTTGGATAATATCACTGCCGCCAGACACTTCTTCAAATACCGTTAATTTGTCATCCATGTGATCACGGAACTGATCAACACTGGCCATGTTAACTGTTTCACCAACAATTATTTCACCAGAGTCAGGTTGCTCAGTACCAGCTAACATTTTAAATAACGTTGATTTACCCGCGCCATTGGCACCGATAATACCTACGATTGCACCTTTAGGAATACTAAAGCTTAAATCATCAATTAACACTCGACCATCAAATGATTTAGTGAGGTTATTGACATCAATCACTTGGTCACCTAAACGCTGACCAGTAGGAATAAATAGCTCGTTAGTCTCATTACGTTTTTGGAAGTCTTGATTATTAAGCTCTTCAAAGCGGGATAAACGCGCTTTACTCTTAGATTGGCGACCTTTTGCATTTGAGCGAACCCATTCAAGCTCTTGCTCAATTTGACGTTGACGCGCTTTCTCTTGTGATGCTTCTTGTTTTAAACGCTCATCTTTTTGCTCTAACCAAGAAGAGTAGTTACCTTCCCATGGAATACCGTAACCACGGTCTAACTCTAAGATCCAACCCGCAACGTTATCTAAGAAATAACGGTCATGGGTAATAGCAACAACAGTACCTTCATAGTCATGTAAGAAGCGCTCTAACCAAGCAACCGATTCAGCATCCAAGTGGTTAGTTGGTTCATCGAGCAATAACATATCTGGTTTTTCAAGCAGTAGGCGACATAACGCAACACGACGACGTTCACCACCAGACAATACTTTCACTGGTTGATCCCAAGCAGGAAGGCGAAGTGCATCGGCAGCACGCTCTAGTTGGTTATCAAGGTTATGACCGTCATGGGCTTGGATAATATCTTCCAATTGACCTTGGCGTTTTGCTAATGCATCAAAGTCTGCATCTTCTTCAGCGTATGCTGCGTAAACTGCATCTAATTCAGTTAATGCTGACTTCACTTCAGACACTGCTTCTTCAACAACTTCACGCACATTCTTTTCTAGATCTAATATAGGCTCTTGCGGTAAGTAACCGATTTTAGTGCCAGTTAAAGCACGCGCTTCACCTTCAAACTCTTGATCGATACCCGCCATAATGCGTAATAAGGTAGATTTACCTGCACCATTTAGACCAAGCACACCAATCTTAGCGCCAGGGAAAAAGCTTAATGAAATATCTTTTAAAATCGTACGTTTAGGTGGAACCACCTTAGAAACGCGGGACATAGAATAAATGAACTTATCAGGCAATGCTTGAGCCATAGGGAATCCTTTATAATGAATAAAATAATTGCCAGCTATTGTAAGTATCTACCGAACAACAAGCAACAGAAGGGCGTGGCTTAGGTGAGCAAAAATGCGAAAAGGGACAAGCAAGGGAATGGAAATAGAGAAAACACTTAATTAGAAACTGGGTATAGATAATAATTAAGGTTACCTTAATACTCACATTAATATTCTATAAAACAGACTGCGAAGCCTGTTGATTAATTTTGACTATTATTTTTAATAAAATTACTCATTCCCCCTAAAAAAATTGTGAATAATATGTTATAAAGCTGAATACTATGAATCATCCTCCTACTGGTTGTTAATAATCAGTATCAGCCTGAATCTTCTTAAAAATCAAAGTATCAAGGGTTAGTAATGAGTGCAAAGTCCTATCAGTATGTTAATCGACAACGTTATCGATTAATGCCCGAGGGAGATATTGATGTGCGCTTGAGTGAAGATGTAGTGATCAGTGAAGATCCGTTAAACATCGTATTACATTGGACTTGTAAAGACACTCAGCAACAATTAGAAAAAACGTTTATGGTGAGCATGAGAACGCCTGGGCAAGATGCCTTATTGGTGACTGGTTTACTGCTTTCCTATGCAATTATTCAAGATCGCACTCAAATCAAATCTATTGAAAGTGAAGAGTTTAACCAATGTGATGTGCTATTAAGTGATGATGTAGTGTTGGATTGGGCCTCATTAACGCGTCAATTTGTTAGTCACTCTGGTTGCGGCATTTGTGGTGCGAATGATGTAAAAAAGTTAGCGCACACCTTTGACCTCAATATTGACCAAGCACCTGAATGGTTGCCGATTCAAAAAGTACTGACTTTCTCCTCTCAATTAAGAGAACAGCAAACGTTATTCTCTGCAACGGGTGGCGTGCATAGCGCAGGTGTCTTTACGTTAGACCAATGTTTAGCAGTGCATGAAGATGTAGGTCGTCATAATGCCGTGGATAAGGTAATTGGCGAATTGGTCACTAAAAACTTATTAGACAAACAAAATATATTAATGCTCAGTGGACGAGTTAGTTTCGAATTAATGCAAAAAGCGGTAGCCGCTAAAATGGCTGTGGTGGTTGCGATTGGTGCACCATCAAGCCTAGCAGTAGCTGTTGCAAAGCAATTTAACATCACCTTAATAGGGTTTGTGAGTGACCATACTTGCAATGTCTACCATGGTGATTTTCGTTTAAAAAAGACTAATCAAATCAATAGGTAGGCAGTAATGACCGTTAAAAAATATAAAGGTGCCGCTGGTGGTTGGGGTTCACTTGTTAGTACAGGTAAACATTTGTTGCACAGTGAAAATGTCGCAAAAAATGTATTAAATTTATTAAAGACCAATCAAGACCATGGTTTTGACTGCCCGGGTTGTGCTTGGGGCGAAGAGGGTAAAAAAGACCGCTTTAAATTCTGCGAGAATGGTGCAAAAGCAGTGAATTGGGAGGCAACATCTCGTCGTTTAACACCGGTGTTTTTCGACCAATATTCAGTGTCAACACTGCGCACTCAAACCGATTACTTCTTGGAAGATCAAGGTCGTTTGTCAGTGCCTTTAATGTACGATGCCGAAACAGATAAATATACTGAGGTAAGTTGGGAAGGGGCCTTTGAATTAATTGCCAAACACTTAAATGGTTTAGAAAGTCCTCACCAAGCTGAATTTTATACTTCGGGCCGTGCAAGTAATGAAGCAGCCTTTTTATACCAGTTATTTGTAAGAAAATTCGGTACAAATAATTTTCCTGACTGTTCAAATATGTGCCACGAGGCAAGCGGTATTGGGCTTAAACAAGCGATTGGAATTGGTAAAGGCACAGTCACATTAAATGACTTTGAGCATGCAGATGCTATTTTTGTATTTGGCCAAAACCCCGGCACAAACCATCCTCGTATGTTACATACCTTAAACCACGCCGCACATCGTGGCGCTAATATTGTGACTTTTAATACCTTAAAAGAGCGAGGATTAGAGCGATTCGCGAACCCTCAATCGCCTGTGGATATGATGTTTGGGAGTTCAACTAAGCTGACGAGCCAATATTTTACACCTAATTTAGGTGGTGATATGGCGGCTGTGCGCGGTATGGTAAAAGTGCTACTAAAACGCCATGAACAAGCCATTGAAAATGGCGACCGTGTATTCAATCTAAAATTCATTGAAAAACATACCAGTGGTTTAGAGGCGTATTTAGAAGAAGTTAAAGCCACGCCTTGGTCATTAATTACTGAGCAATCTGGATTATCTAAAGATCAAATTAAATCAGCGGCGACTGTTTTTCAAGATGCTAAACGCGTGATTATCACGTGGGCGATGGGGATCACTCAACACAAACACTCAGTGGCAACGGTTAATGAATTAGCCAAT
Organism: Psychromonas sp. 14N.309.X.WAT.B.A12; assembly: GCF_030397575.1. Classification (GTDB taxonomy): domain Bacteria; phylum Pseudomonadota; class Gammaproteobacteria; order Enterobacterales; family Psychromonadaceae; genus Psychromonas. The sequence continues at coordinate 38,935 of NZ_JAPNXS010000002.1, read as the reverse complement.
TTACAATTATTATTTGGTCATATTGGTAAAAAAGGGGCTGGGTTATGCCCAGTGCGTGGCCATTCAAATGTACAGGGTGATCGCACCATGGGCATTGATGAAAAACCACCACAAACCTTATTAGATAATATAGAAAAAACATTTAACTTTACGCCACCACAAGCGCATGGCCATAACGCAGTACAAGCGGTAGAAGCGATGTTACGCGGTGACAGCAAAGTGTTTATTGGATTAGGTGGTAACTTTGCTGCAGCCATGCCTGATACCGAAGTCACCAGACAAGCCATGAGTCGTTGTGATTTAACCGTGAATATCGCCACGAAATTAAATCGAACACATTTATACCCGGGTAAAAATGCGCTAATCCTACCTTGCTTAGGTCGAACAGATATCGATTTACAACAGGGTAAGCCGCAAAAAATCACTGTGGAAGATTCATTTTCAATGGTGCATGCATCACAAGGTGTGGTGAAAAGTGATATCAGAAAAATGCGTTCAGAGCCTGCAATTATTGCTGGCATTGCCCATGCTACATTGGGCAATGAACCAGTAGATTGGTTAGCTTTAATAGAAGATTATGATCGCATTCGTGATTTAATCAGCCAAACTATTCCTGGCTTCACTGATATGAACAAACGACTGGCGAATCCGGGTGGTTTTTATTTAGGTAACTCAGCAGCTGAGCACAAATGGAACACCAGTGATCAAAAAGCACAATTTCATCGTGCGCCTTTGCCTGAAGCAATCGTGCCTGCATCGCAACGCGCGTTAAGTAAAAACCCTGTATTTGTATTGCAAACTCTTCGTTCACATGATCAATACAACACCACTATTTATGGCTTCAGTGACAGATATCGTGGTTTAAGTGGCGACCGTCATATTGTATTGCTGAATGAAAAGGATATCAGTGCCATTGGTTTAAGCTCAGGTGATAAAGTCGATATTGAAGCGTTATGGGGTGATGAAGTGGTCAGAAAAGTGACTAACTTTACGGTATTAGCTTACGATATCCCAATGGGTAATGCTGCCGCTTACTATCCTGAAACCAACCCTTTAGTGGCTTTGGCTAACCATGGCGATTATACATTTACGCCAAATTCAAAATCGATAGCTATTGTGATCACCGCTGCACGTGATCCTGCGCCTCAACGCATCGTATAATCGTTATATTGTGCGAAAAAATGGTTGGTTATTAGGTTTTTACTTAATAACCAACCATTAACCTCAATACTGGATAAGAAAAGCGAGCCAACACCGCTATTTATACGGATTTCTGCGTTAAATTATTTCTCAATAACCCGTTATTGTTTCAATAATTTATCTGACCTTTGCCTGAACTACACGCAACTAGCAGAATTGCCTATTAAATGATTTAGCTATCTGATTTTATATGATGTTTCGCTTCCATAAACCAGAACTGAGGTTATTTACTGTCATTATTACCAATCTTCACGTTGAGTAACGATATATTTCACGTCATTGCTCTATGCAATAGCGTAAAGATTGCGTAAAATGCGCACCATCAAATTGACTTATACTTTAAATTCCTACCAGGAGATGCACATGTTTAACCGAGATATGAATATTGCTGATTACGATCCAGAATTATGGAAATCAATGACTGATGAAGTTCAACGCCAAGAAGATCACATTGAGCTGATTGCGTCAGAAAACTACACAAGTCCACGCGTGATGGAAGCGCAAGGTAGTCAATTAACAAACAAATATGCTGAAGGTTACCCAGGTAAGCGTTACTACGGTGGTTGTGAATACGTTGACGTTGCTGAATCTCTAGCAATCGAACGTGCTAAATCTTTATTTGGTGCTGACTACGCAAACGTACAACCACATGCTGGTTCTCAAGCAAACAGTGCTGTTTACGCTGCTTTATGTGCGCCTGGCGATACTGTTTTAGGTATGAGCCTTGCTCACGGTGGTCACTTAACACACGGTGCATCTGTTAGCTTCTCTGGTAAAGTTTACAACGCTGTTCAATACGGTATCAACCCAGATACTGGTGTACTTGATTACGCTGAAGTTGAGCGTTTAGCTGTTGAGCACAAACCAAAAATGATCGTTGCTGGTTTCTCTGCATACTCAGGTATCGTAGATTGGGCTAAATTCCGTGAAATCGCTGATAAAGTAGGTGCTTACCTATTCGTTGATATGGCACACGTTGCTGGTCTAGTGGCTGCGGGTCTTTACCCTAACCCAGTACCATTTGCTGACGTTGTAACAACAACAACACACAAAACATTAGGCGGCCCTCGTGGTGGTCTTATCCTTGCTAAAGCTAACGAAGCAATTGAGAAAAAATTAAACTCAGCTGTATTCCCAGGCGGTCAAGGTGGTCCATTAATGCACGTTATCGCTGCTAAAGCAGTTGCATTCAAAGAATGTGCTGAGCCTGCATTTAAAGCATACCAAGAGTCTGTTTTAGCAAACGCTAAAGCAATGGTTAAAGTATTCCAAGATCGCGGTTACAAAATCGTATCTAACGGTACAGAAAACCACCTTTTCCTAGTTGACTTGATTGCTCAAGACATCACAGGTAAAGAAGCAGATGCAGCATTAGGTCTTGCTCACATCACAGTGAACATGAACTCTGTACCAAACGATCCACGTTCTCCATTTGTTACATCTGGTCTACGTATCGGTACACCTGCATTCACTCGCCGTGGTGCAAACACTGAAGATGCAACTGAATTAGCTGGTTGGATTTGTGACGTGCTTGATGCAATTAAAGATGAAGAAAAACTAGCTGCTACTATTGAAGCAGTAAAAGTGAAAGTAGCTAAATTCTGTGGCGCACACCCAGTGTATGCATAGTAGTTAATTATCTGCTTTAAAGAATCCGTGTTTGTTTTTAGCAAACACGGATTTTTTTTGTCTTTAATTTGTTGAATCCAATGCACTTATACAGAGACATTAAATATATTATTTAAATTTTTGCACTGGAAAAACAATTCCATTCAAGGCGCAAACTAACCCTTTCGACGGCTAACTTGGTTAATCGTCTATCGGAGAATTAACCAAAAGATGTTAATTCTTTAATGGCTATTTCCTTTACCAAATTTACAAGGAGGAAGTGGACTGTTGTAAAAGCTATTTGTTGCGATTGGTATTACTACCTCTGTATTGATAGATGAAAAAAGCAGGCGTATTATACCAATTAAATAGCTAATCTAGTCTATTCGACATCACTTAAAACGTTACGCGAAAGTGATCTGATTTTTATAACGGGGGGGTTTATGAAACATTCAAAATTACTAGTGTTAAGTGTCACGCTGCTGACTACAGTAGGGATGTCAGCTTGTGCTCCTTTATTTCACGGTGGTCCAGGTGGCGGTGGCGGTCCTAGATTTGCCAATGAGCAATTAAATACACACAAAATCATTGAACAACAAAATATAAATAAAGCATTGACCGCGTCAATTAATTAAAACTGTTATTACCATCAAGTGCATCGTACTTATCTAATCTAGCTAGCCAAGGCATTGGTTAACCGATAAGTACGATCATTTTTAACACTGCTTTGCAATGACATAGTCTCTATATTGTTAATGATTATGTCGTACCTACTTCTATTTATTTGCTCTCATTGAAGTCACCAACACACTGGCAAGGATTAATCCGCCGCCAATCATCTGCAACACAGTAAATGACTCATTCAACCAAACTACTGCAAATAAAGCCCCGAATAACGGTTCGCTACCCATCAATAAAGAGACTTTAGTAGGAGATATCTTTCTGATTGCGTAGTTTTGAATACAAAAAGCAAACAAAGTACAGCACAACACAAGGTAAGTCATCGTTAGCCAAAATGACATTGTTGCTGGTAAGTTAATATCAGCAAAGGGCTGTGTTAAAAAGCATAAGACAAGCGCACTGATCGCAACAATAAATGACTGAATAGCAGTCAGCATAGAGGTAGTGATATCTTTCCCTTCAGATAATCGCTTAGTCACAGTGACCATCGCAGCACGCAAGGTAGCCGCACATAAAATGAAATAGTCGCCTGTGTTGAGCGTTATTGTTGTAGAGCCAGAGTGAGTTAAACAATACACTCCCACAATAGAGCAGAGGGCCAACCAAATTAATGAAGGTGAGATATTAGAACGGTTAATTAAAGGTTCAAAAAAAGCCGTTAATATCACCGACAAACTAATTAAAAAAGCCGCATTAGAGGCTGATGTTTGTGAAATACCATAAACTTCACATAGGAAAATAGCAGACAAAATCAGACCGCTTGGAATAGCCACTTTCCAATCTTTATTCTTACCTGCCCGATATTCCTTAAACACAATCGGTGCCATACATAAACTGGTCAACGAGAAACGAATGGCAATGAACAACAATACGCTAGTAAAGATAAGCGCCTCTTTGGTTAACCCATAACTTGTTCCCCAAAAAATAGCGACCAATAGTAACAACATTTCAGTTAATGGAAATTTAGGCAAATACTTGGTGAAAATGAAACCTGAACGCTTATCTACCGCGTTGCTTACTGTACTGTTTAGTGTGTTCATAAGGACTCTTCTTAATAATGATTTTGACAAGCAGAGTATTAATAATTAACTTATATGAAACAATACTAATAAATGGAAAGGATAATTGCGCTGTGGACATTAATAAATTGATTCCTCTTCTTTCTGAAATGGCTATTTTTGTTAAAGTGGTGGAGTCTGGTAGCTTATCTCAAGCGGCTCAAGCAATTGGCGTTTCACCCTCATCAATCAGCCGCAGTGTGGCGCGTTTAGAGCTCGCCATTGAAGAAAAGCTGTTAGAAAGAACCACCAGGAAAATGCGTTTGACGCCTACAGGTGAGCAAGTCTTTATACAATGTCGAGACATGCTAGCCTCTGCCAAAATGGCTGTTTCAGCGGCACAATCTAATGAAACTGATATTACTGGGTCGCTACGTATTGCTGCTCCTAAAGCATTGTCGCGACAAGTCTTGATGCCAATGGTCATGGATTTTTTAAAACTGTATCCAAAAGTATCCTTTCATTTTAAAGTGGCCGATCACATCATTGACCCAATTGGCGATGAAGTAGATTTAGTTATTCGCATTACAGATAGCCCAATAGAAGGGCTAGTGGCTAAGAAATTAGGCAATTGCAAACAGCTATTATGTGCAACGCCTGCTTATTTAAAAGAACATGGCACACCAGTACACCCTAATGAATTAAAAGATCATAACTGCATCGTACTCGGTGAGGTGACAAAAGATCGTCAATGGAAGTTCCAACATGAAAAACAGGTGTGTGAAATAAACGTTCAAGGCACATTTACTGTTAATCATAGTGAAATTCGTAGAGAGGCTGTACTTCAAGGTATTGGTATTGCACTGTTTCCTGATTTCTCAGTGGCTAAAGAGATTGACTCAAAGCAACTCGTACAATTGCTACCTGAATGGAGGACATTAGGTAATTATCAAGGCGGTATTATTGCACAATATCCGCAGTCGAAATTTATTCCCAGTCAGCTAAAAGCCTTTGTGAATTATTTAGCGGAGGCATTACAAAGCCATTAATAAATCCATTAAAGCACAGGTTTCATAGACTAGGAGCCTGTACTTTAAAGCTTCCCATATCAATTTCTTTACTCTTTTCAACCTACTCATTAAATCAATATCGATTTGCACATTGTTTGCTCATTTGACCGTTATATTTACATTCATAGAAGATGATTGTTGATTTCATCTTGATCGCAAACTTAATGTCACGGGAAGCACCTAGATACTCCCATTGAAATCATTGTAATAAAAGGACTTATATGATGTTGATAAAACATACCCTTAGTTATTTAAAAATAATGGCTATTGTACTCTCATTATTTTCACTCATTGCTTGTACAGAGTCAGACGATTCAGACTCAGTGACAGCAAGCTCTACCGATGAGTCAGATATTGTTTATAGTGAATTAGATAATACTGATGACTGGTCGGAAGCCACTCATGAAAAGCTAACCACAGATGAAATTATTGAAAACATCGATGTTGTTTTTAATACTAGTGAGGTACAGAAACTACGCATTGTTATTGAATCTGAAAACTGGACTGTGATGAATGATGACCTTGAAGAGTTAACCGAAGAACTTAATGGCTCGACAGATTTTAGCGACCTTGATAACCCTATTTTCGTCCCTTCTGAAGTATTTTATTATTCCGAAGAAGATGATACCTGGACGGAATGGTATAAAGTAGGTGTGAGATTTAAAGGAAACTCAAGCCTATATAATGCCGGTAATAGTAAACTACCGTTTAAACTTGATTTTGATGAATTTGAAGACGAATACCCAGAAATAAAAAATCAGCGTTTTTATGGGTTCAAACAATTAAACCTAAAAAATAACTACGATGATCAATCAGAAATGCATGAAGTAGTCGCTAATGATATTTTTAGAGATTTCGGTCTAGCCAGTGCACATTCTACTTTTTACGCCTTATACCTTAATGTGGATGGTAGTGGTGATGAAGAAAATGATATTTATTATGGACTTTATACACTCGTTGAAGAAGTTGATGACACAGTTATCGAAACTCAATATTACGATAATGATGATGGTAACTTATACAAACCAGAAGACGATGCAGCAACATTTGCAAGCGGCACTTATGATGAAGACGAGTATGGCTTAAAAACTGATGATGACGAGACTTATGAGGACATAGCAGCACTTTATGATGTTATTAATGACAGTTCACGTACCAGTAGCGATGACGAAGCATGGCAAGCTAATTTAGAAGCCGTTTTTGATGTCGATACTTTCTTAAAATGGCTTGCCGCAAATAGTGTTATGCAGAACTGGGACACTTATGGCGTAATGCCACACAACTTCTTTTTATATCATAATCCTGATACCGGAACCTTTGAGTGGATACCCTGGGACAACAATGAAGCACTAGTTGATAACAACCGAGCACTATCAATTACAATGACCTCAGTAGATGAAGATGAATGGCCATTGATTGGTTATATTCTTGACCAAGCAACTTACGAAGCTCAATATCAAACCTATTTAGAAACATTTGCTAAAAGCTATTTTAATAGTGATAGTTCCACCGAATATAATATTAATGATGAATTTACTAGCTTTCAAAGTTTGATAGAGGATTACGTTGCAAGTGAAGGCAATGATTATACCTTTACTTCTGAAGAGGAGTTTGAAGAAGCAGTTGAAACATTGATTGGGCATACAAGCGATCGATATGATTCAGCACAACGTTATATCGGTTGGTAATAGCAGATTGTTCATCACACCTACCGTTATAAAATTAACGGTAGGTGGTTTAATACTAAATATAGCGAACCAGTTTACTGGTATCGTTGAGTCTATCAACTTACCTATCGGCTATATTTGTGTTTTCAAATGTAAACATTAAATTACTTCTTATTCGCTTTTTTCAATAAAGCTAGCAATGCTGAACTACTTTTCCCGTCAACACGAATGTTGTGCTGCTTTTGAAAGCGTTTAATCGCTTCTCGTGTATTTTTACCCATTAAGCCATCTGCTTTACCCGCTTTATAACCAAGGCGATTTAATTGTTGTTGTGTTTGCAATATTAAAGAACGCCCTGATACGGCTTTTGTTGTTGTACGTGTCGTTGTGACTGCTTTTTTCTGTACTTCTGGCGAGTTTTTTACAGAAGCTTTTGATGATTGCTCTGTTTGCTTAGAGGTCTGCACAACTTCTTTTGAAGCATTACCTGATTTCTGCTGTGTTGTTACAGTTGTCTTAGTCGTTGTCTGTACAACCGTTTTTGAACCTTGCTGTTTTGCATTATTATTGTTTGTTGTTGTACAGTCTTGAGTATTGTTTGAATGACAATCAGAGGTGTTTTTCCCATTATTTTCAGCGAATGCTTGTTGGGTAAATACTAATCCACATATCATGATTAAAGTTGAAAATTTCATTTATTACGTTCCTTCCTAGAGAGTTAATTGCTGTATCTGAGTCAACTATCAACAAGATAAGTTCATATTGATCTGCTTTTCTTGAGTGGTTTTTCGTCTGCGCTCGTCCAATCACTTTGATTCTTCTTTGCTGTGTTTTCGCCCTGTCGGCGACCACCTTTTTCTTGCCAGAAGAAAAAGTAGGCAAAAAGACTGGCCACCGAATCACTTTCTTATCCAAATCCTTCATTACTTTTATAACGCAGCGACTCTTGCTGGCCATCCATGGCCAGAACGAGCCTAACCCAAACATCCTGTTTGGGTTTGCTAAAAGCAATGAAGGATTTGGGAAGGTTCAACGGTGGGGGAGTTGCAGCCATATCGAGCAAGGTTTTATTCGGGGCGCTGGGAGAGTTAGCCGAGAGACTAGTACCACGAGCGGAAGAGCTCTGCGATTCCTTTTTTTAGCCTGCTTGTTTTTAATATTTACATTAGTTGAAAGCATCTGAGTATATTTCGTCTGCGCTCATCCAGTCATGTTGTAGATTATTTACTGAAATTTCACCCTGTCGGCGACTTTACTTTCTCTCTGCCAGCAGAGAAAGTAAGCAAAGAGACTGGCCCCAATTCGTTTTTTAATCTGAATAAATAACTACCTTCTTAACGCACCGCTCATACGCCACGTCCATGTGGCGAACTCAGCTAGCAACGGCATCCATGCCTTAGGTTGCTAAAGGCACTCATCCATTCAGAAAAACTCAACAGGGGGAGTGGACGAAGTCATATTGAGCCTAACTCAAACATATTGTTTGGCTTTGCTAAAAGCAAAGAAGGATTTGGGAAAGTTCAACAGTCGGGAAGTAGCAGCTATATTGAGCAAAGTTTTGTTTTAACTGATTGATATTAATTAAATTAATGGCTGATCAGCACTTTGTGTCCTAAAGGCAATCATTCAGCAAAACTCAATGGGGTGAATAGACGTAGTCATATTGAGCAAATTTGTATTTTAACTACATAATATTACTTATTTACACTGTGTACTGTACTAGCCATCTTTCCGCCGTAAATATTGCATTTTGTCGCCTTTTCAGATGATTTATATTTTACATTGTTGATTAAAATGATAATTGCAGTAACCTAAGTCTATTATTAATCATTAGATATTTGTCATCTTTCCAATGGGGAGATGACATTTTGTTATCTAATTATATGTTATAACGCTCTGGTTGCCACTTCGGTACAACTCTATAAGAAGGAAATAGAATGGATGATTTGATTGATGACGAGTTGTTCTTGCAAGTAGAGGAACACTTAAAGTGTAGTGAGCAAAGTTGGCTGCTGGGTGCAGGAATAAGTTTCGACGCTAAACTGCCGCTTATGTACCCTTTAACGAATAAAGTTAAGAAGGATATAAAAGCTAGCCATAAGAAATTATATGACAATATTATTACTCCACTATTTGAAGAGTTGCCAGGGCAATGCCATATAGAGCATGTTCTTAGTCATCTAGGCGACTATGCTGCATTAGCTGAAAGAAACAAAGAAAAGAAAACAGTAATTCGAGGGACGAAAGTTGAACTAGCTACTCTAGAAGAAGTACATAACATAATTCTTGAGTCTATCTCAAATGTTATCCGTTGTGGCTATGTTGAAGGCAGTGATGAAACGGCAGATGAAGAAGGTACGTTGTCAGAGCCAATTGTCGATATTGAGTCCCATTTAGAGTTTATCGACACACTGTTTAATCATGCGTCTGCTGGTGTTCATGAACGAAGAAAAACAGTCAATATTTTCACAACTAACTACGACACTCTTTTGGAAGATGCATTAGCTCTGAACAAAGTGCCGTATTGGGACGGTTTTGCTGGAGGAGCTGTCGCTCACCGTACTCAGAGATATGGCGAACCAGCACCAACAAATGGACAGCGCGCAAACTTAATCAAGATGCACGGGTCGATAGATTGGTTTCTTTGTAATAAAGGCTATGTCTGGCGCGTTAGGGATAATGACCGCTATCCCAAGGCAGATCGTCGTGTTCTAATTTACCCTCAAGCAACAAAATACATTGCTACTCAGCAAGATCCGTTTTCTTCTCAGTTTGATTTATTTAGAAAATCTTTAAATTCTCCTCAAAGTAATACGTTAGCGGTTTGTGGTTACAGTTTTGGCGATGACCACATTAATAATGAAATTGAGTTCGCTTTATCTAAAGGAGAAAACAAAACAGTGCTTTTGGTATTTTTGGAGTGTAGGGATGACATACCAGCATGTTTAGAAAAGTGGCGTAGTTCTAGTTTTGGTTCAAGAGTGATTATTGCTTCGTTGAGTGGTTTATATGTCGGTGGCCAAGGACCATTTAAAAGAAAAGGCGATAATGATTATTGGTGGACATTCAAAGGTGTAACATCAGTACTAAAGAATGGATGCGAGGTTTAGTTATGTTTACATCGGAAGAAGAGTTAAAGATTGGACAGGTTGTTGAAGTATCTGGAACTAATATTAAGGTAGAGATCTCTGATAAAATTTCTGAGCTGTCTAGGACTTTCAATGGTCGCGTTTACCCTATCGGTCAAATAGGTAGCATGGTTAAGATTCACTATGGCCGCAAAATAATTTTTGGCTTGGTGACAATGCTCAGAATGCGATCAGAAGAGTTAATTGAAGCTGGTATGCCTGTAACTGCTGATTCAGATCAGCGTGTAATGGAAGTCCAACTGCTAGCTGAAGGCAGTTGGAATAATACAAAATCAACTTTGGCTTTCAAGCGTGGTATTAAAACCTACCCATTACCCCAGCAAGGTGTATTTCTTCTAACTAACGAGGAAATTTCTTTTGTCTACCGTTCCGCTGAAGGTACAAGAGATGATGGGGTGGATCCATTAGTCCCCTTTGCCGTTTACAGTGCTTCTGAATCTACAGCCTGTAGGGCTAACATTAATAAAATGTTTGGTATGCATTGTGCGGTTCTTGGTTCTACAGGTTCTGGTAAGTCAGGTACCGTTGCTGCGATCATTCATAGCGTACTATCGCATAAAAATAATGAGAAAGAGCTGTCTCCTCAGATAGTGGTTGTTGATCCTCACGGCGAGTATGGTATAGCCTTTAAAGATAGAGCGATACAGTACCGAGCATATGACATCGCAGCAGGCGACGATGGCCAAGAAGAGATAAAACTACCGTATTGGTTAATGTCTAGTGATGAGTTCACAAACCTAGTTATCGGTAAAACGGAAAGAAGCGCTACTAGTCAAAACAATGTAGTTCAAAAAGCACTTGCCCATGCAAGAATGGTTGCCGCTGGAATTGTCAAACCTTGCCCGAGAGAATTTGGTACAGAGGCCCTCAACCATTTAGAAAATTTTGATGATCCAGATTTGTGCGATGGCAAAGATACTTCAAACATTCTGGAATTTGACCGTGATAAACCTAGACCATTTTGCTTAGGTGAGTTTGAAAGTCATGTTAGGTACATTCAGGGCGGTAGGATAAACCGTAATAACCATGAAAGTATGACCAACTCTGAATTAGCTAAGTCACCAGTACCTTCTGTTTTAGATAAATTAAAAGTTCTGAGAAGAGATACTAGACTGTCATTTATGATGAGGTGCTGGGTTGATAACGAGGAACAAATAAAGCTACACCAAGTCTTGAATCAATTTATTGGTGCGCCTAGTCAGGTAGGTAAAGATATTAGGATTATTGATATCTCAGGCTTGCCAAATGAAGTCGCAGGCCCACTGACTGCACTAATAGCTAGGTTACTTTTTCAGTATAAAGTATTCCAGACTCAAGAAGAGAAAGAGAAAGATCCTATTCTACTGGTTTGTGAAGAAGCACATAGATATGTTCCAGATCATGGGGAGGCCCAGTACGCAGCTGCTCAGGGGGCAATAAGACGTATAGCAAGAGAGGGCCGAAAATACGGAATTGGCTTGATGCTGGTAAGTCAGCGGCCAGCCGATGTAGACAGTACAGTTATTTCTCAGTGTGGTACTTGGGTTGTATTAAGACTTACAAATTCAGCTGATCAACAACATGTCGCACGATTTTTACCAGATGGATTGTCTGGAATGGTAGGTGCGTTACCGATTTTATCTCAGCAAGAAGCAATTTTTGTTGGTGAAGGCGCTGCTCTACCTTCTAGGGTCAGAATAAGAGATCTAAAAGAAAACCAATTACCGAAATCAAATACGATACCATTTGCTGAGGGGTGGGCGAGTGATCGCCTGGATATAGATAAATTGAAAGAAATATCAGAGAGAATGTGTAGTTAGAAGTGCGTTATAACAAAGTAATTCACGCGGATAAATTACTTTCTGCGCTCATAATTTACCGTGAGCGAGGCATTTTATGTTTTAGGAGTTCAGTATTGACGAAGATTATGTTGATAGGATTTATAATTGTACCTGCTTCAGATCTTGAAATTGTTAAAAGTGAACTGGTTATTCATAAAAAACTTACTTTAAAGGAGATAGGTTGCTTAACTTTTACAGTTACACCAGATGATGTTAATCCTCATAAATTTCATGTTTACGAAGAATTTATAAATCAAATAGCCTTTGATAATCACCAAGCCAGAGTTAAGTCATCTAAATGGGGTGAGATAACTAAGGACGTAGAAAGGTATTATCAAATAAGCAGTGTTGACTAAACGTATGACAAGTTTAAAACAGGACAGAAATGTGGATTTTGCTACTTCACCGTTTATTTTAACCTACTTTTACTTGTCTCTTAATGAGGCGCTAAATACTAAGGAGAGTTTTTTGGCAGAACTAAACAGAATAGCATTACTTATTGATTGTGATAATGTAAGCCATAATGCCATAGAAGGGGTTATTGAAGAGCTTTCTAAATTTGGCATGGTTAACGTTAGGCATGCTCATGGAGATTGGAATAGTCCAACTCTATCTGGATGGATAGATAAACTACACCCTCATGCAATTAGACCGATGCAACAGTTTGCTTATACAACAGGTAAAAATGCGACTGATTCCGCAATGATTATTGATGCAATGGATCTTTTATACAGCGATTCAATTGATGGATTTGCCTTAATGACTAGTGATAGTGACTTTACTCCTCTTGTAATGCGCTTACTAGAAAGTGGGCTTCCTGTTTATGGGTTTGGAGAAAAGAAAACCCCAAAACCATTTGTAGATGCTTGTTCAACATTTATCTATACTGAAAATTTTGCTAGGGAAGTTAAAAAAAATAATGCAGTTACACCTAAAAAAGAAAGTGTTCTACTAAGCCAAGACACAACATTGGTAAAATTACTCAGAACTGCAATAGAGCAAACATCGGAAGATGATGGTTGGTCATACTTGGGGAAAGTAGGAAATTACATATCTAATAGTAGTTCATTCTCACCAGTTAATTATGGCTATCAAAAGCTAGGCGATCTCCTTCGAGCAACACAGTTATTTGAGTTTGAATGGAGAAGTGATCGATCATCTATGTTTGTTAAAGATTCTCGCAAGTAAACTTAATACCATGTTATATCTATAATTATATTTAGGAGAATTTATGAGAGTTAATATCGAATATATAAAGAATTCTTTAGTGCTAGAGGATTAGTATCCAGCCTTCAACTTAAATCAAGGAAAATTTAAAGGATTCAGGGCCAATGATTTTGAGTTAAATAAATTAGTGTCTCACTTACAAATTTTAGAGGGCCAAGGATTATTGCAGTGTTCGAGTAATAAAACTCAAGGTATTGGTTTCTCTAGCTTTTGGAGTACTAGTTTTAAGGTTAATATTATTGCCCTAAAGTTAACGGCACAAGGTCACCAGTCTGAATCAGATCTTGTTAAGCCAGGTGTAGTTGAAAAATTAAAAACTTCATTAAAAGATTCAGAGCTTTCAGAAACAGTAAAAATATATGATAGGGTAACTAAAGCTTAACAATACAGTCAGTTATATATCGCCTCATTCTACTTTATCACTCTCCACTTTAGTTCATTTCATCTTTCGGTACGTTTTATTAGGCTTGGCATTAAGATTTAATTTGAGTTAAAACTAAATCAGACAGTTTTCACTCATGATTTTGCAAAAATAAGAAGGACTAACCAATAAATATTTTGCTAACATTTAATATAAATATACCTCGTAAAAAGTATTTTCATATCTTTTGGTATTTCATTCGAAATAGGGGTTTCAAGAATTTAATTAATGCCACATTTCTACTAGGTTTGAATCAGACTCGTTTATTCTACAAATGCATTGAGCATTAATTCATATTGTAGAGGCTTCGTAAGGCTGACTATAACCTCAACCCAATGATTAAATTTACTTTTTTCATCACTCTATTAATTACTCTAATCATAGTTATGCTATTTTAGGCTTATTAAGAAAAACCAGTTAAGAAATCTCAGTTTAGAAAACCAATAAAAACAACTTTCTCAAAAGGTGGTGCGTGTGTTTCAAGTTTATCACTCTAATCAAATCAGTTTGCTTAAAGACCTATTGCTGGCGCTGATCAATCAATCTCCATTAAGTAATCCTTTTGAAAATGAAACGGTATTAGTACAAAGCCCTGGTATGGCGCAGTGGTTGCAGTTAGAGATTGCACAGTCTACGGGTATTGCGGCGAATATTGATTTCCCATTACCGGCGAGTTTTATTTGGCAGCAATTCAAACATGTTTTAGATGATGTGCCGGATAATAGCCCCTTTAATAAACAGTCGATGACTTGGCAGATTATGAAGTTATTACCTGACTGTTTAGAAGATGAAGACTTTAGTGCCTTAAAAGATTATTTACAGGATGACACGCACCTGCGTAAGCGTTTTCAGTTAAGCGGTAAAATTGCCGATATCTTTGACCAATATTTAGTATATCGCCCTGAGTGGATTGATAACTGGGAAACCCTACAAGACAGCCAAGTGAGCTTAGAAAACTTACAACCTGAATGGTTGAATACACACCTTTGGCAGGCCAAGCTTTGGCGCTTATTGGTGGCGAGTATTAAACAAGGTTTTCAATCGCAAGGGAAGGCGTATCACCGTGCAGGCTTGTACCAAGATTTTTTAAGTACGTTAGCGACAAAAACCACTGACCAATTGACTCACTTACCGAAACGTATTTTTGTGTTTGGTATTTCCTCGTTACCTGAGTCTTATTTACAGGCCTTACAAGGTTTAGGCGAGCATTGTGACGTGCACTTTCTATTAACTAATCCGTGTCGTTTTTATTGGGGTGATATTGTTGACCCTAAACTATTAGCGAAGCGTTTTGCACAGTCTCGCCCTAAAGTAAATGTACTGGCTGGTGAAGTGAATACATTAAACCCAACGAGTTGGCAGAAGGATGAGCAGCATTTAGCTTGGGCGAGTAGTGGGGATGTGGAAAGTGAAGTCGGTAATCCGTTATTGGCGTCCATGGGTAAAATGGGACGTGACTTTTTATACCAATTATACAGTTTAGAGCAGCAAGAGATTGATGCCTTTGTGGATATTGATCGCGATAGTTTGTTACATCATATCCAAGCCGATATTTTAGAGTTAAGTGATAGCTCGCTAAGTACCTTAAATGATGTATCGCAGCGTATTGAAGTGACGGATGAGGATAATTCGATTAGCTTGCATGTGTGTCACAGTGTGATGCGTGAAGTGGAGGTGTTGCACGATAATTTATTGGCGATGTTTGAACAAGATCCAAGCTTAACGCCGAAAGATATCATTGTCATGGTGCCTAACATTGATGCCTATGCGCCTTATGTGGAAGCAGTGTTTAGTCGCACTGGCAGTAGTGTGACTATCCCATTCTCTATTTCTGATGTGAGTGCGCAACAAGAAAACCCTATTTTAGCGAGCTTTTTACAGTTATTGAATTTACACCAAAGCCGTTATACCCGTGAAGATATTCTCGCCTTGTTAGAGGTACCTGCGATTTTAAATCGTTTTGGTATTAAACAAGTTGAGTTTGATCTGTTACAACATTGGATCACTGAAAGTGGCATTCGTTGGGGATTAAATAATGAGTCGGCCACACAATGGGAATTACCTGCTTTAACTCAGAATAACTGGCTGTTTGGCTTGAAGCGTATGCTGCTTGGTTATGCCATGAGTGATGAGCTGTTTGAAGGTATTGCGCCTTATGATGAAGTGCAAGGTCTTCAGGGCGATTTACTAGGGCGATTTATTGAGTTTATCGATACGCTGATTATTTTAGAGTCTAACTTACAACAAGATTTAAGCTGTGCGGACTGGCAACTGTTTATCAATCAACTGATTGATGATTTTTATTTAGAAGATGAAGATAACAGCGTGTTGTTCAGTCAAATTCGTCAGCAAATGCAAACGCTGGTGGAGCAAACTGAACAAGCTAAATTTGAACAACCTTTATCGTTATTGGTGTTGGTTGAATATTTACAAGATCACTTATCAAGTCAGTCTAATAGCCAACGTTTTTTAGCAGGACAGGTGAACTTCTGTACCTTAATGCCGATGCGTTCTATTCCGTTTAAAGTGGTGTGTTTGTTGGGGATGAATGATGGTTTGTATCCTCGTTCGTTATTGCCAATGGGCTTTGATTTAATGGTCGGTCATCGTAAACGTGGCGACCGTTCACGTAGGGATGAAGATCGTTACTTGTTCTTAGAGGCAATGTTATCAGCACAATCGCAGTTTTATATCAGTTACATTGGTAAAGATATCAGTGATAACAGGGAAAAAATGCCCAGTGTATTAGTCAGTGAGTTACTTAATTATATTCAGCAAAGCTTTAGGTTAACTAGCCAGTTGGATTCAACTTTAGATGATGGGCAATTAGAGAAAGACCTGTTGTCTGCTTTCACTCATCATTACCCTATGCAAAGTTTCAGTGAACAATATTTTCAAGGTAAACAAGTCACTTATCAGCAAGGCTGGTGGGAGGCAATCAACAAACCAGTGAGTAGTGAAAATGAACAGTTTACGCCATTACCTTTGATACAAAGCGAGCAAATAGAATTAACGGCTTTAATTCGTTTTTTACAAAATCCTTGTCGTGCTTTCTTTAATCAAGGCTTAAATGTTTATTTTGAGATGGATGATATCAACCAAGAAAACGATGAGCCTTTTGCTTTAGATAATTTACAACAATACTTATTAAAAGCGGAACAGTTTAAACATGGATTGGACGATCAAGCTTTAACCTCTTTATATGTGGGCTTACAAGCAGAAGGTAAGTTACCTGTCGGTGAATTTGCTAAACTTATTTTTAATAAAGATTTACAGGTGATGGTGGATTTAGCGAGTATTTATAGCAGTTACTTTATTGGTGATATTGAACAGATTGCGGTGGATATTCCCTTTGATGATAAACGCTTAATCGGTGCTTTGGATGACCATTGTGAAAATGGATTGGTACGCATTAAACCGGGTAATATCAAAGGCAAAGACCTCCTTAAATTATGGGTAGAGCACTTGTGTTATTGCATTGTCCATGGACAACATTTAAACGCGACGTTATTTGGACAAACCAAAGGGCACTATTTTGAAGAGATTCCTGCGGATTATGCACATCAACGTTTATCTGAGCTGATTGCGTTATATCAACAAGGCTTACAACAAGCGTTACCTTTCTTTATTGAAAGTGCATTTCAGTGGTGTGAAGCGGTGTGTAAATTACAACCGAGAGTGTATGTATTAGATGAATTAAGTTTTGAAACGCGTGCAGCAGGGCAACAAGAAGCACTAAAAACCTTTAATAATAGCCGAGGCTACTCAGAAGCGAGCGACCCTTATATTAACCGTGTATATGAAAATATTGAAGACCATTGGCAACAGTTTGAAAGCATTGCATTACAAGTGTTTATGCCATTATTGTGCAATTTAAATGACTTAATTTACGAACAATGGGGAGAGGCATAATCATGACAGAAGAAACACAATTATCATTGATTGAAGCTGATAACCTATCAGCACCTGTGTCTTTACAGGATAGTACTAGTTCACCCGTTGGTGGCATTGCGGTAACGCCACTTCAAGCGCTGACTTTTCCGTTGTTCGGGCGTCGTTTAATAGAGGCCTCTGCCGGTACAGGGAAAACCTATACTATCGCCAGTTTGTTTATTCGTTTGTTATTAGGTCATGGCACACAGGCCGATGCTAATGATTCAAGCTTAGTTGGGCAAACTGCACATCAAATCCCATTAACCGTGGATAAAATTTTAGTTGTAACCTTTACAGAAGCGGCTACGGCGGAATTAAGAAGTCGTATCCGGGATCGTATTCGTGAAACGCGTTTAGCTTTTGTACGCGGTAGTAGTAAAGATGCCTATTGTCAGCAGTTAATTGATGATAGTAGCAACCTTGAGCATGATATTCGTTTATTACGTTTTGCAGAATTGCAGATGGATGAAGCGTCTATTTTTACTATCCATGGTTTTTGTCAGCGTATATTGCAACAAAATGCTTTCGAATCGGGAAGCTTATTCCAGCAGACCTTATTAGAAGATGATGCGGATATTTTAAGCCAAGCCTGTAATGACTTTTGGCGTGCGCATTTTTATCAATTATCCACGCCATTAACTGCGATCGTTTATAGTTATTGGGCGCACCCTGAAGCGCTTAAAAAAGAGTTACAACAATGGTTATCTCGTCACGATTTAACTTTTATACCAGAAATCACTGACTTTGATTTTGAAACAAAATATGAACAAGGTTTACAAGCGATTAATGACGTTAAACAAGCTTGGAATGCCGATAAAGATGATTACTTAGATATTATTGAGTATTCAGGTATTGATAAACGCAGTTACAGTAAACGTTATTTACCAAAATGGTTTGAGGACGTTTGTGCATGGGCAGCTTCTGATAGCTTAGATTTAACCTTACCTAAAAATCTATTGAAGTTTTCGCAATCAGAGTTGATAACTAAAACTAAAAAAGGTGAGCCACCGACACACTCAACTTTTGCCTTAATCGAGTCTTTGTTAGCAAAGGATATCTCCCTAAAAAATACCTTGTTAATTAAAGCAACGCATTGGGTGCGAGACAACCTACAAAAAACTAAACAGCAGCATATGTTATTAGGGTTTGATGACTTGCTGACACGTTTGGATATTGCATTACAGCACTCGCCAGAAGGACATTTAGGAGAGCAAATCAAACAGCAATATCCGATTGCTTTGATTGATGAGTTCCAAGATACCGACCCAGTGCAATACCGAATTTTTGATACCATTTATCAGCAAGCTGACCCAGCTGTTGATGAGCCGCCTGAAGCCATGAATTCACAGACTGCTTTTGGTTTATTTATGATTGGCGATCCAAAACAGGCGATTTATAGTTTCCGTGGTGCGGATATATTTACTTACATGAAAGCGCGTAATGCGGTGTCTGCCCATTATAGTTTGGATAACAACTATCGTTCTAGCGCAGAAATGATCGATGCGGTGAATGGCTTTTTCCAACATAAAATTGCGCCGTTTATTTATGACCAAGATATTCCTTTCCACCCAGTGCAAGCGCCACCGATTAAACGTAAAAAGCTGGTGGTGAATAACCCTGAAGATGATCAACAAACCGCATTACAGTTTTTACATGTAAAAGGTGCATTAAGTAGTGACGCTTTCCGTCATGAAAGTGCACAGGCAACGGTTAACGAAATTAAAGCATTGTTATTGTTATCGCAACAAAATCAGGCTTATTTGGAAGACACAGAAGGTAATCATCATCCTATTCATGCTAATAATATTTCGGTGTTAGTGAGAACCGGTAATGAGGCGAATATTATTCGCAAAGCGCTATTAGAAGAAAATATTAATAGTGTGTATTTATCACTCAAAGAGAGTGTGTTTGCCAGCATCTTAGCGCAGGACTTATTACGATTATTAAACGCTTGTTTACACCCAAGTAACGAGCGTTATTTACGATCTGCGATTGCCTGTAAGCTTTTTTCACTAACCCCTTTGGAAGTACACAATACTTTTTCTGAAACGGCTCGTTGGGAAAGTAAGATTGCAGATTTTGCGCGGTATAAAACTCTGTGGGAAGAGAGTGGCATCTTAGTGATGTTGCAACAATGTTTTCATGAGCAGGGTATTAGTGCGCATCTATTAACGCAAAGCCAAGGTGAACGCGCCTTGACGGATTTGTTACACCTCGCGGAGTTGTTACAAAAAAATAGTATGGTATTTGAAGGGGCATTTGCTTTATTACGTTGGTTTAGTGAACAAATTAGTCATGCTAAAAGTGAGCAGGGCGAACAAAAACAACGTTTAGAAAGTGAAAAGTCTTTGGTACAAGTGAGCACCTTACATAAATCTAAAGGATTGGAATACGATATTGTATTTATCCCTTTCAGTGGGTTATATCGTGAACCAAAAGAATACTTATTTCATGATGCTAAACAGCGCTTGGTATTCGACCTTGATGGCAGTGAAGTCAGTAAAGAGAAGACTGAAAAAGAGTTGTTAGCAGAAGATATTCGTTTGTTATATGTAGGTTTAACGCGCAGTGTTTATCGTTGTTATTTAGGTATTGGCCCTTATAAAAAAGGCCGTGCAAAAGCGACACCTTTAACAAAAAGTGCTTTAGGTTATTTAACCATTAAAGCGGGCGAGGAGTTACAAGCCGGTGATGACCAAAATTTAGTCCGTTTATTGCAAGGTGTGTGTCAGCAATCCGATAACATTGGTATTCGCCATGCGCCTGATTTACCCAGTGAGACCTATCAAGTTGCCACACCATCGCCAGATCAATTAATCGCGCCGAAACGCTTCTCCGGTGTCATTGAAAAAAATTGGTGGGTAACCAGTTACTCTGCTTTATCGCGTTTTCATACGGCGCCAACCTTGGAAAATAAGCAAACTAAAAAAATCCCTGAAGAGCGTGCGGAATTAATCGCAGTAAGCAATGAATTGCAACTGTTAACTAATGAAGTGCCAACTAAGAATGTGTTTGGTTTCCCAAGAGGTGCCAAGCACGGAACGTTTTTGCATGAACTATTTGAAGAGATTGATTTTCAAGATAGTCCATCTAAACAGCTAACTCCCTGGTTAGAAGAGCGATTAACAGTCAATAATTACGAAGATCCAGAAGAATGGGCGCCTATTGTTAGCCAATGGATTAATCATATTTTGGCACACCCTTTAGCGCCGGCTCTTTACCCTGATTTATCTTTATCTCAATTAAGTGAAGCGCAGAAAAAAGTGGAGATGCAATTCTTTATTCCTATGCAACCCATTGAAGCGACATCGGTTAATCGATTAATTGCGTATTATGATCCTTTATCTGCGCAAGCTGGCTCATTACAGTTTAATCAAGTACAAGGGATGTTAAAAGGTTTCATTGATTTAACGTTTGAATACCAAGGGCAATATTTCGTACTCGATTATAAATCAAACTATTTAGGTGATGAGTTGGCTGATTATAGTCAACAAGCTATGTCAGAGGCTATTATTGAACATCGTTATGATTTTCAATATCAGCTTTATACCTTAGCATTACATCGGTTATTACGTTCACGTTTGGTTGATTATGATTATGAAAAACATGTAGGTGGTGTGTTTTATACTTTCCTACGTGGTATGCAAGGTACTAAAGAAGCGGGCGTTTATTTCACTAAACCTAAATTTGAGTTGATTGATAAATTGGATAAGTTATTAAGCGGCGAATTAACGGCTGAAATGTTGCTGGAGGAGTTGTCATGCTAGAAAAATCAATATCATCAAGCTTTGAGTCGACAACTGTTAGTTCAACAGAAAACAGTATGTTAACGCTATTAAAACAGTGTCAGTTAAATCAACAAATTCGACCTATCGATTTCCACTTTGCAAAGTTTATGGCGGAATTAGGTGCAGATAACTTGATGCAACTGGCGGCGGCATTAACCAGTCAACAGCTAGGTGGCGGTCATATCTGTTTACCTATTGATAAAATGGGGGGATTGTTTCATCAACACTGTTTGCAATTGGCGCTGGATTCTCAACAAGTGAGTGAACGTTTAAATGTGTCTTGTATTTTTCATGATCCTCAACAAACACATTATCAACTGAATGAAAGCCTCTGTTGCGGTGATGATGCTCCCTTAAGACTGCAATACAGTGCCTTGTTTATGGCTCGTTATGCGGAATTTGAGCAGTTGATTTCTGACAAGTTATTGCAGCCGATCTCTGTACAAGTCGATGTGGCTAGCAAAGGGTATTTAGAGAAGTTATTTACGCCGCAATATGGTTATTTATGGAATGCTTGGCAAAGTGATACCAGTCAATCAATTCAAGCGTTATGTGAAAAATACTTAGATGTGATTGAGCAAGCATCAGTTGATTGGCCTGCAGTGCAACAGTGCTTTACTGATGCAAGTTCCGCAAAAGATCTGATTTTATTAGAATCATTGATCCCAAATAAAGTGCGTTGTGATTGGCAAAAAATCAGTGCTGCCTTAGCACTAACCTCTCCACGTTGTATTATTTCTGGTGGCCCAGGTACAGGTAAAACCACCACAGTGGTGAAATTATTAGCACTTTTGTTAAATGCTCAACCAGATTTGATGATTAAGATGGTCGCGCCGACGGGGAAAGCTGCGGCTCGACTGACTGAGTCGATTACTAATGCTCTAGATGAGTTAGATTTGGGTAGTCCAGCAGATGGTCAAAAAGCACCGAACATTCCAACGGATGCGAGCACTATCCATCGTTTGTTAGGTGTACGAAATAATAGTGCGCATTTCCGTCATCATGCTGGTAATCAATTAACTTTAGATTTGCTGCTGGTGGATGAAGCTTCTATGGTGGATTTACCTTTAATGGCGAAATTGCTCAGTGCATTACCCGATCATGCTCGTTTAATTTTGTTAGGGGACAAAGACCAATTAGCTTCAGTGGAGGCAGGAGCGGTACTAGGTGATATTTGTTCCTTTATTGACTCAGGCTACAGTCAACAAAAAGCACAGCAATTAGCTGAGCTAACAGGCTTTGATTGTTTATTATCACAAGGTAAACATGCGCAAGCGACTATGTCTGATAATTTGTGCTTATTAAGAAAGAGTTACCGATTTGATCAGTACTCTGGTATTGGTTATTTAGCCAGTGCGGTGAATAAAGGTGGCGTAACGGCTGTCAAATTGGCTGCCTTATGTGAAAAATACGACGACCTTGCTTATTATGCTAATGATGCAGAAAGCGCTACTGATTTTGATCGTTTAGTGGTGGAAGGGTATACCCCTTACCTCTCTGAGTTATGTATCATTAATCAAGATAATCGTGGTCAAGCTAAAGTACTGCTGAGTGCTTTTAATGACTTTAAAATATTGTGTGCGACTCGAGAGCAAGAGTGGGGCGTAAATGCATTAAATCATCGTTGTGAAAAGCTATTACAAAAAGCAGGCTTGTTGGTGCGCCGTTTTGATATGACACAAACTTGGTATGTCGGACGCCCAGTGATGGTCACTGAAAACAGTTATCACCTTGGTTTGTTCAATGGCGACATAGGCTTATGTTTAGAAGATGAACACGGACAATTAAGAGTCTATTTTGTAATGCCTGATGGTAGTGTTGCAGATTTTCAACCAAGCCGTTTACCTGCGCATCAAACGGTATTTGCGATGACGGTGCATAAGAGTCAAGGCTCTGAGTTTAAACATACTTTGTTAGCTTTACCTGATTACGCATTACCCGTGATGAACCGTGAGTTAATTTATACAGGTATCACACGCGCTAAAAAGCGTTTAACCTTGATTGCAGACCTTGCATTGGTAGCGAGTTCGGTAAGAAACCGAGCAAGTAGAAACAGCCGTTTAACAGAACGATTAACAACTAATTAATAAAGTAATACACCAATTAAACGAGGGTTTATTGGCGCTGAAATAAGTAAAGGTAGGAAATAACATGACTCCAGCGATTAAAGTAGCAGAAAAGCATAAAATTGCCTTTCAAGTTCATCAATATAAACATGATAAAAAACATGAGTCGTATGGGCTAGAAGCCGCTGAAAAAATGAATGTGGACCCGAAACGAGTATTTAAGACCTTAGTGGTGGATCTCGATAAACAATTGGTGGTTGCCATATTACCTGTGACTGAGCAGTTAAATCTGAAGGCAGTTGCCAATGCGTTAAAAGGCAAGAAAGCACAGATGGCGGACAAAAACGACGTATTACGTTCATCGGGATATGTATTAGGTGGCGTAAGTCCTTTAGGACAAAAAAAACAACTCACCACAGTGATTGATGATACTGCAAAGTTATACCCAGATATTTATGTCAGCGCAGGTAAACGAGGTTTAGAAATTCAATTAAACGCAGAAGATCTAGCATCGATACTATCGGCTAGTTTTGTCGCTTTAATATAGTTAACTCAATGTAATTAAAAGAAATAGTTTTTAAGGAACGCTGGGTGAAATTAGCCGACAGGCTAGTGATATGACCGGAACCGCTCTGCGGTTCCTTTTTTCAGCTTGCGCCTTGCAAGCTTTTCATTGTTCTTTACTCCATTAATTTGCGATAAATCATTTCTATTCATTTTCTTTTAAATAGTTAAAGATCTTTTAAATCACTCTGTGTTAGCATCGCGCTGAAAAATCTTGATCAATTGTTTATTTGTTAATGAGAGTCGAAATGGAACAGTTTATTACCCTTTATTTAAAACTATTTTTTATGATGACACCTTTCTTTGTGTTGTCAGTATTCTTGATCTTGAGTAAGAGCCTTAGCTCAAGTGAGAAGAAGCGGGTAATTTTAAAACTGAGCATTACGGTATTGATTATTAGCTTAGTCTTTTTGATTTTTGGGCAATATATTTTCAGTTTATTTGGTATTACCTTGGATGCCTTCAAAATCGGAGCGGGTACCGTATTGTTTTTAAGTGCATTGGAGATGATTAAGGGTGATACGGAAATGCCAGAAGGCACCAATAAGCGCGGCGGAGACTTTGCTATAGTACCTTTAGCTATTCCTGTTGCTATCGGACCTGGTGTGATTGGTATTTTAATGGTAATTGGTGCGGAATTAGAAAGTTTTACTGACTTTATGAGTGTGATTGCTTCGTTGATTGCAGCGGTATTATCAATTGCCGCAGTGTTGCTTTTTTCAAACAAAATTCAACAGTTATTAGGGCAACAAGGTTTAGAAGTGTTACCTAAAATTACTGGATTATTTGTATCTGCGATTGGTGCGCAAATTGTCTTTTCTGGTGTGAAAGGGTTCTTTGTCGATTCTCTTTTATTACATTAAGGTTTTAATCTGTATTTAGCCTTTATCGATTATTCATTGGGTTTAGCTTAAAAAAGTTAAACCTAGTTTTATTTTATGCTGTAACAATAGATAAAATATGAGACTTTATTTGGCTGATAAAAATGCGACGTTAAACTCTTTTCAATGACCTTAATTTCTTATGAGGATTTGATTTATTTTCCTCTTTATTTCATCTTTTATCTGTTTGATATTCGACGTTATCGTACAACTATTGAACACTTATTAAGTGATGATTTTCATCAATTTAATCTGTTTATGTTAACAATTCACTGAAAATTGTGTGAAATAAGCGTGGATCTATGAAAAATAGGGCTTGCATGTCGTTTTTCCTATGGACTGCCTATCGACTATCGTCATAACAGTGTCTATAATGGCGCGTCTTAAATTTCACCATATAAATTACAAACTAATTTTTAATTAAGGTGTCATTTCTATAATGCGGTAGTCCACGCAAATACACCTTAGTGATGAAAGTAATACATTTTTCTTTCATCAGTAAAAACAATTTTTAATGTAAAAGATAAAGGAAATACAATGCAAGTTTCTGTTGAATCTACACAAGGTCTAGAGCGCGTATTAACAATTACTGTTGCCGCTGAAGCATTTGATAAAGAGTTTGATGGTCGTATCCGTCACCTATCTAAAACACAACGTGTTGATGGCTTCCGCCCAGGTAAAGTACCTGCATCAGTTATCGCTAAGCGTTTCGGTGCTGCTATTGAGCAAGAAGTTGGTGGCGAAGTAATGCAACGTAACTTTTACGAAGCAATCGTAGCTGAAAAACTAAACCCAGCTGGCGCACCTGCTGTTGCACCACAACCGCGTAAAAAAGGCGAAGACTTTGTTTTCACTGCTACATTTGAAATCTACCCAGAAGTAGCGCTTAATGCATTAGAAGAGTTAGCTGTTGAAACAGTATCTACTTCAATTGAAGATGCTGACTTAGATAACATGTTAGTGACGCTACAAAAGCAACATGCTGAGTGGAAAGAAGTTAAACGTAAATCTAAGAAAGATGACCAAGTAACGGTTGACTTTGAAGGTTCTATCGACGGTGAATTATTCGAAGGCGGTAAAGCTGAAGGCTTCCAAATCGTTCTAGGTAGTGATCGTATGATTCCTGGTTTTGAATCTGGTATTCTTGGCCAAAAAGCAGGTGAAGAGTTCACAATCGACGTGACTTTCCCTGAAGATTACCATGCTGAACAGTTAAAAGGTAAAGTTGCACAATTCGCAATCAACCTAACTAAAGTTGAGCAACAAATTCTTCCTGAACTAACTGAAGAGTTCGTTAAGAAATTTGGCGTTGAAAGTGGTGACTTAGAAGCTCTAAAAGCTGACGTTAAGAAAAACATGCAACGTGAACTTGATCAAGTAGTTAAAAACACTGCTAAAGACAATGTATTAACTGCATTAGTAGAAAACAACGAAGTTGAAGTACCAAAAGCATTAATCGATAGCGAAGTTAACGTTTTACGTAAGCAAGCTATGGAGCGTTACGGTAAAGAAATGGATCCAAACAACTTACCTGAATTACCAGCAGAATTATTTGCTGAGCAAGCTGAGAAGCGTGTTAAAGTTGGTTTATTATTAGGTGAAGTGATCAAAGTTAACGAATTAAAAGTTGACCAAGATAAAGTTTCTGCATTAATCGAAAACGCAGCATCTGCTTACGAAAACCCAGCTGAAGTTGTTGAATACTACAAAAACAACAAAGAGCTAATGCAAAACATGGAAAATGTAGCATTAGAAGAGCAAGCAGTTGATTTTATCATTGAAAAAGCTAAAGTAACTGAAGTGAAAAAATCGTTTGATGAAGTGATGAATAAACCTGCTGCTTAATAGTTTTTAACTATTAATTCAATTGGTTATAAATTTCAATGGCTCGAGTGATTTCACTCGGGCCATTTTCATTTTGGTAGACACAATAAATAAAAATAATTTAGGATGGAATATGACTAACCCATTTGCTGGAAATACGGAACAAATTAGTAACGCACTTATCCCTATGGTTGTTGAACAAACGGCAAAAGGTGAGCGTTCATATGATATCTATTCTCGACTATTAAAAGAGCGTGTTATCTTTTTAACAGGCCCTGTTGAAGATCACATGGCAAACTTGATTTCTGCACAGTTATTATTCTTAGAATCAGAAAGCACAGAGAAAGATATTTACATCTACATCAACTCACCAGGTGGTTCAATTAGTGCAGGTATGGCGATTTACGACACTATGCAGTTTATTAAACCTGATGTAAGTACTATTTGTATGGGGATGGCTGCGAGTATGGGCGCATTTCTATTAGCAAGTGGTGCAGAAGGTAAGCGTCATGTATTACCTAACGCTAAAGTAATGATTCATCAACCTTTAGGTGGTTTCCAAGGTCAGGCATCTGATTTTGAAATTCATGCTAAAGAGATCATTGCAACAAAACAACGTATGAATGAGTTATTAGCATTCCATACAGGTAAAGATATTGAAGTTATTGCGCGTGATACAGACCGTGATAATTTTATGCGTGCACAAGAAGCAGTGGATTACGGTATTGTGGATTCTGTTTTAACGCGTAGAAAATAATTGAGAGGTATTGATAACTATGTCGGATAAAAATAACAATGACGCTAACAATAGCAGTCTATTGTATTGTTCGTTCTGTGGTAAAAGCCAACATGAAGTTAAAAAGCTGATTGCTGGACCTTCTGTGTACATTTGTAATGAGTGTGTTGACCTTTGTGACGATATCATTAAAGAAGAGATTGCAGAGTTAACAAGTACTACTGATACGGATAACAGTAAGAAAAAATTACCAACACCGCATGAGATTCGTGCCTCTTTAGATGATTATGTAATTGGTCAAGACCTTGCTAAGAAAGTACTTTCAGTAGCAGTTTACAACCATTACAAACGTTTAAAACATGGTGACATTGCTGACGGTGTTGAGTTAAGCAAATCAAATATCTTACTTATTGGTCCAACGGGTAGTGGTAAAACATTATTGGCTGAAACCATGGCGCGCTTATTAGATGTACCTTTCACTATGGCTGATGCAACAACATTAACTGAAGCCGGTTATGTTGGTGAAGATGTTGAAAACATCATTCAGAAGCTATTACAGAAATGTGATTATGATCCTGAGAAAGCGCAACGAGGTATTATTTACATCGATGAAATCGATAAAATTACGCGTAAATCTGAAAATCCATCAATTACTCGTGATGTATCGGGTGAAGGTGTTCAGCAAGCGTTATTGAAATTAATTGAAGGTACTGTTGCTTCTATTCCTCCTCAAGGTGGACGCAAGCATCCAAATCAAGAGTTTATCCAAGTGGATACCTCTAAAATACTATTCATTTGTGGTGGTGCATTCTCTGGTTTAGATAGCATTATCGAACAGCGTATTGATACAGGCGCAGGTATTGGTTTTGGTGCTACAGTTCGAGACGAAGATTCAAAAGAAACATTAAGCGAAACCTTTAAGAAAGTTGAACCTCAAGATTTAGCTAAATATGGTTTAATTCCTGAATTCATCGGTCGTTTACCAGTAGTGGCAACGTTAACTGAATTAGATGAAGAAGCATTAGTTGAAATTTTAACTGCACCTAAAAATGCAATTACGAAACAATATGCTGCTTTATTTGGTTTAGAGAATGTTGAGCTTGAGTTCCGTCCTGAAGCATTAACAGCGATGGCTAAAAAAGCAATGAGCCGTAAGACTGGTGCTCGTGGTTTACGCTCTATTGTTGAAGCAGTATTGTTAGATACAATGTACGATTTGCCATCAGTCGAAAACGTAACTAAAGTCGTGGTGGATGAAGGAGTGATCGTAGGTGATTCTGCGCCATTATTAATCTATTCTGAAGATGATGCTAAACGCGTTTCGTCTGATAAATAAGCAGTTAGTAACTGTAAATTAAAAAAAGAGAGCTTTTAGCTCTCTTTTTTTATTTATATGCTTGAAAAAAAACAATTCATCCCCAATATTATTGTTACTTACGATTTTTTATAGCGAGTTGAGCTGTGTCATTTTTCGACTTGTCATTATTTATCTATCCATTTTCAATACTTTTTCCGGGGACAATATGAAATTAGAAACAGATCAGCTGTTGACATTACCTGTCTTACCACTTCGTGATGTTGTCGTTTATCCGCACATGGTTATCCCATTATTTGTCGGTAGAAAAAAATCAATCAGCTGCTTAGAAGCAGCTATGGAACAGGGCAAAAAAGTCTTATTAGTTGCGCAAACTGAAGCAACCTTGGATGACCCTAAAATTGAAGACTTGTACCCGGTCGGTACAGTGGCGAATATTTTACAATTACTAAAACTGCCTGATGGTACGGTAAAGGTTTTAGTGGAAGGGGTACAACGCGCTAACATCGTTCGCAATATCGATAATGAAGAATACTTTTTTTCTGAAATTGAATTATTGGAAAGCGAAGGTGTTGACGAAAAAGAGGAAGAGGCGCTAGTCAGAAGCGTACTTGGTCAGTTTGAGTCATACATTAAATTAAACAAAAAGATTCCACCTGAAGTATTAGCATCAGTGAATGGGATTGATGAGCCTGAGCGTCTTGCTGATACGATTGCTGCGCACATGCCATTAAGTTTAGAAGACAAACAAGCTGCATTAGAGTTAACCAATGTAACGGAACGTTTTGAATACCTAA
Source organism: Psychromonas sp. 14N.309.X.WAT.B.A12 (assembly GCF_030397575.1). GTDB lineage: Bacteria > Pseudomonadota > Gammaproteobacteria > Enterobacterales > Psychromonadaceae > Psychromonas. The sequence continues at coordinate 9,190 of NZ_JAPNXS010000002.1, read as the reverse complement.
TGGGTATGATGGAAAACGAAGAAGACATTTTAAAGGTTGAAAAGCGTATCCGAAGTCGTGTTAAAAAACAGATGGAACGTAGCCAGCGCGAGTATTACCTTAATGAACAGATGAAAGCGATTCAAAAAGAGTTGGGTGATAATGAAGAAGGGCAAAGTGACCTTGACCAACTTGCTGAAAAAATTGAATCGGTAGGCATGTCTGCAGAGGCAAAAGAGAAAGCATTATCTGAGCTTAAGAAGCTAAAAATGATGTCTCCAATGTCATCGGAAGCAAGTGTGATCCGTACTTACATCGAAAGCTTAGTGAATGTGCCTTGGAAGAAACGTAGTCCTGTTAAAAAGAACTTAGCAAAGGCGCAAGAAATCCTAGATCAAGACCATCATGGCCTTGAGAAGGTCAAAGAACGTATTTTAGAGTACTTAGCGGTACAAACGCGTATCAACAAGTTAAAAGGGCCTATTTTATGTCTTGTTGGGCCTCCAGGTGTAGGTAAAACCTCATTAGGTCAGTCTATTGCTCGTTCAACTGGGCGTAAGTATGTGCGTATGGCTTTAGGTGGTGTGCGTGATGAAGCGGAGATCCGTGGTCATCGTCGTACTTACATTGGTTCATTGCCGGGTAAATTGATTCAAAAAATGACCAAAGTGGGTGTTAAAAACCCATTATTTTTATTAGATGAGATCGATAAAATGGCCTCTGATATGCGCGGTGATCCTGCTTCTGCATTATTAGAAGTGCTAGATCCTGAGCAAAATAATAGCTTTAATGATCATTACCTTGAAGTTGATTATGACTTGTCTGACGTAATGTTTGTTGCAACATCTAACTCAATGAATATTCCTGGCCCATTATTGGACCGTATGGAAGTGATCAATCTTTCTGGTTATACAGAAGATGAAAAATTGAATATCGCTAATCAACATCTTTTAAGCAAACAGATTAAACGTAATGGTTTAAAAGAGAGTGAGATTACTATTGATGACAGTGCAATCATTGGCATTGTGCGTTACTACACGCGTGAAGCGGGTGTGCGTGCCTTAGAGCGTGAAATCTCTAAGATCTGTCGCAAAGTGGTGAAAGATATCTTATTAGATAAGAGTCTGAAAAAAATTGATGTAACTATCGATAACTTGAAAGATTATTTAGGTGTTCGCCGTTATGACTTTGGTAAAGCTGATTCTGCTAATCAAGTGGGACAAGTAACTGGTTTAGCATGGACATCTGTTGGTGGTGATCTACTGACTATTGAAGCAACTTCTGTACCGGGTAAAGGTAAGTTAACTTATACTGGTTCATTGGGTGATGTCATGAAAGAGTCAATTCAAGCGGCGATGACTGTGGTACGCGCTAAAGCAGAAGAATGGCGTATTAACAGTGATTTTCACGAGAAACGTGATATCCATGTACATGTTCCTGAAGGTGCAACACCAAAAGATGGTCCAAGTGCAGGTGCCGCAATGTGTACCGTGCTTATATCAAGTTTAACGGGGATTCCTGTTCGTGCTGATGTTGCGATGACAGGTGAAATTACTCTGCGTGGTGAAGTGCTTCCTATCGGTGGATTAAAAGAGAAATTATTAGCGGCGCGTCGTGGTGGTATTAAAACAGTATTGATTCCGTTTGAAAATACACGTGACTTAGAGGAAATCCCTGATAATATTAAAGACCAACTTGAAATCAAACCTGTACGCTGGATTGATGAAGTATTAGAAGTTGCATTACAAGATAGTATCACCGGCTTTTCTGTTGAAAAAAACGACAAATAGGTGACTAATCGCATACAATACGGGCTAGTTCGCTAATTTTATTGAAATTTACTTGCTTGAATTTGAATAGAGAAGTAGCCTAGCTCAAGTTTTTTACAATGTGCCACTCAAGATGAAGATAGCACCAATTATTATAAACAGGGGATTTACAAATGAATAAAGGACAATTAATCGATAACATCGCTGAAAGCGCAGACATTTCCAAAGCGGCTGCGGGCCGTGCATTAGATGCATTTATCGAAAGCGTAACAACAGCTTTAGTTGAAGGCGACAGCGTATCTCTAATCGGTTTTGGTGCTTTCTCAGTTAAAGAACGTGCTGCTCGTACAGGTCGTAATCCACAAACTAACGAACCAATCCAAATCGCAGCTGCAAAAGTACCTGCATTTAAAGCGGGTAAATCATTGAAAGATGCTATCAACGCTTAAGCGTTTATTAGCTCTTCCATGTATTAAGCGCGTCCTATGATGCGCTTTTTTTGTTTTTAGTCTTAAAGAGTAAAATATTATGTTAGAAAGAATGCGCGAAGGTTCGCAAGGAGTCGTCGCAAAAAGTATTTTGATTGTGATCATCCTCTCTTTTGCTTTAGCTGGTGTCAGTAGCTATTTAGGCACTTCATCAGTGAATGCTGCTGTAACCGTAAATGGTGAAGAGATTTCACAGCAAAGTGTTGAACAAGCTTATCAAAATGAAAGAGCACGTTTACAACAGCAATACGGTGAACAATTCGAACTATTAGCTTCTAACCCTAATTTTGCACAACAAGTACGTGCTCAAGCGACACAAACCTTGATCACTGAACGTTTAGTAGCACAAGCTGTTGCTGATATGGGGTTACGTGTTGGTGATGAGCAAGTTAAAGAAGCGATTCGTAACACTCCTGAGTTCCAAGTCGATGGAAAATTCGATAACAACTTATACTTATCACTGTTACGTAATAACAATCTTTCACCTGCGCAGTTTAGTGCTAACTTTAAGACTGATTTAGTACGCGTTCAGCTATTAGAAACATTAGTAGGCAGTGAGTTTGTTTTACCTTCTGAAGTGGCACAAACAAGCCAATTACAAGGCCAACAGCGTGTGGCGCGTATCTTAAACGTAGATAGTGCTGATTTTGTTGCGGAAGCGAATGTAACAGCTGAAGATATTGAAACTTATTATGCTAACAATAGCCAAGCTTTTCAAAGCCCTGAGCAAGTCAATGTAGAATATATTGTATTAGATTCGGCAACATTGACTTCAGAAGTCAATGTGACAGAACAAGATGTTCAAGATTACTACGATCAACATCAATCTGATTACGAACAAGTAGAACGTCGTAAAGTTGCACATATTTTCATTCAAGGTGATTCTGATGAAGCGAAAGCAAAAGCAGAAGCTATTTTAGAAGAAATTAAATCTGGTGCTGATTTTGCTGAGCTAGCAAAAACGAAATCGGAAGATGTTTATTCTGCTAAAAATGATGGAGAGTTAGATTGGTTTGAACGTGGCGTGATGGATCCAGCTTTTGATTCAAGTGCTTTTTCTTTAACTAAGGCTTCACCTATTTCTGATGTTGTTAAATCTGAATTTGGTTACCACATCATTAAGTTGATCGATGCACAAGAGAATACTCCTCGCCCATTAAGCGAAGTTAAACCTCAAATCGAAGTTGCATTGAAAAATGAAAAAGTACGCAGCATTTTTGATGATTTATACCAACGTTTAAGTGAAGTGGCTTTTGAGTCTCCTGATAGCTTAGAAGAAGCATCTGCTGAAGTGGGTGTTGCAGTTCAAGAAAGTGGTTTATTCTCAAGTGACGATGTACCAAATGAATTAGACTCTCGTGATGTATTGAGTCAAGTATTTGATGAGAATTTCCGCGCTGAAGGTCTTAACTCAGAAGTTATTGACTTAACAGACTCTAAAGCGATTGTAGTGCGCGTTAAAGATTATCAAGAAGCAGCCACAAAACCGCTTGCTGAGGTAACTGATCAAATTACTGTGCAGTTAGAAGAGCAAAAATCAGCGGAAGCTGCTAAGCAATTTGTGGAGTCTTTAATGACTAAGCTAAATGCGGGTGAGTCAATTGATAGTGAATTAGCAAGTAAAGATCTTACTTTCTCTTCACCATTAACGTTAGCGCGTTACAGCCGTGATTACGATACGCAAATCATTCAGCGTTTATTCCAATTAGCGAAACCTGAAGCTGGTCAAGTAACGCGAGATTATGTTGCAACAGCACAAGGTGATTTTGCTTTGGTTGAGTTGTCTGATGTAATTGAACAAGATGAAAGTAAAGTTGAAGAAGAAACTGAAAAACAGTTAGCGGCTATGTTACAACGTAGTACATCAGAAGCGACTTATCAGGCTTTAATTACTTTATTACTGAACAATGCTGATATTACTTACGCGGGCCAATAATCTATATTGATTCTTAAGTCATCGCATTAAGTAATCTAAAAGCGGCTTTCATAAGCCGCTTTTTTATATCAATCATTCTATTTATTTATCCCAAAACTCTTTTCTGAAGTGCTTTCGACATACAGACACGTAACTCTCATTACCACCTATTTCTACCTGCGCACCTTCATGTAAGACATTACCATTACCGTCCATACGTAAAATCATATTGGCTTTACGACCACAGTGACAAATGGTTTTTAATTCGATTAATTTATCAGCCCATGCCAATAGGTATTGGCTACCAGGAAATAATTCTCCTTTAAAGTCAGTTTTGATGCCGTAGCACAATACAGGAATTCCTAAAATATCTACTACGTATGTGAGTTGTCTAACCTGTTCTTTACTTAGGAATTGTGACTCATCAATTAAGATGCAATGTTGTTTATTTTGTTGATGTACTTTACCTATCATTTCAGCTAGATCATCATTCTCGTTAAAGATGTGTGCATCACTTTCGATACCAATACGTGACGATACTTTACCAATACCTGAACGGTCATCAATTCCTGCTGTTAATACATAGGTATTCATTCCTCGTTCACGATAGTTATAAGAAGATTGGAGTAAAGAGGTCGATTTCCCTGCATTCATTGCAGAATAATAAAAATAAAGTTGTGCCAAAACATGGTCCTATGAATAATTAAATAGCCCCCTTGATTGATTAATAACAGTTTTTTATGGATAGTAGGGGGAATAGCCCATGATAACATTAGCAACTGAATTTTTATTCTAATCATTTTTATGTGCTTCATGTTTTACGTCAAAATATGATCGATGTGCTTTTTCAAGTTGCATTGGTTAATAAGGAGCGACTATGAATCAAGCTGTTTTACATTATGTTTACGATCCTATGTGTAGTTGGTGTTGGGGTTTTAAGAAAACGTGGTTACAACTGGTGGAAGCATTAGCGAATGATGAAGTAGAAATAAATTATCATTTAGGAGGGTTAGCCCCAGATAGCGACCAAGTAATGCCCGAAGAATTACAGCAAACACTGCAAGGTATTTGGCGTACCATTCATGCTAAGTTAGGCACTGAATTTAATTTTGATTTTTGGACTGAGTGTCAGCCTCAACGTTCAACTTACCCTGCATGTCGTGCTTGTTTAATTGCAAGGGAAGAGGGCAAAGAACAAGAGATGCTATTAGCTATTCAACAAGCTTACTATTTACAGGCTAAAAATCCTTCTTTGAGCAGTACTTTAATCGAATTAGCTGAACAAGTGGGTTTGGAGGGGGAACGCTTTGCTACTCAGTTAACTAGCCAAGAAATTAATACAAAATTAATGAAAGAAATTTCAGTAAGTAGGGCGATGCCAATTCAAGGCTTCCCATCTTTGGTATTAACGGTAGGGGGAGACGTTTTTCCGATTGCGGTTGATTATAACAATTGGCAAAAGACCCATAAGCAAATTACGCAGTTAATAAACAATAAATAATATAGTTTTTTAAACGGTAAGATACTATAAAGCCCATTGATAACAGTGTATCAATGGGCTTTTATTTTTAACCTTTTAAATTGATTTTATGCAGCGTTTTCTCGCGCTTCAATAAATTCAATAGCACGTGAAATACGAGCAACACTGCGTTCCTGACCAATTAATGCCAAGGTAACGTCAAGAGAAGGGGATTGACCTGCTCCGGTAATGGCAACACGTAAAGGCATACCTACTTTACCCATACCTACTTCTAATTCAGTTGCGGTGTCTTCAATGATCTTATGTAAGTTTTCCATTGACCAGTCATCAGTAGCTTGTAGTTTACTTTGTACCAATACTAGTGCTTCTTTCGCTACTGGACGTAAGTGTTTTTTCGCCGCTGTTGCATCAAACTCTTCGTAGTCTTCATAGAAGTAGCGGCTTGAGCTTGCTAGTTCTACTAATGTTTTTGCACGTTCTGCTAATGCTGTAACAACTTCTGTTAATTCAGGGCCATTACTTGTATCAATATTTTGTTGATCCATGTGCCATTGTAGATGTTCTGCTACATAAGCTGGATCTGATGTTTTGATGTAATGATTGTTTAACCATAATAGTTTGTCAGTATTAAAGGCTGAAGCTGATTTGCTGACATTGTCTAAGCTGAATAGGTCGATCATTTCTTGCTCAGAGAATACTTCTTGATCGCCATGTGACCAACCAAGACGAACTAGATAGTTATTAAGTGCATTAGGTAAGAAACCTTCATCACGGTATTGCATCACTGATACTGCACCATGACGTTTTGATAGTTTCGCACCATCATCACCTAGAATCATTGAACAGTGTGCAAAAGAAGGTACCGGTGCACCTAATGCTTCATAGATATTGATTTGGCGAGGTGTGTTATTAATATGATCTTCACCACGTACTACGTTAGTAATTCCCATATCCCAATCATCAACGACTACACAGAAGTTGTAAGTCGGTGAGCCGTCACTACGACGAATAATTAAATCATCTAACTGGTCATTAGCAATTTCAATTTTGCCACGTATTTCATCTTCAAAAACAACAGTACCTTGTTTTGGATTACGAAAACGAATAACACAATCTTGATCTTCTGTTGCTGCAGCATTTACTGCAACAATTTTAGGGTGGTTGGCATCGTAACGAGCCATCTCTTTATTTGCTTCTTGCTCGGCACGAATTTCGTCTAATAATGTTTTAGGTGCGTAACATTTGTAAGCTTTATCTTCTGCTAATAGTTTTTCAACCATTTCATTGTAACGGTCGAAACGTTTAGTTTGGTAGTATGGACCTTCGTCCCAATCTAAACCTAACCATTTCATTCCTTCTAATATGGCATCAACAGCTTCTTGAGTAGAGCGTTCAATATCCGTATCTTCAATACGTAATACAAATTGGCCACCTTTACTTTTAGCATGTAACCATGAATATAGTGCAGTACGTGCGCCACCAACGTGTAAGTAGCCGGTAGGGCTAGGGGCAAAACGAGTTTTAACAGTCATTAAAAAGCTTCCTTATAATACAGCTTGAAGAGTAGTGCGCATATTTTAACGGAAAGCTATCTAATTACATTAACTATTTGCTAACAAACTAATTTTGCATAATAAAATGCAGCAAAATACAAATATTAAGCGTTTGTTGCCTACCCTTTGAGCAGTCAGTTAAAAAACTACAAATTTATTCAAAAAGGCCTTGACTGAAAAAAGGCTATCCCTATAATACGCCCCACAAACAACGGCAGAGCAGTTAAGCAGTTGTTATTAAGTAATATGGGCGATTAGCTCAGTTGGGAGAGCATCGCCCTTACAAGGCGAGGGTCACTGGTTCGAACCCAGTATCGCCCACCATATTACTTAGTTCATCATAAGAACTGAAACTATGAACTTGAAGTGGGCGATTAGCTCAGTTGGGAGAGCATCGCCCTTACAAGGCGAGGGTCACTGGTTCGAACCCAGTATCGCCCACCATGATATATACCAAAATAAGATTAAAGATGGGCGATTAGCTCAGTTGGGAGAGCATCGCCCTTACAAGGCGAGGGTCACTGGTTCGAACCCAGTATCGCCCACCACTTTCAAGTTGTTACAATTTAAGATAAAAATTAAAGATGGGCGATTAGCTCAGTTGGGAGAGCATCGCCCTTACAAGGCGAGGGTCACTGGTTCGAACCCAGTATCGCCCACCATCTTTAATCTCTTATCTATAATTAATCTAAACTTCATATTTTCTAATCATTAACTTTATCACTTTACTTAAGTTTTTATTGTTTATAATAATTAAGTCAAATTTAAGTACTGAAAATATTCGTTCTTAATGATTTTATTTTTTATTTATTAAACCCTCTAGTCCATTTGCTACACATTAAAGTCCAATCAAAATTTCTTGTCTTATTTTTAGTTCAAGTCTCTATATACAAGCACTTAATGCTATATCAGAGTCGTATTTAATGTGAAACAAAGCTACCTTTTAGAAGTTTTTTACTTCACTTTTAATATTAATTAATAATCAAATTTACTATTGACGAGCGTTTGTCTATAGTTATTACTTTAGGGGGGATGTTTTTCGAAGATGGAACTTTGAATATAGCCCTTCTTAATCTCTTTTTTAAGCAAATGTTATCTGAATAGCCGTATTAATTGTTAAAGTTTTGTCGGTTTTTAATAATTATGTAAAACATAATTTTGGAAGTTTATAGTCTCGTGGGGAATAGTAATGGATAAGCAAAATAACCAGGTTAACGAAAATAGTGAAACTGAAATTGAATTAACTGATCAGCAGGCAGTTCAAACAGAAGAACAATTAACTGTAACTGGTGAATCAATCGTGCCTGAGCTAGAACCATTAATTTTAGAAGAGACGGCTGAAGCCCCTGTAGCAGAAAATATTGAACTACCAGATATTCAAAATGATCAGACAGAACTTACTGATATTGATACTGATGACTTAGAGGCTATTTTAGCTCTTGGTGAAGAAGTTCTAGATTTAGACATCGAAACAGCTGCCGGTGAAGAGTCTGATGGTGGTGGTTTTTCTCTGGTTGATTTTGAACGTGATGGTGAAGAGACTATTGCGACGACTAATTTCGATACAACTACGTTTGATAGTGCCTCTGAAAACGAGCAAGAATTTACTGATACAACCGATGACAGTAGTGTTTTAACTGTTGCAAATACAGCTCCAACAATCATTATTAGCAGCACCAATGACTTTACCGAAGATGACGGCAGTGCCGTTGAAGGTGCCGTGGTTGCGACCTTCGAAACAACGGATGAAGACGGTGACGAGGTTACTGTTACGTTAAGCGATACCGTTAATTATGAAATTGTTGACGGCACGGTTGTATTAACTGAAGCCGGAGCAGCACTGGTCAACAGCGGCGAAGAGCTACCTGAATTTACTTTGATTCCAAATGATGGCACGACTGACGGTGAAGCAGTTTCTGTTGAGCCAAGTGTAACCACGACGAATGATGCACCAGAAATAACTATCACTAGCAGCAATGACTTTACTGAAGATGACGGCAGTGCCG
>NZ_JAPNXS010000019.1 GCF_030397575.1 Psychromonas sp. 14N.309.X.WAT.B.A12 | reverse complement strand
TAGCTAGGGGCGAATGATACGCCAGTATCGGTTTATGAGCGGGCTAAGCTCCGCGTGCCCTGGTGGATCCGCGACAGCGATGGCCCACGATCGGAGGAGCGCTGCGACGACTTTCCATCGCCAAGCACCTCATTAAACGAACCCTGTTGATTAACATCGAGAAGGTATTCTTATGTCTAAAATTCGACTATATCTGAGTTTATCGTTATTTATATATCAATTGACGACACATCTTTTAAGGGGCGCTGGCTTCAGCCTGCAGTTGTTTGTGTTGATTTCGGGTTACTTATGAAGTGTTGATTGGTTAATCGCAGTTAATCATCGTATTCGACGATTAGTCCCTAGGAATAAACGATCCAACATGGGATTGAGTAAATCAAAAGCCTAAGTCCAAAACAAGTAGGCTAAAGCCAAGCGGCCCTTATATTAAGCTTTGTTTAATTACTGTCGCCTAACTCGGCCAGAATCTCAATATTAAGCTTGGTTTGTTCACTGTGACCTAATTCGTTCAGTATCTGTAAGACTAATCCTGTCATCTTAGGCAATGTGTTCCACTACCCTTGTTATTGTACTGTCAGTAATTGTTTATTCGTTTACGCTTAAGAATCACTTAGTAGGGGGTAAGTTTATGTTACAATTCTTGCCTTATTTTTTACTCTGTTTATTCAGTAATGTTTCTTATATTTCATTACTTGAGTGAATACTGATTAAGGCTTTATTGTTATGAATGCAATTGAACTTCACAATATAACCAAAACCTATAAGGGCGGTGTTACGGCTTTAAAAGGGGTTTCTTTACAGGTTAAAGAAGGTGATTTTTATGCTTTGCTGGGACCTAATGGGGCAGGAAAGTCATCCACCATTGGTATTATATCTTCGTTAGTTAATAAAAGTTCTGGCAAAGTGAATATCTTTGGCTACGACTTAGACACCCAACTCGAACAAGCTAAAAGCCAAATTGGTTTGGTGCCACAAGAGTTTAACTTCAATCAATTTGAACCACCTTTACAAATATTAGTTAATCAAGCTGGTTATTATGGCACTCCCCGTAAAGAAGCTTTTGTCAGGGCAGAAAGATACTTAAAGCAGTTAGATTTATGGGAAAAACGTAACGAACCTGCACGAGAGTTATCTGGCGGTATGAAACGTCGTTTGATGATCGCCAGAGCATTAATGCATCAACCTAGGTTGTTAATTTTAGATGAGCCTACTGCAGGTGTTGATATTGAGTTAAGGCGCTCAATGTGGACATTTTTAACTGAGCTTAATCAACAAGGTGTGACGATTATTTTAACCACTCACTACTTAGAAGAAGCTGAAAACTTATGCCGAAATATCGGCATTATTAATCAAGGTGAATTAGTGATTAATACGAGTATGAAAGAGTTATTGAGTCGTTTAGATAATGAAACTTTTATTTTAGATGTTGATCATTTTAGCGAATTACCAAGTAGTAATGAGTTTAACTTAACGGCTATTGATGACAGTACCTTAGAGTTAGAGCTGCCAAAGTCACAATCACTGAATCAAGTATTTGCTTTGTTAACTGAGTATGACATTGCTGTAAATAGTTTAAGAAATAAATCTAACCGTTTAGAAGAGCTATTCTTAGAGTTAGTGAAAAATGGAGTTATTGATGCTAAATAAACAATATTTAACCGCAGTCAAAAGTATTTGGAGAAAGGAAACAAATCGGTTTTTACGTATTTGGGTACAAACTTTAGTACCACCTGCAATCACTATGTCTTTATATTTTATTATCTTTGGTAATTTAATAGGTTCTCGTATTGGTGAAATGAATGGCTTTAGTTATATGGCGTTTATTGTACCTGGCTTGATCATGATGTCGGTGATTACTAACTCTTATTCTAATGTCGCATCATCATTTTTTAGTGCTAAATTACAACATAATATTGAAGAGTTATTAGTTGCTCCTGTGCCAAATTATCTTATTATTTTGGGGTATATGGGGGGCGGTGTTGCTCGAGGGTTAATGGTTGGATTCATTGTAACCCTAGTTTCCCTATTCTTCGTTGATTTGCACATTCATAATATCTTTGTATTGATTGCGAGTGTTTTATGTACCTCTATTTTATTTTCCTTAGGTGGTTTGTTAAATGCAGTATTCGCTAAAACATTTGATGATATTAGTATTATCCCTACTTTTGTTTTAACGCCTTTAACCTATCTTGGCGGTGTATTTTATTCAATATCTTTACTGCCTGATTTTTGGCAAGGTGTTTCACACTTTAATCCTGTGTTTTATATGATTAATGCATTTCGTTACGGTTTTTTAGGTGTGTCTGATGTGCCGATTATATGGTCATTTGTAGTGATATTTAGCTTTATAACAGTCACTTACTCTCTTCTTTATATTCTTCTACAAAAAGGCATAGGTGTACGTACATGATTGATATTACGGGTGATTCAAGAGTTATCACATCCAATCAACAAGGTCTAAATGAAAAGCTCGATGAGGTGGTGTTAAAGCACTTACAATATGATTTTAAAAAGCCTTACCAAACACATACCTTAGAAGCTTTTAAAGAGGTCGAGAAGTGGGTTGAACAACAAGGTAAGCCGATTATTTTTGACTCATGTTGTGGGGTGGGCGAAAGCACTTTTCATATTGCTAATGCGCATCCTGAAGCAATTGTGCTAGGTATGGACAAATCAGCTGACAGATTATCAAAACATCCAAGTGATAATGAACAAGTGATCCAAACCTTAGATAACTATCGTTTATTACAAGTTAACCTAAATGATTTTTGGCGCTTAGCCGTAGAAGCTGAATGGACATTGTCACACCATTATCTGCTTTACCCAAATCCATGGCCAAAGGCGAAGCATTTACAACGTCGCTGGCATGGTAGTGCAGTGTTTCCTTCTATTATTAAGTTAGGTGGAAAATTGGACTTGAGAAGTAACTGGTTTACCTACGTTGAAGAGTTTCAAAGGGCGTTATCATTGGCGAATGTTGAAAGTCATATCGATGTATATAGGGCTAACCAGGCTATTACTCCTTTTGAAAGAAAATACTGGGCAAGCGGGCAGCAGTCTCTTAGATTATTATCAGATTTATAAGATACCTGTAATTAATTGAAATATTATGTGTGTTTTATAGGTCTATCTTGATTCAATTAAGTGAGGAAAAGATATGCTTATCAAACACACTAAAAAATCACAGTTAAAAGAATCGCAAATAACGAGTGAGTCGGTTTATAAAGAGCGCCGAAATATAATGAAAGGATTGGGGCTTGCCGCTTTATCTTTACCCTTTGCTAAAACGGCAAGCGCTGGTGTTTTTGATATCTTTACCGGTAACAGTAGTGAAGCAAGCGAAAATGCTACTTTTCAAAGGATGCCTTTAAGCTTTACAAAAAATACTCACTTCCAGTCATTAACTAGCTTGACCCCAGAAAGTAAAGTCCTTGAATATAACAACTTCTATGAATTTGGTACCGGTAAAGGAGACCCAGCAGAATATGGTCAACAATTCAAAGTTGATCCATGGTCGCTAACCATTGATGGGCTTGTTGATAACCCTATTACCTTAAACTATGAAGATCTATTAAAGAAATTTGAAATCGAAGAGCGCTTGTACCGTATGCGCTGTGTAGAAGCCTGGTCGATGAATATTCCTTGGTTAGGTTTTACCTTAGCAAGCTTATTAAAACAGGCTGGTATTAAATCAAATGCTAAATTCGTTCGCTTTGAAACAGTCTATGATCCTGAACAGATGCGTGGTCAAAAGTCTCGATTTGTAGGGGGAAGTATTAATTTCCCTTATGTGGAAGGGTTAACGATTGCTGAAGCGATGAATCCATTAGTGCTTATGTCTGTAGGATTATATGGTAAAACATTAGCACCACAAAATGGCGCTCCGATTCGTTTAGTCGTGCCATGGAAGTATGGTTTCAAAAGTATCAAGTCAGTAGTTAAAATTACTGTGACCGATAAAGCGCCTATTAATACCTGGCAAGCGATTGGGCCTGATGAATATGGCTTCTTTGCTAATGTGAACCCTAATGTAGATCATCCCCGTTGGAGTCAGGCGACAGAGCGCTTTATTGGAGAAGGTAATGTTTTCCAACAATCAAGAAAACCGACTTTGATGTTTAATGGCTATGAAGAAGAAGTGGCTGATTTGTATAAAGGCATTAACTTGTCTCGTTACTTTTAATAGCGGTTGATTATATAGATGTCTAAGATTCCGCCATTAGCGATTACCTTACTGAAAGCGATTATTCATTTAGCATCATTATCTACTTTGTTATATTTTTATATACTGATTGATAGTAATCGCTTAGGGGCAGATCCTGTTAAAGAGATGATTCACTTTCTTGGTAAAACTGGGTTGAATTACCTATTGATTACACTCGCTATTACGCCTCTTGCTAAGCGTTTTAAGCAACCTTTATTATTAAGGTTAAAAAGGGTGCTGGGGTTATATAGTTTTGCTTGGATCTGTTTACATTTTACTGCATTTCTTTGGTTAGAGTTAAACTGGAAAGTGGGTTTATTAATAGAAGAAACTATTAAACGTCCTTATCTAACGTTAGGCATGGCAGCAGGAACAATCCTTTTATTATTGAGTATTACTTCTATTAACGCCATCAGACGTAGCATGAAGCAAGCTTGGTTTACCTTGCATAGATGGGTTTATGTGGCGTTAATTTTGGGTACTGTTCATTACTATTGGTCAGTAAAATCTGGCGTGATAGAGCCAAGCATTTACTTTGCGTTGTGTTTTATTTTGTTAAGTGAACGTCGCCAATATTTTAAATCCATATATTCTTCAGTATTTAACAAAGCCCAAAAATAATAGATTTTTATTGATGCTATGTAAAATCAGTTTCACACAGCATCATTATTTATTAACTTTTTAGCGCCCATAGCTGAGCAACATTTTCTGCGACGTTTTCAACGTTAACTTTGGCGTCAGCAAAGGCTTGTTGTAATGTCATTGCACCGGGGACTGCAGCAAACACTGCATCTATTCCACATTCATACACGGCTTGATGGTCCTTTCCTAAACTACCAGCGATACCTATTACTGGAATAGAAAATTGTTTGGCAACCTTGGCCACACCCATAGGTGTTTTACCAAAAACTGTTTGATGATCAATGCGGCCTTCACCGGTGATCACTAAATCAGCCTGTTTCATATCTTCGCTTAATTTAACCGCTTCTAACACTAACTCTATGCCAGGCTTTAAAGTTGCCTTAGCAAAAGCCATTAGTGCTGCTCCCATGCCGCCAGCAGCTCCTGAACCAGCAGTTTCTAATACATTTATAGAGAGTTGTTGTTGTATGCATTGGCCATAATGAAGTAAGGCCTTATCTAAGAGTTCGATATCCTGCTCAGTTGCCCCTTTTTGAGGGCCAAAAACATGTGTGGCACCACGCTCACCACATAAAGGGTTATCAACATCACAGGCAACTAACACTTCACAGGCTTGAAGACGAGGGTCCATTTCATCTATATCTATTTTTACGATATCTTGTAACCCTGCACCATTAGCAGTAATGACTTGGTTGTTTTCATCTAAGAAGCGAACGCCTAAGGCGCTCATCATACCCATACCGCCATCATTGGTCGCGCTGCCACCTAATCCAATAATTATTCTTTGAGCACCATCATTTAAAGCTGCTTTAATTAACTCTCCTGTACCATAACTCGAGGTGACTTTTGGATCTCTTGCGTGTTCTGGTACGTGGTGTAAGCCACTGGCTGCGGCCATTTCAATAACAGCAGTATTAGAGTCATCACCTAATAGACCATAAAAAGCATCAACGGCTTTACCGATAGGCCCGGTGACTTGTAGGTTATTAACTTGTCCTTGAGTAGCATCAACTAATGATTGAACAGTACCTTCACCGCCATCTGCGACCGGCACTAATACATATTGTGCGTCAGGAAAGACTCTCTTAAAACCGGTTTCAATAGCGATGCAAACTTGTTTGGCAGTTAAACTTTCTTTATACGAATCAGGTGCGATAACGATTTTCATGCTCATCCCTCTGCTTTATAAATATACCTATTATTAACGTTAGCACATTATTGCGGTTGATCCGATAAAAAGGGAAGAGGATAAGTAGATGAGTTATTAGAGAAATAAAAAAGGCCGTTAACAATCAATGTTAACGGCCTCTATACTTAATGACTTATGGCGTCAGATTAAGCAACTTGAATAGGTACGTCTTTACTTGTACGAACTATGTTATTGTCTTTGTCCAAGTAAACTAGGCTTGGTTTGTGGCTTGCAATTTCTTCTGCTTCTAAAGCTGCGTAAGTACAGATTATTACACGATCACCTACACAAGCTTGACGTGCAGCTGCACCGTTAACTGAAATGATTTTTGAACCACGCTCACCTACGATTGCATAGGTAGAGAAGCGTGCACCGTTTTCGATATTGTAAATTTCGATTTGCTCGTATTCTAAAATACCGGCTTGCTCAAGAAGGTCCTGATCGATTGCACATGAACCTTCATAATTTAATTCAGCGTGAGTAATGCGAGCTTGGTGCAACTTGCCTGTTAGCAGTGTCTTTTTCATACAAAACCTTTAATTTTAAAATTTAAAATGTGTCTGTTTTTTCAATAGGGCGACTATAAAGTAAAAACTTTAAGGGTGCAAATCAACAATAAGGTTGTCAATTAAGCGTGTTTCTCCTAAGAAAGCTGCCATCAACACAACAGCTTGTTTACTGTCGGCAGTCAAAGGCGCTAATGTTATTGGGTCTACAACATGAATTTTATCGGTTTTAAAACCTAAGTGATCCAGCGTTTGACTAGCATCTTTAATCAGTTGTTTATAGCTCCCCCACTTATGCGGTAGCTGTTGACCCAGTTGATTCATTACTTCGGCAATTTTAGGTGCAATTAACTTTTCATTTGCTGAGAGTTTACCATTACGAGAACTCATCGCTAACCCAGATGGTTCACGCACAGTCGGTACTGGAATGATCTCAATTGGCATCGCTAAATCTGTGACCATTTGTTTAATCACACATAATTGTTGAAAGTCTTTTTCGCCAAAGCAGGCGACATCAGGTTGTACTAGATTAAATAGCTTAGCCACTATGGTACTTACACCTCGAAAGTGACCTGGGCGTAATTCACCCTCTAAACAATCCGATACACCAGGCACTTCAACAAACGTTTGTGCATTTAAACCATTTGGATAAATCACTTCTGCAGACGGCGTGAATACTATATCCACCCCAGCTTGTTGTAGTTTTGCACAGTCTTCTTCGAGTGTTTTAGGATAGTTTGCTAAATCATTGGCATTGTTAAACTGCAATGGATTAACAAAAATGCTGACGACAGAAACATCTGCATGTTGTTGGCCTTCTTTAACTAGGGTTAAATGACCTTGGTGTAGGTTACCCATAGTTGGAATAAAACTAACTTGCTGTCCCTGCTGTTTGATATCACATATTGCCATACGCAATAGCTTAGGATCTTGGATTACTTGCATTGTTAACTCTTACTGATACGTTACGTCATTAAGTAGGGTGCTGGTGTTAATAAAAGCTATGCTCTGCACCAGGGAATATTTTATTTTCTACTTGTTCTTTATATAGTTCAACTGCACGACGGATATCGCCTGTTTCTACTAAAAAGTTCTTAGAGAACTTAGGGCAGAAGCCTGCTGAAATGCCAAAGGCATCATGCATAACTAATATTTGTCCGTCGGTTTCTGTTCCTGCACCTATACCGATAACTGGAATGTGTAACGCTTTTGTCACACGTTCAGCTAGTGCTACAGGTACACATTCTAATACGAGTAATTGGATACCAGCTTGTTGTAGTGCTAATGCATCTTCAACTAATTTGTCTGCCTGTGCTTCAGCACGGCCTTGTACTTTATAACCACCAAAAACATTAACAGATTGAGGGGTTAGCCCTAAATGACCACAAACAGGAATACCACGTTGCACTAAGCCGATTACCGATTCATTTAACCAATCGCCACCTTCTAGTTTTACCATGTTAGCACCTGCTCGCATTAATGTTGCTGCATTGCTATATGCTTGTTCTGGGGTTGCATAAGACATAAAAGGTAGGTCTGCAATGATTAATGATTTTTCAGTCGTACTGGCAACAGCTGCTGTATGATAAGCGATATGTTCAACGGTAACAGGTAGTGTAGAGTCATGCCCTTGTAATACCATTCCTAGAGAGTCACCTACTAATAAAACTTGAATACCAGCTTGATCAAAAATAGCCGCAAAACTAGCATCATACGCGGTAATACAGGTAATTTTCTCTTGCTCTTGTTTCATTTTAGCTAAACGAGAAACGCTTACTTTAGCCATTATTGCTCCTAACTAGCAGTGTTTAATTGGGGGATGATTTTACTGGGGTAATCAATTAATTCAACCAGTAATAGCGGTCAGACCATTTTTATCACAATCTTTTAGCATCTCGATCAAAGAAGTTCCATTGGGGAGGGTCAACTTAGGTGCTATTTCAAATAAAGGATAAAGCACAAATTCTCTATCCTGCATGCCATAGTGGGGAATAGTTAAGCGTTGGTCATTAATGACTTGATCTGCATATAACAGAATATCTAAGTCTAAGGTTCTAGGACCCCAACGCTCTTCTTTACGTTCCCTTCCTTGTGATTGCTCAATTTCTTGCAGTGCGTCTAATAAAGCAACTGGAGATAAATTAGTGTCTATTGCAGCAACCGCATTGATATAGTCAGGTTGATCTTGTGGGCCCATTGGTGCGCTGCAATACAGAGATGAGCAGCTAATTAAGCTTGTTTCTGCAATATTGTTCAATGCGCTGATCGCTTGTTTAGCTTGTTGAATTGGATCTGCTTGATTGCTACCAATTGCGATGTAACTAATCATTATTTTTACTCACAGCTGGTTTGCGTTTAGGCTTACTGTAACGACGCTTTTTAGCTGTTCTGTCAGCATTCGGTTTGTATTCTTTTGCTTTGTTGGTATGGCTGCGCGCATTATTGTGCTCAGGCAACTTGTTATGAAGTTGGTACTCTTCCCACCAAGCCGTTAATTCAGCAAGCTCTCGACTTTGCTCTACACGGGCTCTTAATGATAGGAAATCAAAGGCCGCACGGAATTTCTCATGCGCATAAACGCGTTGTGCTCGTTTGCCACCAAACCGCGGTAGGCGGTGCTGTAATACCCAGATATCGCGAATAGCAGCGGTGAAACGTTTAGGTATAGCAATGGTTTTCACTTGAATGGTCAATACTTCATTCATTGCCAGCATAAAGGCATCGTGTAGTTCAATCCCGCTTTCAAAGCTCATCTCTTGGGCGCGCTGCTCAAGTGGGTACCAAAGCATCACAGCGTAAATATAAGCGGGTGTAACTCGTTTACCTTCAGCAATACGTGTATCAGTATCGATTAAGGCCTGTTCAATCATTTTAGTCGCTTTATCGTCTTCTCCACCCTTAAATAGGATAGGAAATAACA
Source organism: Psychromonas sp. 14N.309.X.WAT.B.A12 (assembly GCF_030397575.1). Taxonomy (GTDB): domain Bacteria; phylum Pseudomonadota; class Gammaproteobacteria; order Enterobacterales; family Psychromonadaceae; genus Psychromonas. The sequence goes on along the minus strand of NZ_JAPNXS010000019.1, from coordinate 15,657 downwards.
CAGGTAGTAGCTTGTATTCTTTTAATAGACGGTAAGTGTCTAAACCTTGGCCTGATAATAAAAGTTTAATCACTTCATCAAAGTGGCGAGCAGCAGGAATATCTTGCAATAATGAAGCTAAACGGCGAATTGGCTCTGCGCACTCATCGCTGATAGATAAATCTAATTTTGCGGCAAAACGAATGGCACGTAACATGCGTACAGGATCTTCACGATAGCGAACTTCAGGCTCACCAATTAAAGTTAAACGGCGCTGCGCTAAGTCATCCATACCGCCACAGAAATCGTAAAGCGAAAAGTCTGCAATGTCGTAATACAGTGCATTGACAGTAAAGTCACGGCGCTCGGCATCTTCTTCTAGTGAACCATAAACATTATCACGTAATAACATGCCTTGTTGTGATTGTTTTACCTTTTGCTTGTCTTGTTCTGCTTCGTCATGGTGACCACGGAAAGTAGCAACTTCTATGATTTCACGTCCGAAAAGAATATGTGCCAAACGAAAACGACGACCGATTAAACGACAATTTCTAAAAAGCGCTTTTACTTGTTCTGGTGTCGCATCGGTAGTGATATCAAAATCTTTTGGCTTTAACCCTAAAAGTAGATCGCGCACGCCGCCACCCACTAATAAAGCACGGTAACCCGCGTTATGTAAACGATAAAGAACCTTTAATGCATTTTCATCAATATCTGAACGTGAAATAGAATGTTGTTCACGTGGAATGCGATATTGTGATAATGATTTAGTCTGTTCGGTTGCTTTCTTTTTTTGAAATACTTTTTTTACCAGTTTGCTTAAGCGTTTAATAGCTCTATCCTCTGCATCTACTTAGATGGAATTAGTCTGAAAAATTGTGCGCTTATTTTATGTGCGCTGATGCTTAAAAACAAATTAAATTTATATATCACTACTATAGCGTTTATTAAATAACCTTTACTGCGCATAAACACTACATTACCTAGTTAATATTTATTCATCTATCGAATTATTTAAATCTGTAAGAGATAACTCAACAGGGCTGAATATTAAACTTATATTTGAATTTCTCTTTGTTTTGGGACGTTATCTAACGACCAGTGTTGTATTGCCCAACTTAAAATATCACTACAACTTTGTTGTGGAACATTATTTGGGACAGGGTGACCTAAAAAATCCAGTACTTTTTTTAATGTAGGTATTGGGTTTAATACATCAACGGCTGTTGCATGATTCTGCTTAGATAGTTTTAATCCAGGTGAAGAAACGGCAACGGGTAAATGTACATAATTAGGTTTATTTGCACCTAATAGATGATACAAGCACAGCTGTTTTCCTGTGGTACTGATTAAATCTGAGCCTCGTACAATCTCTGTTATGCCTTGTTCAATATCGTCAACTACTACGGCTAAGTTATAAGCATACAAACCATCTTTACGTTTAATAATGAAATCGTCTTCAACGTCTGATGGTGCAACAGTTATGCAACCCTGCAATTGATCTTCGAAGTATGCCGGTTTGTGAGTAATCGACAGTAAATTAATACGCAGAGCGTTATTACAGAGGGGATTGTTAAGGCCGCGACATGTTCCTGGGTACAAACCACCTTGTTCTTTAATCATTTTTCGAGTGCAACAACAAGCATAACATAAGCCTTGATTAATCAATGAGGTTAATACTGTCTCATAGTTAGCACTTTGTTGGTGTTGATAGATGACTGGCCCATCCCACTGTAAACCATACGCCAATAAGGTTGTTAAGATATCTTCACTGGCACCTGCTACTTCACGTGGTGGATCGATATCTTCGATGCGTACCTGCCATTGTCCGTATTGAGATTTAGCTTGTAAGTAACTACCAACGGCTGCCACTAAAGACCCAAAATGCAAAGGGCCGGAGGGGGAAGGTGCAAAACGCCCAATGTAAGATGTAGCTGTTTGTGAATCCAATCTTTTATACTCTATAAACAAAAACGGCTAGCAATCGCTAACCGTTTTAAGCTTAGTTAATTGTATTAATTAACCAATGCTTTGTTTTTCTTTAATTTCGGCAAGTGTCTTACAGTCGATACATAAATCAGCAGTAGGACGGGCTTCTAAACGACGAATACCAATTTCTACACCACAAGATTCACAGAAACCAAAATCATCTTCTTCTATTTTTTTCAATGTTTTTGATATTTTCTTAATCAGACGACGTTCGCGGTCACGAGCACGAAGTTCTAGGCTGAATTCTTCTTCTTGTGTAGCACGGTCAACAGGATCAGGGAAATTAGATGCTTCATCTTTCATGTGATCTACAGTGCGGTCTACTTCTTCACGTAGTTGTGTTGTCCAAGCTGTGAGAATATTAGTAAAGTGTGCGCGTTGCTCTTTACCCATATACTCTTCGCCAGGTTTCTCTTGGTATGGCTCCACTCCAGCAATAGCTAAAATACCGAGTGTTTTCTTGCTTGTATTAGCAGGCATAAACTTTCCTTCCAGTGATGCAACTTAAATCATCTTTAAACGCATTAAAACGGTGATAAATATAAACAATTGGTTGAACAAACTTTGCTAAGATAGTGGCATCAGTTTTTTTTCGGCGGTATCTATAGCAAGCATATTTAATAAAGTCAAATAAAGAGTTACATATTGTGAAGTTGTGGTCTTATTTTTGCATTTTGCTCACAATGCGTTAAATAACCCTGTTTTTTATTATTTATTTCTAGTATCGGTTTTTGTGGTTAAGGGTTGTCATCTTATGTTACCTATTCAAACAGTATTTGCTGAATTACAGCGTCAACTTACTGTGCATTCACAAGTGATTTTACAAGCGCCACCTGGTGCTGGTAAGTCTACCTTCTTACCCTTAGCTCTGCTAAATAGTGCTGCTTTTAGCGGCAAAATTATCATGCTAGAACCAAGGCGTTTAGCAGCTCGTAACATTGCTTATTATTTAGCCGAACAGCTTGGTGAAAAAGTCGGTGGGAGAGTAGGTTACCGTTTACGAGGTGAATCTAAAGTTAGTGCAGAAACAAAATTAGAAATAGTCACCGAGGGAATTTTAATTCGTTTATTACAAAAAGATCCTGAGCTCACGGGGATTGACTTGGTTATTTTTGATGAGTTTCATGAGCGTAATCTACATGCGGACTTAGGATTAGCTTTTTGTTTAGATGTGCAAGAAAACCTACGAGATAATCTCAGTATATTAATAATGTCTGCAACATTAGACAATCAGGCTTTACAGCAACATTTGCCCAATGCCGGTTATGTTAGCTGTGAAGGACGAGCCTTCCCCATCGATTATATCTATTATAACGGAAAATTAAGTACCAAAGCTGAGCAACAAAGTGCATTAGTCGCGTTAGTCAAAGAGGCCTTTCAGCAGCAAAGTGGTAATATTTTGGTGTTTGTTGCTGGCGTGAAAGAGATTTTACAGTGTTGCCAAGCATTACAAACCTGGATTGAACAACATCATTTACCAGTGCTGTTGGCGCCTTTATATGGTCGATTGAGTTTAGATGAGCAGCAGCTTGCGATCCAATCTCCACCACTGGGTAAACGAAAAATAGTGGTATCGACTAATATTGCAGAAACCAGTTTAACGATTGATGGTATCACAGTGGTGGTTGATTCTGGACGTGAAAGAAGTTTTCAATTTCAATCCCATACGGGTATCGGAAAATTAAAAGATCAGATGATCAGTGAAGCCAGTGCAATACAACGTGCAGGCCGCGCAGGGCGACTTAGTGCAGGGACCTGTTATCGATTATGGTCTAAAGAAACGCGTTTAAGATCGCAAAACGAAGCGCCCATTATACAAAGCGAACTGACCGATTTAATGTTAGAAGTAAGTGCCTGGGGAGTTACTCACCCTGAACAACTGCCATTTTTAACGCAACCGAATGCACGTAATGTAGAAGTGGCTCTTCAGTTACTACAAAAACTTAATGCAATTGATGAAAGAGGCCGTTGTACTCAGTTAGGTAATCGCATTATTGATTTTGGTTTAAGTCCTCGTTTAGGCGCGATGTTGATTGCTGCTAAGCAATTGGAAACTTCATTAAATGAATCGGGAGTAGTGGCGTTAGCCTGTTTACTGGCTGCATTAATAGAAAGTAATGAAAAAAGCAGCGATGACATTAATAGTGCATTGGATAAACTATCTTATTCAGTTAATCAGCAGTATCGAGTATTACTGAAAAAATGTGCGGCTAAAGCATCTGCGCAATTACCGCGCGCGTATTGTGGATTATTATTAGCTATCGCTTTTCCGGATCGGATCGCCTTATGCCGTGGGCAAAATCAACAACAAGATTATTTACTCAGTAATGGTGCTGGGGCTCATTTGTCTGCGCACTCTTCGTTAATTGGTGAAGAAATGTTAGTGGTGACCGATCTTGCTTTATCTGAACAAAGAGCAAATAGCATTATTTTCAAAGCTGCAGCGGTGAGCTTGATAGATATTAAAGCGCATCTTGCCCATTACCTAAACCATGAGGATTATCTTTGTTGGTCATTAAAAGAAAATAAACTAATTGCTGAACGCCGCTTAATGTCAGGAAAAATAACCCTTAACAAAGTGCCGTTGGCTAAAGTGACTAAGCAACAAAAATTACAAGCGTTATTGAACGGTCTACGCCAAGTCGGGTTATCAATGTTATATTGGAGCGATGCGAATAAAGCCTTATTAATGCGATTAAACTATGCATCTCAACAATATAGTGAATTCCATCTAGCAGAATTTGCCGAATTTAATGAACAGGCATTAATTGATTCTGTAGATCAATGGTTAGCCCCTTTTTGTATTGATGTGCAGCACCCAGATCAATTTAAGAAAATTGATCTGAAAAGTGCTTTATTATCCCGTTTAACATGGGCACAACAACAACGATTTGAAAAAGACTTCCCAGTCACAATTACCGTGCCCACGGGCTCTGCCATTAAATTGCAATATCGCGATAAGCAATTACCTTTATTGTCAGTAAAAATGCAAGAGTTGTATGGACAAGCGCAGACACCCACTATTTTAGATGGGCGTATTCAAGTACAACTGGCGTTACTTTCACCTGCAATGAAACCATTACAATTAACCCAAAACCTACAATCATTTTGGGTGGGGGCTTATCTGGAAGTACAAAAAGAGATGAAAGGACGCTACCCAAAACATTATTGGCCTGATAACCCAGCCACTGCTGTTGCTACACGTAAAACTAAAAAGCATCTATCTATGGGGTGATATCAGCGCATAAACTAAGTAGTATGAGCGGCGCATTGATGAGTGAAATATTATTCACTGAATTATCTATTATATTAAATTGAGTTAATTAAATCTGTTATGGCAAAAACACCACAAAAAAAAGGCACGGTAGACAAGCCGAAAACCGCTGCTAAAACCAATACTAAAACCAACACAACAAAAAGTACCGCCAAAAAAAACACAAGTACGCGAAAGAAAACAGTGCGTAAGCCGATAAAAGCACCGCTTAAACACCGTATATTAAAAGCAGTTTGGTCATTTACTTGGAAAGCAACATTGGCTTTTATTGCTTTTATTGTTATTGCTGGTATCTATTTTGATAAAAAAGTGGAAAACCGTCTTGATGGTTCAACATGGGATTTGCCAGCTACACTTTATGCTCGCCCATTATTGTTGAAAGTTAATGAGCCATTAGCACAAAGCGCTTTAGTCAGTGAATTGAAATTACTTAACTATCGAGCAGTACAACGGATTGAAAGCGCAGGGCAATTTGCAGTGAATGGTAATCAAGTGACTATCTACCGCCGTGCTTTCGACTTTCCTGATCGTGCTGAAGCGGCCGCGATTGTCAGTGTCTCTTTTGATGGTAATCGTATTGCAAGCTTAAATAAGCGACAAGGGGAGATTGCTGAATTTCGTTTAGATCCTTTGTTATTAGATAGATTGAACAGTAAACAGATACAAGACCGTGTGTTTGTACCATTTCAAAAGATCCCTGATCTGTTAGTTAATACCTTAATATTAATGGAAGATCGCGAATTTTATCATCATCAAGGGGTATCACCCTTTGCCATTTTACGTGCTTTTATGGTGAATATGAAAGCAGGACGAACAGTACAAGGTGGCAGTACCTTGACGCAACAGTTGGCTAAAAACCTATTTTTATCACAGGAGCGTAGTTTATGGCGTAAATTTCAAGAGGCTTATATTGCGGTCTTGATCGACCATAAATACAGTAAAGATAAAATACTAGAGTCTTACCTAAATGAAGTCTATCTTGCTCAAAATGGTGCAACGGGGGTATATGGTGTTGGTCTAGCCAGTGATTATTATTTTGCTCGTCCCATTGATGAATTACGTGTTGAGCAAGTTGCATTGCTGGTGGCTATTATTAAAGGGCCATCCTATTACAACCCAAGACGTAACCCTAAACGGGCATTAGCCCGTCGAGACTTAGTATTACGCTTAATGTTAGAGCATAACTATATCAATACAGCACAATACCGTATTGCGGTTAATAGCCCCTTAAATTTAAGTGGTGCAAAGGCATTAAATAATCGTGCGAATCCTGCTTTTGTTAGTTTATTAAACCGTGAATTAGTGAGTAATGTACCGGCTTCGATTCGTAAGCAAAGTGGTTTATCAATTTTTACTTCTATTTCTCCTTTGGCGCAAAAGAATGCTGAAATAGCGATTCAAAGCGGCATTAAAAAAGTACAGAAAAAAGGGCAAGATGATCTGCAGGGAGCGATGGTGATCACTGATCGTCAATATGCTGAAGTCCGCGCCTTAGTGTCAGGTAAAGATGTCAAATTTAGTGGTTTCAATCGAGCATTAGATGCCAGTCGACCTATTGGCTCTTTAGTTAAACCTGCCGTGTATTTAACGGCGTTAGATAATGGTTATAGTCTAACGGATATCTTAAATGACAAAGAAATTGTGCTTAAAAACAGTACTGGGCAACGCTGGAGACCAAAGAATTATGACCGGAAGTTTCGTGGGCAAGTAAGCTTAGAGCAAGCATTAGTGAGTTCTTTGAATGTCCCTACGGTAAACCTAGGCATGCAAATTGGCTTAAGTAACGTCATTGATAGTTTACATGCGATGGGCGTAGAGCAAAAAATCAAAGCTTATCCCTCTTTAGTACTGGGAAGTTTGTCTTTATCTCCCTTTGAAGTTGCACAAATGTATCAACCCATTGGCATGCGTGGTATCTATAAACCGTTGACTATGATCCGTACTATTGTTTCTAGTGATGGTATTCCCTTGTATCAGCGTAGCCCTGCAGCGCGACAAATATTTTCAAGTACAGCGGTGAATCAACTATCAAGTGCATTACATAAAGTCACTACAGAAGGGACAGCTAGAAGCTTACGTTGGCGCAACCCTGGACAAAACTTCGCTGGTAAAACTGGGACGACTAATAACCTTAACGATAGTTGGTTTGTTGGTTTTGACCAAGATGAAGTCGTGACCACTTGGGTGGGTAAAGACAATAACAAAAGTGCAGAACTAACTGGCAGTAGTGGTGCGTTAGTTTTATTTTCAGGTTACATGAAACAAAAGGTAGGGCAGTAAAGTGCAAGAATTAACCTCTATTACGCAATTTGAACACTTAAAAACTGCATTCTCAGAGAATAAAAGTTGGGATGCTCAGTATCGTTTAATTATACAGCTTGGAAAGGTATTAACGCCTTTTCCAGCACATTTAAAAATAGAATCAAATCAAGTAAAAGGCTGTGAAAGCAAGGCTTGGTTAACTTATTCTGAACAACAGGGGCTTTATACTTTTATCATGGATAGTGATACCCGAGTAGTAAAAGGATTAATGCAAATTGTGACAATTATCTTTAATAATAAAACAGCACAAGAGATTGCTTTAATCGATTGCGATGAACTATTTGCACAATTAGGGTTACTAAACCATTTAAGTCCTTCTCGAAGTAATGGCCTTTTTACCATTATCAACACTATTAAAGGAGTTAATCATCTTGATTAACAAACGATATATCACTTTATTTAGTTTATTGTTTTCACTATCAGGAATGGCTAACGTTGCTTCTGAGAACAATGAGCAACAGAATGAAGTTGCACAAACTTCGATTCAACAAACGCCCCCTAATCAACGTTATACCTACGATGTTTTTTATAAAGGGTTGTCTATAGGGCAAATGAAGCAAGAGTATCATTGGACTGGCAATCAAGTTGTGGTTGAGTCTGATGCCGACTTTTCATTTTTATTGTTTTCATTTGGCGGTAATCAACAATCTGATATTTATTGGAGTGAGCAAGAGCAACGCTTTTTGAGTAGTGCGTTCTTTCGGAAAAGCAGTGGTTTCAGTACGGTTAATATGACTGCTAACTTTGACCAAAACGGTCGTAACTCTGTGATTGTTAATAATGGTGAACGAACGGAATACAGTAATCCTGAAGGTCCAATTGTTGATTTCAATACCATTAATTTACAAATTAGCGAAGGGCTCAAATCTGGGCAAACCGATTTTGAATTTTATATGCAAACATCGGATGATATTGCACATTACTTTTTTGAGTTAAAAGGTAAAGAGACGATTAAAACTAAATTCGGCGAGTTAGAAGCTTACCGTGTGCAACAAGTTAGAAAGAAAGATCGTACGTTTATTGCCTGGTTTGCACCGCAATTTAATCACCAAATGGTTAAGTTTGAATATCAGCGGAAAGTGTTAGATATCAGTGGTGGATTAGTGGATTACCGTACTGATTTTTAAGCAATTATTTATATTATACGTCATTCCATGGATTCCATTGTGAACACTGAAAAAACAAAAAATATAGTAAAACTAACTTTACACCCACGTAACTTACACCAAGGGCAGTACGACTTTGTTAATTTAATGGCAGCTTGCCCTGAACTGAAACCTCATGTGATCACCAATCCAAAAGGTGAGTTAAGTATTAACTTCAGTGATCCTCAATCGGTCTTGTTATTAAACAAAGCGTTATTAGCATATTTTTACGACATTACCTTTTGGCAAATTCCAGACGGTTACTTATGTCCACCGATTCCTGGGAGGGTTGACTACCTCCATTATATTGCTGACCTATTAAGTGATAGCTTTCATGATGAAGTACCTACAGGTTCTCAGATAAAAGGCTTGGATATTGGTTGCGGTGCGAATTGTATTTATCCTATTTTAGGAAGTCGAAGTTACGATTGGTCATTTGTCGGCGCAGATATTGATTCCCTTGCGGTAAAAACGGCATCGTTATTGGTTAAGGCTAATCAAAATATCAGTAAAAAAATAATCATACGTCAGCAAAAAAATAAACAGCATATTTTAACTGGCATGGTAAAAAACTCAGATCGTTTTGCCTTTACCTTGTGTAATCCACCTTTTCATGCATCCATGGAGGATGCTGCTGCAGGTAGTCAACTTAAACAAAAAAACTTGCGTAAAAAAGCAGTCAATGCGGTTGCCAATGCAAAGTCTGAATTAAATTTTGCGGGTAAGGCGCATGAGTTAAGTTGTGCTGGTGGTGAAATTGCCTTTGTAAAACAGATGGTCACGGAAAGCACGCTCATCAAAGATCAGGTCTGTTGGTTTACCTGTTTATTGTCTAAAGGTGAAAATGTCGCTCCGATTAAGAAGTTATTAAAGCAGTGTGATGCACATGACATCAAAGTCGTAGAGATGGCACAAGGCCATAAAATCAGTCGTTTTATTGCATGGAGTTTTTTAACGGAACAACAGAGAATTGGATTTTTTGTATAAGTTGAATATTTGGGGGACCTGTTAAAAACGAACACCCATAAAAAAACCGAGCTGATATAGCTCGGTTTTTAGTTAGGGTAATAACCTTCTTTAATAAAAGTTACTTTTCACCAATTGGTAGGACAGTACGACCGTATTGTTCGTTGATTACTTCAGCCATAGCCAAGTAAATTGCACTGAAACCACAAATAAGACCTTCAAAGCCAGCAATACGACCAATTAATTCATTACCTGTGAAATCACGGATAGCAAGTAGGAAGAAAAGTACCGTTAAGCTAGCAAAAATGAATTGTAATACTCGGTTACCACGTAGAGTACCGATAAACATGAATGCAGTGAAGATTCCCCACATCACTAAGTACCAGGCCATGAATGCATGTGGTGTTGCTTGTGTTGGACCACTTTCTAAACCAAGTTGTGGGAATAGCAATAAAACCACTAGGCTGATCCAGAAAAAACCGTATGAAGTAAATGCCGTTAGACCAAAAGTATTACCTTTTTTAAATTCTAAAATACCAGCGATAACTTGTGCCGCACCACCGTAACATAAACCCATCGCAAGAATCATTGCACTGATTGGAAAGAAACCTGCATTGTGAATGTTTAACAGTACAGTTGTCATGCCAAATCCCATTAGACCTAGCGGAGCGGGATTAGCGTAATTAATTGATTGTGACACGTCATTTACCTTTTTGTATTATTTAATAGAGTTGAGATCGCGCGCAAGATACCATGTGCTCAAATTTTGTAAAGAAAATCCGTAAAAATTCGCAATATGCTTTGTTTTTCATCAATTTCAGGTAAAAAATGCTAAAAGTGTGCAGTATTGATTTATTTTTAAGAGGAAATGGAAATTAATTTATTGTACATTTTAGTTCATTGGTGCAGAGTAAAAGATTGCGTTAATTTTATTAATCCATTCAATAAACTAGGTACAATATATAATGAACCCGCTTAACCATGATGATAATTACTAATGAATGTACCTACTCTATCGATTAAAAACCTACATAAATCTTTTGCTGATAATCACGTATTGAAAGGCGTCGATTTAGAAGCCCACAAAGGAGATGTGATCTCTATTTTAGGTGCTTCAGGATCAGGTAAAAGTACATTATTACGCTGTGTTAATTTATTGGAAACGCCTACATCTGGTGATATTTTGGTTAACGGTGAGTTAATTAAAATGAAGCAAGATAAAAAACGTGGAGCAATACCCGTTTCAATTAAACAAGTTGAACGTATCCGCAGCCGTTTAGCCATGGTCTTTCAAGGATTTAATCTTTGGTCGCATTTATCTGTACTAGAAAATGTGATTGAAGCGCCTGTTCATGTATTAGGTGTGCCTAAAAAAGAGGCAATTGCAAAAGCAGAAGCTTTATTACAACGTGTTGGATTATACGAACGTAAAGATTACTACCCTGAACAACTGTCAGGTGGACAACAACAACGGGTTGCTATCGCTCGTGCGTTAGCTGTTGAACCAGAAGTCATGTTATTCGATGAACCTACTTCGGCATTAGATCCCGAATTAGTAGGAGAAGTGCTGACGGTTATGCGCGACCTAGCAGAAGAGGGACGTACTATGCTAGTGGTGACACATGAAATGGCATTTGCCAGAGATGTATCGAATAAGGTTTTATTCTTACATCAAGGCTTGGTTGAAGAGCAAGGTAAGCCTGAAGATATCTTCACTAACCCAACTTCAGAACGTTTTAAACAGTTTATTTCAACTGTGTATTAAATTTATACGGGACATTAAGTCTCGCATATTACTAAAGACAATCATTTATCATAAAATAAGGAAATACCATGAAAAAAATTAGCCTATTAATCGCACTGTTTGCATTTGCATTTAATACTGCACAAGCAAAGGAATGGAAACAGATCCGAATCGGCGTAGAAGGTGCATACCCTCCGTTTAGTAAAACAGAAGAAGACGGCAGTGTAACTGGTTTTGATATTGATATTGCTAATGCGCTATGTGCAGAATTAGAAGCGAAATGTACTTTAGTAAAACAAGATTGGGATGGCATTATTCCTGCACTTCTAGGTCGTAAGTTTGATGCGATCATTGCAACAATGGACATTACTGAAGAGCGTAAAAAGAAAGTTGCATTCACTAAAAAATACCAACATATTCCAGCACGTTTTGTGGCTAAGAAAGGTACTGCTTACGAAGGTACTGAAGCATTTATGAATGGTAAAAAAATTGGTGTTCAACGTGCAACAACAATGGATCTATACATCTCTGATAACTTCCCATCTGCAAAAATCAAACGTTACGGTTCTGCTGATGAAGCTTACTTAGATTTAAAAGCTGGCCGTGTTGATTATGTAATGGCGGATTCAGCTGCGATTTCTGATGGTCTATTAGCTAAAGAAGATGGCGATAAATTTGAATTTGTTGGTCCTAAGTTAAACGATCCAAAATGGTTTGGTTACGGTGCTGGTATTGCAATTCGTAAACAAGATACTGATTTAGCTGAGCAATTAAACCAAGCTATTGACGCTATCCGTGCTAACGGTACTTACAAGAAAATCCAAGATCAATACTTCACTTTCGATGTATACGGTCAAGAGTAATATAGCGAGTGTTAATGATTATTAACACATTGCGTTAAAATAGAGAGGATGAGCAGCCAACTTTAATATTTTGTCGGTTGTGTCATCCTTTTTTTATGTCAATCAAGTCGTTATCTATGATATTGGCATTTATTAAAAAGAAGTTTATATGTTTTCTTTATACGGTTACCAAGACATTTTTCTAGAAGGTGCATGGTTAACACTACAAGTGGCTTTGCTGTCTTTAGTGCTATCTGTTGTATTAGGGTTATTAGCAGCCCTTGCTAAGTTATCTCACTCGACAGTACTAAAAAGTATCGCAACGCTTTACACCACGATTATTCGTGGTATTCCTGATTTGATTCTGATGTTGCTCATCTTCTTTGGTGGACAGTTATTGATCAATGATATGAGTTACAATTTAAATGAGTGGTTAAATGAAACTCTGACGGGTTATTACCCTGACCACGAGTGGACTGCTTATCTACCTGAATATATTGATATCAGCCCGTATTTTGCTGGTATTGTGACCATTGGTTTTATTTTTGGCGCTTACATGGCAGAAACCTTTCGAGGTGCTATCTTATCGGTCAATAAAGGGCAATTGGAAGCTGCTACCGCTTACGGCATGAATAAATACAAACGGTTTTCCCGTGTGATGTTCCCACAAATGATGCGTTATGCATTACCTGGCCTAGGTAATAACTGGTTAGTTTTATTAAAAACGACCGCACTCGTCTCGATTATCGGTTTACAAGATATGGTTAAGATTGCCGGTGATGCTTCTGGTTCAACGCAGAAACCCTTTACTTTCTACCTAGTGGTAGCGTTAATATTTTTATTTTATACCGCTGTTTCTACCTCTGCACTGAAATGGGCAGAGCGTAAATATAGTATACAAACGAGATAGACATGGATTTTTCAATTATTCTTAATGAATACCCGTTTTATTTAGAAGGGTTATGGACAACCACTTGGTTGGTCGCTGCATCACTGTTGATTGGTTTGGTGATAGCAATTCCTGCGGGTATTTTACGTAGTCATTCAAATTGGTTTATTAAAGGACCGGTTTGGGCTTACATGTATTTTTTCCGTGGCTCACCATTATTAGTACAACTGTTTCTTATCTACTATGGTGCGGCACAGTTTGATTCACTGCGTGACAGTTGGTTATGGTACTACTTTCAAGAAGCTTGGTTTTGTGCGTTATTAGCCTTCGCGTTGAATACAGGTGCTTATACCGCAGAAATCGTTCGTGGTGTGATCAGTACAATGCCGATTGGTGAGTTGGAAGCTGCTAAAGCTTACGGTATGAGCCGCTGGCAACGATTAAGACGCATCACATTACCTAACTCTTTACGTCGTGCGCTACCGGCATACAGTAACGAAATTATTTTTATGATCCATGGTAGTGCGATTGCTGGTGTGGTGACTATCGTTGATATTACTGGCACGGCTCGTGTTGTTAATGCGCGTTACTATGCGCCATTTGAAGCTTATTTAGCGGCAGGGCTGTTATACATGTGCCTGACTTTTTCTGTTATTTACCTATTTAAATTATGGGAAAAAAGTTACCAGCATAATTAACGTTGAGTTAAATTCTTAATACTATGGCAGTAAGCCCGACGAACTTTTGTTGTGCTTACTGGTCTTACTTCTATGTTTTAAATCCCCCTACTGCACAATAAACCGATGATTTAGTCTCGTGGTTTAAGTATTATATTTATTTTTTAAAAAGAAGTTTTATACCAATTACATTCAATAAGTGTGCTAAATTTTGCGCAGAAAAAGTGACTTAGTTTAAGGCGTAATTTGAGCCTTTCGAAAATTAATTTCGATTAGCTTTGTTAATAACGATTAAAGAATTAATAGGAAAATGTTGAAGCTTTAATCGTTATTATATTTGCGGAAATTACAACGAAAAATGAAGTTATTGTAACAAGTAAAATAGGTCAGTTAATTCTGTGATTGGTATTATACAGCGAGTTTTGTCATATAACTGTTAACTTTGTTAATTAGTCTAGGGTTAATTAATTGGTAATGAGTGAGAGCAAATGAATCAATTTATACCGGCAAAAGGACTTTCCAATCAGCACATACAATCTATTCTGTCTAGTACTGGGCCTCGTAAATGGTTTGAGAAGAGGCGCTGCTCAGCTTTAATTGCTTCTGCTCAATCAGAAATTATCACGACTCCGCAAGGTGTTAAGTTACAAGGGTCTTTATCTAAAACTGCCTCAAAATCAAAAGGGCTTGCTATTATTTTACATGGCTGGGAAGGTTGTACTGACTCTCTATACATGTTGTCCAATGGACAAAAGTTGTTAGATGATGGCTATGATGTTTTTCGCTTAAATTTCAGAGACCATGGTGGAACTCAACATTTAAATAAAGAGATATTTAACTCGGTCAGTTTGCTTGAAATAGTTGAAGCTGTGAAATATTTATGTACGCAATACGGTGGTAAACATAATTTACTGTGTGGTTACTCTCTAGGTGGCAATTTTTGTTTAAGAGTCGCTAATCTAGCAAAAGAGTGTGGTTTAAAATTAGATCAAGCGATTGCAATTTGTCCTTTACTTGACCCTCCAACCACCATGAAAGTATTGAGTAATGGTTTTCCTATTTATCAAAAATATTTTGTCAGAAGGTGGAAGAGCTCATTGACTGAGAAGTTAAAACATCATAGCCACCTAAACTACGGTGAAACCTTAACTAAATTGCATACTTTAGATGCCATGAATCAATTCTTTGTGACTGAACATACTGACTTTAATAGTACAGATGAATATCTACGTGGCTATTCTATATTGGGTGATGCGTTAAATAAACTCAGTATACCCAGTACTATTATTACCTCTTTAGATGATCCGATTATTCCAGCCCATCAATTAAAAGATTTAATCTCTTCTCCTTGGTTAACAGTTGATTTGCAAGAGAAAGGCGGGCATTGCGCATTTATCAAAAACTGGAAATTAGAAAGTTGGGTATGTGATCGTGTTGTTCATTATGCGAGTCTACAGTTTAACCAGCGCTTTATTTATAATAGTTAATCATCACTTTATTCAATGATATTTTTTATTATTAATGCCCTAGCCGAGCAATCGTTTTGCTAGGGCATCATTTTAGCACAGTCATATCTTGTATTTTTAAGCTAGGTGGTTAAAAACAACATATTTTGTGTATAGATTTTTTATGCGAATACTTTTAACCATTGTGTCGATCTAGATCTCACTTTAATCCCTATTTACTTCTTACACTGACTTCACTTTATTCAAAACCTTTTTAGTGTTGGAGTTATTAATGTCAACAAAGCCTTCAAGTTTACCTTCTCGTCAAGCGTTAGCTAATGCCATTCGTGCCCTTAGTATGGATGCAGTACAACAAGCCAATTCA
>NZ_JAPNXS010000018.1 GCF_030397575.1 Psychromonas sp. 14N.309.X.WAT.B.A12 | reverse complement strand
TGAAAAAAAGAGTGATAAACGCTCTTTTTTGGAGAAATTCTACAGCCTCAACGCCTAATTAACAGGCAAAAAATTGTTGGCTAAAATGGCGACGAAAGAGCAAAAGCCAACTGTTTTTTGTCCTTGTTTAATTTCTTGTTATGTTTCGTTAACGCCGAGTATGCCTTTTGACAGCTACTATTGTTTGCCAAACTAAACTCGAAAAAACCACATAAAATATAAGACTGATAAACTCCATGCCTTCTTTAAGAAGTTTCTTGAACGGTATTATATTTTCCGCAACACCATTGAAAAAAGAAGAAATAGATAAAATTGTACTATTGGCCGATGGCACCAAATTGTAGAGAAAGTTCATTTCTTGGCCAAGAATTAACAGATAATAAATAACTGAAAAAAATGCAATCCACGATATTGGCATCAAATAACTCTGGCCAAAATTAGAGGTCTTTTCATTTAGCCAAAAAATAATTTTTTCTTGATTGATGGGCTTACCAGTCAGTCCTTGTTTATATTTTCTCATCTCGAGAACAAAGAACTTATTTGCTTCGATATGATTTCCTATTTTATCAAATGAGTCTTTTATTATTCTCAGAGTTTCCCTATTTGTATTATCTGATAATAAATCGATATTTAAGAAATTGGGTGCTTCTTTTAAATTAGTATCTTCTAAATCAAGACCTTTGTAGAAAATTGAATTTCTAAAATTAGTAAAGCTTAAAAGCGTTACATATTTAAATATTGAGATCTGATTTAATTCACTACCTTCTTTCAAAGAAGAGAATTTACACTTTTCAAAACCTACAAAATCACTAAAGATACTTTTAAAACAATAAAATCTCCCATATTCAGCACCATAAGAATCAAATAAACCATTAAAATTTGTGTTAATTAACTCAATCTCATCTATAACACCTTCTTTGAGTTCAATTTTAGATTTAAATTCTGAGTTTTTTATTAGCAAATATTCAGATTTTAATTTATTAAGTATAAACTTTTCTTCTAATTCACAATTTTCAATTCGGAGTTTATGAATTTTTACTAAACCATTATCGGTGTTATTAAATACTGCTTTTTTAAATTTTACATTTTCAAATGAAAGTGTTTTATCAAATGAGCAATCATTAAACAATGTGATTTCAAGTGATGCGACATGATCGTCATCCATATAAGAACTTACATCTTCTTTAAATTGACATTGTTGATAGAGAACATTGTTTACATTTCCAAGAAGTTTAGAAGGTGTAATACTCCACCACTGAAAAAACTCACAATCTTGATAAAACGTTTCGACTTCAGGGATTTCTATTGAGTGAGCTGTAAACTTACAGTAATTAAAATGAGCCCCTTTGATTTTTTTTAGAATTTTAAGGTAATCAAAATTATCTCTGCTATCCCTGCAAGGGAAAAAAATGGAGTTGAATACGGTTGTTTCGTTTTTACAAAACTCTATAATTTCATCACTACCAATATCTTCTTTCAGATAACTTTTAAAGTCTTCAACATTGACTAAAGTTGCGTTATCTGGCGTTTTCCATTCGAAAGCTGATTCTGCTATATATTCTATTAAAGCATCATAAAATTCCCTCAAAATTCCTTTATTTTGAAAATCATGTGAATAATCACTTTTTTCACAGTGAAGAACACACTTCTTAGTGTTTTCAAAAACGTCTCTTTCGCATTCATTGGTACTACAAATTTTGCTCAATGCATGGACTCCCTATTGATAGAAACATAACATCTTATTAGATAACAAAATGTCACCTTTCCCGTGGAAAGATGGCAAATATCTAATGATTAATAATAGACTTAGACTAATGCAATTATCATTTTAATCAACAATTTAAAATAAAAAATGAAATATAAGTCATGTAGAAAGACGACAAAATGCAATATTTACGGCGGAAAGATGGCAAACGCACTACACTGTATAAATAAACATTGGTTTTATTTATAGAGGTATTTTATGAAATCACCATTTTTAATGGCTATTGCTGAAAATATGCGTATGAAAAATTATGCAGAAAAAACAGTTAAAGCATATATTTATTGGATCACATCTTTTATATACTTCACCAAAAAAAGCACCCATTGGATGCCACGATCAGGATGTTGAGTTTTTCGAAAAACAACGTTACTCATTGCGGCTAGTTCAATACTTCCCGTTAAGTTTTCTGAATCAATGGCTGCCTTTAGCAAGCTAAGGCATGGATGCCGTTGCTAGCTCAGTTCGCCACATGGATGTGGCGTATGAGCGGTGCGTTAAGAAGGTAGTCATTTATTCAGATTAAAAAACGATCGGGATCAGTCTCTTTGCTTACTTTCTCTACTGATTTAGAGAAAGTAAAGTCGCCGACAGGGCGAAAAATCGGCTAATAAACACCAAGTAGATCCAATGAGCGCAGACGAGCCCTTTCCCCCTAACAACACAAACAAAAAAGGGAGACAACATTACTATCGCTAGCAACATCATCTCCCTTCTATAAAAAGAAAGTTATTTTAAAAAGGATTAACCCTCTTTAGATTCTTCTTTCTCTTCTTTTTCAGTTTTCACAACCGCAATGTTTAACTCAGCCAGTGCCGCTGGGTTTGCAAAACCTGGAGCATTGGTTAATGGACAAGCTGCAGATGCTGTTTTCGGGAAGGCAATCACTTCACGAATAGAAGTTGTTTTAGTCATTAACATTACTAGACGGTCTAAACCAAATGCTAAACCTGCATGTGGTGGTGTACCGTATTGTAGTGCTTCTAATAAGAAACCAAACTTGTCTTGTGCTTCTTCATCAGAGATGTTCAAGATGCGGAAAATCGCTGCTTGCATATCTTGTTTGTGGATACGTACAGAACCACCGCCTAATTCACAACCGTTTAGTACCATGTCGTAAGCGTTAGAGATAGCGCCTACTGGGCTTGCTTCTAATTCTTCAGCCGTTAGGTTGATTGGTGCAGTGAATGGGTGATGTAATGGTGTTAATGAGCCATCTTCAAGTGGTTCAAACATTGGGAAGTCGATAACCCAAAGTGGTTTCCACTCATCTTTAATTAAGCCTAGGTCTTCTGCAACTTTCAGACGTAATGCACCAATTGCTTCTGCCACTACGTTGGCTTTGTCTGCGCCGAATAGGATGATGTCGCCATCTTTTGCGTCAGTGCGTTTTAGAATTTCAGCAACAATCTCTTCGTTTAGGAATTTAGCGATTGGTGATTGAACACCTTCAAGACCTTTAGCCACTTCGTTCACTTTCATCCATGCTAACCCTTTAGCACCGTAGATGTTAACGAACTTACCGTATTCATCGATGTTTTTACGAGAAAGTGACGCGCCACCAGGTACACAGATTACGGCAACACGGCTGTCAGCGTCATTTGCTGGGCCAGAGAATACGTTGAATTCTACTTCTTTTAATAGGTCAGCTACGTCAACTAGTTCGAAGTCGATACGTAAGTCTGGCTTATCACTACCAAAGCGACGCATTGCTTCTGCGTAAGTCATTTTAGGGAATAAACCTAAATCAACATCTAGCATCTCTTGGAAAAGCTTAACGACCATCTCTTCCGTTTTATCCATCACTTGATCAGCACTCATAAATGACGTTTCGATATCTATTTGCGTGAATTCTGGTTGACGATCGGCACGTAAATCTTCATCACGGAAACATTTAACGATTTGGTAGTATTTATCTAACCCAGACATCATTAATAGTTGTTTAAATAACTGTGGTGATTGAGGTAATGCGAAGAACTGACCTTTATGAGTACGGCTTGGTACTAGGTAGTCACGCGCACCTTCTGGTGTTGCTTTAGTTAAGATAGGTGTTTCAACGTCTAGGAAGCCGTTGTCATCTAAGAAACGACGTACAAAGCTACTTACTTTAGAACGGAAGACCATACGCTCAGCCATTTCTGGACGACGTAGATCTAAGTAACGGTAGCGTAAACGTTGCTCTTCAGAGTTCGTTTGGTTGCTGTCTAACGGAGATGGTTTCGCACGGTTTAATATTTCCAACTCAAGACCACGAATTTCAATACCACCAGTGGTCATATTTTTGTTTACTTGACCTTCAGGACGCGCACGTACTTCGCCTTTCATTTTAATACAAAATTCATTACGAACAGTGGCAGCAATAGCCGTTGCTTCAGGCGTATCATTATCGAAGAAAACTTGCACAATGCCTTCACGATCACGTACGTCTAAAAAGGTTACACCACCTAGATCGCGTTGTTTGTTTATCCAACCTACTAATTCAACTTCTTGACCAATGTTAGCCTCGGTCACTTCACCACAATACATAGTGCGCATTATCGATTCCTGTTTTTAAATACATTACAAAATAATTCAACACATTATAAAAGAAAATGCCCTTGAGGCATATGGCTAAATAAAAAAATGACCCTGCCACACAATTTAAGTAAAATGCGCGGCAATACAATACTAACAACCAGTTTAAACCTTAAATAAATTAGGTAGCCCTATGAGCCAAACCGATAATATTTTTAGTCAACCTTTACAAAAAGTGGATAGCTTTAGCTTTGATCAGCAAGTGGTGCAAGTTTTCCCTGATATGATCAAACGCTCGGTACCGGGTTATGAAAAAATTATTAATAGTATTGCGATGATCACTCAACGCTGTGCGCAAGATAACTCTAACTTATACGACTTAGGTTGTTCATTAGGTGCTGCGACGTTATCTATGCGTCGAGGATTAGCAGATAAACAAGGCTGCCAGATAATTTCCGTGGATAATTCATCGGCGATGGTGGAAACCTGCCAACAATATATCCATGCTTATAAATCAGATGTGCCGGTGACGGTATTGCAAGATGATATTTGTAATATCAAGATTGAGAATGCATCGGTTGTAGTATTAAACTTTACCCTGCAATTTTTAACACCAGAAAAGCGTTTATCATTATTAACCAATATTTATAACGGCTTATTACCGGGTGGTGTTTTAATTTTGTCTGAAAAATTTATTTTTGAGGATCCAACAAGCCACCAGCTTTTAATCGATTTGCACTTAGACTTTAAACGAAGCCAAGGTTACAGCGAATTAGAGATCAGCCAAAAACGTTCTTCATTAGATAATGTATTGATTTCCGATACCGTTGAACAACATTATCAACGTCTTGAAGAAGCAGGTTTTAAACATAATGACCTTTGGTACCAATGCTTTAACTTTGGTTCCATTATCAGTATTAAAGATTAATCATCACTCGTTATAACAAGACAGCAAGGCAACACATGATCGACTTCAGTAACTTCTACAGCATCATTGCTAAAAACCGTTTAAGCCACTGGTTACGCGACTTACCCGCACAATTACATGACTGGGAAAATACGCATGTTCACGGTACGTTAGCGAGTTGGATACGCGTATTAAATAAGTTTCCTACTATTAAAACCGAGCACATCGAGTTACAAGACGAAGTGCGTATTGGTAATGGCAATGAATTATCAACGGGTGAAACTAAAAAGTTAGAAAATCTGCTACAAAAATTCCACCCATGGCGTAAAGGCCCATTCCATATTCACGGTGTGCATATTGATACCGAGTGGCGCAGTGACTGGAAATGGGATCGTGTTTTACCGCATATCAGCCCACTTAAATACCGTTATGTGTTAGATGTAGGTTGTGGCAGTGGTTACCATATGTGGCGTATGCGTGGCGAAGGTGCAGAATTTGTTGTAGGCATTGATCCAAGTGAATTATTTTTATGTCAATTTGAAGCAGTAAGACACTTTGCTAATAAAGATCAAAACGTCCATCTGTTACCTTTAGGCATTCAAGAGTTACCTAAACTTGAAGCTTTCGATACGGTATTTTCGATGGGTGTTTTATATCACCGTAAATCGCCAATGGACCATATTACGCAACTACAAGATCAGTTAGTGGAAGGTGGTGAACTGGTATTAGAAACATTAGTCATTGCAGGCGATAAAGACGATGTATTGGTGCCTGCAGACCGTTATGCAAAAATGCGTAATATTTGGTTCCTACCAAGTGCAGAGGCGCTTAAGTTATGGGTTGAAAAATGTGGCTTTGAAGATGTACGTATTGTAGATATTAATGATACGTTAACCGGCGAGCAACGCAGTACCGCTTGGATGAAAAATGAATCCCTTGAAGATTACTTAGATCCTAATGATCCAACAAAAACGGTTGAAGGTCACCCTGCCCCTAAGCGCGCCTTATTAATTGCTAAAAAAGCAGTAAAGCCACTTAATTAAATGCCTCATTAGATAAAAGAAACAAAGTGTTTATTACTATTCTCTGAAAAATAATAGGCACTTCACTACTCTCTCTATGCTTATCGGCTGTATGATTATATTGTATTCATTGATGATATAGCCTATTTTAATACTTGATTTTATAAGGTTGGGAGAAGCATAACAGATGAATAGACAGGAATTTCTAAACCGTTTTATTTTGCAGCAAGCAAATTTAACCGCTCCTTCTTCTCATCTCGCACAACTTCAACCTCAACAACAGCCACTTAAAAAAGCCGCGGTATTAATGCCTTTAATACAAAGAAGTAATGGTTTGCAGATGATATTAACGCAACGCGCTTTACACTTGAGGCATCACCCCGGACAAGTCAGTTTTCCCGGAGGTCGCTTTGAAACAATTGATTTGTCATTAGCAACTACCGCATTACGAGAAACTGAAGAAGAGATAGGTATTGCACAAGACAATATCCAGCTAGTTGGCCGATTACCGGGGATCACTACTACCAGTGGTTACCATGTTACGCCTTTTATTGGCTTTGTTGCGCATCATGAGCAAGTGGTCATTGATAAAAGTGAAGTAAAAAGTTGCTTTGAAGTGCCTTTCAATTATCTGTTAAACAATGATAATTTTGTTAAGCAACATTTAGTGGCCAATCGTAAACGTCACTTTACCTATTGCTGCGCTTATCAAGACCATTTAATTTGGGGAGCAACCGCACAAATGATTATTAATCTACAACAACATTTACAGGGTTGAAGCGACGACAAATAGCCCCATCTATAATCAATAGCATAAAAAGCTAACTAAAGTGGTAATATAAGCAGATAAAAATTAACTAGGTTGTCAGGTTTAGCTGATCTTAGCCTGCTTTCAAGTAGTATAACCAACAGATAAAAAACAAAGGAAAATATATCGCAGTATTGGTTTCATCTCATCTTCACAACAACAAGATATTCTATCTTGGTATAGCAACATAATTTGTAAAAGGAAATATATATGGTTGAACACATCACAGGCATGCTGGCATTAATCGGTGTGCTATCGCTTTTGTGTCAATGGATAGGCTGGAAACTTCATCTACCTGCAATCTTACCACTGTTATTATGTGGGCTTTTAATGGGCCCAGTGATGGGTGTATTAAACCCAGATGAATTATTCGGAGACCTGTTATTCCCAATTATATCGCTTGGTGTAGCCGTCATTTTATTTGAAGGTGCATTAACCCTTAATTTTAAAGAGATTAAAGAACACGGCCGAATGGTCAGTCACTTGGTGTTAATTGGTGCTTTTATCACTTGGGCTTGTATTGCCCCCGCCGCTCACTATTTATTAGGCTTTGAATGGTCAATCGCAATGCTATTTGGCGCACTTGTTGTGGTAACAGGCCCAACGGTAATTGTGCCGATGCTGCGTACTGTCCAACCTAAATCTAGCTTGGCTAAAATTTTACGCTGGGAAGGGATTGTAATTGACCCTATAGGCGCATTATTAGCGGTATTAGTTTTTGAATATATCGCGGTTAATGCCGACCCAACGTCTCATGTTTTACAATCTTTAGGGATCACTTTATCGCTTGGCTTTGGTGCTGGTGCTGTCACTGGTTACTTAACTGGTATCGCGATTCGTAAAAATTTATTCCCACATTACTTACGTAACACCGCTGTATTAACCATTATGCTGGGTATTTTTGTTGCATCTAATATCATCCAAGAAGAGTCTGGGTTATTAACCGTTACCGTCATGGGCATTTGGTTAGCAAATATGCGCGGTGTTGATATTGCAGATATTTTAGAGTTCAAAGAAACATTAACCGTACTGCTTATTTCAGCGCTGTTTATCCTATTAGCTGCACGCCTTGATTCAAGCGCAATGCTTGATCTTGGATTTGGTGGCATAGGGGTATTATTGGTAGCGATGTTCATTGCCCGGCCACTGAGTGTTTGGATCTCAGGCTTAGGCACGAACCTTTCTACCAAAGAAAAATGGTTCTTAAGTTGGGTTGCGCCACGCGGTATTGTTGCTGCTGCTATCTCATCTTTATTTGCTATTAAATTAGAAAAAGTAGGTTTAGACGGAGCTGATTCAATCGTACCTTTAGTGTTTTTAATCATCATTGGGACCGTGGTCATTCAAAGTTTAACCGCTGGGCCTTGGGCGAAGTTTTTAGGTGTGAAAGAAGGCTCTAATGAAGGCTTATTAATGTTTGGTGCGTCTACCTTCTCACGTGAGCTCGCTAAACTATTAATTGCCAAAAATATCAAAGTGATTCTAACGGATAATAACTGGGACAGTATTCGTAAAGCACGTATGCAGAATATCCCCGTTTACTTTGGCAACCCAGCCTCAGAGCACGCCAGTAACTTTATGGATTTAAGTGGTATTGGACGAGTACTAGTCATGTCTCCTTATCGACAATTAAACCCATTAGTGACTTTCCATTTCCAAGACTTGTTTGGTACAGAGAAAGTATTTGGTTTGAATAACCCTGATATCAGTAGCGCACGTCACCAGTTATCGGAAAGCTATTTAAAACGTTTAAGCTTATTTGGTGAAGGTGTTTCTTACGCCAAACTAGCAAGTTTAATGGCGAAAGGTGCAATCATTAAAGTCACTAATATTACCGAAAACTTTGCTTTTGAACGATTCAAGAAACGTTACGGCGAAACGGCAATGCCACTTTTGTATATCACCAAAGAAGGTGAGCTGCATGTGGTATCAGGATTAACAAATGTTAACTTCCCCATTGGTATTGAATTAATCAGTTTACTACCACAGGAAGCACAAGATCGAGCAGTTGAGCAAAGAGCATTAGATGAAGAAGCTGAACGTCAAGCAAAAGCCTTAGCCAAAGCAGAGGCAAAAGCTGCTGCTATTATTGCAGCCGAAGCAAGAGCGGAGCGAGAAGCTGAAGAAGCAAAACAACGAGCAGCTGAAAAGGCACGCCGTAAAGCCTTAGAGGAAGAAGAAGAGCAAGCGCGTTTATTGGCCGCAGAAGAGGCGGCTAAATTAGATGATGAAACGACTGAGATAGTGGAAGAAAGCATCAAAGATGAAACACTTGCTAATAAAAACTAATCACTAAAAACGTTTAAACAC
The DNA here is from genome assembly GCF_030397575.1 of Psychromonas sp. 14N.309.X.WAT.B.A12. GTDB lineage: Bacteria > Pseudomonadota > Gammaproteobacteria > Enterobacterales > Psychromonadaceae > Psychromonas. The sequence continues at coordinate 21,742 of NZ_JAPNXS010000018.1, read as the reverse complement.
CTATTAAGCGATGTCACTAATATTGATTCATATTATTGGCATCGCTTTTTCTATCTGCGCACATTTTTAAGGGACGAGACGTTTCAATAATGGAATTTTTACTAATAACATAGTGCTGAATAAAGATAAAACTAACGCGATAATCGTTAACATCGGAATAGCAATCCAATTAGTCATAAAGAGATCATAATATCCATTGCTTAGGTTTCTAATGGGAATTAGCCATAATGGATGAATTAGGTAAATCCCTAAGCTATAAGTGGAAATCAAGGTCACTAGCGCACGACACTTACCTTGGATCCGTTCTGCATAAGTTTGAGCGAGAACAAATAACATGCCTGCAATTACTGCAGTATTCAACGTTTTATAACCCATAAATAACGAGCGATATTTCCCCTCTTCCAAGGCTAAATACCAAGTCCCAGTAAAGTTTAATAACAACATAGCAACACCGGCAATCACCCATAACTTTAACTGAGGGCGATTATCTCGATTGAATAAATACCAACCAGAGACTAAATATCCCGTATATAACACAAGATTTTGCTGTAACACGTCCCCTACTTTTAACCAATGCATAGTCAATAATACTAACCAACAGGCCAGTGCTAATTTAATATGATCGGGTTTAGCTTGTTTTAATAGAGGCAATAAAAATGGGATTACAAAATATAAAGGAATAAAGTCATAGAAAAACCACAGGTGATACCAAACAGGTTCAGTGGGTGAATTTATTAATATATCTAATGCTTTATCACTTTGCCAATCACCAGAATAAATACCATCGAGCATAAAGCCCCCCACCAGCGCATAGATAATGGTCCAAGCGATAAAAGGAATAACGACCTTACTCACTCGCTTAGTTAAATAATAACGCCACTCAAAGACTTTATTACTTGAGAGCAGCAGCGCTCCGCTGATCATCATAAACACAGGCACTGCCCACCTTGAGACACTATTTGTGCCAGCGGCAGCTAACCACTCTAGATCCGGGATCTCACCATATAAATAACGAAAAGGCCCTAATACATGAATACTTACCACAGCAATAGCCGCAATAAAACGTAACAAGTCGATATAAAAAATAGAAGGACGCGCTGCCTGCATAGATTTACCTAATTAAATAAACATAAAAATGTAGAGTTCACAATCATTATTAAGTTCATAACAAATATTATAAAAATAACACTGGATGAATAGTAACAAATCAATGAATTAGAACAGTTTTAAAAAATGAAACATTGCAGAAAGGTGAAAAAACGTGATAATAAGCGCACTTTTTCCCCTTGTCACTCAGTCGCTGTTATTACGCTTATATTGTTAAATAAAGTAAATATCTAAGACTAATTACTAGACGTTTAAATAGTCTAAAAGGATTTACTTTTGATCAACCAACATTATCGAACTTATCTATTTTGTAGTTTATTAGCATTAATGACTCCAAATTTATTAGCCGCAGAAGATGACAAGCAAGATGAAAATATTCATACGTCTAGCCAAGTACCACTAGCAGAAAAAAACCAATTACAACAATCCCTAAAGTACACAGGTACTGACCAAGAAATTATTGAGCCTTTACCAGAACTAACGCCTGTTGAACCGACAAAAGAAGAAACTGCCTACCAAACGTCGTTTACCAACTCATCTTGGGAACAATTTGATGTGCCAGAAAGCTTCTACGATAATCCTTATACTGTATCACTCTTTTCACCAACACACGGTGAAGATAGAGCTCGCTTAGTCTCACAAACTAACTCTATTTTTTACTATGGATTAGGTGTTATTTCAGCACTGGCAGTGATGCCAGAATCTGTTACTAACTGGAATAGCGACGATGATGATAGTTTTGCTCAAAAATGGATAGATAACGTTACCGATGGCCCCGTTTGGGATCGTGATGACGTGATATTAAATTATGTCATGCACCCTTTCTTTGGTGGTGCTTACTATCAAACGGCTCGTAAATCTGGCTATCGTCAATGGGATGCATTTTTATACTCAGCATTAATGTCCACTGTATTTTGGGAATATGGCGTTGAAGCCTTTGCTGAAACACCGTCTATGCAAGATATTGTGATCACGCCTGTATTAGGCTGGGTTTATGGTGAATGGGCGTTTAATAAAGAACGTGAAATTTGGGCTGGCGGTGGCACTGTGATGGGCAGTGAATACTTAGGCAACACCGCGCTATTTTTACTGGATCCAATTGATTCTATTGGACGTAATTTTAACCGTTTATTTGGTGCTGACTTAATCAAAGCAGGTACAGGTTATATTCGCTTAACGGAACAAGATGAATCTGGCAATATTCCTAATGACAAACAGATCATGTTCCAAGTTAACTATGCTATCGGCAATAATACTAGCCCAGCACAATCGCAGATCAGTGGTAGACGCAAAGTTAATGATGGATACTCATTTGGTCACTCAAAAGATCCTGTTAACACTGGCATTATTGGATTCAGTTTAGGGTCTGGTTACCTTAATTTTGATAACAAGCGTCAGCTGATCAATCAACAATATGCGCAGTTCTCCTTAGGTTTATACTTCTCTCGTGCTTTTTCAGCTCGTTTGAACTACAACTCAACGCAATTATTCGAAGGGGTTGTTGCGCCAGATTACACTTATGAATCATTTAGTGTTGATGGACAATATTACTTCAACAGTCAAGCTAACCTGCGTCCTTACCTAACAGCGGGTATCGGTGAAGAAATTTGGGATAAAGATGATGACCAATATAACTTACAAATTAATGCTGGTGTTGGATTACATTACCGCTTAAATGAAAAATGGGCATTACAAGCTGACTTCATTAACTACTTTACCTCTGATGCAGGCAGCCATGACCAACTAATGACAGGTAAGATTATTTACCGTTTTGGTGAAGGTGAAAAGTAAGGGTCAAGGTAGAAGGAACAAGGGTCAAGGTGCAAGGTTCCAGGGACAAGCTAACAGGTGCAAGGTTTACTCAGTGCGAAAACACTGAGTAAACAATATCAATAAAGCCCTTAAAGTGAGCCTTACTTCATTACATCGATTAATGCATTCGCAAGATAATTCACTTGCTCTTGTTTTAAACCAGCAATATTAATACGTCCGTTCAACATCCCGTAAATAGCATGCTTTTCACGTAATGCCATCATCTGCTCAGCAGTTAATGGCAACATGGAAAACATCCCTTTTTGTCTTGTGACCGCTTGCAACGACTCATCCGCATCCATCTCAGATAATAACTGACCTAATGCAATACGGAGATCATTGATACGATTCCTGCACACTGCTAACTCGTCTAACCAAGCCTCAGGATCGTTAAACAATAATGAGGCTACTGCAGAACCATGATTAGGAGGCATAGAGTAATTAGCTCGGGTAATGCGCTCTAATAACGTACGCAATGATTGATGTTGTGCTTTATCACTGGTTAATACCATTGCAGCACCAGTACGCTCACAATATAACCCCATATTTTTTGAGCAGCTTGTTGCTACCAACATTAAGTCCACTTGCTCAGCAAATAAACGTAACCCAGCAGCATCTTCCTCTGGTCCCACACCAAAACCTTGATAAGCGATATCAATTAATGGAACGACTTTTTTGGCAATACAAAAATCAATAAATTGTTGCCATTGTTCAATTAAAGGATCCACACCAGAAGGGTTATGACAGCTACCATGTAATATTAAGATGTCGCCTTCTTTAGCATCAGCCAAATCTTCAAAACAGGTTTCAATATCTAAGATGCCACCATTATGCTGCCAGCGAAAAGGCGAAACAGTTAAGCCAGCCCCCTCCATAATTGGACGATGATTAAGGTAACCAGGCTCAGTATTCCAAACCACAGCATCTGGTGATAATGTTGCGATTAAGTCTGCAAGTACTCTTAATGCGCCTGAGCCACCAACGGTTTGAATAGTGCACTGTTCGTCAAGTCGAGGGCTATTACCTAATACAAATTTAGCGATATGGTCGTTAAACTCAAGGTTACCCGATAACATTTTATAACTTTTAGACGCCGCCTCTTTAGCTAGTTTTAATTCCGCTTTTTGTACTTGTTGCATTACAGGAGTTTGACCTGTTTCATCACGATAAACACCAACCAACATATCGATTTTTTGAGTACGCGTATCTGCATTAAACTGATGTAATAATGCCCAAAGAGGATCACCTTGAACAACAGGTAAATTTTCTAACATATCTTCGATTTCCTTAGATAAATATAACTTAACAACGATGAGATAAAATAACGCCAACAATGGTTAGCCCAATACCACAACCAATAAACAACGATAGAGGTTCACCCAATATTGGTACGGCTAATAAAGCAGTAATAGCAGGTGAAAGAGAGCCTAATACTGATGCTTGGTTAGCGCCTAATTGATTAACCGCATAGGAAAAACAGATAGTCGCAACGACGCCAATACCAACACCTTGAATAACAATAAAGGGTAACGCTTGCTGTAGTGAGAAGTGACCTAACTCACTGTCTACCATACCAGAGCAGATTAGGACTAACATAATAAAACCTGAGCAATAAGACAAAATAATTACCACAGCCACCGGTTTCAAATTTACTCGTTTTAAGGTGATAGCAAAAATGGCCCAGCAACTACTGGCCATAAATAAAAAACCAAATCCAGTTAAGGTTTGTAATGACAATACCTTTTGTCCACTGAGTATCATGACTAATACCCCAAGTAATATAAGAGACAACGGGAACATACGCTTTTTCGAAATCACTTGAGCAAGAAAAACGGCACTAATAATAGATACAAACAAAGCAGGTGTTCCAGCAAGTATGGTACCAACATAGGCAGTAGGTACACTTATAGCACCTAATGCTGCAAGGAAAACAAAGGGAATCCCGCCTAATAAAATAAGTGCAAAATCTGTAAACTTAATTAGTTTAATGGTTTTTAGATGCTTTGCAGCCCAAGGAGCTAGTAATAAAGCGGGAACCATAAAGCGTAATAAAGCAACATCGGCAATGGTTAAAGTTGATGCCTCTATAGTACGAATCGATAGCGCAAAGCTAGACCAAATGAGTAACACCAGTGTCATCGCGGCATAGCCTAATACCGTAGGAGATAAAAATGAAACTTGAGATTTATCGCCATAGGCTCGTTGTGTATTAAGCATATTTGATGGTTCCAGTTTAAATTCAATAAACATATTATTCACCAAAAACAACGCTCTTATCACTCAAATAACGTTTAATTCAAAAACTATTTAGTTTAAAAAGTTAATAATATATAGTTATGCGCATTAAAACACCAAACGAGATAATCATGGATAAAATAGATCGTAATATATTGACCCTATTGCAAAAAGAAGGTCGTATCTCAATAGCAGATCTTGCTGATAAAGTGAGCTTATCGCCCTCCCTTTGCGCAAGACGTTTAAAGCGCTTAGAAGAGGAAGGTTACATACAAGATTATCAAGCAAACTTAAATAAGGCTCAGGTGGGTATCAATATGACTTTCTTTGTGGAGGTTAGTTTAAATCGCCATCAAGAAAAGGCGATAGAGGAATTTGAAACAGCGTTATTAGCAATGAAAGAAGTCGTTAATGCACACATTGTTTCTGGTGCATATGATTACCTGATTGAGGTGGCCACTCCAAATCTTACAGGATATGAAGGCTTTACCACTAAGCTACATAAAATACCTAGCGTCAAAGATATCCATACGCATTTATCGGTCAGACAGTTAAATACACAGCGTATTTTACCTATCTATAAATAGCGTATGAATAGAGTAAACTTTACTGGAATAAGGTTTTACTGGTAATCATTTAAGATCTTAGTTAACTCTTGCTTGCGCTGCTCATCGCAAAAACTGGCTGTAATACTATTCTCTACTAACTTGATCGCTTGCGTTTGATTCATATCCAAAGCCTGAGCAAGCGCTTCGAAGTTTTCTGTCATGTAACCACCAAAGTAAGATGGATCATCAGAGTTAACCGTGACACAAATATCTAATGCTAATAGATCTAAAATATTATGTTGTTGCATATGCTCAAATACTTTTAACTTAGTATTAGATAATGGACACACAGTGAGTGGCATTTGAGTTTGTTGCAAGTAGGTAATTAACTCAGGGTCTTGAATCGCAGCCACACCATGATCTACACGAGACACTTTTAAGTCATTAATAGCAGTCCAAATATACTCTGCAGGCCCCTCTTCACCAGCATGTGCAACAGTTAACAGCCCAAGCTCACGCGCTTTAGCAAAAACGCGACTGAATTTTTCAGGTGGGTGGCCTAACTCAGAACTATCTAACCCAACGCCTTTGATTTTTTCTAAGAAAGGCATCGCTTGATCTAATGTATCAAAAGCACTTTGTTCATCCAAATGACGCAGAAAACACATGATTAACTCACTGCTTATACCTAACTTTTCCTGACCATCGGATAGCGCTCGGTTAATACCATTAATCACAGTAGCAAAAGAAACACCGCGATCAGTATGAGTTTGTGGATCAAAGAATGGCTCAACATGTAATACATTTTGTTCTTTGCACTTGACTAAATAAGCCCAAGTTAAATCATAAAAATCTTGCTCGGTAATTAATACTTGCGCCGCTTGATAATAAATATCTAAGAAATCTTGCAACTGCGTAAATTGAAATGCTTTTGTCACCTCTTGCACATTTGCATAGGGTAAAGCGACGTTATTACGGACAGCTAAATCAAATAACATTTGCGGCTCTAAGCTACCTTCTAAATGTAAATGCAGCTCAACCTTAGGTAATTGATTGAGCCAAGGAGATAAAACCAATGTATTTTCTGTTTGGGGAATTGAATTCGACATAATATTCTCTTTTTAATGACATAAGCTAAGATAACCAATTTTCAGTCGATAATAAAATAAACTCGGCTTTTTCTATTAAAAAACAGGTAAAAAGAGTGGATGGCAATTAAAGCTTGTGTTGTATAACTTAACCATTATGATCAGCCATTCAAAACCTTCCTGGCTGACTCTACTGTTGTCATAAAAAGCGAAAAGATTTAAGGACTTAACATGTTTAAATTTTTTGAAAATTTAGTGCCTGCATTAAATGATCAAGAACCAACTCAACCACCGAATACCTTGTTTGCATTTTGTTTACATTACACAAAAGGCTATAAAACCGCATTGTGTTTTATGACACTACTCATTGCGTCATTAGCAGTGTTAGAAGTCTCCTTATTTGGTTTCATGGGACAGCTAGTGGATTGGTTAGTCACTAAAAATCCAGAAACACTATTACAAGATGAAGGCCCAACACTATTATTAATGTCATTAACCGTATTAATAGTGATACCAATATTAATACTGTTACATTCATTAGTGATCCACCAAGTATTGCTAGGCAATTACCCAATGTCGATACGCTGGTTTGCGCATCGTTACCTATTAAAACAAAGTGTTTCTTTTTATCAGGATGATTTTGCTGGGCGTATTGCAACCAAAGTGATGCAAACTGCCTTGGCGGTGCGTGAAACAGTGATGAAACTATTAAACGTAATGGTTTATATCGTTGTTTACCTTATTTCTATGATTGTGATGGTAGCTCAAGCAGACTATCGACTAGCTATCCCGATGCTAGTTTGGTTAGTGGTTTATGTCTGTATCCAGTACTACTTTGTGCCAAAATTAAAAGAAGTTGCTACGGAGCAAGCCGACGCTCGTTCAACCATGACAGGCCGTATTGTCGATAGTTACACCAATATCTCAACGGTGAAACTGTTTGCACACACTGAATCAGAATCAGCTTATGCTAAGCAAGGGATGAAAGGGTTTTTAAATACAGTTTATCGGCAAATGCGCTTGGCCACTGGTGTGAATATGTGTGTGCAGATTTCGAACTATTTATTAGCTTTTTCGATCACTGCTATTTCAATCTACCTGTGGATGCAAAGTGCTATTTCAGTAGGCTCAATTGCCATTGCAATTAGCCTTTCTTTGCGTTTAAACGGTATGTCGCAATGGATCATGTATGAGCTAAGCGCCTTATTTGAAAATATAGGTACTGTAACCGATGGTATGAACACCCTCGCTAAACCAAATATCATCCAAGATAAAGAAGGGGCCAAACCATTAGAGGTCACAAAGGGGAATTTATACTTCAAACAGATGAGCTTCCATTACGGTGAAAATAAAGGTGTGATTGAAGGTTTTGATTTGAATATTAAAGCCGGAGAAAAGATTGGTTTAGTAGGCCGTTCAGGCGCAGGTAAATCAACTCTCGTTAACCTATTATTACGTTTTTACGATGTAGAAAAAGGTCAAATCATCATTGATGGGCAAGATATCAAAGAAGTACAACAAGAGAGTTTACGTTTACAAATCGGTATGGTGACGCAGGATACATCACTATTACATCGCTCTATCCGTGAAAATATTCTATACGGTCGTCCCGATGCAACAGAAGAAGAGATGTTAAATGCAACTAAACAAGCACAGGCACATGAGTTCATTTCAACCTTAACCGATAATGAAGGCAACGTCGGTTACGATGCACAAGTCGGTGAACGCGGTGTGAAACTTTCCGGTGGACAAAGACAACGTATTGCCATCTCACGCGTGTTATTAAAAGACGCACCAATCTTGATATTAGATGAAGCAACATCCGCATTAGATTCTGAAGTTGAAGCGGCCATTCAAGAGAGTTTAAATGAATTAATGCAAGGAAAAACAGTGATTGCGATTGCACACCGCTTATCAACAATTGCAGCTATGGATCGTTTAATTGTATTAGATAAAGGTAACATTATTGAGCAAGGTAGCCATCAACAATTACTCGCTCAAAATGGTGTTTATGCGCAACTCTGGGCACATCAAACGGGTGGTTTTTTAGGCTGTGATTAAGTTCTAACCTAGTTTAAACAGCAGCTCGCAGAGACAAAAAAGCCATCACAATTGATGGCTTTTTAATGCTTAACGAGTCACGCTAACTATTTCCAGCCCTGCTTCCAAAGGTCTATATTCTTTAAGTCTCGCCAGTCTATTTCAGTTTGGCGATGGGAAATAATGGCTTCTATTACACACAAAGTGACAATTCCTTCTTCATCAAAGGTCACTTTGGTAATTAAAAAATGCTTCTCTTTATTAATAGACTTAACGGCAGTCCACTTACTATTTAATAGTTTTTTCGGGTTAATCTGATTGATAACCATCACTCCTATACAAGAAATTAACGGTTTACAGCAATCTCTCTTAACGCGGATTTTTCTGCTTCAGATAAGAAAGCGATCTCTAAACCATTAATTTGTGCTTGTGTTATTTGCTCAATTGATAGCCCGGCTTGCGGTGCTGCCACTTCATATTCAAAAGGCAATTCAATCCCTTCAACTGCAGGATCATCGGTATTTAAACATGCTAATACACCATGGTTTAAGAATGTTTTAATAGGATGTTTACTGATATCGGCAATGGTACTCGTTTGAATGTTAGAGGTAATACATGATTCAATACCAATTTTATTCTCCGCTAAGTAATCCATTAGTTTGATGTCTTCAATCGCCTTTACACCATGACCAATACGTTCAGCACCCAGTGTTTGGATCGCTTGCCAGATACTTTCTGCGCCTGCAGCTTCACCAGCATGAACGGTGACACGAAGCCCTGCATCACGTACTTGTTTAAAATGTTTAACAAATACATCGCCTGGTTGACCTAATTCATCACCAGCTAAGTCAACAGCGACGAGTTTATCTTTTTGACTTAATAATCCGTCTAACTCAATTTGACAAGCTTCAGCACCAAAAGTACGGCTCATAATACCAATTAAGTTAGTTTTAACATTAAAGTCACGGCTACCTGCAGCAACACCAGCAACAACCGCTTCTACAACACCTTGTACAGGCAAGTTGTGTTTCATCGCCATATAATAAGGTGAAAAACGCAGTTCTGTATAATCGATTAGTGCATTTTTAGCATCTTGAACGTTCTCATAAGCAACACGGTAACACGCATCTAGGTCGCCTAATACAGCAACACCCCAATCTAACTTTGATAAAAAAGAAACGAGATCAGGTTGTGTTTCAACTACCTGAACAAATGGACGTAATGTCTCAATATCAGTTGCAGGTAATGGTAAATTAAATTTTTGGCCTAGTTCTAATATGGTTTCAATACGAATATTGCCATCTAAGTGGCGGTGAATATCAGTGAGAGGGATATTTTTATTGATCATTATTTATTCCTTTTATGAAACAGTTTTAGAACCCAAACCACCTTAAAATGCAATTTCCGAGGTTACAAGATAAGGTAGCTTAAGCCATTACAGTATAGGTAATGCGGTTATTTTTTGTCACAAGCAAAGTAACGAATAAACAGGTTTTAAATATAAAATTAAGAGAGTTAACATAATATGTTGTTAACACCAGTATCATTAGTTAATTTACTCCCCATTAACCAAGTCACTTTTATGTTATTTATTGTTGTTTATTACAAATTTAAAGTGGCGCTATGTTACACATAAATACTACGGATAATAGCGTTAACCTTATCGAAAGCAGTTTTAATCATCAAGGATGATTAAATTTAATGCTAATGACCTTTAAAAGCGAAAACGTCTTACTCTATTTAATTTGCTCGTACTGTTTCATAAACCTGTGGTTCAGCGTTTGGTTTAGTATCGGCACATTGAATAGCACCTAATATGTTTTTCTGCACCTCAACAAACTGTTGCTCAGTTTGTGCATGTATCATGGCAATTGGCGTCTGTGTATCAATCTTATCGCCAATACTGACTAAATCGCTCAGGCCTACCGCAAAGTCAATATTATCTGTTGCAACACGGCGTCCACCTCCCATGTTAACCACTGACATGCCAACTTCTCGAGCATCAATAGTCGTCACATAGCCAGATTGGTTAGCAAATACCGGACGAATAATCGCAGACTTAATCAAATGGTTATCGTGATTTTCTACAAAATCAGCCGGCCCACCCAGGCCTGCCACCATTCTACCAAACACTTCAGCTGCTTTGCCGTTATCCAATACGGCTTGTAATTTCCCCTTCGCCTGCTCGGTATCTGAGGCTAAATTAGCGGACACTAACATTTCAGCACATAAGGACATAGTGACTTCATGCAACCTCGGGTTCACATATTCACCCGTTAAGAAACGCACCGCTTCTCGTACTTCAACGGCATTACCTGCACTACTTGCCAAGACTTGATCCATATTAGTAATCAAAGCAGAAGTTTTACAACCTGCGCCATTGGCTACGTCAACAATACTTCTTGCTAACTGTTGTGATTGTTCATAAGTCGGCATAAACGCCCCACTACCGGCTTTTACATCCATCACTAAAGCATCTAACCCTGCCGCTAATTTTTTAGATAAGATCGATGCGGTAATCAAGGGAATCGATTCAACCGTAGCGGTAATGTCACGAGTTGCATAAAAACGTTTATCTGCAGGTGCTAAATTAGCACTTTGCCCAATAATGGCAACACCTGCGCTTTTAACCACCTCTCTAAAGTGTTGGTTGGTAACGGTAGTTTGATAGCCAGGAATTGCATCAAGCTTATCTAAGGTGCCACCAGTATGACCTAAACCTCGACCCGAGATCATTGGCACATAACCACCACATGCAGCGACCATTGGCCCTAGCATTAATGAAATAACATCACCAACACCACCGGTAGAATGTTTATCAACGATTGGACCATTTAGGTTTAATGATGACCAATCAAGTACATCACCTGAGTCGCGCATCGCAGAAGCTATCGCTACACGCTCATCCATATTCATATCTTGAAAATAGATAGCCATAGCAAAAGCAGCAATTTGCCCTTCGCTAATACTGTTATCGGTAATTCCTTGAATAAAAAAGTTAATCTCTTCGTTGCTTAAGGTTTTACCATCACGTTTATGACGAATAATTTCTTGTGGTACTAAGATCATAGGTGCACTCCGATAATGAGGTGAGATCATCACTAAATGATTTGTGAATAGGTCATATTTACAAATAACTTAGGGGTAATAAAGGGAAGAGAAGAATGCTTACAGCACAGCCACTATGCTGCAAGCATTAATATCATTGACTTAAAGAATTTAAGTTAAGATATTATTTATTAGAACTTGTAGGTAGCAGCAAAGTAATGAGTTAAACCTGTTGTTTTACCCGCTAAACCGCCATCAACTAATGCATAAGCATCTTTAAACGCTTTTAGACCATAACCTACTGCAAAACGGTCTGAATGCCAGTAGATACCATTAAACATTGCACCACCGTTATCAGTGTATAGTGCATCAAAGTCATCATCGTATCCGAATTGGTAATCGATGTAGCCTTGGTAAGAAATAAATGAACCATTCTCAAAGAAGTAGAAAGGTTTGAACCAGTTAGTAGATACTTGATAACCATTCCATTCTTTTTCATTTAAATCGTAAAGTCCATAAACGTTTAAACCAACTTTACCTAACCATGGCACCATTACATCAGAACCAATACCCCAGAAAGAGTTATTTACTGAATCGCTACCGCCACTCCAGTTAAATAGTGTTGCAAAGTACACTTCTTCAACAGGACCAAAAGATAGATCTTTACCTGTTAGTCCATCAAGAGAGATACGCGGTGCAAACTTAATAAATATTTTATCTGCGCCATCTTTGTCAGAAGACTCACTGCTTGCTAGGTTAAATACGTCAGCGTAACCGTAGTAATCTAAAATCCCTGCACGTCCGCCGAACTCAAGCTCAAGATAATCATGATCTGATTCACCAGGAAGCTCGTTTACAGCGTACATTAAGTTACCTTGCATCCATTTGTAATCATTTTTATGCGTATCGCCGTCGGTATAGTCGGCAGCGAATGCAGAAGATGAAGCAAGCAAGGCTAGTGGGAGTAGTGTTTTTTTCATAGTTAAATTCCTTTTAAAAAGTAAAAAATGCTTAGTGATGAATTTTTATGCCGTCAGCGGCTAAAAGCTCAATAATAAAATTTTGTTACCACCACTTGCACACTAGTGAGTGATAACAAAATGCCTGTCATCTCAGTGACTCAATAACTTCATGCCAGGTCTTTTTGATTCCCACTTATTCTGCAACTACAGAATCAAGTGCGATTAATACCATCTCATCAAAGCTGTTTTGACGCTGATCAGAAGATAGTTGTTCGCCAGTACGGATATGATCCGATACTGTCAAAATACATAGTGCTTTTGCGCCATATTCAGCTGCAACACCGTATAATCCAGCCGCTTCCATCTCTACACCTAGAATGTTGTATTTTTCTAATGTATCGAATACTTCAGGCTCTGGCGTGTAGAATGTGTCAGCAGAAAAAATATTACCTACTTGCGCTTTAATGTTACGAGCACGTGCAGCGTTTACTGCTTTTTCTAATAACTCGTAACTAGCAATAGCAGCAAAGTCGTGGTTCGCAAAACGAATACGGTTGGCTTTTGAATCTGTAGAAGCACCCATGCCGATGATCACGTCACGTACTTTGATATCTGGGCTAACAGCACCACAGCTACCAACACGGATAATGTTTTTAACACCGTAATCTTTAATTAGCTCTGTTGCATAAATAGAACAAGATGGGATACCCATACCACTACCCATTACAGATAGTTTTTTTCCTTTGTAAGTACCCGTAAAACCTAACATGTTACGTACGTCAGTTACTTGCACAGCATCTTCTAAAAAGTTGTCAGCAATATACTTAGCGCGAAGTGGATCGCCAGGCATTAATACTGTTTCTGCAAATGCATTGTCTACTGCATTAATATGAGGTGTTGCCATCTTATTTCTCCAACATTATTTAAAAATACTTTTACCGTATTCTAGATCCGGTAATTGATGATACTCAGCAATTGTTTGGCCGATATCGGCAAAGGTGTCACGTAAACCAACTGGACCAGCTGGTACGTTTTTTCCGTAGAAAAGTACAGGTATGTGTTCACGTGTATGATCTGAGCCAGGCCAAGTTGGGTCACAACCATGGTCAGCGGATAACACAACAAGGTCTTCGTCTTCTAAGACTTCAAGCAACTCAGGTAAGCGTGTATCAAAATACTCTAGTGCAGCCGCATAACCTGCTACATCACGACGGTGTCCAAAGTCAGCATCAAAATTCACAAAGTTAGTAAAGATAATCGTTTCTTTAGTCGCTTCTTTTAAAGATTTCAACGTCGCATCAAACAACGCTTCTAAGCCTGTTGCTTTGATTGCTTGGGTAATGCCCTGTGCTGCATAAATATCAGAAATTTTACCAATACTCACGACTTCGCCACCGGCACTTTCCATACGATCTAGTAGTGTCTTACTTGGCGGTAATACTGAATAGTCATGACGATTACCAGTACGAGCAAAGTTACCCGGTTTGTCACCTAAGAATGGGCGCGCAATAACACGACCAATATTGTAAGGTTCAAGTAACTCACGAACGGTTTTACATAACTCGTATAATGCTTCTACACCGTAAGTTTCTTCGTGGCACGCTATTTGGAATACACTATCACTTGATGTGTAAAAAATAGGTTTACCGGTTTTAATATGTTCTTCACCTAACTCGTCTAAAATCACAGTACCGGAAGAGTGGCAGTTGCCTAAATATCCAGAGATACCAGTGCGCTCAACGATTAAGTCTAATAACTCCTGCGGGAAACTATTTTGTTTATCTTTGAAATAACCCCATTCATAAAGCACAGGCGCACCTGCAATTTCCCAGTGACCACTTGGGGTATCTTTACCTGTTGAAATTTCTTGGGCATAACCATACGCAGAAATAGGTTCAACGGACTCGTCTAACCCCATTGGAAACTCACCAGAACTTTCTTTACAGGCGTGTGCTAAACCTAATTTAGTAAGGTTAGGTAAATGAAGCGGGCCTTTACGGCCGATATCGGCTTCGCCAGCGGCACATAATTTAGCAATACTGCCAAAGGTGTTTGCACCTACATCATTGAATGTGGTGCCGTCCGCTAAACTACCTACAAATTGGTCAGCATCATGGCTTGCGCCTATACCTAACGAGTCTAACAATAAAATAATGGTACGTTTCATTAGTAACCTCCTGTCTCTACAGGTGTATCTGATAATTTAAGCTCACTCAGTAAGTTGCCTAGTAGGCTAGATGCACCAAAACGGAAATGGTCAACATCAACCCAATCAGCGCCCATAATATCGCGAGCTAATTGCATGTAATCGTTAGCTGTTTGTGCATCTTTAACACCACCAGCTGCTTTAAAACCTACGTCTTTTCCTGATTTTTTGATCGCTTCGATCATCACTTTAGTCGCTTCTAAAGTTGCATTAACCGGCACTTTACCCGTTGATGTTTTAATAAAATCAGCACCTGCTTCGATACAAATTAAGCTTGCTTGTTCAATTAACTCAGCTGTTTTTAACTCACCAGTTTCAATAATCACTTTTAATGCAACAGCTTCACCACACACTTCACGGCAAGCTTTAACCATCTCTTCACCAACAGATGCATTACCTGCAATCAGCGCTTTATATGGGAATACTAGGTCAACCTCATCAGCGCCATAAGCAACAGCAGCTTTAGTTTCTGCAACGGCGATAGCAACGTCATCGTTACCATGTGGGAAGTTAGTCACTGTTGCGATTTTTACGTCAGCAGTACCTTGAGCTTTTAATGTTTTACGTGCGATGGGAATGAAACGGGGATAGATACAAACAGCAGCCGTATTTCCTGCAGCGCTATGCGCTTGCTTACATAAATCGATGACTTTTTGATCTGTGTCGTCATCATTTAATGTCGTTAAATCCATCAAATGAATTGCTTGTCGCGATGCTAGTTGTAAATCACTCATTTAAAAATCCTTTGATTTCATTGTATTTAGGGTTTATCGATTATGTTGATTAATGCTTTATTAACACAATTGATAAAAACTAAGTAAAAACAAATGAGGGCTCTAAACGAACCCTCATTGACACTTACTATTTATGCAATGCTTAAGGCAAAGAAAATACCTACTAACGTTGCACTCATTAAGTTAGATAATGTACCAGCCATTACCGCTTTAAGACCTAGACGTGCGATATCAGCACGACGAGATGGTGCTAATACACCTAGACCACCTAATAAAATAGCCATTGAAGACAAGTTAGCAAAACCACATAGAGCAACGGTGATGATCACTTGAGAATGTTCACTCATTGCTTCTTTAACGCCAATAAAGTTAATGTAAGCAACAAATTCATTCACTACTAATTTTTGACCTAGTAAGCTACCTGCAGCAACCGCTTCAGACCATGGAATACCGATTAGGAAAGCGATTGGTGCAAATAAGTAACCTAAGATTTGCTCTAGTGTTAATGCTTCTAGACCAACAAAACCACCAACAGAACCTAAGATATTATTAATTAATGCAATTAAGGCGATGAATGCGATTAACATTGCACCTACATTTAACGCTAATTTAAGACCTGAAGAAGCACCTGACGCAGCAGCATCAATGACATTAACAGGTTTGTCTTCTTCTTCAGCAGCCGCTAGATCTTTAGCAGATAGCTCTTGAGCCACTTCTGTTTCAGGCTCTAAGATTTTAGCCATTAATAGACCACCAGGCGCCGCCATGAAAGAAGCGGCGATTAGGTATTCAAGGCTTACACCTAAAGATGCATAACCCACTAATACTGAACCCGCTACCGATGCTAGACCACCACACATAACAGCAAATAATTCAGAACGTGTCATATGCTTAATGTAAGGTTTAACCACTAATGGCGCTTCCGTTTGACCAACGAAAACGTTAGCAGCAGCAGACATAGACTCAGTACGGCTTGTACCTAGTACTTTCTGTAATGCACCACCAAAGATTTTGATAATGAACTGCATGATGCCTAGGTGGTATAACACAGCCATGAACGAAGCAAAGAAAATAATGATTGGAAGTACTTTAAATGCAAAGACAAAACCGCCACCGCCAAACACTTCAAACATTTTGCCAGAAACTAATCCGCCAAATAAAAAGCTCACACCAGCATTAGCACTATTAATTACACCTTGCACTGCACCAGTGATGGCTTGTAGGACTGAAACGCCCCACGGTGTAAAAATTACAAGTGCAGGAATAATCGCTTGAATTGCGAATGCGCCACCCACTGTTCTGTAATTGATTGCTTTTTTGTTTTTTGAGAAAATAAAGGCAATTAAAAGAAGGCTGATAATGCCCACTAAGCCCATCACGATTTGCATATTTGTACTCCGTTCATTTATGTCAATTAGACTGAAGAATAACTCAACAGTCATCTCCGTCTGATATCCTGGCCAACCCAGGCATGTATAATCCGAAAAACTCGAATAGGTTGTGGTTTGCTATCATCCATAACAAACCAAATTTGTTTACCGCGATTATAGTTTCTCCATAATCATGGCTTCTAATATGTTCTGATCTACTGCGAAGTTACGAATGCCTTCTGCTAATTTTTCAACGGCCATTGGGTCTTGATTGTGCGCCCATAAGAAATCCGACTCAGTTAATGCTGTTGGTGCAGTTTTAACCTTTTTATCAGCGATTAATTTCGTTTCAATCGTTCCTTCTGAATCACTTAGCTCTTGTAATAACTGTGGGCTAATCGTTAAGCGATCACAGCCAGCTAATTCTAAAATCTCACCTATATTTCTAAAACTCGCGCCCATTACAACTGTGTTGTAACCATGCTCTTTGTAATAGTTATAAATTTTCGTCACCGACAACACACCTGGATCTTCAGCAGCAGAAAAATCAGTTCCCTGCTTGGCTTTATACCAATCCATAATACGACCAACGAAAGGTGAAATAAGGAATACACCCGCTTCAGCACAGGCTTGCGCTTGGGCAAACGAAAAAAGCAGCGTGAGGTTACAGTTAATTCCCTCTTTTTCAAGTATTTTAGCTGCCTGAATACCGTTCCAGGTTGCCGCTAGCTTAATTAAAATACGATCGTTGCTAATTCCTGCATCGTTATACATTTTTACTAGCTGACGAGCCTTGGTTAAACTAGCTTCAGTGTCGAATGAAAGACGAGCATCTACTTCAGTAGAAATGCGTCCAGGGATAGTTGTTAAGATCTCTTTACCAATGTTTACCGCTAACATATCGCAAGCAATTTCTACTTGCTGTTGTTTATCAGCACTTTGCTTTTTTGCATATTCAATAGCATCAGCAACTAATGGTGCGTAAGCTTCAATAGAAGCAGCTTTTAAAATAAGTGATGGGTTGGTTGTTGCATCTTCAGGTTGGTATTGCTTAATAGCTTCTATGTCACCAGTATCTGCAACCACGGTCGTTACTTTACGTAACTGCTCTAATTTACTTTGCATATTCAGTCCTTCACTTCATACATTATTGGTAAGCAGAGATCTCATTACTGCGAGTCTCTTATTTATACAGGTGTTTTTACGATAAAAAGGATGGTATCAATACGGGTAAAGTCAGTGACCAATATAAATCCTAATGCTTTCACAATATTTGATAGTATTCATGGTGGTGACATAGATATATTTTAAAAATAAATCTGATAAACAACTTCCATGTTACTTCTTACAAATTTCTTCTATCTCGTTTCCTATGAGCAAATTCTAGGCATTCGAACAAATCACAAATGTGATCTAGATCACTATAGTTGATATTTGCTGCTTCACATAGCCTGGCACTAACAAAATATGTGGTTTATGCTAATGTGGCCCCTAAGGAGAAAAATCCATGTTTGATATAAGAAAAGATTTTAACTGTTGCAAAACAGTAAGTTGCAAAAATTTTGGTGTCGCTGACAGCGAAGATTACGTTTATCAGAGTAAACGTTTAGGTTACCTTTCTATTGAATGTAAAGCCTGTGGAAGCAACCCTCCTTGGATAAATAACCAATTAATAGAAAATATCTTAAAAGAAAAGCTTGATTTTCATTTTGCGAGGAAAATCACACATTGCCGGTATTGTTATAGCCATTTTTTCTTCAATGAGAAGAATGGATCACACTTACATGGTTTTACTGCGGCAGGAACACAACGTTTAAAATGCAAAAACTGTCAACATGTATACAGTGAAACTAAACATAAAAATGTTGAGGCTATTACACAGGTATTACAAACCATTATTGAAAAATTAGATATCAACAGTGCAATTAGAAAAACCGGATTATCAGCCCGTCTTTATTATTTTTATTTAGAAAAGTTATCACTATTATTAACTAATTTTAGCCGTTTAAAGGAGCAAGAAGAGGTAAACCGAGAGTCCTTGTCATTACAAACCGAAGGAAAAGTGATTCATTTACACCATAAACGAGGCTTTTATACGTTATTAACAGCGGAATCTGATAGTGGTTATATCCTACTACAAACCACTAACCTCACCAAAGTCGACCTACTTAAACAAGATATTTACAACAGCACTGAAAATACTGTTATCAAAGATGCTTTCGCCAATAATATTGAGAATGAAATTAAAAACCATTACCAGCAAACATTACATCGTAAACACTTTGAAAGACTGTTAATTGGTGAATTAAAAGCAATTAATCACTGTAATTTAATCTACCCTAACAAATTAGTGTATGTGCACTTCTCCTTATTGCGTGGCTTCATTAAAAAAGCCCAACATTATAGCCACTATATTGAATTAGAAAGCAGTATTCGCGCTGCAGCGTTAATGTCCGCACATCCTGAAATCAAAGCAGGAAAAGCCGATATATTCTATTACCTCCCCTTCATGAATAACCAAGAGATTATCAAAAATAGAAAAGTAGGATGGTGGAGCGATCGCTGGCACAGCTTTGAACAAGGCGCCTATTCTTTATTAACTGATAATAAACAAAACCAATACCCTTTTAAGATGGAAGATACAGAGCACCTTAATCGCTATTATGATTATTTAGACACGCATTTGAATAAGAGTTTGAATAGCTTTAATACCATTACTAATCTATCTGAAATACATAGAGTATTGTTTAATTTTTGCCATGCTCAAGATGACAAAAGCCCTGCAATGCAATTTGGTGTTGCTGACCATGTTTACGATGAGATGAGTCTATTGAGTGAAGCGATGACTTATAAGGAATATACAGGGGAGTAAGGTCTTAGTAGCAGATAAGATAACCTCAGTTTTAGATAGGCAAAACGATACTGCATCCAAAATTGAGGTTAAAAAGTTCACAACAATTAATATTGTTGTGTAAACCTGTTGTTATTAAAGTTCTTCGCCTAAAAACGCAAAAGGCAGTAATGTAGCAATCGTATTTTCAGAGTATTCTGTTTCAGATTGGTAACTGTAAACGATACAATCATTCATTGATTGCTCAGCAATAACTTGGCGACATGAACCACAAGGTTGTGCAGTCACTAACTGTTTTTCAGCGTTACGCGCACCAATGTGCACCTCTTGGATATCACCTTTGCTAATCCCTTCTGCTACGGCAGTAAAAATAGCATTACGTTCAGCACAAATGGTAGTCGGATAAGCAGCAGACTCAACGTTTACTCCTTTAAACACTCGACCATCTTTACACACTACTACAGAAGCGACATTAAACCCTGAGTACGGTGCAGAGCTATTATCCAGCAGTGTTTTTAGTTCGCTAAAATAGTTTTTTTTCATTATAAAACTCCCTGTTATGTAAGACATACTTACTTAAGCTATTATTTTTTATTATCGTTGTATTGTAGTTGAGCATTTTTTATTACACTTTTACAACCTTTAAAAATGCCCAACCTATTGTACTACCCACTTTGATCTTTTAGTTTTAGTTTTAACTGTAGCCTAGTTTAATAGTTTTTTAGCTGCAGCCACTACAATTGAGATTGCATGCGACTCTGTTTTTTTCATGGTCGCTTCATCTGGAATCTCTTGTTGTGTTCGATTTACAATCACACCCGCTACGCAAGCAGCAGCCCAACCTTGTGAAGCACACATAGTAAATAGTGTCGATGACTCCATTTCATAATTAAGTACACCAAGCTCCTGCCACTCTTGCATTGATCCTTTAAACTGACGTGTCACTCGTCCTGAAACCGTATCATAACGCTCTTGGCCAGGGTAAAAAGTATCACTAGATGCTGTCACACCAACATGCGGTTCAATGTCTGCATCGCGACAAGCTGCGACCATTGCGGTGGTGGCATTAAAGTCAGCAACCGCAGGGAACTCTAATGGAGCGAAGTGTAAGCTTGCACCGTCTAAACGTACTGAAGCTTGTGTCACAATGACATCACCCACATTAACATGTGGTTGAATAGCACCGGTTGTTCCGATACGTAAGAAAGTACGCACACCCAGTTGCGCTAGCTCTTCTACAGCAATCGAAGTAGATGGACCGCCAATTCCTGTTGAGCAGATAACGACAGGTTTTGTGTCAATATAAGCAAGGTAGCTTGTATACTCACGATGACTTGCTAAAAAAGTCGCATTTTCCATCAACTCTGCAATACGTTTTACACGCTCAGGATCGCCAGGAACAATCGCTAATGTTGATCCATCTAACATCGCTTTGGTTAACCCTAAGTGAAATACATCTGACATAAAATCTCCTTCATTAACGGGGGATTACCGTTATTTTTATCTAATTATAAATTGGCTGCGGTTTGTACCACGTTCTGTACAGTGAAACCAAACATTTCGAATAGTTGCTCGGCTGGTGCAGACTCACCAAAGGTCGTCATGCCAATCACTTTGCCGTTTAAGCCAACATACTTGTACCAGTAATCCGCAATACCCGCTTCAATCGCAACACGTTTAGTCACAGCCGCTGGTAGTACTGACTCTTTGTATTCTGCTGATTGCAGTTCAAATTGCTCTG
>NZ_JAPNXS010000017.1 GCF_030397575.1 Psychromonas sp. 14N.309.X.WAT.B.A12 | reverse complement strand
CCTAAATCTAGCGCGTCTTTCAATCCATTGAATTTTAGGTATAAAAAAACCAGCAAATTAGCTGGTTTATTTATTTCTTAACGTGTGGTTAAGCATGGTGCGGAAGGAGAGACTTGAGCTCTCAGAGCTTGCGCGTTCTTTGGGAGTTGCTGAGCCTAAATCTAGCGTGTCTTTCAATTCATTGAATTTTAGGTATAAAAAAACCAGCATATTAGCTGGTTTATTTATTTCTTAACGTGTGGTTAAGAATGGTGCGGAAGGAGAGACTTGAACTCTCACACCTTGCGATACTAGAACCTAAATCTAGCGCGTCTACCAATTCCGCCACTTCCGCGAATGTGGCTGGGATAAGAGGATTTGAACCTCTGAATGCCGAGATCAAAACCCGGTGCCTTACCGCTTGGCGATATCCCAGTTGTTATTTTAAGAGTTTACTTCTCTGTAATATTTTATAACTAAATAAAACATTATTTCAAGTTTAACCTTCTTCAAGGATTCTAATTCGTTAGAAACGCATTAGATAATGTGGCTGGGATAAGAGGATTTGAACCTCTGAATGCCGAGATCAAAACCCGGTGCCTTACCGCTTGGCGATATCCCAGTTGTTATTTTAAGAGTTTACTTCTCTGTAATATTTTATAACTAAATAAAACATTATTTCAAGTTTAACCTTCTTCAAGGATTCTAATTCGTTAGAAACGCATTAGATAATGTGGCTGGGATAAGAGGATTTGAACCTCTGAATGCCGAGATCAAAACCCGGTGCCTTACCGCTTGGCGATATCCCAATTATTGATTTTAAAGAGTTGAACTTCTCTGATTGGATTCTTTATAAAATAAAGAATGGTGCGGAAGGAGAGACTTGAACTCTCACACCTTACGATACTAGAACCTAAATCTAGCGCGTCTACCAATTCCGCCACTTCCGCGTAAAGTAAATGGTGGCTACACCGGGATTTGAACCTGGGACCCCATCATTATGAGTGATGTGCTCTAACCAGCTGAGCTATGTAGCCATTTTTACTTTAATCTTAACTTGCTCTGTAAAACAGTGCGTCGTTTCGATGGGGCGCATTATGCGGATATCGACGTACCTCGTCAACTAATTTTTAAGAAAAAAAAGGTTTTTTTGTTTATTTGCCTAAATGCTAGTCAAGTTGTTTTTATTTTGTGCAAACATAACTAAAAACAGCCTTGTTGTAGAGTTTTCTATCAATGAAAAAGTTAAACTGAAGGTAATTAAACTCAATGATAGTGAACTATGAAGATATTACATACCTCAGATTGGCACCTTGGCCAGTATTTTATGATGAAAACACGTGAAAGCGAACATAAGGGATTCTTATCTTGGTTAATTGAGGTGGTCAATAAACAGGAAATTGATGCGGTTATTGTTGCTGGGGATATTTTTGATAGTGCGTCGCCTGCTTCCTATGCTCGAAAGTTATATGCAGACTTCGTTGTGCAGCTACAACAGAGTTTTTGTTCACAGTTAGTTATTGTGTCAGGTAATCACGATAGTGTTGCTGTATTAAATGAAAGTAAATCGTTGTTAAGTGCATTAAATGTATCTGTTCTCGCGGGATTAAGTGATGATTTATCTGAACACCTTATTACGTTAAAAGATCAGGAAGGTAAACAGCAGGCATTAATGTGTGCTTTACCCTTTTTACGCGCTAACGATGTCATGCTCAGTGAGCAGGGCAGTTCTGCAGAGCAAAAGCAACAATCATTACAACAAGGTATTGCTGATACTTATCAGTCACTTTACGATTTAGCAGAAAATAAGATTAAAAATGACAAGTTGCCTGTTGATACTGCAATTATTGCCAGTGGTCATTTAACCACTGTGGGATGTTCGGTATCTGATTCGGTACGTGAGATTTACATTGGTACTTTAACTGCGTTCCCTGCGGCTTTATTTCCTAAGTTCGATTACATTGCATTGGGGCACTTACATAAAGCGCAACGAGTACAAAAATCTGATGTGATCCGTTACTGCGGGTCACCTATCCCATTAAGTTTTGACGAAAGTAAACACACCAAGAAAGTCAATATTATTGAGTTTACAGATAAAAACGATTTACAAGTAAGTGAGCTTGATATTCCGTCTTTTCAGCAGCTACATATAATTAGCGGTGATTTAGAATCGATCTCAGAGCAAATAAATGACCTTAAAGCTTCGCTAAAAGATGAGACGGTTTGGGTGGAAGTAAAATTAAAACAAGCACAATATATGTCTGATTTACACACTCATTTAAGTCAATTAGTGGAAGGAACTGCGATTGATATTTTAAAAGTAAGTTGCCCGCAAATTAATGAAACTAATCAATGGCAAGAAAACGATAAAAAAAGCTTAGAAAATGTAACACCTGCGCAGTTGTTTGAACATCGCTTGGATATTGAAGACAATATAAGTGATGAACAAAAGCATCAACTTAAAGGGCTGTTTGCTGAGGTGTTATCAGCAGTGGAGCATCAATCATGAAAATTTTATCGCTGCGTTTTAAAAACTTAAACTCCTTGAAGGGTGAATGGAAAATAGATTTCCAAGATCAAGCCTTTCAAGATAACGCATTGTTCGTCATTACTGGGCAAACAGGCGCAGGTAAAAGTACAATTTTAGATGCGATATGTTTAGCTTTATATCAACAAACACCACGTTTGGATAAATTAACACAAAGCAAAAATGAGTTGATGACACGCGGAACTGGCGATTGTTTAGCGGAAGTTGAGTTTGCTGTTAAAAATAAAGCCTATCGTGTTTATTGGTCGCAAAAACGTGCGCGTAATCATGCAGATGGCAATCTACAAGCTCCTTTGTGCGAGTTAAGTGAAGTAACAGGGCAAGTGTTAGCGACAAAAAGCAGTGATGTATTAAAACAAGTTACTGAACTAACTGGACTTGATTTCTCTCGTTTTACTAAATCTATGCTTTTAGCGCAGGGTGGTTTTGCTGCATTCTTAAATGCATCTAGTGGTGAGCGCGCTGAGCTATTAGAGGAGTTAACTGGGACAGAGATCTATTGCGAAATAGCACAATATGTTTATCAGCAAAATAAACAGATACAAGCAGAGTTAACTCTATTAACAGAGCAAGCAAAAGTGTTGAGTGTATTAGATGAAGCTGACCGAGAAGCCTTAGCAGAAGAGGTCAAGCAACTTGCAGCACAACAGAAAAGCTTAACTAAGGAAGCACAAACCTTAGACAAAGCATTAAGTTGGTTACAAGAAAATGCTAAATACGACCAGGCGATTGTCGATCAAAAACAAAAGATTGAAAGTATTGAAGCTCAAAAAAATGCTTTCAAAAGCAAAGAAATAAGCTTAGTCAACGCTGAGAAAGCTGAAAAACTGACGCCTATTTATGAATCGCAACAATACGCATTGGAACAACATACAAAAATTAAAGCACAACTAGCCAATATTATTGAAAAAGAAAAACAAAACAGTGTTGCTATCGAGTCTTTACAGAAAAAACAGTTACAACAATCAAGTAGTGTGTCGCTTCAACAGGAAGAAACAATACAAGCAATTGATGAGATAAATAAAGTATTAGTACCTTTAGATATTGCGATTACTGATAAAAAAACGCAACACCAAAGTTTACAATTAGAGTTGACTAGTAAACAAAAACAAGTTGATTTGAGTCAGCATGAGCTAGGTTTAATACAGGAAAAGGTCGAAGATTATCAAGCGCAGTTAAAAGAGATCCAAGTGCTGTTGCAGGATCAGGCTTATATACCCACCCTGAGTGAGAGCCTCTCTAGTGTTACGTTACAATTAAACCAATTGGATGAAACAAAAACTAAAGCTGTCAGTCTATCGGAGTCTTTAATTGAAGCTGAACAGGCCAAACAGTTATTTGTATCGAATAATCAGAAAGCGAATCAAGAGCTACAAACACTTCTAACAAGTACTGCCCCTTTACAGGAAAAATTACAGCAATTAAGTCATGATATAAGTACAGCAAACGATACTTTACCAGGGAGTTCTTTGGAGGGAGCTAATCAGCGACTGACATTATTGCAAAGTGAATTAAAACAAATACACAGTGGGTTGCCTATATCGGAGAAATTAGATCTGATTGAAGCGGAGCTATTTAAAAAGCACAGTGATCTAACCCGTTTAGAAAACAGTATTAATGATGACAGAATTCAGTTAAACAGTTTGAAGGACCAAGGTAAGCAATTAGCGGCTGATGTAACGAATACTGAAAAGCTATTAGAACAAGAACAAATTATTCAAAGCTTAACTGAGTTGCAGTTAAAGGTACAAAAAGACCAACCATGTCCTTTATGTGGATCATTAACTCACCCTGCACTAGTGAGTTATCAAAAAATTGATGTGCCTGAGCATCAATTACGTCTACAGCAATTACAACAGGCGTTGATCAAAGCGCGATCTGCTTACAGTGAATTAAATGGTCAGTTAAAATCTAAGCTTCAGCAGTTCACTGAATTGCAAGCCTCACAACAATTACTGTTAAATGATAAAAATGAAAAACAGCAGCTTTGGTTAAATCATGAGTATTTAAAAAGTCGCTCACATGATCCAAGCAGCAGCCAGCAGTTAATTGAATTGAGTAATGAGCTTGAAAGTCAACATGCTGCTATTCAACAACAGGTTGAAAATATAAGAGCATTGCAACAAAGTCATATTGAGGTAGAGAAACAGTTACAAAGTATCTCTGAGCAGCAGCATCAACTGTCACTAAAACAGCAGCAAAATAGCTATGAAGAAAATAGACTGGTAGAACAAATTTCGTCCCTATCACAAGAGTTTACAAAAGCTAAACAGAAAGTTGAAACATTACACTCAGCGATTACTGATGCTCTTCCTGAGCAGGCGATTACAGATAAAGTCTTAGGTAAATTGTTATTTGATGCACCACAACAATGGATTGAACAAGCGACACAACAAGTAGAACAATATAAAACACAATTGCAACACGAACAGAAGATAGCAACAGCACTAAACGAGTTAACCCAACAAATAAAGTTACAGGCTCAAGTGGTGCAGCAACAAACACTGGCCTTAGATGAAGTTAAGGTAAAAACGACAGCATTAACAGAACAGATAGATCACTTACAATTGCAAAGAGCAGAGCAGTTTGGCGATCAAAGCGAACAGCTGTTGCGTGACAATGCTAATGCTAAATTAGTCGCTAGCCAAGCACAGCTCGAACAGGTCAATAAAGCATTACAAGTACAATTAGATGTAGCGCAAGCAATGAAAGGTGAGATAGTGCAAATAACTGCTTCTGAAAAGCAGTACGCAGCCCAGAGTAAAACAAAATCAGAACAGTTTGAAAAAGCATTAGTGGCCTCTGCATTTACCGATCAAGCTGAATACATTAAGGCTCGTTTGGCGCCAGAAGAGATCAAAGTCTTGCTTTTACAACGTCAGCAACTTCAAGATGATGTATTGAAAGAAAATACACGATTGGAGACGTTATTGAATCAACAGCTTGAGTTGAAAGCCATTAAATTGACAGATAAATCATTACATCAAGTGAAAGATGAAATCTTGGCATTACAGCAACAGATGCAATTACATCAAACCACTTATGCGACTAAATTTGGCTTATTACAATCCGATGATGCTAATAAATTAAAACAGCAAGGTATTGTAAAACAGCAACAAGAAAAGCAACAAACAGCGCTCCATTGGGAGATGCTGAATAAGCTCATCGGGTCGGCTGACGGAGCGAAGTTTAGAACCTTTGCACAAGGGGTAACATTAGATAACTTGGTGTACCTAGCCAATAAAGAGATGGCTAATTTACATCAACGTTATCAGCTACAACGTAATATCCATCAACCTTTAGCATTACAGGTAATTGATTTATGGCAGGCTAATGCGGTTCGCGATGTGAAAACCTTATCCGGTGGTGAAAGCTTCTTAGTGAGCCTTGGTTTAGCACTCGCATTATCGAATTTAGTGAGCCATAAAACACAAATTGAATCTCTATTTTTAGATGAAGGTTTTGGCACGTTAGATGCTAGTACTTTAGAAGTAGCTTTAGAAGCGTTAGAGCGTCTAAATGCTAGCGGTAAGTTAATTGGTATCATTTCACATGTAGATGCTTTAAAAGAACGGATTAATCATCAAATTCATGTGAGCAAAGGGGCTTCTGCTGGCTTTAGTCGATTAGCAGACTGTTATCAATTTAAAGCTGCAGAAATCATTTAAGTATCTGAATTTAAAATACGAAATAATGAGACTCGGTGCAAAGCCACTGTATTTAAAAGTAGATATTAGTTGTTGCTTTAGTAAAATCAGAGAAAAAGTGTAAGGTAAATTATGTTACAGCAGGAAAGGCACAGTAAAATCTTAGCGTTACTCAGCCAATTAGGCCGAGTTTATGCGGCAGAGTTAAGTGTTCAATTAGGCGTTTCTGAAGATACGGTTCGCAGAGATTTAAAAACACTGGATGAACTCAAGCAGCTAAGACGTGTTCATGGCGGGGCATTGCCTTTACAGCATGAGAATCAAGAGTATCGTCAACGTCATGAAGAGATTGACCCGTTAAAGCAGCGCGTTGCGCTAGCGGCAATTCCATTAATCAAAGAAGGGCATACTATTCTTATTGATTCTGGAAGCACCTGCCTTCAGTTGGCTATGAATTTACCAACAGACTTTAGCTTTACGGTTGTCACGCCTAGTCCGCTAGTGGCAACTAAACTAATCCATCATAATAATATTGAACTCATTTTATTAGGCGGAAAAATATTTAAACCAGCTGTGATGGCATTAGGGGCAACTACCAATGCAATGCTCAGAAAGATTCATTTCGACACTTGCTTCTTAGGGGTCTGTGCACTTCACCCTAGTCAAGGCTTGAGTATTAATCATATTGATGAAGCTGAAACGTTAGCAACTATCATTGAACAGTCAGAACAAGTGGTGACCTTAGCTTCACATTTGAAACTTGGAAAAATGAGTACCTACAAAGTATGTGGTACACATAAAATTAACTATCTGGTAACCGATCCTAAGTCAGATCCTAAACTACTCAGTTTGTTTGCTGAGCAAGGGCTAGATATTCAACTTTGTGCAGAATAGAAATATAAAGCAATAGATAGCTTATCTATTGCTGTTAATTGGTTAAAAGGGAGTTATTACATAATGTCTAATAAGCAAATGGTGCTGATAGTTGATGACTCGCCCAGTATCTTAAAAATGTTAGCCTCATGCATCAAAGGCCTATGCGAAATGAAAACTGCGCATAGTGGACAAGAATGTCTAGAGGTAGCGGCACAAATTCCACAACCCGATTTAATTTTATTGGATGTATCTATGCCTGAAATGGATGGATATGAAGTGTGTGAATTATTAAAAGCAAATCCTGTGACTGCAGCTATTCCTGTGATTTTTGTGACAGGATTGCAAGGTGAAAAAGATGAAGAGAAAGGTCTGATGGTTGGTGCTGTGGATTACATCACTAAGCCATTTCGCCCTGCTATTGTCGCTGCACGTGTGAACACCCATTTAACTATTAAGTTACAACAAGATAAGCTAAATCAATTAGCTTTTTATGATCAGTTAACGGGTTTATATAATAGACATTATTTGATGGATGTTGCGAAGCAAAAAATACAGGCTGCACAACAAGAACAGCATCCATTATGGGTACTAATGATTGATGTCGATCACTTTAAATCGATCAATGATAATCACGGCCACTCTGTGGGTGATATTGTTTTACAACAAGTCGGCGAAGCACTAGCTGCAAGTGGAGAGCAAAGCGATGTCACCGCTAGATCGGGCGGCGAAGAGTTCGTAATTCTATTTGATTTGTGTGAGGATGAAGAAGCGTTTAATAAGGCGATTTCTGTTCTAGATGCGATTGAGAGTCTTAACCCACATGGCATAAATGTAACAATCAGTATTGGTATGGCAAAAATATCTGATCAAGATAAAGATTTTGATAGTTTGCTCAAACGTGCTGATATTGCATTATATAAAGCAAAAGAGAATGGTCGGAATAGGTTGGAATTAGCTTTTTAATCGCGTAAGCACTTTTTACAAAATAAAAAAACGGCAAACTAGGTTGCCGTTTTTTATCATTAACGTTGTATCAATTATACGAATTAAACGTTAAAGCGGAAGTGAATCACATCACCATCTTGTGTGATGTATGATTTTCCTTCTAAACGCCATTTACCAGCTTCTTTTGCTCCTGCTTCACCTTTGCATTCAACGAAGTCGTCAAAACCAATAATTTCAGCACGGATAAAGCCACGTTCAAAATCAGTGTGAATTTTACCAGCTGCTTGTGGTGCTGTTGCACCTACAGGCACTGTCCAAGCACGTACTTCTTTTACGCCAGCTGTGAAGTAAGTTTGTAAGTGCAATAGCTCATAACCACTATAGATAACACGGTTTAGACCAGGCTCTTCTTGGCCAATACCTTCTAAGAATTCTGCTTTATCTTCATCGTCTAATTCAGCTATTTCAGATTCAATAGAAGCACAAACAGGCACAACAACTGCATTTTCTTTCGCTGCAATTTCACGTACTTTGTCCAATAATGGGTTATCTTCAAAACCATCTTCAGCTACGTTAGCAATGTACATTGTTGGTTTCAGAGTTAAAAAGCTTAGGTATTGAATAGCCGCTAGCTCTTCTTTTTCGAAGTCTAAACCACGAACCATGCCATCTGCTTCTAAATGTGCCTTGATGCGTTCTAAAATAGGTAATTCAAATTTAGCATCTTTATCGCCGCCTTTTGCTTTCTTACCTAAACGTAAGATAGCACGATCACAGCTTTCTAAATCAGCTAATGCTAACTCAGTATTGATGATATCAATATCTTCTTGTGGATCGATTTTGCCTGCTACGTGAACGATATTTTCATCTTGGAAACAACGCACAACATGGCCGATTGCGTCAGTTTCACGGATGTTAGCTAGGAATTTATTACCTAAACCTTCACCTTTTGATGCACCTTCAACTAACCCTGCAATATCAACAAACTCCATTGTTGTTGGTATTACTTTCTGTGGGTTTACGATGTCAGAAAGTTGGTCTAAACGTGGATCAGGTACAGGTACGATGCCAGTGTTAGGCTCGATAGTACAAAAAGGGAAGTTAGCCGCTTCAATGCCTGCTTTGGTTAATGCATTAAAAAGGGTTGATTTACCAACGTTGGGTAAACCTACAATACCACATTTAAAACCCATGATTTTATCCTATTAATTTACTGTTATTGTGCTTTGAAGCTATGTAAGCGATTCATCGCTTTTTCGATACCATCGACACCTAAAATATGGGTGCAACGGGCTGCTTCATCGATACTTTGCTCGATCAAATTTTGTTCTGTACTCGTTGCTTTACCAAGTACATAACCGCTAACACGATTTTTATCGCCTGGGTGGCCAATACCAATACGTAAACGGTAAAAATTTTTGTTATTGCCTAGTTTTGAAATGATATCACGTAAACCATTATGCCCGCCATGACCACCACCGAGTTTAAATTTAGCGATACCTGGGACGATATCTAGCTCATCATGAGCGACTAAAATTTCTTCAGGTTTAATTTGGTAGTATTTTGCCATTGCGCTAACCGCTTTACCACTGAGGTTCATAAAGGTAGTTGGGACTAATAAGCGAATGTCATTTCCAGCAAACTGAATACGACCAGTGTGGCCAAAAAATTTAGCTTCTGGTTTTAGCTGGATATTTTCTTGAGAGGCGAGTTGTTGTATGTACCATTGTCCGGCATTGTGTCGAGTATTTGCATATTCGGGGCCTGGATTAGCCAGGCCCACAAGCAATTTAATCGTAGTTGACACGATTACTCAGCAGCGTCAGCTTCTGTTGCTTCTTCAGTTTCTTCTTCAACAGCCGCTGTTTTCTTAACAGTGATTGCTAATAGTGGTAAATCATGCTCTTCGCCTTTGCTAAGCTCAACAGATTCAACACCTTTTGGAAGTGTAACATCAGAAATATGAACAGTTTGACCAATTTCAACATTTGCAATATCAACTTCGATAAATGCAGGAAGATCAGCTGGTAAACAAGTTACTTCTAATTCATTTGCTAAGTGAGCAACTACGCCGCCGTTTTTAACAGCTTCTGCAGTTTCTTCGTTTAAGTAATGAAGAGGAACTGTAGTTGTGATTGCTTGAGTTGCATCAACACGTAAAAGGTCTAAATGTTGGATGCGTTCTTTGAAAGAGTGACGTTGAATATCTTTAAGCAACACTTGCTCTGCAACACCGTCAACTTCTAGGCTTAATACTGAAGAGTAAAATGCTTCGATACCTTCAACTTTCATTAATTCTTTGTGTTCGAAAGTTAGAGAAACAGGATCTTTTCCTGCACCGTATACAACACCAGGTGTTTGGTCTGTGTGACGTAGGCGGCGGCTCGCACCTTTCCCTAAGTCTGTACGGCTTGTAGCTACTAATTTAATTACTGACATGGTAAAACTCCATTAATGAGGATATTAATATTAATTCCTCAAATTAAAATAGATTATCGTTTGCGACCAGCGATAACCACCTTCCCCTTATTAAAAGGGTGTATAAAAAAGGCGCGCCATAGTAACTCAGTAAGTTGTTTTGTACAAATTAAATACGAAAAAAAAGCGTTTATTTCTGAGAAATAAACGCTTTTCTAAAAACTCACTAAGACCTTATAGCTATCTTATTGTTTTTTAGTAATGAAACATCGCTGAAATAGATTCTTCATTACTTACACGACGAATTGCTTCAGCCAGCATGCCACTTAATGTGAGTTGCTTCACTTTACCTGTCGCCATAATTTCATCTGTTAATGGAATTGAATCCGTTACGATGAACTCATCAATCACAGAGTTTTTGATATTTTCTAATGCAGAACCAGAGAATACTGCATGAGTTGCGTAAGCATAGACAGATAAAGCACCACGCTCTTTAAGAGCCGCTGCTGCTTGGCATAATGTACCGCCAGTATCGATCATGTCATCAACAATGATACAGTTACGGCCTTCAACGTCACCGATTAAGTGCATTACTTGTGCAACATTTGCTTTAGGGCGACGTTTATCAATGATTGCCAGATCTGCATCATCTAATAGTTTAGCGTGTGCTCGAGCACGAACTACACCGCCGATATCTGGTGATACAATCATTGGGTTTTCTAATTTTTTCTCTAACATATCTTCAAGTAGTACAGAGCTACCGAATACGTTATCAACAGGTACATCAAAGAAACCTTGGATTTGTTCTGCGTGTAAATCGACAGTCATAACGCGGTCAACACCTACGTTAGATAGGAAATCAGCAACTACTTTTGCAGTGATCGGAACACGACTTGAGCGTACACGTCGATCTTGACGAGCATAACCAAAGTAAGGGATTACCGCTGTAATTCGTCCTGCTGAAGCACGACGAAGTGCATCAATCATTACGATTAGTTCCATTAAGTTGTCGTTAGTTGGAGCACAAGTCGATTGCACGATGAAAATATCATCACCACGAACATTTTCATTAATTTGAACATGTATCTCACCATCACTAAAACGGCCTACATCAGCACTTCCTAATTTGATGAAAAGACGATCAGCAATTTTTTGGGCTAAATCGGGTGTAGCGTTACCTGCAAATAATTTCATGTTTGGCACTATGAGGACCTCTGTCATCCTGTTGATTTGGCTAATGGCAATTTGCCATTAACAAGTGTGATTAATCCAAAATCAATTAATCTAGTTTGGTAGTTAATAATTCACGTAATGGTGAAATATTTACGCCTTTAGTGGTGAAGCAATTTAACCAACTTGGCGATTTTTTTGCTAATAATTCAGCATCATCAGCGTGTTCAAATGTACTAAAAACACATGCACCTGTTCCGGTCATTTGAGTCGGAGCGTATTCTAGCAACCAGTCGATAGTCTTAGCAACCTCGGGATAATTTTTTTTAACACAAGGTTGGCAGTCATTTGTCCATTTATTGCTCATAAGTTGTTCATGTGAAAGCTTTTTTGTGTCTCTTTTTAAAGATGGATTTTTAAATACGTCGGGCGTGGAAATATGGCAACTAGGTACTGCAATAAGATAGTAAGGTTGCGCAGGGGAAACTGATGTCAGTTTTTCACCAACGCCTTCGGCAATAGCGGCTTTTCCATGCACAAAAATTGGCACATCAGCACCCAATTTAACACCTAGGGCTGCTAAGGTTTGATCGCTTAAGTTAAGTTGCCAATGATAATTTAAAGCAACCAAAGTGGTGGCTGCATCCGATGAACCGCCTCCTAATCCTCCCCCCATAGGTAGATTCTTTTCTAATTCGATATGTGCACCAAGGGAGCAGTGTGTGTGCTCTTGAAGTAAACGAGCTGCTCTATAAATAAGATTGCTTTCGAGTGGTACGCCTTGAATTTCTGGCGTTATGGTGATTTTTCCACTTTTATTTGCGCTAATGGTTAAGAAGTCGCAGTGCTCAATAAATTGAAATAGGGTTTGTAAATTATGGTAACCATCAGAGCGTTGTCCAGTGATATATAAAAATAGGTTTAGTTTCGCTGGTGCTGGCCAACGAATTTTTTCAATATGCATGATGAAACTCTATTGTTGTTGGGTATTCCATTGGCTAACCGCTATTTTAAGTTTGATATCATCGCGATTAAGGTCAATTTTTCGAGGTAGATAAAAGCCGGAAAAGTCTTGGTATTGTTGATATCTAATTTCCCATTGATTGCCACTGCTATCTGTACCCAATAAGTTACTCACTTGTTGTTGATCATTAAGTTGATAAGGAGCCTTTTCCGGGTTGCCTTTGATCCACTGTTGCAATGCTTGAATGGGGAGATCAAGTCCTGGAGCAAGCTGTTTAATTAAAGCATTTGTATCTTGCCCTGTATAAATTTGGTCGTCATTATCAATAATTTCAACACCTTGTTCATTTTTAGTGATTTGCAAAATTCGAGTGCCGATGAAAGTCGTTAATTGAATGGCATAATTATCACCTTGTTGTCGCCAGTAAATATTTGCTGTTTGGCGCTCTGATTCAAGGAAAATAGCCAACTTACCCGTTAAGATCCAATCATCCAGTTGTTGTAACTGTTTTTGGTGTTGTTGCCATGTAAGGTTGCTTGGCACGCTAATATCTTCTGATGTATTGAATTGCGAACACCCTGTTAAGGTGATCATTAAGAGTAGTGTTACTATTTTTTTCATTATTTAAAGCCTATCTATACAAATGCCCTCAATATAGCAAAATATTTTATTGATAGCTTTTATTCAGCAGTAAAAACCTAACAAATATATCTTGAGTGAGGTAATAAGAAAATACTCGTAGTTTATAGAGAAATGAATGGACTAATTTAATTCTTCTACTATTTTAATAGGTATCATTTTCACCATTTATTTGAATTTTGTAAAAATATGGCTATAAAGTCACTTATCAAGTAAATAAAATTACTCTTTAGGAGTAATTTTGTGTCAATCATAAGCTGAATCGTTATAAACTATGTTGATTAAAAGAAAAGTAAAATTTTAACTCGTTCACTGATTTATTTATATGAAGCATATCTTTTTACTGTTTCTTTCAAAATATTAAAAGATGAAGGTTGATTAAGGGTTATTGCCATGGACTTATTGGATAAATTTTTAACTTTACAGCAATCTTTAACAAAGCTTGGAGTGGAAAATAGTGATCCAGAAAAAGATGATTCTAAATGTCGAATAAAGGCTATATTAAAATCTTGTTGTGAATTGTTAAATGTTGCTCGTGCTAGTGTGTGGTTATTTAATAACAATAAAAGTAGCATTATTTGTCAGTTTCTCTATATCAAAAAGAATGACCTATTTGAAAGTGGGTTACAAATTGCAGAATCTTCTTGTCCTATGTATTTTAAGTCATTGAATACAAGCAGAGTCATCAACGCAGATAATGCTCGAACCGATCTGAGAACTAAAGAGTTTTTAGAAGGTTACCTCACCCCACTTAATATTATGTCAATGCTAGATGCACCAATCTTTAAAGATGGCCAGTTATCTGGCGTATTGTGTATTGAGCAAACAGAGACATTCCAGTATTGGGATATGGCTGAAATATCCTATGCTGTTTCAGTAGCGGACTGTATCTCATTGGTATATGCCCAATCTAAATGGCTTTGTGAAAAACAAAGAATACGTTACATGGAAAGAGTGGATCCATTAACCTGTTTGGAGAATCGTCTATTTTTTCAAAAAAGGATAGCCCAGAATATTGAACACTCATCGCTCAATGATAAATGTGCGGTTATATTAATAGGTTTAGATCAGTTTACTGGTATCAATAAGCGTTTTAGTTACGACTTCGCTAATAAATTATTGTGTGAAATAGCTCGTCGTTTAGAATCTATCTCAGCTAGTTCACCCTATAGTTTATCGCGAGTCGGTGGTGACTTATTTGCTTTGTGGTTAATTAATTTTAAGGAGCAAAACGAATTAGAGAGTGTGATATTAAAGATCCAAGCACAATTTACCGATGAATTTAAAACCTTTACTAATGAAGTCATTAACTTAACTGCTAGTCTGGGCGTATATAGTTGTTATATAAAAGAGTTAGTAGATAAAGATCCTCTACGTAAAGCCGAAATTGCTATGTTAAAAGCTAAAAATGCAGGTAACGGCACAATCTCTTATTTCAACCCAGTATGGTTAATCGAGTATCAAGAGGAAGCGTCACTAGAGCATGAATTTGTTGATGCCTTAAATAATGGTGACATCGTTCCCTTCTATCAGCCTATTGTAAAACAAGATTATCAGAGTTCTGGTTTTGCACTGGAAGCGTTAGTACGTTGGATACATCCAACTAAGGGGATTATTTCACCTTATATTATTTTACCTATTGCAAAGCGATTAGGGTTAATGGGGGAGTTAGGTAATGCTATATTTGAGCAAACCTGTACTGATATTAATGGATTTTTAAATGCAGGATTAGACCTACAGAGGATATCCGTCAATATTTCTTCCGAACAACTTTTTTCTTCTCAGTTAGTAAATAAAATTGATGACTGTTTAAAAGCACATCAAGTTGCAGCCTCTTTAGTTGAGTTTGAAATAGTAGAAGAGTTGATGGCAGGGGACTTTCAAGTGTTATCAACACAAATAGAAAAGCTAACTCACTTAGGTATTCAATTATCGATTGATGACTTTGGTACAGGCTATTCCTCACTTTCTCGCTTAAAGAACTTAAATGTTTCTAAACTAAAAATAGATAAGTCCTTTGTTGATGGTTTACCAAATGGAGAGGAAGATATCTGTATTGTTAAATCTATTATTGGTCTGGCTAAAGGAATGGGCTTAGATTTGGTAGCAGAAGGGGTTGAAACACAAGAGCAAGCTAATTGGTTATTTGAAAATGGTTGTGACTATTTACAGGGGTATTTAATTTCTAAGCCGATACATGCAACAGATATTATTAAGCTAATGTCGCAAAAGAATCACTTTTTTAATGTGGAAAATAGACCTTAAGAGAAGGGCTTTAGTTTGTTAATAAATGAATTGAAATAGTCTTTTTTATCTTGGCTTACTCTGAAATACTTATTATCCCTATTGCCATTATGGGCCATGCTTAGCATTACTGGGCTTTAATTAGCAATAAGCTCTATTAAAGTAATGCTAACCAAATTTATCTGTAATCTTAATCATTTTCTTATATCAACTATCAACATGTTAAGTCTCTCATTATAGCCTGGAGACTTAACTGCAACTTGTTTCAATATTCTCAAACAATTAATAGCTCTTTCGCATTTGCTAAAGTGTGCTCTGTAATGCTGTCGCCACCCAATAGTCTTGCTAATTCTCGAATACGCTGTGTTTCATCTAATAACTGCATATTGGTGTTAGTACTTTTACCGTCACTTTGCTTATTCACTATCATTTGTTGATGACCATTGCCTGCTACTTGTGGTAAATGCGTTACACAGAATATTTGTGTGCTTTCCCCTAGTTGACGTAATAGGTTACCAACAACAGCAGCCGTTGCACCACTAATACCCACATCCACTTCATCAAAGATTAAGGTAGGAGTGGAAACACGTTGGCTGATGATCACTTGAATTGCTAAACTAATGCGCGATAGCTCACCACCAGATGCTACCTTTCCTAAATTTTGTAAACCTTGCCCTGCATTTGCTGCAACTTGAAATTCGATTCCGTCAATGCCTAATGGGCTCAGGCTATCACTTTCATGTTGTGTCATCACAACTTCGAACTGGCCATCTTCCATATTCAATTTTTGGATGCTTTTAGTAATCTTTTTACTTAACTCTTTAGCGTAACGTTGACGGCTTTGGCTAAGTTTTTGAGCATGTTTAACGTAATCTTGTTTCGCTGTATTTAACTCTGCAGTGAGTTGTTCAATTTGTGCTTCACTGTTATTGAGTTGTTGATACTCTTTACTTAATTTCTGATGAAAATCATACAGCAGTTCAGGTTGCACTTGGTGTTTTCTAGATAATGTCATCGCCTCACTTAAGCGTGATTCAAGCTGCTCAAATTGTTCTGGATCTAGCTCCAGTTTTTCGCTGTATTGACGTAATTCATAACCCGCTTCTTCTACTTGGATGACTGCTTCTTGTAATGCACTAACAATTGGCTCTAGTTGGTTATCATGTTGAACCTGTGACTCTAGTAGAGAGATACTTTTTTGTAATAAAGTGAGCGCATCCACCTCATCGGAATCAGCTAATAAGTTTAAACTTACTTGGGTACTTTCTAATAATGCACCACTGTTTGCTAATTTTTTATGCTCACTTTCAATTTCACTGAATTCACCTTCACCTAGTGCAAATTCATCTAGCTCAATAATTTGGTACTCGAGTAATTGTTTACGCGCTTGTTTTTCTTGTTGGCTTAATTGTTGTTGCTGTAACTGCTTTTTAAGAAAGTGACAGCCTTGATAAGTGTCTTTTACCTTTTGCAGTAATTGCTGGTGATTTGCATATTCGTCAATAATGGATAACTGTATATCAGTGCGTAATAAACTTTGGTGTGCATGTTGCCCATGTATATTAACTAATAATTGTCCTAAGCTTTTTAGTTGTGACAAAGGAACTGGAACGGCATTAATATAAGCACGAGAACGGCCTTCGCGGGTGATTACGCGGCGTAACAAGCATTCATTCGGATTATCACTCAGAGTATTCTCAAGGTCGTTGTTTTTTAACCAAGCTAAAGCATTAGGCGTGTCAATTAAGTTAAAGCGTGCACTGACTTCTGCTTTATCAGTGCCTTGTCTAATCATGCTTGCATCAGCACGAGCGCCAAGACATAGCCCTAATGCATCGATAGCAATGGATTTACCCGCACCTGTTTCACCTGTAATAGTGGTCATACCTTGGTGGAAATCAAGTTCTAAGAATTTTACGATGGCAAAGTGCTGAACAGTTAATTGGCTTAGCATAAAATGGTTATCCTATGATGATATTAACAACGACAAAACTACTGTTTAAAAAAACAGTTTAGTACTGTTTATTTAAACAGTAAAGTGCTGTTTATCTTTTTTATGCTAATTATTTCATTTTATGCTGATTGCTCAATCACTTGGTGAGTGCCTAGAAAAGCTTGTTACCCCAACCAAATTTAGTGTGTAGTACATGGAAATAGTTGTAATTTTGTGGGTGTAATAAGGTTAACTGGTGCTTCGTTTTTTTTATAATCACTTCATCACCAGGTAATACAGACAAGTTTACATGGCTATCACAGCTGATTTGCATCTCTGTAACATTGCTTTGTGCCACTTTTAAGCGCACTGTACTATTAGCGTCAATTACAATCGGGCGGCTATTTAAAGTATGGGGAAACATGGGTAATAAGCTGATCGCATCCAGTTTCGGTGTCAGAATTGGGCCACCACCGGATAATGAATAAGCTGTAGAACCGGTTGGTGTTGATAAAATTAAACCATCGGCACGTTGATTGATCATGAAATTATCATTTACATAGATTTCAAATTCAATCATGTGAGCAATTTTATCTGGATGTAATACTGCTTCGTTAACTGCGGTACTGCTGCTTCTTAGATGTCCATGACTGTATACTTGTGCTTCTAGTAAAAAGCGATGCTCAGTTTGGTAGGTACCTTCTAATACTTCACTTAATGGCTTTTCAAAGTCATCTGGATCTAAGTCAGTTAAAAACCCTAGGTTACCTCTATTTACTCCAATAACCGGTAGATCAAATCGGGCTAATACTCTCGCGGCACCTAACATGTAACCATCACCACCAACGACAATGGCTAAATCACATTTTTGACCGATGCCCACTAAATCTTCGTGACGAACTTCTGGTAACTGTAGATCATCGGCAAGACGAATATCGATGATAATTGCATGGCCACGGGCCTTCAGAAAAAAGTACAGACTAGTAAGGGTTTGTAACGCTTCACTATGTTGAGGTTTACCAATGAGTCCAATGGTTTTAAATTGACTTTGTTTCTGATTGTCTTGCGTCATAAAATACATACTCGATAAAATGTGATGAATTTCAGTATACCTCTTAAAAATGTTTTTATTAACAGCCTTGAAACTATTATTACTATCCCCATAATAGAGCGTATATTATTGACCAAAATAAAATTAAGTAGGATTGAGCTATGAGCGAAGAACAGAAAAACACAGTTGAAGAAGCAATTGAAACGGTTTTAGGTGAGGAAGCTGTTGAACAAGAAGCGGTAGAAGGCACTCTTGAAACAGGCGATGAGCAATCAGCTTTAATTGAAGAGTTAACTAAAAAGCTAGCTGCAGCTGAAGAAGAGATTAAAGAGCAGAAAGATCTAGTGATCCGTGCTCAAGCTTTTTCTCAAAACGAAATCCGTAAAGCGGGTATCGATGCAGAAAACCGCCGTAAATCAGTGCTAAAAACGTTTGCGAATGCGTTAACACCTGTAGTTGATCACCTTGAGTTAGCAATTCAACATGCAGATAAAGAGAATGAAACACTCAAACCTATGGTTGATGGTGTAGAAATGACCTTAACTGAGTTACTAAAAGCAATCTCAAGCATTGGTATTCAACAAATTGACCCTATGGGGGAAACATTAAACCCAGAAAAGCATCAAGCAATGAGCATGCAAGTGGTTGAAGGCGTTCCAGCTAACCAAGTTGTTGCTGTAATGCAAAAAGGTTACGAATTAAGTGGCGGTCAAATTATTCGTCCGGCAATGGTTGTTGTGTCAAAAGAGGCATAGTTCTCAACATCAACATGACTTAATTAATCTGTTGATTGATTATTAAAAGGCACTTCGGTGCCTTTTTTGTATTTACAGGAATGTAAGGAAATCGGTTTTAGGGAGGTATATTCACCAAGCCATTAATAATAGACGCATAAAGGGCAAGATAATTCGCTGAACTGGCTCACCTTTTGAAATTAATTTTAAAAAAAATGATTTTTTTTACTTGTTGCCCTTGAAACCTAAAAATAGCCCCTTATATATGAAGTATGAAACGGACACTGCAATGCTGCAGAGAGTCAACTAAACAAATAAAACATTAATAAATGTGGAGAAAGTAAAATGGGTAAAATTATTGGTATTGATTTAGGTACTACAAATTCATGTGTTTCTGTACTGGATGGTGATGTAGCTAAAATCATTGAAAACGCAGAAGGTGAACGTACTACTCCTTCAATCATTGCTTACACAGACGGCGAAACTCTAGTAGGTCAACCTGCTAAACGTCAATCTGTTACTAACCCAACAAACACTTTGTTTGCAATCAAACGTCTTATCGGTCGTCGTTTTGAAGATGAAGAAGTACAACGTGATATTAAAATCATGCCTTACAAAATTGTTAAAGCTGACAATGGCGATGCATGGGTTGAAGCACACGGTGAGAAAATGGCACCACCGCAAATCTCTGCTGAAATTCTTAAAAAAATGAAGAAAACAGCTGAAGATTACTTAGGTGAGAAAGTATCTGGTGCAGTAATCACAGTACCTGCTTACTTTAACGATGCACAACGTCAAGCAACTAAAGATGCTGGTCGTATCGCTGGTCTTGATGTTAAACGTATCATCAATGAGCCTACAGCTGCTGCATTTGCTTACGGTGTTAACAATACTAAAGGTGATAGCACTGTTGCTGTATACGATTTAGGTGGTGGTACTTTCGATATCTCAATCATTGAAATTGATGAAGTAGATGGCGAGAAAACATTTGAAGTATTAGCTACAAACGGTGACACACACTTAGGTGGTGAAGATTTCGATAACCGTTTAATCAACTACATCGTTAAAGAATTTGAAAAAGAGCAAAGCTTCGATCTAACTAAAGATCCACTAGCAATGCAACGTGTTAAAGAAGCTGCTGAAAAAGCAAAAATTGAGCTTTCTTCTGCACAACAAACAGATATCAACCTGCCATACATCACAGCTGATGCATCAGGTCCTAAACACTTAAACATCAAAGTAACGCGTTCTAAACTAGAGTCTCTAGTTGAAGATATGGTTAAAGCAACACTTGAGCCATTACGCATTGCACTTAAAGATGCTGACCTTTCTGTTGGTGACATCGATGATGTTATCTTAGTAGGTGGTCAAACACGTATGCCATTAGTACAAGCTGCTGTTGCAGAGTTCTTTGGTAAAGCTGCACGTAAAGACGTTAACCCAGATGAAGCGGTTGCAATGGGTGCTGCGATTCAAGGTGCTGTACTTTCAGGTGACAAAACTGACGTTCTACTATTAGACGTTACACCGTTATCTTTAGGTATCGAAACAATGGGTGGCGTATTAACGAAAGTTATCGAGAAAAATACAACTATCCCAACGAAACAGTCACAAACATTCTCAACAGCTGAAGATAACCAAAGTGCGGTAACAATCCACATTCTTCAAGGTGAGCGTAAGCGTGCTGCAGACAACAAGTCTCTAGGTCAATTTAACTTAGAAGGTATTCGTGCAGCGACTCGTGGTACGCCACAAATCGAAGTAACTTTCGATATGGATGCGGACGGTATCTTACATGTATCTGCTAAAGATAAAGATACAAACCAAGAGCAAAAAATTACTATCAAATCAAGCTCAGGTCTATCTGACGAAGAGATTGAAAAAATGGTAAATGATGCTGAAGCGAATGCTGATGCGGATAAGAAATTTGAAGAAGTAGTAACAGCTCGTAACCAAGCAGATGCGATGGTTCATGGTACTAAGAAACAAATTGAAGAAGCAGGTGATGCATTACCAGCTGATGAGAAAGAGAAAATTGAAGCTGCAATTGCTGAAGTTGAAACTGCAAGCAAAGGCGAAGATAAAGCTGAAATCGAAGCTAAAACTCAAGCCTTAGCTGAAGCTTCTCAAAAACTAATGGAAATTGCTCAACAAAAAGCACAAGCAGGCGAAGCCGGTGAAGCACAGCCAGAAGCTGAAGCTAAACAAGACGATGACATCGTTGATGCTGAGTTTGAAGAAGTAAAAGACGAGAAAAAATAATTGGGTAACCCCTAATTAGCAGTATCGTATCAGCTCGCGGGTTATGGATTTATCTATAATCCGCGCGTTTGTTTTGAACAATACCAATTTCAACAACATGAAGCGCCTCAATAACGGAATCTGAGTTGAACTGGGTATAAAAAAAGGTTTGAGAACTGACCATGTCTAAACGTGATTGTTATGAAGTACTTGGTATCGGCCAAGATGCTACAGAGAAAGAGATTAAAAAGGCTTATAAACGCCTGGCGATGAAGTACCACCCAGACCGTACTAAAGGTGATACTGCGCTAGAAGAAAAATTCAAGGAAGTAAAAGAAGCTTACGAAATTCTTAGCGATCCTCAAAAAAGAGCAGCATTTGACCAATACGGTCATGATGGCGTTAATCAACAAGGCCATGGCGGCGGCGGTGGTTTCGGCGGTGGCGGTTTTGACGATATATTCGGAGATATCTTTGGCGGTGGTCGTCGTGGTGGTGGCCAACGTGCACAGCAGGGCTCTGATCTACGCTACAACATGGAGCTGACTTTAGAAGAGGCTGTTAAAGGTATCTCTAAAGAGATCCAAATTCCAACGTTAGTGCATTGTGAACAGTGTAATGGTTCGGGTGCTAAAAAAGGCACTGATAGTAAAACCTGTGGTACTTGTCATGGCCAAGGCCAAGTACAAATGCGCCAAGGTTTCTTTGCTGTTAATCAGACATGTCCAACCTGTCGTGGTAAAGGTAAAATCATTACAGATCCATGTAACAAGTGTCATGGTGAAGGTCGTTACGAGCGCAGTAAAACATTATCAGTTAAGATTCCTGCTGGGGTTGATACGGGCGACCGCATCCGCTTAAGTGGTGAAGGTGAAGCTGGAGAGCACGGTGCACCTGCTGGTGATTTATATGTGCAAATGAATGTACGTCCACACGATGTATTTGAGCGTGATGGTAACGACTTATATTGCGAAGTGCCAATTAGCTTTACAGAAGCTGCATTAGGTGGCGAAATCGAAGTCCCTACTTTAGATGGGCGCGTAAAATTAAAAATACCAGCAGAAACACAAACGGGTCGTATGTTCCGTATGCGTAATAAAGGTGTTCAATCGGTACGTAGTCATTCTACTGGTGACTTGATGTGTAAAGTAACTGTGG
The DNA here is from genome assembly GCF_030397575.1 of Psychromonas sp. 14N.309.X.WAT.B.A12. GTDB lineage: Bacteria > Pseudomonadota > Gammaproteobacteria > Enterobacterales > Psychromonadaceae > Psychromonas. The sequence goes on along the minus strand of NZ_JAPNXS010000017.1, from coordinate 24,490 downwards.
AAACACCTGTGAAACTTTCTATCAAGCAAAAAGAGTTATTAAAAGAGTTTGAAAACTCCCTGTGTTCAAGCAGTAGTAAAAAACATAAACCTAAGTCAGAAGGTTTTTTGAATAGCTTAAAAACATTTTTTGACGATATCAGTAAATAATATCGGTCATATTTGAATGTAATCGATACTATTTTTCGTATTTTTAAAAAAGGTCACTTTCGAGTGACCTTTTTTTTTGTATTTTATTGGAAATAGTTTGCTATGATGTCGCGCTAGCTAAATTGTATTATGAAAGATAAATGCTTTAAATTTGCATTTTTATTCATTTCATATGCATTGTAAGCATAAAAACTAGCAGAGAGTGGCAATAGTTTACTCTGGCTCTATAAGTGAGATAAAAAATTAGGTAGAGTTGCTCGTTGCAAAATTGATGCTCAACAATATTAGTAAGTTATTCAGGATATTATGTTTGTTAACAAAGTACATGAACAACAGAAAGTGGCAGTATCAAACATATTAGTATTAACCTGTTTAATTTATGAGTTAAATTTTACTCATACGGAGAAGTTTAGTGATAAATATCCTGCTGGTCGATGACCATGAATTAGTACGTACAGGGATAAGCCGTATCATTGATGATGTTCGAGGCATGAAAGTAATTGGCGAAGCTGAAAGCGGAGAAGAAGCTGTAAAGTGGTGCCGTAGTAATGAACCAGACGTAATTTTAATGGATATTAATATGCCTGGTATCGGTGGATTGGATGCAATGAATAAGATTTTACGTATCAACGAAGATATTAAAATCATTATGTTAACCATGCATACTGAAAATCCATTTCCAACAAAAGTAATGCAAGCAGGTGCTGCTGGTTATCTCAGCAAAGCTGCTTGCCCAGAAGAAGTGTTAAATGCAATCCGTGCAGTCAATTCAGGTCAGCGTTATTTAACGCCTGAAATTGCCCAACAGATGGCGTTATCACAACTGGCACCAAGTAACGAAGATCCATTCCGTGTTTTATCGGAACGTGAGTTACAGATCATGATTATGATCACCAAAGGGCAGCGTGTTGTCGATATATCTGATCAACTTAGCTTAAGCTCTAAAACGGTTAACAGCTACCGTTACCGTTTATTTGATAAATTAGGGGTTCAGGGAGATGTTGAATTAACACATCTTGCCATCCGTTACGGCATGTTAGATGCTGATACGCTTTAAACTTTCCATTTTGAAATGATATATTAGGCATCTATTTAGATGCCTTTTTATTATATGCAGTGATCTCACTTATGACTAAATTCGATTCAGACGCTTTTCTAAAAACCGTGACCACCGAACCTGGTGTATATCGGATGTTTGACGATAAAGATGAAATTATCTATATCGGGAAAGCTAAAAACCTTAAAAAACGTCTGAGCAGTTATTTTAGCCTGACTCAAAAGCATCCTAAAACCCTAGCTTTAGTTAGTCATATTGTACGTATCGAAGTGACGATTACGCATACAGAAACCGAAGCTTTGATTCTTGAACACAACTTCATCAAGCAACACAAGCCTAAATACAATGTTTTACTGCGCGATGATAAATCTTATCCTTATCTATTCTTAAGTGACCATAAGCACCCGCAGTTGACCTTAGTTCGCTCACAAAACAAAAAACGTAAAGGCACCTATTTTGGCCCTTATCCAAGTGGCGGTGCAGTTCGTGAAAGCTTGCATTTAATGCAGAAATTATTTCCTATCCGTCAATGTGAAGATAGTTATTATAAAAATCGTTCTCGACCTTGTTTGCAGTACCAACTAAAACGTTGTTTAGGGCCTTGTGTTAATGCAATGCCTGAACAGGAATATACACACCAAGTTGAGTTGGCGACGGCATTTTTGCAAGGTAAAAGCCAAGGTGTTATTGAGCAACTAGTAACCGAGATGGAAGATGCTAGTGTAAGTCTAGAGTTTGAAAAAGCCGCGGTAAGGCGAGATCAAATTCAATCCTTGAAAAAAGTACAAGAACAACAATGGGTGAGTGGTGAGGTAGAGCAGCTAGATGTATTAGGTTTTGCTTATCAACATGGTGTCGCCAGTATTCACATGTTGTTTATTCGACAAGGTCGAGTGTTAGGCAGTCGTAATTACTTTCCTAAGGTACCTAAAAACTCGACTCAAGAAGAGGTGTTAAGTAGCTTTTTAAGCCAATTCTATTTATCGGGCCAAAATGGCCGAGCAATACCACGAGAAATACTGTTAACCGATGACTTTGCAGACCGTGAAATATTCGAAGAATTATTTTCGGAGCACAGTGGTTATAAAACTAAATTAAAAATAGTAATGCGTGGTGAGCGTTTACGCTTTACTAAGTTAGCTAAAACCAATGCTACAGTCGCGTTAAGTACGCATTTAAGCCAACAGAAGTCGATTCTACAACGTTATAACCTCCTAGAAGAAAAGCTAGAGTTAACTTCTCCTATTCAACGTATGGAGTGTTATGACATCTCTCATATGATGGGCGAAAAAACCGTAGCGTCTTGTGTTGTGTTTAATCGAGAAGGCGCCAAAAAATCTGATTACCGTCGCTTTAATATCACCGGTATCACACCCGGCGATGATTATGCTGCAATGGGACAAGTTTTAGCTCGCCGATTTAAAGACGTGCAAACTGCAGAAACCACTCCTGATATCATTTTTATCGATGGCGGGTTAGGGCAGTTAAGCCAGGCAGAGACTATTATTAGCTCTTTAGAGCATAATTTTCCTGAGAAGTACCCATTACTTATTGGTATTGCCAAAGGCGTTGCCCGTAAAGCAGGTGAAGAAACATTAATACTTGCTGATAGTCATGAAATATTAGAAGTTGAAAGTGACTCTCCGGCATTACACCTTATTCAACAAATTCGTGATGAGTCACATCGCTTTGCGATTATGGGACATAGACAGCAGCGAGATAAAGTTAGACGTACGAGTACGTTAGAAGGGATTGCTGGCGTTGGCGCGAAACGCCGGCAAATGTTGCTAAACCACTTTGGGGGCTTACAAGGTGTGAAGTCGGCGAGTATTGATGAATTATGTAAATTAAACGGTATTAGTAAAAGTTTAGCTGAAACTATTCATGAAGCTTTACATCATTAATCATATTTAAAAGCTGGTTTTAAATAATCATCGGCTAATAAAATATAAATTATATTTCTCATAACAAGTAGTGAGTTCATTTTATTACTTATTTTATGAGTTAAGCATTTGCAAAAGCTAAGCATAAAGTGCCAAAATAAGCAGGCATAGCCTAAAGGATATATCAATGCTTAACATACCAAATATACTAACCTCTTTTCGAATTTTATTAATCCCAGTTTTTGTCATTATTTACTATCTTCCAAGTGTATGGGCAGCTGCTGCCGCTGCATTTGTATTTTGGTTAGCAGGTGTCACAGATTGGCTCGATGGCTATTTGGCACGTCGTTTAAATCAACAAACACCGTTTGGTGCCTTTTTAGATCCCGTTGCCGATAAAATAATGGTTGCCGTTGCATTGGTGATGATTGTTGAGCATTACGCTGTTATTTGGATCACTATCCCCGCGATGGTGATGATTTGTCGAGAAATTATTATTTCTGCTCTGCGTGAGTGGATGGCTGAATTAGGGGAACGAGGCATTGTTGCCGTTTCTTGGATTGGTAAAGTGAAAACCGCATCACAAATGTTAGCGTTATTTTTATTAATATGGCAATACTCTGTGGCAATGGAGTGGGCTGGTTTTGCATTCTTGTATATTGCAACAGCATTAACTCTTTGGTCTATGATCGTTTATTTAAAAGCAGCTTGGCCATTACTAAAAAAAGGTAATGAAGTAAAAGGTGATTAATTTCACTTATATTGATGAATATCTCGCCGCTTAGGCTAAAAAAGCGGCGAACAGAGTAAAAGAAGTAAAAAAGTCGATAAATAGTATTGACTCATTGTGAAGAATCATTAGAATGCGCACACATCGAGAGGGGAAACAGTTACTGCTTCTTCTTGAGATAAGCATAGTGATGCGGTACTAGCTCAGTTGGTAGAGCACAACCTTGCCAAGGTTGGGGTCACGAGTTCGAGTCTCGTGTACCGCTCCAAATGTTTTGGCGGAATGGCAGAGTGGCCATGCAGTGGATTGCAAATCCATCCACCTCGGTTCGACTCCGGGTTCCGCCTCCATTATAGAATTTGCCCGGGTGGTGAAATCGGTAGACACAACGGATTTAAAATCCGTCGCTTAATAGGCGTGCCAGTTCAAGTCTGGCTCCGGGCACCAATTCTATAAATAAACCAGCTATAGGCTGGTTTTTTTATGCCTAAAATTTGAGTTAAATAGTGCTAAACTTGTTTTCCTCCTAGTCCCTTATTACTTCAAAAATTATTTACTTGCATTTACTTTGAACACCATTAGCAGCTAGCAGTATTTTTATTTGAAATATACGTTCAATTCAATTTATACCCGTAACATTAAATAATGTGATCTAAATTTTCTCAGAAAAATAACTTCGTTAATAATCTATCGGAGAATAAAAATATTCATTCTTTAATAGTTGTTCTATCTACTAAAATTACAATAAAGAAATAAGTATTTTAACAAGTAAAATAGATAAGCTCATTAATGTAACTGGTATTACCTCACCCTTGGCTAGTTGAGCTTTGATCTGTGCATTAAAGTAATTATTGTTTTCTATTGTAAGATTAATTAGGTAATTTATTATTTATAAAGGGATAATTGTCGGTTTTTTTTACATCCATTTATAGGTACTTATTTCTTTTTTTGTATCTAATTGAAACTAAAGAGGTATTAATTTTGGCATAGATTGTGCTTTGTTTAGTCATTAAATAAATATTAATGGATTAGCCTAAGTGAAACCAATATTGGTTAGGTTAGGTAAGTAGCAAAAGGAATAATTTATGATCAATTCAAAGAAACTGTTAACAACTATTTCAGCAGGCTTATGCTTAATGTCTGCATTTATCTCACCAATTACACAAGCAACTGTTATTAGTTCTTCACCAGATACTATTGTGAGTGTTTCTGCTGATGGCGATGAGAATTCGGTAGGTACAGTTAACAGCGGGTCTTTAAGCAGTTCTGAGTTAATTGTACGTGAGCGTAAAAATACCTCTCAAGAATCATTACGTATTGCTACTTTTTTTGACTTTGACTTAAGTTACCTAACGGCAAGCGATGTTAATAATAATGCCTTTTCTGCTGTATTCAGCATCGATTTTGTTTCTACTGTCAATAATAAAAACGCAATGGGTGTATTGTTAGGTGAAGTAGAAAGTGCTTGGACTGATACTGCAGGCTCTTTACCATTATACGAATGGGCTGACTTATCAACTAACCAAACAACAGTGGTTAATAACGTTAAAACAGCGTCATTTGATACTTATACGTTAGATGTAACAAGCACGATTCAAGATTGGATAAATGGTGTGTCGGATAATTACGGCTTTGTATTATTTGCAGATTCAACAGTTTATCAAGGTGCTGGTTTTAATAACGCTTCATTAGTAGTTAACGTACCCGCTCCTTCAACTATTGCTATTTTCGGATTAGCGTTAGTAGGATTATCATTAGCCCGTAAAGCTAAAAAACAGTCTTAACTAGACAAGTTTACTTTATTGAAAAAGCACTGATCATTAAGGTCAGTGCTTTTTTGTTTTACAAATACTAAAAATATTTGTAATGGGGATTGTCGACTTTTCTATTATCTGTGACATTAATTTTTTTTCTGAATAAATAAACCAACAATAATTAATATGAGTCCGATAATCGTTGCCGGATAGATAGTCTCTCCAATAATAAAGTTGAGTAATAATAGAGAAACAAAAGGCGAGATAAAAATAAGATTACTGATCTTACTGGTACTTTCCGCATATTTAAGTGCTGTTAGCCAAGCTACAAAAGCTAAGCCCATTTCAAATAATCCAATGTAGGTCGCACCTAACCAACCTTGCCAAGAAGTCATGGTTATGTCGTCAAATATAATGACAGAGACTAAGATCATCGGCAAACTACACAGGAAGCATAGTGACAAAGAGGCGATAGGATCTGCATCATTCTTGCTATTAAATATCCAATAGCAAGCCCATAAAATAGTACTTAATAAAGCTAAGCCAACACCTAAAGGGCTTACAAAATCGAGAGTTAATAAGTCGCCCTTAGTAGCAATAATTAATGCACCCAGATACCCCAAAGTAATCGCTATTATGTCATTCCTACGCAATTTTTGCCCTAACACTGGTACCGCTAATAGGGATAAAGTAATGGCCCAAGTGTAATTGAGTGATTGCGCTTGTTGTGCAGGTAGTAGGTCATAGGCTTGAAACAATAGGGAGTAATATAAAAATGGATTGATTGCGCCCATCAGTAGGTAAAAGTATGGGGCTTTTAAAAAACTCTCTTTTAATAAGTTAATTTTACCTTGTTGGTAGCAAATAATTAATAATACTAAGCTACTCACTAAACTTGCCACTGACAGCATTTGTAAGGCACTAAAATAGATAAGTGTGACTTTAAATGCAGTAGCAACGGTAGACCACATAAGCACAGCTAATAGAGCAAAAAGAGTCGCTGTTTTTTGATTTTTAATCATCCTTGATCCCCGCGAAGGTGAGTGTCGTATCTATTGGTTATATTATTTTTTTGTGTATTTTTGACTAGATTAAGTTTTTGATATTAAATCTAAAATCTTTTGTAGGCTAGTTATTTTATTTTCATTCACTTTAAAGTGAAATTATTCAGATAGTAGGACGGTCGATTAATACTGTTACCGAAAAAGTAACTGTATTAATCTATTTTATATTGCAGGTTATTTGATTATTTTACCAAGTTCTGTCGCAATAAACTCTGCGATCCAGCTTTGCGCTTTAACATTAGGATGTAAACCATCATTTTGCATCCATTCTGGTTTTGTGATGACTTGCTCTAAATAAAATGGCATTAATGGAGTGTCTGTTTGTTCACTTAACCTTGGGTAGATGTCTGCAAAGGCTTGCCCATAACGTTTTCCATAATTTGTTGGGACACGAATTTGCATTAATATCGGTTTAGCATTTTGCGCTTTTATTGTTTCAATTATCGCATTTAAATTTTTACTAATAATCGTTGGAGAAAATCCACGTAATCCATCATTAGCCCCTAATTCAACTAATACATAATCGGGTTGATGTGTTGTTAATAGACCTGGTAATCGTGCGAGACCATTACCACTTGTATCGCCAGAAATACTGGCATTTATTACATTAATTTTTTGATTTTGCGCGCTGAGCTGTTCTGGTAATAATACAGGCCAGCTTTCTTCAACTGGTATTTTATACCCGGCGCTTAGGCTATCTCCAACAATTAGTAACGTGTTACTGTTGGCTGCAGATGAAAAAATAAGCAACGAAAATATTAAGGAAACGAGTTTAATCATGAGTCAATCCATTATAAATGTTGAAAATATTACTAAATCGGTGATTAGTAATGATAACGAACTGTCTATCCTAAAGGGGATCTCCTTTAACATCAATGAAGGAGAGTCTGTTGCTATTATGGGAACGTCTGGTGCGGGTAAATCAACCATGATGAGTCTATTAGCTGGATTAGATCTGCCAAGCTCAGGTTCAATCAGTCTACTGGGCTCAATTATTTCCGATATGGATGATGAACAACGAGCTAAAATGCGAAGTGAATCAATCGGGTTCGTTTTCCAAAACTTTTTACTGATACCTTCATTGAATGCATTGCAGAACGTTACTTTGCCGATGTTATTACGTGGCAACGAAGATCAAGAAGATAATGAACGTAAAGCAAAAAAATTACTAGCAGAGGTAGGTTTATCTGGACGAGAAACTCATTTACCAACCCAGTTATCTGGTGGTGAGCAACAACGTGTCGCATTAGCTCGCGCTTTTGTTACCCAGCCTAAAGTCTTATTTGCTGATGAACCTACTGGAAATTTAGACCAAAAAACGGCAAAGACCATTGTTGAGCTGCTATTTGCGATGAACAAAGAGCAGGGGACAACATTAGTACTAGTGACACATGATCCTGAACTGGCGAAAAGGTGCCAACGTACTTTAATTATGAATGCAGGCCAATGTCAGGAAAGCGCATGAAAACAAACAAAATGATAATTAGCTGGAGCTGGCGAGAGATCTGGTCTGGTCAGTTATGGCCTGTGATGGTCGCGTTAACCTTGATCATTGCTTGTGTTGTTGCCTTATCAACTTTAGCGTTACGTGTTGAAAAGGTCATGACCAATCAAGGACGTGATCTGTTAGCTGCAGACTTAGTACTAAGATCTTCTAATCCTATTCCCGAATTATTAGTAGAAAAAGCGCAAGATGCTGGTTTAACTATTTCATCTCAAAGTCGTTTTCAAACCATGGCGTTTAGTGATGAAAAATTACAGCTAGTCACGGTGAAAAGTGTTGAAAGCAGTTATCCATTGCGTGGTTCATTAACCCTTAGAGATGCAAATCAATCGGCTAAAAACCAAGTCAAAGCCGGTGAATTATGGCTTTCTCCTCGTTTATTTTCAATCTTAGAAAGTAAGGTGGGAGACATCATTGCCATTGGTGATGCCGAACTCCCGATCACTGGTGTGATAGAAGAAGAGCCAGAGTTAGCTTACAACCCATTTAACAGCATCCCTAATGTGTTTATTCATAGTAGCGATCTAGATAAAACCGGGGCGATTCAGATCGGCAGCCGTGTACGTTATCGCTTATTTATTAATGGAGACCCTACTTCATTAGCTGCTTTTCAAGAAAGTTATGAATTACAGCCTGGAGAGTCGTGGGTCGACCAAAATAGAGAAAGTCGTGCCGTACGCTTAATGGATAAAGCCAAGCAATATTTATCTCTCACCATTTTAATGGTGATATTGATGGCTGCGGTGACGCTTATTTTAACTTGTCTACATTATGTACGAAACCGCAGTGAAACTGTGTCGATGTTAAAAAGTATGGGCTCAAGTCGTGCATGGTTACGCACTTGGTTAACCACACAAGTGTTGATCATGTTTATTAGTGCATTTGTGGTTGGTAGCACATTAGGGCTGTTACTAGAATATTTATTACGAGTACCTTTGGCGGATATTCTCCCTCAGGAGTTACCTAATGTAGGTGTGCAACCTTTCTTATTCGCTTTGGGTGTTGCACTGTGCATTGGATTACCGGCGTTATTGATTCCATTAACACGTTTATTGGATGCGCCTGCGATTAATGTTATTCAAAAGCAATCTGTAACATACAGTAAAACGAGCTGGTGGTTATTGTTACTTCCTTTCACTGCGTTAGTCGTGTTTTATGGTGGTAATAAATTAGTATGGATGGTGTTAATCGGTTTATTAGTGCTATTTGTTGTGTTGGCTGGCTTGAGTTATGGTTTTCTACAGTTATTGAGCAAGCTAAAGTGGGGAGCCGCCTTTAGTCTTGCTTTAAGTCGTATCAGCCGCTCGCCAAAAAATAGCATGATGCAGCTCGCTGCTTTATCTGGTTCATTGATGTTAGTCGCATTGATTTGGTTGGTGAAAAGCGATTTGTTGGGGGATTGGCAGCAAACCCTAGCACCAGATGCACCTAATGTATTCTCTATTAATATTAGCCCAGAACAACAGCAAAATTACTTACAAGAGCTGGATAAATCAGGGTTACCACACAGCGATGCTTTTGCCATCATTCGTGGACGTATTACTAAAATAAAAGGTCAGGAAACTAACGAGTTAGCTGCTTACCAAGATCCAGAAGTGCGCATCTTAAAACGAGAAGTAAACTTTACATGGATGGATCAGCTTCCTATTTATAACGAGGTGGTTGCTGGTGATTGGACCGGTGAAAAAACCGTATCGGTAGAACAAGAAGTAGCTGAAGAGCTGGGTTTACAAATTGGCGATACGATGACTTTTGAAGTCAATAGTCAGCCTTTTACTGCTACGGTTAATTCATTAAGAGCGGTAGAGTGGCAAAGCTTAAAACCTAACTTTGTATTTATCTTTAGTAAGGATGCTGTCGCTAATTTACCGTCTACTTGGATGGTTAGTTTCAGAGCGGAAGAAGATCAAACTCCTTTGGTTAATGAATTAGCGCGAGCTTACCCAACTGTTACCTTATTGGATTTACGTACCATGGCGACTAAGGTGCAAAGTCTGCTAAGACAAATATCTTGGTCATTAACTGGATTGGCTGCATTAGGGGTAGTGGCAGGTATTCTCTTAATTTTTACTTTATTACGTTTGAGCTTAAGCGAACGTAAAAGAGAGATAACGCTTTACCGCACACTAGGAGCAAGTAAAAAACGCATTAGCCACACATTATGGGCCGAGTATGGATTATTGGCGTTAAGTGGAGGTTTTGTTGCTGCGATTGCTGCAGAAGTCATTTTATCTGCATTAATGATTTGGGGATTCGAGCTATCACCACAGTGGCATCCAAGTATGTTTATTGTACTGCCGGTACTGGCTATGATTGTGGTATTCGTTAGCTTACGCTCAGTGATTAAAAGCTTAATGAAACCATTACGTTAAGTGCTTCAAGATTAGCTATAAATAAATACGGTTTTTACTTTTGTAAAAGCCGTTTTTTATTACCAGTAATCAAATGTTTGATAATAATGGTCATGACGAGTGTGTCTATTTTGATTTGCTTTAGATACTTGTTTGAGTAGAGGAATAGTAGCGGATAAATAACCTGTAAATAACCGCTTTTGTAGTTGCACAGAAGACTAAAAGTCCGTAAACTTCGGCCTTCACTTTATCGCTGAATTAGTGATCGGCGATAATAATTAAAATAGGTTATCCACATAACCGCAAAATATCGGAGTACGTTATGTCACTAAGTGCAGAACAGAAAGCTGAGATTGTAGCAAAATTTGGTCGCGCAGAAGGCGATACTGGTTCACCTGAAGTTCAAGTTGCATTGTACACAGTACAAATCAACCACCTTCAAGGTCACTTCAAAGAGCACATCCATGATCACCACAGCCGTCGTGGTCTACTACGCATGGTTAGTCAACGTCGTAAATTACTTGACTACTTAAAGCGTAAAAATGTTGCAGCTTACACAGCATTAATCGCAGAATTAGGTTTACGTCGTTAATTCGATTTCAAACTTAATTTCAAAAAGAGCCTAAGGGCTCTTTTTTTGTATCTATTGAATAGTGCTATTGCTATCCATGTAGTTTTTTAACGATTATTAATCGCAGAATTAGGTTTACGTCGTCTATATAAAACCCGCGACCTCAAACTTAATGTCAAAAAGAGCCTAAGGGCTCTTTTTTTTGTTTGTGGGCTTTAAAAATTAATACTCACAAGTAAAAATGTTGCAGCGAGTAATAAACGGCATTAATCTCAGAATTAGGTTTACGTCGTCTATATAAAACCCGCGACTCCAACTTAATGTCACAAAGAGCTTAAGGGCTCTTTTTTTGTGGGCTTTAAAAATTAATACTCACAAGTAAAAATATTGCAGCGAGTAATAAACAGCATTAATCGCAGAATTAGGTTTACGTCGTCTATATAAAACCCGCGACCTCAAACTTAATGTCAAAAAGAGCCTAAGGGCTCTTTTTTTGTGGCTGTTGAAAATGAGTTTACAGATAGATTTGTTTATTCATTTTTTTCTGTTTATTAGTTCGCTTTGATTTATTTCTCTTAACTGAGCAAGTAAATGGTAATAAATCTCATTTAAAAACCATTTATTCACTCTTTGCTATTGTTAAATTGATATTATTCATATATTTATAGTACTAAAGGAGTGCTTTAATGAATTACTGTTCATTATATTGTGTTTTATTTAACGCAAAGGGATCGCACTTAAAATAAATATAAATATAAATATAAAAAGGTTAATTTAAATGGATTTTTCTTGGCTACTTATCTGTGCGCTATTAGTATTTTGTATGCAAGCAGGTTTTTTATGCTTAGAAAGTGGCAAAATTCGCAGTAAAAATAGCATCAATGTAGCTGCTAAAAATATCTCTGATTTCATCCTCTCTAGTGTTATTTTTTGGATCTTTGGTTTTGCCATTATGTTTGGTGATTCATTTTATGGTGTCTTAGGCTTTAGCGAATTTTTTGTTGGCGAACAACAGTCGGCTTACCAAATTAGTTTTTTCTTATTTCAGATGATGTTCTGTGGAACTGCAGCAACGCTTTTATCTGGCGCTGTGGCTGAAAGGATGACTTTCGTTGGCTATCTCTGCATTGCCTGTATTTTATCTGCTGTAATTTATCCTGTTGTAGGACATTGGGTGTGGGCTTCTGCTTATCAAGCAGGGAATCAAGGTTGGTTAGAGTCCATAGGTTTTATTGACTTCGCTGGTTCAACTGTTGTTCATTCCGTAGGGGGGTATGTAGCGCTCGCTGCGATTATCATTATTGGACCAAGGCTTGGGCGCTTTAGTGGCGAAAAGGCATTTTCAATAGGTAATAACGTCCCATTGTCAGTATTAGGGGTTTTATTACTCTGGTTTGGTTGGTTTGGTTTTAACGGAGGTAGTACACTTCAACTAACAGATCGAGTCCCTTTAATTATCTTAAACACCTGCCTAGCTGCTTCTTGGGGCGGCATTATCTCTTCCATTTTACATTATTATTTTAAACGTTTTTTTGATGTGGGGTTTCTTCTTAATGGTGTCATTGCAGGGTTAGTGTCTATTACTGCTAACTGCCATGTTGTATCTCCTTTTGAAGCCATGTTAATCGGTATCGTAGGTGGCATTATTTTGTATTTTTCTACTTTATGGTTGGAAAAATTAAAAATAGATGACGCGTTAGGTGTGGTGCCTTCGCATCTATTTGCTGGGATATGGGGAACATTAGCTTTAGCCATATTTGCAGACTTGTCATTACTGGATACTGGGTTAACTCGTTGGGGACAAATCCAAGCGCAATTAATCGGGGTGGTAAGCATAGGTGTTTATTGTTTTACGCTAAGTTACCTGCTGATATCTCTACTGAACCGCTTTGTACTTCTTCGGGTTAGTGAAGACAGTGAGACCAAGGGAATGAATGTATCGGAGCACCAAGCTTCAACCGAGTTAATCGACTTACTGAGTACTATGCATCGACAAAAAGAAGCGGGGGCATTTAATGATCCAGTACCGGTCGAGCCATTTACAGAGGTTGGGCAAATTGCCCGCCAATATAACGAAGTTATTGCTCGTGTAAATAGTGAGATGTCCAAACGTGACAATGCGATCAATGATTTTAAAGCCAGTGAAAAACGTAAAAGCGCAATTCTTGAATCCTCTATGGATAGTATTTTAATTATTAATTTATCTGGGGAAATTATTGAGTTTAACCCTTCTGCAGAACGTAACTTTGGGTGTGTAAAACAGCAAGTAAAGGGGAAAAATTTCATTGATCTCTTTATTCAAGATGCTGATCGAGATGTTATTCAAGCGAGTTTAGATTGTAAGTTTTCTGGCTCTGAAGGTATTTTACGCAACATTCGTAATAGTATTACTTTGATGCGTAATATGAGCGAACCTTTTTCTGCCGAAATAACTGTAACTAGTGCTAATTTTGGTGATTCGAAACAGAACGAATTTACACTACATATTCGAGATGTTACTCGTCAACTCAAACTACAAGATAATTTACGTCAACTTGCATACAGCGATCCCCTCACTGGTTTATATAATCGAACATACTTAATGGGTTCACTCACTAAAGCAATCGAATTAAACCAATATAAAGACAGTAATGTTTTACTGTTTTTCATGGACTTAGATAAGTTTAAAAAAATCAATGACACCTTAGGGCACAAAGCAGGAGATGATCTACTCTGTGAAGTTGCTGAGCGGTTAATCCATGTTACACATGATAACGACATTATTGCACGTTGGGGAGGAGACGAGTTTGTCATTTTAATGACCGGTCATTTCACTCCTGAAGTCGCTCATAAAAAAGCAAACGCTGTGTTAACCGTGATGCGTAATCCGTTAACCTTAGCCGGACGCAAGTTAACCATTCCTACCAGTATTGGTGTCGTGATGACTGAAAAAGGCAAACAGTACAAAGCTGAACAATTGATTCAACATGCTGATATCGCAATGTATCATGCTAAAGAGCAAGGCCGAGATAACTATCAAATATTTGAAATGGAAATGATACACAGTGTCCAACGAAGCTTTAATTATGAACAAGAGATGCAAGTAGGTATTAATTCTGGCAAACAGTTTAATTTGGTTTATCAACCTAAAGTAACCCAATTAGGAGAGTTATTAGGTTTTGAGGCTTTGATGAGATGGCATCACCCTAAAGAAGGCTTTATTTCACCCGTTGAGTTTATCCCGATTGCCGAAGAGTCAGACCTTATTATCAATATTGGTGAGTTTGCGTTGTTAGAGGTTGTTCAACAGTTAAGTGATTGGCAAGCAAAAGGTTACCAAAATGTACCAGTTTCAGTGAACATTTCAGGTAAACACCTTGTATCAGAACGTTTAGTGCCATTCATAGAGACATTGCTGATTGAGTACGCGTTAGATGCAAACTTATTAGAAGTAGAAATTACCGAAGGAGTTTTGTTAACTGATATCGATCGGTGCATCGAAGTGTTGTCTCAACTCAAGGGCCTTAATATTAAAATATCCATTGATGATTTTGGTACAGGTTACTCCTCTTTAAATTACTTAAAACGATTACCGATAGACGTATTAAAAATTGATAAATCCTTCGTCGATGACTGTGCCACCTTAATAGAAGATGGTGAGATTTGTGCCACCATTATTAACTTAGCCAATAGCTTGCGATTAATGACAGTGGCAGAAGGAGTTGAAGATCAAACTCAATTAAACTTTTTATTAGCGCATGGATGTCAAGTTTTTCAGGGTTACTTATTTTCAAAACCACAAATAGCGCAAGAGATAGAACAGCTCTATTTCAAACAGTAAAATGGTTTAATCAATGATAATGGTTAAGCATAGATTGATTGAAAAAGAGGCTATTTATCAAGGCTGCTCTTAATTTTTATACAAGAAATGAAACATTTTTTGATGCAACAAGGATCTATTGATAATTTTAATAATAGGCGCTTGGTAATATGAAAGTTAACTGGTAACGTTAAGCGATTAAAGCCCGATACATACTGTGTGACAGGCTCTAGCCATACGTCAAACCTTATATCTTTAAAATAGCTTACCTAAAGGATTATATTATGAAGCTAAATTCAATTGTTAAAACCTCTCTTCTTGCTGCGGCACTTATCTCTTCTGGTTTACAAGCAAAGCCTGTTTATGTTGCGACTACAGCGATTGTTGAACATCCTGCTTTAGATGCTGTTCGTGACGGTATTAAATCGGTATTAGACGAAAGTAAATATAAAGGTGATGAACTAAAATTTACCTATGAAAGCGCACAAGGACAACCGGCGATTGCAGCACAAATAGCTCGAAAATTAGTGGGGGAGCAGCCTGATGTCATCGTGGCAATTGCCACGCCATCTGCACAAGCAGCCGTCAGTGTAAGTCGCGATATTCCTGTTGTATTCTCAGCGGTAACCGATCCTATTGGTGCCAAGTTAGTACCAACACTTGAGCAACCAGGTGGTAATGTGACTGGGTTATCTGACATGGTCAATGTGAAACAACATATCGAATTAATCAAAGAGTTTATTCCTAATCTGAAAACATTAGGTGTCCCTTATAATCCAGGTGAAGCTAATTCTGTTTCAAGTGTTGCGGCACTTAAAGCGGCCGCTGCTGAAATGGGCATTAAAGTAATTGAATCAGCTGCGCCTAAATCATCTGATGTAATGATTGCGACTAAACAGTTAGTGGGTAAAGTTGATGCGATTTACTGCCCAATTGATAATACAATTATCAGTGCTGTAGAGTCTGTGATTAAAGTGGGTATCGATGCACAAATCCCTGTTTTTGCTGGTGATACAGATACCGTTTCCCGTGGTGCTGTTGCTGCTGTCGGTTACAACTACTTCGATTTAGGTCGCCAAACAGGTGATATCGTAGTGAGTATTTTAGACGGTGAAAAACCTGGTGCTATTGATGTCAAACTAGCAAAAGGGACTGACTTATTTGTTAACCCTAAAATGGCTGCGCGCATGGGCGTAACTGTACCAGAATCTGTATTAACACGTGCTACTAAAGTTATTAAATAAGAACGGAACACTATGTCACTTTTTTCATTTTTAGGTACCTTAGAAATTGGCCTCATTTATGGTTTAGTTGCCATTGGGGTCTACCTTACTTTTCGTATTTTAGATTTTCCCGACCTGACCGTTGATGGTAGTTTCACTTTAGGTGCAGCGGTAACTGCAACACTGATCGTGATGGGGGTTAATGTTTTATTGGCAACTGTCATTGGAACATTAGCTGCTGCTTGTGCAGGTTTAGTAACCGCATGGTTGAATTTACGTTTTGATATCTTGCATCTCTTAGCGAGTATCTTAACCATGACTGCACTCTATACCATTAACTTACGTGTAATGGGGAAACCGAATGTTGCGTTGATTATGGAACCAACCATCTTAACGCCATTTGAAGGGATCTTTGGGTTACCTGATATGTATATGCGTGTGATTTTTGTTGCCATTTGTGCAGTGGCTGGTGGGTTACTCGTTGCATGGTTCTTAAGAACGCAGTATGGATTAGCAATGCGTGCCGTTGGCTCAAATAAACGTATGGCGCAAGCAAACGGGATTGTTGTTAAACAAAAAGTATACGCAGGTTTAGCCTTATCTAACGGTCTTGTTGGGTTGGCCGGGGCATTGTTTGCACAAACTAATGGGTTTGCTGACTCAACCATGGGTATTGGTACCATTGTTGTTGGTTTAGCAGCGGTGATCATTGGTCAATCATTATTCGCAAGTCGTTCAATGTATGTCATCGTATTAAGTTGTATTGTGGGCTCTGTGTTATACCGTTTAGCAGTTTCTTTAGCACTTAATGCTGACTTCTTAGGGTTTAGCGCCTCAGATCTTAATTTAATTACGGCAGTATTAGTTGCGCTAGCATTAATATTTCCTAAGTTACGAAATGAATGGAAGGCCAAACAAGCTGCGAGGAATGAAGCATGATTTGTTGTAAAGATTTACACGTTACCTTTAACCGAGGTTTACCGACGGAAAAGCTCGCATTACGTGGTATCGACTTAACCATCCCAATGGGTGAGTTTGTTACTGTCATTGGTTCAAACGGCGCAGGTAAATCGACACTGTTAAATACTATTGCCGGTGATATTAATAGCACTAAAGGGCAAATTTTATTTGGTGACCGTGATGTGACTAAATTACCTGCTACAGGTCGTACTGCTGATATCGCGCGAGTATTCCAAGATCCACTGGCAGGTACCTGTGGTGACTTAACTGTTGAAGAAAATATGGCACTAGCTTATGGCCGAGGTCAAAAAGGGCGTTTATCTTCTGCTTTAAATAGTAAAATGCGTAACGTGTTTCGCGAACAATTAAGTCGCTTAAACTTAGGGCTTGAGAATCGTCTTGAAAGTGAAATGGGGCTGCTTTCAGGTGGGCAACGCCAATCTGTTAGCTTATTGATGTCAGCGTTACAGCCAAGTACAATTCTATTATTAGATGAGCATACCGCTGCCCTTGACCCAAAAACAGCTGCGCTGATCATGGATATCACTTCACAAATTATCGCTGAAAAGCAATTAACAGTGATGATGGTTACTCACTCAATGCGTCAAGCACTAGACCATGGCTCACGGACTATCATGCTACATGAAGGTAAGATTATCTTTGATTTAGCTGGTGAAAAACGAGCCGGTTATGAAGTAAAAGACCTATTAAACCTATTTGCTCAAGCAAAAAGTGACGGTGAAGAGTTAGATGACGATAAGTTGCTACTAGGCGCTTAATTGCCAGTAACTTTGTGATTTAGTTTTACCTTCATTAACAATAAAAAAAGAGCCTAAGGGCTCTTTTTTATATGTATGAACTCTTAAATAAAGATTAAGCCGTAGAATGTAAGCCAATCATATTTCCTTCAGAATCAACCACCAAGCAGATAAATCCATATTCACCAATATCCATTTTAGGTCTTTGAATTGAACCACCTGCCGCTTTTACTTTTGCAGCTTCGTTGGCGCAATCATCACATGCAAAATAAACCAGCGTACCACCTCCACCTGCAATAACATGCTCCATTTTAACCAGAGCGCCAGTCGCACCATATCTTTCCATATCAGAAGGGAATGCGAGCATTTGTATGCTGCTATCATTTGGATCGCCAATACTCTCTAACGTCACTTCAAATACGGTTTCATAAAATGTTTTAGCGCGCGCTAAATCATCTACATAAATTTCAAACCAGCCGATAGGATTCTTAGACATGCTTTTCTCCTCAATAATGACTTACTTTCAAATAATAGAAATAACGTTTTAGTTGATTAGTACATGACCTTTATGACAATTCAAGTTGTATAGGGTGAGTTAGATTATAAAAGCCAAATTTCTAGCCTTTATAGGTAGTAAAATAAGGGGATTAAAATAAAGGTAACTTTAAAAGTAGAAGAGAATTTGTAAAGTAAGGTGACAGCATATTTAAAACAATAGTATTGTTTACCTTTCTCTCCATAAACCAATCAGGAAAAATAATGCGTCCAAGTGAACAATTAAAACAAAGCTGTATTGAAAACTGGTCAGCTGCAACAGCTCATCCTTTTTGTATTGAACTAGCTGATGGAAGCTTACCATTAGAAAAAATGCGAGTGTATTTGGCTCAAGATTATACCTTTATTGATAACTTTGTACGTTTAGCCGCTTCAGCAATACATCATGCACCAGCGTTACCTGATCGTTTACCATTAGCACATTTTCTTGGGATTATTGCAGGCCCTGAAAACACCTATTTTCAACGCTCCTTTGACATGCTAGAAGTCGCTCAATCTGAACGAGTTTCACCTTTGCTATTACAGCCAACGAATGACTTTCAAGCATTAATGTTAAAAGCGGCAAATAGCGGTGAATATGGCAACATGGTTGCGGTATTGTGTGTCGCTGAATGGGTTTATTTAAGCTGGGCTGAGCCTGTTGTTGCTGCTGTAGAGTCATTACCTTTTTATTTTGGAGAGTGGATTACCTTACATGCTGGCGAGTATTTTGAATCAGTCGTTGAGCATTTACGCTCTCAGCTCGACACCGCTTACAATAAAGCCGATGCAAGCCAACAAGAAACCATCAAAGAGTACTTTCAACAAGCCGTATTATTAGAAAAGCAGTTTTTTGATGCTTGTTATGAATAAAGAACAGTAGCCAATATACAAAGGTGTGTTGGTTACAGGTTGAATGAAGCTCAGCCTGAACTTAGGTATTGAGCTTTACTTCTTTATATCACCAAAAACAATATCTTGATGTCCATCAACCCATAACTCATGTTTTGCCATCACTTTAGTAAACATTGTACTTTGTAGGTAACCGCTTAACCAAGCTCGCAGTTTAGGGTAGGGGGACTGTTGATACCATTGACGTTCAACTTTTGAAAATTGGCGTACAAAAGGCATGAGAGCAATATCTAATAACCCCTCACGCTCTGAGGCTAAAAAAGCATGTTTAGATAACCGATCCTCTAATTTTTGTAGATAAACCTCACAGGCCCGACGACACTCAACAATATTGTTTTCTTGGTAACGTTTGGCACATTTATAGGCTTCAACGGCAACAAAAAAGTGTTGTTCAAACTCATCAATAATAGCAATTATGTCGGAAAGTGGCTCTTCACCTTGAGAAGACAATAAGTGACTCGGATCATTATCTTTTAACACCTTCAACATAATATCGAGACTTTCTTCAATGACCTCGTTGCCATTTAATACCAACATAGGCACCGTGCCTTTTGTGGATAATGTGAGCATCTCTGGTGGCTTATTATTAAGCTTGATCGCGCGAATTAATATCGGCTGTTGCGACTTAAAAATAGCAATACGAGCACGCATTGCATAAGGGCAATGTTGTAGTGAATAGAGAACAGGTAAATTGCTTAGCATTGTCAACTCGCATAACAGATGTAAATACGTCATATATTACCTGTACAGTAGCAACGGAGCCAGTCCAGAAAACGATTGTAGATTTGATCGGCTTATTTTGTACACTTTTTAGAAGATTCATTGTTTAGCGGTTAATTTTTGATGAGACTGATTGTTTTCTCTTAAAATTTTTATCTAAAAAATGTTAAAACTTATCTGCATCACGTATACTGTCGGCGCGATAAAAAGCAAAATGAAAATAATACTATTAAAGGAAAAAAAATGACTCCTATTGTAAAAAGTTTCCAGTATGGCGAACATACGGTAACACTAGAAACTGGCGTAATTGCACGTCAAGCAACTGCCGCTGTAATGTGTAGCATGGACGATACATGTGTATTCGTTTCAGTTGTTGGTAAAAATGCAGATGATCAAGAGCGTGATTTCTTCCCTCTTACTGTTAACTACCAAGAAAAAACATACGCTGCAGGTAAAATCCCAGGTGGTTTCTTCAAACGTGAAGGTCGTCCATCTGAAGAAGAAACGTTAATTGCACGTCTTATTGACCGTCCAGTTCGTCCTCTTTTCCCTGAAGGTTTCAAAAACGAAGTACAAGTGATTGCAACTGTTGTTTCAATCAACCCAGAAGTTAACCCAGATATCGTTGCTATGATTGCAACTTCTGCGGCACTATCTATCTCTGGTATGCCTTTTAACGGTCCTATCGGTTGTGCTCGTGTTGGTTATAAAGAAGGTCAATACCTACTTAACCCAACTAAAACAGAATTAGAAACAAGTGATCTAGACCTAGTTGTATCTGGTACAGACAACGCAGTATTAATGGTTGAATCTGAAGCGGGTATCTTAAGCGAAGACGTAATGTTAGGCGCGGTAGTATACGGTCACGATGAGCAACAAGTTGTTGTTGAAGCAATCAAAGAATTCGCAGCTGAAGTAGCTCGTCCTAAATGGGATTGGACTGCTCCAACACGTAACGATGCATTAGATGCTGCTGTTGCAACTGAAGCGCAAGCACGTTTTGAAGAAGCTTACCAAATCAGTGATAAAGGCGAGCGTTACGACGCAATCAAAGCTATCACTGCTGAAGTTAAAGAAAAATTATTAGCCGCTGACGAAGCACTAGCAGCTAAGCAAGTAGGTGAATACCTACACGATTTAGAGAAAACGGTTGTACGTACTCGCATCATCAAAGGTGAGCCGCGTATCGATGGTCGTGATCCTGAAAGTGTTCGTGCACTTGACGTTCGTACTGGTGTATTACCACGTACTCATGGTTCTTCACTGTTTACACGTGGTGAAACGCAAGCACTTGTTACTGCTACATTAGGTACACAACGTGATGCACAAATCATCGACAGCCTAATGGGTGAGAAGAAAGATCACTTCTTATTACATTACAACTTCCCTCCATACTGTGTAGGTGAAACTGGTTTTGTTGGTTCTCCTAAGCGTCGTGAAATCGGTCACGGTCGTCTAGCGAAACGTGGTGTATTAGCAGTAATGCCTACGGTTGAAGAATTCCCATACACAGTACGTGTTGTATCTGAAATCACTGAATCTAACGGTTCATCTTCAATGGCTTCTGTTTGTGGTTCTTCTCTAGCACTTATGGATGCTGGTGTTCCACTTAAAGCATCTGTTGCGGGTATCGCGATGGGTCTAGTTAAAGAAGGCGAAGAGTTCGTTGTTCTTTCTGATATCTTAGGTGATGAAGATCATCTTGGTGATATGGACTTTAAAGTAGCGGGTACAACTAACGGTATCACTGCTTTACAAATGGATATCAAAATTGAAGGTATCACTCGTGAAATCATGCAAATTGCGTTAAACCAAGCAAAAGCTGCACGTTTACACATTCTATCTGTAATGGATGAAGCGATTTCTGAAGGTCGTCAAGATATTTCACAATTTGCACCACGTATCCACACACTGAAAATCAACACGGATAAAATCCGTGATGTTATCGGTAAAGGCGGCGCAGTTATCCGTGCTCTATGTGAAGAAACAGGTACAACTATCGAAATCGAAGATGATGGTACTGTTAAAATCGCTGCAACATCTGGTGAGCAAGCTGACGATGCAATCAACCGCATTAAAGCACTTACAGCTGAAGTTGAAGTAGGTACTATCTACACTGGTAAAGTTGTTCGTTTAGCTGATTTCGGCGCATTCGTTAACATTCTTCCTGGTAAAGACGGTCTTGTTCACATCTCACAAATCTGTGAAGAGCGTGTTCAAAAAGTATCTGATTATCTGAAAGAAGGTCAAGAAGTTAAAGTTAAAGTACTAGAAGTAGATCGCCAAGGTCGTGTACGTCTTTCTATGAAAGAAGCAGCAGAGAAGAAAGAAGAAGTTGCAGAAGCGCCAGCAGCTGAGTAATTTTTCTTAAGGTTTGCTTTTAGTTAAGTAAACTTTTGCATAACTTGATAGAGCAAGCTTCGGCTTGCTTTTTTTGTGCCTGAAGGAAAGTGGTGGATGTTATTTTTTGAGGCTGGGCTCGTCTTCGCTCGTCTTCGCTCGTCGGGGCTTGTTGATTTTTATTAGCGGTGGTTTCGCCCTGTCGGCGACCTCCTTTCTTTTACCAGAAAAGAAAGGAGGCAAAGAAACTGGCCACCGAGTCGCTTTCTGACCCAACCAATGAAGAACTTTCTTAACGCACCAGTTCATACGCACATCCATGTGCTAAATGAACTTACAGCAAACGTCCTGTTTGCTGTTGCTGAAAGTACTTAATTGTTAGGGAAAGCTTGACGGTGGGGGAGTTGTAGCTGTCTTGATTTTTGATTCGCTTGCGCTCGTTGTGGCTGGTTTTTCCGTGCCTGAAGGAAAGATGCTGTTTTGGTTATGTTGTTTGAGGCTGGCTCGTCTGCGCTCGTCGTGGCTTGTTGATTTTTATCCACTGTGGTTTCGCCCTGTCGGCGACTTTACTTTCTCTCTGCCAGCAGAGAAAGTAAGCAAAGAGACTGGCCCCGATCGTTTTTTAATCTGAATAAATGGCTACCTTCTTAACGCACCGCTCATACGCCACATCCATGTTGCGAACTGAGCTAGCAACGGCATCCATGCCTTAGCTTACTAAAGGCAGCCATTGATTCAGGAAAACTCAACGGGGGGGATTGGCCTAGCCACGATGTGGTTCGTTTTTTAATTAGCTATTTTATGTTGTTAGCTTGAATGTGCAGCAGATCTTTTATCTTTATCTTTTTCTTTTTCTTTTTAGTTTTTCATTCGCATATTTTCAGGAACAGCCATTAAAAATGGTGATTTCATAAAATACCTCAGCAAATAAAATACATGTTTATTTACACCGTGTGGAGCGTTTGCCACCTTTCTGTCGTAAATATTGCATTTTGTCATCTTTCTACATGACTTATATTTCATATTTTATTTTAAATTGTTGATTAAATTGATGATTGCAGTAATCTAACTCTATTATTAATCATTAGATGTTTGCCATCTTTCCGCTGGAAAGGTGACATTTTGTTATCTAATAAGATGTTAAATTTGCCTTATCATCTACGGAGTATTATGAATATATTTAATTACTCACCAAAAGCAGTAGGAATAATTTATTCATTATTAATACCTATTTTTGGATTGATTTATTGGAGCTTTCCTTCCTTCTGGGAGTGCCCGCTTAGTCTTGTAGAGAGTATGTATTTTAGTGTCGTAACTATCACAACTCTTGGATATGGAGAAATTACTCCTGCTACTGACATAGCGAGGGTGCTTACTGCCCTTGAGGCATTATCTGGTATTTTTCTAATAGGTCTGTTCTTAAATTCACTTGCACATCGCTATTCAGAGAAAGAGACTGAGAAAGCTAAAATAAGAGAAGATGAGCAATGGAGACCAGCAAGAATACTTGTAGCCAGACATATATGCCGTGTCCATCAAATGCTATTCAATTCGTGCAGGTTCGTGTTTGATCCGGATTACCATATAGATACTAAAAGTCATGGGTTTCCCGCGAACATCACTCAAAGGCAAGCAGACTCTTTGGCAAAAGAACAACAAATAAAACACTTGGATTATCACTATAATGACTTAAAAAAAATGATTGAATATAACAATGTGGCTTTAGATTCTTCATTACAACCAAGAGTTATAACTTACATTGTTTTAGCAAAAGAGCTTCTTAGTACTTGTAAGTTCGTAGTTGATGCATACAAAGACACGAATGGAAGCCAATTTCATAGTAGCTATAATGATCAAGATGTACATGATATGGAAAATATATTTCAAGAAATGTTAGCTCTTTTTCCTGAAATAATTGAACTTGAAAAGCCGATTGGACCCGCTCCTATAACAGCTGATAGCATGTTAAAGCTTGTAACTTCTTCGAATAAAAAGTGTCAATTCATTAAACTAAGAATAGTTGATTAAACCGGCAAACTTAACAAGGCGTTTAAACGGAACTAAAACAGTTGGTTAGGTTTCGCTTCGCTACACATTATAACCAACAATTTTAGTCCGCTTAACGCGGCGTTGAGGCTGTAGAATTTCTCCAAAAAAGAGCGTTTATCACTCTTTTTTTCA
>NZ_JAPNXS010000016.1 GCF_030397575.1 Psychromonas sp. 14N.309.X.WAT.B.A12 | reverse complement strand
GACTATGTCAGCAGGGATTTTTTCGTTGTTGGCTGTTGGTTTATGCCGACTTGAGCATGGGATAAATAAGCGCCACGTAGTGGCCAACCTTATGTGTGATAGTTGGGCGAGTATCGCGACGACTTTCCATCGCCAAGCGCCTAATTCGAACAATCCCTGTTGACTATGTCAGCAGGGATTTTTTCGTTGTTGGCTGTTGGTTTATGCCGACTTGAGCATGGGATAAATAAGCGCCACGTAGTGGCCAACCTTATGTGTGATAGCTAGGGGCGAATGATATGCCAGTATCAGTTTATGAGTGGGCTAAGCTCGGCGTGCCCTGGTGGATCCGCGACAGCGATGGCCCACGAGCAGAGAAGCGCTGTGACGACTTTTCATCGTCAAGCGCCTCATTAAACGAATCCTGTTGATTAACATCGACAGTTTTTTTATATCTAAAAACCTACCTAGCAATTAATAAAATACGTTTCAGTTTTATTTACTTCATTGATTGTTATTAATACTTGTATTTAGAGGTACTCAGGCAGTCTTATTAAAAAATGATTTGTAGAGAGCATACGACCATGACATTAGGTAGCCCTTAATTTAAAGAGTCTGCCCATAATATGTATGCTTGATACTATTCATGGCTATAAAAAGTGGCTTGTCGAATTACCTACTTATAATGCTAGTCTATCGTTTCATTGAACTATCTAGTATCCACTCTAAGTAATCGCTACTGTTACTTTTTTATCATCGCTAATTTCCTAAAAACTTTAAATATGTTTTTCTATTATTTAAGTTATTAACTACATGGTTTTACAAATATTTAGTAGATGTTGATTTTATATTTAAGCTTATTTGTATATTTTACATTACTAAATGAGTAGATATTAAAAGTAATAGGTACTAGTCTGTGTTTATAAATATTGTATTGATTAGCTTTTATATTAAATCCTTTATATTGGAAATATGACAATGAACATTCTCATCAAATTAACTCTTAGTTTTTATTTAATATTATCTGCATTTAGTTTTGCTGATACGAATGTGAATTTTGATACAGATAATAATGGGTTATATGATGATCAAGAACGGAAAGCTTTATTAGATTATTTACAAGTAAAGTATCCGGAATTAATTGCTAATTATGATTTAGATGGTGACGGTGCTGTTTCAATTTTAGAGCAAACTGAGGGACGTTTACCTTTATCAATGCGAATTGCAAAAGATGATGTTGCTGAGAATGAGGAGAAAGTGACTTGGGCGTTAAATCTTTTCCCTGAGTGGATTATGACGGCGTACTTTCAAGATGATGTGGATATTGGAAAAGTAAGTACCCATGACGCTAGAGGTAATAGCATTCGTAATGCAACTCAATCAACATCTAGTTTAGCACCTGAAAAATTTTCTAATAATAATGGTATTGAGTTTAAAGAAAATTCTGGTCAATTTTTAACAATGAGTGGTCAACGAGAAGCTAGATGGGCTTATCGTTGGACTATTTTTACTTTTCGTATAGATGCCGATTCAGGTGATGATGATACCACTGTGATGGTTGATATTAATCGAGGTAATGCTTCAAACAAATCTTCTCCTAAAATTTGGTACAACAAAAGCACAGGGTTAAATATTCAGTTCGTTGGGCGTAATGAAAATGGCCTGGATAAACGAATAATGACAACCAAAACAGCAGTAGTTGCTGATGGAGAAACTTGGAATGTTGTAGTGACTGGTATTCGTTATGGTCAAATGTTTGCTTCTGTAAATGGCGTTAACCTTTCTACTGAATCACCTCAGCCTGAACGTTATGCTAATGCTGAAATTGGAAATGATACTTCGTCTTATATAGGGGACGATAGTGATGGCAATATGGCTTGGGCCTACGATACATTAGCTTTTGGTTTAACTGAACCGACTGAAGCAATGGTAAGAAAAATGACTGGCTGGGCTGCATACAGGCTAGATAGCAGTGATAATGGCATTATCTTACCTAATGACCATGTTTACAAAACGAGTAATCCCGTGATGGATCAAGAAGATTTTCCTTATCGTTATGTTCACGACAATGATCAATGGAGTGAATGGGGAACAAGTATTAATAGCACTGACGTCAAAGTGAATGGAGGTGGTTCTCCAGTTGAAGTAGAGGGATTTGAGCGTGTTTTTTATGATGATTTTAGAAATGACCGTGTAAAAGCTAGTTATAGTGGTGAATCAGACCTTTGGTCTGCTCCTGGTTTTAATACTGCAGTTGGTTCTTCAGCGACATTAATTGCTCCTAGTGATACGACAAATGTTTATGAATACGATGAGTCTGAGCAAAAGCAGTCGCTTTCTTTATTGAAAGTAAATGATAGATGGAAAGCAGCTGCATTTTATAGTGTTAATGATCTTGGTTATGGGTATACCTGGAAAGGGCCTAAAATATTTCGTATTCGCAGTATGTTTCCTGAAGTTGCACAAGCTGACTTAGCTGGCGGATTGTTTCCTGCTTTTTGGTCGTATGATCCCGATTTTCTATTCTGGCGAACGGCCAATAGAATTGAAGTTGACTGGTTTGAGTTTGATGGAAAAAATGGCGCTTGGCTAAATGGACTCGCTTCCCATTATCACTATGCTGCTGTAGATAATATCTTTGCTAAAAATGCTGAAAGTTATACAAGTTATAAAGCATATAGCGGTCAATTGACTGAAGCCAAAAGCAAAATTGAAGGTGGTATGAAGTTTTGGGATGGTGAGTACCATACCTGGGAGTTTGTGATAGATGATGATATGACCTATATCAACGTGACTATAAAAGACAGTGATGGTAATGATAAATGGGTTGAAGTAGGCAGAGTTGAAACTCCTCCAACCTACCTAGAAAGACTAGATCTACAATTAGATTATGCTCTTAATTCATGGGATGGAGAACCAAGCTCAGATCGTGAAGACTTTACTATTGATTCTATAGAAGTACTGCAAAAAACCAGCAACATTATGGAACTCCCAGACATCTTTACTAGCAGGCCTACTATTACGGGAGAGCAAACGGAGGGAAGTACGATTACTTGCCAGGCAAATGTAGAGGGTATTACAGATATACGCTACTACTGGTTTGCAAATGCTTATCCATTAACTTATACCGCGAGTAATGAGTATGAAATTACATCTGATGATGTTGGTAAGAGTATTAGGTGTATGGTAAAAGCTGTTGGTGCTTTAGATATGCCAGAAGCATGGACAGAATCAATACGTGTGCCTGCGGACAATACACCGGTAGCACCATCAGAACTTAAATTACAAAAATCAACTTAATACCCTGCGAAGTACCCTATCAACAGAATTAGGCAGTGACATATTCCCTGCCTATTTTTTATATACATAAACGCTAATATTTCAAGCTAACCTGCCATTTTCATATTAAACCCTCCTTTATATTGGAATCACCATAGACTTTTAAGGTTGTTAATATAAATGTCACAGAAGCGCCGTAATATCTTCATAAATTTATAAAATTAGTTTAATAATAATTTAATTAATACTTTTAAATCAGTTGTTTATATTTATTTTAATCATTTATGTTAGGAGCTTTTATATGAAACGTGTACTTACTTTAGTGGCTGCTTCGGTATTAACTATTAATACTGCTTCTGCTGCCTTTTCTTTAGATAGTCGTTACGTCGATAACGATAATGACTTAGTAGCTGATATCCCTACCGATAAATCTAAATTAAAAGATCCAAGCACGTTAATTTTTGCTTATACACCGGTTGAAGACCCTGCAGTTTATGCAGATGTTTGGTCTGGTTTTTTAGAACATATGGAAAAAGTAACTGGCAAAAAAGTTAAGTTCTTCCCTGTTCAATCTAATGCTGCACAAATTGAAGCGATGCGAGCGGGCCGTTTGCATGTAGCAGGATTTAATACTGGATCAAATCCATTAGCTGTGGCTTGTGCTGGTTTCCGTCCATTTACTATGATGGCTGCAAAAGATGGTTCTTTTGGTTATGAAATGGAAATTATTACATACCCTAATTCCGGTATTGATTCGCCGAGTGATATAAAAGGTAAAAAGTTAGCATTTACATCTCAGACTTCTAACTCTGGCTTTAAAGCTCCTTCAGCAATATTAAAAGCAGACTTTGACTTGGTTGCTGAACGAGATTTTGAGCCTGTTTTCTCTGGCAAGCACGATAACTCTATTTTAGGGGTTGCGCACAAAGATTATCCAGCTGCTGCAGTAGCCAATTCAGTGTTAAAACGCATGATCTCACGTGATGTTGTAAATGAGTCGCAAATTAAATCAATTTATAAATCTCAGACTTTCCCAACTACAGGTTATGGCGTTGCAAATAACTTAACTCCTGAGTTACAAGCAAAAATTAAGGAAGCTTTTTTCACTTTCAATTGGGAAGGAAGCAAGCTGCAAAAAGAGTTTAGTAAAGAAGGTCAATTCTTACCTATTACTTTTAAAAGCGAGTGGGAAGTTATTCGTAAAATTGATACTGCAAATGGTGTGTCATATACCTGCCAATAGGAAATTTTGTGCTTAAAATTCAACACTTAAAAAAACAATACAAAAAAGGCCCTCTGGTATTAAAAAATATTAACCTAGTTATTCCAGAGGGGCAGATTGTAGGCCTTATCGGTCCCAGTGGCGCAGGGAAATCGACCTTAATTAGATGCATTAATCGGTTAATAAAACCTTCCTCTGGTGATATCTCTTTAGGCGGCATTAACTTGAGTAATGCATCTCCTCGGCAGATTCGTGAACAAAGACGTTATATTGGTATGATTTTCCAAGAATACGCATTAGTTGAAAGATTAAGTGTTATGGAAAACGTGCTTTCAGGTCGTCTTGGGTATTTATCTTTTTGGCAATCTTTCACTCGTCGTTATCCGCAACAAGATATTGATAATGCCTTTGATTATTTACAGCGTGTTGGCTTGATTGATCATGCCAATAAACGTGCCGATGAATTATCGGGAGGCCAGCGTCAACGAGTAGGTATTGCACGAGCATTAGCGCAAGATCCTCGTTTATTATTAGTGGATGAACCAACAGCAAGTTTAGATCCTAAAACCTCACGTCAAATAATGCGTTTGATACAGTCTATTTGTCGTGAAAAAGGCTTACCTGCGATTATTAATATTCATGATGTACCTTTAGCAATGCAATTTGTTGACCGTATTATTGGTTTGCAAGGTGGTGAAATAGTTTTTGATGGTTTAGCTAGCGAGTTAAATGAAGATGTATTAACACGCATCTACGGTAATGAAGATTGGCAACCAGCAGGTAACGATCAAGACAAAGGGGACGAGTAATGCGTCATTGGGAAAGGCCACATTATATTGTTGCCAATAGATTTTGGCGTTTGTCACTTTGGGTATTTTTCTTTGTTTATTTAGTGGTTGGCATTGGCAGTATAGAAATAAACTGGATTCGTATTTATGAAGGTTTAGAAAGAGGTTCCCACTTCTTATCTGCTTTTTTACATCCTGATTTTACAACACGATCAACTGATATTTATGCGGGGATATTAGAGAGTTTAACTATCACTGTTACCTCAACAGTTGCAGGGATTTTATTATCGATTCCCTTTGGTATTGGTGCTGCACGTAATATTTCAATTAAACCTATTTATTTGTTTTGTCGTGCTTTTATTGCTATTTCTCGTTCAATGCAGGAAGTTATTGTCGCAATTTTCTTAGTTGCTCTATTTGGCTTTGGTGCATTTGCAGGCTTTTTAACTTTAACCTATGCCACCATTGGCTTTTTAGGAAAATTATTGGCCGAAGAAATTGAAGGAATAGATCGTAAACAGTTAGAAGCGGTCAGGTCGACAGGGGCTTCTTGGTTACAAAGCATCCATGTCGGCATTTGGCCACAAATTATGCCACGTATGATTGGTTTATCATTTTATCGTTTGGATATTAACTTCCGAGAATCTGCTGTAATAGGGATAGTCGGAGCAGGTGGGATCGGAGCAACATTAAATACGGCAATTGATCGTTATGAATATGATTCCGCAGGCGCCATTCTTTTATTAATCATCATTATCGTGATGATCTGTGAGTATCTATCGGGGTGGATTAGAAAATGGATCAGTTAACACAACATTCACTATGGAAAACAAATATTCGCCATAAAAACTGGATGGTATGGGGAAGTTGTTTTGTGTTGGCATTATTAACTGCTTATTGCTGGACAATTATGACAGAAGAAACTATTTGGGAATTTGTATATGATGCGCCAGTGCAAGGTGCAGACCTTATTAACCGTATGTTTCCGCCTGATTGGTTATACATTAACAAACTCTACAAAGCGCTATGGGATACGATTAACATTGCTACCTTAGGTACGTTATTAGGTTTGATTATTGCTTTACCGGTTGCATTTTTAGCAGCAAGAAATACTACGCCTTCAGTTCTTTTTGTGCGTCCTATTGCTTTGTTTGTTATTGCAGCATCGCGCTCTATTAACTCATTAATATGGGCGTTGTTACTGGTTATGATATTAGGTCCTGGGATCCTAGCCGGGGTATTGGCGATAGGACTAAGATCAGTGGGGTTTATTGCTAAACTTTTTTATGAAAGTATTGAAGAAATTAATACGACAAGTGTAGAAGCGATTGAGTCTACCGGTGCCTCTCACTTTCAAGTGATAAATTACGCTATTATTCCACAGGTGTTACCTGCTTTTTTAGGGGTAATTATCTTCCGATGGGATATTAATATCCGTGAATCCACTATTTTAGGTTTAGTGGGGGCAGGTGGTATTGGTTTATTTTTATCTTCTTCTCTAAACGTTTTAGCTTGGCCACAAGTAACGTTAATTATTGTTGTTATATTAGCGACAGTGATTATTTCTGAGTTTATATCTGCCAAGGTTAGGTCATTATTAATTGGTTAAAGCGTACTTTTTATATCGGTTATTAGACGGTTTGTTTTTACCCAACCATTATTTATTTGGAAACTAAGTAACATCTGAGTTATTTAGTTCTCCAGTATTCAATTTTTTGTATATATTTTATTGTCACAAAAATGTAATAGAGGCAGTGAGTAAAAGGGCAGTAATAGGTTATCAAAAAATATTATTCACTTGATTAATAGTGGTTATTAGTGGCTTTTTACTAACGTAACATTATGTAATAAAATTACAACGGCGATAATTTAGTTAAAATAAAGAGATCTATATCACTCTAATTAATTGTTATCTCATTTATTGCATAATTTAACGAGACATACGTCTCTTTTGTGATATTTTCCCCGCATGCTAAATGTGATTAATATCACTGTTTTTAGTGCGTGAATTTTTATATTTACAATTTGTAACAATAGTACATCCAATTTAAGTGACTTATGTATCAAAAGTCGGGCGGTTGCCGTGCTTTTAGTGATCATCTTCACAGCAATTGAGTGGCTATTCTATATTTCTTTTTATGTGCTAAATTAATTGTATCAAACCTAAATACGGCAGTTTTTAATCGACTGTTAATTAACATTATTAATAACAAAATGAACGGGGAAATGAAATGATATCATCCGAAGCTAAAATCAGAGTACAGAACTTTGGTAGGTTCCTATCAAATATGGTTATGCCAAACATTGGTGCGTTTATCGCGTGGGGTTTTATTACTGCACTCTTTATTCCAACAGGTTGGTTCCCTAATGAGCAATTATCTCAATTAGTAGGACCGATGATTAAATTCTTACTTCCTTTATTAATTGGTTATACAGGTGGTAAATTAATCGGTGGTGATCGTGGTGCTGTTGTTGGTGCCATCACTACAATGGGTGTTATCGTTGGTACTGAAATTCCAATGTTCCTAGGTGCGATGATTGTTGGTCCTCTAGGTGGTTATGCAATTAGCAAATTCGATAAAGCGGTTCACGGTAAAGTGAAAAGCGGTTTTGAAATGCTAGTAAACAACTTCTCTTCAGGTATTATCGGTATGATCTTAGCGATCATCTCTTACTACTTGATTGGTCCAGCAGTAAACGTACTTTCTGAAGGGCTAGCTGCAGGTGTTAACTTCTTAGTTGAAGCGGGTCTATTACCACTTACTTCAATCTTCGTTGAGCCAGCTAAAATCCTATTCTTAAACAACGCTATTAACCACGGTATTTTCTCTCCGTTAGGTATTCAGCAGTCTACAGAACTAGGTCAATCAATCTTCTTCCTTATCGAAGCAAACCCTGGTCCAGGTTTAGGTCTATTACTTGCTTACATGGTATTTGGTAAAGGTACTGCTAAACAAACTGCAAGTGGTGCGTCTATTATTCACTTCTTCGGTGGTATCCATGAGATTTACTTCCCATACGTGTTAATGAATCCTCGTCTAATCCTTGCTGTTATCGCAGGTGGTATGACTGGTGTATTCACGCTAACACTATTTAATGCGGGTCTTTTATCTCCAGCATCTCCAGGTTCTATCTTCGCAATCTTACTATTAACACCTAAAGCATCTCTAATTGGTGTTGTGTTATCAGTAGTTGCATCTGCATCAGTATCTTTCATTGTTGCTTCAGTATTAATGAAAACACAAAAAGATTTAGGTGAAGATGAAGGTGATAAACTTGCTGAAGCTTCTAACCAAATGAAAAGCATGAAAAATGCTCCAGCAGCTGCTGCACAAGGTGGTGCTGAAGTTGACATGGGTAAAGTAAACAAAATCATTGTTGCTTGTGATGCAGGTATGGGTTCTAGTGCAATGGGCGCAAGCTTATTAGCTAAGAAAGTTAAATCTGCAGGTCTAGATATTAGTGTAACTAACTGTGCAATTAACAACCTTCCAGGTGATGTTGATATCGTTATTACACATAAAGACTTAACTCCACGTGCAATTAAGCATGCTGGTCAAGCTAAGCATTTATCATTAACTAACTTCTTAGACAGCACGTTATACGATGGATTAGTATCTGAAATCGTTGCTTCATCTGGTACGCCTGCTGCAGCACCTGCTGCGCCAGTTGTTGAAGAAGCATCTGCTGAAAAGCCTGTGTTTGAGCTAACGGCTGAAAACATCCACCTTGGCCTTAAAGCAGAAAACAAAGAACAAGCTATCCAGTTCGCCGGTGAGCAACTAGTTAAACTAGGTTATGCAGAGCCAGCTTACATTGAAGGTATGTTTGAGCGTGAAAAATTAGTAACAACTTACCTAGGTGAATCAATTGCGGTTCCACACGGTACAATTGAAGCTAAAGAAAGCGTAATCAAAACAGGTATCGTTGTATGTCAATACTCTGAAGGTGTACTGTTCGGTGATGACGAAGATGACATCGCTAAACTAGTTATCGGTATCGCAGCTAAAAATGATGAGCACATTAGTGTTATCACAACCATCACTAATGCATTAGATGATGAAGAAGCTATCGAAACATTGATCAATAGTAATGATGTTCAAAAAGTATTAAGTATATTAAGTTAGTCAGCTCTGGCTTAAATTAAAACGCTGGTCTTTACCGGCGTTTTTTCGTTAAATATTCTTAAAAAGAAGGAAAAAACAATGAAATCAATTCATTTTGGCGCGGGTAATATTGGTCGTGGCTTTATTGGCAAATTATTAGCAGATGCAGGAATCAAAGTAACGTTTGCAGATGTTGATGAGAAAGTGATCAATTTACTAAACTCATTGAATACATACAATGTGAAAGTAGTAGGCGCAGAATGTAAAACAGAAGTTGTTTCAGGTGTAAATGCTATTAATTCTACTAGTGATGACCTAGTAGGCTTAATTAGCGAAACAGATCTTATCACAACAGCGGTAGGTCCAAACGTACTAGTTATTATTGCAAGCAAGTTAGCACAAGGCTTAGCAATGCGTTTTGAAGCAAACAATGAAGCATTCTTAAATATCATTGCTTGTGAAAACATGATCCGTGGTACTAGTTTCTTAAAAGCAGAAGTATTTAAACATTTAGATGAAAAATACCATGCACAAGCAGAACGTTTAGTTGGTTTTGTTGATTCAGCGGTAGACCGTATTGTGCCACCTTCAGAATCAGATGACCCATTAGAAGTAACAGTAGAAAGCTTCAGTGAATGGATTGTTGATGAACAACAATTCCGTGGTGAAGTACCTGTTATTGAAGGTATGCAAAAAACTGACAACCTAATGGCATTTATTGAGCGTAAATTATTTACGTTAAATACTGGTCACATCATGACTGCTTACCTAGGTGCATTGGCTGATTACGCAACGGTAAAAGATGCAATTGATGATGAAGCTATCTGCGCTCAAGTTAAACAAGCGATGCAAGAGAGTGGTGAAGTATTGATCAATCGTTACGGTTTTGAGCGTGAAGCACACAATGCTTACATTGAAAAAATCATTGGTCGTTTTGCTAACCCTTATTTACATGATGAAATTGACCGTGTAGGTCGTCAACCAATCCGTAAGCTAGGTGAGAACGATCGTCTAGTTAAACCACTATTAGGTACAATTGAATACGCTACAGCGAATGATATGTTGCTAAAAGGTATTGCTGCTGCATTTAAATATACAAACAGCGATGATCCACAAGCAATTGAGCTACAAGCATCATTACAAGAGATTGGATTCTTAGCTACATTGTCTAAATACACAGGTTTAGCTGAAGATAGTGCTGAAGCAATCAAGATTGAGAAGCTATTTCTAGCAATGGCTTAATAAAACAGTTATGTGGGGCGCTAGCTTCACATAACCCTAATTAGCTGAGCTTATGTCGAAACAACTACAAGAAAATGAAATACTAGAATGTTTAAATGAAAGTGCTACAGCGCGTGGTTTTTTTATCTCTACTGTTGATATTTTTGAACAGCTTATACAAGCATTAATTGAACGTATTTTTTTAAAAGATGATTTTGCAGTGCAATCGGTTGTTGGACCTTTATTGAAAAATTCTGGGCCACTAGGTGAATTATCGGTTCGTTTAAAATTGTTATTTGGTTTAGGTGCTATTCCTCATCTTGTCTATCAAGATATAGAGAGCCTTATTAAGTTGAAAAACTTACTGAATAACGACAGTGCCGATTACCATTTTACTGATGCACCTATTGCTGATGCGATTAAATCGTTACATTTATTTAAGAATATGAATGTGGGTATTTTTGATTCAGTGAAAGCCGTTCAAGACGATGTAGATTTAACATTTTATAAAATGCAATTAGAGAGACAGCAGCAGGTGATTAAATCATCTTTAGCGCTGGGGATTATCTCACTTTGTGAAACGTTAAATAAAGAAAGCCCTTTTTAAACTAAGATGACAGTATTTATTATCTGCTAGTAAAAAGCCCCTAATAATTCAATTATTAGGGGCTTTTTTTATTACTTTATTCACAATGAAAAGTTATTTATCCTTTATAGGATATAACGTGTTAAATCTTCATCCTGAACCACTTCATCAAGCATATTAGCTACATAGGCTTCATCAATCGTAATCGACTCACCTGAGCGCTCTGTGGCTTCATATGAAAGCTCATCCATAATATGTTCCATTAAGGTATGTAAACGACGTGCACCGATGTTTTCAGTGGTTTCATTTACTTGCCATGCAGATTTCGCAATTTTGTTAATTCCGCACTCAGTAAAGTTAATGCTTACACCTTCCGTTGCAAGTAATGCTTGGTATTGTTCACTTAGTGATGCTTTTGGCTCAGTTAATATACGGGCTAAGTCTTGTTCACGTAGTGCTTCTAATTCAACTCGAATTGGTAAGCGACCTTGTAACTCTGGGATTAAGTCAGAAGGTTTTGCTACTTGGAATGCACCTGAAGCAATAAACAACATATGGTCCGTCTTTACCATGCCATGTTTCGTTTGTACTGTTGAACCTTCAATTAATGGTAGTAAGTCACGCTGTACGCCTTCACGTGATACATCAGGGCCTGACGACTCACCGCGTTTACAGATTTTGTCGATCTCATCAATGAAGATGATGCCATTGTTTTCTGCAGCGTAGATTGCTTTCTCTTTTAGATCTTCTTGGTTAAGTAGTTTTGATGCTTCAGATTCAACTAAGGCTTTTAATGCATCTTTAATTTTCATCATGCGTTTTTTAGATTCACCTTTACTACCTAGGTTTTGGAACATACCTTGTAGCTGGTTAGTCATCTCTTCCATACCAGGAGGAGCCATGATTTCAACACCAATTTGTGGTGCAGGTACATCAATTTCTACTTCTTTGTCATCTAACTTACCTTCACGTAATTTCTTACGGAAAGATTGTCTTGCTGGGCCTTCTTCAGCCACTTCAGAGCTGTTCACATCCCACTCTGTTGCGGTTTTAGCAGGCGGAATAAGAATATCCAAGATACGATCTTCAGCTAAGTCTTCAGCTTTAGCTGTCACTTTTGCTAACTCTTGTTCTTTAGTGATTTTAATTGCTGCTTCAACAAGATCTTTAACGATACTTTCAACTTCTTTACCGACGTAACCGACTTCAGTAAATTTGGTTGCTTCTACTTTAATAAAAGGCGCATTAGCTAGTTTTGCTAAACGGCGAGCAATTTCTGTTTTACCAACACCAGTTGGACCGATCATCAAAATATTTTTAGGCGTCACTTCATGACGAATATCTTCACTTAGTTGCATACGGCGCCAGCGATTACGTAATGCAATAGCCACTGCACGTTTTGCTTTACTTTGTCCAATAATGTGGCGATCCAATTCCTGTGCGATTTGTTGTGGAGTCATATTGTTAGTCATCATAAATCCTATTTTGT
Source organism: Psychromonas sp. 14N.309.X.WAT.B.A12 (assembly GCF_030397575.1). GTDB lineage: Bacteria > Pseudomonadota > Gammaproteobacteria > Enterobacterales > Psychromonadaceae > Psychromonas. Next base: position 35,630 of record NZ_JAPNXS010000016.1, on the reverse strand, counting down.
AGTGGCTACGTCGGTATCAGTATCAATACATTCGATAGTTTGGTTTGAATTGGTAAATACACAAATGTTACCGGCAATTGTTAATGACTTTTCAACAATATCTTGTGCTGATAAGTCTGTATTTTCTAGTAAGGCCATTGCAGCTGATTGTGCAAAGTTACCACCGGAGCCAATGGCAATTAAGTCATTTTCTGGTCTAACCACATCACCATTACCTGTGATGATATAGGAATGCTTTTTATCGGCTACTGCCAGTAGCGCTTCTAATTTCCTGAGCATTCTATCGGTGCGCCAATCTTTTGCGAGTTCTACCGCTGCGCGTTCTAAGTTACCTTGGTGAGCTTGTAGTTTTGCTTCAAAGCGCTCTAATAGAGTGAAGGCGTCCGCAGTACCGCCAGCAAAGCCAGCAATGACTTGATTGTTGTACAGGCGGTGTACTTTACGCGCATTACCTTTCATTACAGTGTTACCAAGTGATACCTGACCATCACCACCGATAACCACTTGATTACCGCGACGTACAGAAACAATAGTAGTCATATTGATACCTTTTGTTGTTTATTGAATAAATGAAGATGCCATTTTTATAGGCTTGATATTTATAAGGTGGGGCAGATTTTATTGAATTCAAGGGAAAGATATAAAGAAAAGGAGAGCCTTAGCTCTCCTTATTAAGGTTTAACGCCAAAACCAGATTTGGCAGCCATTAATTTTTGCACGCTGTAATTGGTGACGTTGTTTTTCAGCCAGGCGTTTACGCTCGTATGGCCCCAAAATAACGCGGTACCAGTTACCGGTTTTTTTAACTATGCTATTTAAACCTTGGAAGGCAATTTTAGCTTTCAGAGATTCAGCATCACCTTGGTGTCTGAATGATCCACATTGCATCTGATAAGGTCGTGTGGGTTTTTCTTCTACCGGAATATCAACCTTCACTTCTTTGGTTTTTAAAATATCGACATAGTCCCACTTAGGTTGCGGCATTTCAGGTAAGGTTTCTTCTGTTTTTGCCGTACTTTTAGCCACTTGTTTTTTTACAGCTGGTGGCTTATCAACAGCAAATACAAAGTAGCTAATAAAGGCGATCAATAAAATCGCAATAAAGCAGGCAATATAAGGAAACCCTTGTTTAGTTTGCTTACGCGTATTGCCTCTTTTGGTTGCGCCCCGTTTAGCGGGTTTTCTACGTGTGACTCTTGGCATTTTTACATGCGTTCCAATGTGTTAATACCTAATAGGGCTAGACCTTGTTGTAAGGTTTTTGCTGTTAAACCTGCTAGTTTTAAACGGCTTTGTTTTTGTGTTTCGTTTTCGGCGATTAAAATCGGACAAGCTTCGTAAAAACTTGAGAATAAACCAGCTAACTCAAATAAATAAGCACATAGGTAATGTGGCATACCTTGTTTGCCCACTTGATTAATTATTTCATTAAATTGCATTAATTTATTAGCCAAGTCTTTCTCTTTTTCTTCAGAGAAAGTGACATCTGCAGTAATGCTATCAATAGCGATCCCCGCTTTATTGAATATACTTGCTATACGCGTATAAGCATACAGTAAGTAAGGTGCCGTATTGCCCTCAAAGCTCAACATGCTATCGAAACTAAAGGTGTAATCGCTAGTACGGTTTTTAGAAAGATCGGCATATTTAACAGATGATATACCAACTACAGACGCAATATGACGTAACTCTTGTTCAGCCATATCTTGATTTTTCTCTTTTACTAATTCGTAAGCACGTTCTTCTGCTTCCGTTAATAAATCAGCTAATTTAGGCGTTGAACCTGCACGAGTTTTGAAGGGTTTGCCATCTTCGCCCATTACCGTACCAAAAGGCATATGTTCAAGTGAGGTACCAGCTTTTACAAATTCTGCTAAACGAGCAACTTCAAATACTTGTTGGAAGTGTAAACCTTGGCGAGCATCTACAAAATATAATACACGATCAGCATTTAATTCAGTTTGACGGTAACGGATAGCGGCTAGGTCAGACGTTGCATATAAGAAACCACCATCTTTCTTCTTGATGATAACAGGTAATGGTTCGCCTTCTTTATTTTTAAAGTTATCTAGGAAAACACATTTTGCACCTTGGCTTTCTTGTAATAAACCTTTGCTATCTAAATCTTCTACCACTCGAGCAAGGTCATCGTTATAAGCGCTTTCGCCACGAACATCATCTAAACCTAAGCTTACGCCCATGCGCTCGTAAGCTTCTTGACAGTGAGATATACTGATCTCTTTAAACTCTTTCCATAGCGCCAAACATTCAGCATCGCCACTTTGTAGTGCAACTACTAGATCACGAGCACGATTAGCAAAATCTTCTGATTCGTCAAAACGACCTTTAGCAGCACGGTAGAACACTTCTAAGTTTGCTAGGTTTTTATTGATCTCTTCCCCTTTCGCTCGTAACTCTTCCATATAAGCGAGTAACATACCAAACTGCGTACCCCAGTCACCTACGTGATTTTGACGTACCACTTTATGACCTTGGTATTCTAAAGTTCGGGTTACTGAGTCACCGATGATTGTTGAACGTAAATGACCAACATGCATCTCTTTTGCTAGATTAGGTGAAGAGTAATCAATGACCACTGTTTGCGGTGCAGAAGTTAGTTCTACATTTAAACGTGAATCAGCAAAAGCGCTATCTATTTGCTTTTCAAGATAGTTAGGATTGATAAAAAAGTTAATGAAACCAGGACCAGCAATTTCAGTTTTAATTACTAGCTCAGAAGTCGGTAGGTTTTTCACGATCAGTTCTGCTAATGCACGAGGGTTTTGTTTTGCTGGTTTTGCCAACATCAATGCGAGGTTGTTAGCAAAGTCACCGTGTGATTTGTCTTTAGTACGATCAATAGTGATACGAGGTTGAACATCTGCAGGGATAAGTTGTTGAGCTTGTAAAGAAGCGACAGCTTGTTCAAGTAGGTTTTGGATTAATGCTTTCATGTATAACTCACTAATTGATTCGGACAAATAAAGTAGTGAGATTCTACCGTTTATCTAAGGTGAAGACTAGGAAGTTAATTCAGTTCAACGCCTTAAAAGTTAAAATAATGATTAAATTTGTAGCGCTTTTAGAGATATTCAAATTCATGGCTGGCCATCACTACTTGATACAGCATCTCTTCCTCTTTAGAGGTTAAACCTTCTAACGCTATTTCCGCTTCAGAGGTACTGCTATTGATAGTGGCTACTTGCATTGCTTCAATGAGTTGTATATCTAATTGGATTGCTAATGTGACAACATCTTCTAGGGCTAACTCAGGTTGAAACTTAAGTTCTTTGCAGCGTTGTGGGAAGCTTTGGTCGAATATATCTTCTAACCAAGCATTTAATAGACTTAATGGGGCCTGTTGAACATATTGATGGAGGTGGCAATATGAGAGTTGTTCTTTATTCCTCATATACTCTAGTAAAAGTTTTACTTTTTCATCATTGGCTTCAAGGCTTAACCTTTGGTAGAGCTCGGCTAATGCTTTATGGCAATCTTCAATATACAGCAAAAAATCTTTGATCAGTTTTACGCGCATAATAACCTCCTGAATATTACTCCTTGTTCTGTTCAAAAAACAAACAGAACTCATTCATCATAGCGAGTTTTAAGTATTAAGCGAGAAGTTATATTGGATATGTGATGTGGTTAATATCAATCATACTAATTAACTGATCTATTTCATTTGTTAAAATGACTTATTTTTTCGTTGTAAATTTCATAAAGAGAGCTGTTTACGCCTTAAACCAAGTTATTTTTCCTAGACGGCATTTAGGTCAGTTACTTAATATAATTGGTCTATGGTTTGTTAGTAAATATTGATGTGTTTAATAAGGCTTTCTAAATTGAAGAAAGCCTTATTAATTTGGATATGATTAGTATGAAATCAGTTAGAAATTAAATAACTTCTAGACGTGCGTACGTTGTCATTAACCATTTACTGCCGACACCCATAAAGTGTACTTGTAAACGGCTATTTTCCCCGCTGCCTTCTTGTGCGGTGATAGTGCCTTCGCCAAACTTAGCATGTCTCACTTGTTGACCTAATTTAAAGCCTTGAATATCTTGTGTTATAGCTAGTTTAGGTTGTCGAACTTTAGGCTCTGCTCGACGTACTTGAGTTTTTAGTCGTACGTAATCTACATTTTCATCAGGTAGCTCACTAATGAAACGTGATGGGGCATGAAACTTTTCTTGTCCGTATAAACGTCTGCTTTCAGCATGACATAAGGTCAATTTAACCATAGCGCGCGTTAAGCCAACGTAACAAAGGCGGCGTTCTTCAGCCATACGAGTTTCATCGGTTGCAGACTGTTGTCCCGGGAACATTCCTTCTTCAACACCTACAATAAACACCTGTGGAAACTCTAAACCTTTGGCTGCGTGCATTGTCATTAATTGCACTGCATCTTCAAACTCATCTGCTTGATTGTCACCTGATTCTAATGCTGCATATGCAAGGAAGGCGGTAAGTTCTTCCATCTCTTGCTCTTCTTCAGGGATCACAAAAGCTTTAGTCGCAGAAACTAGCTCTTGTAAGTTTTCAATTCGACTGCGTGATTTTTCCCCCTTTTCAGCTTCAAACATGGCGACCAAACCCGAATGTTGAGTTACGTGATCCACAATTTGGAAAAGCGGTAGTTCTGACGTTTCTTCTTTAAAACGATTTATTAAGGTTAAGAAACTATTTAATGATGATTTTGCAGCGGCACTGAGTAAGTTATTTTCAATTAAATGCTGACTTGCTTGCCATAGCGTATAGCCTTGCTCTCGGGCACAAATACGTATTTTATCTAAGCTGGTGTTGCCTATTTTTCGTTTTGGCTTATTAACAATACGTTCGAAGGCTGCATCATCTTGATGGTTATTCATTAAACGTAAGTAAGCAATACTGTCTTTAATTTCTAACCGGTCGAAGAAACGTTGCCCACCATAGATGTGGTAAGGGATCTGCTGCGCCATTAACTGTTCTTCAAATAAGCGAGATTGCGCATTACTGCGATATAAAATCGCGCATTCACTTAATTTATTACCGGCATTTTTCCATGTTTGTAATTGGCTAGTAACATAACGTACTTCATCATAGTCATTAAACGCACTATAGATGGAGATGGGTTCACCATCCTCACCGCTGGTCCATAACTCTTTACCTAGTCGATCGCTGTTATTTTGGATCAATTGATTAGAGGCTTTAAGAATATTCCCAGTAGAACGGTAGTTTTGTTCTAAACGTATTGTAACCGGTGAGTTTTTTTCTTTTAAGAAACGTTGAATATTCTCAATGTCTGCGCCACGCCAACCATAAATAGACTGATCATCATCACCTACAATGGTTAAATAATTGCCATTATCTGTTAATAGCGTTAACCAAGCATATTGCAGTTTATTGGTGTCTTGGAATTCGTCTACCAATACATGCTGAAAGCGTTGTTGATAATGTAATAATAGAGCTGAGTTATGTAACAATAATTCATGCGCTCGCAATAACAGCTCAGCAAAATCTACTAACCCAGCTAGATCACAAGCGGCTTCATAGGCTTGATAGACCTGTAAACGTTGCTTTTCTTGTAAACTAAAACCTGGATCGATATGTTTAGCTCGTAGACCTTCATCTTTTTTATCGTTGATGTACCACTGTAATTCTTTAGGTGGGTAGTATTTTTCATCTAACCCTAGGCTTTTGATAATGCGTTTGATCATCTTTTGTTGATCGTCACTATCTATAATTTGAAACTGCTCTGGTAATTTCGCTTCTTGATAGTGCAAGCGTAATAATCGATGCGCTATACCGTGGAAGGTGCCAATCCACATGCTGCCGATCTGTTGTGGGCAAATATCAGCGATACGTCCGCGCATCTCTTTTGCTGCTTTATTGGTAAAGGTTACTGCCAAAATGCCGTAAGTCGGAATATGGTTTACTTGCATTAACCACGCGATTCTATGCGTTAATACACGTGTTTTACCACTGCCAGCACCTGCTAATACCAGCATGTTTTGTTCTGGTGCAGAAACCGCTGCGCGTTGATGATCATTTAAACCATCGATTAGGTAAGATACGTCCATAGAAAAGCCTGTTTATTTATTCAGTAGATAAGAACTATACCGAAACATAGATTAAATGTGAATGATCTATGTCGCGGCGCATGTGGTGTATTTATTTATAACAAGTTGAGGAGGGCTTGGAGATCGGCTATCTCGATAGTGGGTAGTAGTTTTGCCCCTTTAAGCGCAGAACCTTTAGGATTAAACCAAACTGCTTGAGCATCATGCTGTTGTGCACCAAATACATCACTATTCAGGTGGTCACCAACATGTAATAGATCGCTGATTTGAATATCTAGCTGATCCGCTGCCTGTTGAAACAAGGCAATATCAGGTTTACTTTTAATACCATTACCTGCTTTTAAAACAAATTGGAATTTATCCTGTAATCCTATTTTTTCAACATCAACATTACCATTGGTGATCGCAATAACAGGATAATGTTTAGCAAGTTGCTGTAATAGTTCGATGCTTTCATTAGGCACATCAACCTCACTGCGCAATGCAATGAAGGTTTGTAATGCAGTTTCTGACCAAGTAATCGCATCAACAGGAGCAATACCATGCACTATCATTACCCGTTGAATGGCTGCTTTTCGAGATGCAGTGACATCGTGTTTTAAGCTGGGATCTTCTTTAACTATTAATGCCTTATATAAATTCCATCTTCTTTCATCTAACTCAGCTAACTTTTCATAGGTGTTGTTAAGAAACACTAAAAATTGTTGTTCTGCCTTTCTGATGACCGGTTCATTGTCATATAAAGTATCATCAAGGTCGAAACTAATCGCTTTAAATGGACGGAGTGTTTTATAAAATATCATCGGTTATCCCATCTTACTTTTTACGTTTAGCACGCGGGTGTGCTTTATCATACACTTCTGCTAAATGTTGAAAGTCTAAGTGTGTATAGATTTGAGTGGTGGCTAGGTCAGCATGACCTAATAAGGTTTGTACTGCTCTTAAATTACCGCTCGATTCTAACATGTGTGTCGCAAAGGAATGGCGTAACTTATGTGGGTTGACATGGCTAGGTAATGATTGCTCTAGTCCCCACTTTTCCATACGCATCTGCACACTACGAGTAGAAATACGCTTTTTTTGTTTCGATAAAAATAGCGCTTTTTCACCCGGTTCAGCAAAGTCCGGTCTGACTTTTAACCATAGTCTCATGGTTTCGATTGCCGTTTTGGTGATTGGCAATAGACGTTGTTTACTGCCTTTACCTGTTACCATGATCTCTTTAGCTGATAGTTTAATATCACCCAAATTAATATTCACTAATTCACTTAAGCGTAAACCTGATGAATACATCAGTTCCATCATACAATGATCGCGAAGGGTGAGCGGATCATCTCCATCAATATCTAATAGCTGATCCATATCATCAACGCTAATATTTTTAGGTAAAGGTTTATCTAATTTAGGTGCGGAGACTCCTTTTGCAGGATTAAAAGTCAATTGACTATTCTTTACCATATATTCAAGAAAAGAGCGTAAGGCTGATAGTTTGGTCGCGATCGAACGTGCTTTTATGCCATTTTGATGTAGTTGTTTGGCTAATAGGCGTACTTGGTGAGTATCTAATACTTGCCAGCTTTTAATCTGTTGTTCGGTTAAAAGATCTATAAATTCATTAAGGTGGCGTTGATAGTTATTTATGGTGACCGGGCTCAATCCGCGTTGGCTAGCAATGTGAGTTAAAAAGCGTTGTACGTCAGGTAATAATGGATTCATAGTAAACCCTAGGTTAAAGAAAAGTGCAGTATTGCTACTGCACTTGAGCAAGCTCTATATTTGAATTTGTCCATCAAATACAAAATCTGCAGGACCGCTCATACGCACGCTTTGACCTGGTTGCCAGAAAAAGCGTAATTCGCCTCCTGGTAACTCGATTCGGCAATGTGTATCTAACTTATTTTGTAATTGACCTACTACGGCTGCAGCACACGCACCTGTACCACAGGCGAGGGTTTCACCTACACCACGCTCCCAAACTCGTAATTTAGCAAAACCACGGTCAACGACTTGCATAAAGCCTACATTAACTTTATTAGGGAATCGTTCATGTACTTCTAATAATGGCCCTAAGGTTTCCACCGGCGCGTTATCAATATCATCAACTAATACTACGCAGTGTGGATTGCCCATAGAAACAACGCCACATAATACGGTGTGGTCAGCAACACGCAGAATGTAGGTTTTTTCTTCTTTCTGTGCTTCAAAAGGGACTTTAGCGGGTTCTAAAACAGGTTTACCCATATCCACAATGATGTTGCCATCTTGCTCTATTTTGAGCTGAATTTTCCCTTTTGCTGTACTCACGTTAATGACACGTTTTTGGGTTAAGCCTTTTAACTTTACAAAGCGTGCAAAACAGCGTGCGCCGTTACCACATTGCTCAACTTCGCTGCCATCGGCATTGAATATGCGATAATGGAAGTCTAGGTCAGGATCATAAGGTGGCTCAACCATTAATAATTGGTCAAAACCAATACCAAAGTTACGGTCTGCTAGCTTAGCGATCGTTTCTTTAGACAAAAATACATTTTGCGTAACATTGTTAATGACCATAAAATCATTACCCAAGCCATGCATTTTAGAAAACTCAATATTCATTTTTTACCTTCATAATAGGGAAGTTTCCTTCCCTAATGTATTGGCTCAATTTTTAACTAAGGTAAAACGTGCTCACCGCGCCATAAGTCGATATGTCTTTCACGTTGGCGTACAACAAAGGCTTTATCACCATCCACCATGATCTCAGCAGGGCGACAACGAGAGTTATAGTTTGAACTCATCGTTGAACCGTAAGCGCCTGCACTGCGAATCGCTAAGTAATCACCTTCAGCAATAGCAAGTGAACGTTCTTTACCTAAGAAGTCACCTGTTTCACATATCGGGCCCACGATGTCGTAAACACGTGTTGGACGTTTTTCTGGATCATCTAGTTTACTATTAATTGGAATGATATTTTGCCATGCACTGTAGAGTGCTGGGCGAATTAAATCATTCATTGCTGCATCAACAATGGCAAAGTTTTTATAATCGTTGAGCTTTAAGAATTCAACTTTAGTGACCAAAATACCTGCATTGGCCATGATTGCACGACCAGGTTCGAAGATCAGTTTTAATTGGCGACCATTCATACGTGCAATTAATGCTTGCATGTATTGTGCTGGTTCTGGCGGTGTTTCTCCATTGTATGGAACACCTAAGCCGCCGCCTAAATCTAAATGCTTAATGTTGATACCTTGTGTTGCTAAGTCGTCAATTAGCATTAGTAGTTTATCTAACGCTTCAATGAAGGGTTCAATCTCAGTTAATTGCGAGCCGATATGACAATCGACACCTTTCACTTCTAAAAATGGTAATTCATTAGCTAGGCCAAATACCGTTAACGCTTGCTCTATTTCGATACCGAATTTGTTTTCTTTTAACCCAGTAGAAATATATGGGTGTGTACCTGCATCAATATTAGGATTGATGCGAATAGAGATTGGTGCTTTTGTTTTTAAACATCCAGCGACTTCATTAATACGGTATAGCTCTGAAATAGATTCTACATTGAAACAGTAAATACCTGCTTGTAGTGCTGTAGATATTTCAATTTCGGTTTTACCTACACCAGAGAAAACTACTTTTTTAGGGTCTCCACCGGCTTGAATGACACGTAGCAATTCACCAACAGATACAATATCAAAACCTGAGCCTAAGCGTGCCATTAGGTTTAATACACCTAAGTTTGAGTTTGCTTTTACTGCGTAACAGATTAGGTGAGGGTGATCGCCCGCGGCTTGATCAAAGGCATTCCAGTGACGTTCAATAGTCGCGCGAGAATAAACGTATGCAGGCGTTCCAGATTTCTTGATGATATCTTCAATTGCAGTATCTTCAACTAATAAACGGCCATCGCTATGGTAATTAAAATGATCCAATGTTAAATCCTTTTTTGTTCAGTTTGTTATCACTGCCTTTGAGCATACTTATTGTGAATTATTTAAGGCATTTGTTGTTGTTTCTGTCACGTTATTTTGTTGTGTTTCCGTTTCTTGTTGTTGCGGTGCTTCTTGATAAAGAGGCCCTTTCATACCACAACCAACTAATAAACTTGAAAAACACAGGACTATTAACGATAAATAAAGATTTTTCATACCTTATCCTAGTCAAATATTTTTAGCCCTCTATAATCGCATTTCATGGTTAAAAAGCAAAGGAGAAGTAAATGACCGATGAGGAATTTATCGAATTAGCTGACCCCTTGTTGCAAAAATTTGAAAAATACAGTGCTGAGATTGATGATTAAAGCCTTCGTTGCGGCTTATTTCATTTTTATTAGTGTTGATGGACCAACAATCTAACGAAACTGCGTGTTTCATTTTAAGAGAACAAAACTATGTTCAAGTTATTTGTTTTATACCCTTTTATCGCATTAGTATGTATTTGGCTAAGTAGTGATGTAGAGGTTGATACCTCTATTTATAAGCTAGATGATAATAGTGTCTCCATTGAATTTCCTAAAGCGCGCTTTAGAGAAACCGGAACTGAGCCTTGGTTTACCTTTTACTGGCAAGTAGATCATGAAGCACAGTTCTCCGAAACATTAATTGAATTAGAATAAGAGGGGCACCAATGAAAACAGTTGTTTTTCCAGGGTCTTTTGATCCCGTTACCAATGGACACCTTGATCTTATTTCAAGAGCCAGTTGTTTAGCTAAAAAAGTGATTGTTGCTGTAGCGATGAATGACAGTAAAAATCCTTTTTTTAATCTAGAAGAGCGTTGTGCTTTGTTAAAAGAAGCAACACAACATATTGAGGGGATTGAAATTGTCCCATTCAGTGGGTTATTAGCTGAATTTGCTAAACAACATCAAGCCGAAGCGCTTATTCGAGGTATTCGTGGTGGTACTGATGCCGATTACGAAATTCAGCTCTCACAAGTTAATTTCACTTTATACCCTCAATTAGAAACTATTTTATTACCCGCTCATGCTCGTACTGCTTTTATTTCTTCAACCATCGTTAAGGAGGTGTTTAAACACCAAGGCGACATTAGCTTATTAGCACCGAAATGTGTCCAACAAGCTTTTAATAAAAAACAATGAAAATAACACTCTATTTTAAAGTCATGCCATAGGAATAATAATGAGAACAATGACAAAAACACTTTTACTTACCGCACTTAGCTTTTCTTTGTTAGGTTGCAGCAGCGTTGCCGATAAAACCTGGGAACAGGATAAAGTTTACAACATCACAGTGCTTCATACTAATGACCATCATGGTCGTTTTTGGCAAAACCGTTATGGTGAGTATGGCATGGCTGCACGTAAGACCTTAATCGACGGTATTAGAAGTGAAGTTGAAGGGGCTGGTGGTAGTGTCTTGTTATTATCAGGTGGCGACATCAATACTGGTGTACCTGAGTCTGATTTACAAAATGCAGAGCCAGATTTTAAAGGCATGAGTTTAATTGGTTACGATGCGATGGCTATTGGTAATCATGAGTTTGATAATCCTATGGCGATCTTAAAGCAGCAGGAAGAGTGGGCTAACTTCCCATTATTATCAGCAAATATCTACGATAAAAAAACTAATACTCGTTTATTTCAACCTTATCAAATGTTTGATCTAGGTGGAGTAAAAACGGCAGTGATAGGTTTAACAACAGAAGATACAGCCAAAGTGGGTAACCCTGAATATGTTACAGGGATTGATTTTAAAGACCCGACCACTGAAGCGAGAAAAGTGATTGCTGAAGTAGAGAAAAATGAACATCCAGACCTTATTTTTGCTGTGACACACATGGGTCACTATCAAAACGCATTTTACGGTGTGAATGCACCAGGTGATGTGACACTTGCTCGTGCTCTGCCGGAAGGTGCCTTAGATATGATCGTTGGTGGGCATTCGCAGGAGCCTGTTTGTATGGAAGGCCCTAACGTAGTTGATACAGAGTTTAAACCTGGTGATGATTGTGTGCCAGATAAACAAAACGGTACCTACATTATGCAAGCTCATGAATGGGGTAAATACGTTGGACGTGCCGATTACCAATTTAAAAATGGTGTGTTAACACTGGTTAATTATCGTCTTATTCCAGTTAACTTAGTTAAAAAAGTGAAAATAAACGGTGAGTCAAAGCGTGTACTAGTAGAAGACAAAATAGAGCAGGACCCTAGTTTATTAGCCTTCTTAACGCCTTTTCAAGAAAACGGTCAAGCTGAACTAGGTAATAAAGTCGCAGAGAGTAATGCTAAGTTAGAAGGGGATCGTAATATGGTTCGTTTCCAACAAACTAACTTAGGTCGATTAGTCGCTAAAGCACAAAAAGAGCGCGCTAAAGCAGACTTCGGTGTAGTTAACTCTGGTGGGGTTCGTGATTCAATAGAAGCTGGTACGATTACTTATAAAGATGTGTTGAAGGTACAACCTTTTGGTAACCAATTAACGTATGTTGATATGAGTGGGAAAGAGGTGCTTGATTACCTTAATGTTGTTGCTACTAAACCAGTAGATACAGGTGCTTATGCTCAATTTTACGGTATTAGTATGACGGTTGGGGAAACAGCAGTTAGTCACGTTAAAATTAACGGCAAAAGTCTTGATTTAACAGAACAATATCGCTTCTCTATTCCAAGCTTTAATGCCGCTGGTGGTGATGGATATCCTAATATTACTGAGCATCCTGGCTTTGTAAATACAGGTTTTGTTGATGCTGAAGTATTAAAAGAATACTTAGAGTCACACTCGCCGCTTAAGGTTGAAGAATATCAACCAACGGGCGAAATAGTTTATCAAAACTAGTATCGCTATTTAATGATTAACGCATAACGTAATAAAAGCCTAGTGATGAATAATCCTAGGCTTTTTTATTGGGAATAATACTAATCACCGTTGGCAGTTGGCGCAGTACACACTATTACGTGCCGCTAACTTAACCGAGGTTAATGGTGTCTCACAGCTTGGGCATAATTCACCTGTTTTACCATAAACATGCAAGGTTTGTTGAAAGTAACCGGGTTTACCATCGCCCCCCACAAAGTCTTTAAGTGTTGTCCCACCTTGCTTAATCGCTTCGGTTAGTATCTCTTTAATTGCTTCAACTAAGACTTGATAACGTTTTAAACTAATATTATTTGCCGCTCGAATGGGGCTGATGCCTGCTTTAAATAATGCTTCCGTGGCGTAAATATTACCCACACCCGTTACCACCTTTTGTTCCATAATGAACTGCTTAACGGGTAGTTTTCTACTTTTACCGAGTTCATATAATAATGCCGCGGTAAATTCATCAGAAAGAGGCTCTGGACCTAATATGCTTAATAATGGGCTTTCTTCAGGTTGCTCTCCTAACCATAGAATAGCTCCGAAGCGTCTTGGGTCAGTGTAGCGTAACAGGCAGTGATCGAACTCAAAGTCTACATGGTCATGTTTTTGTGGGACGGTTCCTAATTTACAAATACGTAAATTGCCGGACATACCCAAATGAATTAATAAGGTACCCGCTTCAAATCGTAATAATAGATATTTAGCCCGGCGATCAATGGCTAACAGCGTTTGCTTTTCTAATAATGACGGCAGCTCTTTTGGTATTGGCCAACGTAATTGATGGTGACGTAGGGTTATTTTTTTAATCGTTTGCTTGACGATATGCGGGCTAATGCCACGACGGCTAGTTTCTACCTCTGGTAACTCTGGCATGTTTCTCTCATCATTTATTTAAGAAGTAATCATGACAACAATAGCTTACTAGGCTTAATTAGTTAACCGTGTTTTTTAGCAAAGGTGGGCTGGTGGAATGATTATCTGCCAATTAATGAAGTTAGTTTATCAATGGGTAAAGCTAAAAAAGTATCTTCATTAACTTGTAAAATATATTGACCATCCTGCAGCTGATGTAGTTGCACAAGAATAGGTTGCTGTTGTTCGATAACAAAAAATTTTAAGATAAAGTCGGAAGAGGGCAAGGATTGGATATCTAAGACTGCTAACGGAAGAGTTTGCCAGTTATCGACAATACTTTGCAGGTTTTCATTAGAAAGGTTAATACTAGGCTCTCTTTTCCATTCTCGGCCTGTTCGTGTCATTACGAAATCTGGTGTTTGTATTTCAACAATGGTTAGGTCTGGTGAGATAACTGGACGCTGTGGCGTCGAATTTGAAAAGTGCAGTTGTTGACGAAAGTTAAAGATGAAGATAATAAGTAATACGCCAAAGATAAGTACATTATTCCAACCTTTTTTGGATAAGCGCATAAACATTCCTTTTTCTTTAGGTATAAAAAAACCCAGTATAAACTGGGTTTTTTCAAGGTTAAATCAAAATTACTTGATTTTGCCTTCTTTGTAGATAACGTGTTTACGTACTACAGGATCAAACTTTTTGATCTCAAACTTTTCAGGCATGTTCTTTTTATTCTTATCAGTAGTATAAAAATGACCAGTACCAGCGCTTGAATTTAAACGAATTTTATCACGCATTTTTAAGCTCCTTAAACTTTAACGCCATTAGCACGGATATCAGTTAAAACTGAATCAATACCTTTTTTGTCGATGATGCGCATACCTTTAGTAGATAGGCGTAATTTAACAAAACGGTTCTCACTCTCAACCCAAAAACGGTGTGTTTGTAGGTTAGGTAAGAAACGACGTCGTGTACGGTTCTTTGCGTGTGATACATTGTTACCAACAGCTGGACGCTTGCCTGTAACTTGACATACTCTAGACATGTCGAAATTCTCCAAAAATATTAGTTTTACTCGAGCAAAATAGTCGAACACCTTTTTTAGCCGTCGCCAAAGGCGTCGAGGGCGCATTTTATACATCATTAAGATTAAAAGATCAACAAATGTGAAAATAAATGCCCTAAATCCACCCTTTTTCGGCAAATGAGGTGTATTTTCCATCACCAATGATGAAATGGTCTAATATTTTAACATCAATTAATTGCAGTGTATTCACAAGTTTTTCAGTAATATTTTTATCAGATTGACTGGCTGTTGGATCACCTGAAGGATGGTTATGCACAAGAATAATTGCCGCGGCATTTTCCTGTAATACTTTTTGTACGATAACTCTTGGGTGAACATTGGCACTATTTATTGTGCCGAAGAAAAATTCGTGGAAGCGAATAACGCGATGTTGGCTATCTAATAATAATCCTGCAAACACTTCATAAGGATAATCACGCATTTTTGCACTTAAATATTGTTGTGTTTGTGCCGCACTAGTTAATGGGTCGCCCTTCATTAATGGCTCTTGTAGGTAACGACGAGACATTTCTAAAACCGCTTGTAGTTGCACATATTTTGCTTGTCCTAAGCCTCTGTGAGTACAAAATTCACTTTCACAGGCAGAAAAAAGCGATCGTAAGGAGCCGAAATCGGTTAATAGCTGTCGAGATAGGGTCACCACATCAACACCTTGACATCCAGTGCGTAAGAAAATAGCCAATAATTCACTATCGGTTAGGCTACCAGGACCTTGCTGGATCAGTTTTTCTCGTGGCCTTTCTTGTTTTGGCCATTCCTTTATTGATGCCAAAGCAGACCTCCTTAAATAAAATATAGAGTATTAAATCTAGTTTAACTTGTGCATATTGCGTAACATTTTTATGGTATTGTTAGTTTTTTTAATTTAATTTTCCGAGAACCTTATGTCATCAATATTGCCCCTTGCAGGGAAAAAGATATTATTGGGTGTTTGTGGCGGTATTGCTGCATACAAAAGTGCAGAATTAACACGCCGTTTAATGGATCAAGGTGCTGAAGTTCGTATTGTAATGACAGCTTCTGCAAAACAGTTTATTACGCCTTTAACCATGCAAGCCGTCTCTGGGCATGTTATTTATGATGATCTATTAGATCCGCAAGCAGAGGCGGGGATGGGACATATTGAATTAGCTAAGTGGGCTGATTTAATTTTAATTGCACCAGCAACAGCCAATGCCATTGCTCGTTTGCGTTCAGGTATGGCAGATGAGCTATTGACTACTTTGTGCTTAGCGACGCCGTCTCCCATTGCGATAGCACCTGCCATGAATCAACAAATGTATTTAGCACCAGCAACACAAGATAATTTAAGTGTTTTAGCTGAACGTGGTGTTTTCATTTGGGGGCCAGGGCAAGGTATACAAGCTTGTGGAGATATCGGCCCTGGCCGTTTATTGGAGGTGCCTGAATTAGTTACATGCTGTTGTGAATTTTTTGCGCCTAAAGATCGAAGCTTAGCTGGTGTAAATATAGTCATTACCGCTGGTCCTACACAAGAAGCTATTGATCCTGTACGTTATATTAGTAATCATAGCTCAGGTAAAATGGGGTTTTCGTTAGCCAATGCAGCACATAGTATGGGCGCAACTGTTACCGTGATTGCTGGACCAGTTAATTTAACATTACCAACGGCTATAAACCGCATTGATGTTAAAAGTGCAATGGATATGCACCAAGCTGCGTTAGCTTCATTAGCGTCGACCGATATCTTTATTGCTTGTGCTGCTGTGGCTGATTATCGTACTGAACATATTCATACTGAAAAGATGAAGAAACAAACAGATACCGATTCAATCACATTAACTTTAGTAAAAAACCCAGATATTATTGCAGATGTAGCGAGTGCTGCGGATCGACCTTTCTGTGTTGGCTTTGCCGCTGAAACGAGTGATGTTGAAGCCTATGCAAAAGGTAAGCTTGAACGTAAAAATCTTGATCTAATAGCGGCAAACGATGTTTCTGTTGGGACACAAGGTTTTAATAGCGATAATAATGCGTTAACGGTGTTTGCTAAAAATAAACGCTTTGATATTGGTTTAACCAGTAAAAAAGAAGTGGCAAAACAACTGCTTACAATCATTGCAAAAGAGTATCAACAGCGCTCTTAAGATCATACGCATGACATAAATTAAAGGTAAGATCTGGCCGCTAGTTAGCTAGCAGCAGGGGATACCTATTTAATTTTTATAGCTATTTATATTAAATTAATACCTTTCGTAGGAATAAGTGAAGTACATAGGGCACTTATTAATGCAATGGGTATAACAACTGGAGACCAGTTTTGGGGACTCAGGAAAACAACAACGATAACAAAGGAAGTTATTAAGATGGTTGCAAAAAATAATAATAAAAAAGCCAATAGAAAGGATGATATTTTAAGTGCTTTAGCGATTATGTTAGAAGGAAAGCCAGGGCAGCGTATAACTACTGCGAAATTGGCTGCAGAAGTAGGTGTATCGGAAGCCGCTTTATATCGCCACTTTCCAAGTAAAGCTCGTATGTTTGAAGGGTTAATCGACTTCACAGAAACCACGGTGTTCACTCAGATCAATTTGATCAAAGAACAGCAGAAAGATACTTTTGTACGTATTGAACATATTGTTCATTTCTTATTAGGCTTTTCTGAAAGAAATCCTGGTATCACACGTATTTTAAGTGGTGATGCCTTAGTAGGAGAAAATGAACGGCTACAATTACGTATAGAACATGTTTTTTCTAAGTTAGAAACACAGTTAAAACAAACATTGCGTGAGAGGCCAACCTCTGATGGACAAAAGTTCACTACAGATGAAGGCATATTAGCGAACCTATTATTGTCTTATGTAGAAGGGCGAATGAGTCAATTTGTACGTTCTCAATTTAAACAAAAACCTACACAACACTTTAAAAACCAGTGGCAGTTTTTTTATAAACAGCTAACACAAAGCTAAGTTAAGGAGCAATATAATGTCAGAAGAAAGTGGAGCGGTAAATGCTGTTGCCGAAGCTATCGAGAAAAATGTAGATATACTCAACAATAGCGTGACTTGGTTTGCTGATAATCAAGATCTGATTATTGGTTATGCTTTAAATATTTTTTTTGCTGTCTGTACCCTCATTATAGGGATGATGGCCGCGCGCTTTATTGCTGGTACTTTGCATAAAATATTAGGTAAGCGTGGTTTTGATAGCACCATCGTAGATTTTGTAACACGCATGGTGCGTTACGTGATTGTTGCCTTTGTTATCATCGCATCACTCAGTAAGTTAGGGATTGAGACCACTTCATTTGTTGCGATTATAGGTGCCGCAGGTTTAGCTGTTGGTTTAGCATTACAAGGGTCGCTTTCTAACTTTGCATCAGGGATCTTAATTATTGCATTACGTCCATTTAAAGCGGGTGAGTATATTGAAGCGGCGGGTACAGCGGGTGTAGTTGAATCAGTACAAATTTTCTCAACCACTCTCACTAGCCCAGACAATAAGTTTGTTGTTGTACCTAACTCTGCCATTCTAGGCGGTAATATTATTAACTATTCTCGTAAACCAACACGACGTATCGATTTAGTGATTGGTGTAAGTTATAACGCTGATCTCGCTCAGACTAAAGCGGTATTAGAATCGGTATTGAATGACACTAAAGGTATTTTACCAACACCAGCTCCAACTATTGCTGTTTCAGAGCTAGCGGACTCAAGTGTTAATTTAGTCGTTCGCCCATGGGTTAACGGTACTGATTATTGGCCAATACGTTTTCAGTTAATGGAGTCTATTAAAAATGCTCTTGATGAAGCAGGTATAGAAATTCCATATCCACAAATGGATGTCCACATGGATAAATAGATATTAACTTTGTATCTTTTAAAGCCAGCCTTTGTGCTGGTTTTTTTGTTTTTATATGATCGCTATCTTATTAAAACCGGTTTTGAATTCAAAAAAGCCTCCCTAGCTCTCTATAAAAAAATATTTTATAATTTAAAATCAGAGAGATAAGTGATTGTTAATTGAGCTGTTAGTTGTTTGTATCTAAGCCCTTGTAATTATCATATAATAACGATTGATTTATATACATGAAGAGACATTATGCATAACCCATTCATACAAATTTCTGGTTCCAAGCGTAGTTTACATGTCCAAGTGGCACGTGAAATTGCGAGAAAAATATTATCTGGTGAAGTTGCTCAGAATGAGATTATTCCTAGTGAAATGGTATTATGTGAGCAGTTTAGTGTAAGCCGCACTGCCTTGCGTGAAGCGATTAAATTATTAACTTCAAAAGGTCTATTAGAATCTAAGCCTAAAGTTGGAACGCGTGTTAAAAGTCGTGATAACTGGAATTTCTTAGATGCTCAATTATTAGATTGGGTTATTGATTTAGGTGATAATGCATTCGTATATCAAGAGTTTCTTGCATTACGTAAAGCGATTGAACCAGAAGCGGCGGCTTTAGCTGCACAGAATGCAACAGCTCAACAGCGTATTTTGTTATCTGCTACTTTCCAACAAATGGATTACGTGTCTAAAAACTTTGATGCTGCACAATGGATGGAAGTGGACATGGAATTCCATCGTCTCGTCTTTCTTTCAACGGGAAATAGCTTTTATCTGCCTTTTGCTAATGTGCTATGTACTATGTTTAAAAGCTTCATTAGTCATTCGTCCGAAAAGGGTGGGACTTGTATCGGTGAACATAGAGCAATTTATTCGGCTATTATGGCTGGGGATGCTGAAAAAGCCCGTGAAGCAAATAAACGCTTGTTAAGCACAACCAACCACCGTTTACCAACTAGTAACTAATAGTAAAGGTAGACTTTTGCTAAAAAGCCGCGCTAAGTTAATTCTTAACGCGGCTTTTTGTTTACTACTATTTCTTAAATAATAGAGACTGCTCCAGTCCAGGTGATCTGTTCACCATTGATGGTAATGCTTGTTATTGTTTCAGCGTTAACACCAACTTGATTGTTAACACATACTTTTAGTTGCTTCTGATCACTTAAGTGAATCATGACTACTGATGCTTTGTTATCACTGTGAAGCACTTCTACAGACTCCACTAATCCACGAGCATTTAAGCTTGCTTCAATAGCTTCGTTGAAATAACCGTGTGTTTCATAGACATTAGCAAATAAATGGTTAGCGGCTTTCTGACGAAGAATAAATAGCGGTTCATTACGTAAGTTGAAATCAGGATCATTAGCGCCGGTTCGCGCAAAGATAAATTCGCTGTTTTCATTAGCGCTACTAATTAATGAATAATAAGTATTACCCATTAACCATGTTGTTAACGAAGATTTCTCTATTTTACCTTGCCCAAGATTCCATAAGTGCTGATAACCAAATGCATCACCTAAGGTGTTAAGGCTTTTGTTCGCTTCATAGTCAAAGTCATTACGAATGATTTGTCCTTGGTAATGAACTGGATAATCGTAGCTATGTTCCTCCTCACTGATTAGGCGGAATAGATCAATAATCAATGGTTTTTCAAAGCCTTCTAGTTCAGCCATGATCACCGTACGCTGTTGATCAATACCTGGGTAATAATCACGAGCATAAGCACTCATTGCTTGAAGTTTTTGATCATCTAATAACGTAAAATGTTGTTCACCAAAATGTTGTTGAGCTATCGCCGTTGTGCCTTGGTTTTGACTTGTTTGGTCAACGACTACCGTATTATGTGCAATGGTTTGCTTACAATAACTGGTATTTTCAGGGATATAACGCCCCCCAAATTTAGGTTCGATATTTACCCAGCGACCGTAACCGTAATCATTAATAAATTCTTGGTTATTGTTGAATAAGCTAAGGTGTAAGCCATCAAAGTGACCATGGTCTAAAGCTGAGTGTAATTTCGCATCACTACCGTGTTGTCCATACCAAAGTAGTGCCATGCTATCATCAGCTTGTGTATCTCGGTGACGTAAAATAGTCACGCCACCACACTCACCTTCAGCCCCATCACTTAGACTTAAACTACCCCAGTTAAAGTTAGGGACTTCAGCGTTATCTTGCAGAGCATTAGATAATGTTGCGCCGGTATTATGCACCCAAACTTTACCCTGATGCTTAGCCATGGCTAATAATGTTTCATTTTGCTCGTAACGATCGAAACAGATATTGGTCGCCAGTAAAATACCGAGATCCTTGATATCCATGGTACGAGATGAGTCATTCAATGCAGGTAAGGTACCATTTGGGAAAGCCGTTGACATTACCGCATAGGCAGTCGTTTTAATCACTTCATCTTTTAATTGATAGATACCTATCTCTGGTTGGCGACGTTCAATGGTTTCAGCAAATAGGAAAATAGGGCGCAGCGAAAAACGATGGTAATAAGGACCTTCCATGTAGTAACCATCAGGTGAAAAAAGCTGCGTTAATTGCGCAATAAAGCCACCAGAGACACTATCACCTTTTAAACCATAGATAGCTTTATCTACCGTTGCTTGGTCGTTAATGGCATAAGCACAAATACCAGCACTCGCTACAGACCATAAACCGTGATTATGGATAATGTCAAAATTCTCAGCATAAGTTTCAACAAACATCTCAAGCATGACTTTGAACAAATCATTTTCAATCAACTGTTGTTGCTGTTCAGTTAATTGATGACGGATACAAGAGTAAGCGCAGGATGAGTATAACATCCACATATTTTCATTGAGCGTTTGATGAAATAGACGGCCCGGTTTATTTGAATCTCGGCTAATGTTTAATTCACGATATTTATAAACCTTTGCATACTCAATTAACATAGTGGTTGCGTAATCAAGGTAACGTTTATCTTCAGTAATCAGATATAAACGACCAGCTAGGTCTAAATGGATATAGTTTTGTTTATGACGGTTGTGTTCATAACCGCCAGCTTCGCCGTGGCCTGGGATCTCAATACCGATTGGCATGTAAGCTTCAAGTGCGTCAATTTCTTCACTAATAGAAAGGCCGATTAACGAGTCGCTATCGACATATTGACGTAATTCGGCTGCTTGTTCATAGCTCATTAAAAGGGGTTGATAACTCATGATTAAGACCTCTTACTTTCTACAACTAAGAAACCTTTCCAGCTGTACGTTTGATGATTAAATTCGATAGTTGTTTCACTTGCTGCTGTTGCGTCTTTGGCGTTGTTGATCATCACGATTAATGCGATATCGTCACCTAATACTTCAATCACAGAGGCTTGTTCATTGAAGCCAATAATATTAATGGTGTGTATTTTTCCACGTGCATCTAAACTTGCTTCTATAGCTTCATTAAAGTAACCGTGTGTTTCGATGACATTAGCGAATAAGCTATTTTTTGCATTACGACGTAGAATCAAACTCGTTTCACTGCGTAAATTGAAGTCAGGATCATTAGCCCCTGTGCGCGTAAAGAAGAGCGTGTCGTCAGCTGAACTTGCACTTAACCAAGTGTAATAGCTACTACCTTGTAACCAACTCACTAAATTAGTGTCTTGGCCTTTGCCTTCACTTACATTCCATAGGTGCTGATAACCTGCGTCATCACCCATTGGGTTGAGTGTGGCATGTTGTTTATGTTCAACGTTAGTGCGAATGATTTGGCCTTGGTATTGTAGTGAATAATCATATTGATGTGCTGTATGGCTGCTTAAACGGAACAAATCGATTAATAATGGCTGTGTTAATTGCTCATGTTCAATTAATATTAGTGAACGTTGTTGTTCAACACCTGGATAAAAGTCTTCAGCAAAAGCGCTCATTGCTTGTACTTTGCCTTCACCGATAAAGAAGTGTGGTTCGCCGTGTTTACTATCAGCAAGCTCAACATCAAAGTCATTCTGACAACCTGCATCAACGGATACTAGATTGTGTGCGATAGTTTGACGCGCGTATGATTTGTTTTCATCAAGATATCGACCTCCGAATTTAGGCTCGATATTAACCCAGCGACCAAAACCATAATCACGTAATACTTCCTGATTATTGTTAAAGTAGGTCATACCCAAGGTATCAAAATGTCCATGGCCCATACCATGTTGGCCATAATTCATCACTAATTGGCTGATATCTCCTTGTGAATTTTGCATTCGGATAAAGCCCTGTGCACCTTTATCTCCATCAGGACCTTCATTCAACTCAACACTCGGTAAGCAAGGTACTTCAACCGACGTTTGTGCTTGGTAAGCTTGTGATAAGGCAACACCACATCCACTGATCCAAATTTGCTCCTGAATGTTAGCAATACCGTATAGATTAGTGTCTTCCGGATAATGCTTTGCATATAAGCTGACGGCAATCACCACACCTTCATCTTTAATGTCCATACTTTTCGATGCATCATTTAATGAGGGAAAGACGCCATTAGGGTAAGCCGTTGATAATAGAGATTGGATAGTTTTACCGATCACCTGACCTTTAAAATTAAAGATATCTAGCTCAGGGCGGAAACGCTGAGTTAATTCTGCAAGTAAACATAAAGGGCGAATTGCGTAACGGTGATAATAAGGCCCTTCAATGTAATAACCTGAAGGAGCAAATAGGTTGCTTAATTGCGCTAAAAAACCACCTTGGATATCATCGCCAGCTAAACCATGTAACGCTAAGTCGATATACTTTTCTTGTCCTATTGCTGCACCACACGCGGCTGTTGCAGCAACAGCCCAGACACCATGGTTATGAATGCGGTCAAAGTCAAAGTTATACTTAACCGTAGCTACTTCTAGCATAGGTTCAAATAATTGTTCCACAATATACTGACGTTGTGCTTCCGTTAACCAATGCTTAATACAGCTATAACCTAGGCTCGAATATAATAACCAAACATGCTCGTTGAGCATTTGGTGAAATAAACGCCCTGGAGGGTTAGTATTACGCTGTTCTTGAAACCCTAGCACTAAATACTTCTCTGCATATTGAGTTAACAATGCCGCTGCAAACTGGGCATACTTTTCATCGCCGGTAATGAGAAATAACCGTCCAGCTTGTTCGATATATTTATAGTTCTGTTGGTGCTTATTATGTGCATAACCACCTGCAGGGCTATGTCCTGGAACGTCTATCGGTAGCTTTAGGTAATTATCGGTATCTTGAATTAAAGCATCTAGGCTACGGCCCATTAAACTTGTTTTTCCTAGCTGTTGTTGAATGGCTTCAATTTCTTGTTGATTCATCAGAACGGCGTTAACAGTGGAGAGCATTATGACCTCGCTACATATAAAGTGGATAAAAATTGCTTAATAAAGTAATACAAATAAACCTTAAAATCACTTTTATTTTTTAATTTTTAAGGATGAGCTCTCTATTTTTATATTTTAAATAACTCTTATAAAGCCAGAACCTTTTATAATTTAGCTTCTTCAACTATTGATTTAGCTTACTTTTTATTACCTCTCTACAATAAGCACCTAAGCGGGTTGGCTGAATTTAGCTCACTTCGTCTTAATATTTATATTAGATAATTATTTTGATTGTGATGTAGGTGGATGATCTGGATCACACATAGTGCCTTTTTGTATTACAAATCGGGTTGTGTGATGTACAATTTTTAACTTATAAGTTGTATTAATAAGATGCAAATGCATTGCCGACATTTTTGCGTGTTGATGCTGCAGTTGATCTTAATACCGCGCTTTATATCGAGTGCATCAAGCGTACGCTATTCGCTGCAACAGATTGAGATAGTTAAGTACAAAAGACAATGAATCCATTTTTTATAATAGAGGTAGCAAATGGCTAATTTCAATATCGCTTTGATCGGCGAATGTATGATTGAATTACAGGAAGTAAATGGCGTTTTACGTAGAAGCTTTGGCGGAGACACTCTAAATACAGCTGTATATTTGTCACGTTTAACATCAGGTAAAGATGTAAATGTTAGTTACGTTACTGCCTTAGGTGAAGACAACATAAGCCAAGAAATGATTGATGCTTGGAACAAAGAAGGCATTGATACACAATTTGTACAACGTTCTGAAATGAGACAACCTGGTTTATATATGGTTGAAACAGATGAAACAGGTGAGCGTAGTTTTTTATATTGGCGTGATGCTGCGGCGGCTAAATATTGGCTTGAGACAGCAAGTGATGAATATATTGAATCGTTATTGAAACAAGATGTTATTTACCTTTCAGGCATTAGCTTAGCGATATTGCCCCCTGCTAGTCGTGAAAAGCTTTATGATCTTTTGGCTCGTTATAAAGCGGCTGGTGGTAAAGTTTATTTCGATAATAACTATCGACCTAAGTTATGGGATTCGGCTGAAGAGGCTGCTGAAGGATTTAAACGTATTCTAGCTGTTACTCATACTGGCTTACTAACATTTGATGATGAACAAGCATTATTTGGTGATACAAAAGTTGAGCAATGTATCGAGCGTACACGTGCATTAGGTGTTCAAGAAATAGTGATTAAACAAGGTGGCGGCGAATGTTTGATCATTACTGCAGATGATTCAATTAGTGTTGCAGCGCAAAAAGTAGATCCTGAAAATGTTATCGATACTACTGCAGCCGGAGATTCTTTTGCCGCTGGTTATTTGTCAAAACGAACTTTAGGTGGAACAACTGTTATTGCTGCTGAAAAAGCACACCAAGTAGCAAGTACTGTGATACAGCATAAAGGTGCAATTATTGATATGAAATACATTGCCCCATTTGTAGATTAATCATTCATATTTAGGATAGTAAAATGACAACATTAAATGAAAAATTACAATCACTCAAAGTGATTCCTGTTATTGCCATTAAAGATGCTAATGATGCTGTGCCATTAGGTAAAGTATTAGTTGAAAATGGCATGCCTTGTGCAGAAATTACATTCCGTACTCCAGCTGCTGCACAATCAATTAAAAATTTACGTGAAGCGTTTCCTGAAATGTTAATTGGTGCTGGTACAGTACTAAATAGTGAAACAGTTGATTTAGCGATCGATGCTGGTGTTGATTTTATCGTTAGCCCAGGTTTTAACCCAACAACGGTTAAATACTGTCAACAACGTAACATGCCAATTATTCCAGGTGTTAACAATCCATCATTAGTTGAACAAGCAATGGAAATGGGATTAACGACGTTAAAGTTTTTCCCTGCTGGACCATCGGGTGGCGTGGCAATGTTAAAATCATTAACTGCGGTTTATCCAGTTAGCTTCATGCCAACAGGTGGCGTATCGCCAGCGAACATCAACGACTACTTAGATATTAATGCGGTATTAGCATGTGGTGGTACGTGGATGGTACCTGCTGATCTGATTGATAACCGTGAATGGGAAAAGATTGGCGCATTAGTGAAAGAAGCGGTGGCTGCGTTAAAATAATTGCGATCGTCAAATTAGCTTAGTTGAAACCTCAATGAGCATCGCTTATTGAGGTTTTTTATTGATGAATTTATTTAGCTGACTTGCTTAAAGTCTCTGAAATATTTACATTTTGGCTTTTATCAAGTTCTTCATCTTCAGGTAAAGGCTGACCGGTATAAGCGTGCAAAAAAGCTTCGCACAACAACTCACTGTTGGTTGCGTGGCGTAAGTTATTTACCTGACGACGAGTACGTTCATCTGTCAATATTTTCAATACCTTAGTTGGTATCGACACAGTCACTTTTTTTACCTGTTCACTTTTTTTCCCGTGTTCGGCATAAGGACTAATATATTCACCGTTCCATTGTGTTGACATAGCAATAACCTTTTAAAAAATATGCTTTATTTTACCTCGATAAATTAAACATGGCAATCTATACGTAAAGAGGGCTAGAAGTCCATAATTTAAAAGAGGATAGTTGAGTAGGAAAATACTTAACGAAAGCGTTTATTGTTCGTTAGCAGGAGTTAATGCAGAAATTAAGTCCTGTGCAGAAGCCACTAAAGTGCTGCTTTTGAAGGGGTTAAGCGATAAGGTTTTATCTTCATTTAGTGTAATATCATAAAACTGCGGCAAGTTGAAATTAATCTGTTCCGCTTCTGTATTAGATAAGTGATTATTAGAAGTATAAAAACGATTAACATTTTGTACAAATTCATTTTTTGAACCTGCAAAGTTTAAAAATGTTTCTACATCATTTTCTGCATTGGCAATATAAACGTTAAAACCATTATGGTAATTTTCAAAGAAGAATTGTATTAAGCCTTCACTAATGTGCGATTCAATTACATCAGCTGTTTGGTCATAATGTGTGGTTTTTAAATTCAATGAGCTTGCAGATAATTTTTTATTAGAGATATGACTATAAATGTCCACTGCACTTTCTAAATGCTGCAATGAAACCCCTTTACGTTCAAAGTAAAATCCAAATTTTCTACCGCCAGTCCACAATGTTTGTACAGAACGAGTGTGTACGGTGTGCAAACGTAACTGAATAAACTCATTCAGTTTACTACCGAATGATTGGCAAATTTGTTCACTAAAATGGCGACTATAGCAAAACAGATCAATCTGTTGAGGAGGTGAAGCATCTTGATGCATTTTTGACAAGATAGTATTTAAAGCTTCCACTACTGAGAACTGACTATTAAAGTGTAAAGTACGCACTTCATTCCATGAATTACGGTAGATAAAATCGATACTGCCAATTAGGCTCTCTTTATGCTCGCCATAGGCCATTACATTATCGATCTGGTTTAATTCACTCTCTTCTGTATCTTGCCAGTGTCGTGTTGGATCTTTTTCAACATTTAAAAAAATGGATAAATGTTTAATGGCACAAGGTTCACTCAGTGCTTTATCACTTGCTTTAGGGACATAAATTGGAAATACAGCATATAAATCTTTAGCAAATTGATTCAGGTTTTTATCAACGAGATCTGACCCTTGATTATATAAATGTAATGTAGTGTCTTCATCATATAATCCATTCACATAACTCCAAGCTACTAGCTTAGATAAATAAGGCGAATACCCAAGGTTTGGTGTAGATGCTAACTCAAATGGATCGAGTGTACTATTAAATAAGTACCAACCAGCCTTATTTTTGCGATGTTCTGGAATCTGAATTAGGCTGAGATCATGCTCAATCAAATTAGGTGAAATATTAGGGTTAATAATATCTACTTTACCAGGTAGTGTTTCATGTGCTGCATAAAGTTTTCGAGACAAAATACCGATATCTTCAGCACTAATAGATTCACTAATATCATTCACTCGAGCAAATTTGATCAAATTACTGTAGCTCAGCATCAGTGCATCAAGTAATAGGTGATTAGCCTGTTTTACTTCACGTATCTTCCAATTATTACGATTGTCTAGATCGATAATTTGATTTGCAGTCCAACCCCATTGCTTGACTAGTTTATTTAAAATAGTGCGGCGCCAAGCATTATGTTCATTATCACATTGCTTAGAGAGCATCTCTTCTGTTTTAAAATAGAAACAAACACGTACGAGCTCTAAGCGTTGTAGATCATTAATGCTAATTAAATAATTGCTTACTTTATCAAGCATCAAACAATAAGGGTCAAGATGTTCATCGTAGAAATCTTGCTCTTGGAAGCTTTTTTTATAAGAAGTGGATATCAGCTCTGTATTAGGGTATTCCCACGAATAAGCTTCCATCAAGATAGTTTTTAAGGTTGCTTTGTAAGGATTATCGATCCCCTTATAAAGTTGCCATAATGTAGCGCCAAACAACTCCTCTGCCGGCACGCAATGTAAGCCGCCAAGGTCTAGCCAGTCATCAGGGTTTATTTGGCCGGTATCATATAAGTTTTTTACATAATTATCATAATCATGTTCATGCTCATGTGGAATTTGTCGCCATAGAATACGACGGCCAGCAACACGCAATGACGTTCGGTAAAATTCATCTAACAACAGCATATGTTGCGATGTACCGCAGGACTCATTACTCATTGAGGCTTTGTTTGTTACTCTGAACTTGTTATCAGGGATTAGGAAGAAGTTTAACTCTACTCCTAAGCTTTCAGCCCAATAGGTTATTTCCCATGACTTTTTATTAAGTAAAGCAACACGGTCTGGATCTAAGGAATGCTCGTAACAGATCCAAATATCAAAATCACTTTCAGAGCATTGCCCGATAGATGAAGTACTGCCCATAGCATAAAGGCCAATGATCTCAGCTTGTTCTACTGGATAATCAGGAACGACTGAAAATAATTGCTGCGCAAGTGCTTGATGTTCTTTCGTTGGATTAAACTGGCTAATACCAGCGGGGACGTCGCCTTTGATGTAACCCGGTAAGCTAGGCGCATTGTAATGGAATAATAATGGACAAATTTGAAACACATTTGCTTCATCTTTTTTCATTAATGCGAGAGCAGATCTAACGCGTAGACGAGAAAACTCATCGGATTTATCGCGTAATTGAATGATTTCTTGGCTCAAGCTGTGTTCCATCAGTACAGGTATTAGTGTTAATTCAACCTTATAAAAAGTGTGAGCATCATAGCATTAATTCTTGTTATTGGTAAATATAGTGTAAATTGGCTCAATCTAGGAATGGGCAAGCCCTTAATAAAATTAAGGGCAAGTTAATTTAGTCTTCTACTATTTGGTAGGGTAGCGGTGCGTAATAAAGTGTTGACCCGTCTAACTCTTTAATTTGGAATATATCTTCTTGATTGGTGTCTTTTGGTAATACAGCTAAGACCTCAATATGACCATCACCATATTGGCTAGCAGAGACAACAGTACCGACTCTTTTCCAGTTATTGTTTAATAGTACTTCCACCGTTTGACCTGCGGCAGGGCATTCAGTTGAGCGGCCTGTCAAAATAAACATAGCGCGCTTATTGGCTCCACGGTATTTCGCTCGTGCTACGGTTTCTTGACCAATGTAGCACCCTTTAGTAAAACTAATGCCGTTTAACGCCTGTAAATTTAGCATTTGAGGAATAAACTGTGCTGCCGTTTCCGCTGTTAAAAAACCAACACCCGCTGCGATGTTCATAGCATTCCATAAGCTATCGTCAAAGATTTCTGCTTTACCTGCTAAGTCTTTTACTAATGCATCCGCCACATCGTTTTTCATCACTGCAAGGTAACGTAATGAAGGGTAGGGTTGTTTAATTAGCACTGTACCTGTTTCTAATAAGCGACTGGTATCATGAGTTGCTGCGGTATCAACCTCTTCTGCAATATACTCTGCTGACTTGCGACCGGCTAAACCTAATATTTTATATTCTGTTTCTTTCTCAATAGTTACTTTAGAGAAAGCGGCATACTTTTTAAGTTCTGGTAATTGTATTGCAGATACAGAGTTAGGTTGAGTGAGTAGAATACGATCTGCCAGTATAATGACTCGTGCGATAGTCCATGCTTTACCTTGAGGGTTACAATGCGCTGCTAATGTTTGCTCACCTGGTGCTAACTGGGTTAAGTCACAAGTAAGTTGTCCTTGTAAAAACGTAACACGGTCTTCACCTGTTATGCTGATCAAGTCCCAGCTATCGAGTGGACAGAGAACAAGAACGGGTAATTGACTGATATTCTCAAGTTGGCTAAGTGTTAGCATGTTTGGCCTCATTTATGGACGAATGTGTTTTTATACAATGTTATCGCCAATAGTCTATTTTACAACTGATAAATTATGCTATTGATGTCATACACTGGATATTTATCAGAATAAATAACTGACTAATATAGTCGCTTATAATAAGCTACTGGCTTGTTTCAAATTTTATACGGATAAGTTGATCAATAACTTAACGTTTTCATTTAAAAAGGAAGGTTTAGTCATGCTAAAAGAGGTTCCTCTTTCCCGTTTAATATGGGCTTGTCGTCGTGGTATGTTAGAACTCGATGTGTTGTTAATGCCTTTTGCGAAAGAAGCATATACTGATTTAAGCGATCAACATAAGTTGTATTTCCAACGTCTATTAACCTGTGAAGACCCTGAATTATTCGCTTGGTTTATGGGACATGAGCAATGCCCAGATCCGCAGCTTGCTGAAATTGTCAATGTCATCCTCAAGCGCGTTAAAGTATAAGTTAACAACCACTCCGTCACTTATCGCCAAAGTCTTGGCGATAACCTTATTACTGTTCAGTGCCATTATATTATTGCTGTTATGGGGGATTGGCTGGCTAAGTGCAATCTTCTTATTACTTTATATTGTTAGCTCAGTTTATTTTGTTCACTCATCAGTACAGCATCCTTTTACTTGCTTAGTTGCTGATGGTGGCAATATTGAAATAAGTAAACCTTCGCGGTTAGTTGGTGCGATTAATAAGCGTTCTTTTTATAATGATTGGGTTATATTTTTATGCGTAGAGCAGGTGGATGCGTTGCTAGTCGAAGTAAAACACGATAATCCTAGAAAATGGTTTATCGTGTTTTATGATAGTGTGGCAGAGGAAGAGTACCGGTTACTTGCCCGATTAATTAACACTGCTCACACCGATTAGTCCTTATTAGGATTTAAAATCGTAGGTTTAGGGTTTTCACCAAGATTAGGGTGGTCTAGGTTATAATGTAAACCACGACTTTCTTTTCTTTGTATTGCACTTTTTATTATCAATTCAGCGACTTGTACTAAGTTTCTTAACTCTAATAGGTTATTACCTACTTTAAAGTTACTGTAATACTCAGTGATCTCGTGTTGTAATAATTCAACTCGGCTTAAGGCGCGTTGTAAACGTTTATCAGTACGAACAATCCCAACATAATCCCACATAAATAAACGTAACTCGTGCCAGTTATGTTGGATCACAACTTGCTCGTCAGAGTTTTCAACTTGGCTATCATCCCAATCAGGAATTTTGGCAAACTTTCTTTGTTTATAAAAAGGGATGCGGTTAATGATATCTTTTGCACAAGCGTGTGCGTAAACAATACATTCTAATAACGAGTTTGATGCTAATCGATTCGCCCCATGTAATCCGGTATAAGTCACTTCACCAATGGCATATAAACCGTCAATATCGGTTTGACCATGATGATCGATCATTACACCTCCACAGGTATAATGTGCAGCAGGAACAATTGGCATTGGCTGCTCAGCAATATCTAAACCTAATGATAAACAACGTTGATATATAGTAGGGAAATGTTTAATGATAAAGTCTTTTGGTTTATGGCTGATATCGAGGTACATACAATCCACACCTAAGCGTTTCATCTCATAATCAATCGCTCGTGCGACGATATCACGTGGCGCTAATTCACCTCTATCATCAAAGTCAGGCATAAATCTTGTGCCATCAGGGCGTAGTAATAAAGCCCCTTCACCACGCAACGCTTCAGTTAATAAAAAGTTCTTTGCGTCTGCATGGTATAAACAGGTTGGATGAAATTGATTAAACTCCATATTGGCTACACGGCAACCACTACGCCAAGCTAATGCAACACCATCGCCACTAGATACATCAGGGTTACTAGTATATTGATAAACTTTACTTGCACCACCTGTCGCGAGCGTTACAAAGTGTGCGTTAACCGTTTCCACTTGCTCCGCTTTTCTATTCCAAACATAAGCACCTAGTACACGGTTGGCAGGCAGATTTAATTTACGAGTTGTAATTAAATCAATAGCATTATAGCCTTCCATTAAGGTGATGTTAGGGTGTTTTTTAACAGCGCTTAATAAAGACTCTTCAATCTCTCTTCCTGTGGCATCAGCTGCATGCAATATGCGACGATGTGAATGCCCACCTTCACGAGTTAAATGATATTGCGTTTCTGATTGATCATTGGTTTCGGTATCGAAATCAACACCCGTATCAATTAACCATTGCATGCTTTCTTTGGCGTTAGTCACGGTAAAGTTGACCGCATCTTCATCACATAAACCGGCACCGGCTATTAGCGTATCTTTAAAATGTGAGTCAGTACTATCATCATCAGAGAATACTGCAGCAACTCCACCCTGCGCATAATAGGTTGATCCTTCAGACAAGCTACCTTTACTTAATACTCTTACATTGCTGTGATCTGCAATTTTTAAGGCTAGTGATAAGCCCGCGGCACCTGCTCCAATGATTAGTACGTCACAAGTGTATTGATGTTCAGGTGTTGTTTTATTCTCTGCCATGGCATTATATGCTCTGTTTTGGGTAAAATAATGTAACTAACATTTCGAGTAACTAGAGAGTTTATCCAAAAACATCATTGTTTTGAATTAATTTGGAACTTTCTTTTTTTATAAAAGTCATATCTGTGAGAATTGATAGCTCACTATAAATATAGGTAGAAAAGCTCAATGAATGAGCGTGAATTAGATTTACAGTTAATACAACGTATACAAAATGGTGAGCAACAAGCATTTGCATTATTAGTACGTAAGTACCAGACGCGTGTGGCTAATATATTAACACGTTATGTGCGCAGCTCAGGTGATATTCCTGATGTGTCGCAAGAAGTGTTTATAAAAGTATATAAATCATTACCCAACTTTAGAGGTGATAGTGCTTTTTATACTTGGCTATTTCGCATTACGGTTAATACTGCAAAAAATTACTTAACCAGTCAAAGCCGTCGTCCGCCTGCATCTGACATTGATGCTGAAGAAGCTGATAGTTATGACGGTAGTGGCGCTTTAAAAGATGAAGATAATCCTGAGTCAATTTTACACTCTCAGGAAGTTAAGCAAGTCATCTTAAAAGTGATTGGTGGTTTACCAGATGAGTTGAAGTCTGCGATTACTTTGCGCGAACTTGAAGGAATGAGCTATGACGAAATTGCACAAATTGAAAATTGTCCAATTGGTACCGTCCGTTCACGTATCTTTAGGGCTCGTGAAGCAATTGACAAACAACTCAAACCCTTATTAGAAAATTAATTGGAATTGATGATGAAAGAATATTCACAAGATCTATCATCGCTCATTGATAATGAGTTTGATGACCAAGAGATCATCGACGCAGTACTTGGGGATGTTGAATTACAACAACAATTCTCAAGATACCAACTAATTGGTGACGTTCTCCGTGAAGAAAGCGATGGCTTAGATTTACGAGTTGATGTGACTGATAGTGTAATGGCAGCGATTGCTGGCGAAATGCAAGATGATAATGTTGTCCCATTAACAACACCTGAAAAACAAGATACTAATGTTGTTCCGTTTATGAAACGTTTTGGACAATATGCAATTGCTGCATCTGTAGCTGGTGTAGTGGTAGTAAGTAGCTTAATTGTAAACCAAGACAATGCAACTGATGCAAGTTCAACACCTGTACTGAATACAGTACCGTTTGGTGGAGCAGCTGCACCGGTAAGTTTACAAGCAACACCTGCACAAACAGAAAATGATATTAAAGAACGTAATGAACGTTTAGAAGCGTTAATGAAGGACCATCAGTTACAGTTGCAAACAAAACCTTAAGGTTAGCGATGAAACATCGATTATTTTTAGTTGCGTTAGTTTCACTAGCATCATTAATAGTGTCACCGCAACTAATGGCGAGCTCTGAACAAACACAATCTCAAGTCGTAAAAACAGAGCCAACAGATTTACCGTCCGCTTTAACTTATTTAAATAATATGAAGCAAGCTTATAATAATTTGAATTATACGCTGCTTTATTTAAATACAGCACAGAACCAAATACAGCCTAAACAGCTTGTTCATGGCATTATTGATGGCAAACGTATTACCTATTTTACTTACTTAAATGGTACAATGCGGGAGTCGTTACAATTTGATGGAAAAATTAGCTTCTATCAGCAAGGAAACCAACCTTACAGCTTACTAAGCCATCAAGACCAAAGTGTATTTGCCGATATCGCTAACTTTGATTTTAAAAGTGGTAATAGAAGTTACGAATACATTATCCTAGGTAAAGATAGAATTGCCGGTAAAAAAGCCATCGCGATCCGTATGATCAGTAAAGATAATTACCGTTATAGCTATATAGTGTGGTTAGATCTAGATAGTTATTTACCG
This sequence comes from Psychromonas sp. 14N.309.X.WAT.B.A12, assembly GCF_030397575.1. Lineage (GTDB taxonomy): Bacteria > Pseudomonadota > Gammaproteobacteria > Enterobacterales > Psychromonadaceae > Psychromonas. The sequence goes on along the minus strand of NZ_JAPNXS010000016.1, from coordinate 1,051 downwards.
TTGCGTTTAGACATAATTAACAAGTCTAATGTAATATTAGAACAAACCATGGTTGTTTCGATGAGTATTAGTGAAACAGTCAGTCCATGGATAAAGCAATTAAGTACCCAAGCTACACCAGATATATTAAACTTACCGCATAACACCACTACGGAAATAGCTGATTGGAATGTCGATTGGTTACCTACAGGTTTTAAAGTAATTAAAGACGATCAACATAAACTAATGATGCATGATACTGATCCTGTCTCTTATCTTATGCTTAATGATGGAATAGTCAGCGTTTCAGTATATATATCAAGTAAAAAAGCATTGTTGGCCGATCAGAAAAATATTATACAACGTGGTGCAACACTTATTTATACAAAACAAATTGATAGTGTAGAAGTCAATATTATTGGCGAAATCCCATTAGTCACCGCAGAAAAAATAGCGGCTTCTATCAAACCGGTGAATTAATGTTAAAAGAAACTGGCCGTATTATTGAAATTACCGAAGTAAATGGTGAGAAGAGTGTGATCGTAGAGTGCATCTCTAAATCCGCATGCAAATCTTGTAGCAGCAATGATAATTGTGGTGTTGGTGTAGTAGCGAAAGGCCTTAGTGATAAATCTCATCAAATTTCCATGCCTTATAAAGAAGGTATGGAGGTTAATAAGCAAATTGAATTATTAGTCGATAACAAAGATATTGTGCAAAGTTCTTTAGTTGTTTACATCATTCCGCTTATCTTATTTGTTACCACTTGCATAATAACTAATCTATTAACTGATAATGAACCCCTTATTATCATATTTTCTTTATCTGCATTACTTATTGGTAGCGTGATTGCTAAATTACTTTCTGCGATCCTTTATCCAGCGAATAGCTTAAACAAGATGATAAGTACAAAATAACAGCACAAAAGCGTGTTATTTCGAGCAGTTTGTTTGTTAATTAAGCGGTCAGTAAAATAATCAAAAAAAACAGCAATAAACGCTTGCTTACCTTTCGAAGATCCCTATAATGCGCACCCACAGACACGGGACGGAACGCAAGTTACCCAGCGAGT
>NZ_JAPNXS010000015.1 GCF_030397575.1 Psychromonas sp. 14N.309.X.WAT.B.A12 | reverse complement strand
AGCGTCGATTCAATTATTACCAATGATACAACTCCTGCGATCACCGGTACGATTGATGATCCAACGGCAGCGGTTGTGGTGACGGTCAATGATATTGAATATACAGCAACGAACAATGGTAATGGCACGTGGACATTAGCTGATAATGAATTAGCCGCATTAACCGAAGGTGAAATTGCGGTGAGTGTGGTGGCAACAGATACGGCGAATAACAGCAGTGACGTTGCAACTGGCACAATTACCGTTGATTTAATAGCGCCAACGGTAGCGGTGACGTCAATCACTACAAACGATACAACTCCTGCGATCACCGGTACGATTGATGATCCAACGGCCGCGGTTGTGGTGACGGTCAATGATATTGAATATACAGCAACGAACAATGGTAATGGCACGTGGACGTTAGCGGATAACGAATTAGCAGCACTGACTGAGGGTGACATCGCAGTAAGTGTGGTGGCAACGGATACGGCGAACAACAGCAGTGACGTTGCAACCGGCACAATTACCATTGATTTAACAGCGCCTACTGTAGACGATCTATTATTAACGGTAGATGAATCAAATCTTGCGACTACAGTTTCTGTTTCAGGTTCTTTAACCATTTCTGAGGAGCTAAGTAACCTTACATTAATAGCACCTACAGATGTTTATACATCACAAGGAGAAGCCGTTACTTGGACCTTAACAACAGGTGCGCAAAATACGCAGATATTAACAGGTAGCACTAGTTCTGGTGATGTAGCAATACTCTCATTAGATAGTGATGGTAATTATAATTTCGACTTAGTTGCTCCACTTGATCATATAGCCCAAGGAAGTGATGAATTAACTGTCGCATTTGGTGTTGAGGCGACAGATCTCGTTGGTAATATTGGTGAAACAGCGCAGTTAGTTGTCAATGTTATAGATGATATTGCTAGTGTAATCGCATATCAACAGGAGGTCGTTGATACGGTTAATACTTTATATAGTGGCGATATTGTGGTTAACGCTGGTGCGGATGGCGTTGAGGTATCAACTATCACAATAGATGGATATACCTTTAGTTACGATACTGACAGTAACTTAATTACCACTTATGGTAGCTCTGATATTGTGAATGCTTTTGAGGAAACAGACTATGATACTGACACTCAAATATTAACTATAGATACTATTAAAGGTGAAACTATCACCGTTGATTTAGCCTCAGGTGAATACAGCTATACCACAACAGGAGTTGCAGACGTTGAAGCTACCGTTGAATCTAGCCCTGAAGTCGCATTAGGTGCAGATAATTCTTTATTAGGATTAGTAGGCGTTGATGCTTTGAATCTTATTGATTTCAGCTCGAGCCAAGCGTTTTCTGCAATTGATGCTAATAATGATATAACACAGGTTGTTATCTCTACTGAAAGTATAAGTGTTAACTTAGGTTATGCTGGTTTCAAGTATTCAATTGATATGGCTAAAGAGTTTGGTCTGAAAATCGTTACAGATGATTTAGGCTTTTTAATTGGGACTACTGCCTCAATTATCATTACATCTTTAGATGATTCAACCATTACTAATCAACAATTGAATGAGTTTCTTGGAAGTGTGTATTGGAAGGAAGTTGGTGTTTCACTTGGTGTATTACCTACTTTAACAATTACAGCTACTGACTCAGAAGGCAATGCTGTCAGTTCTACGAACTCGGACCTCGCTTCTCTTGGACTTTTATCAACAGGTGATAGTCCTGATTACTTGTTTGAAGGCGATGATAATGCAAATACAAATACAAGCTTAACTGGCAGCGAACGTATTTATGGTTACGGTGGCAATGACACTTTAAATGGTGGCGAAGGTGCAGATCTATTACGTGGTGGTGCTGGTAACGATATATTAGATGGTGGAACAGGTAACGATATCCTTATTGGTGGAATAGGTAATGATACCTTAACTGGCGGTACAGGAAATGATGTGTTCCGTTGGGAAACCGTTGATGTAGCTAGTGTTGATACTATTACCGACTTTGAAATGGGACCTGTTGCGGGTGGTGCTGATATTATTGACCTTGCTGAATTATTAAATGGCGAAGGTAAAATAGGTACCTCAGGTGCAGGTAATTTATCTAACTTCTTACACTTTGAATTTGATGGAACAGATACAACACTTTATATCAGTGCAGATGGTGACTTCCAAGGTGGTTATACAACAGCAGAGGTTGATCAAAGCATCATATTTAGTGGAGTAGATATCACAGAAGGGCTTTCTACTGACCAAGATATTATTGAAAACTTACTTGCGAATGGCAATTTATTAGTTGATGACCTCGCCTTAGGAGACGATGTTCTAGGTGGGACTACAACTATCGATATTGACTTAGTTGATGGTGATGGTGATATTTCCCAAGCAACCGTTGATTTTGAAAGCTCGGGTGCTGCTCCAGAGGTTATTTCAAATGTTGATAATACTGCACCAATCGTGTGTGCTTCGAATACTTCTTTATTAGGGTTAGTAGCAGTCCAAGCGTTAGACATTATTAACTTAGATAACCAAGCCCTTACTGCAATAGATATTGATGGTAACTTGACTAGTGTGGAAGTGAATTACCAAGCCTTGTTAGATGTCAGCTTAACAGAGCTAACATTAGCTGCATCAAACGAAATGGCTGCCGAGTTAGGGCTACAAATAGAAGTCAGTAATAACTCTGGTTTATTAGGGCTTGTTGCAGCTTCTTCGACGCTCACTATTACCGCAGTAGATGGCGGCACAATAGATAATCAATCAATTAATGAATTACTAGCAACAGTTCAATTTTATGATAATGAAGGGCTATTAGGCGGAGCGCTTGAATTAAATGTACAAGCTGATGTGTTAAATAACTTAACGATCACGGCAACTGATTCAGAAGGTGCAAGTAGTAGTGGCTCATTAGGTGACCTCGTAAGTGCTGATGCTCTTAACGATATCCTATTTGATATTGATACGGTTAAAGAAGGTGATAGCGGTCAAAACGAAATGGACTATGGCTATAGTTCAAGCGGCCTTCGTTTATATGGTTACGGTGATAATGACGTATTGATAGGCGGCAGTGGTAATGACCTTATCCGTGGAGGGTCTGGTGATGATAATTTAATCGGTGGTGCTGGTAACGATATGCTTATCGATGGTAGCGGTAGCGATACTTTCAGTGGTGGTGATGGAGATGATTTAATCTCTATTTCAGGTGGTCAGTTTGAAAGTATTGATGGCGGTGAAGGTAGTGATACTTTAATGCTTGATGATGGACTAGATTTAGACTTGAGCGATGCCAACATCGGTGCTATCACTAATATCGAAACGATTGACTTAAGTGAAGGCGAAACTGGTAATGTGTTAAAACTCACTGAAGAAGCGGTGAAAGCATTAACGGATGAGGAAGATACGTTAACCATTAATGGTGATGCTAATGATTCTGTTGATATGGAGGGTGCTACATTTGCCGGAAGTTCGGTAGTGAATGGAGTTGCTTATAACGAGTATCACTTAGGTACTACAACCTTGTATGTTGACGAAGAGATAGGGACAACTATTTAATATGCCCATTAAACGTTACTTTATGGTTATGCTGCTTTTATGTGCTAAGGGCAGCAGTGTTTATGCTTTAGATGAATATAATCAAAGTACTAATCAGTTTTCTTTAGTGCAGTTAGTGAATATAGGGTTAGCAAATAACCCTAAAATCAAAGTAGAAGAGGCGAAAATCCAAAGTGCTATTACGCAAATAAAAGTGGAAGAGGGGGGCTATTGGCCCTCTTTAGATTTATCGGTTGGACCAGAGCACGGGTTATATGGAGAGCTAGGTTACGATGTGACTCTTTCACAAACCTTGTATGACTGGGGGAAAGTAGCGAGTAATATCGATTCAGCCACAGCGAAGAAAGTAAAACAAGTGCATGCTTTATTAAGTGCTCGATCGGAAGTTGCATTAGAGGTCATTGAGGTTTGCTATGAGATCTACACTGCGCGGGAAAAATTAAACGTATTACAGCAGTATCAAAGTGAGCTACATAGTATTTATTTGTTAGCTAAAGAACGAGATAATTATCAATTTAGCGACAGCTCAGAATTAAGTAAAGTATTTAAATATCAAGCTTATGTTGATGAGCAATTTGCAACTATTCAGGGCGAACTTAAAGCGGCAGAACGGCTTTATATATTACTTCTTAGACAACCTCCTAGCACCCTACCTCAATTTACTGAGTCATTCGACATATTTGAACAATTGAATACTCAAGATAAATTAGAGGAAAATATTGTTCAATCTCCTGATTATATGCAAGCTCAGCAAGATATTTATATTGCTGAATTTGATGCTAAAAGTGCCAGTGCGGGCTTGAAGCCTAATGTGGTGTTGGAAGCAAGTACGATAAAAAGAGATGTAAATGGTGTACTTACTAAAGACTCTTCTATTGGCATTAATGTAAAAATGCAAATTAACCAAGGTCTATCTGCCTATTATCAAGCGCAATCTGAACTACAATTAGTAGAAGCTGCAAAATGGGAGTTACAGTCAGTACATCGTGATTTAGCACGAGAGTTTGGTTCTGATAGTGAAAGTAGAATTGCGTTACGACAAAGAGTCGAAGCGTTAAAATATCAAGTTAAAGAATCTTCGCATTTAGTCAAAGTTTATTTAGACCAATTCAGTGCAGGTTTAAGAACTATTGAAGATCTATTGACCAATGAAGCGGAGACATTCCAATTAAAAACGCAGTTAATTAGTGCTTCATCAGAATATCAAATGTTGCCTTATCGTACCGCTTCAAAACTAGGCATGTTGAATAAGCTATTATTGCTGCAAGGTGAGAGAGAAAGATACTAATGGAAAAAGGAACAGAACAACAACAAGAAAAAACGCTTCCTCATTCTTCTCGTCGATTCCAATTTACAAAAGTACAAAAAGATCCTTTAAGAAAAGGCCTTGTTTTGTTTTGTGGATTATTTGACCGAAAAGTAACCTCTTCTGAGTTAGCTGATGGTTATCCACTGCATGAAGGAAAGTTGGCATTAGATTATGTTCCGCGTTCCCTTGCTCGTATAGGCTTGTCTGCACGTGTTGTGGATATTGAACTTGAAGATATCTTTGAACGTTTATTGCCAGCGTTATTATTAACTGAGTCTGGTACTACGGTTATTCTTTCAGAGTTAGATCTTAAACAAGGTACAGCAAAAGTTTTATTGCCAGAGACTGGAGGCGGTATTAATGATCTCAGCCTTGATGAACTCAAAGATATTTATACAGGTACTGCTATTCTTGCTAAACCTAAGTTTAGAAAAGATGATCGTGCTGGAAACTATGCAAAAGAAGCAAATGAGCACTGGTTTAAAGGGCCATTAGCTCGTTGTTGGCCTGCCTATGCAGAAGTCGCAGTTGCTTCTTTTGTCGCAAATTTATTAGCTGTAGCAACTTCATTATTTGCTTTACAAGTTTACGATAGAGTCGTACCGAATAGTGCATTTGATACGCTTTTTGTTCTCTCCTCTGGAGTTATCCTCGCCATTATTCTGGATTTTGTTATTAGAGTGATACGTGCGCATTTATTAGATGCCACAGGGAAGCGTCTGGATATAAAACTATCCTCTCTATTGTTTGAACGAGTGATGCAGATTCGTTTATCTGCTAAACCTGGATCTACTGGTGCTTTCAGCAGCCAGATTAGAGAGTTTGAAAGTGTTCGTGAATTCTTTACCTCTTCAACAGCTGCGACTATCAGTGATTTTCCTTTTATTATTATCTTCTTAAGTGTGATTGCTTACATTGGTGGTTCTGTAGTCTGGGTACCTGTGATCGGTATTTTATTAATGTTACTACCTAGTTTATTGATGCAAAAAAAGTTAGCTAAATTATCTCGTGCAAACCTTAGAGAAGGCGCGATTAAACACGGTTTAATGTTAGAAGTAATAGACAATTTAGAAACAGTAAAGACGACGCGTGCAGAAGGGAGGAATTTAAAGTTATGGGAAGAGTTGTCAGCGCAACTAGCCGATGAAAATGTGCTACTTAAAAGAATTCATTCCTTTTTAACTTTAGGTGCTTCGATGACTCAACAGCTTTGTTATGTTGGCGTGCTAATTATTGGTGTTTTCGAAATCAATAATGGCAATCTAACGATAGGTGGTTTGATTGCTTGTACCATGTTGGTTTCTCGTACTATTGCGCCTGTAAATCAAATGGCCGGTGTATTGGTTCGTTGGCAACATGTAAAAGTTGCCCTTGAAGGCTTAGATGAACTAATGAATGCACCTATTGAACGTACTGTGGATCGTAAGTTTGTACGTAAACCTGATTTAAAGGGCGAGTATCACGTAGATAATATTAAGTTTCGTTATTCTCAAGAAGATGCATTGACTCTAGATATTCAAGACTTAAAAATTACAGCTGGTAGTCGAGTTATGCTATTGGGTTGTAATGGTGCCGGCAAGTCGACGTTATTGCGAATATTAGCAGGGTTAAGCGATCCAAGTGATGGTCGAGTATTAATGGATAATGTCAATTTAGGACAAATAGACCCTAGTGATCGACGTCAAGGGATAGGTTATCTGCCACAAGATATCGCATTATTTCATGGTACTTTACGAGATAATCTATTGCTCGATGGTGAAAGCCATAGCGACAATGAATTATTCGAAGCGTTAGATGCAATCGGTTTAGGTACTGCAGCCAGAGAGCACCCTTTAGGTCTAGATTTGCCTATTTTAGGGAATGGCAGTGTGTCGGGTGGACAGCGACAAGCAATTGGATTGGCGCGTATTATATTACAAGATCCACGCATTGTTTTAATGGATGAGCCGACTGCTGCATTTGACCAAAATAGTGAAGAAAAAGTATTGGTTTTTCTTAACCAATGGCTGAAAGGACGGACACTTATTATGTCCACACATAAAAGAAGGATGTTATCGATTGGGCAAAGAGGAGTGGTTCTGCATAAAGGGAAAGTGATCATGGATGGTTCATTAAAAGAAATTCTTTCTACTAATAAACAGGGCAAGTCTAATGTCTAAACAGCATAAGCAATCACGATTATTAAGGTCTTTAAATGACCCAGAGTATACGGTTATGCACCCTGCGGCAAAACCAGGCTTATGGTTAAGTATCTTAACGGTGATTTTATTCGTGGTATGGGCAAGTTTTGCAGAAATAGATGAAGTAACACGAGGTGAGGGGCGCATTATCCCTTCGAGCCGTTTACAAATGATCCAAAGCTTAGAGGGGGGAATTATTGAAGCTCTGCTAGTGGATGAAGGCGATATGGTAGAGGCTGGGCAAGTGTTAGTCAGCTTAGATCAAACAAGATTTTACGCAGCTTACATGGAAGGGCTTAGCCAAGCTGTTGCCTTGAAAGCAGCGATTGCTCGATTAGACTCAGAAGTAAAAAATCAAAATACGATCACTTTCCCCGATGGATTCGATTTAGATACACCTGAAGCGAAATCTGAAATAGCACTGTTTAAAGCTCGTCGAGATAGAAAACAGCAAACAATTGCATCTTTGCAACGTGAAATTGATATATCCAACAAAGAGTATTCTGTACTGAAACCATTAGTAAAACGTAAAGCTGTCAGTAAGATGGAATTATTGAAAGTTGATAAAACCATCGAAGAGTTAAAAGGGAAGGTGGCTAGTGTAAATAATAGTTATATGCAGGACGCTTATACAGAGCTTACCGAGAAAAAAGGCTATTTAAATGCGTTAATGGAAACATTAGTACAGAAGGAAGATCAATTAAAACGTACTCAAATTGTGTCGCCAGTACGTGGACAAATTAACGATATTTTAGTCACAACAAGAGGTGGTGTCATTCAACCTGGTGAACCGATCATGAAGGTGTTACCTGTTGATGACCAGCTATTAATTGAAGCACGTATTAAACCTAAAGATGTTGCATTTTTAGCACCAGGTATGAAAGCAAAAGTGAAAATTACCGCCTATGACTATACTATTTATGGTGATTTAGAAGGTACATTGGAACAAATCAGTGCGGATACATTTGAAGAAGATACGGCAAAAGGTAAAGAATATTATTACCAAGTTTTAATACATACAGATAAAAATTATCTTGAACGTAATGGTGAAAAATTGCCAATTAGGCCAGGTATGATAACTCAAGTGGATATACTTGGCGCTAAGCGAACTGTACTTAGCTATTTATTAAAACCATTAATTAAAGCATCGCTTTATTAATGTATTTACACCGCTGATTGTTAAGCGGTGTGGATATCCATTTATTGTCGCCTATTTTGTAATAGTGAGCTTATTTGCTTCTGCTTTCCCTAACTTAGGAAGCAGGTGTAATTTGTTATGTATCGCGTGATGGATGAATGATAGCTTGGTTCTTACCGCCTGCGTTAAAATAAAAGGGTAAGCATCTGCCAATCCCATACTTCGATTCAAAGAGTTCAGCATCACCGAGAACTCTACCCAACTATCGAGAATCTGCGTAATGTCTTTTTGTCCCATAAAGTAAGAAGCATCTTGCGGTAGATTCAAAGCCTCAAACTCTTCAGTATCATGCCCCGATGTAGAGCCACTAATAGAGAAATTTTGTGCAGTCTCCAAGGTATCAATAATATGCATATAATGAGCCCATGTTTCTGCCCAATCTTCATAGGGATGCATAGTCGCATATTCACTGATAAAAGTGTCACGCCAATTCTCTGGTGCACCCTGTTTATAATGTTTGTCGAGCGCCTCTTGATAATCTAATTCATCATCTCCAAAGTATCGCTTACATAGAGTATGTTTTTCAGGTGTTTGAGCTATTAATTGATCAAAATAATAATGGCCTAATTCATGGCGGAAATGGCCTAGTAGCGTCCGGTATCGTTCTCCCATAGCATGTTTGGTTTGCGAACGAGCAACATCATCAGCTTCCGCTAAATTAATAGTAATATGTCCACAGTCATGACCAGTAAAGACGGTTTCTTGACCAGCTAATGGGCTAGAAAAATGATCATTTACATTACGATCTGCGATGAAATCAAAGCTCAGCCCCGTTACCGGATCTTCTGCTAGATTACGTAAAGGCACAGGTAAAGCATTTAGCGTATAAAGTGCTCGTCGTTTTGCTGTTTCCATTTTATGCCACAATGGAATGTGCTCTATGATAGTTAAATCTGGTACCGTTTCATTAAATCGGCAAGCAAAACACAATACCTCATCACTGTCAGCAATTGGGCTGAAAGTGCTTAGATTCACCATGCCATTACAGGCATTAAATTGGATGTGGTTATCACATTTCTTATATTTTACCTGTGGAGTACCCTGTTTATAAAAGAGTCCTGTTTTTGGCTCTATTTCATAGGGTTCAACTTGATCAAATTGATCATCAATTCCAACTGTTTTTCCACAGGCAAGGCAGTGGCTACTTTCAAAAAATAGAATCGGCTGCTCACTACAATTACATTTAAATGTTTTCATCTTTTTACCGTATAAAGTGCTAACAAAGCAGTATTTAGCCTTTGTTTAATAGTTCTGTTTTCTTTTTAGTGAACTCATCTTCAGTTAACACTCCCATATCTCTCAATTCCGACAATTTAGTAATAATTTCAATCATCTGATTAGCAGCGTTAAACTGCTCATTAGGCATTTCTGCCGTTGTTGTCGGTGCTTCAGTTGACTGCGTTACTGAATGATTTTCTTGTGCAAAATTGGTATTGCCTGAAGCGGGTAATGATTGGCCTGAAATTAAAGGCAAACTACTGATATGAATATTGCCCCATTGGCTACTAAAAGTAAGTGAATCGTTGCTTCCCTGTTGCTGGCTAACACCGCCGATATTATGGTCAAGTGTATCGTAAATAGAGATTTGACCATTTAACTCAACCGCTAACCTATTAGGAAATACAGCATAACGAATATTGTTTTGCGCTCCACTACTGAAGGGTTGTCCTAAATCTGTTGGCCACCATTGATTACTACCTGGTGTACCAGCAGGGACAACAGGGAATATTTGATTATTAGTCAAAACATTAGCCAACTCGTTACATAAATTATCAACGGTCATTTTTAAACCGCTATTAAACATATCACCTACCATGGTCATTCCCCCACGCATCCATTGTCCTGACCCACCTAATTCCGGGCAGTTAAATTGTGCCATGGAGCAGCCGCCATTATTTACCGCAACGAGCATATGTACGATGGCATCTTGGCTTAAGCCATAACGAGAAGAGAGTTCGTTGACGAAGTGTTCACCAATATCTGTTAGCTTTTGCATAAGGCTGTATCCCATTTGGTAGTGTTAAGTGTGGTTGTTAAGGTGAATAAATCGTTATGGTGTTGTTGAGTTTTTTCGCAGTTATTTTAATGTTAAATAAATGCTCAAAATATGCTCTATCATAGCATTATTGTTAACCTACAGAGCAGCTTTATTATGAACTATTTTTTAAATCTAGCAGGCTGGTGTAATGCTCTGATAATGAGGGATATTATTCATGCGCCGGCAAATAAAAATATGAACTATGTTGTTCTTATTCTAAATTTTAGTTCTATTTTAGTGCATTTATTGCACCAGTCGGCACGTCTTAAATTATTATCCTAGTGTAGTCTTTGTTTATGAAACCCATTAATTTAGGATTGAAGGCCCTTAATTAAGGCTAATGACTTATTTCCATTATATTTCATGCAAGTGGAATAAATATTGCAAAAAAATAAATCAACACCCAGTAACATTTTCGTGCTATTTATATAGCTGCATATCATTAAAGGGGAATTAGTCGATGACAATCACTGTTGGTATTTCGCATCATACTGAATATAAATATGACCGCTTAGTAAACATGGGGCCGCATATATTTCGTTTACGTCCAGCCCCACATAGCCGCACAAAAATTAAAAGTTATTCATTAAAAATTACACCGGAAGACCATTATATCAATTGGCAACAAGATCCTTTTGGTAACTATCAAGCCAGGGTGGTATTCAATGAACCCACCACCGAGTTTAGTTTTACCGTAGACTTAGTTGCAGAAATGACGGTTATTAACCCCTTTGACTTCTTTCTAGAAGAATATGCAGAAGAATTTCCTTTCGTTTACGATAAAATATCCAAATCTGAATTAGCTCCTTATCTAAAAAAACGTAAAGCTAGCCCCAAGCTTCTCGAGTTAATCGCCTCTTTAACACCCAAAGAACCTATTCGCAGTGTTGATTTCTTAGTGGCGGTAAATCAAGCTATTTATGAGCTGGTCGGTTATGGTATTCGTCTTGAACCTGGCGTACAAACGGCAAATGAAACCCTAACTAAAAAAACTGGGTCATGTCGTGATTCCGCATGGCTATTGGTGCAGTTATTTCGCCATTTAGGGTTAGCTGCTCGTTTTGTATCAGGTTATCTAGTACAGCTTACCTCAGATCAGAAATCACTTGATGGGCCTAGTGGCCCCGAAGAAGATTTTACTGATTTACATGCTTGGACTGAGGTTTATATTCCAGGAGCGGGTTGGATTGGTTTAGATCCTACTTCTGGCTTATTTGCCGGCGAAGGACATATCCCCTTAGCTTGTACGCCTGAGACAAGTTCTGCTGCCCCAGTGACAGGTGGTATTGATGACTGTAAATCAGAGTTCAGTTTTTATAATAAAGTAACGCGTGTTCATGAAGACCCTCGCGTGACCAAGCCTTATTCTGAAGCGCAGTGGTCGGCGATTAATCGTTTAGGCCAACATGTTGATGATATTTATGATGATCAAGGTATTCATCTTACTATGGGGGGCGAGCCAACCTTTATATCGATCGATGATATGGAGCATCCTCAGTGGAATACGGAAGCCGACGGTAAAGAAAAAAGAGTCTTGGCACAAAACCTATTCGTGGAGATGAATAAAGTCTTCACTAAAGGTGGTTTTACCCATTATGGTCAAGGTAAGTGGTATCCAGGTGAACCTTTACCACGCTGGCAATATGCTTGTTATTGGCGCAAAGATGGAGTGGCTCTGTGGAAGGATACTAGTTTATTAGCTGATCCTAATAAAGATTATGAGTTAGACCATACCGACAGCCAAAAATTTGCTGAAAAACTCAGTGAGGCATTAGGCTTAAGCAAAGAAGCATTAACCACTGCCTATGAGGATATTATTTATCACATGTGGCAAGAGGGCTCGTTACCTTCAGAGCCTGGACCAAAAGATGCTAAATTATTACATGCCATGAGCCGTAAAGGTTTTTTAGAAAAGATGGAAAAAGGCATAGATAAACCAGTAGGTTATGTCTTACCTTTACAATGGAATGATGGTAAAAACTGCTGGCAATCCTGTGCATGGGAATTTAAACGTGGACACTGTTTCTTGTTACCGGGTGAATCACCATTAGGTTATCGCTTACCTTTAGATAGCTTGGCGTGGACAGATAATATTATTGATCGAGACCCTTTTGATATTCCGGATACTTTTGCTAAACCTAAAAAATTGAAAAAAGGGTTTATTGGCAAAGAGATGATCAAAACAGCGATGGCACTAGAGGTGAGAGATGGGCGTTTATATATCTTTATGCCGCCAACTAGCCATTTTGAACATTACTTAGGTTTATTAAATTCCATTGAAGCAGTGGCAAAAGAGCTTTCAATGCCCGTTGTTATTGAGGGATATAGCCCACCAAAAGACAGTCGCGTAGAAAAATATGCTGTGACGCCTGATCCTGGTGTTATTGAGGTGAATATTCACCCATCTAGATCTTGGGAGCAGCTGGTAGATAGAACCACTATACTTTATGAGCTAGCTAAACAGGCGCGTTTAGGTACAGATAAGTTTATGGCCGATGGTCGTCATACCGGAACTGGTGGTGGTAACCATGTAACCTTAGGCGGTGAAACACCAGATCAAAGTCCATTCTTACGTCGCCCAGATATTTTGCGTAGCTTTATCACTTATTGGCAGCATCACCCTGGGTTATCTTACCTATTTTCTGGTTTATTTATTGGCCCAACCAGCCAAGCGCCACGTGTAGATGAAGCTCGTGATGAAGTGCTTTATGAGTTAGAGATTGCTTTTTCACACATGCCAGAAGGTGAAGTACCAGAGCCGTGGCTAGTGGATAGGTTGTTACGTAATTTATTGGTGGATTTAACGGGTAATACGCATCGTGCAGAGTTCTGTATTGATAAGTTGTATTCTCCTGACTCAGCAACAGGTCGTTTAGGAATTGTAGAGTTTAGGGGCTTTGAAATGCCGCCGCACGAACAAATGAGCCTAGTACAAATGTTGTTATTACGTACACTATTGGCTTGGTTCTGGAAAAAACCGTACCACAAACCTTTAGTACGCTGGGGAACAGAGTTACATGATAAGTTCTTACTTCCTCAATATGTAGAGAATGATTTAGCAGAAGTGACTCGTGATTTACAACAAGCAGGTTTTGCTTTCCAATTAGGTTGGTTAAATCCGTTCTTTGAATTCAGGTTCCCTGTATGCGGTACACGTGAGCTTGATAATGTGACCTTAGAGTTAAGAACAGCCATTGAACCTTGGCATGTATTAGGTGAGGAAGCGAGTGCATCTGGAACTGCACGTTACGTAGACTCTTCATTAGAAAGGGTACAAATCAAAGTACAAGGAACGATCAGTGACCGTTATGTAGTGACTTGTAATGGTCGTCGTGTGCCGTTAAAAGCTGTGAAAGGTAAAGCAAAAGACGAGATGGTGGCAGGTATTCGTTATCGTGCATGGCAACCACCGACAGCATTGCATCCTACCATTGGTGTACATGCTCCTTTAACTTTTGACTTGATCGATACTTGGGAAGGTCGTTCACTGGGTGGGTTTGTATATCATGTAAGTCATGCTGGTGGTCGTAATCCAGAAACATTACCGGTTAATGCATTTGAAGCTGAAGGGCGTCGAGTGGCGAGATTTTGGGAGCATGGCCATACGCCATCGTTATTGATGTCAGACCAACCTAGCTGGATACCATCTGCTGCGACCCATACTTTTCATGCTGCCGAATCAGTGACTGAGTTTGTAGTTCCAGCAGAAGAAAGTACTAACCAAGATTACCCACATACCTTGGATTTACGTCGTCAACCAGCCTTTAAATAAGTCTGGATAAAAGTAGTATTCCACTTTGAAATTTATTAAAGTGGAATGCCTTTTTTCTTGCCTGAATAGATCATTACTAACTAATGATGTCTTAAAAATGGAGCATTTTCAGCATGTACATTAATAACAGCAGTATGCCGGAATTGCCAGAATGGTTGTCCCTCTATCTAAATAAATCACATGATCATGATGAGCTTGTTAACCATAGTGGTTTACTACCTAAACATTGGGATACATTATTCAATCGTCTATCTAGCTTAAGTGCGGAAGAGGTCACTGGACGTGCCATTGAAATCAGTCAGTTATTACAAAATGGCAATATTAAACATGAAAGCAATCATCAATGGCACTTTGATCCTTTACCTTTTATGTTTTCCAAGCAAGATTGGCAGTCACTAGAAGCTGGTATTAAACAAAGAGTGACGCTGTTAAATAAAATTCAACAAGATATTTATGGTGAGCAAAAACTATTAATGGATGGTTCGCTTGAAGCCAAATATTTGTTTCAAGATAAACGGTATTTGCGTGAAGGTTTCAGCCTTCCCGGCAATGAATTAAAGTTATTTTTTACCGCAATTGATGTTTATCGTACGCCAAGCGGTGGTTTTAAAGTTTTAGCTGACCATTGTCAGTGTCCATTAGGCTTAGGTTTGTTATTAAAAAGCCGAGTCATTGCCCGTCGAGTGATGGCTGAAGAGTTTGCTGAATGTAATGTTCAGCAGATAAAACAATTTTTAGCAGCATTCCAAGATACGATTAATGAATACACTCGTTATATGGACGATCCTAGAATAGTTATCTTGACGCAAGGTATCGATGATCCTAATTACAATGAACACGCCTTCTTATCCACTTATTTTGGTTACACCTTAGTACAAAGTGCAGACTTAACCGTGAGAAACGCAGAGGTGTGTTTAAAGTCATTACAAGGGTTAGGGAAAATTAATGTGATTTTACGTTGGTTGCCTGATCATAGTATTGATTCCCTAGAACAAACAGAATACTCATTACATGGTATTCCTGGCTTATTACAAGCAGTGCGAGAAGGGTCTGTCAAAGTATTAAATCCGTTTGGTAGTGGCATCCTATCATCTCCTGCAGTACAAGCTAATCTAGCCGTTTTATCTGAAAAATTATTAGCGAAGCCTTTGTTGCTCGGTCAAGCCAGTTATTATGCAGTGGATCAAGTTGAAGAAGTTGAGTGGAGAGGGTTAGAGTTATTAAGTTATCAAGATAGCACGTTTAAATTAGACGGTGCCGCCAACATAGAGCAAATTAAAAAACTGATTAACACACAACCTGAAAACTATTATTTCCAAGATAAACCCACGTTTAGTAGTGCGCCTTTTTGGAGTGGCGGACAACTGATTGCTAAACCTGTGGTATTCCGTTGTTATGCTTTAAATACCGAGCATGGGGTGGAAGTATTACCTTCTGCACTATGTTTTTCTAATGAAGTTAGCCATTACCCAAGCCTATCTGGATGGATCAAAGATACTTGGATTAATGCCAATGATGAGAATACAGTTGCTGACCCAATTGCTTCTATACCCGTTCGAAAACGCATGGATGTGACCCTATTAGAAGGCGTGATATCAAGCCGTACTGCAGAACATCTATTTTGGTTGGGTCGCTATTTAGAAAGAGCTGAAAGTACTGTTCGAGTATTACGTATTTTTATCGATCGTTATACTGAGTTAGCTATCTATCCAGACGCAATGCGGCATTCCATGGTTACTCGATTGTTCAGTGCAATACACTCCCAACATATTGTTTATCCTTATATTGAGCAAGAGCCTGTATTGCAAACATTAAATAGCGAAAGTGCTAAAACCATGGCCTTTCAATTATTAGCTGGTGAGCAATGTGCAGGAAGTATTGTTAATACTCTTAAGTATTTAGCGAATGCAGCAGTACAAATTCAAGAGCTATTGTCCTATGACAGTCGCCGTATTATTGATGAAATCAATGAACAGGTAAAAGCTCTGTCGTCAGTTAACATTAATACAAGCTCACGTAGCCTACAAACCAGTTTAGATAAAGTGATTGGTTCAATAATGGCTTTCAATGGCTCGATTGCGGACTGTATGCCAAATAGTAACGGCTGGTTTTTATTAGAGATTGGGCGCCGTATTGAGCGTAGTTTGCAAATTACCTCATTAAGCGCAGCCCTATTAACCGAAGAGCTAGAAGAACCAGTTGAAATTGCTTTACTGGAATCGGTGTTAACGTGTCAGGTCAGCTTAGTGACCCACAAGCGTCGTTATCGTATGCATCAAAGTATTGGCACAGGACTTGAACTCTTATTATTAGATGCAGAATACCCGCGCTCGCTGTTATTTCAATTAGAACAGATTAATACGCTTTGTAAGCATTTGCCGACAAAAAGGCGACCGGGTGTGATTGCGGCTCATGAAAAAGCAATTGTATTGTCAAAA
Organism: Psychromonas sp. 14N.309.X.WAT.B.A12; assembly: GCF_030397575.1. Classification (GTDB taxonomy): domain Bacteria; phylum Pseudomonadota; class Gammaproteobacteria; order Enterobacterales; family Psychromonadaceae; genus Psychromonas. The sequence goes on along the minus strand of NZ_JAPNXS010000015.1, from coordinate 60,846 downwards.
ACCACCTGTTACGTCACCGAAAAAGATTATTTACAAGTGAGTACGGAAGGCAAGCGTGAACAATTAATAGAGTTCAATCATCACATTCGTAGCAACTTAAATACCTTTTGTGATGTATTACTATTACAATACTTTTCTCATACACAAACTGCCAATAAATTAAATTGGACTAACATTGAGCAAGCTCAATCGTGAAATATAAAATAAAACACACCACCACCTATCAATACGCTGATTTTGTAAGCTTATGTCAAAACCAAGCGCGTTTAACGCCGAAAACAAATCGAGCGCAGATATGTCATAGCAGTCATATACAAATAGATCCTCCAAGTAGTTATTTAAAAGAGTATACGGACTATTTTAATAATAGAGTCACTGTGTTTGAAATTACTACTCAACATAAAGTATTAGCTGTCACTATGGTTAGTGAAGTGGAGTTATTGGTACCAGAAAATATTGACCTTAAGCGTATCGATATGCCTTGGGTAAAAGCCAGAGATATACTTGCAACGCCTAATACAAGCGAGTTATTAAAAGTATCTGAATTTATTTTACCTTCGCAACTTACCCAATTAGAAAAGGGTATTCGTGACTATGCTCTAGTCTCTTTTACCGAAAAGGCAAGCCTGATAGAAGCATGTAAAGATTTAATGGCACGAATTTTTCATGAGTTTCAGTATGACCCTGGTTTTACTACGATTAGTACGCCTTTAAGTGTTGTTTTTGCACAAAAAAGGGGCGTTTGCCAAGATTTTGCACACTTTGCGCTAGCTTGCTTACGTAGCATTGGATTAGCGGGAAGATATGTAAGTGGTTATATAGAAACACTGCCACCAGAAGGTGAAGAGAAATTAGAGGGAGCCGATGCAACACATGCTTGGTTTGCCATTTTTGTTCCTGGCTATGGTTGGTTGGATTTTGATCCTACAAATGATGTGTTACCTAGAGATCAGCATATTACCTTAGCTGTTGGACGAGATTTCTCAGATGTTACTCCTTTAAAGGGCGTGGTATTTGGTGGAGGCTCTCAGGCATTAGATGTTGCGGTGGATATGATTCGATTAGGGTAATTAGACAACGTCATTATTAAACATGAGTTAATGAAAAGGCGAAAGTGTATGGAAATTGATTGGAAAGCGTATCAAACGAATGGTTTTTTTGATGAATTAATTGACGCCAAAGGGAATGTTAGAACACATGGAAAACAACTGGCAGAGTTCTTTTCAAAACTGTCTGGTGATGAATTAAAAAAAGCCCGAGCTGTCGCTGATTTAGCTATTAAAGAGATGGGTATTACTTTCACTGTTTATAACGAAGGTAATATGATCGACAGGGCTTGGCCCTTTGATATTATTCCTCGTACTATCGGTAAAAAAGAGTGGCAGGGTATAGAAGTTGGCTTAAAACAACGTGTTGAAGCGTTAAACCTATTTATTGATGATTTATACCATGACCAAAAAATAATAAAAGACGGTGTTTTTCCCAAAGGTTTATTAGAAAAGTCTGTTAACTTTCGTCAGCAATGTGTGGGTATTACGCCCCCTAACAAAATATGGGCACATATTTGCGGTTCTGACTTAGTGCGGGATGGCAAAGGGACTATGTATGTCCTAGAGGATAATTTACGGGTTCCTTCAGGTGTCTCCTATATGCTTGAAAACCGCTCAGTAATGAAACGTGTCTTCCCCGAACTATTTGAACAAGTCCCTATTTTACCCGTCGATGATTACCCCTCCCAACTATTTGATATGTTAGCTGCAATGTCACCTCGCCCAGATGATAAACCTGAAGTGGTGGTGTTAACTCCAGGCGTATTTAATTCAGCGTATTTTGAGCATTGTTACTTGGCGCAAGAGATGGGGTGTGAGTTAGTAGAAGGTCGCGACCTAGTGGTTGAAAAAGATGATTGTGTTTACATGCGAACAATTACTGGATTACAACGTGTAGATGTTATTTATCGCCGTATTGATGATCTCTTTTTAGATCCTGAAGCATTTTTGCCTGATTCTCAATTAGGTGTTCCTGGTTTAATGAGAGCATGGTCCAAGGGAAATGTTGCTCTAGTAAATGCGCCGGGAGCAGGTGTAGCAGATGATAAAGTCGTGTATGCCTACGTACCTGAAATCATTAAATATTATTTAGGTGAAGATGCAAAAATAGCCAATGTTCCTACCTTTAAATGTCTTGATCCTAAAGAGTGTGAGCATGTGATTAAGAACATCGATAAATTAGTGATTAAACCGGCTAATGAGTCGGGTGGTTATGGCTTACTGATTGGCCCTAAGTCAACTAAAAAAGAGCAACAAGAAACCATTGCGCAAATTAAAGCGGATCCTCGTAACTGGGTCGCTCAACCAACCTTAGATTTATCCACTGTCCCTACTTTAGATGGCATAACTCCTGACGGTCGTCATGCTGATTTAAGACCCTTTATTTTGTCTTCTGGCAAAGATACTCAAATTACAACAGGTGGTTTAACACGCGTTGCAATGACTAAAGGCTCATTGGTGGTAAATTCATCACAAGGTGGTGGTAGTAAGGATACTTGGATTGTAGACGAGGAGGCTAAATAATATGTTATCAAGAGTCGGTGAAACTTTATATTGGGTATCTCGCTATATTGAACGCGCAGAAAATGTCGCTCGCTTAATCAATGTTAATAATATGTTGATGATGGATTTACCAAAAGGGGTGAGTACAGGCTGGGAGCCTTTAGTAGATATCATTGGAGCACGAAAAGCTTACTTAGAGACGCATACAGACTTCTCTGAGCAAAAAGCGTTACGTTATCTATTGGTAGGTAAGGATAATTTCTCCTCTATCTTAAATTCGATTATATCAGCTCGTGAGAGCGCACGTACTATTCGAGATGTTATTCCAAGAGATGTATGGGAAGAGATAAATTCTCTCTATTATTACGTAAAGGATAATCAAAATGAGGGGTTAAGCAAACGAGGTCGATTTACTTATTTAAAAACCATTATTGATGCTGCCCATCAAATTTTTGGTACTTTAGATGCCACTATCAATCATGACCTTGGGTATACTTTTATCCGTATTGGATTGATGATTGAACGTGCTGATATGACATCACGTATTTTAGATATTCGCTCTGAAACCTTAATTACTAGTACAGAAGCAAAACCTTACGAGAATATACAATGGATAAGCCTATTACGCTCACTTAGCGCTTATCAGATGTACCGTCAAGAGATGAGCGTGCGAGTACAGCGTTCTGATGTTATTGAATTTATCATGCACAGTGAGGTGTTCCCTCGCTCGATATTGTTCTGTTTACAAGAGTTAAAAGTATTAATCCAACCTTTACCGAATGCATCGGAGATTAATCAATCCATCGACCATGCGATTGATGAGTTAAAAAGCGAAGACGTACGTGAGTTGGAAAAAGGTTATCTACATGACTATATTGATAACATTCAAGTTGAATTAGCAGCTATTCATAATGGTTTAGCTGAGCTTTATTTCTTGAAGCCTGCAGAGTAACTACCTCCACATCAATAAGTTTGGTGAAGTGTTACGTGATATGACGTTCGCTTCATCTTTTTAAGCTTTTTTCACTATGGCCATTATTCACTTTTTAGATGAGTAAATTTTACAGGGTTATTTCAGGTTACTGTAAAAACTACATTACTCATTAACTATAATTACATGAGCCAAAACAATTAATATGTCTTAAAATCAATATCTTATATTTTTATTGATTAGTTGGCATGACTTTCGCAATAGTTATATTGAACAATCGAGAATAGGGGAATATAAACCCTCTATTATTTTTAACATGATAGAAAGCGACATACTCTATTATTAAGGAGATTGAAAAATGGCTACTACAACTACCAAAGCAAAAACTCAAGAGACTCAAAACAAAGTAGAAGATGCTTATCATTCAGCTGAAGAAGCTGCGACTGAAGCTGTTCACTCTTTAAAAAATAAAGCACAAGAATCATTAGCGGAAGGTTCAGAAAAAATTAAAACGACAACAGCTCAGGTTGAAAACGTTATTAAAGAGCGTCCGCTGTTAAGTGTTGGTTGCGCATTCTTAGCAGGTTGGGCTATATCTAAATTAATTAAGTAATTTAATAATCGGAGATTTTATGACAAACAACACCGAACCAGTTTGCGATGAAAATAAGATCTCTGATGATGCTAAGCCAGATAACTTATTAGATACTGAAAAAATTAATCAAAAAATCGACGAAGTAAGTAGTTTATTTAATAAGTTATCAGACACAATAGATACACTTGGTAAATGGTCTGAATCGACGATACAAGTGTTCTTTATGGAGCTGCTACGTAGCGTTAATGCTAGTAAGCAGTTCTTGCTCTGCCAAGTCCTATTTATTCCTTTATTAATCCTGTTTGTTTTTAGTACATGTATTGCTGTTGGTATCGTTTTTTATAGTTTAACAGGCCAGCTATTGATTGGAGTAGGTACATTTTTATTATCAATGATCGCCGTACTTGGTGCATTAGCTTATTGGCAAAAACGTTTAATGAAAATGATTGGATTTAAAGAAACAATTGCACAAATAAAGGAGGGGGTAGATGTCGTCTCTAAAGCGTCTAAATCACTCGATTAAATTAAAAAGATTAGAGGGTAAGGATAATATAAGACAGGTTGATTTATCCTTAAAGCTACTTTTAAATGACGTAAATAAACATACCCAAAAACACCCACTAGTCGTGACTATCGGTGGTGTATTGACTGGTTTTATCTTAAGCAAATATAGACGAAAAATAAAAACCTTTTATCCACTTGCCTCATTAGGCTTTAACTATATTAAACGCAATAATCAGTAAAAAATTCAATAGAAAAGCAATGTAAATACAGGTCTTTTTTGTCTGCCAGTACTCTCAATGGAGTTAAAACCTTGAACGATGGAATAGAAAAAACATCCACAGAAGCCACCCCTAATACTACTGAACAGCCTATTTACGTTAATGAAAGCGCAGACTTAAGTAAATTATACTCAATGGGGTTTGGTTTTATATTTTTCATCGTGCTGATGGTTAGTATCTATTTTGCTAAATCTATTCTGTTGCCGATTATCGCGAGTACTTTTATCGCTTTATTGTGTAGCCCAGTAGTTAATTACTTAGTTAAAATTGGTTTACCAAGATTAATTGGTGTATTGGCGGTTATTTTTGTGATTGTGGGGCTAATATTTGGTGGGTTAAGTCTATTGAGCGGACCCGCACAAGAATGGTGGGTTAAACTACCGACTTTGGTAAAAGATGTTTCTCAAGAGATCAGTACTGCAGCCAATAATACCAGCTTTAATAGTGCGGCTAATCAGGCCATTGTGAATGACAGTAATGTTGGTGAATTTAAAAGTGATACCATGGTGTCTTTAGTGAAAAGTATTGCCATGGCAACACCCACTATGCTTACTCAATTTATGATGGCTTTGTTCATGGCTTATTTCATGCTGAGTTATGGCCGATCGTTGTTTACTGGTTTATTAATGCAATTTGATAGTTTTGAGAATAAACGCAAAACTGTTGAGCTAGTTAGAACTATTCAGCATGATTTATCTCGGTATATAGGGACCGTCACACTCATCAACATATTATTAGGTGTGGTGGTTGGTATTGTATTTTCAATACTAGGCGTGGATGACCCATTTTTATGGGGAGCTTTAGCCGGCATTATGAATTTTGCCCCTTATTTAGGGCCGCTGATTTCGATGATCTGTTTTGCCGTTGTGACTTATGTTCAGTTTGACTCCATGAGCTATGCCTTTATCGTTATTTCAATATATCTGTTTATTAATATGCTAGAAAGTCAGTTTGTGACTCCTACTTTATTAGGTAAAAGCTTTAATCTTAATCCATTAATTATTTTTATGTGGCTGATTTTATGGGGATGGTTATGGGGTAGTATGGGGATGCTAATTGGGGTTCCGTTATTGGTTTGTGTTAGTACAGTATTAGAAAGGTTGGACATATTTGGCCGCATTCATCTTATTTTAAAAGAGAGATAATATGCTTAAATATTATCTCTCAATCTTTTTATACTGCAGATTCAAATTATAAGAGCTATTAAAGGTTATGTTTTAACATTTTACTGTTATTACATAACCAAGAGCTTAAGGAACTTCATATTTATCTAGCTTATTATATAAGGTCTTAACACTGATCCCTAAATCTTGAGCTGTTTTAGTTTTATTGCCTGCATTGTTATTCAATGTATTTACTATTGCCGTTTTTTCTATTTCAGTTAAAGGAATTCCAATTGGAACCAATCTTTCAACGGCATTTTGCGTTTCTAAAGAAGGCGTTTCTGAAATAATATGCTCCGCTTTAATCACTTCATCGGCGAGAATAAAAGCTCTTTCAATGGTATGTTTTAATTCTCGAACATTACCAGGCCAATCATAATTCGCAATTTTTTCTATGGCAGAATCTAAAATGGTTTTTGCTTTTGTTTCTTGCGCATTTTGATGAGCAATAAAGTGTTTTGCTAAGCCAACAATATCCGAACCTCGATCTTTTAAAGGAGGTACTGTAATTGGAAAGTGTGCAAGGCGAAAATATAGATCTTCACGTAATGTATGTTCTTCAATCGCTGTTTGCGGATCGCGGTTTGTCGCTGCAATAATTCGTACATCAGATAAATGAGCGGTTTGTCCACCAACACGACGGTATTCACCTGTTTCCAATACACGTAATAATTTAACTTGATGCTCAATAGGCATTTCAGTGACTTCATCAAGAAATAAAGTACCACCTTGTGCTTGTTTAAATACACCTTGGTGCGGCTTATCAGCACCTGTAAAAGCACCTTTATCATGACCAAATAATTCACTATCAATAAGGTCGGGGCTAATAGCTCCACAGTTAATAGCAACAAAAGGTTGATTACTTCGCTCACTCGCTTGGTGAATAGTTTGTGCGACTAATTCTTTACCTGAGCCACTTTCACCAATGATTAAAACGGACGCCTCGGTTTTGGCAACACGTCTAATAATACGATAAAGCTTGTGCATTGGACTAGAGGAGCCAATTAATTGGCCAAACTGGTCTAAATCGCTAGTGGCTACTTTTTGTCCCACCGGGCTTTTTAACAGATGTGATTGTCTTACATCTTGTAATGTTTCTGACAATATATCTAGATCTAAGGGCATACGGTAATGAAAAATAGCCCCCAATTGCATTAATTTATCTAGGTTTATATTGGGTAAGCCAGAACTTATTAGGATAAGATCCATTTCATTTAGTATTTCAAGCTCAGATAAAGCTTGGTAATCGGCTTCACTAAATTCATTAACGCCTATCACAGCAACAGCAGGGCAGGTTTTTTTTAGTTGTGATATCCAATCCTGGTGTGTTGGCAATTTGATAACATCGAATTGATTTAATTCGTTATTATTTAATATAGATTGGCGTAATGATTCGTTCTGTACGCTTAGTAATAAGCTTAATTTATTCATTAATTTGATCTCACGATAACGAATCAACTCTTGATAGGGGATTCTTATCATCGCGATGCAAAGTAAATTTGTCAAATTTTATAATGATTTCATTTTTCACAGAGGCGTGAAAGTTGTGTCATTGTATTAGTTAAATAAAGGCGTTAATGTTTGAAGAGAGCTCGAAAAAGTAGAGCAGGTATAAATAACCTGCTCAATAAAAAGGGAAAATGTGGGGGATTAAGATTTTACGACGGCTTTTACTTTTAAAGATGAAGGTAAAATACTGAAAGAAATATGTGAAGCAGAATATTGTTCACCATCTACAACGTAGTTTATTTCATGTTTAGCAAAAATATCGATATGGTTACCTGAGCGATATTCAAATTCAGTAGACTTATCTTGCATGCCTAAACTTGAAAATGCTAAGTCAGATAACGCCAGTACTCTTTCCGAAATACTATTTCTATAATCCAAATAAGTGACATGTAATTTGCCATCATCTGGTTCAGGTACATCGCCACCATGTGCTAATACCGTACTGAACGGGGCGATGTTAGCAACAACTAAACTTTGTACATCTACCTCTGTTAATGGTTGGTCATCTATTTTAATCGTTAATTTTTGCGGGTTATCAGAGGCAATAGCATTAAAAAATCCGCTTAAATAAGCCATTTGACCATATTGGTTTTTATTTTCACGATTCGCCGATTCAATCATCTGCTGCTCGAAACCTATGCCCATTACTAACAACATCAATTTATCATTACAACGTGCTGTATCAATCGTACGAACTTGATCTGATAAAATTGCCTTACAGGCACTTTCGACGGGAGAAAATTTAGCTTCAAGCCCGTACAGTACATGGCATAGCGCATTAGCAGTACCAAAAGGTACAATACCTAATACAATATCTGTCTCTATAATTTGCTCAGCAACCTCTGTTACTGTGCCATCTCCACCACAAACAATGATCTGTTTAGCATTTTCTTTGACGGCTTGTTTTGCTAAGGCTGTCGCCGTTGTTTGTCGGCTGGTTTCTATAATATTTAAACAGTATTTTTTGGTGAGTTCTCTGATCAACTGTTGTTGATGTTGTTGCCATTTTCTAGATCCAGATACCGGGTTAACTATCATCCAAGTCGGTGTTGGTAACAGTAGCTTTTGTTTTTGATGTATCGAGGTGAGTACTTTGTATTGCCGTTTATTTAAATTAGCCGATGAACGAATAGAGTGAATATCCGCTAAAGCCTGGTCGACAGTTAACTCTGGGTCTTGACTTAATAGGTAAGCTGCCATCACAAATACTGAGCGGCCGCGGCCTAATGCGCAGTGGATCACAACGGATCGTGACTGTGAACGCTGTGCATCAATCCAACAAAGTGCATGTCGTAATTTGTTTAATGATGGTGCTTTATGGTCTAAAACAGGCAGTGTTAAATATTGAAAATGTTTATCCGTCATAGCGCTTTCAAGTCCAGCGAATTCAGCCGTTAAATCTAAAATACAATCAATATTCTGGGATTTTAAATAATCGAGATCAGAGGGAAGCAAGCGTCTTGAAAGATATAGGTCATCACTTATTTTTTGGATGGCAGGGACTGAGTCATATTTTCTTGCCCAAGCGTTATAACCTCGAATTCCCAACATAAAAGGGATAAAGGCCCATTGTATCCAGTAGACAATTTTTCCATCACTATTTTTTCTAAAAACAGAAGGGATATTAAAAAGATATGCGAAGCTAACAATGGCTAAAGATAGGGCTACCCATGTAAATAATAATTTCAATACTAACCAAGGTGTAAACCAGGCTAGTGCTGCGCTTAGTAAAACGCCGAGTAAATAATATTTAGTAATAAACATGGGCTCCCTCACTGATATCTAGGTTATAGATATTAATTATCATAGGTTAGATAATGAAAATTGTGACCATAAAAGGATGACTAGCTAACCATCTCTTTGTGGTATTGGGCCGCTAAATTGAGTTTTTGATCTTCAGTAAAGACCTTACCTGCCATTTGGAAAAAACGATGTTCTTCTTCTTCTAAATGATGCAGTACTTTATGTTGTAACGATTGCATAATGGTTAACCAAGCTGGTGAATTAAACTCTGTATTGTCCAATCGCTCAATAATTTTATCGATGGAATGATGTTCGGCAATGCCATGTCGAGATAACTCAACGGTTTTATCTTTTTGAATTAAAGGGGCATAAAAATAACGCTCTTCAGCAATAGCATGTTGCTGTAATTCTTCTTTTAAATCTGCATAAAAAATTTGACGAGTTGCAGAGTCACCTTTTGTGCTAGTTAATGCATCCATTAATAGGCGTTGTTTTTCGTGGCTTTCGCGTAGTTCTTCAAAAATATTACTCATTGTTTATTCCTTGTGTGTATATGAATGGGAATAGTGGGCTCAATGTAAAAAGTAGGCGTACGTTAGTACGCCACTAATGAGTAACAGTTATTAACAATCTTTATCTTCTGTATTCAGTGAATCTTTTACATCTTCACATGTATCTTCAATACTATTTTGTACATCTGTTACAGCATCATCTACTTTTTCACCTGTTTTTTCAGCAGGCCCTTCACTACATGCACTCAATAGCATGAATGCGGCACCGATTGCGGCGAATGATCTATATGTGTTTGAATTATTCATTGTGTCTCCTATTTCTTCGGACTAATTAAGTTAAAAACGACTGATACAACAAACAGTATTGCGAATAGATAAAATATAATTTTAGCAATACTCGCAGCTGCACCTGCAATACCGCCAAAACCCAGTACAGCTGAGATTAAAGCGATTATTAGGAATATAAATACCCAGCGAATCATGTTGTAGCTCCTAGTTATATAAGGTTGTTGGTTAACTTATGGTTAATGGAAAGTTAATAAATGGTTAAGAAATATGAGTCTACTGAGTGACTTCAAGTTTATCGATAACTGATGTTACGTCGTCGGTATTACGAGCTAGGTTCATTGCTAAATCATGCTCTGCATCTGTTTTTACATTACCTGCTAACAACACCACATTGTCAGTTGTTGTTACTTCAATATCCATGGCACTGATATCATCAGCCATTAATAAGCGTGTTTTCACGACAGTAGTGATTTTGGTATCAGTTAATGCTGATAGTGCTTTATCATCGATATCTGCATCAGCATCTTCATTTAAAATGGTTAAGTTATTATCAACACTTTTAACACCTTCTAATCCAGTTACTAATTCGCCAGCTAACGCTTTTTCAATGCCGCTATTAACATCACCTGTTAATGTCACTACACCGCCTTCTACTTCGGTATCTATATCAAAAGAGTTGAGATTGGTATTAAGTAGTAAAGTGGTTTCAGCTTTACCATCTATCCATGCATCAAGTGATTCATCTTTCCAATCTTGTTGGCCTGCTAATGCAAGTGTTGATGAAGTAAGTAGTACAGTCGAAAGTGCAATAGTTGTCATGCGCTTCATATTTTGTCTCCTTTAATTGATGTGTATTGATAATATAGCGAATACTGTGCCAGTTTTTTATCTATTTGTTTTTAAAGGCTTTTTGTTTTTCATAGGGACTGTTGAAGCGGTTAGGTATGAACTATTTACAGGGTCAGATGTAATAGTTATCAGGTTTAATTGAAATGAAAAAAGTTCAATATAAATTATTGTTTTTTATATAAATGAAGACAACAATATCATGCATATTCCTAGGAATGATATTGTTGTTAAAAGTGAGTTACTGTTGATATAACTGTTCAAAATTTGGAATAGATTGTTCCCAAATTGGTACTTCTTTACCAATGTGTTCACGAACGGCATCAAAGAATAAACGTGTTCTTACGGGTAAATCACGATGGGGATAAACAGCATACATTGGGTGATAGTTTTCTAATATTAAATCAGGTAATAACGGCACTAGTAAGCCATCCTTAATTTCATTATTGATCATAAAGGCAGGGGTAACTGAATAAGCACTACCCGATAATACTTTCATCAACAGTGTTTCAGGATCGTTACTACGAAAAATACTGTTAATTTTTTGTTCCTTAGAAAGTCCATCTTTATCAATATATTTAATATCTCTGACACGAATGGTTGCATTCGCAAAGCTGGCCGCGGGTAAAGGTAACAAATCTTCAATTTTTTCTGGTTTACCATAATGCTGAATAAACTCCGGTGCAGCTAGAATAAGTAAACGATTACGTGCTAATGGACGAGAAATTAGCGAAGAGTCTTTAGGTTTACCGATACGAAAGGCCAAATCAAAGCCTTCTGCAATAATATCCACTACGCGATCGTCTAAACGTAATTCAACTTCAACCTGTGGAAAGCGTTTTTGAAAGTCATTAATAACAGGTTGTAAATAACGTCTGCCAATAATAGATGAGCTAGTAATTTTTAAGATGCCTCGTGGCTCTTGGTGAAAGTTTTCAGCTAGACGTAGTGTTTCACCTAATAGTTCACGTATTTCTACTGCTTTTTTGGTCATTTCAGCTCCAGCTGCAGTCAGCGAGAAAGAGCGGGTTGAACGATTTAATAAACGTACTCCTAATTCATCCTCTAAACGACTGATCTGTTTGGATATTACGGAGCGGTCTATGTTTCTGATTTCCGCTGCTTTGGCAAACGATCCTTGTTCTACTACTTCGAGAAAAATTAAAAGGCGACTGGTAATATCCATTTTGAACTCCTACATGTTTATTGTTGTCATTTTGGCACTAATGAATTTAAAAAACGATGCTTTTTGTGCACTAATTTATTCCGTATTATGCGTCCATCAGAAAAGGAGCATCGTTATGCGCAAATATTTCATTACAGCAATGATCGCTGTTACAACTCTTACACTCATTGGCTGTGGTGAAGCACCTAGTCAAGCCGCAACTAAACAACCTTTACAACCAATTGATGTAGCTGAAGTCTTAGTTAAACCAGTTCAAAAATGGCACACCTATACGACACGTTTAGAAGCACCTGAACAGGTCTCTTTAATGCCACGTGTATCTGGTGTGATAGAGCAAGTTTCTTTTCATGAAGGTGACCATGTTGAGCAAGGGGATCTGTTGTTTAAAATCGATGCTCGACCATTTGCAGCAGTGGTTGCAGGTTTAAAAGCACAAGTACAGAGTTCTGAAGCATCATTACAACAAGTGCGTAGTGAAGCAAAACGTGCATCACGTTTGATTGAAAAGAAAGCTATTTCCACTGAATTAGCAGAATCAAGAGCATCTGCTTTAACACAAGGGGAGGCGCAACTGGCTGCATTAAAAGCACAATTAGTTGCTGCTCAGCTTGATTTAGACTTTGCCACTATTCGTTCTCCTATCGACGGTATTATTTCACGTACCAACGTGACTAAAGGTAATAATATTCTTGCTGGGCAAACGGTTTTAACATCAATCGTTTCTAATAAAAGCATGTATGGTTACTTTGATGTGGATGAGCGTACTTGGAATCGTTCATTTAATGATGTGACTGCGGCAAGCCAACAAAAAGTAGTGATGCAAAAAGTTGGACAAGAAGACTTCCCATATTCTGGTTATATCAATTTTATCGATAACCGCATTAATGCAGCCACGGGTACATTGCGTGTACGTGCTGTATTTGAAGCACAAGATGATAGTTTACGTGCGGGGTCATTTGCACGTATCAGATTAGCTGCAAACAATATTACCGACCAAATTGTTATTCCAGATAGAGCGATTGGCACTGATTTGAATAACCGTTTTGTATTAACGGTAGGTGAAGATAACGTACTGCAATATAAACTAGTAGAAGTGGGGGATCGTTATGGCCATTTACGCGTGATCACATCAGGCCTTACGGCAACGGATAAAATTGCTGTTAACGGTCCTGCACGTGTGGGGCCAGGTATGCCAATTGATCCTAACCTAGTTAACATCGATACTAAGGATGTGACTTTTACTCTGTCTGCATCAACTAAGCATTTGACCGCAAGTACTAAGGAACTGTAATGAAGTTTTCTCATTTCTTTATTCAGCGCCCTATCTTTGCGGCGATGTTATCGCTAGTTATTTTAATTGCTGGTGGGATTTCATTATTCCAATTACCAGTGAGTGAGTATCCTGAAGTTGTACCACCAACGGTTGTTGTATCTGCAAGTTATCCTGGTGCAAACCCTACTGTTATCGCTGAAACCGTGGCAACGCCATTAGAGCAAGAAATCAATGGTACAGAGAATATGTTGTACATGTTCTCACAGGCAACCAGTGATGGTGCAATGACACTAACAGTGACCTTTGCTTTGGGTACAGATTTAGACCGTGCACAAGTACAAGTTCAAAACCGTGTGAATAGTGCTTTGCCACGTTTACCTGAAGAAGTTCAACGTTTAGGTGTTGTTGCTGAAAAATCTTCTCCAGATTTGACAATGGTTGTGCACCTTTATTCACCAGAAAATACATTAGATACCGCATACTTATCGAACTATGCTGACCTTAATATTAAAGATGAAATTGCACGTTTACCGGGGGTAGGTGACGTGCGTTTATTTGGTGGTGGTCAATATGCTATGCGTGTGTGGTTGAATCCAGATGCATTAGCAGCAAGAAGCTTAACTGCAAGTGATGTAGTTAATGCATTAAGTGCACAGAATCAACAGGTTGCCGCAGGTAGCTTAGGCGCGCAACCAGTCCCTACAGATAGCCAGTTCCAAATATTATTAAATGTGAAAGGGCGTTTAAATAATATTGATGAATTTCGTGAAGTGGTTATTAAAGTTGGTGAAGAAGGTCAGTTAACACGCTTATCAGATGTTGCTCGTGTTGAATTAGGCCAAGATAGCTACTCTTTACGAGCAGAGTTAGACAACCAACCAGCACTCGCAATGCCAGTATTTCAACGTCCAGGTTCAAATGCCATTGAGTTATCGAACCAAGTACGTGAAACCATGGCTCGTTTGTCTGAAGATTTTCCAAATGGTGTTGAATACGACATCGTATACGATCCAACTGTGTTTGTACGTGGCTCTATTGATGCAGTTATTAGTACGTTATTAGAAGCGATTGTACTTGTTGTATTAGTCGTTATTGTGTTTCTACAAACATGGCGTGCATCTATCATTCCATTAATCGCTGTACCTATTTCTTTAATTGGTACCTTTGCTGTTATGCAGTGGTTAGGCGTGTCGATTAACACCTTGTCATTATTTGGTCTTGTACTGGCCATTGGTATTGTTGTCGATGATGCGATTGTTGTCGTTGAGAATGTAGAGAGAAATATCGAGAAAGGCTTATCTCCACTTGAAGCAACCCGTGTTGCTATGAGTGAAGTAACAGGGCCGATTATTGCGATTGCTTTAGTATTGTCTGCCGTATTTATTCCAACTGCTTTTATCAGCGGTTTATCAGGACAATTCTATAAACAGTTCGCTTTAACGATCACTATTTCAACAATCATTTCAGCCTTTAACTCATTAACGTTATCGCCAGCATTATCGGCACTATTACTGAAATCACACGATAGCAAGCCAGACTGGTTTACTCGTGTGTTAAATAAATTATTTGGACGTTTTCTGTTTAAACCGTTTAATCGAATTTTTGATAAAGGCGCAACTGGTTACGAAAAAATAGTCAAAAAACTGATCCGTTTAAGTGTGATTGTTATGGTTGCTTATGTCGCGTTAGTTGGGGGCACTGTTAAATTATTTGATGTAGTGCCGGGTGGATTTATCCCACAGCAAGACAAACAATATTTAGTTGCGATTGCCCAATTACCAGATGCGGCGAGCTTAGATCGTACACAAGATGTATTATCGGAAATGCAAAAAATCGCCTTAGAAGTGCCGGGTGTTGCACATACCGTTGCTTTCCCTGGTCTATCAGTAAATGGTTTTACCAACAGTCCAAATAGCGGGATTGTATTTACAACGCTGGAAGGCTTTGATAAACGTACTGATCCAAGTGAATCAGCAATGGCAATCGCGGCACAATTAAATCAACGTTTTGCCTCTATTGATGAAGCCTTTGTAGGGGTCTTCCCACCTCCACCAATTCAAGGTTTAGGCACAACTGGCGGCTTTAAACTACAAATTGAAGATAGATCAAATCGAGGCTTTGATGCGTTGTTTGGTAGTTTACAAGCGGTGATTGCTGAAGCACGTAAAAACCCTGCATTAGTTGGGCTTTACTCAAGTTTCCGTATTCAAGTACCACAGATGGATATTAACGTTGACCGTGAGCAAGCACTAATACAAGGAATACCACTGGATGAAGTGTTTAACGCATTACAGATCTACTTAGGCTCTGTGTATGTGAATGACTTCAATCTATTTGGCCGAACTTATCAAGTGAATGCGCAGGCTGATGCTCAATATCGTCAAGATCCTGAACAGATTCTTAACCTGCAAGTACGCAATAATACAGGACAAATGGTGCCACTGGGCTCTGTGTTAACTGTTGTGCCGAGTATTGGGCCTGACCGCGTCATGCATTACAACGGTTACCCAAGTGCTGAGCTAAATGGTAGTCCTGCACCAGGTTATAGTTCTGACCAAGCGCAAGCTGCCATTGAGAAAGTATTAGCAGATACGTTACCAAAAGGCATTGAATATGAATGGACTGAAGTAACTTATCAGCAAGTACTTGCTGGTAATACCATGGTCTATGTATTCCCGCTGGTGGTCTTATTGGTCTTCATGGTGTTAGCTGCGCAATATGAAAGCTTACGTTTACCATTAGCGATTATATTGATTGTGCCTATGACTATTTTTTCTGCCTTGTTAGGTGTGTGGTTAGTGGGTTCAGACAATAATATTTTCACCCAAATCGCCTTGATTGTTTTAGTGGCATTAGCGTCTAAAAATGCCATCCTAATGGTCGAGTTTGCAAAAGATCAAAATGATAATGGGTTATCTCATATCGAAGCGATTTTAGCAGCTTGTCGCATGCGTTTACGTCCGATATTGATGACGTCAATCGCCTTTACCGCTGGGGTTGTCCCATTGGTATTAGCGACTGGTGCGGGGTCTGAAATGCGCCACGCTATGGGGAATGCAGTATTCTCTGGGATGATTGGGGTAACCGTATTTGGTTTGTTACTAACACCAGTGTTTTATATGCTAGTCAGTAAAACCAAAAAAGAGGCTAATGGCTCTGTAAAGCAAGTTGAGTCCCTAGATAAATAATCTACTCCTTATCTTGATATCTCCTTCTGTGAACTTGCTAACGTCACAGAGGGAGAATTCAATCAAAATAGCTGTACAATATTCTTATTATTCACATAGACATGGTTGTCATACTTAGAGGTAGACATGCCTAATTTCGACACATCAACGCAACAAACTATTCCTAATACAATGCAGGCTCTAGCGATAAATGAGGCAAGTGATCTATTTACGTTATCAGAAATGAACTTCCCCGTTCCGCAATGTGAACCTGACGAGATCTTAGTAAAAATCGAATACGTAGGTCTAAATCAAATAGATGGGATGTTTGCTAAACAAGGTTTTGCACCATGGCAATACCCACATATTTTGGGGCTGGATGCGGTTGGTGTGGTAGTGAAAGCGGCAAAAGGAATATATCCAAATGTCGGTGAGCGAGTGATGTGGCATGCCAATATTGCACAACAAGGTGTATTAAGTGAATATGCTAAAGTGCCTAACTATGCGGTCTCAGTTGTGCCAGATAATATTTCAGCACAGCAGGCAGCGACCTTACCTTGTGCTGGTATGTTAGCTTTGATCTGTTTAGATAAATTACATTTAAAAGAAGGTGAAAACATCTTAATTGAAGCAGGGGCTGGCGCTATTGGCCAGTTCGCCATTCAGTTTGCTAAACAACGCGGTGCAGATGTTTTTACAACTGCTTCTAAATGTAATCATAAGCTGGTTAAGCAATTGGGCGCTGACTTTGTATTTGATTATCAAGATAAAAAACTGCGTGAAAAAATCTGTAAAGAACTTGGGCCAATAGGGTTTGATGCGGTATTGGATTCCGTAGGTGGTGACGCGACAAATCGTAATATTGAATTGATGCGGTTTTGTGGACGTATTGCCTGTTTGAAGCCATTACCAGTGCTTGACCATGGATTAATGTTCTTAAAAGCCCCTACTATTAGCATTGTCTCACTAGGTGGAGCATGGTTAGCTAAAAGTCTATGCGCACAACAAAAGATGAGCTTTCTATGTAAGTTGTTATTAGAAAATTTAGCAGAAAATAAGATTCAATTACCGCACATTTCTGAGGTTGAATTTGATCAAAGATCAGTAACAGAAGCCTTACATCGTCAGCTTAATGGCCGCTTTACAGGTAAGCAGATCGTCAAGTTTTAATCGCTTTTTCTATTGTTGACACTCCCTTTCTAGAACTGTGTTAACAGAGCTTAACTATGCTCTATGCTGTCGATGCTGATCATTACTGCATCGGGGCGCCAATATTCAAACTCACAGTCGATGATTTTCCCCTGTTGATTATAATTTACTCGGCATATTTTTAGCACTTGTTGCCCTGCGCTAATATTTAAAGCTTTTGCTACATGGGCAGGCGCAGCCGCGGGAATAACATCAAAACGTGAACGACTGGTAGTGAATTGGTATTTATCTTGATATAACTGGGTTAATGATTGAGTCAGGTTTTCTTCAATGATTCCAGGGAAAAAATGGCTAATTAAGCAGTTCTCAACAAACAACACTACTCTGCCATCGATATAACGTAACCGTTCTATCACATGAATTTCAGTTAATTCCTTTAATTCTAATACTTTGGCGTAATCACTAGGTGCCATAATAGTGCTGATATTAATTAATTGTGTTTCAGCAATACGATCTTGTTCATTGATCATTTGATTAAAGTGGCAGCGTGATAATGGGTTGTAACGAATACGCGGTGGTGAAACAAACCAACCTCTCCGATCTTCTCGATAAATAAGCCCTTCGGTTTCTAATGCGCCTAATGCATCTTTAACGCTGATCCGCGTAGTAGAAAATAGTTCGCTTAACTCGCGTTCCGAAGGTAATTTTTGCAGGGGTAATAACGCTCGACCAAAAATTTGTTCACGTAAAACATCTTTCATTTTAGGATTGTCAGCGTTTTTTTTCATAATTGAACTAGTCCAGTTTGTTTTGCTATTTTTTTGTTTACTATACATTAATATTAGTAAACTTGGTGTTTAAAGGATGAATTTCAAAAATAGTTCACAATAAATTGCAAAAAAAGTTTTAACTTACTGTAAAAAAAATGTAATGTTTCTCTTGTAGTATGAAAAATGAACTCACTGAACTAGTCCAGAGGATGGAAGTAAAATGAATACATTTAAAGTTACAACAACACTAATCGCACTATCTTTATCACAATCACTTTATGCCGCTGAATCAGCTAACATCGATTCTCTCGTGGCAGCCGCTCAAAAGGAAGGTCAAGTTTACAGCGTCGGTATGCCTGATAGCTGGGCAAACTGGAAAGACACTTGGGCAGATTTAAAAACACAATATGGTATCGAACATCAAGATACTGATATGAGCTCCGCACAAGAAATTGCTAAATTCGATGCAGAAAAATCTAATGCAACTGCTGATATCGGTGATGTTGGTTTTGCATTTGCACGTGTTGCAGTGAAAAAAGGGGTGACTCAGCCATATAAACCAAGCACATGGGATGATGTACCAAATTGGGCAAAAGATGAAGATGGCCATTGGGCATTAGCTTATACTGGCACTATCTCATTTATCTCTAATAACAACTTAGTAAAAGATGCTCCCAAAACATGGGCGGATTTATTAACGGGTTCTTATAAAGTGACTGTCGGTGATGTCGGGGTCGCTTCACAAGCCAATAATGCAGTGTTAGCCGCTGCGATCGCAAATGGTGGTGATGAAGGAAACTTAGATCCTGCTATTGAATTCTTTGGCAAGCTAGCAAAACAAGGGCGTTTATCATATACCAACCCAAGTGTTGCCAACTTGGAAAAAGGTGAAATTGAAGTGGCTATTTTATGGGACTTTAATGCACTTAACTACCGTGACCAAATTGACCGCTCTCGCTTTACAGTAAGCATTCCACAAGACGGTTCAGTTATCTCTGGTTACACAACTATTATCAATAAATGGGCTAAAAACCCGAATGCTGCAAAATTAGCGCGTGAACATATCTTCAGTGATGCTGGTCAAATTAACTTAGCCGATGGTTATGCTCGTCCAATTCGTACTAGCGTGACATTACCTGATGAAATCCAAGCGAAATTGATTCCAAATGAGCAGTACAAATCAGTTCATCCAATCAAAGACTTTGCTGCATGGGAAAAATCTGCACGCAAACTACCTCGTCAATGGCAAGAAGGTGTGTTAATTCACCAAAACTAAAAAAGGGGCTCAAATGAACGATAAGGTTATTCTTGTTGTTCTTGACGGCTTAAACCTAAAAGTAGCCCAAGATTGTTTGGGCTACTTAAATGGTTTAGTGGAGTACAAGAAAGCAACTCAATACTCGCTGTACAGCGAACTACCATCACTTTCTCGCCCGTTATACGAATGTATATTAACTGGCGTGACACCGATTGAAAGTGGCATTGTGCATAATAATGTAACGCGTCGATCTCTGTTTGAATCTGTATTTAGTTTGGCTCAAGCTCAAGGTAAAACAACGGCAGCAGCAGCCTATCATTGGGTCAGTGAGCTATATAATCGATCACCCTATGATGCAATTCGAGACCGTCATACACATAATGAAAGTCTACAAATTCAACATGGTGTTTTTTATCATTGGGATCATTATCCCGATCAAGCATTGATGTTAGATGCCGAGTATTTACGCCAAGAGTTTGACCCTGATTTTTTGTTAGTGCATTCCATGAATATCGATGATGCAGGTCATAAATTTGGGTTAGATTCTCCAGAATATAGAAACAGTGCTCGCCATGCAGATATTCTTTTATCTGACTTCTTACCTACTTGGATTGAAGAAGGTTACCAAATTTTGATCACCAGTGACCATGGTATGAATAATGATAAATCACATGGTGGCACTCTAGTGGAAGAGCGTGAAGTACCTCTCTATTTAATAGGAGATCGCTTTAGCCATCTTGATGTTGCTATTAAACAAACTGAGCTTTGTGGATTGGTCTGTGAGTTATTAGAGTTAGAGCACCAGAAAGCATTTAGTGAAGATGCGTTGGCTTAATTGAAGGATCGTTTATGAGCATTACAAAGCCCACGCAACAAGGGACTTTTACATTGAGTAAATACAAACCAGTATTATGGTTACTGCCTTTTATTGCTTTCTTTTATCTATTTCAGATCGCCCCTATGATCTGGGTATTAATCAATAGTTTTATCTACGATGGCGAATGGACCATTGAAAACTATAGTGAGATATTTGATTCTGCTTTTATTTTACAGGGTTTTAGTAACAGCCTTTGGATCTCTTTTTGGTCGAGTTTTATTGGTTTAATTTTAGCTGCGATATTAGTGTCATCATTACGCCATCTCAATAGCAGAATACGTGATGCGATTGTCGCTTTTACTAATATGAGCAGTAACTTCTCAGGCGTGCCATTGGCTTTTGCCTTTATTATTATTTTAGGCACTAATGGTGCTGTCACCCTATTATTACGACAGTGGGGATTGCTAGGAGACTTTGATTTATATAGTAAATCTGGTTTGTTAGCACTTTATATCTATTTTCAAATCCCATTAGGTGCATTACTACTTTATCCTGCTTTTGATGCGTTGAAAAAAGATGCCTATGAAGCGTCACAGCTATTAGGGGCAAGTTCTCGTCAATATTGGATGAAAATAGGCTTACCCATTCTTTCACCTGCTTTGTTAGGTACTTTTATTATCTTATTTGCCAATGCCATTGGTGCCTACGCCAGTGTTTATGCGTTAACAAATGGTAACTACAACATGGTGACTATTCGTATTGCGAGTTTGGTGTCAGGGGATCTGTTTTTAGAGCCAAATTTAGCAGCGGCTATTTCGGCCTTATTAATGTTATTACTCGCGGTGATCACAGCGGTTAATCAATGGTTAATTGCAAGGAGTTACCATGGATAACAATAATTTATTTTTCCATAAAAGTGTTGTTTATGGACTATCGGGACTACTGTTTATTCCCATTTTAGCGACCTTAATTTATTCCTTTTCCTCTAGTTGGGGCGCGACTATGTTGCCCGATGGTTTTACCTTTAAATGGTATACGCAGTTATTAACTGACCCACGATTCTTAGAAGCGTTTGGGCGCTCGCTATTTATCTGTATTTCATCGTTGATTTTAGCCATGGTGCTAGTGTTACCTATGATTTTTGTGGTGTTTTACTATTACCCTGCACTAGATAAGGTGATGAATATTTTAATTTTATTACCTTTTGCGGTGCCACCAGTGGTTTCTTCAGTAGGGTTATTACAGCTGTATGCAGATAGTTCGGTACAACTGGTTGGTACGCCGTGGATCTTAATCGGTACCTATTTCACTATTGCCTTGCCATTTATGTATCGAGCTATCTCTAATAGCTTTACCTCAATTAACTTAAGGGATTTAGTGGATGCTGCACATTTATTAGGAGCGAGTACCACAAAAGCGTATTTGTTGATTATCTTACCTAATTTGAAGAAAGGCTTATTAGCTTCGACATTCTTATCTTTCTCATTTTTATTAGGTGAGTTTGTGTTCGCGAATATTCTGGTTGGAACACGTTACGAAACCTTACAAATCTACCTCTATAACATGCGCCAAACCAGTGGCCATTTTACCTCGGCTTTAGTGATGACCTATTTTGCTTTTATTTTTGTGTGCACTTGGCTAGCCACCCGTTTCAGTAAAGGGAATGAATAATGAGTTATGTAAAAGTTAGCCAATTGGCTAAACACTTTGGTGATGTTACTGTCTTTGAAGAGATTGATTTCACTATTGAAAAAGGTGAGTTTATTACCTTATTAGGGCCAAGCGGCTGTGGTAAATCGACTTTGCTACGTAGTTTAGCGGGCTTAAATCAGGTTGATGCTGGTGAAATTTGGGTTGATCAAGAAAATATTACTGATACTGCACCGCAATCCCGAGAAATAGGCATGGTGTTTCAGTCTTATGCGTTATTTCCGAATATGACAGTATTAGACAATGTTGCCTTTGGCCTAAAAATGAAAGGAATTAATAAAGCTAAAGCACGTGCTGAAGCAAAAAGCATGATTGAGCTTGTTGAATTAGACGGTAAAGAGCAGTTTTATCCTCGTGAACTATCTGGTGGGCAAAGACAACGTGTTGCCCTCGCTCGAGCCTTGGTAGTGAAGCCTCGTATTTTGTTATTGGATGAGCCACTATCTGCGTTGGACGCAAAAATCCGTAAAAGCTTACGCCTGCAAATATTAAAAATTCAAAGAGAGTTAAACCTCACCACAGTGTTTGTTACTCATGATCAAGAAGAAGCAATGTTATTATCAGACCGCATCTTTTTGATGAATGAAGGGGCGATAGTGCAACAAGGCAAACCCGAGGATATTTACACTAAACCGGTTAATGAATTTGTTGCTTCTTTTATGGGGCATTACAACTTGATTGAGGCTGAAACAGCGAATCAGTGGTTTAATCTTGATAGTCAACAGAAGGTCGCGATTCGCCCTGAGTCTATTTATATCAGAGAAGCGGGGCGCCAATATGGCGATCATATATCAGTAGCTAAACAAGGCACTGTATTATCCCATCAGTTATTAGGTAATGTCATTCGTTACAGCATTGAAGTAGAGCAGAAAGCCTTAACGGTTGATCTGCTTAATCGTTCTTCAGAGCGATTAATGGCAGCTGGTAGTTCCCTCGAACTGATGTTTAACTTAAATGAAATACAACCGGTGAGAGCATAATATGAGTAAACCACTACATATCTTTGATATGGATGAAACTCTAGTGAACGGAGATTGCGCTAGTCTCTGGAGTGCATTCCTAGTGAAAAAAGGTGTTGTAACTGAGCCTGATTATATAGAAAACGATAAAGCCTTGATGGAACAGTATGCTAAAGGCGAGCTAGATATGGAGGAGTATATTGTTTATACCCTAGCGCCTATCACTCATATCCCACAGGATGAGATAGATAGTTTAGTCGATGAATTTGTTTGCTCTGATATCTTACCTTTAGTTTTCCCAGAGGCACTAGCCTTAGTTAAATCCCTAAAAGAGAATGGAATTAATTGCCTAGTGATTTCAGCGACAGTGACTTTTATTGTGAAAAAAGTGGCACAAGCGATTGGGATAGAGGATGCGTTAGGGATTGAGCTTGTGAGTAAAGATGGCTGCTATTTGAATCAAGTCACCGGTATCGCAACCTATCGCGAAGGGAAAATATTACGCTTACAGGCATGGCTAACAGAGCAGGCTAATACCTTTGATGAAATACACTTTTATAGTGATTCAATTAATGATTTACCATTATGTGAATATGCCGATTACGCGTATTTAGTGAACCCTTGTGAACGCTTATCCGCAGAAGCACTTAAACATCCTGAATGGCAGATCTTTGAGTGGGGTAAATAAAGATAGTTAATCATTTTCTGAATATTAACCACTGTGAAGATTGGATAACCACCACAGTGGTTATGGTTCGTTATTAAATAAAATCTATGTCGTTCCGTGTAGGAATATCAAAGGATTGAGTTGCCATAGCTACAACCCGCTTCTAAATTTTATGCCCCTACTACTCCCTGAATCTTGACTAGAAACAATCACAGTCGCGCTGTCTGGTGTGATTACAAAGTGCCTAGGAAACTTTCCTTCAGTAGGTATTAGGTCAATTCGTTTCAGTTTACCACCCTATAGTACTTTGAGAATTAGCTCATTATTAGCCAAGTTTTAAGCAAGAAATATAACCTTCCCCATTAAGGGAAAATATTTTTTATATATCATATTAGCCTTCAACAAGCTTCTTGATTTACCTTCTTCTGATTGAATATCACCCGCAAACATTGACATAAATCATTAATCTTTTTGTCTCACACATCACACCTAGAAAGCTCAATTTGTGCTCAATGTCTAAAATTTATTCTTTATTGGATGATCTAAAATGGAATTGAGGGTAGCTTGTATTTCGCATTGTGGAATTTAAAACTGGAGGCTGAAATGGCATTAGTAGCAATAGAAAGATTACAAGCAGAGTACGAACGCATTTTATTAGCGAGAAAAATGGATGGTGAAATGGCATCTAAATTAGCCGCTGGTTTTGTAGAAATGGCAAATGAAGGTACTTATTCACATGGCATTAATCGCTTCCCTGTTTTTATTGAACAGGTAGATAAAGGGCAAATTAAACTTAATGAAGTACCTAAGTGTGTTAATAGCATGGGGGCGCTTGAGCAGTGGGATTGTAACTTCGGGCCTGGTGTTTTAAATGGCTTGATTTGTTCTGAGCGAGCAATGGAGTTAGCCCGTGAATACGGTATTGGTATGGTTGGTATGCGTAACTCTAACCATTGGATGCGTGGCGGAGCTTACGTATTAAAAATGGCTAGACAGGGTTTTGCTGGTATTGCATCGACAAATTCGATTGCTGTTATGCCTGCTTGGGGTGGTAAGGATCATCGTGTTGGTTCTAACCCTCTTATTATGGCGATTGCGGGCGATCCACCTGTTGTTGTTGATTGTTCTATGAGTCAATTCTCTTATGGTCAATTACAAAACTTTGTATTAGCAGATAAACCTCTGCCTGTTGTTGGTGGTTTTGATGATAACGGTGAACTGACTCGTGACCCACATGTGTTATGGGAAAACAAACGCTTGTTACCAATGGGATTCTGGAAAGGGTCATCAATGTCTATTGTGTTAGACATGATGTTAACGGCAATCACTGGCGGTAACTCTGTACCTGCATTGACTGATGATATGGGGGGAGAATTTGGTGTTTCTCAATTCTTAATCGCTATCGATTTAAGTCGCACTATGGACAAAGACCAATTCTCAGCTGAGATGAAACGTATCCGCGATTATGTTTTAGCATCAGAGCCTGCAGAAACAGGTTCAGTGATGATTGCGGGTTCAGAGATTGATAATTTCATTGCCAAGCATAAACAAGCCGGCGGTATTGAGATTCATGATGAAATCTGGAATCAAATCACAGCACTGTAGTTGATATGTAGGTGAGGAGAATGTTATGCGAAGCGCACTTAAGTGGATTTGGAATAGTATCGATATTTTAATGGCAGCTATTTTGTCTTTTATGATCGTACTGGTTTTTACTAACGTTGTTTTACGTTATGGATTTTCCTCGGGTCTACGTCCTTCGGTCGAGCTTTCTCGTTTAGGTCTAGTATGGGTGGTTATGTTAGGTGCAGTAGTCGTACTGCGTCGCGGTGAACACCTTGCTGTGACCGAGTTTTCAGAAAAGTTATTTCCTAAATTAGTACCTATCTTGAGACGTTTATGTTGGGCAATTATTTTAGTTGCAGTGGGAATGTTGTACCTAGGTTCATTTAATCAAATGATGGCGAACTGGAATGACATCTCTCAAATTACCGGCTTACCTTCTGCTCTATTTTACTTAGCTGGTGTTATATCTGGCGGGTTAATGGGATTGATTGCAATGGTTCGTATCATCAATCCAGATTGGTTAAGTGACCTTCAAGATAGTGGAGAATAAATAATGGTTTTAGCAATATTTTTATCAGTATTAATTATCTCGATTCTATTAGGTCTACCTGTTGCATTTGCCTTGTTATTGTCATCGATAGCACTGATGTTTCATATGGATTTATTTAGTGCAGACATTCTTGCTCAGGGCCTGATTAACGGCGTAGATAGCTTTACTCTATTAGCTATTCCGTTCTTTTTAGTTGCAGGCGAAGTGATGTCGGCTGGTGGTTTATCTAAAAGAATAGTAAGGCTCGCAACCACTTATGTTGGACATAGAAAGGGTGGTTTAGGGTACGTAGCTATCTTAACCTCAGTGCTACTTGCTGGTTTATCGGGGTCTGCTGTTGCAGATGCGGCTGCATTGGTAAGTATTTTATACCCAATGATGAAAGCAGCTAAATACCCTGAAGGATCTTCGATGGGGTTGTTAGCGTCAGGTGGCATTATTGCACCGGTTATTCCGCCTTCATTACCACTTATTCTAGTGGGAGTTGCAGGTGGTATTTCCATTAAAAATCTGTTCTTAGGCGGTATTGTACCTGGCTTATTAATGGGGTTAACCCTAATGCTGGTATGGAGCCTACTGGTTAGAAAAGAAGATTTAGAAATTAAAGAAAGAGCAAGTAAAGCTGAGAAGCGTGCCGCATTAAAAGATGGCATCTGGGCTCTGTTCCTTCCAATCATCATTATTGGTGGTATTCGTTTTGGTATCTTTACTCCTACAGAGGCCGCTGTTGTTGCTGCTGTGTATGCGATTTTTGTATCAACGGTTATCTACCGTGAAATCTCTCTAAAAGGTTTCTACAAAGTACTACTTAGTGCAGGCCGCTCAACGGCTATGGTGATGTTCTTAGTAGGTTGTGCAATGGTGGCTGCTTGGTTAATCACTGTCGCTCAATTACCTCAACAACTAGCGGGCATGTTAGGGCCGCTAGTTGATAGCCCTCGATTATTGATGGCTGTGATCATGTTACTGGTGTTATGTGTAGGTATGGTGATGGATCTAAGCCCAACCATTCTTATCTTAGTACCGCTACTTATGCCAATTGTAAAAATGGCTGGCATTGATACCACTTATTTCGGCCTGATGTTTGTTATTAATTGTTCTATTGGCCTGATTACTCCTCCCGTCGGCACCGTGTTAAACGTGGTGTGTGGAGTTGCTAAAGTCCCTATGTCGACATCGGTAAAAGGTGTATTACCTTTCATCGCTGCATATATGGCCCTATTAACTTTATTCGTAATATTCCCAAGTATTATCACTGTGCCAATGGCTTTTGTTATTGGTTAAAAACACTCAAGGAGAAGAAAATGAAAAACTTTTTTAAAATGGTAGGGATTGCATCAACGATTGCTTTTTGTTCATCGGTAAGTGCACAAACCACATTAAAGCTTGCGCATGCAGCCCCTGAATCAGACTTACAACAAACGATGTCATTATTCTTTAAAAAAGAGGTAGAAGCGCGCACTAATGGTGATATTAAAATTAATATCTTCCCACAAGGTCAACTAGGTAATGACAAACAAATGATTGATGGAACGCGCTCTGGAATCCTAGATTTCTCTATGGTCGGTGTTAACAACTATTCCGGTTTTTTACCTGAATCAGCAGCATTCACACTACCGTTTATGTTCCCTAACCGTGAAACGGCTTATAAAGTGTTGGATGGTGGCCCTGGTAAAGAGGTCCTAACGTCAATGGAAAAATTAGGCGTGAAAGGTTTAGGTTACCCTGAAAGTGGTTACCGTAATGTGACCAATAATCGCCAACCAATTCACACCCCAAAAGACCTAGTTGGGTTACAAATGAGGGTGAATAGTTCTAAAGCACTAAACGATATGTTTAATGAACTTAAAGCAAATCCTCAGCAAATTCCTGTAGCTGAACTTTACAGTGCATTAGAAACAGGTGTTGTTGATGCACAAGATCATCCTATTGGTGTAACGCTGTCATTCAAATTTTACGAAGTACAAAAATACTTAAGTCTGACACAGCATGCTTACTCACCTTTAGTACTAACTATGAATCTTAAAAAATTCAATAAGCTAAGTGCTGAAAACCAAAAAGTCATTATGGATGTTTCTAAAGAAGCCGTTGATATGCAAAGAAAGCTAAGCATTGCTAAAGAAGACGAAATGATTGCAGAACTAGAGTCTCATGGCATGAAAGTTAACCGAGATGTGGATAGTGATGCCTTCTTAGAGGCAGTTAAACCAGTATGGGCATCATTTATTGAAGAAAATGGTGATTCAATGATTAAGAAAATAGAAGCTGCTGAAAAATAAGTGGTTGGTGCCTAACAAGTTGCTTGTTAGGCACGATTATTTGGTCTGTTAGTGTTAAATAGAGGCAATAGACATGAGTCAATTTAAAGCATTAAAAAAACGCGTTTTAGACGCTAATTTACAACTTCCTAAATACGGATTAGTGACCTTTACTTGGGGTAATGTGTCTGAAATTGATAGAGAAAATGGCGTTATCGCAATTAAACCTTCAGGCGTGGAATACGATGTAATAGCCGAAGAGCATATCGTGATTATTGACCTGGAAGGTAATCGTCTTGAAGGTGAGCTTAATCCATCGAGTGATACGGCAACACATATCGAACTTTACAAAGCCTTTCCCGAGGTTGGTGGCATTGTTCATACCCATTCTAGAAATGCCACTATCTGGGCACAAGCTGGAATCGATATCCCTGCATTAGGTACCACCCACGCGGATTACTTCTATGGCAATGTACCTTGTACTCGACAATTAAGTGATCAAGAGATCGCCGAAGAGTACGAGAAGAATACAGGCACGGTAATTATCGAAGAGTTTGCTAGACGTGAACTTGATCCTAATGCAATCCCAGGGGTTATCGTCGCTGGCCACGCACCATTCTCATGGGGAAAAGATGCATTCGATGCAGTACATAACGCCGTTGTATTAGAAGAGATATCAGCTATGGCAGTGGGCACTAGAGTATTAAATGCAGATATTATGATTAACCCTGCCTTATTAAATAAACATTATTCTCGTAAGCATGGCGCTAACTCATATTACGGTCAGAAATAGAGGTTAACTGCTATGTATAAACTATTAGCACTGGATTTAGATGGCACTGTTTTAAACTCAGCACATACGATTAACCCGAGATTAAAGCAGGCGATTCAAACCATTTCGCAAACCCATCATGTGATGATTGTTACTGGGCGTCATCATGTTGCCGCACAGCCTTACCATGCAGAATTAGGGTTAACGACTCCGATTATTTGCTGTAACGGTACTTATATTTATGACTATCAGGCACAGCAAGTGTTGAGTGAAAACTCAATTGATAAAGCGAATGCGTTGAAGTTTATCAGGTTAGCCGATCAATTTAAGTTGAAGTTAGTAATGTATAGCCGTGACTCTATGCTGTATTCGAGACAACAGCCTGTTATGTATATGGAAAAACTATTGGAATGGGCTAATAGCTACCCAGTTGAAGACCGACCTAGCATCGTTAAAGTGGATAGTTTTATTGATGCACTGAAAGATGCTGAATATATCTGGAAGTTTGTTGTTGAAGGTAATGACTTGGAAAATTTTTTACAGACAGAGTTAGTACAAGCGCACTTTAATGGTGAGCAATCCTGGGTAGATAGATTCGACTTTGCCAATAAAGGTAATAGCAAAGGCAATGCGCTCTCACGCTATGCAGCTGACTTAAAAATCGATGTTAAAGCAATGGTGGCCGTTGGTGATAATCATAATGATATCTCCATGCTAAAGCTAGCTGGCTTAGGTGTTGCTATGGGAAATGCAGAGCCGGAAGTACAGCAACATGCGCAATTGATTACCGCAGACAATGATGATCAGGATGCGTTAGCAGACTTGTTATTAAGTACATTTTCATAGGGAGTAGTGATGCTAATTGGACATATTAAACAAAATAAGATCACTGCTAGCTACCCTTCTATTGTTGGCAAAATTTTAACTGAACTCGAGCAATTAGATTTACATGCGTTAGCACTGGGGCGACATCATTTCAGCAACTTAGATAGTAATAAAGTGTGGTTTGTTATTTTAGAGTACAACAAATCACCACTGGCTGATTTTAAACCAGAAGTGCATCAATATCATTCTGATTTACAGATCGTTTTAGCTGGTCAAGAGACAATGGCTTGGTCCTTGGATAGTGGCGAACATCAAGTCCATGAAGCCTATAATGAGACTCGAGATATTCTATTTTATGAGTATCAAGGTATTGATTTAAATTACATTAAAGCAATACCTGGCTGTTTTTATCTATTTACTCCTAACACTGTGCATATCACCAATATCCAAGATGGCGATCAGCAAACGGTACGTAAGCTGGTGGTTAAAATTCATAACGATTTATTGGAAATAACATCATGAATTATTACATAGGATTAGATTCAGGCGGCACGTTTATGAAGGCTGCTCTTTACGATAATAAAGGTATTCAAATCGGCTTGAGCAGAACCTCTGCGAGTGTGATTAATGAACAGCAAGGTTGGGTGGAAAGAGACTTAGATGCACTGTGGCAAGATGCAGTAGTGGTGATTAAAGATCTGTTAAGGATAACAAGAGTTAATGCTATACATATTCAAGGCATCAGCATTTCCGCACAGGGAAAGGGTGTCTATTTATTAGATAAACAGGGAGAGAATTTAGGACATGGAATTATGTCTTCCGATTCACGTTCACTGAGCATTGTTAAGGAATGGTTAGCATTAGGTTTACCGGAAAAAATCTACCCTAAGACCCTGCAAACCTTATGGACGGGGCATCCTGTTTCAATCATTAATTGGATAAAACAAAACCAGCCAGAAGTGTATTCAAATATCGGTAGTATCATGATGGCGCATGATTATCTTCGCTATCGCTTTACTGGGGAAGTTGGCGCTGAAATTACTAACATGTCAGAAAGTAATTTCTTTAATGCTCAAACTGGGTCTTATGACATGGGTCTGCTGAAACTGTTTGATATCGAAGAAGTGTGGGATGCCTTACCTAAGATAATTCAGTCAGACCAATTAGCCGGCAGAGTCACTGAAAAAGTAGCAGCTGAAACGGGGTTAGTACTTGGAACGCCTGTTTTTGGAGGGTTATTTGATGTGGTATCTACCGCATTATGTTCAGGTATTGATGCAAAAGAGCAGTCACTGAATTATGTAATGGGAACCTGGGCGGTCACCTCAGGCATCACTAAACAAATTACACAAGCTGAGCATAATTTTGTGTATGGCCATTATGCCATTGAAGGTGAATATATTATTCATGAAGCAAGCCCAACTTCTGCGGGTAATTACGAGTGGTTTGCTGAATATTTAAATGCAGATGGTGAGTTACAACATGAAGAAAATGAAGCGCTAGTAGCTGGTTTAGAAGTAGCAGAAAGTAGCGTCTATTTTGTACCTTTTTTATATGGCTCTAATCAGGGCTTAGGCTTGAAGTCTGGGTTTTATGGATTACAAGCTCATCATAGTAAAGCGCATATTATTCAAGCAATTTGGGAAGGTATCATTTTTTGCCACAATATCCACTTACAAAGAATGCGAGCAAGATTCCCACAAGCCAATACCCTCAAAGTTACTGGAGGCCCAGCTTCCTGTTCCACTTGGATGCAAATGTTAGCTGACTTAACTGGGATGCAAGTTGAAATCTCTGATATCGATGAAACAGGATCATTAGGGGCCGCCATTGTCGCCATGGTAGGCGCGGGTGAATATTCATCTAGCCGTGAGTGTATGGATAATATTATTACCGATACCAAGCACATTAATCCCAATCCAAAAAATTATCAGGCTTTACAGAAAAAATTCGAAAATTATCAAACATTAGTAGGCCTATTTAAAACGTTTGAGGAGCAAATTAATGACTAAACCCTTATTACAAATGGCATTAGATGCAACAGAGTTAGAAGTTGCCTTAGCATCAGTTGAAGATGTCGCAGCCCATTTAGATGTCATTGAAGTGGGCACTATTTTAGCTTTTGCACATGGTGTGGAAAGTGTTCAAGCATTACGTAATAAATACCCTGAGCATATTATTGTATGTGATATGAAAATCACTGATGCCAGTGCGATTTTAGCGAAGTTGGCAATGCAAGCGGGTGCAAATTGGGTGACAGTGAGTGCAGCTGCACACATAGAAACCATTCGCTCAGCTAAAAAAGTCACCGATCAGTTTAATGGTGAAGTACAAATTGAATTATATGGTCATTGGACACTAGATGATGCTAAAGATTGGGTCGAGATGGGGATCACACAAGCTATCTACCATCGTTCTCGTGATGCTGAGTTGGCAGGCGTAAATTGGACGGAAGCCGACTTGAAAAAAATGCAAAGCCTATCAGACCTCGGAATCGAGCTGTCTATTACAGGTGGCATTGTGCCAGAAGATGTACATCTATTTCAGGAAATATCGGTAAAAGCCTTTATTGCAGGGCGCGCCTTAGCAGGTGAGAACGGTGTTGAAATAGCTGGGCAATTTGCACGTCAAATCACTAAATATTGGGCGTAAGCGTATGAGCGAGCAAATTAAATCCTTATCAAAAGCATTAGTCGTTTTAGAGTTTTTAGGGCAGTTTCCAAATGGCACTTCTTTGCAAAATATTGCAGAAGGCACTGGGTTTAACAAATCCTCTACTCATCGCATATTAGCGACCTTTGAAGAAGCAGGATATGTTGCTCAACTTAGTTCAGGTAAAGAGTATCGATTAACCATGAAGTTAGTTCACCTTGGTCATTCGGCGATGAATTCAGATGTCACAGGGATAGTGAAACCCTATTTATCTGAGTTGTTAGGTGAGGTTAATGAAACCGTTAACTTCCTCTCTTTTGATGCTGACAATATTGTTTTTAAAGATAAATTTGAACCAGAAAATGCCTCTTTCAGAACCAGAACCTACGTTGGATTACATTCACCAATGTATTGCTCTGCGGCAGGGAAGTGCTACTTAGCCTTTAGTTCTGACATGGTAAGGGAAGCATATTGGCAACGTAATGCGAGCACTATGAAAGCATTAACAGAGAATACTATCTTAGAAAAAGACCTGTTTTTTGAGGCGTTAGATAAAGTTAAAGCATTAGGTTATGCCATTGATGATGAAGAAAATGAAGCGGGTATCTCCTGCGTTGCAGTGCCTATCTTTGATAAGTTCAACACGCCTGTATATGCCATTAGTATCTCTTCATTAACACCAAAAATGAAGCAAATAAGCTACCCAACTTTAGCGCAAAAAATTCAATCCTTTACTGCCCGTATAGAGCAGCAACTTTATTAAGGACCTAGTATGTTTAATGTAAATAATAAGTTTCGTTTAGGCATTTATGAAAAAGCAATGCCAACCTCATTAACGTGGGAAGAGCGTTTAGTGAATGCTAAACAAGCTGGCTTTGACTTTGTAGAAATATCGGTTGATGAAACGGATGAACGTCGTGCTCGTTTAGATTGGAGTGATGAAGAGATCTACGCTCTACGTCACCTTTGTGAAAAACATGAGATGCCTTTGCAATCTATGTGTTTAAGTGCACATCGTAAATTCCCATTTGGTTCAATGGATGAAGCGATTCGAAGCGAGTCCCTTGTGATCATGGAAAAAGCCATTGCGCTTGCTTATAAGCTCGGTATTCGCTGTATCCAAATGGCTGGTTATGACGTGTATTATGAAGCGCAATCGGAACAAACCCACCTACGTTTTATTGATGGTATGCAGCAAGCAACTAAGATGGCGGAGCGAGCTGGAATAATGTTGGGTGTTGAAATCATGGATACTCCTTACTTAAATTCTTTGAGTAAATTCGAAGTGTTAAAGCGTGAAATTCCTTCTCCTTACTTTATGGCTTACCCAGATGTAGGAAATATCACTGGCTGGAATCATGATGTGTGCACCGAATTAAAACTATCTCGTGACCATATTGTACAAGTACATTTAAAAGATACTTTACGTGTTTCTGAAACCTGTAAAGGGCAGTTTAGAGATTTGGTGATTGGTGAAGGACAAGTGGACTTTACTGCGATCTTTAAAACCCTAGCAGAAATTGATTATAGCGCGCCATTAGTGATTGAAATGTGGGCGCAAAACGAACAGTGGTTAGAAGATATTAAAGCCGCAAGAAGTAAATTAAAAGAGATTGCCAATGCCGCAGGTTTTGCACTTTAACATAGTCGATGGAAGATCAATGATGAATAAATTAGAACAGCTCAAAAAATTAACCGTGGTCGTTGCTGATACAGGTGATATTCAAGCAATTCAAAAATACCAGCCTCAAGATGCAACTACCAACCCTTCTCTAATCTTAAAAGCAGCACAGTTAACTGACTATGCCGCACTGATGGACCAAGCCATTAGTTATGCTAAAACACAGTCGGATGACAAACAAAGCCAAATTCAAGCCGCTGGTGATATGTTAGCAGTGAGTATTGGTAGAGAGATCCTTAAAGTGATCCCAGGGCGTATCTCAACGGAAGTGGATGCACGCCTATCTTATGATACTGAAGGCAGTATTTTAAAAGCACGCCAGTTAATGAAAATGTATAACGATGCAGGCATTAATAATGATCGTATCTTAATTAAATTAGCCTCCACATGGCAGGGGATTCGTGCCGCTGAACAATTAGAGAAAGAAGGTATAAATTGCAATTTAACGCTGTTGTTTTCATTTGCTCAAGCACGTGCTTGTGCTGAAGCAGGAGTATTTTTAATCTCCCCCTTCGTTGGACGTATTATGGATTGGTACAAAGCAAAACAAGGACAAGACTTTGCTGCGAATGAAGACCCTGGCGTGTTATCTGTGAGTAAAATTTACGACTACTACAAGGCGCATGACTACAAAACTGTAGTGATGGGCGCAAGCTTTAGAAATACCGGTGAAATTTTAGAGTTAGCAGGCTGCGACCGATTAACTATTAGCCCAGATCTATTACAACAATTGGAACAAGCTGAAGGTGAAGTGGTTGTGAAATTAAAGCCCGCATCATCACAACAAGATCGTCCAGCAGCAATGAGTGAATCTGACTTCCTATGGGAGCATAACCAAGACCCAATGGCAGTTGAAAAGCTCGCTGAGGGTATTCGTAATTTTGCCATTGACCAGGGCAAGCTTGAAGCCATGATTTCAGAAAGATTATGATCTAAAAAAAATAGTTAAAGGGAATCATTGATTCCCTTTTTTAATGCTAATGATATGAACAACAGGGCTACGTTTTTACCGAAAATAGCGCTAACTCTTAAAGGTGTAAATAAAATGGATCGTAAACAACTTTCTAATGCCATTCGTGCGTTAAGTATGGATGCAGTACAACAAGCTAATTCAGGGCACCCTGGTGCGCCAATGGGCATGGCAGATATTGCTGAAGTTTTATGGCGTTCGCACTTAAACCATAACCCACAGAATCCCCAGTGGAGTAATCGTGATCGTTTTGTTTTATCAAATGGTCATGGCTCTATGCTGATCTATTCACTACTTCATTTAACCGGATACTCCTTACCCATTGAAGAGTTGAAAAATTTTCGTCAATTGCACTCAAAAACCCCTGGCCACCCTGAATATGGTTACGCGCCAGGTATTGAAACAACCACCGGACCATTAGGGCAGGGAATTGCTAATGCCGTTGGTATGGCAATAGCTGAAAAATCACTGGCAGCACAATTTAACCAACCTGATTACGATATTGTTGACCATTTTACCTACGTTTTTTTAGGTGATGGTTGCATGATGGAAGGTATTTCTCATGAAGCTTGTTCATTGGCTGGAGTGTTAGGTTTAAGTAAGTTAATTGCCTTTTGGGATGATAATGGTATCTCCATTGATGGTGAGGTGGAAGGCTGGTTTACCGATGATACGGTTAAACGTTTTGAAGCTTACGGCTGGCATGTGTTCGCAGACGTTGATGGCCACAATAGTGAAGCAATCGATGCGGCTATTCAAGCTGCTAAACTGGATCCGCGTCCGACTTTAATTTGTACTAAAACTATTATCGGTTTTGGCTCACCTAATAAAGCAGGAACACATGACTGTCATGGTGCACCACTTGGGGCGGAAGAAGTTGCAGCAAGTAAAGCACAGTTAGGTTGGCAGCATGGCCCATTTGAAATACCATCTGATATCTATTCTGAATGGAATGCTAAGCAAGCAGGATGTGATAAAGAAGCACAGTGGAATGAACAGTTTGCAGCTTATGCTGCTCAATACCCTGAGCTTGCCAGTGTGTTTAAACGTCGTATCGCAGGGGATTTACCAGAGAACTGGCAACAAGCAACGAATGACTTTATTAATGGTTTACAAGCGAACCCTGCCAATATCGCTTCACGTAAAGCCTCGCAAAATACCTTGGAAGTATATGCCAAGATGTTACCGGAATTAACTGGTGGATCCGCTGATTTAGCACCTTCAAACTTAACAATGTGGTCACAATCAAAAGCATTAACCAGTGATGATGCTTCAGGTAACTATATCCATTATGGTGTGCGTGAATTTGCGATGACTGCAATCATTAATGGTATTGCATTACATGGTGGTTTTATTGCTTATGGAGCGACCTTTTTAATGTTTATGGAGTATGCGCGTAACGCAATGCGTATGGCTGCATTAATGAAGGTACAAAACATTCAAGTATATACCCACGATTCGATTGGTTTAGGTGAAGATGGTCCAACACATCAACCCGTTGAGCAAATCGCATCATTGCGTATGACTCCCAATATGAGCACATGGAGACCCTGTGATCAGGTGGAATCTGCTGTGGCATGGAAGTTAGCGATTGAACGTAAAGATGCTCCCTCTGCATTGATCTTCTCTCGACAAAACTTAGTACAACAATCCCGAACTGCAGAGCAAGTCGCTAACATCGCAAAGGGGGCTTATATATTGAAAGATTGTACAGGCACACCTGACTTAATTCTGATTGCAACAGGATCTGAAGTGCAGCTTGCGGTAGATGCTGCTACTGAATTGTCTGAAGCAGGCAAAAATGTCCGTGTTGTATCAATGCCATCTACGGATGTTTTTGATCAACAGTCAATTGCATATAGAGAGGAGGTATTACCATCAAACATATCTGCGCGCATTGCCATTGAAGCTGGTATTGCTGACTACTGGTATAAGTATGTTGGGTTGAATGGACAAGTGATCGGCATGATAAGCTTTGGTGAGTCGGCACCTGCAGAGCAACTTTTTGAGATGTTTGGTTTTACGGTGAGCAATATCGTTAATACTGCGACACAATTATTAGAGAAAGGAGTTCAGTAATGACTATTTTAAGAACAGCATTTTTTGAAGCTAAATTAACAACGGCTGAAAAAGAAGATTTTTATCAATATATGCAAAATGTCGTAGTACCTATTATTGCTACCTTTCCAAATAGCCTTGGCGTGGTGTTAAGTAAGCCTGAATTCATAGAAAGTGAAGATCATCAAAATGTACTGCTTATTATGCAACATAGCTATAGCGATAAAGCTATGATGAAAGAGGCTTTAGATTCAGAACAAAGGATCGCCAGTATGAATGCGACTAAAAAGATTATTGAAAAGTACGGTATTAAAGTACATCACATGAATCTTGTGCAAGCACCCTAGTCGATTTTATAAGTTAATTAAGGTGTTGTTATGAAGCGTCAGTAGTGAAAATAACTGGCGTTTTTTTATTGGCTACTTTGGGATTTATTTTAGATGGGTGTCCCATTATGGGATGTTACTTATCTTAACGTTATTTAATATATTTTTCTTTCTTGCCGGGGCCTTTTAGATCCAAGCTGATACTTCTACTAAAATAATTGCACTGATAGCAATCGCCATTTTTACAAAGAAAAATGCTTTATCAGCAAAAGCTGAAACATTGTTATTTGCGGTTTTTGGAGCATGATCTAAAGTTGTAGTATTCATACGTAATTTCCTTACTTAAATAGTGAATCTGTACATATTATGCTCAATTGTGTGACGAGAGTCAAATTTATGATGTGATATTATTACTATTATGGCACTTTCATAAACCTAAATAAGATCAATAACCTAGTTGTTATTTGGCAAATATAAGTGCTTTTTTATGCGAAATTTAGTTGTTTATTTTTACTTTTTTATTGCAAATACAGCATAAATTCCTCTGTTCAATTTTATTTACTCACCTATTTTTTCTTTATCCCTGCCTATTCACGTTGAAAGTCTGTATTACGCAATTTCACTGTATTATTTATCTTTTACCTTAAGTCACTTTTAACTCTCTGATATATAAATAGTTGTCTTACAAAAACAATAAAATTCTTTAAATAAATGAAAATCTACTCAATGTAAGGTTATGAGATAGAGATCAATAAATAGCACCTCAAATAGCCAATCGAATTAAAGTCGGACTTGAATCACACAATAATTCGAAAACTACAAGTATTATAATGTGGAATTTAATTGTATATTATTCCGCTATGTGGAATTTTATCCTTATATTAAAAAATAATATACGAGGATAGTATGAGATTTATTGATACTCCTGAGGGCAGTTTGCTTTCAATTAATAATCTTACAAAGCGTTTCTTTAATTTTGTAGCTTTGGAGTCTGCTTCTTTTAATGTTCATCCAGGTCGATGTGTGGCTTTATTAGGAGAGAATGGCGCAGGTAAGTCTACTTTAATTAAAACGTTGGCTGGTATTAATAAAAAAACCAGTGGAGAGATTATTTTTAAAAATGAATCGATAGAAGACGCAACTGCTCTTAATCGTTCTAACAAGTCACCTATTGCATTCATTCACCAAGATTTAGGCTTAGTTGAATGGATGACTGTCACTGAAAACATTGGGTTAACTTTAGGTTTTCCTAAAAGATGGGGAATTATTAATTGGAAGGCTGCTGAACAAAAGGCAGAAGAAGTACTTAATTTAGTGGGGTTAGATGCTAAGGCTTCAGAACGAATTTTTAATCTGAGTGCTGCTGAAAAAGCGTTATTAACGATTGCCCGTGCACTAATTGCAGATGCCGAAGTATTAATACTTGATGAGCCTACCGCATCTTTAGTCGCTAGTGATGTAGGACGTATGTTCGATGTATTAAAAGGTTTAAAAGCCAGAGGCGTAGGCATGATTTACGTTTCGCATCGCTTAGATGAAATACACGATATTTGTGATGATGTTGTTGTGTTACGCGACGGGAAGATGGTTGGCTCGGGTTTAGTAAAGGATTTTTCATTAGACGATCTAGTCACCTTAATCGTTGGTATGAAAAAAGAGATGAGTTACAGAACGCCCTTAAACCCAACTTCACCAGTTGTTTTGAATATTGAGAATTTACAAATTGGAGATCTTGATCCATTTAATATGAACTTAAGAAAAGGCGAGTTAGTGTCTTTAGTTGGCTTAAGAAATGCTGGTCAGGAAGCGATAGGGCAGTCCTTGTTTGGCCGCTTGAATATCAAAAATGGTGACGTGCTAATTAATGGCAAAAAAGCAAATATCTCTTCACCTGCTAAAAGCATTGCAAGCGGTATTGCGATGGTCGCCGCAGACCGTGTTAAAGAAAGTATTTGTGGGTCTATGAGTGCATTAGAAAACTTAAATCTTAATCCAAGCAATTTGGGAAAAGGGGAATTATCAAACCTTTCTAAATTGGAAGAGGAAGCTTCTACCTTTCAAGCGATACGCGAGTATTCAGTTAGGCCAAGAGACCCCAATATATCAATCAGTTCAATGAGCGGTGGTAACCAACAAAAAATTATTTTGGCGAGATGGTTCAATATGAACAAGCCGATCATGATTTTAGATAATCCTACAGCGGGAGTTGATATTGGTGCTCGATCTGAGATTTATAAAATCATGCAAAGAGCGATTGAGAATGGATTGTCCGTCATTGTTATCTCAAGTGATTTTGAAGAGGTAGTGAATATATCAAATCGAGCATTAGTATTTAATCGTGGTCGAGTTGTTAAAGAATTAATGGAAGACGATGTGACTTTATCCAATTTATTGAAATATGCGTCAGGGTCAAAAGTAGAAGAGGTACAACATGTCAACATCGAATATTAAATCGACCGCATTGGAAACAGAAGTGTCGATGAAGTTAGGCCTAGGAAATATGATCACGCAAGTATTGATGCGCTACGGTTTATTAATACTAACGTTGTTATTGATCGTGGTGTTTAGTGCAACAACTGACACCTTCTTTTCGATGCTAACACTGCAGGCAATCCTCAGTGAAAAAAGTGTTGTGGCAATTTTAGCCCTCGCTGCAATGGTCACAATGGTCACCGGTAAAATGAACTTAAATGTAGGATTTGGCGTGACTTTTTGGCATGTATTAGTGATCACCTTACAGCAACGTTATGGATTTTCATGGGAAGCTGCCGCATTAACCGTCGTATTATGCGGGTGTTTGTACGGTGCGTTAAATGGCATGTTGGTCGCTTTAGCTGATATTGATTCATTTGTTGCAACCTTAGGCACAGGTACGGTGATTTATGCCGTTTCGCTTTGGCATACCGATGGTCGTCAAATTGTAGGTGCCTTACCTGAAAGTTTTTATAACTTAAGTGGTTATGAACTATTTGGCTTACCTGTTGTGGTCTTTTACCTAGCTGCAATCACTTTTGCATTGTGGTTATTAACTGAATATACCGCCCTGGGTAGAAAGCTTTATGCAGTAGGAGCAAATCCAAATACAGCAACGTTAAATGGAATTAATACTAAGGCTTGTTATATCGGTTCTTATGTTGTTTCTGATGGCTTAATTGCATTTGCAAGTGTGCTATTGGCATCACATATAGGTATTGGCTCATCTTCTGTAGGGCAAGATTTCATGTTACCTGCATTAGTCGGTGCTTTTTTAGGATCTACAACCTTTAGAGCAGGGAGAGTAAATGTATGGGGCACCATTATTGGTGTGTCGTTAGTGAGTGTCGGTATTTCTGGTTTACAACAACTGGGAACGCCATTTTTTGTTGAGCCATTATTCAATGGAGCGATTTTATTGGTGGCTATTACCTTGGCAGGGTTTAGTCAAAAACGAAAACAGACTGCAACTAAAAACAACATAAAGGTGAAATGATGAAAAATCCAATCAAATACATGAGTTTAATAGCCGCGGCGACCCTATCAACGTATTCATATGCTGATGCAACCAGTGCTCAACAATATGTTGATATGGCAAAACAAGTAGTTGCCGAGGCTTCTGGCGAAACAAATGTTGCCTTTTCTTTACCTGCAGGCCCTAAAGCCGTGCAGGATAAAACCGTTATTTTTGTTGCCTCTGACCTGAAAAACAGTGGTGTTGCTGGTGTTGTTAAGGGCTTTGAGGAAGCGGCAAAAGCAATTGGTTGGAATGTGCGAGTACTCGATGGTGCTGGTAGCGTTCCCTCTCAATCATCGGCGATGAAACAAGCGTTAGCATTACAGCCAGACGGTATTGTGGTGGGTGGTTTTACACCGAATACAATGGTACCAACTTTACGTAAAGCCAATAAATTGGGCATAAAACTCGTTAGTTGGCATGCAACACCTAACCCAGGTCCAATTGAAGATTTGTTCATTGAAACGAATATTACTAGTTCAGCTGATGATGTTGCTCGTGTCTCTGCTATGTACGCCATTGCAAAATCAGAAGGCAAAGCCAATGTAGTTATTTTAACTGATGGCCTTTATAGCATCGCGGTACATAAAGCTGATGTAATGAAGTCTTATATTGAAAAATGTGAGGGGTGTTCTGTACTAGGTTATGAAGATACGCCTTTAGCTAACACTTCTGCCCGCATACCACAGTTAACTTACTCACTAGTACAAAAACATGGTGATAAATATAACTATACATTAGCGATAAATGACCTTTATTTTGATTACATGTCACCTGCACTTCGATCTGCAGGCAAAAAGAAAGGCGATGCACCTTATAACATCTCTGCTGGTGACGGTAGTGAATCAGCATTTGAAAGAATCAGAAATGGTGATTTTCAAGTTGCAACTGTTGCAGAGCCATTAAGCTTACATGGTTGGCAGGTTATCGATGAATTTAATCGCCTATTTCAAGATCAACCAATTAGCGGTTACGTAACACCAGTTCATTTAGTGACTGCTGAAAATATCCATAGTAATGGTGGTGATCAAAACCTTTATGACCCAGAGAACAATTACCGTGAATATTACTCAGCGTCTTGGAATGGTAAATAAAGGAGGCAAGTATGTCATTTTCTTCAGCAATGTTATCTGAATTAACATTGATTAGTGGAGGGCATATTTGGTGTGAAGGTGCGGCGTGGTTGCCGCACACTAAGCAACTCTTGTTCTCAGATGTTAAAAAAGGGGCGTTGTATCTGTTTGATAATAACACCCAGGAAACGATTTTAGTTACTGAACAATCGAATTACGCCAACGGCAATTATACCTTGAGTAATGGTGATGTTATTACCTGTGAACACGGGCGTCGATGTATCTCTTTACGCAGTAAAGATAACCTAGCGATTGCTAAGGTGATGATTGAAAAGCTTGATGGTAAACGATTAAACTCACCAAATGATCTTGTTGAACGTAAATCCGATGGGACAATCTGGTTTACTGATCCACCCTATGGCATTACCAGTGATGAAGAAGGGTATAAGGCAGAGAGCCAAATTATAGGGTGTTATGTTTATTGTTATGACCCAAGTAGTGACACGTTAAGTATAGCGACTAGCGATATCCAACGACCTAATGGATTAGTTTTTTCTCCTGATGAATCAACTTTATACGTTGCTGATATGTCGATTGTTGATTTTCCAACGCACGGGCTAAAGCATCTAAAAGCCTTTGATGTTGATGGCTGTAGCTTATCGAATGGACGATTAGTATATGAGGTTGAATGTGGTATCCCAGATGGCATGACAGCGGATAAGTTTGGTACCTTGTATTTAAGCTCTGGAGAAGGGATTATTATACTTAACAAAAATATGCAATTACTGGGAAAGATATTGCTCCCTGAAACCGTGTCTAATTGCACCTTTGATGAACAGGAAAAAACACTTTATATTACTGCCTCGTCATCGGTTTATGCGATTGATATAAATACTAAACAGTTAAGTTTATTATGAAGCGTGTAGGAATTTAAATAGGTGGGCTCGTTGTTACAGTTGAAGTATGTTTAGCAGCTCATTAAAAGTTATTAAATATACCTTGTAAAGAATACTATAATATCGCTTATAAGGTATCATTATTAGCTATGCTGAGTTAATCGTACTAGATTTAACATTAAAATTGTCAATGAGAAATTATGCAATCTGTAAATAAAACTTTCGAAGTGCTTGAAGTCATTGCAAACTGCTCTAATGGTATTACCTTAGAGCAGCTTGCAAATGTACTGCCTTATCCAAAACCAACATTGCATCGTATATGTAAATGTTTGACAAATAATGGTTATGTCAGTCAAAGAGGCAGTAGCTCTTATCAGTTAACCACTAAAATGTTATCACTAGGTTATAACGTGATTCATGATGACTCATTATTAGCCGATATTACGCCACATATGTCTGAATTAGCGAATCGAGTCGGTTTTACCATTAATCTTCAGCGACGTGATTTTGATAATGTCATCTTATTAAAAAAAGAAGAGTCACGCTCTTCGATATTCCACACCAATGCTCATACAGGGCTAACATCTTCACTATACAATGCCGCTTGCGGCAAAGTTATTTTGGCGAACTTCTCAGAAGAAGATAAAGATAAGTACTGGGATGTACATGGTAACGATTTAACGCGTTTTGATCATTTCTGTGATGTGAAAATTAAAGATAAAGCGACATTCCTAGAAGCATTAGAGTCTGTTAAGGCACAAAAATTTGCGCTTGATGGTGAAGGTAATGAATCAGGTATCACGTGTATAGGTGTACCATTAGTGTTAAATGGGGCTGTCTCTTATGCGATCAGTGTTTCAGGTTTAACTCCTGAAATAAATCGTCATGGACAAAAACAATTAGTTAATGAATTACATCGATTTTCTGAGTTTTTATCTGAAAAATTGGCAAAAACTAAGTAGAAATTAATAGTTAGTATTGTAGACGTTTTATCAATTGAACAATGGAAATGTACATAACAGAAGGCTATACACCGCCTCCTGTTATGTCTTGCTTAATGTCTTTTCGGTAACAAAATACTACCAATAAATAAGATACAACCGGCGACCACGATAGTAGGGCCTGATGGTGTGTCGTATTGGAATGATCCTAATAAGCCTAAACCGACACTTACAGCTCCAATTAGCATGGCAATTAGTGCCATACTCTCAGGTGTATTAGCAAAGCGTCTAGCGGTTGCTGCTGGAATAATGAGTAGTGCAGTTACTAGTAACATCCCAACCACTTTCATCATAATC
The DNA here is from genome assembly GCF_030397575.1 of Psychromonas sp. 14N.309.X.WAT.B.A12. GTDB lineage: Bacteria > Pseudomonadota > Gammaproteobacteria > Enterobacterales > Psychromonadaceae > Psychromonas. The sequence goes on along the minus strand of NZ_JAPNXS010000015.1, from coordinate 16,554 downwards.
GCTACAATTAATGCGATTAAGCCTAAGAATAACCAGTTGATTCGATCAACAGGAATACCTTCCACACGTGCTAAATCTTCATGAATGGTTATCGATAAAAGTGGTTTCCAGATCCAAATTAAACCAAGCAATGCTACCCCGCCTGCACCATAGATCCAAAACAGATCACTGTAGCCAATCGCTAAAATATCACCGAACAGATAACTGACTAAATCGATTCTGACATTGTCCATAAAAGCCAATGCCACTAATCCGAGAGACAATGCGCCATGAGAAAATATTCCCAGTAATGTATCACTGGCTAGTTGGCGTTGATATTGGCTAACAAACAGCAAAATCGCTAACATTTGGCAAATAAGGAAAATACCTAAAGTTAGATTGATATGTAATAGGAAGCCTAAGGCAACACCAAGTAAAGCAGAGTGTGCCAATGTGTCACCAAAATAAGCTAAGCGTCGCCACACTACAAAAGAGCCAAAAGGACCTGCAACTAGTGCGACACCTAATCCGCCTAACAGCGCTCTTAATAAAAAATCATCCATTGTGATTATGTTCCTCATCACCACAGCATTCATGATGGTCATGATCATGCTGATGTTCTTTGTCATGTACGTAAATTGCTAAATGTCGAGCTGCGTATGGCCCAAACAGTGCAGTATAAGCAGGGTCATTCACCACTACTTCTGGGGTACCGCTACAACAAATATGTTTATTTAAACAGAATACTCGGTCCGTAGAAGCCATTACTAAATGTAGGTCATGGGATACCATCAAAATAGCGCAACCTCGTTCAGTACGTACACGACTGATCAAATCATATAATTCAACTTGGCCATGCACATCAACACCTTGAACCGGTTCATCCAATACTAAAATATCTGGGTCACGCATTAATGCTCTGGCCATTAATACGCGCTGTAACTCACCGCCTGATAGGTTTTGTAATGGAGAGTCGATGACATGTTCTGCCCCCACATCATTTAATAAACTTTCGAATGAATGTTTATTGTGAGCTTTAGCTAAGGCTAAAAATCGTCTCACAGTGATTGGAAAGGTTGGGTCAATATGTAGTTTTTGAGGTACATAGCCAATGGTGACGTTCGACGCAACACTCACTGAACCAGACGTTGGCTTTTGTAAACCTAGTGCAACACGTAATAAAGTGGTTTTACCTGCACCGTTAGGCCCAACGACGGTAACGATTTCGCCTCGGTGCAATTCTAAGTCGACGGACTCAAGTAAAGAACGTTCACCTATTGTTAAATTAACATTGGTTAACGTGAGGAGCGGTTGGCTCGTATCCTGTTTTTTTGAGGTTAGCATGTTTTGCAAAATACCATTGTTTAAAGTGTTCCTGATCGGTGTTTTGTCATGATCTAAACAGAGTATGTTTAAGTAGATAGTTGACAATAAAAAATGTTATATTATAACATTAACCATATCAACTATATTAAAGGACTAAACATGAAAAAACTATTATTTATTTGTCTATCTATATTTGTACTGCCATTGCAGACATTGATGGCAGATGAAACGCCTAAAGTGGTTGTTAGTATTAAACCACTTCATTCATTAGTGAGTGCCGTGATGGAAGGCGTGGCAACACCTACCTTGTTAGTCAAAAAAGGTTCTCCTCATGCTTATTCTCTTCGTCCTTCAGAAGCAAGAGCACTCGCGAATGCAGATCTTGTGGTTTGGATTGGTCATGAGATGGAAAGCTTTCTTGAAAAACCATTAGAGACTGTTGCAGATAATGCAATGCAATTAGAATTAGCTGAAGTACTGGAATCATCATTATTAAAGACACGTGATGGTGCTGAGTGGGATGAACATGAGCATCACGATGAACATGGTGATGTTCATGAAGGCCACGATAAAGATCACGAAGGTCATGAAGAGCACGCAGTACATGATGACCACGATGAAGATCACGAAGGTCATGAAGAGCACGCAGCACATGATGACCATGATGAAGATCACGAAGGCCATGAAGAGCATGCTGCACATGATGATCACGAAGGACATGAAGATCATGCTGACCACGAAGAGCATCATCATGGAGTAAACGATATGCACCTTTGGTTAGATCCTAAAATGGCTCAGAGAGTGGTTATTGAGACAGCTAAAGCATTAATTGCAATCGATCCTGCACATGCAGCTCAATACCAAGAAAATGCAACTAAATTAGAAGAAAAACTAGTGTTGTTAGATCAACAGTTAGTACAAAAATTAGCACCAGTTAAAACCGTTCCTTACCTAGCTTTCCACTCTGCATATCAGTACTTTGAAGTTGCTTATGATTTGAATGCAGTAGGTTCTGTAACGATTGATCCAGATAGAAAGCCTGGCGCTAAAGGTATTAGTGAAATCCGTGAACGCGTAAAAAGAACCGGGGCACGAGCTGTATTTAGTGAGCCACAATTTGAATCAAGCCTAGTAGAAACGATTATCGAAGGCTCTGGTGCTAAAACAGGCGTTTTAGATCCATTGGGTTCTGATATTGAGCAAGGTCCAGAAGCTTATTTCATCTTATTGAACAACTTAGCGAACAATTTAGTAACAAGTTTAAAATAAACTAACGATTTAAATTCCTTTAATTAAAAGGCCTAGTATTTCAATTTACTAGGCCTTTTTCTTATTGAGCGACTGCTAACTGACTAGGAGCTGCTGGATATTTTATTTTTATCCATGCCTTGGATATTGAGAAAATAGACTTGGTGATCACTGATGCTAATTTATCTGATAACGCAACATCAGACTTGCAAGAGAAAGGTGTTGAGGTTATCCGCTCTGAGGACTAGTGTATCAATCTAAATAAATCGAATTGATACACTCGTTTCATTTAAACAATTCCACTATTACGCTCTGACCAAGTACTTAGAAAACTTTTTAAGTTATCTGATTTAGGTGCTGTGAATAAGATTTTTGGTGGGCCCTGTTCTTCGATGAAGCCTTTAGCTAAAAACACTACTTTATCTGAGACTTGTGCAGCAAACCCCATCTCATGCGTTACGATAACCATGGTCATGCCATCATTTGCTAAAGACTTCATCACTTTCAATACTTCACCGACTAATTCAGGGTCTAGTGCTGAAGTTGGTTCATCAAAAAGCATTATTTTGGGGTCTGTACCCAATGAGCGTGCTATGGCAACACGTTGTTGTTGCCCTCCTGATAGTTGTCCTGGATAGGCATCAATTTTATGTGCCATATCCACTTTTTCTAACACAGCTATTGCCTTCTCTCGTGCAGCTTGTTTGCCCAGTTTATGCACTCGTAATAAGGGCGACATAACATTATCTAACACATTCATGTGTGGCCACAAATTAAATTGTTGGAATACCATACACACTTCTGATAAATCGTTTTGTGTGATGTGACTAGGTGCTAATTGTAAGTTGCCTTGGGCATCTGAACCATACCCTAATAATTTGCCATTAATTTGCACTTCACCACTGTCGTATTGTTCAAGAAAGTTCATACACCTTAACATAGTACTTTTGCCTGATCCTGACCCGCCAATAATACAAACGACTTGCCCGTAATCAATCTCTAGGTTAATGCCTTTTAAGACTTGGTTTTCACCGTAATGCTTTTTTAAATCAATTAACTTGATTGCTTTATGTGGTTGTTTTTCCATAACTCCTCCAGAGTCTCTAATTAGCTTCGCACTAGGTGAACAGTGGCTCGGTTTTCGCACCATTGACCTATTTTGGCAACCAAGAAAGTAATCGCCCAATAAGCTACCGCTAAAAATAGGTAAGGCTCAATAACACTAAATGTCTGTGTTGACATAGTGACAGCCGCGGTGGTCAGCTCTGGTACGGTGATAATAGAAAGAATCGCTGATTCTTTAATTAAAATAATTGTTTGATTAATGCCAGGAGGAATAATCAACCCTAACATTTGTGGTAATTGAATTGAGACTAAAGTTTGTCGACGTGAGTAACCTAAATCATAGGCTGCTTCAATATGACCTTTGGGGACACTGGCAAAACCAGAACGATATATCTCAGCAAAGTAAGCTGAGCCATATAATCCCAATCCTAAAATACCCACTTGTTCGGCACTCAGTTCAATGCCAACAAATGGACCGCCGTAATACATTAGATAAACTTGTACCAATAAAGGCGTACCACGGAAAATGGTTAAATAAGTGGTGTATAACAAGTCTATAAAAGGAACTGCTAACCGACTGATAAGGTGCAGTATTAACCCTCCAACTAAGGCAATAATGACACCCACAGAACAAACATAAAGAGTGTATATCAACCCTTTTAACAGTATTGGCCAGTAGGTTATAAAGAGGCTTAAATCCATTTTAATATCTCCTAATATGGCGTTAATCGAGCTTCGAGATAGCGGCCGAGCACACTAATACAAGAAGTCAGTAATAAGTACAGCAATCCTGCACTCACAAAGAACTCAATGGGACGATAGGTGGTAGATGAATAAGTTTGAGTGATACGCATTAAGTCAGTAACAGCAATGGTTGAAATTAATGCTGAATTTTTAATGATATCTATCGTCTCATTGGTTAAAGAGGGCAGAGTATTTCTTAATACCTGTGGTAGCTCGATATAGCGAAAACATTGCCAAGCACTATAACCATAACTCCAGGCTGTCTCTTTTTGACCATTCGGGATCACTTGAAAGCCACCACGTAATATTTCAGCTTGAAAGGCCGCTGTATTTAACGAAAGTGCAATGATCGCTGCTGCGATAGGCGGTATATTGATGCCCCAATAGGGCAAAAAATAAAAAACAATAGCTAATTGAACGAGTAAGGGGGCACCACGCACGGCACTAATATAAAAACGACAGCAGTATTGAATAACAGAGTGGGAAGATAATCTCCCCAAACACAGCACAATACCTAACACAAAACCGATTAGAATAGATAAAAGAGAGATCCAAGCTGTTGTCCATAAACCATTTAATAATGAGTCGCTATATTTTAAAACAACGCTGAAATCGAACATATCAATCTCCTAAAGGCTGACGTTTAGCAAGTGATTCCGCGGCCACACATAATATTTCATACATCATAGTGGCACCGACTAATGCTGTTGCCCCTGAAGGATCGAAGGGAGGAGCCACTTCAACCACGTCTCCGCCTATAATGTTTAAACCAGATAAACCACGAATCATTTGCAATGCTTCAAAAGTGGTAAAACCACCCACTTCAGGTGTACCTGTGCCTACAGCAAAAGCTGGATCTAAACCATCGACATCAAAGGTGACATAGGCTGGTGTATCACCTACTAATTTGTGTACTTCTGCTAAAATTCCTTCAACGCCTAACTTATAAAACTCATCCATATAGATAACGCGCATACCACTGTCATGGCTAAACTTCCAAATATCTTTATGATTTACTGAACCTCTAATACCAATTTGAATAGTTTTTTTAGGATCAATTAAACCTTCTTCAGCAGCGACTCTGAAAGGAGAGCCATGGTGAAATTTTGACCCTAAATAATGACCGCCCGTATCACAGTGAGCATCAAAATGAACCAATGCAACCGGGCCATCTTTAGCTAGTGCTCTGAGAATGGGGAGCGATATGGAATGATCACCGCCTGCAGAAATAGGCAGGATACCAGCACCGACAATATCGTTAAAAAAGGCTTCGATAGAACGATGGCTTTTTTCCAGTTCAAAAGGACTCTCTGGCAATGCATCACCTACATCTGCGACTTTACATAGCGTAAAAGGATCAATTCCCGTACTTTGGTTGACCGAGCGCATTAAGCTAGATTGATTACGAATCTCTCTGGGGCCATGGCGTGTTCCAGTTCGGTTGGTTACACCACCGTCAAAAGGCACACCAATCAAGCCTATTTCCACATTATTTAATTGTGGTTGATAAGGACAGCGCATAAAGGTGGCAATACCGCTATAACGAGGTAATTGTTGGGGATCTTGAGTCATATTTCTTCCTAAATAATCACGTTATTTTTGATGTGTTAGTTAATAAAATGGAGATAAAGGGTTAGTTACCCTTATTTATATTAGTGTTGGGGAGTAGGTAGCTCGCCAACTGGTAAGTCCATAGTGAAACCAAACCACTTTTGTTGTAATTCAGCTAACTTTCCACTTTTTTGTAACTTCTCGATGCCATCACTAAAAAATTGTACTAAAGAAGTTGAATCTGCATCCTTTCTGCCTACCCACCCATAGTAAGTTTCTGGGCCAAAAGCAGGTTGTACAATTTCAAATATATCAGGACGTTGTTTTACGATTGGTGCTAGGTTGGGTAAAGCTTGTGGCACAATATCAATGCGTCTTGATGCTAATGCTGCATAGGCTTCGTTGTAATCAGTAAAGTGTTTAATAGATTTGTAACCTTCTCCTTGCGGTAGCAATACTTCTTTTTCGAAGTTTTCAATCACTGTAAGTTGTGAAGATCCTGCTTGTGTACCGATACGCATACCACCCATATCTTCGGGTTTGGTAATGCGGTCATCGCCTTTACGTTTTAGAATAGCGATAGCGGCTGTAGAAATTGGGTAAGAGAAGGCATATTTATCCATACGCTTTTGGGTAATAGTGAGTGAAGTGGCAACAAAGTCATAACGTTTAGCACTTAACCCAGCCAAAATACCTTGAAAGGGCAAATCTAATTGGGTTAATTTAACTCCTGGTAAATCTTTTAATATCTCATCAAGAATGTCTTTTCCATAACCAACAATTTTACCATCTTCTAACATCTCAAATGGTGCGTAGCGGGCTTCAGTCGCAATGACTATCTCACCTTTTTGCTTAATATCATCAAGTAAGTCCGCTTGTGCTATTTGAGTGAAAGTAGCACACAGTAAACTCGCAGTGAGTAATGTTTTCTTTAACGGTAGTAGTAGAGTTTTCATAACGATTATCCTTGATCATTAAGTGAATTAAGAGCTAAGTGAGCGAACAGCTTGAGTATTATATTGCTTGAATAATGAGCTATCTGACAAACGATGATTTCTAATCACTATCCATAAGTATTTGTAATGCTATATTTTGGTGCGAATGATGCGCGCAAGAGGCGCTAAGGGAATGTTCTTCAAAAAACAAAGTGTTTAAAGCCTCCCGTGCCTAGTGTTATTTAAAGTCTTTAGCACCACCGCTTGAATTTGATTTTTATTATTCTTATGCATTGCTTTTTATGGCTTGGCGTAAAATTTGCTTTTACTATGTTGTCTGTCTGGATTTATGGAAAATGTGTAATAAGGGATTAACTTGGGGACTCGTTTACCGCCATTGGAAGCATTACGCTATTTTGAGTGTGCTGCCCGCCATTTAAATTTTACTGCTGCAGCGAAAGAGTTATGTGTTTCTCAAAGTGCGGTAAGCCAAAAAATAATCTTACTGGAAGCGCATCTACAGTATAAGGTTTTTGACCGAAAGCCACGGCAACTACATTTAACTGAAAATGGCGAAGAGTTATTTAAATCAGTGCATCAGGCGTTAAATCAGATACGTGACACAGTCAATCATATTGAGTCTCATAAACAGGTCAGGCAGTTAGAAGTATACTCTATGCCTGCTTTTGCTAGCCGTTGGCTAATGCCTTGTATTCATGAATTTTATGATGCTCATCCTAATATTGATTTGAATCTTGCTGCTAATTTTGCTGAGCCTATATATCGTAATGAAGAGGTGGATATTGGTATTTGCCATGGTAAATGCGATCAAACAGATATGCAGCAAGAGCTACTATTTAGAGATTATATTTACCCCGTTGCTAGTCCTGAATTATTAAAAAAGATCACGTTAAATACACCGGAAGATTTAAATAAAACCACTTTATTACATGATTCATTACCGAATGCTAAGTTTGGCACCTCTTGGTCGCGTTGGTTGTCAGAGCTAAATATTGAAGGGATTAGTTGTAATAGTGGTTATAGTTTTAATCAAGTGGATTTGATTGTACAAGCTGCGTTAAATGGACAAGGTGTTGCATTAGGGCGTCATGCCTTAGTGGCGAAAGAGATTGAGAATGGTCGACTTGTGCCGTTATTTGGCCACTCAGTAGAGGATGGAGGTATTTATGTTATGTATCTGAAAAAGTTAGCAGATAGGCCGCAAGTCTCTGATTTTATAAGCTGGATAAAAGGGCAATCTGTCACTTTTGAGCAACAGTTTAATGTTAATAAACTATTGCACCGTTCACGCTAGTGTCGTTTTCGGATGGTGTTAACATACACTTCTAGCTCTTCAATGTTTAATGGCTTTGATATGTAATAACCTTGAAAAAGATCACAACCATATTTAGATAAGATTTTTGCATGCTCTAATGTTTCAATTCCTTCTGCTAATACTCGCATATTCAAGTTTTTACCCATACTGATAATACTTTTTACCATCGCCTTATCCACGTTATTTTCAGTGATATGGTCTACGAAGCTTTTATCTATTTTTAGTTCATCAATTGGCGCTTCACGGAGCATGCTTAATGAAGAGTAGCCGGTACCAAAGTCATCAAGAGCAAGAGAGATTTGGTGTTGTTTCATTTTTTCAAATACTGGTAATAATACGTCCACGCTTTCTATAAACAGGCTTTCTGTGATTTCGATGGTTAACGGTAAGCTTTTATCTCCAAAGTCTTCGATACTTTGTGTTAATACATCAAAGAAGTTGAGCTGAATAAACTGCTTAACCGATACATTAATTGCTAATGAAAAACGTGTGTTTAATTTTTTTTGTAATGCAGTTATTTCATACATGGATTTATTTAAAATATATTGGCCAAGCTTAGGCATTAAACCTGTTTGCTCAGCAATTGGGATGAATACTTCTGGAGGGATAAAGCCAAGATCGCTACTTTGCCAACGCACTAAAGCTTCGACACCACATAGTTTAGATTGGCTGTTTAATTGTGGCTGATAAGCAAGACTAATTTCATTATTTTCAATTGCATGGTGTAAGGCTTGTTCTATTTTTGCTTGCTTCAATAACTGTTGATGCACCTCTTGCGAGAAGAATATATATTGGTTTTTGGTACTTTTTGCCATCGCCATGCTGTTTTCGGCATAACTAATTAAGGTATCTAAACTTTTAGCATCATTAGGGTAACGAGTAATACCAATAGAGCTAGTAATATAAAAGGAGTTATTATTAATAGAGTAGGGTTTGGCCATATTACGTAAAAGTAGCTTGGCAAAGCCTCGGATCACATCTTCGTTATTATTTTCTAATAGTAAAACAAATTCATCACCACTGTAGCGTACTAAATTACCTGGGATAGTTCTCAGGCTCTCTTGTATTTTACGGCTCACCTCTTGCAATAAAATATCGCCATATTTGTGACCAAATGAATCATTTATATTTTTGAAGTTATCTAGGTCAATATATAAAAGTGAAAAGGGTTGTTGATGTCTTTTGAGTCGCCCCACTAACCTTCCTAATACCGTTCGATTAAAGCAGCCGGTTAAATCATCATGTTCGGTGATATAAGTGAGCGCGGTTAATTTACTTTTTTCAGTGTTTAATATCCATTTAAAGAGTAAGAAAGTGAGGGAGAGGAATAATAGATATAGCGCAAAATAATAGATGGCCGTATATAACAAAGGCTGGTTGATATCGCTCAATGGACGACTAGTATGCACCCAAAATTTATATTTACTGTCATAGCTTAAACTATGTAGTAGTGGAATATCACTGGGGGACATCATCACTTGTGCGACGGCATTATTCGCTCTTAATTTGTTAAAACTGAGATTCTGTGCTTTTAGTGCCGTTTCCGTTTCTGTAATTTGCTCTTCAGTGAGTGGGTGGGCAAAGGTTGCATTGTATCTTTCTGGTGGCATTCCGGTATGTAAGAATTGATAAAAATTATGGTCGAGAGTCAACATGATGCTATTGCCAAAAGCTTGCGCATGTGACCATTTATTCTTTAAGTTATCTAAGATAATCGCTGATGCAATAAACCCCCTTACTTCACCGTTATTGTCCAGTAAGGTTTTGCGGATTGGAATAATCCATTTGTTAGTCACTGGCGATAGGATGGCACTGCTTATCATCAACCTGTCTTTTTCTAAGCTGCCGTGGAAACCATTATCGAAATAATCACTGGAGCGTGTTTTATATAAGCTGTCGGGGAGATTGTCGCTTTTAGCTAATAAGGTGCCATCAAGGTTAAAGATAACAAAGCCAATTAATAGTTCTGATTTTTGTAAAATCCGTTCTAGAATAAATTGATTAAAATGCTCGTCTTCAGTGAAGTCTTCATTGATCAAATCGAGCATAGTTTCATAGTGAGTAAGGATCCCATGAATATCTGATTTAACGATTTTAGTGACGTAGAATTGCTCATCTTGCCTTTTAGACAGTAATTCATCATAACGCGCATTAATACTGGTGATCAGCAATAAACTACTGATAGCAATCAAGCAGTAATAGATTAACCAGGTGTTTTTATTTAACGAAAAAATTTTCAATACAAGTACTCTTGTTTATCTTAATTTTATTGATAACAGAATAAAACTAAGAGAATAAATTCGTTTATATTGTTTTATACCGATTCCATCATTTAGCTGAGTGTTTTCCGCGTAAATTTATTAATCATAATCAATGAAATAGTTATTAGGCTAACGTAAATCGCCTGTTTTGTAAGATCAAATTATTAGTCTATTTCACATTATTAACAATAAAAAATAAGTATAGCTTTGTTTTAATGAGCGATTGATTAAAAAAAGCGTGATATATAATGATGCAAATCAAACCATTACCCTTGATTAAAAAGGTAAATTACACTGCAATGTTATTTGTGATCGATGTAACAAACAGTTTGGTTTATAATGCGCTCGGTATTAAAGGAAAGCTCGATGATATTACACTGTAGAAGGGTGTAAATACTGAGCCTATAAACATGTAGACAGAAATAAGAATTCTATAGTTTTTAAAAATGAGAGGACACATCATGTCAGTAAAAAAAATGGTTGATCTAGATTTAGCCGGTAAACGAGTATTTATCCGTCAAGATCTTAATGTTCCAATTAAGGATGGCAAAGTTACATCTGATGCGCGTATTCGTGCTTCTATTCCAACAATTAAATTAGCACTAGAAAAAGGTGCTAAGTTGATGATCACGTCGCACTTAGGTCGTCCTACTGAAGGCGCTTCTGCAGAAGAAAATGCAGCGTTCTCTCTACAACCTGTTGTTGATTACTTAAATGAAGCTCTAGATGTACCTGTTCGCCTAGCAACTGACTACCTAAACGGTTTAGAAGTAAATGCTGGTGAAGTAGTAGTACTTGAAAACGTTCGCTTTAACAAAGGTGAAAAGAAAAACGACGAAACATTATCTAAGCAGTTAGCAGCATTATGTGATGTTTACGTAATGGATGCATTTGGTACAGCTCACCGTGCTCAATCTTCTACTAACGGTGCTGGCCTATTTGCTCCTGTAGCATGTGCTGGTCCACTTTTAGCTGCTGAATTAGAAGCACTAGGCAAAGCGATGGATAATCCAGCTCGCCCACTAGTTGCTATTGTTGGTGGTTCTAAAGTATCTACTAAATTAACTGTATTAGAGTCTCTATCTAAAATTGCTGACCAACTAGTTGTTGGTGGTGGTATTGCTAATACATTTATCGCAGCACAAGGTCACAATGTTGGTAAATCATTATATGAAGCAGATTTAGTTGATACAGCTAAAAAGCTAATGGTTGACTGTGCAATTCCTGTTGCAACTGATGTTGCATGTGCAAAAGCATTTGATGAAAATGCTGAAGCTGAAATTAAAAACGTTGCAGATGTGCAAGATGACGACATGATCTTCGATCTAGGTCCTGAATCAACAGCAGCATTAGCAACTATCCTAAAAGAAGCAAAAACAATTCTTTGGAATGGTCCTGTTGGCGTATTTGAGTTTAAAAACTTTGAAGCAGGTACTGCAGGTATCTCTAAAGCAATCGCTGAATCAGACGCATTCTCTGTTGCTGGTGGCGGTGACACACTTGCTGCGATTGATAAATTTAATATCACAGCAGATGTATCTTACATCTCAACGGGTGGCGGTGCTTTCCTTGAGTTTGTTGAAGGTAAAGAGTTACCAGCTGTAGCAATGTTAGAGCTACGTGCCAACGATTAATCAAATGTTTATAGTGAGATCTTGATCTCGCTTTTTAATGCGTATTCTTTGTGCCATAATTGCCACATTAATACGCAGAATTAAACTTATTCAAATTACAAACAATAGATAGGATATATCTCATGACTAAGATTTTAGACGTTGTACAACCTGGTGTTATCACTGGTGATGATGTTCAAAAAGTTTTTGCAGTAGCAAAAGAACATAAATTTGCACTACCAGCGGTAAACGTTGTTGGTTCTGACTCAATCAATGCTGTACTTGAAGCTGCTGCTAAAGTTAAAGCACCAGTTGTAATCCAGTTCTCTAACGGCGGTGCTGTATTTAACGCTGGTAAAGGTCTTAAACTTGAAGGTCAAGAAGCTGCAATCTTAGGTGCTGTTTCTGGTGCTAAGCACGTTCACGCAATGGCTGCTGCTTACGGTGTTCCAGTTATTTTACATACTGACCATGCTGCTAAAAAATTACTACCATGGATTGACGGACTACTAGACGCTTCTGAAGCTCACTTCGCAGAAACTGGTAAGCCACTATTCTCTTCACACATGATCGATCTTTCTGAAGAGCCACTAGAAGAAAACATTGAAATCTGTGCTAAATACCTAGCTCGTATGGAAAAAATGGGTATGACGCTAGAAATCGAATTAGGTTGTACTGGTGGTGAAGAAGACGGTGTTGATAACTCTGATATGGATGAGTCTTTACTTTACACTCAACCATCTGAAGTTGATTACGCATACGTTGAACTATCAAAAATCAGCCCACGTTTTACTATCGCTGCTTCTTTCGGTAACGTACACGGTGTATACAAGCCAGGTAACGTTAAACTGACTCCAACAATCCTACGTGATTCACAAGCATACGTTTCTGAAAAGCACGGCATTGCTGCTGACGCACTAAACTTCGTATTCCACGGTGGTTCTGGTTCTTCTGAAGCAGAAATCCAAGAGTCTATCGGTTACGGTGTTATCAAAATGAACATCGATACAGATACACAGTGGGCATGTTGGGATGGCGTTCGTGTTTACGAAGCTGCTAACCGCGATTTCTTACAAGGTCAAATTGGTAACCCAACTGGTCCTGACGCACCTAACAAAAAATACTACGATCCACGTGTTTGGTTACGCGCAGGTCAAGCATCAATGGTAACTCGTCTAGAGAAAGCATTTGCTGACCTTAACGCTGTAGACGTACTATAATTTTACTGACTTTTCAGTAGAATAAAGAGCCAGCTTAATCGCTGGCTTTTTTATACCCAAAATTTAATCTCTCATTAAGTTTTTGATGCTTCATAGATTGGGGCTATCGTTGCTGCCAATGCAGCATTAAACTCTGCATCAGGTTGCCCGTTATAAAGATTATCGGTTAATACACGAGAGAAGCTCGCTATCACACCTTTATTATCCGTTAAACGACGGTTAGCTTCTGCGATAGGATAACCACCTGATAACGCCACTACTTTGACTACATTCGGGTGACTGATACAACTATCATAAAAGTTTGCAGACTCAGGTAATGAGATTTTCAGCATGACTAATTCATTAGCATCAAGTAAATCTAGCTGTTTTAATAATTGCTCTTTTAATAAGGCTTCAGCGGCTGCTTTTTCTGGGCTATTAATATCAACTTCTGGCTCGATTATGGGCACTAATCCTGCGGCACAGATTTGTTTAGCGACTTTAAACTGTTGTTTAACCAATGCTTCTATTCCTTCTGCATTAGCGAGTTTAATAACAGAACGCATTTTTGTACCAAATACATCTTTTGCTTTAGCTTTTTTTAATAACTCATCTAATCCAGGGATTGGTTTCATTAATTGCACGCCATTTGCTTCTGCTTCTAGCCCTTTGTCGACTTTAAGAAACGGCACTATGTTTTTTTCTTCCCATAAATATAATGATGAGGCTTTGCCTTCAATGTCACGATCTAATGTATTTTCAAATAAGATAGACCCTAATACTCGGTCACCTGTAAAAGAAGGGCTGGTGATAATGCGAGAGCGCATGGCATGGACCAAATCAAACATTTCTTGATCACTAGTATACGCATCTTCATTTATGCCGTAAGTCTTAAGTGCAGTGGGCGTACTACCCCCACTTTGATCAAGCGCGGCGATAAAGCCTAACTCTTCTTTAAATCTATTAAGCTGTTTTTCAAATATTTGCATAATTATCTCCAACAAGTTGAATAGTACATATCAACATACATTCCTTGTGTGTTAATGCAAGTAATTCTCATTAACTTAATTTTTTGGTAGGTAATTGACAATGATAAAATAATTTAAAATCAGCAAGTTAAATTACTGGATTAAGATTGAGTAATTAAAATATTTTCTTTTCTATTTTTGTAAAAAAAAGATGAACTTTCACGGTCTCAATGGGTCGATTAATTATTACTATATTCCTTTATTCTTAATTCGAGAGTCCCATGAAAAAATCAAATCTTGCGTTGTTGATCTGCCTACTTACCCCTTTTTCTTGGGCTAACGCTAATAGTTTACCTGCTCAGCCTCATATCTCCGTATCAGGTCAAGCAAAGTTAGAAGTGAAACCTGATACCGTTAACATTAAGTTTCAATCTATTGCTGTAGAAAATGATAGTGATAACGCTAAGCAAGTTGTTGATAAACAAGTTGATAATATATTAATTGCTTTAAAAGAGGGGGGGTTCTCTCAAGCGCTATTAAAACGTGCTGATATTCAAATTCGTCCTGAATTTGAATACATCGAAAAGCAGCGAACACAAATTGGTGTGAAAGCTATTCGTAACCTTAGTTATCAGTTAGATGATGTCACTAAAGTAAATCAGTTTTTACAGGTGTTAGTGAAAAGTGATATCTCTAATATTGGACAAATTAACTACGCTTTAAAAGACCCAAAACAATGGCAAGAAAAAGCACGTAACTTAGCGGTGCAAGACTCAATTGATAAAGCTAAAGGGTTAGCGAATAACTATCAAGCAACGCTAGGCGATATCTTCTCTATCAACTACCAAGCTAGTAGTGCTCGTCCTGTTTTGATGCGAGCAATGGAAAGTGACCAAATACCTTCAAGTTACCAAAATAATCAAATTACTATTACAGACAGTGTTGATGCCGTGTTCTTATTAGAGCCTTAACAAGTAATGAGTTTTAACTGTTTATTGTCAGACTGGAAATGAACTCGTTTAACGCTAAGTGGTAAAAAAAGCGTCACCAAGTAAGCGATAAAAGGGGCGCTTTGTGTTTCAGATAAACTGGTTTCAATACTCAAATAGGTACTTAGCTTTTCTGGCGTTAAGTGGATAGTTAGGTAATCTTGCTGGCTAATTGCATTTAATGAATAACCTTTAGGTTTAAAGCTGAAATGATCAATCATAAAATCATTAAAAAATTCCGACAACCTTAACTTCTTCAAAATAGACGTTTTATCTATATGCTGACTTTGTAAATTCTCTGCAAACTCGCCACGTAAGCCATGTAGCATATAAATACCCTGGGTGGAGATAGTTTGTGTTGATATTTCGCCAAACACAAAGAGATCACCTTGATAATCTTCCCTCCAGTGCAACTGCTGGCCATTAAACTGCTTTTCTAGCAATATCCTATCTTGCTGAAAGTTTGTTGGCTGTAATTGCGGTTTAAGCGCTTGATGGCGTTGAAAGATAAGTGTCTTTATTTTCTCTTTACTCAATTGTTGCTGAATAAATAAAGCTGCTTTGACTAATTGCGTATTACCGCAGGTGATGAGTAGTAGTTTATCTTCCCAGATAAATAAACTGGATTCAGATAATAGAAAGGCTGTAAGCTGTGTATTGTTGATACTAGAGATAATTTCAGCACCGGCATAAGAGACTAAATCATGCCAAAAACTTTGCTCAAACGTTAGAAGGTTGAGATCTTTAGTGCAAATGAATAATCGTTTTTCAGTACCTTCGTAAAACACTCAATAAACCTTATAACCAAAATAAATGATGAGCTTACCTGTTAGTTTGCCGTAAGGCTAAAATTTTATGTCGATATTTCAAAGAGAATGGTTATACCTAGCTGGTTAATTAACGGTTCTATTCAGGTGTAGGAAAAGTGAATGAAAGAAGCGTACTAGTTGCAGTAGCTAGTTATTCTAATGACAAAACCAAAATTTTTTTTAGCAAGCATCAATGAATAAATCATTATCGAAATTGCTATTTACAAGGAAAGCAAAATCAAAGAAAGCAGGATAAATCCAGCGCCAAGGTCAAAAACATTGAATTTGGGTTATCAGTTATCTTAAGTAAGGAAACAAAAAACACAACTAAAAAATAGTTGTGGTTTGAACGGAGGTGCTTCGTCTCGCTGGTTTTTAAACAAAGTGTTAACCAAGGACATTTCGAGCAGATACAAAAAAGCCACAACTAAATGAGTAGTTGTGGCTTAAATGATGGTGCTTCGTCTCGGAATTGAACCAAGGACACGAGGATTTTCAATCCTCTGCTCTACCGACTGAGCTAACGAAGCA